>CAUOXL010000007.1:0-166505 GCA_963508575.1 uncultured Rhodoferax sp.
GACATGACTGCAGACTGGCTGCACCGCTATAACCACCATCGTCCACATGAAGCATTGGGCTCAATCCCTCCGGTTGAGTACCGTGTGAAACAATTCCCCAACCTCTACTTCTGACTGGTTCAGGAAGTCGAGGTGGCTTCACGCTGACCATAAACGCGCTGCAAGCCAGACGTATTGGGATGCTGCGCTGCTCCATTGCATACTTGGCCATCTCGCGTCTGCAAGACGGCCTCACCACTTTTTTGCAAGTGCCTCGGCAACGATCTCGGACTTGAGCTTCTCCTCTAAATACATCTTTTTGAGGCGTCGGTTCTCGTCTTCAAGTTCCTTCATGCGGGCCAACATGGAGGTGTCCATGCCGCCGAACTTGGCGCGCCACTTGTAAAAGGTCGCTGTGCTGATGCCCAGTTCCCGGCAGATCTCTGGCACCGGCAGGCCGGCCTCAACACGTCTGAGCGCAGCCATGATCTGGCTGTCCGTAAATCTTGACTTCTTCACGTAAAACTTCCTTCTTGGAAAATTCTACTTCTCGGGCCTTTGGTTTATCGGGGGGATTACCGTGTTGGCTATGGCAGACCCGAAGGAAGGCCTGGCTCTGGCAGAACGCTTACGCGTTGCCGTAGAGGGGGCCAAGGTGTGCCACGAGTCGCAAGTCATACGGACCACGATCAGCGTCGGTGTGGCACATTGGCAATCACACGAAAGCTTGGATGAAACGATTGCACGCGCAGATAGCGCTCTTTATCAGGCGAAGTCTTCCGGGCGCAATCGCGTGTGCAGTGTCGGGCATCGTGGTTCAGCAGGGGAAATAGTTCATTAGTCTGTGGCTGTCTGTATTGCTTTGGTGGCCGGTTTTTCGGGGCACTTCAAGTGATAGTTCAAAGTGGTGGAAAATACAGGGTTTTTTGCCCTTCCTTCTGGGGTGCAGATAATTCCGGCCGCTTTTTCAATTTTTGCTTCTTCTCTTGCTTGTCCATGTCAGACGTTAATTCTTCCAAGATCTCTGTCGAGAAAATCGGCGGCACCTCGATGACCGCTTTTGGTGATGTGCTGCGCCACATCGTTCTGCATGATCCCCAACGCATTTACGGCCGCATTTACGTGGTGTCCGCCTATTCCGGCGTGACCAACCAGTTGCTGGAACACAAAAAGACGGGCGAGCGCGGCATTTACGCCCTGTTTGCCGAAGGCAAGGGCTACCAGGACGCTCTGACCGGTTTGGCTGCCAGCCTGAAAAAACTGAACGCCGGCTATGCCGACATCGGTTTGCCACTGGCCGTGGCCGACGCCTTTATCGACCATCGCATTGCCCAAGCCCGCGAATATCTGGGTGCCATGCACCATGTGCTGGCGAGCGGTTATCTGAGCCGCAAGGACGTGCTCTTGGCGGCGCGCGAAGTGCTGGCGTCTATCGGCGAGTCGCACAGCGCATTCAACTCGGTGGAAATTCTCAAGGCGAATGGTGTGAACGCCACCCTGATGGACCTGGCTGGGTTTGATGACAACGAGGCATGGACGATTGACGAGCGCATTGCCAATAGTTTTAAGGATCTGGACCTAGCCAATAGCGTGATCGTGGCCACCGGCTACACCAAGGGCACCGAAGGCATCATGCGCGAGTTCGACCGTGGCTACTCCGAGGTCACCTTCAGCAAGATCGCGGTGGAAGTACGCCCCGCCGAAGCGGTGATTCACAAGGAATTCCACCTGTCATCTGCTGACCCCAACCTGGTGGGGCTGGAAAACGCCATCGTGGTGGGCGCCACCAATTACGACGTGGCTGACCAGTTGGCTGACGTGGGCATGGAAGCTATCCACCCCAAGGCTGCCAAACCCATGGAGTTGGCCGGCATCCCTATCCGCCTGAAGAATACCTTTGAGCCGGACCACCCGGGCACCCTCATCACCAAGGACTTTGTGGGCGAGCGGGCCCGTGTGGAAATCGTGACCGGTACCGACAAGGTCACCTTGATCGAGATTCACGACCCCAGCATGGTGGGCACCGTCGGCTTTGATGCCAGCTTGATGCAGGTCTTCTGCAAGCACGACATCAGCTACATCCTGAAGGCCACCAACGCCAACTCGATTGCCCACTTGGTGTGGGACAACCAAGTAACTGACGCACTCGTGGCCGAACTGGAGCAGCTGTACCAGGTGGTCACCGTCAAGCCTAGCGCTATTGTGTGCACCATCGGCTCCAACATCGGCATTCCCGGCGTGCTGGCCAAGGCAGCCCAAGCACTGGCGGACGCGCAAGTCAACGTGAACTGCGTGTCGCAAACCTTGCGCCAAGTGAACATGCAGTTCGTGATCGAGCGCGGCGACTACAAGACCGCAGTCAAGGCGCTCAACATGGCCTTGTGTGTGAACTCCGGCACCCCTGTGCCACGCGTCTGACGAAAATTGCTTCAAATTTTGTAGCTTGCCGCGCATATTCTGTAAGGGCTGCGCGGCTTTTTTATGCTTGGATGAGCCTCACACCCGCTGCTTGTCGAGTTTGCGGCTCAGCGTGCGGCGGTGCATGCCAAGGCGGCGAGCCGCTTCGGAAATGTTGAAGTCACTCTCAGCCAGCACCTGGTGGATGCGTTCCCACTCCAGGGTCTTGATGGAGCTGGAGCGGTTGGTGAGCGCCACCTCCGCATTTCCCTCTTCGAGGCCGAAGGCGGCCTCAATATCATCCGTGTTGGAGGGCTTGGCCAGGTAGTGGCTGGCGCCCAGTTTGATGGCTTCCACCGCAGTGGCAATGCTCGCAAAACCGGTGAGCACTACGATGCGCATGGCTTCGCTGTGGGCATGGAGCAGGCGCACGCAGGCCAGTCCACTGGCCTCACCTTTGAGTTTGAGGTCGACCACCGCGTACGCGGGGGTATGGGCCAGCAGCAGTGCCTCCACTTCGGGCAAGCTATCGGCATGCAACACCCGGTAGCCACGCCGCTCAAATGAGCGGGAGAGGGTGCGGGCAAATGCCTCGTCATCTTCGACGATCAGCAGCAGGCGTTCAGTGTCCATGGGGGTTGTTCTTTTCTGGTTCCGGCAAGGAAATGGCAGTCAGGGACAGGGTGATGGTGACTGTGGCGCCACCGTTCTCCCTATTTTCTGCACTCAGGCTTCCCCCCAAAGTGCGTGCGACATTCATGGACAGAAATAGCCCCAGTCCGCCGCCCGGACGTCCTTTGGTGGACTGGTAAGGCACGCCGATGTGGCTCAGCACCTCCGGCGTAAAGCCCGGGCCGCGGTCGGTCACCACGATGTGCAGGGCATCACCATCCCGGTGGGCTTCCAGACTGACCCAATGCGGGGAGGCATCCCGTGCGTTATCCAGCACGTTGAACACCATTTGCTCCAGGGTGGTGTCAGCCACCATGGCAGTGTTTTCGTCCACCTGGTTGTCATACAGAAAGGTGTCAACCGAGCGCGTGCCCCGCCACTCTTTGACCAGGTTGTCCAGAAACGCGCGTACGGTGGTCTGGCTGGAGTGCTCGCCGCGGGTCTCGCCAGCCGACAGCAGAATGCCGCTCACAATGCTTTTGCAGCGTTGGACTTGGGCTTCCATCTCGGCAATATCGCCTTTGAGGGAGGAGTCACGCATGAGTTTCGGCATGTGCTTCCAGTCACCCAGGATGACCGCGAGTGTGGCCAGTGGCGTGCCCAGTTCGTGGGCGGCGCCGGATGCAAGCAAGCCCATACGCACAATGTGTTCTTCTTCGGTGGCGCGCTGGCGTACGGCGGCCAAGCGTGCATCACGCCGCCGTAAATTGTGGTTGATCCGCGTGATAAAGATCACCAGCAGGATGGCGTTGAGCAGAAAGCAGACCAGTAGGCCCATCACGTATGGGCTACGCAGGCCTTCATGAAGATTGGGGGCCAGTGGTAGAGGGATGCTGTGTTGGGCCAGTAGCGCAACACAGACTGACGCCGCCACGACGATGGATCCGATATAGCCGCCACGCAAAAGCATGGCGCCCACGGCAATCTGCAGCAGGTAAAGATACACAAACGGATTGCTGATGCCGCCACTCAGGTACAGCTGGGCGGTGAGGGCGGCTACGTCTACCAGTAGGCTGATAAACAGTTCTACCTCGCGTACGGGGGTTCGGGCCCGCCAGCGCAAAAGGCAAGCCAAATTGAATAGCACCAATCCGCCCACAATCGATAGCATGAGCTCCAAAGGCAGGGGTAACCCGAAGCTGTAGTGTGTGGCCTCAATCGTGAGCAACTGCCCGACAACTGCAATCCATCGGAGCTGGATCAGTTGATGCAGGTTCTTCAGTCCGGCAGCGGCGTCCGCCAGCCGGAGCTTGGCAGGCTGTGGGATGGCAGGGCCTTTATTGCGGGTGTCCATGGCCGGAATTGTGGTGCGCTGAGCGTAAGCGGCGCTCGTAGCGAGTCACCAACACCCCTGCGCCCACGACCATGATGGCCAATGCGAACCAGGTCAAGGCATAGACTTTATGGCTGTTGCTGAAGCGAACGATGGTCAGGCCCTCGCGGGGCCATGGGCCGATGCTGGCAGGTTGGGATTCCGCGTAAGCGTGCAAAGTGACATCGGGCAAGCCGACATCCACGAAAAATGGTGCAGTGAGTGGCAGCTGCTGGGCTGCAGCGATGGCGGCCACATCGCGGGAATACCACTTTTGGTTTTGCGGATCATTGCGTCGCAAAAAGCCGCCTTTGGGCTCCGTTTGGCGCATCAGGCCCTGGATGACTACCAGCTTGCCAGAATCAGCGGGCGCCGAGGGCGCGTGCAACCATTGGTTGCGTTGCTGGGCGGGAATAAAGCCCCGGTTGACAAGTACCGCAGAGCCATCAACTTGCTGGAGCGGAGTGATGACCCAAAAACCTTGACCCAAGACTGTGGTCGCTTGGGTCAGGACCGTGTGGCGGTGGAGCCAGTTACCTTGTACCCGTACATGGCGGTACTCGAAGTCTTGTGCCTGAAGCTCTGGCCATTCCTCGGGTGTAGGCAGGTCACTTGCCGGGGCCGTGAGGCGCTGGCCAACGCGATCAATGAGGTCCTGTTTCCAGGCAAGGCGTTGCAGTTGCCAGACTCCAAGCCCCACAAAGCCCGCAAACAGACCCATACCCACCAAGGCGAGTGCCACCCATTTCCAGCGGACATGGGCGCGCTTGAGCACAGGCTCGGAGTCCGTCACAGCGTTACCCTTGATGGTCAAGGGGCTGCTTTTGGTGCTGCACCAGGCTGTGTGCTGGATTCCTGAACTGCAGGTAAGACCGTGTGCGAAGGCATCATATTGGCGTTCATATGGAACATAACCCAAAGGGTGCCGCTGATCGCAATGGCCACAAACACCACGGTGAAGATGGTGGACAGCAGGGTCCAGCCGCCTTCGATCTTGCCGTTCATGTGCAGGAAGTACACCATGTGAACCAAGATCTGGACTACCGCAAATGCGCCCAGCACCAGTACGGCGGTGGTGCGGTTGTCTATCACTTTGGCCATGACCAGCCAGAAGGGGATGGCGGTGAGGATGATGGAAAGCACAAAGCCAGTCATGTAGCCGGAAAAGGTGCTGTGAGGCTCATTGGCCGAGTGATGCGCATCGTGCCCGTCGGCCGCGTCATGGGCATGTGAGGTGTGTGAGTTATGTGCGCTCATTTACAGCACTCCCATCAGGTACACAAAGGTGAAAACGCCGATCCAGACCACATCCAGAAAGTGCCAGAACATGGAAAGGCACATCAGGCGGCGATTGTTTTCGGTGGTGATGCCGTGCTTGTTTATCTGGAGCATCAGCACGACCAGCCAGACCAGACCGAAGGTAACGTGCAGCCCGTGGGTACCAACCAGCGCGAAGAACGCGGAGAGGAAGGCACTGCGCTGGGGGCCCGCACCCTCCTGGATCAAGTGGTGGAACTCGTACAACTCCAGCGCCAAAAAGCACAGTCCGAAGAAACCGGTCACTGCCAGCCAGAGTAGCGTGCCCTTTACATCCCCTAGCTGCTTGCGCAACATGGCAAAGCCGAAGGTGATGGACGACAGCAGCAGGAAGCCGGTGTTAATGGCGACCAGGGTTAGGTCAAACAGCTCCGCGCCATTGGGGCCTGCGGCATAGCTGCGGCCCAATACGCCATAGGTCGCGAACAGGGCTGCAAAGATGAGGCAGTCGCTCATCAGGTACAGCCAGAACCCCAGTGCCGTGCCGTTCTCGGGATGCGGCTCATGCGCCAGGTGGTACTCGCGGGGAGAAAGCGCGCCGGCTGCGGCGCCGTGGGAGGTACGGATATCAGACATGGCGTGCCAATTGAAGTGTGCGGGCTTCTTCGGTGGCAGTCACTTGGGCTGCGGGAATGTAGAAGTCACGGTGGTAATTGAAGGTATGGATGATGGCGGCAAGCACCAAGGCGGCAAATGACACGCCGGCCAACAGCCACATATGCCAGATCAGCGCAAAGCCGAACACCAGGGACAGGCCGGAGATCACCACTCCAGCAGCCGTGTTGGCTGGCATGTGGATGGGCTGAAAGCCACTCAGCGGACGCTGGTAAGCGTGTTTCTTCATATCCCACCAAGCATCGATTTCATGGACCACGGGCGTAAAGGCGAAGTTGTAGTCCGGTGGAGGTGATGAAGTGGCCCACTCCAGGGTGCGCCCGCCCCAAGGGTCACCGGTCCAGTCGCGCAATTCTTCGCGCTTGAGATAACTGACCAGCAACTGGATCAGGAAACAAGCGATGCCGGCGGCAATCATGGCTGCGCCCACGGCGGCAATCACAAACCAGATCTGTAGGGATGGATCTTCAAAGTGGTTGGCCCGGCGTGTCACGCCCATCAGGCCCAGGACGTACAGTGGAGTAAACGCCACCCAGAAGCCTACTACCCACAGCCAGAAGGAGCGCACGCCCCAGGTGTGGTCCAGCTTGTAGCCGAAGGCCTTGGGGAACCAGTAGTTGATGCCGGCAAACATGCCGAACACCACGCCGCCGATGATCACGTTGTGGAAGTGGGCAATCAGGAACAGGCTGTTGTGCAGCACAAAGTCTGCCGGAGGCACCGCCAGCAACACGCCGGTCATGCCACCAATCGCAAAGGTGATCATGAAGGCTACGGTCCACATCATGGGCAGCTCAAAGCGGATGCGGCCCTTGTACATGGTGAACAGCCAGTTGAAGATCTTCGCGCCGGTGGGGATAGAGATGATCATGGTCGTGATACCGAAGAAAGTATTCACGCTGGCACCTGAACCCATGGTGAAGAAGTGGTGCAACCACACCACGTAGGACAAGATGGTGATACACACCGTGGCATACACCATGGAGGTGTAGCCGAAGAGCCGCTTCTTGCTGAATGTGGCTACGATCTCTGAAAACACGCCGAAGGCAGGCAGGATCAAGATGTACACCTCAGGGTGACCCCAGATCCAGATCAAGTTCACATACAGCATGGGGTTGCCACCCAGCTCGTTGGTGAAGAAGTTGGTGCCTACGTAACGGTCCAGAGACATCAGGACCAAAGCAGCTGTGAGCACAGGGAATGAAGCCACGATCAGCGCGTTGGTGCACAGTGCGGTCCAGACGAACACGGGCATCTTCATCAGGCTCATGCCGGGCGCACGCATCTTGATGATGGTGACGATCAGGTTGATACCCGACAGCGTGGTGCCTACCCCGGCAATCTGCAAGGCCCAGATGTAGTAGTCCAACCCGGTGCTGGGGTTCTGTGCTCCGAGGTTGGAGAGGGCCAGCCAACCGGAGGTGGAGAATTCGCCCAGGAAGAGAGAGACCATTACCAGAACGCCGCCCGCAGTGGTCATCCAGAAGCTGAAGTTGTTCAGGAACGGAAAAGACACGTCGCGTGCACCAATCTGCAGCGGGATGAGGTAGTTCATCAGGCCCGTCACCAGCGGCATGGCCACGAAGAAAATCATGATCACCCCATGGGCGGTGAAGACCTGGTCGTAGTGGTGCGGTGGCAGGTAGCCCATGTTGTCACCAAAGGCCATGGCTTGTTGCAGGCGCATCATGATGGCATCGGCAAAGCCGCGCAGCAACATCACCAAGCCCAGCACCATGTACATGATGCCGATCTTTTTATGGTCGATGCTGCACACCCAGTCTCGCCAGAACGGGCCCCATAGCCGGAGCTTGGTCATCGCCGCAAGCACGGCGAGGCCGCCCAGGCACACCATGACGAATGTCCAGAGGACGATGGGCTCGTGTGCCATGGGCACAACATCCCAGCTAAGCCGGCCTAAGGCCCAGTGGGTATCAGTGAGATTTTGGGAGGACATAGACAGTCTCTTTGGCAAAGCACAGGCCGCCATGCTAGGCGGCTTGTGCGGGAAATCATTGTTGGACGATGGCGCGGTTGGCGTTACGGGTTTCCAGGGCAGCAATGACCTGGTCAGCATTCTGTACGGTACAAACGTCCTGCGGCATGCTCAGGCCCATGGCTTTCACGTAGGTGTTGCCACCTCGCGCATCGATAGCCATCATGTGGTGCATACACATCTTTCCATCTTCTACGCAACGGTTCAGAACTTTGTCGTACAAGCCGACTTCGACGCTCGCAAAGCGTTGCACAGGATCACGTTCGCTCGGCTTTACCAGATTGATATAGGTGTTGCGGTCCAAGGCTTTGCCTTCGGTTTTGGCCTTATTTACCCAAGCAACAAAGTCTTCTTGGCTCAGCCCGTGGAACTTGAAGGTCATGCCGGAGAAACCTGCTCCGCTGTAATGGGAGGACATGCCTTTAAAGACGCCGGGGCGGTTCACTACCGCATTGAGTTCGGTTTGCATGCCGGGCATTGCGTAGATCATGCCTGCGAGGTCAGGCACATAAAACGCGTTCATGGTAGAGGTCGATGTGAGCTTGAACAAGATGGGACGGTCTACCGGCGCAGCCAGCTCGTTGACCGTTGCAATGCCTTGCTCAGGGTAAAAGAAAAGCCATTTCCAGTCCATCGCGACCACTTGCACTTCCATGGGCTTCACGTCAGCCGGCAGCGGCCGCTGCGCATCGATACGGTCCAGTGGCCGGTACGGATCGAGTTTGTGGGTTCCTATCCAAGTCAGAGCGCCCAAAGCAATGATGATGAGCAGTGGAACGGTCCAGATCACCAGCTCCAAGGAGGTGGAGTGATGCCATTCAGGCTCGTAGGTAGCTTCTTCGTTGGCTTCCCGGTATTTCCAGGCAAAGAACAGTGTCAACGCAATCACCGGAACGATGATGATCAACATCAACAAGGTCGCGGTCACGACCATCTGGCCCTGCTGGGCTGCGATATCACCCGCCGGATTGAGTACTACAGCCTTGCTGCAACCGGAGAGTCCGGCCGCCATAGCCATGGCTGCGAGCCAGCTGAGCTTGCGGAATGCCTTGAGTTTGAACATGCTTGCTACGCCGTTTGGGGCAGGCGCTTTGGTTGGATACAAAAGAGAGAGTATCGGACTTTACGACCTTTAGCAAAATTGTCTATTGGACATTTTGTCCAACATCAAGGTGTTTCTACATGTGTTGACAATCAGGGTTTTCCTGACTTCTGATCGGTGGAGAAACTACGGAAAACACCGCCGCTTGGGTGTACAACGGAGATGTGTCTTTTGATTGAGGAATCTGCCACTATGTACAACCCTTCTTCTGCGGCCCTAGCGGGGTCAGGCTATGAGAGTTCTGCTTCCTTGGCGAACGCGCACACCGACGAGGATGTGACGCCCGGAGAAATAGCGGTAGGGGTCATCATCGGGCGCTCTTCCGAGTATTTTGATTTTTTTGTGTTCGGGATTGCGTGTGTTCTGGTCTTTCCCGGCTTGCTTTTCCCGTTTTTGTCCCGGCTGGATGGCACCTTGATGGCCTTCGCCATCTTTTCATTGGCCTTCATTGCCAGGCCGGTCGGTACGGCTATTTCGATGGCGGTTCAGCGCCGCTGGGGGCGCGGCACCAAGCTGACATTGGCATTGTTTATGTTGGGTGCCAGTACTGCGGGAATGGCGTTTCTTCCCAGCTATGCGTCGGCCGGCACCGCAGCCATTGTGGCCTTGGTGATCCTCCGGATTGGTCAAGGTCTGGGACTGGGCGGGTCTTGGGATGGACTGCCCTCTCTGCTAGCGATGAGCGCTCCCAAGGAGCGCCGTGGCTGGTTCTCCATGGTGGGGCAGTTGGGAGCCCCCATCGGCTTTGTGCTGGCCGCCGGCTTGTTTGCCTATCTGCATGGCAACCTCAATGCGACCGAGTTTTTGAGCTACGGATGGCGCTTTCCATTTTTTGTCGCCTTTGCCATCAACGTAGTGGCACTCTTTGCGCGACTGCGCCTGGTTGTCGGTCAGTCTTACGCGGACCGCTTGCAGGAGTTGGAGCTTCAGCCGGTCAGTGTTACCAAAGTGATGCGCGAAGAAGGCCACAATGTGTGGCTAGGCGCATTTGCGGCTCTGGCGAGCTTCGCACTCTTTCATTTGGCCACCGTGTTCCCCTTGTCGTGGATTGCGATGTATTCGGAACAAGCTATCGGCGACGTCTTGGAAGTCCAAATCCTGGGTGCCCTGCTGGCAGCGCTAGCCATCATGTTTTCAGGTTGGCTGGCGGACCGTATGGGGCGGCGCAAACTTTTGGGGGCCATGGCCGTGCTCATTGGTTTGTTTAGTTTTGTCACTCCTTGGTTGCTTGGTGCAGGTACGGTGGGGAACAACCTCTTCCTCTTGACCAGCTTTGTATTGCTGGGCCTTTCGTACGGGCAGGCTTCCGGGACCGTGACATCCAACTTCTCGCCCCAATTTCGCTATACCGGAGCTGCATTGTCGGCCGATCTGGCCTGGTTGCTCGGAGCCGGTTTTGCACCTCTCGTTGCCTTGGGTCTCTCTTCGCGTTTCGGGTTGGGAGCCGTGTCGGTTTATCTTCTTTCTGGCGTGGTGTGCACCCTGGTCGCACTGCGTATCAATCGTCTTATCGAGCGCAAAGAATAAGGGCTTCGGCTTTTCTTCGGGGCGATGGAACGCCGCCGGATGACCAGCTTTGCGTCATCCGGCGGCAGTTTGCTTTTGGCGGGTGCGAGCGCCTGTGCCATACATCCGTTTTGGGCGCCCGTTTCACGGCGTGCATTGCCCGTTAGCGGGCCCGGTGATACCTCAGTTTCAAGGAAATCGGCGCATGGGTGATTACCAATTCGGCATCGGGGTGGAGCCGCACAAGCGTTGGCCTGTGGCCTGGTTCAACCCCTTCGTGTTGCTGCAGTCTGCACGCGATCTGATTTCTTCGTTTAATGTCTTGCGCAATGCAGATCCGCGGGAGCAGTGGTCGGGCGTTTTTCACGCGAATGACCACGCCCACGAACTGACACCGGATGGCTGCTTTTGGTTTGACTTCGTCTCCGATACCGGAGATGGTGGCAATGCCACCTATACGGTTGCACGCGCACTGCTGGCTGAAGAACTCACGCCCTCTGGTTTTCATGCTGGCGGGGAAGCAGGATTCCCCAGGGGGCAAGTCCTGTTTCTAGGGGGGGATTTGTGCTACCCCAGCGCCAACGCCTTGGAATACCAGTACCGATTTTTGGAAATATTCGAGGGCGCGCGCGCAACCTTGGGTCGGGACCCGTCCGGACGCAGCGCCTACGCTATTCCCCAGAATCACGACTGGTTAGACAGTATTTCGACCTTCAAACGCTATTTCGTCCTCCGCGATAACGGTGAAATCAGCGGCCTTCGAACGCCGCAGGCCCGGTCGTACTACGCTACGCGCTTACCGCACCGGTGGTGGGTGTTGGGGTTTGACTTCGCCCTGGCCGGCGACATTGACCGCGGTCAGTACGAAGCGTTCAGATGCTTGGCGGGGGATGACGTGGCCGGCGCGGAGTGTCCTGTGCTCCGGATGCACGCGGGCGACCAGCTCATCCTGATCTACCCCGAGCCCTACTGGACCAGACCTTTGGGCGACTCTGCGCCACTGGGATACCCCAAGCGTTACCAGCGTTTGGAGGCGATGCTGGAGGCTAAGGGAATGCATATCCGCTTGCGCATGGCGGGCGATGTGCACCACTATGTTCGGGAGTCTGCCACGCCTTGGGATGCGAGTGCTGATGACATGCTGGTGACTTGCGGCTCCGGTGGCGCATTTTTGCATCCCACCCATGCCAAATTTTTGAATCAAGCCAAGGCTAAACGACAGGCTTCCGATCCCTATGCCATCAGCAGCGAGCTACGCACTGCCACTCTGATCGGCACTGTCCCGGCCTTGGATACTGCAAGCGCCCCGTATGTCGCACAGTGTGCGTATCCGGATCCTGTGCAGTCCCGGGCCTTGAGTAAAGGATGTCTTACATCACTGTTTAAGTTTGCCTGGAATGATTGCATCCCTTTCGGGCAGCAACTTCTAACCGGTATCCGCCAAGGGAATGTCCTGCTCGCGCTATTGCTGGGCGTCGTCTACAGCGTGGCGCTGCTGGGCGCTCTGATGGCGTCGCCGGCACCGTGTCGCCCGGAGGCTTATGGGGGCTGCGCCCTCTCATCGGCTTGGTTGCGCGGAGTGCTGGCCAGTCCGGTGTCTTTGGCGGCACATGGCATTCTCCTGACCTGGTGCTGGGCCTTGGCCAAGGAGGAGCGCCAGTCGTTCGCCAAATGGGGTTCGACGCTTCTGCACTTTGCAGCACACGCGCTGTCGCTGGCCGGCCTTTACGGGGTATGCGGTCTGGTTCGGGAGGCTCTGGGCCCGGGTGGGGTGTACGGGGCCCTGGCCTGGCTTGGCGTCATGACGGCGTCTGTTCTGGCAGGCACGCTCAGCGCCGGACTGGTGAGTGGCCTTTACCTCTGGGCCATGGGGCATGCCGGCTATTTATGGAACAACGCGTTCTCGCCTGTGGCCTGCGAAGACTACAAAGGCTTTTTGCGCTTCCGCATCGACGCCGACGGTGGGCTCACCGGCTACTTCTTCGGATGCGATGCGGTGCCCCGGCAGTGGCAGCGCAATCGTGCAGCCGGTGGTACCACTGTCGGTGATGCCCGGCCGGCATGGACAGAAGCGGAGGGTGTCCCCCAAGCCGACTGGCGCCTGGTCGATAGCTTCCGGCTTGACGGCCGGCCGCCGCCTCACTGAAGCGGGCCAAGGGTGTAAGTGGTATGCCCGATAAATGCAAAGTGGAACCATAACTATTGGATTGTTGGGGGTATCGTAGGGGCCACTTTCACTGAGCTCATACTCAACATGACTACACCTGATACTTCATCCCCATGGCATGTGCGCGCCGCGTCACTGGTGACGGACGGGCGGCTCTTCATTAACGGCGAGCGTGTGCACGCCAAAGACGGACAAACCTTTGAAAAGCACTCGCCACTAACCGGTTTGAGTCTGGGCACTGTTGCCAGAGGCCAAAAGGCCGATGTCGATGCAGCCGTGGCCTGCGCCAGAGCCGCCTTCGAGGATCGCCGTTGGGCGGGGCAGTCGCCACGTGCCCGCAAGAAGGTGCTGCAACGCTGGTCCGAGCTGATCATGGCGGCGCGAGACGAGTTGGCTTTGCTGGAAACCATGGACATGGGCAAGCCCATTTCCCACAGCTTGGCGGTCGATGTTCCCTCCACTGCCCATTGCATTGCCTGGTACGGTGAAGCTGTTGACAAGCTCTATGACGAAGTCGCGCCGACGGGCGACACCGCTCTGGCGCTGATCACCCGTGAGGCCATGGGGGTTGTGGGTGCCATTGTTCCCTGGAACTACCCCCTCATCATGGCGGCTTGGAAGCTCGGGCCAGCGCTTGCCGCGGGTAACAGCGTCGTCTTGAAGCCGAGCGAGAAGTCTCCTTACACCGCATTGCGCTTGGCTGAACTTGCGCTGCAGGCCGGACTGCCTGCAGGCGTCTTCAACGTGGTGCCCGGTTACGGTCATGAGGCCGGTGAAGCCCTGGCAACCCATATGGATGTGGACGCCATTGGCTTTACCGGATCCACCAAAATCGGTCGACGGATGCTGGCGGCATCTGCAGAGTCCAACCTGAAGCGCGTTTACAACGAGCTGGGTGGCAAGTCCGCCTTCCTCGTGTTCAACGACGCCAAAGACGTGGCCGCTGCAGCCCGCGCTGCAGCCGGGTCAGTCTTCTTTAATCAGGGGGAGTCCTGCAATGCACCGACACGTGTTCTGGTACAGCAAGACGTGATGCCCGAATTCATGGCAGCCCTGGTGGATGAAGCACACAAATACCTGCCAGGAGATCCGCTGCTGGAGTCCACCGAAATGGGCGCCCTGGTGGATGCAGGTCAACTGAGCACAGTCCTCGGCTATATCCATAAAGGCCAGGCCGAAGGCGCCCATGTGGCCTTTGGCGGTCGCCGGGTCCGGGCTGAAACGGGCGGCTATTTTGTGGAGCCCACTATTTTTGAAGGTGTCCACAACGACATGAAGATTGCCCGTGAAGAAATCTTCGGCCCGGTTCTGGGCGTCATTCCGTTTGCGACCGAGGCCGAAGCCCTGGCCGTGGCCAACGACAGCGTCTACGGCTTGCAAGCCAGTGTGTGGAGCGGACAGATTGACCGCGCCCACCGCGTTGCCCGCGGTCTGAAGGCCGGAACCGTTCACGTGAACCAGTATGACGAGGACGACATCACGGTGCCCTTCGGCGGCTTCAAGCAGTCGGGTAACGGCCGGGACAAATCCTTGCACGCTTTTGATAAATACACCGAACTCAAGACCACCTGGCTTCGCATTGATGCCTGATCTTTACCAAGAGAATTAACTATGTCTATTTTTGCCAACTCCGAGGCAGCACCGTTTGCCCACGCACCGTCGTACTACGCCGCCAGCGGACTGCCACAGCCTGAACGCCAGCCCTTGAAGGGCAGCACAGAAGCGGACGTCGTGGTGATCGGCGCCGGATACACCGGCCTGTCATCGGCATTGCATCTGGCTGAAGCCGGATTCAAAGTCGTCGTTCTGGAAGCCTCCAAAGTGGGCTGGGGTGCCTCCGGGCGCAATGGGGGCCAGCTGGTACACAGCTACTCCCGTGACCTGGATGTCATCGAATCCCGCTACGGGCCTACCACTGCCAAAGCACTGGGCAGCATGGCCTTCGAAGGGGCCAAGATCATCCGTGACCGCATTGAAAAATACAACATCGACTGCGATTTCAAGCCCGGTGGCATGTTCGCGGCTATCACCGCCAAGCAGGTCAAGCAACTCGAGCATCACAAGCAACTCTGGGAGCGTTACGGCCACCGGCAACTCAGCATCTTGGATGCTGCGCAGAGCGAGGCCGCGACCGGTACCGGACGTTACCGCGCCACATTGCTGGACCAAAGTACCGGTCACATGCACCCCTTGCGTTTGGCGCAGGGCGAAGCAGCTGCGTTCGAGTCGCTGGGTGGGGTTGTGTATGAGGGCTCGCCCGTGGTACGCATCGAGCGTGGTGAGCCTGCAGTGGTGCACACCGCACAGGGCCAAGTCAAAGCACGCTTTGTGATCGTTGCCTGCAACGCCTACATCGGCGGTCTGGAGCCCCAGTTGGCATCGCGCTCCATGCCTTGCGGAACCCAAGTCATCGCTACGGAGCCACTGGGCGACCGCTTCCCCGAAATTCTGCCCACCGACTATTGCGTCGAGGACAGCAACTTCTTGTTGGACTACTTCCGTCTCTCCGGTGACCGCCGACTGCTGTACGGCGGTGGCGTGATCTACGGTGCGCGTGACCCGAAGCACGTCGAGTCCATCATCCGCCCCAAATTGCTGAAGACTTTCCCTCAGCTCAAGGGCATCCGCATTGACTACGGCTGGACCGGCAACTTCTTGTTGACCCTGTCGCGTCTGCCAGAAGTCGGGCGCTTGAGTCCCAACATCTACTATTCGCAAGGCTGTTCCGGTCACGGCGTGACATACACCCATCTGATCGGCCGCGTGCTCAGCGAAGTGATTCAGGGCCAGGCCAATCGCTTTGACGCATTTGCCAATCTGCCGCATTACCCCTTCCCCGGTGGTCGCTGGTTCCGTGTGCCGTTGACCGCGATGGGCGCCTGGTACTACGACCTGCGCGACAAGTTGCAGATATAGAACCTCAAGGAGACGCCTGGGTGGCTTTGGCCACCAGGCGGAACTTGATTTTCACCGTGTCCTGCACGGTCAAGGCCCCCATGGCGATGCTCAGGGGGGTGATTCCGAAATCTGATTGCCGGAACTCAAAACTGCCTTGAATGGCTATGCCACCGTCCAAGTCCGTGATGCGCACCGGCAAGCGGATGTCACGGGTTTGATCCTTGATGCGCATACTGGCCACGACCTCCGGTGTGCTGCCATCTCCGCTGATCTGCGTAGACCGGATCGTAATGTCCGGGTACTGTGCGCCGTCCAGGAGAGTGGGGCGCAACATATTGGCTTTGGTGCCTGCCTTGGCATCCTCACTCAGGTTGAGTGGGAAGTCTTCCCCTTCCTCTAAACGCGTGCTGTTGTCGTCCACGATCAAGGTGTTCACTGGCACGGTGATCTCAAACCCGCTACTTTCCAATGAAGGCCCTCGCCAGATGCGTCCGTGCACGTCGGCAGAGCTGATTACATGGTTATGGCCCAGCTTTGCCATGGTGCCGCCCCGGTACACCAGGATGCGCAAGGCGGACTCTGCTGGAACAATGCGGTAAAGGAGTGCAGCCTGATCGGCCCCCACCGCAGTGCGTGGCACGGCGGAAATGGGAGCCGCCGCTGCCTTGGTGGACAGCGGCGAATGCGGGGCGGGGGCACTGCAAGCCCCCAAGCCCGCCACACAGGCAATAACGAGCGCTAAACGATGGGCGCGAGAGGGAAACTTCTCTGGGAACTTGTGCATGCCCCCATCATAGATCCAGCACCAATCTCCCACTCTTGGAGCGGGAACAGCAGGGCAGGAACTGGTCGTTCGCGGCCTGCTCTTCGGGCATGAGGTACTGGTCGCGGTGGTCGGGCGTACCTGCCTTTACGCGCGTCAGGCACGTGCCGCACACACCTTGCTCGCAGGACATGGGAATGTCGATGCCGCCGGCGTGCAGTGCCTCCAGCGCGGTCTGGTCGGCCCGTACCTGAATCACCTTGCCAGTGCTGGCAATCTCCAGCTCGAAGCTGCCGTCATTGCTGTGATCCACTGGCGCTGCGCCGAAGTACTCGCGGTGCAGGCGCTCCTCAGGCCAGCCGGCAGCACGGCCCGCATTCAGAACCGCATCCATAAAGCCCTGCGGGCCACATACATACAGGTGGGTGCCCGCCGGTGCATTTTTGAGGGTGGCAGCAATGTCCAGCTTCTGGCTCGCCTCGCCATCATCAAAGTGGTGGAAGGCCCGCGGTGCAAAAGGCTCCGCCGCCAAGCGCTCCACAAACGCGGTGCGCTCGCGGCTGCGGTTGCAGTGGTGCAGGGTGAACGCGCCACCGGTGGCCGCCAGATGCTCGGCCATGGCCAGCATGGGCGTGATGCCGATGCCGCCGGCCAGCAGCAGGTGGTGGGGGGCGGTGCTCTCCAGTGGGAACAGGTTGCGTGGCGTGCTGATGGTCAGCACGCTGCCTTCAAGCACCAGGTCGTGCACCGCTTTGGAGCCGCCCCGCGAGGCCGCATCCCGCAGCACCCCGATGACATAGCGCCGCCGTTCACTGGGCGCATTGCACAGTGAATACTGGCGCACCAGGCCATTGGGCAGGTGCACATCAATGTGCGCACCGGCGGTGAAGGCGGGCAGGGCACCGCCGTTGACATCCACCAGCTCCAGGCTGCAAATGTCCTGCGCCTCGACCCGCTTGGCCGCCACGCGCACTTGCAAAGTGGCAGCGGTGCTCATGCAGCCACGCCTTCCGTGGCGGCAGGGTTGCGCTCTGCGGCGATGATGCGGTCAATCACCTTGCGGGACTGCACGCCGCCGGTGTCGATGTTCAACATCAGCAACTTGCGATCAGGGTAAGCCAACAGGTTCAGTTGCTGGCGTTCCAGCATTTCTTGGTCTTCACCAAAAATCTTGCCCTGGCCTTCGCGGATCTGGGCGGTGAGGGCCGTATCGGCAGGCTTGAACTTGCGTGCCATGCCCCAGAAGTAATGGATGCTGGTGTCCGTCTCGGGGGTGATGAAATCCACCACCCAGCTCGCAGCCTTGAATTCTTCGGGCGCGTTGTAGCCGCCCTTGCCCTGCAGCGCCACACCCACCTCAATCATGATGTGGCTGGGTGGCGTGAAGTGGCAAATCTGCCAGCGGTCCACCAGCTGGTCGTCGGGCAGGCCATTCATGCGCAACGCCATCTTCCAGAACGGGGGCGCCTCAATGCCCTCCATGTAGCGCTCGGTGATCACATGGTCGCCGTCCACACGGGTGTTACAGGGCACTTCGTCAATTTCCTTCTGGCCGATGCTGGTGCTGTGCACATAGGTCTCGTGCGTCAGGTCCATCAGGTTGTCGATCATCAGGCGGTAGTCACAGGCAATCTCGTACAAGCCGCCGCCGTAGCCGAACTGCGGATTACCCAGCCATTCAAACTTCGGAATGTCCGCCACATTGGCCTTGGCCGCGTCGCCCGGCCACACCCAGACAAAACCGTGTTCCTCATGGATAGGGAAGCTGCGGTTGGCCGGAAAGCCGCGTGTGCGCTGACAGGGCATGGACACGGTTTTGCCGTCGCAGCCCATGGCCAAGCCGTGGTAGCCGCACACCAGCGTGTCACCCTCTACCTTGCCCAGCGACAGCGGGGCACCCCGGTGCGGGCAAAAGTCTTCCACCGCAGCAGGGACACCTGCGCTGTTGCGGAACAGCGCCATGGGAATGTTGCAGATGCGGCGGCCCAGTGGGCGGTCGGAAGGGATCTCTTCGCTGCGGGCGGCAACGTACCAGGTGTTGATGGGAAACATGGCAGGGCTCCTAGAAAAATAATGAGTTCATTCAGTATGCTGAATGACATGAATCATAGACCTAAGTCAATTCTGTGGCTAGGGGTTTGTGCTGAGGGTTTTCCCTTGAACTCGCATCAGTCCGACGGATGGTCGGTTTCGTCGGACTGGTTGTTCTGGGCAGGGGAGTTGAGGTGCACAAACTTGCGCAGCAGGCGCAAAAACTCCTCGCGCTCTGCCGGCTCCAGGGCATCCAGCAACTGTCCGTACATGGGCGCCACGCGCGGCAGCATCTCGGCCAGCACTGCTTCGCCCTCGGACGTGAGGCGCAGCGCGCGCTGGCGGCGGGGCAGCAGCTCCCGCACGATCCAGCCCTTGGCATCCAGCCGCGCGGCAATGTCGGCGGTGGTGGACGTGTCCAGCGCTACCCGGTCGGCCAGCGTCACCTGGTCCATGCCCGGCGCGTCCTGCAAGGCCCGCAGCACGGCGTACTGCACCGGCGTGATCTGCTTGCCATGCGTCTTGGCAAACGTACCCACCGCCAACTGGTGCGCGCGGCGAATCAGGTGGCCGGGTTCGGCTTGCAGGGGGATGGGGGTGTCAGGCTGGGTGGTAGGCATGTTGGCTGAATGTCGTCGGCTTCTGTCTATGCGACGAGGTCTTGGCACTTTCGCCAAAAAGTCGCGTGCTGTTTTCTTAGCTGCTGAAATGGAACATCTTGTTCACCCGCAAAGCAAAAGCACCATTCAAGCAAACCATGCTCGTCTTCGTCTTTCAGTTGGGTCATCAAGTAAGCGGCATCGGGGAGTTCCGGCGCTGCCAGTGCAGCAGTCACTAACGCGGCAAGTCGCTGATAAGTTCTTCGGTAACCGGCCGCCAATGCTTCCCTTCTATCCAAATGCAACACAGACACGGTTTCCACCCCCTTGGGCGACCAGTCATTGGAAGCAACGTCAAATCGCGCGGTCAAGTTTCCTGTGTCGGAGTCGAATTCCAAGTACGTCCACGGGTTTTCATTGGCAGGGTTGATCAACAAAGGTTTGCCATTGGCCGTAGGGAATTTGCTGCCTTTGAGTCGGCCGCATTCAGAGCAACAAAGTAGCCAGTTATTCCACTTGAAGGTTTGCAGCGGGTAGCGCGCTTTGGGTTTGAAGTGTTCAATGTCGGTGCCATGCGAGTCGAGGCAATACATGCAACGCTCACGTGGCCCCATCGCACCTTGCAGCAGTGCGCAGGCGGTGCCAATCGTTTTTGTGGCGCGTGCTTGCTTCCACACAGCATCCACATCTAACGAGCCTGCAGCTTTACGTTCGGCAACCAATTGCTGCTTTTTATCCAAATAGGTTTGCACCGGCGTTGGAAGCGCCGGCCGGGCAACGCGTCGCATGGTGGGTTAGTCCTCTGCGTTAAGCGCAAACAACTGCAGCTGTTGAATCTTGTTTTGCTCCTGAGGGCTCAGGGTGGCACCTGCTTTTTGCTTAGCTTTGAGTTTGGAGTACTCCGCACGCCCTTCCACGGCACGCTGCGAGCGTGTGTTCTTGAGGCCGAAGGCATCTGTTAACAGAATCGTATCGGGGCGAGACGCGATCACCTTGTTGTACTCAGCCTGTGTCAACGCGCGGGGCTCGTTTTCGCTGCCGGGCTCGGGCAACACAAACAATCCATTGGTATCTGCAGCTTGGCAAATGATGGGGCTGTGCGTTGTCACCAAAAACTGGATGTTCGGAAAATGCTTGACCAGCCAAAAGCCAATCTCCCGCTGCCACTCCGGGTGCAAGTGGGCGTCAATCTCGTCAATCATCACCACACCGCTGCGAACGATCTGCAGCTTGCCACTGTCATCACGGGCAGTCAGCCCCCCAAACCCATACGTGGTAACCAGGTGCCGAAGAATATCGGCCAACAACGCCAACGCGGCTCGGTAGCCATCGCTCATCTCTGTCCACGCCAACTCCAACCCATTGCGGTCTTTCAACCACAGCCCATCAGAGTCCACACGGTCTATCGTTATCTGGTTGGGCATCAGGTCATCGCGCAACACCTCCAGAATCAGGTCTAGTAGCTCCGTTTCCAGCTTTTTCATTTCCAGCTTTTTGTGGTTCAGGGCGCGAAGCCACTGGTCCACCTCAAATAGCGAAGCAGCCTCGTGGAACATCGTCACATATCGTTCGGTCGAGGGGCTCACCATCAACCGCGTGGCCTCTTGTGACGCCCCAAATACCCGCCGAAACGGCCCGTACCCGCAAGAAAACCATCCTTTGGCCTGCCCTGACCACGGGCCGCGTTGGGCCGAGGTGGCCTTTTTGGACTTGGTGGTGTCGCTCGCCTCGTCATCCACCAGCGTATCGCCTTTGTCCGTCGCCGTGAGTTGAATCTTTGCCTGAAACTTGCTGTAGCTCGTTCCGCCCTTGCTTAGGTACTCATCCACATCCTTTTCGGGAACCAAGGTCAGTTCAATGACCCCCTGTGACGCACCCTCGCGCACCCAGCGGTGAAAACTGGGCTGTAACGACCGGGCTACATCCTTGCCGGTCAGGGCAATGGCCATGGCTTTGAGCAGGGTGCTTTTGCCGGCACCGTTGTCCCCGGTAAACACGGTCCAACCTGCGTAACTGCCATCGTTGCGGGCGAGATTGAACTCCAGCTCCCTAAAGCCTTTGATGTCATGCAGGGTTACTTTGTCGATGTACATGGGTGTGTGGGGGTCTTAATGTGCGGGTGGTCAACGCCTAGTGGCGAATGGCTGGCTTATTGTGCAGTGAATATTGGAAAGCGGCGTCAATACACAGCATCGTGGTCACCCACGTTCACCGGGATGATCTGGCCGTCTTGGATCAACAGCTCCAGCGTGATGCGGTACGACAGGTTGATGGAAACGGAGTGCAGCCCATCGAGCTTGCCGCGCAGGGCGTGCAATCGCAGGGAGGGGTGGGCCGGGTTCAGCTCCAGTACCTGCAACGTCTTCAGGTATTGCTGGCGCAGTTCGGGGTGGCGTCTTAAAAAGCGTGCAGCTTTGCGGTTGTATTGCTCGGTGAAAACCAACACATACGGCGCGCCGCTGGGTGGCGTTGTGGAACTGGGCATTACATGGCGTCCAGCCGTGCCAGGTGGGCCTCGGGCGACTCTTGTACTGCTCGGCCAGCTGCCAAGTCGGCGCGGGTTTGCGCCAGCGCCGCGTCCAGCTCGCACTCGCGCAGGTAGTGGTAGTGCGCCAAGTCCATCACCACAAACTTGTCTTTGCCGCGTACTTGGACCACCGCCTCGGTGGACGTGCTAAGGGCGAACTCAATGGCAGAAATGCCCTTGGTTTTGAGGTCGTTGGCGCTGATGTGAGACATGGCGTGCTCCGGGAAAGGTGCTTTAAAGTGCATTTAATAGTACGGTGAATCGTGCTTTTTTGGAAGCGGTAGTTTTTGCGAGCAGTTTTTTTGATGGGCAAATGCTCGCTCAATCCGTAATTCCGGCGCGCCAAACACACAATTTGCTATGTTTCCAGTAGCTACTCGCGCATATTCCATGAGCGCCAGGTGCTGATTTGATGCCTAAACGCCCTCTACCCGGCTCCCTGTCCGCCCCCAGCGCCTTGCCGCTTCTTCCGGCGTTTGGCCTTGCTCCATGAGCGCACCCAGCGGCGCGAGCAGCGCTTGCAAGTCGGCTTCGTCAAACTTGGCGGCGCCCTCCGTGTCATGGCCGAGCACGCTATCGGACAGGGCGAGTTTTCGGGCCTGCAGTTCCAGCATGCGTTCTTCGATGCTGCCTTCCACCACCAGCTTGTAGACGAACACCGGCTGGTCCTGGCCGATGCGGTGGGCGCGGGCGGTGGCTTGCTCTTCCACCGCCGGGTTCCACCACGGGTCCATGTGGATGACGGTGTCGGCGGCGGTGAGGTTGAGCCCGACGCCGCCGGCTTTGAGGCTGATTAGCAGCACCGGCACTTCCAGGTCTTGAAAGCGCTGCACAACTTCGCCGCGCTGGGCGGGGTGGGTGTTGCCGGTCAGGCTCAAAAACGGCAGGCGCAGTGCCGAGAGCGCATCGGCAATCAGCTCCAGCAGCTCGGTGAACTGCGAGAACACCAGCACGCGGCGGCCCTCATCGACCAGCGGGACCAAAAGGTCTGTGAGCGCATGGAGCTTGGCGCGCTCCATGTCGGCCCCAATCTCACTGCCCTTCACTAGGTAGGGATCGCAACACACCTGCCGCAGCTTAAGCAGCGCATCGAGGATGCTGATCTGCGCGCCGGCAAAGTTCTGGCGTTGCAGCACGCGGCGCACCTGTTTGTCGGCGGCGACGCGCACGCTCTCATACAGCTCGCGCTGGCGGCCCTGCAGTTGCACGCGCTGGATGACTTCGGTGCGCGGTGGCAGCTCGGTGGCCACGTCTTGCTTGCGGCGGCGCAGGATGAAGGGGCGCACGCGCTGGGCGAGCAGGGCGGCGCGCACCGTTTCGCCGTTCTCTTCAATTGGCTTGCGCCAGCGGGCGGCAAAGCTGCGTTGGTCGCCCAGAAAGCCGGGCATGAGCCAGTCGAACTGTGCCCAGAGTTCGCCCAGGTGGTTTTCCAGCGGGGTGCCGGTCAGGCACAGGCGGTGGCGGCTTTGCAGCTGGCGCAGGGCGCGGGCGCTGCGGCTGGCGGCGTTTTTGACCATTTGCGCCTCATCCAGAATGACCAGATGGAAGGGCTGCGCGGCCAGCACATCGATGTCGCGCCATAACAGCGGGTAGGTGGTGAGCACCAGGTCGTGCACGGCCATGCCCGCAAACAGCGCGGCGCGGTCCGGGCCGTGCAGGTTCAGCACCCGCAAGTCCGGCGCCATGCGCTTGGCCTCGGCCTGCCAGTTGAACAGCAGCGAGGTTGGCAGCACCACCAGCACCGGGCGGTCCAGCCTGCCAGATTGCTTCTCCAGCAGCACATGGGCCAGCGCTTGCGCGGTTTTGCCCAAGCCCATGTCGTCGGCCAAGATGCCGCCCAGGTGCTGCGCGCGCAGGTATTGCAGCCAAGCCAGGCCTTCGAGTTGGTAGGGGCGCAGCTGCACCTGCAAGCCGGCAGGCGCCCCTACCGGCTGGGGCTGGCCGATGGTGTGCAGGCGTTGGGCCAGCGCAGCCAGGCCCACATCGCCTTCCAGCTGCCAGCTTTGGTGGGCACCTACGCGCGAGGCGTCCAGCAGGCTGGCGCGCAGGCTGTTGATGCGGCTGGCTTCCCACGCGCCTAGCTGGATGGGGCCTTTGGGTGCCATGCGCTGCGGGTCTGTTAGCAAATCCACCATGGCGCCCACGATGGCTTTGAGCGGGCCGGCTTCGGCGTCAATGCGCTTGCCACCCGGCGCCCGCAGCGACACGGTGGCCAGATCGTCCAAGGTGTCGAGGTAGTTGCGGATCAGCCAGCGCGGGTCGCGCTTGATAAGGTTGGCCAGCATGGGGGCGAGGTCCAGCGTCTCGCCGTCAATCTCTATGCCCAGGCTCAGCAGCCATTCGCCTTCGCGCCCCGGCAGGGCCAGCTTTTCCACGCCGCGTGCGGGTTTGACCAAGGGGCTGTCCAGCTCCTTGCCCAGCACCTCGCCGGTGTCGGGGCTGAGGATGAGCTTCCAGCGTTCCACGGGCACGCTCTCGTGCGCAAAGCCGGGTTGCACCACCACCGCCCAGCCTTGGGCTTGCAGCTGGGGCACCTGGTCGGCCCAGAAGTCACCAAAGTGGTCTTCCTGCGGCAGCGTCCACACACTGCCCAGATGCGGGCGCTGCTTCTGGCTGCGCCACTGGAAGGTAGCGTCGGCCAGCGGCACAAAGCCCATGTCCCACACCGCGTCCATGGCGTCGGCCTCGGCCACCAGGTTGCGCTGCAGGCGCACCACCGGGCCGCCGGTGTCGAACAGGTCTTCGAACTCTGCGGGGCGGCTGTTGAGGATAGAACTGGGGGCGGGCGTTTCCCAGCGGTCGCCGGCCAGGGTGCGGTAGGTCCAGTCGAACTGCGCCAGCGTCACGCTGTCGCCACGCGGCCCCAACTTGCCTTGGGGCTTGAGGCCCAGCAGGCCTTCGCCCCGACCAAGCGTCATCAGCGTGATGCGGGGGCGGAACTGGCCGGTGACGGTGCCATCCGCGTCGGGCTCCGGGTGGCTTGGGGCGGCAGGCGGAGGCGGTGTGCGCTTGCGATTCATGGTCAAAACGGCTACCAGCGCCCGTGGAATGTGCGCAAGCAGCTATCAAAAGGAGAGCAAATATTCGTCAATATCCGCAGGTCAAATGCCCATGCTTTGCAGCGTGACCAGGCCTTTGGGCGTCTTGAGGGTGGCGCTCAGGTTGGCCGGGCCTTCCACTATGGCCACGCCCTCCAGCCCGATGGCGGCATAAGCAGCTTGCAGCTTCGCCGCACTCGGGTGGCTTACCGCAATGCTGTCCAGGCTGACGCGGCTGCGCGGCAGGCTGTTGCGCGGGTGCAGGCGCAGGGGTTCGGCGTCGTCCGGCTTGCCCCATTGGATGAGCGTGGGCAGGCAGCCTTCAAATAGGCGGTAGCCGTCTTCCCGCACCGTGATTTGCCAGTGCAGCACGCCTTTGCGCGAGTGGCGGCTGGCGGGCATGGCCGGGCCGCGGTCGATGCCGATGTTTTTGAGGGCCATGCGGGCGGCTTGCATCTCGTCGGTGCCGGCCACAAAGTGCACCAGGCGCGGTTCTTGGGCCACTGCGGCACGCAGCTCGGGGTTGTCCAGGTCAAACCAGCGTTTGGCGTGGGGGTTGGCCGGGCCTTTGGCGCCGGGGTGGATGGCGATGATTTCGAAGTACGCCAGCGGGTGGGCCGGCGTCGCGATCTTGAAGAGCTTGTTGTGGGTGCCGAACTGGCTGTGTTCGCCGCCGGCTTCCGGGGTGATGCCGAGGGTGGCTTCGCACCATTGCACACCCTGCTCCAGGGTGTGGGCGGCAACGACGAGGTGGTCTATCTGTGGTTTCATCGCCGCACGATACCACCCCGGCGCAGCCTCAAACCTCTAGCGGCTGACCCACTTCACCAGAAAGTTCAGCAGCTTGGTGCGCCCCGCCGTGTAGGGCGGGAAGAACATGCGGATGCTGGGCAGCCAGCCGCCCTTGAGCACCGCACGCTCGTGCGAGAAAGCCTTGAAGCCGTAAATGCCGTGCGAGCTGCCTATGCCGGAGTTGTTGACTCCGCCGAAAGGCAGGTTGCCGTGGGCCACGTGCAGCACGCAGTGGTTCACGCAGGCGCCGCCGGAGCTGGTGTTGGTGAGCACGGCGTCAATATTGCTCTGGTTGTGGCTCCAGATGTACAGGGCCAGCGGCTTCTGGTCGGCGTTGATGGCGGCAATCACCTGCTGCAGGTCGGTGTAGGGGATGATGGGCAGGACCGGGCCGAAGATTTCCTCCTGCATCAGCGTGGAGTCCATGGGTACGTTGTCGACCAGGGTGGGGGCGATGTAGTTGCCCGCCGTGTCCACTTCGCCGCCAGCGAGCACGCGTGCGCCGCGCGAAGTGGCGTCTTTCAACAAACCTTCGATGCGCTGGGTGTGGCGCTGGTTGATGATGTGGGTGAAGTCGGCGTTGCTGCGCTGGCTTTGGGCGCTGTCCCCATAGCGGGCCTTGAGGATGGCTTGGCAGGCGGCCACAAAAGCGTCGCGCACCGAGGCGTGCACATACAGGTAGTCAGGCGCCACGCAGGTTTGGCCGGCGTTGACGAACTTGCCCCACAGAACAGTTTCAGCCGCTTTTTTCAGGTCGGCCGTCTCGTCCACGATGGTGGGCGACTTGCCACCCAGCTCCAGGGTGACACTGGTGAGGTTCTTGGCCGCAGCGGCCATGACCACCTTGCCCACTGCGGGTGAGCCGGTGAAGAAGATGTGGTCAAAGGGCATGGCCAGCAGGGTTTGCGAGGTGGCCAGAGCCCCTTCAAACAAGGCCACCTCATGCGCCGGGAAGGCCTTGGCCACAATGCTGGCCAGCACCTGGGCCACGCGAGGCGCCATCTCCGAGGGTTTGAGGATGGCGGTGTTGCCGGCCGCCAAGGCGGACACCAGCGGGCTGAGCATCAGGTACAGCGGGTAGTTCCAGGGCGCGATGATCAGGCAGCGGCCGCGGGGCTGGTACTGCACATGGGCGCTGTTGCCCAGGGTAAGTTCGGTGGCGCGGATGCGGGTCGGGCGCATCCAGCGCTTGAGGCATTGGATGTTGTGGCGGATTTCGTCCAGGCTGGGCACGAGCTCGGTGCCGTCCACTTCAAAGCGGGGTTTATGGAAGTCAGCGGCAAAGGCTTCGTAGAGGGCCTCTTTGTGCGCCAGCAAGCTGTTGCGCAGCCGCTCCAGACGTCCAATGCGTTCGGCCGCAGTGGACTGACGCCAGGCCAGGGCGGTGGCCCGTTGCGCCTCGAAGGTGGTTTGCATCCGTTGCGGGTCGGCATCTTGAAACGATTGGCTCATGCAGGGCTCCAAAAAGATGGTGTCGGTGTGGTGGCGGACGGGCGATGTGGTGGTCAACCTTCCCCGGCGCGCAATAGCCGGCATTGTGAGGCCAAGGGCCGGTGTGGCGTGTCACTTATGCTGTGTTTTGAGTGAAACCCCCAATGTGCTCACGCCCCGGACCTGCCTGGCGGAAGGTCAGGTTGAACCGGTACGCACCGGTCAGCGGGTGCTGCCCGGGCTTCACGGTACGCACACCATGAAAGCGCAGCCGCGCCGGCCCACCCCAGACCAGCACATCGCCATGCCGCAAGCCCAGGCGCTGTACCTTGTCACTGCGTTCCAGTCCACCGAGTTCAAACACGGCAGGCAGGCCCAGGGATACCGAGACGATGGGGGCGGAATAGTCGCGCTCGTTCTGGTCCTGGTGCATCGTCATGCGCGCACCGGGGGCATAGCGGTTGATCAGGCAGGCATCGGGGGCGAAGCTAGGGTAGCCGGCCTGTTCGGCCGCAGCGATGGCCAATGCCAGGAAGTCCGCAGGCATGGGGGGCCAGGGGGAACGGGTCAGGGGGTCTGTGCTTTGATAGCGGTAGCCGGCTGCGTCACTGATCCAGCCCAGTGCCCCGCAGTTGCTCATGGCCACCGACATGCGCAAGCCATTTGGGGTGAGCCAGTGGCGCAGCGGGTGGATGCGGGTCACGCGCCGGATGCCTGCCCAGAGTGCATCCGCGTGCCCGAGCGCGAACCCCGGCAGGGCCCAGGCGCCGGGCGCAATTTCGTGGGGAGGTGGGGGCGCAGCGCCTTCAGCGTTGAAGAGGTCCAGATTCATGGGAATCCGGTACGGCATGCGCCGTGCGATTTAGCGGGCGGGGGCCTGCGCGGCGGGGTCTGTATTGACGCGGCGGGCACCGTCAAAACGCTTGGCCCAGTAGCTGATCCCCATGTCTTCCACGCGGACTTCTGCGCCGGGCTTGGGGGAGTGGATGAATTTGCCATTGCCCACGTAGATGCCGACATGGCTGAAGGTGCGGCGCATGGTGTTGAAAAACACCAGATCACCTGGCTGCAGTTCGTGCTTGTCAATTTTCTGGGTGGCGGCAGCTTGTTCTGATGCCTGGCGCGGGAGCAGCAGGCCAGCCGTTTGCTCGTAAATGGCTCGCACAAAGCCGCTGCAGTCAAAGCCGCTGTCGGCCTGGGTGCCGCCGCGTTTGTAGGGCACACCCAAAAATGCCATCGAATTCATGACCAGCTCCGAAGCCCGGTTGGTGACCTTGTTGCTGACGTCGCCGATGCGTGCAAGGAAACCGCGCTCATTGATGAAGCGGGACATCTCATCACCCGTGGCTGGGGAGGGCGCTGGTTCGGCGTGGGCCAAGCCCAGGCTGAACAGCAGTGTGAGGAGCAAAACAAAACGCATCGGCGCACTCTAGTGAGCTTGTGCGTATGTGTCAAGTAATGTGACACCTTCAGTTACACACCTAACTCTCTGATTCGTTTGAGGAATCCTGTACTTTCCATATGTGCAGTGTGTCCGTGGCCGCCATGAAAGGCCAGCGCTCCCAAAGGGCTTGCAGGGGCTTATGCGTAGCAAGGGGGAAGCCTCTTGTGCCGGTTTGCGGTCTGGGCGGTTATGCTCGCCCCAGTTTTTTGAGAAGGATTTCCCCATGTTGATCGATGTGGACATGAGCCAGCTGGTGCTGGTGGATTACCAGACCCGTTTGATGCCCGCCATGTTCGAGTCCGAGCTGGTGGCGACCAATGCCGTGCGTCTGGCGAAACTGGCCGCTTTGTTGGAGGTGCCTGCTTTCTATACAGAGCAAAACCCTTCCGGTTTGGGCAACACCGTGCCGGATCTGAAAGCAGCCTTGGACGAGGCGCGCGCTAGGGTGTTGAACAAAATGCAGTTCAGCGCGATGGAAGAGGGGCTGGGCGAATGGCTGCGTCCACCGGCTAAGCCGGTACAGGGCAATGCGCGCAGCTTGCCCAAGCATTTGCAGAAGCCTGCAGCGTCCGAACGCAGCGCCATTGTGATTGCCGGTTGCGAGGCCCATGTGTGCCTGATGCAAACCGCGCTGGATTTGCTGGAAGACGAGTTTGAAGTCTGGGTGGTCACCGATGCCTGCAGCTCGCGCACCGAACGCAATCGGGATGCTGCTTTTGACCGGCTGGCAGGTGCTGGTGCCGAGCTGGTGACGACCGAGATGGTGGCCTTTGAATGGATTCGTACCGCAGAGCACCCGGTGTTTAAGGAAGCGCAGGCGCTGATTAAATAAGTTCAGAGCGTCTCCGTGGCGCATTGTCCTTGGAGCGGCCGTCTGAAAAGACGGCCGTTTTTTGTGGCTTGGTAATGCGCGGAGTGCCGGGCGGGGGGGGAGTCAGCTTGCAGCAAGTTGGCTCTCCATAATTATGAATTCAGTTTGACAGGCCCGACCGGAGACACACAATGACAGGCTACGCTGATTTCTACCGCCGTTCCATCGACGACCGCGATGGCTTTTGGACCGAGCAGGCAGGGCTGATTGACTGGAAAACCGCTCCTGCCCAAGTTTGCGACTACAGCAACCCGCCCTTTGCCAAGTGGTTTGGGGGTGGAACCACGAATTTGTGTCACAACGCGGTGGATCGCCATCTGGCGACGCGGCCGGACCAGGCGGCCCTGATCGCGGTGTCTACCGAAACGCATTCCGAGGTCGTCTATTCCTTTGCGCAGTTGCACGCCGAAGTGCAGCGCATGGCGGCGGTGCTGCTGTCCTTGGGCGTGAAGAAGGGCGAACGGGTTCTGATTTACATGCCCATGATTGCGGAAGCCGCATTCGCCATGCTGGCCTGCGCCCGCATTGGTGCGATCCACACCGTCGTGTTCGGCGGCTTCGCAGCAGGGTCGCTGGCCTCCCGTATTGAAGATGCGTCGCCTGTGGTCATTGTGAGTGCCGATGCGGGCTCACGCGGTGGCAAGGTCGTGGAGTACAAGCCCTTGCTGGACGAAGCCATCGCCACTTCCAGCCATAAGCCAGCCGCAGTATTGTTGGTGGACCGCAAACTGGCTGCTATGCATTTGGTAGCTGGCCGCGACCATCTGTGGGGCGCTGAGCGCCAGAATCATCTGGATGCAGTGGTGCCCTGCACGTGGGTGGAGTCCACCCACCCCAGCTACACGCTTTACACCAGCGGCACCACCGGCAAGCCCAAAGGCGTGCAGCGCGATACAGGCGGCTATGCGGTGGCGCTGGCGGCCAGCATGAAGCACATCTTCTGCGGCAATGCGGGCGAAACTTACTTTTCCACCAGCGATATCGGTTGGGTGGTGGGTCACAGCTACATCATCTATGGCCCGCTGATTGCCGGCATGGCCACCATCATGTACGAGGGGCTGCCCACACGCCCCGATGCAGGCATCTGGTGGAGCCTGGTGGAGAAATACAAGGTGACAGTGATGTTCAGTGCCCCCACGGCCGTACGGGTTCTGAAAAAGCAGGACCCCGCCATGCTCACCAAGTACGACCTCTCGAGCCTGCGGGCGCTGTTCCTGGCCGGCGAGCCTTTGGACGAGCCGACTGCACAGTGGATCAGCGAGAGCCTGGGCAAGCCCATCATCGACAACTACTGGCAGACCGAAACCGGGTGGCCCATTCTGACCATTGCGAATGGCGTGGAAAAGGCGCCCAGCAAGTTCGGCAGCCCTGGCGTGGCCATGTATGGCTACAACATCAAGCTGATCGACGAGAACACGGCCGAAGAATTGACCGGCTCCGACCAGAAAGGCGTGGTCGCTATCGAAGGGCCGCTTCCGCCCGGCTGCATGCAAACCGTCTGGAAAGACGATGCGCGCTTTGTGAAAACCTACTGGAGCAGCATTCCGGGCAAACAGCTGTACAGCACCTTTGACTGGGCCGTACGCGACAAGGATGGATATTTCTTCATCCTGGGGCGCACCGATGACGTGATCAACGTGGCCGGCCACCGCTTGGGTACCCGCGAAATTGAGGAGAGCATCTCCAGCCACCCCAATGTGTCCGAGGTCGCCGTGGTGGGCGTGGCGGACCCGCTCAAAGGGCAGGTGGCGGTCGCGTTTGCGGTGGTTAAGGATGCCAGCGCACTGACGGACGACGCTGCCAAGCTCAAGCTAGAAGGCGAGATCATGAAAGTGGTGGATCAGACTCTTGGAGCGGTGGGGCGGCCGGCGCGGGTGCATTTTGTGTCCTTGCTGCCCAAGACGCGCAGTGGCAAATTGCTGCGCCGCGTTATCCAGGCCGTGTGTGAAGGGCGGGATCCGGGCGATCTGACGACCATGGAAGATCCTGTTGCATTGCAGCAAATCCGCGATTCGCGGCCATGAAGATCTAGGGTTTGTGCCTGGGGCGCGTATTTTCAATCTTTCATGACTTTTCCGCCAAAGCATTCAATGGCACAATCCGCGCTGCAATGAAGGCCCTTCCCATGCCACAGTCGCATCCGCCAACCGGTTCAGCCGTGTCGCGGAAGGTTAATTAACCAGCTTTAACCAGCTAATGTTCCCTGAAGGGGAACGGAGGTCAGCGAAATATGAGTGATTCCAGCTCCAATGGTGCGAACGCGGGCTCGTCCGTGTACCAAACCTACCAAAACAACACCTACCTGTTCGGTGGCAATGCTCCGTACGTCGAAGAGATGTATGAGAACTACCTGGCCAACCCCGGCAGCGTTCCTGACACATGGCGTGATTATTTCGACGCGCTGCAGAATGTGCCGGCATCCGATGGCAGTACCGCCAAAGACGTAGCCCACATGCCGGTGATCAATGCGTTTGTGGATCTGGCGAAAAAGGGCGTCAAGCAAACCGTGATGGCCACCGGCGCAGATTCCGAAATGGGGCGCAAGCGCACGGCTGTGCAACAACTGATTGCGGCTTACCGCAATGTCGGTGCGCGCTGGGCGGACCTTGATCCCCTCAAGCGCATGGAACGCGACAAGATTCCCGAGTTGGAGCCTTCTTTTTACGGCTTCAGCGATGCAGACCAGGAAACGGTCTACAACATCAGTAATACCTTCTTCGGCAAAGAGTCCATGAGCTTGCGTGAGCTCATGAATGCCTTGCGCGAGACCTACTGCGGCACCATTGGCGTGGAGTACATGTACTCCACCGACCAGAACCAGAAGCGCTGGTGGCAACAGAAGCTGGAAACTACCCGCAGCAAACCTCAGTTCAATGCAGAGAAGAAGAAGCACATTCTTGAGCGTCTGACGGCAGCAGAGGGGTTGGAGCGCTACCTGCACACCAAGTACGTGGGTCAAAAACGCTTCTCTCTTGAAGGTGGCGAAAGCTTTATTGCCGCCATGGACGAGCTGATCCAGCAGGCCGGTGCCAAGGGGATCCAGGAAATTGTGATCGGCATGGCCCACCGCGGCCGCCTGAACGTGCTGGTGAACACCTTGGGCAAGATGCCTGCGGATTTGTTCGCCGAGTTTGATCACACCGCCCCGGAGGATTTGCCTGCCGGTGACGTGAAGTACCACCAGGGCTTCAGCTCCGATGTGTCCACCGCTGGCGGTCCCGTCCACCTGTCCTTGGCGTTCAACCCTTCTCACTTGGAAATTGTGAACCCGGTGGTTGAGGGGTCGGTGCGTGCTCGCATGGATCGCCGGGATGACCCCAAGGGCTCCCAGGTGCTGCCCGTGCTGGTGCACGGCGATGCAGCTTTTGGCGGCCAAGGCGTGAACCAGGAAACTTTGGCCTTGGCCCAGACCCGTGGTTACACCACCGGCGGCACGGTGCACATCATCATCAACAACCAGATTGGTTTCACCACCTCCGACCCCCGTGACATGCGCTCCAGCGCGTTCTGTACGGACATCGTCAAGATGGTCGAATCGCCTGTGTTGCACGTGAATGGTGATGATCCGGAAGCCGTCGTGCTGGCAACGCAACTGGCACTCGAATTCCGCATGGAGTTCCGCCAGGACGTGGTGGTGGACATTACCTGCTACCGCAAGCTGGGCCACAATGAGCAAGATACGCCTTCGCTCACCCAGCCTCTGATGTACAAGAAGATCGGCGCCCACCCCGGCACCCGCAAGTTGTACGCCGACAAGTTGGCTGCCCAAGGTCTGGGCACTGACCTCGGGGACTCCATGGTCAAGGAATACCGTGCAGCCATGGATGCCGGCAAGCACACCGTCGACCCCGTGCTGACCAACTTCAAGAGCAAGTACGCGGTGGACTGGTCGCCGTTCCTCGGCAAGAAATGGACTGATGCGGGCGATACGGCCATTCCACTGACCGAGTGGAAGCGTTTGTCCGAAAAGTTGACGACGATTCCCGAAGGCGTGACCCCTCACCAGTTGGTGAAGAAGGTCTATGACGACCGCGCTGCCATGGGCCGTGGCGACGTCAATGTGGACTGGGGCATGGGCGAACACATGGCTTTCGCTTCCTTGGTCGCCAGCGGTTACCCCGTGCGCCTGTCCGGTGAAGACTGCGGACGCGGTACCTTTACCCACCGCCACGCCGTGATTCACGACCAGAAGCGTGAGAAGTGGGATGCCGGTACCTATGTGCCGCTGCAAAACGTGGCGGACAACCAGGCCCCGTTTGTGGTGATCGACTCCATCCTGTCGGAAGAAGCCGTGTTGGGCTTTGAGTACGGTTACGCATCCAACGACCCGAACACCCTGGTGATCTGGGAAGCCCAGTTCGGCGACTTTGCCAACGGCGCCCAGGTAGTGATTGACCAGTTCATTGCGTCCGGCGAAGTGAAGTGGGGCCGTGTGAACGGCATCACTTTGATGCTGCCGCACGGCTACGAAGGTCAGGGCCCCGAGCACAGCTCGGCACGCCTGGAGCGTTTCATGCAATTGGCGGCTGACACCAACATGCAGATCGTGCAGCCCACCACGGCCAGCCAGATCTTCCATGTGCTGCGTCGTCAAATGGTGCGCAACCTGCGCAAGCCATTGATCATCATGACACCCAAGAGCCTGCTGCGTAACAAGGACGCGACATCGCCGCTGTCCGAGTTCACCAAGGGTGCCTTCCAGACCGTGATTCCCGAGAGCAAGGAGCTCAAGGGTGACAAGGTCAAGCGCGTGATCGCTTGCTCCGGCAAGGTGTATTACGACCTGGTGAAAAAGCGCGAGGAAAAGGGCCAGGACGACGTGGCCATCATCCGCGTAGAGCAGCTGTACCCCTTCCCGCACAAAGCGTTTGCGACCGAGCTGAAGAAGTACCCCAATGCCACCGACGTGGTGTGGTGCCAGGACGAGCCGCAAAACCAGGGTGCATGGTTCTTCGTGCAGCACTACATCCACGAAAACATGTTGGAAGGCCAGAAGCTCGGCTACTCCGGACGCGCTGCGTCCGCGTCGCCGGCAGTGGGCTATTCCCACTTGCACCAAGAGCAACAAAAGGCTCTGGTCGAAGGCGCATTCGGCAAGTTGAAGGGCTTTGTTCTGACCAAGTAAGTCAGCGGCACTTCATCCCCCAACACATTACGGAAAGAATTAGATATGGCAATCGTAGAAGTCAAAGTCCCACAGCTGTCTGAATCTGTGGCGGAAGCAACCTTGTTGCAATGGAAAAAGAAGGTCGGCGAAGCAGTTGCTGTCGACGAAATCCTGATCGAAGTCGAAACCGACAAGGTCGTGATGGAAGTGCCCGCTCCCGCAGCCGGCGTGCTGGTGGAGTTGGTGGCTGCTGATGGCGCCACCGTGGCTGCCGAGCAGCTGATCGCCCGCATCGACACTGCCGCAGTGGCTGGCGCCGTGGCACCTGCTGCTGCCGCTCCCGCCGCTGCGCCGGCTGCCGCAGCCCCAGTGGCCGCTGCTGCAGCCAGTAACTCCAAGGCCGGTGTTGCCATGCCCGCTGCAGCCAAGTTGTTGGCCGACAACGGCATTGCCGCCTCCAGCGTCGAAGGGACAGGCAAAGACGGCCGCATCACCAAGGGTGACGTGTTGGCCGCTGCCGCTGCTCCTAAAGTAGTAGCTGCTTCCGCAATCCCCACGGGCGTTCCGACCAAATCTCTGCCTCAAGTGGCTGCCCCTTCCGTGAACTTGGGCGACCGCCCTGAGCAGCGAGTGCCCATGAGCCGTCTGCGTGCGCGCGTGGCTGAGCGTCTGCTGCAGTCCCAGTCCACCAACGCCATCCTGACCACCTTCAACGAAATCAACATGGCGCCGGTCATGGAGATGCGCAAACGCATGCAAGAGCGTTTCGAGAAGGAACACGGCGTCAAGCTGGGCTTCATGAGCTTCTTCGTCAAGGCTGCGGTGCATGCCTTGAAGAAGTTCCCTGTGTTGAACGCCTCTGTCGATGGCACCGATATCGTGTACCACGGCTACTTTGACATCGGTATCGCTGTGGGCTCACCCCGTGGTTTGGTGGTGCCGATCCTGCGCAATGCAGACCAGATGAGCTTCGCTGATATCGAGAAGAAGATTGCCGAGTTTGGCCAGAAGGCCAAGGACGGCAAGCTGGGCATTGAAGAAATGACTGGCGGTACCTTCTCCATCTCCAACGGCGGCACCTTCGGCTCCATGATGTCTACCCCCATCATCAACCCGCCCCAGTCCGCCATTCTGGGTGTGCACGCCACCAAAGACCGCGCCATGGTCGAGAACGGCCAAGTAGTGGTTCGCCCCATGAACTACTTCGCCATGTCTTATGACCACCGCATCATCGACGGTCGCGAAGCCGTGCTGGGCCTGGTGGCCATGAAGGAAGCGCTGGAAGATCCAGCACGTCTGTTGTTTGATATCTGATCGGGCTCACCCCCGGGCGGCTTTGCCGCTTCCCCCTTGCAGGGGGCAACACCAGCGGCCCGGCAGAGCCGGTTCCGCGGTGTTTCTGGATGCAGGCACTTCGGTCCTGCTGAATCTCTGGAAATAGAAGCGAGAAACTCATGAGCAAACAATTTGACGTGATCGTCATTGGCGGTGGCCCTGGTGGCTACATTGCCGCTATCCGTGCCGCCCAGCTGGGCTTCAACGTGGCATGTATCGACGAGTGGAAGAATGCCGCTGGCGGCCCTGCTCCCGGCGGTACCTGCACCAACGTGGGCTGCATTCCTTCCAAGGCTTTGCTGCAGTCTTCGGAGCACTTCAACCACGCCAATCACCACTTTGCCGAGCACGGCATCGAGGTGAAAGGTGTGAGCATGGATGTCGCCAAGATGATCGCCCGCAAGAACACCGTCGTGAAGCAAAACAACGACGGTATCTTGTACCTGTTCAAGAAGAACAAGATTGCGTTCTTCCATGGCCGTGGCTCTTTCGTGAAGGCTGCCGAAGGTGGCTACGAGATTAAGGTGGCCGGCGCTGCGGAAGAAACCATCACCGGCAAGCAGATCATCATCGCCACCGGGTCCAATGCGCGCGCATTGCCCGGTACGCCTTTTGATGAAGTCAACATCCTGTCCAACGACGGTGCATTGAACATCGGTGCCGTGCCCAAGAAGCTGGGCTTGATCGGATCCGGCGTGATTGGCCTGGAGATGGGCTCCGTGTGGAAGCGTTTGGGTTCTGAAGTCACCATTCTCGAAGGCCTGCCCACTTTCCTAGGCGCTGTGGACGAAGGTGTTGCCAAAGAAGCCCACAAAGCGTTCACCAAGCAAGGCCTGAAGATTGAGCTGGGCGTGAAGGTCGGCGAGATCAAGAACGGCAAGAAGGGCGTGTCTGTCGCGTACACCAACGCCAAGGGCGAAGCCCAAACGCTGGACGTAGACAAACTCATCATCTCCATCGGCCGCGTGCCCAACACCATCGGTTTGAACACCGAGGCTGTCGGTCTGGCGCTGGACGAACGCGGTGCCATCGTGGTGGATGCCGACTGCAAAACCAACCTGCCCGGTGTGTGGGCGGTGGGTGACGTGGTGCGTGGCCCGATGTTGGCGCACAAGGCGGAAGAAGAGGGCGTTGCCGTGGCTGAGCGCATTGCCGGTCAACATGGCCATGTCAACTTCAACACCATTCCTTGGGTGATTTACACCAGCCCTGAGATCGCATGGGTTGGCCGCACCGAGCAGCAGCTCAAGGCGGATGGCGTAGCCTACAAGGCGGGGCAGTTCCCCTTCCTGGCGAACGGCCGCGCGCGCGCTCTGGGCGACACCACCGGTTTCGTGAAGTGCCTGGCCGATGCCAAGACGGATGAAATCCTGGGCGTTCACATCGTCGGTCCGCAAGCTTCGGAGTTGATTTCTGAAGCCGTGGTGGCCATGGAGTTCAAGGCCAGCGCGGAAGACATCGCCCGCATCTGCCACGCACACCCCTCTTTGAGTGAAGCGACCAAGGAAGCGGCGTTGGCCGTGGACAAGCGCACTTTGAACTTCTAATCGTTTTTTTGTGCCAAATAAGCTGCTAGCCCGCATGGATAATGCGCTAGCAGCTTCTCTTTTTGTAGCAAGCCGGAGCATGCATTGAGCGTTAAAGAAGCCTACGAGGCAGAGTTGAAGGCCCGTGGATACACCGCAGATGCGGCGCAGTTACGGGCGGTGGAGGCCTTGGAGCGCTGTGCCAACGATTGGGCGGCCTACAAGGCCAAGCGCTCGAATGCCCTCAAAAAGCTGATCAACCGGCCTGAGATTCCGCGCGGCGTGTACATGTACGGCGGAGTGGGGCGGGGCAAAAGCTTTCTGATGGATTGCTTCTTCCACGCCGTACCGCTCAAGCGTAAAACCCGTTTGCACTTCCATGAGTTCATGCGCGAGGTACACCACGAACTGGTGAACCTGCAAGGCACGGTGAATCCGTTGGACGAATTGGGCAAGCGCATGTCCAAACGCTACCGCCTGATCTGCTTTGATGAATTCCACGTGGCGGACATTACCGACGCCATGATCCTCCACCGTTTGCTCAACGCCCTGTTTGACAACGGTGTGGGTTTTGTGACGACCTCCAATTTCAAGCCGGATGATCTTTATCCCGGTGGCCTGCACCGTGACCGCATCCTGCCGGCTATTGCTCTGTTGAACGCAAAGCTGGAAGTGCTCAACGTCGATAACGGAACGGATTACCGCCGTCGCACCCTGGAGGACGCCAAGCTCTACCACGTGCCCAATGGCCCGGTAGCCGATGCTGCAATGACGGCTACCTTCAACGCGCTCGCCGAACAGCATGATGAAGACCCAATGCTGCATATCGAGTCGCGCCAGATCAGCGCCATGCGCAAGGCGGGGGGCGTAGTTTGGTTTGACTTCAAGACGCTGTGTGGGGGACCCCGCTCGCAAAATGACTATCTGGAAATCGCGTCCCGCTTCCACACTGTTTTTCTGAGTGGTGTGCCGCACATGCCGGTGCGCATGGCGTCGGAGGCAAGGCGATTTACCTGGCTGGTGGATGTGTTGTATGACCGGCGCGTGAAGCTGATCATGTCGGCCGATGTGGCGCCCGAAGGGCTGTACACCGAGGGGCCTATGTCCCATGAATTTCCCCGGACCGTGTCGCGCCTGACGGAGATGCAGTCCAAAGAGTTTCTGGACTTGGAGCGTCGCACCGTGGACACCCGTCTCACATGATCAAGCAATTGTTTCTTCTTTGTTTGGTTGGTGCATTCGGGGGCGCTGTAGCTGCTGGTGGGGATAGCCAGCAGATGGTGGATGCGGAACGCTTGCAATTGGAGAGGGAAAGCAGCAATGCCGAGGCCTCGTGTTATGAACGCTTTGTGGTGAATTCCTGTCTGTCTGAGGTAGCCGCCCAGAGACGGGCACGCGCAGCGGCATTGCGCAAGCGTGAACTGGCTTTGAAGGACGCGCAACGCGCGGAACGCACGCGAGAACGGTTTCAACGACTGCAAGAGCAGCAGACTGCAGCAGAGGAGCGACGTCCTGAGGTTCGCGCACCTGAATCCGTAGAACCTAAAAAGGCCCCTGTGCCTGCTAAGGCCAGTACGGTACCGTTGACCGCCAAGTCAAGCCTTATTACGCCGGAACAAGCGGCAGAGAACCGCGCAGCCTACGCGGCCAAGCAAGCTGAGGCAGCCCGCCACAAGGCTGATTTGGAAAAGCGTCTTCGGGACGATGCAGACCGGGCTGACCCTCTCCCTCAGGAGCCTTAGGGGGTCAGGGCTTCCACTTTAACCACGACCAGCGACAGGTTGTCGCCACCGCCCCGGGCTCGGGAGCGCGCCTTTTCAATCAGGAACTCGGTGGCTTCCCGTGCTGAAAGTGTGGACAGCACGGAGCCGAGTTCGCCATTGTTGAAGTAGTGCCATACCCCGTCGCTACAGGCCATCAGAACATCGCCGGGACGCAACTTCGCAATGAAGTGAAAATCGACAGGGGGATCATTTTCAGTCCCGAGGCAGCCCATCAGGATGTTGGATTGCGGGTGAGTCGCCGCCTGCTCTTCTGAAATTTCACCTCGATTGACCAGCGCCTGCACATAGGAGTGGTCCATGGTTCGTTTGATAAAGCGGTTACTGTGGAACTGGTAGACCCGCGAGTCCCCAGTGTGGGCCCAATGGCAATCTCCCCCGGGATTAATCAGGAAGGCGGCCAGTGTGCTGTGGGGTTCTTCCTCTGACGATATGGCTGTGAGTTTGATTACGATATGCGCTTCCTGCACCATCTGGCGCAAGCTGGCGACAGGGTCGTCCGTATCCGGGTCATAACGTTCAAACAGTTGCTTGGCCGTCAGCATGACCTGGTCAGACGCTTTACGCCCGCCGCTGCGTCCACCCATGCCATCAGCCACGATGGCCAGCAAGCAACCGTTTACCCTTGGATGCTTGAACAAAGATACCTGATCTTGCTGGTATTCGCGGTCACCCTTATGGATGCCGGTGGAGGCGCTTATGCGGTAGCCAGAGGACATGGTGTACGTTCGAAGGGGTGAATCGGTGACGGGCGGATACGAGTAGCCGTATTATCGAACGCGTCTCAGCCTGCATAACCAGTTTAACCACCTAATGGAGCCTTATTTGCCTTTGCAAACCGAACTTCACGCCCCGGAACGCAGGCTTCGCGAACTGAGTGGCCCCCATGGGGAGCCGGACCTTTGTGTCGACAAGCCGCAGCTCTGCCAGGTGGTCGCTCTCCAGCTACAAGGACTCGTTGAAATGCGCCCCGTTTCGGGCGAAGGAATCCCAGCAGCAGAGCGCAACTTGCACCTGGATGAGGCTCCATGAGTGCTCCGTTGTGGGAGCGTGTTGCAGAAATTTTTGCACCTGGTGGCGTGTTGGAAGATTCAGTGCCTGAGTATCTCCCGCGTCCGGGGCAGCAGGCGATGGCCGCTGCAGTGGCCCGGAATGTTGAGAGCGGTGGTGTGCTGGTGGTAGAGGCCGGAACCGGTGTCGGAAAAACGTATGCCTATCTGGTGCCGGCTTTGCTTAGCGGACACAAAGTGCTTCTCTCTACCGCGACCAAGGCCTTGCAGGATCAGCTCTTTGCGCGTGACATTCCCGGCTTGTTACACCTATTGAAGCTTCCCGTACGTGTGGCCTTGCTCAAAGGCCGGAACAGCTATGTGTGCTTGCATCGTTTGGCGAATGCCCGATATGGGGGGCTCATTCAGGACGCATTGCCATTGCGGCTATTGGCGCAGGTTGAAGCGTGGGTGACGGCTACCCGGACGGGAGATGTGGCGGAGGTGCCTGCATTGGAGGAGTCGGAGCAAGTATTGCCACTGGTCACGTCGACGCGTGAAAACTGCACCAGCTCAAAGTGCCCTCGCTATCAGGAGTGTTTTCTCTATAGGGCCAGGCGCAATGCGATGGCCGCTGATGTGGTGGTAATCAACCATCATTTGTTTTTTGCTGACTCTCATGTGCGCGAGTCGGGTGTTGCTGAACTTCTTCCTACTGTGAATGCGGTGATATTTGATGAGGCACATCAGCTCAATGGAATTGGTGTCCAGTTTCTTGGACAGCAGTGGTCTACCTTGCAATTGCTGAACCTGGGGCGTGATGTCGTGTTCGCGTGTTTGCAATGGGCGCGGGGTTTGGCGGATTGGCAGCTATTGGTAGAGCATCTGGAAATGGCTGTAGTGGACATGCAGTTGGTGGTGCGTGAAAGTGCCTCAAGCGCTTTACGGTTGCCATGGCAGGCAGTAGTTCCGGAAGGCTTGATTCCGGATTTGTGGGGGCGTCGTTTAGCGCGTTTGACACAAGTGCATACCGACCTCACACATGCGCTTCAAGGTGTGGCCGAGGCGCATCCGGAGCTGGCTGCTTTGGCAGAGCGTGCTTTGATGTTCCAAGAGCATTTGGAGCGCGCAGCAGTGCCGGCCGAAGATGGTGTGATCCGTTGGATGGACAACGGCAGCCGGCTGCGCTTCGTGGAGTCCCCGATGGATATTTCACAGGCCATGCGAAACAAGGTGACGGGCGCTTTGGGAGCAGACTCCCGCGTGTCATGGACATTTACTTCAGCAACTCTGGGGCCAGGCCCTGATCTGGCTTGGTTTGTCGACTCGGCAGGACTTCAGGGGGCCAGCGTGTTAAAAGTTGAAAGTCCTTTTGATTACGCGCATCAGGCGGCGCTATACGTCCCAGGCACGTTTCCCGCGCCATCCCATCCGAACCACGGAGCCCACGTCGCCGCCTTGGCAGTGGCTGGTGTAAAAGTTCTCGGTGGTCGTACCATGGTTTTGACGACGACCCTACGCGCTATGCGATTGATCGCAGAGGCAATCCGGAGGCTGCTTCCGCCTCATCTGGGTATTTCCGTACTGGTGCAAGGTGAACGTTCCAAGCGGGAGCTGTTGGAGCGCTTTCAGCGGCGGAATGGCTTGGGCAGTGTCTTGGTCGCCTCGGCGTCTTTCTGGGAGGGGGTCGATATTCCCGGCCAGAGTTTGCAGCTGCTCTTGATTGACAAAATACCTTTTGCGCCTCCGGACGATCCGCTGCTAAAGGCGCGCTGCACGCAGGTTGACAATTCGGGTGGAAACTCTTTCCGAGAGGTCCAGATTCCCCTTGCTGCAGTGGCGTTAAGGCAGGGTGTAGGCCGTTTGATCAGGAGGGAGTCAGATCGCGGGGTTCTGGCGGTATGTGATGTGCGCTTGCGGCATATGGCTTACGGAAAGCTCCTGTTGTCCGAACTGCCACTGATGCGGGTGATTCAGGACGAAACGCACTTTCACAGAGAGCTTCAAGAACTTACCACAACTTCCACCACGGATCAGAGTCCTGCTTCGCACCCTTGAGCACGAAGTCTGATTGAGGGTAGTTCTTTTCCAGAACACGTTTGGCATCATCGCGAAGCTGGGCCATACCGAGCGCATCATAAGACTTGACCAGGATAAATAGAGCTTCTTCTGTGGCAGGAACGCCGCGGTATTCTGTGATGCACTGTTGTGCGCGGTTTGCTGCAGCCAAGTAGGCCCCCCGCTTGTAGTAATACTTGGCAACGTGCACTTCATACTTTGCCAGTGAACCCACAATGTAGTTCATGCGCTGCTGGGCATCGGGAGTGTATTTGGATTCTGGAAAGCGTGTTGTCAACTCTTTGAATGATTCAAAGGATTCTTTAGCTGCTTTCTGGTCTCGCTCCGCCAAGTCCTGTCGGGTGATGGAGGAGAGTAGTCCTAGATCGTCATTGAAGTTGACGATGCCACGAAGGTAAATGGCGAAATCAAGTGCAGGACTAGCCGGATGGAGTTTGACAAAGCGCTCCAAGGTCGCAAGAGCTTGGGCTTGCTCTCCTGCCTTGTACTGGGCATAGGCTTTGTCCAGCTGCGCCTGTTGTGCGAGTGGAGTGCCTGCAGCACGCGCTTCTAGTTTTTCCAGCAATGGAACTGCTTTGTCCCATTGTGAGGATTTCATCTCTTCTTTGACTTCCGCATAAAGTCGGTTGGGGCTCATCCCCGCCGTCTTGTCCACCGGAGTACTGGAGCAAGCAGTCAGCAGTGTTGCCATGGTCGCCAGCATCATGGCACAAACGACCGATAATTTCGCACGCAGCATCTTGGGGGCTTTCTTGAATCAATCCGTTGGAATTATATCGGCGCACTCTGTGCAAGCAGAGGCGGACGAGGTGTCTGATATCGCTGGCGAAGCAGAGTTCCGTAGCTTTGTGTTGGGCGCTGCTTTGCACGGGGAGCGTCTGGATCGTGCGCTCGCGTCTAGTGTGCAGGAGTTTTCGAGGAACTACCTTCAGCAACTTATTGAATCAGGGTTCGTGTACGTCAATGGAAAAGTCGCGGTAAAGACATCGGGGAAAGTCAAGGTGGGCGACGAAGTCTCGGTGGAGCTGAAGCCGACGCCTCAGAGTCAGGCCTTTAAGCCAGAGCCCATGTCCTTGGATGTGGTGTACGAAGACGAGCATTTGCTGGTCATCAATAAGCCAGCCGGTTTGGTGGTCCATCCGGCTCCTGGAAACTGGAGTGGGACACTGCTGAATGGTCTTCTGGCCTATAGCGCTCATGCGTCTCAGGTACCGCGGGCGGGAATTGTTCATCGCCTTGACAAAGACACCAGTGGATTGATGGTGGTGGCCCGATCAAGGGTTGTCATGGATGCCCTTGTGCAGGCAATTGCGGCCCGAGATGTTAGTCGCCAATACTTTGCGGTTGCCCACAAGGCTTGGCCCTGGACCCGACTGAAAGAAGTCGATGCCCCCATCGGGCGAGATCCGCGGAACCGCTTGCGAATGGCCGTAGTTGATCTTGCGCACCATTCAGGAAAAGAAGCAAGAACTGACTTTGAGTTGATTGACAGTAGCCAAGTTGCCTGTTGGGTCCGATGCATATTGCATACAGGGCGTACCCATCAAATCCGGGTACATATGGCACATATCGGACACCCATTGGTCGCGGATGCAATGTATGGAGGTACGTTTATCGGGGGGATGACACGTCAAGCCTTGCATGCGTGCAGACTTGCATTCGTACACCCGGTGTCGGGAATGCCTTTGCAGTTCGAGTGTGGTCCGCCATCAGACTTTATGGCGCTTTGTGCTGAACTGGGCCTCGGTTACAATGCGCTTGTCAAACCGGGAGGTTTGTAGCTACGTCTTACGTAGGGTAGTCATGAATTGGCCAAAGCCCTTCCTACCGTCGGCGATCGTTTCCGGTCTGCCATTTTCCGGCTCTCCATCATTACGTACAGACTATGAATATGGTCGATGCCAAACGTGTTCTTGAAACTGCGTTGATATGTGCCCAGCAGCCTTTGACAGTAAAGGTTTTGCGCGAGTTGTGTGCAGATGCCATAGGCGCTGACACGGTGAAGACCTTGCTCGGAGAGTTGCAAGCGGAGTGGGTTGGGCGTGGCGTCGAGTTGGTGAGTGTTTCCGGTGGGTGGCGATTTCAGAGCCGGCCCGAAATGCGGGAATATTTGGACCGGTTGCACCCTGAGAAACCTCCAAAATACACGCGTGCGACTTTGGAGACGTTGGCGATCATCGCTTATAGGCAGCCTGTTACCCGAGGTGACATGGAGGATATTCGCGGTGTAACTATCAGTTCATTGCTGATTAAGCAGTTGGAGGATCGGGGTTGGGTGGAAGTCATCGGGCACCGGGAGGCGCCGGGGCGACCGGCGCTCTACGCTACTACAAAGCAGTTTTTGGATGATTTGGGCCTTGCCTCATTGGATCAGTTGCCTCCTCTTGAGTCTCCCGAGCGCGGGGAGGGTGCGATTGCAGGTTTAGATGAACTGCACGGTGGTTTCAGTGAACGTCCCGGGCTTGGAGTGGCTGGATTATCTGATCCGGGTGATCAGCAAATGGCGATGCCACTTCAGGTGGCACTAGAAGAAATTGATAACGGAATACAACCATGAACGAAAACGAAATGACGCCTGATGTTGCTGTGATGCCGTCGGTTGTAGGGCAACAGCTGCAAGTCTCGGAGGCCGGAGTTCTTGGCGGGAATCGTTTTGATGACGTGATTTCAGGCCAGTTTGATGCAGATCAAGAGGCTGACGATGTGGTGCCGCCAAAGCGCGTTCTATTGCCGCAGGCGGAAACGCCCAAGCTACACAAGGTGTTGGCGCAATCCGGTATGGGGTCGCGACTCGAAATGGAGCAGTTGATTCTTGAGGGCAGAATCTCGGTGAACAATGAGCCTGCCCACATTGGCCAGCGCATCCAATTTGGTGACAACATCAAAGTGAACGGTAAGCCTATCCGGTTCCGGATTGAACCACCGCCAGCCCGAGTTATTGCTTATCACAAGCCAGTGGGGGAGGTTGTAACCCATGACGATCCGCAAAACCGGCCTACTGTATTCCGCCGACTGCCGAAGCTGCATCAAGGGAAGTGGCAATCCGTCGGGCGTCTCGACTTGAATACAGAGGGTTTGCTGTTGTTTACCAGTTCGGGGGAATTGGCGAATAACTTGATGCACCCGCGATTTGGCTTGGAGCGCGAATATGCGGTCCGTGTACTGGGTGCACTGAGTAAAGACGAAAAGCAGGCGTTGTTGGATGGCGTGCAATTGGATGATGGCGTAGCGCAGTTTGGGTCCATCGAAGATGGTGGTGGTGAAGGATCCAACTGTTGGTATCGGGTCACAATCTCGGAAGGTCGAAACCGTGAAGTCCGACGTATGTTGGAGTCCGTTGGTCACGCAGTTAGTCGGCTGATCCGAATTCGATACGGAGCCATGGTTTTGCCTCGCGGACTAAAGCGCGGGGCTTGGATGGAGTTGGATGAAGCTGATATCCGAGCATTGATGCAGGCAGCTGGAGCTGGCAAATCGCGAGCACGGGAAGAACTGGCTGCAACTGGGGTTGTTTCTCGCCCCCGCGGGCGTGGCCTTCGACAGGGTGGTCGGGGTCCGGCGTCGCCTAAAGGTGCTGCAGGCCAAGGGGCAGCGGTTCGTCAAGGCGCTGGAAAGCCATCCCGTCAGGGGGGGCGGCAAGAGGGTGGGGTGCAGCCTGATCCTATGAAAACCTCACTGGGTTACATCGGTGCAGACAGTTTTTCCAGGCAGCGGCAGGAGACAAATGGTCGCGCTCGATCAGGAGGGGGCGGCCAGCGGCGCAATGGTGGCCGAAGCCGCTAATGCGGGTGCTAAAATCATCGGCTTTGTCTATCACGGGCAAATTATTTTTTATACTTTTGGGAATCTATATGGCAATTGAACGTACCCTCTCCATTATCAAACCTGATGCAGTGGCCAAGAATGTGATCGGACAAATCTACGCCCGCTTCGAGGCAGCTGGCTTAAAGGTTGTTGCTGCGCGCATGGCTCACCTCTCCCGAGGTGAAGCAGAGGCTTTCTACGCTGTTCACAAAGAGCGTCCTTTCTTCAAGGATCTGGTGGACTTCATGATCTCCGGTCCCGTCATGATTCAGGCTCTGGAAGGTGAAGGCGCTATCGGCAAGAACCGTGACCTGATGGGTGCGACTGATCCCAAGAAGGCGGCTCCTGGTACTATCCGCGCCGATTTTGCTGACAGCATCGACGCCAATGCGGTTCACGGTTCAGATGCTCCTGAGACAGCAGCAGTGGAAGTGGGCTTTTTCTTCCCCGGTATGAACGTTTACTCGCGTTAATTCAGTATGGCGGTCAACCTGCTCGATTTTGATCTCGAGGGTCTGGCCGCCTTCTGTGAAGGTCTAGGCGAAAAAAGATTTCGCGCCACCCAGTTGTTCCGATGGGTGCATCAAAAAGGCGCAGGTCAGTTTGATGAAATGAGTGATCTCGCTAAATCACTCAGGGATAAATTGAGGGGGCATGCAGAGGTCGCTGCTTTGCCTGTGATTACTCAGCATATCTCCGCAGATGGCACCATCAAGTGGTTGTTTGATGTGGGCAATGGCGATGCTGTTGAGACGGTCTTCATTCCCGAGTCGGATCGTGGAACGTTATGTATTTCATCCCAAGCGGGATGCGCAGTGGGTTGCAGGTTTTGTTCAACGGGTCATCAAGGCTTTAGTCGCAACCTCAAGACATGGGAAATTTTGGCTCAGCTTTGGTTTGCTGAGCGCTTTTTGCGCAAGCATCTGGGGACAGGTGATCGTGTTATTTCCAATGTCGTGATGATGGGGATGGGGGAGCCCTTGCAGAATTATGCTGCCTTGGTTCCCGCGCTGAAGGTGATGCTGGATGACCATGCTTATGGTCTTTCCCGGCGTCGTGTCACGGTGTCCACTTCTGGTGTGGTCCCGATGATGGACCGTTTGGGTGGCGATTGCCCAGTGGCTCTTGCTGTCTCCTTGCATGCACCTGAGGATGCCCTCAGGGACCACCTCGTGCCTTTGAACAAAAAATACCCCCTGAAGGAGTTAATGGAAGCTTGCCGCCGATATCTGGCACATGCCCCAAGAGACTTTATAACTTTCGAGTATTGCATGTTGGAGGGCGTAAACGACCGTCCTGAGCATGCAAGGCTGTTACTTCAATTGATCAAAGACGCTGGAGTACCTTGCAAATTCAATTTAATTCCATTCAATCCTTTTCCGGCATCTGGACTGCTTCGCTCTTCCAATAGTGTCGTTCAGGCCTTTGCCCGCATTCTGCAGGATGGCGGCTTGGTGACGACCATACGTAAAACCCGTGGAGACGATATCGATGCTGCGTGCGGCCAGCTCGCTGGTGACGTCAAAGACCGTACGAATGTGGGGACTCGTATTTCCAAGCAACGCACGGTTATGCTCCGGCAGGTCGGGGATATTAGCTCGCGTGGAAACGATAGGATTTCGAATGACTGATTTTTCTTCTTGGTTTTGCAGGACTGGGCGAAAGTCTTTTCGAGGCTGGCTTTATGGGTTGATATCGGTCGTCGCGCTTGGTGCATTGCATGGCTGTACCAGCGTGGCGCCATCCTCAAAGTCCGGTAATGACTTGGTCACGGATTCTGATGAGTCTCCGCTTCGCAAGCGGGCAAAAATTAGGTTGGAGCTTGCGACTGGCTACTTTAGCAATGGTCAGACCACAGTCGCTTTGGATGAGTTAAAGCAATCGATCAGCGCTGATCCGGGGCTTTATGAGGCCCATAACCTGCGCGGTTTGATCTATATGCGTTTGAATGATTTCGGATTGGCTGAAGAGAGTTTCCGGCGAGCACTTCAACTGAATCCGCAGGCTGCCTCTGTTCAGCATAATTTTGGGTGGCTTTTATGTCAGCAGGGACGCGCCCAGGACTCTTATGCCCAATTCCTGGCGGCGATTGCCAACCCTGGCTACAGTGAGCGCTCCAAGTCTTGGATGGCAATGGGCGTTTGCCAGGCAAAAGCGGGTGCTCGCAGTGATGCGATTGCCAGTTTGACCCGGGCCAATGACTTGGATCCTTCCAATCCTGTAGCGAGCTACAACTTGGCGCTCTTACTGATGCAGCATGGAGAGTTGTCCAGGGCCCAGTTTCATCTTCGCAGGCTTAACAATAGCGAATATGCCAATGCCGAGTCACTCTGGCTGGGGATCAAAATCGAACAGATGCTGGGAAATAAAGATGCGATGACGCAGCTCGGTGCACAACTACGCAAACGTTTTGCGCAGTCCAAAGAGGCGGGTTCTTTTGACAGGGGGGCATTTGATGAGTGAGGCTGAATCAACGACTGTGCGCCAGGAAGAATCCGACGATGTAGACATTACTTTCACTGAGATGACGGCGGGTCGATTGCTGCGCAATGCACGTGAAGCAGCAGGTTTGCATATCGCTGCGCTGGCAGTGTCCATGAAAGTGCCAGTCAAAAAACTTGAAGCTCTTGAAGCTGATCGCGTTGATCTGTTGCCGGATGCGGTTTTCGTTCGGGCTTTGGCTTCAAGTGTTTGTCGTACTCTGAAAATTGATTCGACCCCCATATTGCAGTTGCTTCCTCAATCCGTCAAACCCAGTTTTGAGGGGGGTGACAAAGGTATCAATGCTCCATTCAAAGTGCCGGGAGAGGCGGGATCCATGCGTGTTTTTGATGCCATGAAGCGGCCGGTTGTGATTGTGGTCGCACTTTTGCTGGCAGCTGCGTTGGGGGTTGGGGTTTTGCCGGACATGCACCTGCCTGGCTTTGAAGCAAATACCGATGCGACACCACCTTCGGTTGCTCCTGCCAACGATTCTCTCGTTGAGTCCGTCCCTGTCCTGGAGAAGCAGGAGGATAAATTACCACCAGTCGAAGTGGTTCCTGCTCCTTCTGAACCTTTGAAGACTCCGGAGGCAGTGGCAGACGCAGTTATAACTGCGAGCTCCGCTCCTGTTTTGAAAGCTGCCGATTTGATTGTGATTCGCGCAAAGGCTGTTACCTGGGTGGAGGTCGTTGATGCGACCGGGAACGTTCTGGTGCGCAGGACATTGCAGCCAGACGGAGTAACCTCAGCCACGGGTGTTACACCTTTGGCAGTCGTAATTGGTAAGGCAGATGCAGTAGAAGTTGAAGTGCGGGGTAGACCTTTTGGGTTGACTGCAATTTCTAAAGACAATGTTGCCAGATTTGAGGTGAAGTAGTGGAGCAGCAAATGCCTATCGCCTTGGCGTCACCCTTGGCCCGCTCTAGTTTGCAATCTATAGTTAAATGGGGTAGTCATGTCGTGACTGTCGGTGGCGATGCCCCCGTGCGTATTCAGTCCATGACAAATACGGATACCGAAGATGCCATCGGGACGGCCATTCAAGTGAAGGAATTGGCCTTGGCGGGTTCCGAGATGGTGCGAATTACGGTAAACACTCCTGAAGCCGCTCAGTCTGTTCCGCATATCCGGGAGCAGTTGGATCGAATGGGTATTGCAGTGCCCTTGATCGGCGACTTCCATTACAACGGTCATCGGCTGTTGAGTGAGTTCCCCGACTGTGCCCAAGCTTTATCAAAGTACCGCATTAATCCGGGAAATGTGGGTAAAGGTGACAAGCGTGATCGTCAGTTTTCCCAGATGATTGAAGCGGCCATTCGATGGGATAAGCCGATTCGGATCGGTGTGAACTGGGGAAGTCTCGATCAAGAATTGCTCGCCAGTTTGATGGATGCGAATAGCCGGAGAATTAGCCCTTGGGATGCCAAGCAGGTGATGTATGAGGCTTTAATCACTTCAGCACTGGAGTCTGCTCAACGCGCTGAAGAAATTGGACTGGCGGGACATCAGATCACGCTTTCCTGCAAAGTGAGTGGAGTCACGGATCTGGTTGCGGTTTACCGGGAACTGGCTAAGCGTTCGAAATATTCATTGCACCTCGGGTTAACTGAGGCTGGAATGGGTACCAAAGGTACGATTGCCTCCGCAACGGCGCTTGGAATTCTGTTGCAAGAAGGTATTGGCGACACTATCCGTGTCTCCTTGACACCAGCACCCGGCGAAGCCAGAACCCAAGAGGTGGTGGTTGCCTCTGAAATTATTCAGTCACTAGGTCTTCGCAAGTTCGTCCCTAGTGTCACTGCGTGTCCGGGATGTGGAAGAACTACTAGTACTACCTTCCAGGAGCTGACCAAGCAGATTGACGACTTCCTGCGTGATCAGATGCCTGTATGGCGGACCCAGTACCCCGGCGTAGAGAATATGAAGGTCGCGGTCATGGGTTGCATCGTCAATGGCCCGGGAGAAAGCAAGCATGCCGATATCGGTATCAGCCTTCCAGGTACAGGTGAGGCTCCGGCGGCGCCAGTGTTTATTGATGGCGAGAAACGCATGACTTTGCGCGGCGAGTCTATCGCGATTGATTTCCAGAACGTAGTGGAAAACTACATCCGGGAGCGTTTCACGCCCCGCACACCCAGCAATTGAGGGTCTATGTCCGAGAAGAATAGTCCGCGTAAGGCGGACAAAATTGTTGCTGTCAAAGGCATGAATGACATCATGCCGCCGGAATCTGCGGCCTGGGAAGCATTGGAAGCCCGAGTGCGGGAATTAATGCGGCGCTTCGCCTTTGAGAATATTCGTACTCCCATCGTGGAGCCAACATCCTTGTTTGTAAGGGGGTTGGGTGAGGTGACGGATATCGTCGAAAAGGAGATGTATTCCTTTGAGGACCGATTGAATGGCGAGGCACTGACTTTGCGGCCCGAGAACACCGCTGGAGTTGTGCGCGCCGCTGTGGAGCATTCGATGCTTTACAACGGTCCTAAGCGTCTCTACTACATGGGGCCCATGTTCCGGCATGAGCGACCACAGCGCGGGCGGTACCGCCAGTTTCATCAAATTGGGGCAGAGGCTCTCGGGTTTGGTGGCGCCGAGATTGATGCTGAAGTGATCTTGATGGCCCACATGCTGTGGAAAGAGTTGGGTTTGACGGGTATTGAGTTGCAGATAAACAGCCTTGGGCAGCCAGGCGAGCGCAATTTGCACAGAGCGGCTTTGATCGCGCATTTTGAATCCCATCTGGATCTGCTGGATGAAGAAGCCAAGCGGCGATTGCATCTCAATCCACTCCGGCTTCTGGACTCTAAAAATCCCGGGATGCAGGGTGTGATTGAGACCGCTCCCAAACTGATCGATTTCTTGGGAGATGCCTCCAGAGAGCATCTGGAAACGGTGAAAAAGATTTTGGATGCTCACGGAGTGAGCTACACAGTGAATCCGCGTCTAGTTCGTGGGATGGACTATTACAACTTGACGGTGTTCGAGTTCGTCACCACCAAATTGGGATCTCAAGGCACCGTTTGTGCCGGTGGCCGTTACGACTACTTGATCGAGCAAGTCGGAGGGAAGCCAGCTCCCGCTGTGGGATGGGCGATGGGTGTCGAGCGCGTTCTGGAGTTAATCAAAGAGTCAGGCGTGGCACTGATGCAACCAAGTCTGGATGTTTTTGCTGTTATTACAGACATCGCACATTTGAAAGTTGTGATGCCATCGCTGCAAGTTCTTCGGGAATCTGGCCTTTCAGTTCATATGCAAGGCAGTACTTCTGAAGGTATGCCGAGCATGAAGTCACAATTCAAACGGGCAGATGCGTCAGGTGCCCGTTTTGCGCTGATTTTTGGGGCTGATGAACTTGCTACCGGCCAAGTCACTATCAAATCTTTGCGTGATGCGAATGTTCCCCAAGCCACTCTTCGGGTTGATGAGTTGGCCTCATGGGCTGCTAGCCTTCAACCAACTGCTTAAATCAGGTTCATATATATGGCAAATCATTTAGATCTCGAAGAACAAGAGCAACTTGATCAGCTAAAACACTTTTGGAAGCAATACGGGAATCCGCTTGCTTGGTTGTTGATACTCGTACTGGGTGGGTTTGCTGCATGGAATGGGTATCAGTGGTGGTCTAAGCGGCAAGCTGAGCAAGCTTCGGCCATGTATGAAGAGGTTGAGCGCGTTATCGCGGGAGGAGATGTTGTGGCTGCAGATCGGGCTTATGGCGATATGCGCCAGCGCTTTCCCTCTACCGTCTACACCCAGCAAGCAGGGTTGACGCTTGCAAAGGTGGCTTACCTTTCGGGCAAGCCTGAAGTTGCTCAAGCGGCATTGTTGTCGGTTGCGGAAAGCAATGCAGATCTCGGACTGTCGGCATTGGCCAGAGTCCGTCAGGCTGGTTTGTCGATTGATGTCAAGGACTTTGGGGCGGCTTCCAAAGTTTTGGAGGGAAAGTTCCCTGCGGAGTTTGCAGGACTGGTCTCTGACAAAAAGGGGGATCTGTTGATGGCCCAAGGCAAAGCAGATCAGGCAATTGACTGGTACCAGAGTGCGATGAAGCAACTGCCCGAGCGGGACCAATACCGCAGGCTGGTGGAAGTCAAGCTGGCAGCGCTTGGTGTTGGCGAGTCGAAGTGAAACGAAATCTGACAATGCGACGGAAAACACTTCTATTTTCGGCTTGCGCGATGACCTTGGCATTGCTAGGTTGCAGTGGGCCTGCCAAGCATAAGCCAGCGGAGCTAAGCCCAATCACAACGCTTTTGAGCGTGAAAAAGGTTTGGTCAGCCTCAATTGGTGATGTTGGATTTCCGTTGGAAATGAAGGTGGTCGGATCTAACATCTATGTGGCCTCCAGTGCGGGCACCTTATCGAGCATAGAGGTGGACACGGGTTCGGTTCAGTGGGCCGTGGAGCTTGGAGCTCGTATTTCTGCCGGTGTAGGGGCCGATGGCGAAAAGACCGCTGTGACAACTACAGATGGTGAGTTAGTTGTCTTGCGAAAAGGCAAACGCATATGGCAGCAGAAGCTAAGTTCTGTTGCGCTCACTCCACCACTGCTGGCGGGTGGGCGTGTATTTGTAATGACGCCCGACCGAACGCTCATTGCATTCGATGGTGAAACTGGTAAACGTTTGTGGCAACAGCAAAGGGGGGCGGATAGCCTTGTCCTGGATCGTGCCGGAGTGCTTTTTCCGGCCGGTGATACCCTAGTAGCAGGAATCGGCGGAAGATTGGTGGGTTTGAATCCATTGACAGGTGCGCAGCGTTGGGACATACCGATTTCGGTAAGTCGTGGAACTAATGAAGTTGACCGCTTAGTAGACTTGATGCCCGGGATTAGTCGTATAGGCGCCGATGTGTGCCTGCGTGCATATCAGAATGCTGTGGCTTGTGTAAATCTATCAAATCAGAAAGTGACTTGGTCAAAAGTTGCCAGCGGATTTACAGGCATAGCCGGCGATGACCGGTTTGTTTTTGGCACGGAGGCTGACGGTAGGTTGATCTCCTGGCGCCGCAAAGACGGCGAAGTGGCTTGGCAGTCGGCAGCTATGAAGTGGAGGCAATTAGGAACCCCGCTGTTGTTGGGGGAGACATTGGCTGTCCCAGACGCTGAAGGTTTGTTGCACCTGCTATCCAAAATTGATGGGGCGCCTCTTGGGCGTTTGCTGCTTGATGGTTCACCACTGGGGGCGTCGCCTGTCCTCGCTGGAAAAACGTTGGTCGTTGTGACCCAAAAGGGAAGCATTTTCGCCTTCCGTCCAGAATAAAGAGATCCCGAATGAAGCCAGTAATTGCTCTTGTAGGGCGCCCCAATGTCGGAAAATCGACCTTATTCAACCGATTGACGAAAACGCGGGATGCGATTGTCGCTGACTACGCGGGTTTAACACGTGACCGGCACTACGGAAATGGCAAGCACGGCAAACAGGAGTTTATTGCAATCGATACCGGTGGCTTCGAGCCCGATGCAGGCAGTGGCATCTTTAAGGAGATGGCCAAGCAGACCCGGCAGGCTGTGGCAGAGGCGGATGTTGTCGTGTTTGTCGTGGATGCACGGGCTGGGTTGTCCGCCCAGGATCACGATATTGGAAACTATCTGAGAAAGCTCGGCAAACCTTGTCTAGTTGTTGCTAACAAAGCGGAAGGCATGAAAGCCGGCTCCCAGCTCGCTGAATTTTTTGAGTTGGGTTTGGGTGAGGTTTTCCCCGTTTCAGCGGCCCATGGGCAGGGCATGCGCTCATTGATTGAAATGGCGCTGGACGCATTGCATCTTGAAGAGCCAGAGGATGATCCAGAGCCGGTAGATCCCTCCGTGATCAAGCTCGCGGTTGCAGGCAGACCCAATGTTGGCAAGTCGACCTTGATCAATACATGGCTAGGGGAAGAGCGGTTGGTGGCCTTCGATATGCCGGGTACCACCCGGGATGCCATCTCCGTCCCCTTTGAGCGCGAAGGCCAGAAGTTTGAGCTGGTGGATACTGCGGGTTTGCGAAAAAAAGGCAAAGTATTTGAGGCCATCGAAAAGTTCTCGGTCGTCAAGACCTTGCAGGCTATAGAGTCTGCTAGTGTGGTTTTGCTTCTGATTGATGCGGAACAAGGTGTGACGGACCAGGATGCCCATATTGCGGGCTATATTTTGGAATCAGGTCGTGCCGTGGTCGTTGCGGTTAACAAGTGGGATGCCATTGACGAGTATCAGCGGGAACTGGTGAAGCGGTCGCTAGAAACTCGTCTGGGTTTTTTGAAGTTTGCCGCGCTGCATCTGATTTCCGCCAGGAAGCGCCAGGGATTAGGCCCTCTTTGGGGCGCAATCGCCCAAGCGCATAAGGCTGCCAATTGCAAGATGCCAACGCCTGTGTTGACGCGACTTCTTTTGGAGGCAGTGCAGTTTCAGACACCCAAAAAGACCGGAGCCTACCGGCCAAAATTGCGCTACGCCCACCAAGGAGGAATGAACCCTCCGATTATTGTGATTCACGGAAACTCGCTTGAGCATGTTACCGAAGCCTATAAGCGCTTCTTGGAGGGGCGCTTCCGCAAGGAATTCAATCTCATCGGCACCCCGCTTCGTATTGAAATGAAATCCTCTCAGAACCCTTTTGCAGACAAGGACTAAAGGGTTCAGGCGACTTGCGCCTGTTTTCGCCATCAAACATCTTGCCCTGATCTTGGGTTCCATGCTTGTGTGGTATCGTCAAGCTCTTATCATTTTTTGAACACGGAGAATATCGTGAGCAACAAAGGCCAACTCCTCCAAGATCCCTTCCTGAACGCTTTGCGTCGTGAACATGTGCCGGTCTCCATTTATTTGGTAAACGGCATCAAGTTGCAGGGACAGATCGAATCTTTTGACCAATATGTGGTGTTACTCCGCAATACAGTGACACAAATGGTTTACAAACATGCCATTTCCACTATTGTCCCAGGACGCGCAGTGAGCCTGGCAACACCGGGCGAGGAAGCCGCATCGACATGATGCTTCAATAGTGAGGATTCCTTTGGTTCCTCCTACAGTGAATTTTTCTTCCATTGAATAATCCCCAAGAAAGAAAGTTGGCGCCAACCATATTGGTTGGTGTCGATCTGGGTCTACCGAACTTCGACTCCGAGCTGGAAGAACTCGGCCTTTTGGCTCAGACAGCAGGCTTGCAACCCGTGGGGCGCATGGTGTGTAAGCGCCGTGCGCCTGATGCCGCCTTGTTCGTCGGTTCGGGTAAAGCGGAGGAAATCAGACAGCTGGCGCTACAGACTGGTGCGACAGAAATCTTGTTTGATCAAGCGCTGAGCCCTGGTCAGCAGCGAAATCTGGAGCGGCATATGCAGCTTCCGGTGAATGACCGGACTTTTTTGATTCTTGAGATCTTCGCGCAAAGAGCGCGAAGCCATGAAGGAAAGTTGCAGGTTGAGCTGGCCCGGCTTCAATACCTCAGTACACGCTTGGTGCGCCGCTGGTCACACTTGGAGCGGCAGCGAGGGGGTATCGGAACACGCGGAGGCCCTGGCGAAACACAAATTGAACTGGATCGCCGGATGATCAGTGAGAACATCAAGCGAACCAAAGAGCGTTTGAGCAAGGTCAAGCGCCAGCGACAGACGCAACGCCGTCAACGCGAGCGCCGCGATGCGTTCAACATTTCGTTGATCGGCTACACCAATGCCGGTAAATCCACGTTGTTCAACGCCTTGGTAAAGGCCCGAGCGTATGCGGCGGATCAGCTTTTTGCGACGCTGGATACCACCACCCGGCAACTATATCTTGGTGAGGCCAATCGGTCCGTTTCGCTATCTGATACGGTCGGCTTCATCCGCGATTTGCCCCATGGATTGGTGGATGCGTTTCAGGCAACTTTGCAGGAGGCGATTGATGCCGATTTACTCCTCCATGTGGTGGATGCTGCCAATGTCGATTTTCCAGAGCAAATTGCGCAGGTCCAAGCCGTATTGAAGGAAATTGGTGCCGGCGATATCCCTCAGTTATTGGTCTTCAACAAAGTTGATGCTATTTCCTTAGATGCACAGCCTTTGCGTTTGGAGGATACCTATGACATCGAGGGACTCCAGACTCCACGTATATTCGTCAGTGCGCGCAACTTGACAGGAATGCCTTTGCTGCGCCAGAAATTGGCTGAAATCACAAAATCTACGACAGAGTTGAACGACTTGCGAACAATTCACCCTGAGCCCTCTGGGGACGGGGTGTGAATTGGCACAATGCTCCCCATAGCACTAAAGAAGATTCCATGAAACTATCTGCGTTTCGAATGAAGAGCATGCCATTGGCACCCTGGCTGCGTAATGTGTTCAATTTGAACGACTCCCGCTGGGGGCGCGGTGACGAAAAGCAAGAAGGGCAGGGCGCCGAGGGTCAAGCCAAGCCAGAAGCTGAGCGCCCGCCTTCGATTGAGAGCCCACAGGGGCGGGGCCCCAAAAACATGTCGCAATCCGGCCCTCCGGATCTGGATGAGCTGTGGCGCGATTTCAGTCGAAAGTTGGGCGGACTTTTTGGGGGGGGCAAAAAGCCGCCCTCAGGGAATGGTGGTGGATTTCAGCCGGATATGAAAAGTGCCGGAATCGGCGCTGGTTTGATTGCTGGTGTTTTGGTCCTGATCTGGTTGGGTACAGGTTTTTTCATTGTGCAAGAAGGTCAGCAGGCGGTCATAACCCAGTTTGGCAAGTACAAATCGACGGTAAATGCGGGCTTCAATTGGCGCCTCCCTTACCCGATTGAACGGCATGAGCTGGTCTTCGTGAGTCAGATTCGCTCGGTTGACGTTGGGCGGGATGTAGTTCTCAAGGCCACGGGTCTGAAAGAGTCGGCAATGCTGACCGAGGACGAAAATATTCTTGATATCAAGTTTGCCGTGCAGTACCGATTGAGCGATGCGCGGGCGTTCTTGTTTGAAAGCAAGAACCCGAGCGAGGCGGTCGTTCAGGCTGCTGAGACGGCGATCCGCGAGGTTCTGGGCAAAATGAAGATGGATGCTGCGTTGTCCGAAGAACGCGATCAGATCGCCCCTCGTGTGCGTGCCCTGATGCAAACCATTCTGGACCGCTACAAGGTGGGTGTGGAAGTGGTTGGGGTTAATCTCCAGCAAGGTGGAGTTCGCCCCCCTGAGCAAGTGCAGTCGTCGTTTGACGATGTTCTAAAGGCGGGCCAAGAGCGCGAGCGCGCCAAAAATGAAGCTGAAGCGTATGCCAATGATGTGGTACCGCGGGCTGTAGGCTCTGCATCGCGCCTGAAAGAAGAGGCGGATGCCTATAAGGCGCGTGTTGTGGCGCAGGCCCAAGGTGATGCGCAGCGATTCCGCTCTGTGTATGCAGAGTATCAAAAGGCACCCCAGGTTATGCGGGATCGCATGTATCTGGACACGATGCAACAGATATACAGCAATGTGACCAAAGTCGTTGTGGATTCAAAGCAAGGAGGCAACATGCTTTACCTCCCGTTGGAGAAAGTATTGCAGTTGACTTCCGGATCCGCCACTGGCGAGTCCGCAGTTGGTTCCGGTGCAGTGTCGCCGCAGTCTGCGCCTGCCGCTCCTGTTGGAGGTATGGTAAACAACGATCAGCGCAGCCGTGAAGCCTCGAGAACCCGTGAACGCGACGTGCGCTAGGACATCACTATGAACCGCATTGGACTAATTTTTTCTTCGTTGCTGGTGCTTTTGGCATTGGCAAGCTCTACTTTGTTTGTAGTGGATCAGCGTCAGTTCGGCGTGGTGTACGCCTTGGGGCAAATCAAGGAGGTGATCACCGAGCCCGGCTTGAACTTCAAGCTCCCGCCGCCTTTCCAGAATGTGTCCTACATCGACAAGCGTCTATTGACCCTGGATAGCACGGATGCGGAGCCTATGCTTACCGCTGAAAAGCAACGTGTTGTTATTGACTGGTATGTCCGTTGGCGCATTACAGAGCCGTCTGACTACATTCGCAATGTGGGGCTGAGTGAAAGCGCTGGAGCCAGCCAATTGAACCGGGTGGTGCGCAATGCATTTCAGGAGGAGATCAACAAGCGTACGGTGAAAGAGCTCTTGTCGCTGAAGCGCGAAGCCTTGATGGCTGATGTCAAGGCTGAGGTGTTGGACAAGGTGCGAGGCGCCAAGTCTTGGGGTGTGGATGTTGTGGACGTCCGTATCACGCGTGTTGATTACGTTGAAGCCATTACGGAATCGGTGTACCGCCGCATGGAAGCGGAACGCAAGCGTGTTGCCAACGAGCTGCGTTCCACAGGCGGTGCTGAAGGTGAAAAGATCCGTGCCGACGCGGATCGCCAGCGCGAGATCACGATTGCCAACGCCTACCGTGATGCCCAGAAGATCAAAGGTGAAGGGGATGCTGAGGCTGCCCGCATTTACGCGGAAGCTTTTGGCAAAGATCCGCAGTTTGCTCAGTTCTATCGCAGCCTCGAAGCCTACAAGAGCAGCTTCGCCAACAAGAGCGATGTGATGGTGCTGGACCCCTCTGGCTCAGAGTTCTTCAAGACCTTCCGCAATGGTGGCGGTGCTGCGCCAGCAGCCAAGAAGTAGCGTGAGCGCAGACCTGGTTTGGCTGGCACTGGCTTTGGTGCTGGTGCTGGAAGGCTTGTTTCCTTTTGCGTCACCCCAGGGGTGGCGCAAAATGTTTTCCCAGTTGCTGCAATTGCAGGATGGGCAGATTCGTTTCTTCGGCTTATGTAGCATCCTGGGTGGATTAGTCGGTATTTGGTGGCTGCTACCCTGAAATCCGGGCCTCAAGGCCGGTAAAATCTCGGTTTTAACAGCCTCCCCTCAATTCCATGTCTGCTTGGGTCCTTCCGGATCACATTGCCGATGTACTGCCTTCAGAGGCACGCCACATCGAAGAAATACGTCGAGATCTGCTGGACATGGCCCGTTGCTATGGCTACGAGCTCGTGATGCCGCCTATGCTGGAGCATCTGGAGTCCTTGCTTTCCGGCACCGGAGAAGCATTGGACCTCCAAACCTTCAAGCTGGTGGACCAGATTTCCGGCCGCATGATGGGTTTGCGTGCGGATAGCACGCCCCAAGTGGCCCGCATAGATGCGCACTTGTTGAACCGCAGCGGAGTCACCCGTCTTTGCTATTGCGGGCCTGTATTGCATACCCGACCTGCTGCCCCTCATGCGACTCGCGAACCCTTGCAATTCGGCGCAGAGATCTATGGTCATGCAGGGCTGGAGGCTGACCTGGAAGTGTTGACACTCACATTGGACGCACTCAAGGCCTGTAAGGTCGGCGCACTCACCGTGGACATGGCGGACGCCCGCATCGTGGGCAGTTTGCTCGATGAGTCCGGTTTGAGCAGCTCTCAAAAGAACGAAGTCCTTTCTGCTCTCACATCCAAAGACAGCAGTGCATTGACAGAGCTGACGCAATCCTGCCCACAGACTGTCGGCGCTGCTTTGCGTAGCCTCGTCAACCTGTACGGCAACGCAGATGTGCTTCAGCAGGCTCGCAAAGAATTGCCGGCCTTGCCAGGAATCAGCCAAGCGCTGGATCATCTGCAGTGGTTGGCCGGTCATATGGAGGGTGTGAAAGTGTCTTTTGACCTCGCCGATTTGCGTGGCTATGCCTACTACACCGGTATGCGCTTTTCCATTTATGCAGCAGGGGCGAGTGACGCCTTGGCCCGTGGTGGCCGGTATGACGAAGTCGGTTCGGTGTTCGGGCGCAAGCGTCCTGCCGTGGGCTTCAGTTTGGATGTCAAGGTATTGGCCCAAGCCGCCGAAGTGCGCCCCCTGCGGGCTGCGATTCGCGCGCCTTGGGGTGAGGCTGCGGCCTTGCGAGCAGCAATTGCGGATTTGCGCCGGCAGGGCGAAACCGTGGTGTGTGTCCTTCCCGGACACGAAAGTGAAGTCGATGAGTTCCATTGCGACCGTGAGCTGGTGCAAGCCGCTGGTCAGTGGGTCGTAACAGCTATTTAATCCAGAGCGAAATGAATACAACCAAAGGTCGAAATGTAGTGGTCGTCGGCACCCAGTGGGGCGATGAAGGCAAGGGCAAGCTGGTCGATTGGCTCACGGAAAGCGCCCAAGGGGTCGTCCGCTTCCAAGGTGGTCACAACGCGGGCCACACGCTGGTCATCAATGGCGTCAAAACAGCCTTGCACCTCATCCCTTCCGGCATCATGCGCCCCGGCGTTAAGTGCTACATCGGCAACGGCGTCGTGTTGTCTGCAGGCAAGTTGTTTGAAGAAATTGAAGGTCTGGAAAAAGCCGGTGTAGAAGTGCGCTCGCGTCTGCGCATCAGCGAAGCTTGCCCGTTGATTCTGCCTTTCCACGTGGCGCTGGATGTGGCTCGTGAAGCCTTCCGTGAAAAAGGCGGCACGGCCAAGATCGGCACCACAGGCCGCGGTATCGGTCCCGCTTATGAAGACAAGATTGCACGGCGTGCCTTGCGCGTTCAAGACTTGAAACACCCTGAGCGTTTCGCGGCCAAGCTGCGCGAACTGCTGGACTTGCATAACCACGTTCTCGCCACCTACCTTGGTTCCGAGGCGTTCGATTTCGGCCCTTTGTTGGCGCCTTTCATGGCCAATGGCCGCGTGCAGTTTGAAGCAGTATTCCAGCAAGCGATGGAACACGCTGCCTTGCTCAAGCCCATGATGGCGGATGTTTCGCGAGAGTTGAACGAGGCCCATTTGGCAGGCGCCAACCTCTTGTTCGAAGGCGCCCAAGGCACATTGCTGGACGTGGACCACGGCACTTATCCCTACGTCACCTCCAGTAACTGCGTGGCAGGCAATGCTGCAGCAGGCTCCGGTGTCGGTCCCGGCATGTTGCATTACATCCTCGGCATTACCAAGGCTTACTGCACCCGCGTGGGCGGCGGGCCATTTCCCACCGAGTTGGAGTGGGAGGTGCCCGGCAACCCCGGCTATCACATGAGTACCGTGGGGGCCGAAAAGGGGGTAACCACCGGTCGTTCACGCCGTTGCGGCTGGTTTGATGCAGCATTGCTCAAGCGCTCCGCACAGGTGAATGGCCTGTCCGGCTTGTGCATTACCAAGCTCGATGTGTTAGACGGGCTCAAGGAATTGAAGCTGTGCATCGGCTATGAGGTCGATGGCGAACGGGTAGATATTCTGCCCATGGGCGCCGACGAAATCGAGCGTTGCAAGCCCATCTATGAAGTGCTGGAGGGCTGGAGCGACAGCACCGTGGGTGTGACCCAGTACGACAAGTTGCCCGTGGCAGCCCGCTTGTATTTGCAGCGCATTGAACAAGTCACTGGCGTGCCCATCCACATGGTGTCCACCAGCCCGGACCGCGATCACACCATCATGATGCGTCATCCTTACCTGCCTGAGTAAGCGATTTTTGTGCTTTTTATGCTTGTAACCCCCATGAAATCTGCGCAAGCAGCTATATTTTTAGGAGCACTCTGATGTTGACTGAAGATGGCAAACACCTCTACGTCAGTTACGACGAGTACCACAACCTGATCGAAAAGCTGGCCATCAAGGTGTTCCAGTCCGGTTGGGAGTTCGACACCATCTTGTGCCTGGCACGCGGGGGCATGCGCCCCGGCGACATTCTGTCGCGCGTGTTCGACAAGCCCTTGGCCATCATGTCCACCAGCTCCTACCGTGCCGACGCGGGTACCCAGCAAGGCAACCTGGACATTGCCCGCTACATCACCACCCCCAAAGGGGAAATCGCTGGCAAGGTGCTGTTGGTGGACGATTTGGCAGATTCGGGGCATACGTTGAATGCGGTGATCAACCAGCTCAAAAATAACTACGCGCCCATAACAGAGCTGCGGAGCGCAGTGATCTGGACCAAGGCGGTAAGCGTGTTTACGCCGGACTACTCGGTCGAGTTTTTGCCGACCAATCCCTGGATTCACCAGCCGTTTGAAGGGTATGACTCTTTGCGTCCCCAGCAGCTGATCCAGAAGTGGAGCGTCTGATCCCTCTTCGGCACGATCCCCTTGCATGACCGACCAGATCACTCAGCTCATTCATCACCCTTACCAGCCTCCAGCCGGTTTCGAAGCACCGCAACCCGGTGTGTTTAAGGCGTCCACGGTCTTCTTTCCTACCGTGGCGTCCATGCGAAGCCGCGAATGGATGGACAAGTCTGGCTATACCTACGGTTTGCATGGCACGCCCACCAGCTATGTGCTGGAGGAGCGTCTGGCGAGCCTAGAAGGTGGTGCCGAGTGCCTGTTGGTGCCCAGCGGGCTCGCAGCACTGGGTCTGGTGGCCTTGTCCTTGCTCAAAAGCGGGGACGAGGTCCTGTTGCCTGATAACGTGTACGGCCCGAACAAGTCCATCGTCGAAGGCGAGTTGAGGGGCTGGGGCATTACCCACCAGTACTACAACCCCATGGATCCGGAGGATCTGGAAGCCCAGATTTCCAGCCGCACCAAGCTGGTATGGCTGGAGGCGGCGGGCTCGGTGAGCCTGGAGTTCCCCAACATCGTTGACATGGTGCGCATCTGCCAGCGCCGCAAGGTGCTCACCGCCTTGGACAATACCTGGGGCGCCGGACTGGCGTTTCACCCTTTTGACCTGCTACCCGGTGCCAGCAGCCCGGTGGCGGTGGATATCTCGGCCCATGCCCTGACCAAGTACCCGAGTGGCGGAGGCGACGTGTTGATGGGCAGCGTGATCACCCGCAACGCGGCTCTGCACCTCAAGCTCAAGCTGACCCACATGCGCTTCGGCTTCGGGGTTGGCATGAATGATGTGGAAGCTGTACTGCGCTCCCTGTCCAGTATCGGTTTGCGTTACCGCGCACACGATGCAGCGACGCGCAGTCTGGCGGCCTGGGCCCAAACCCAGCCAGAGTTTGTGCAGGTGCTGCACCCGGCCTTGCCGGAGTCGCCGGGCCACCGTCACTGGATGGCTCTGACCGGTGGGGAAGAGGGCACGGCAGCCGGGCTCTTCAGCGTAATCCTGGACGCGCGCTTCACCCGCGCCCAGACAGACGCTTTCTGTGACGCCCTTAGGCTCTTCAAGTTGGGCTACAGCTGGGGCGGTCCTATCAGCCTGGTCGTGCCCTATGAGTTGGAACGTATGCGTATGGCCTGGCCCGAGCATCTGCTGCGTGGAACACTGGTGCGCTTTTCTATTGGCCTCGAAAATGTGGCCGACCTGCAAGCCGATATTGCCCAGGCCCTGGAAGTCTTGCGCTGACTGCGCGTTTTCCTGAGTAGGCAAGCGGCGGGGGAGGGCGTACCCTGCCAGGCATGAGTACCCCATCACCCTCCGGGTCAACGCCTGAAGAACTCCGTGCAATGCAAGTGGGGCCGGACCTGGAGCCTGCGCCCTATGTTCCGCCGCCCTCGGAAGCGCCGCGCAAGACCCTCCCTCCGCTCACGATCGTCGATCCGTTCCGGTGGCTCGCGCGAGGAGCACAAGACCTGGCAGCCCACCCCGGTATTGCGCTGTTCTACGGGGTGGCCTTTACCACCATGGCGCTGGTACTGGGGGCTGTATTCAGAAGCAGTCCGGAATACACCATGACCATTGCCTCCGGCTGTCTATTGGTCGGGCCGTTTCTGGCCATGGGGCTGTATGAGGTGAGTCGCCGGCGCGAGGCGGGCCAGCAGCCCGCGCTGGGCGCTTCCATTGTCTGTTGGGACCGCCATGTGCCCAGTATGGCCATGCTGGTGTTGGTGCTGATCGTGCTGGAGCTACTGTGGGGCAGGGCATCGTTGGTCGTGTTTGCTGTGTTTTTCAATACCGGCATGCCATCGACGACCGGCGTGATGCAAGCGGTATTCAATCCGCAGAACCTCGAGTTTGTGTTTGCCTACACTGTGGTGGGCGGCGCGTTCGCTGCGCTGGCTTTCGCACTCAGCGTGGTGTCCATTCCCATGATTCTGGACCGGGATACCGATGCCATCTCTGCAGCCATTACCAGCATGGAGGTGTTTCTGAAGAACCTCGGCGTCATGGTCCTGTGGGGTGCTCTTTTGACAGCTCTGCTACTGGCCTCCATGCTCTTGCCCTGGCATGCAGGTGTGCTGCTGGTGGGGCCGTGGCTGGGCCATGCGACCTGGCATGCCTACCGTGGCGCTGTGCAATGGCCGGCGGCGGAGGGACGCGGGGATCCGGCCGAAAATGGGGGCGGCGCACCGTGAGTGTGCGCTCAGGTGTTACAGTGGCTCCAATTAACGAAAGCACACTTTGGCAACACCTAACTACGGATACGAAAAGCGTCAGAAAGAACTGGCTAAACGCAAGAAGAAAGAGGAGAAGCTCCGGACCAAGGCTGAAAAAAAACTGGAAGCAGCCGATACACCTGTGGAGCAACAGAACCCACCACCCCAACAGGTCGCGGGGTCAGCAGAGGCATGAGTTTTTGAGATTCCATCCGGAAGAGGGTTCGCATGATTCAAACACAATCCTGGTTGTTGAGAATTTTGGTGTTTCTGCCCCTTGCTTTGCATCTTCCGGTAGCCAGTGCAGAGGAAGCTGATCGCGATGTCCTGCTGACCATTTCCGGAAATTTCAAGAAATCAGCGTCCGAGACGGAAGTCACGTTCACCATGGCGCAGCTGGAAAAGCTGCCCCAGCTTACCTTCACTACCAAAACACCATGGCACACTGAGGCCGTGACCATGACAGGCCCATTGCTGCGTGATGTACTGAAAGAGGCCGGCGCCAGTGGCAGCAAGCTGGTCGCCGTTGCGCTGAATGACTACAAGGTGGAAATCCCCTTTGAAGATGCGCAGAAATACCAGGTCATCGTGGCCCGCTTGCTCAATGGCAAGCCCATGCCGGTGCGTGCCAAAGGGCCCTTGTTCATCATCTATCCATTCGACGCATTGCCTGAGCTTCAGACGCAAAAGTACTATTTCCGTTCTGCCTGGCAGCTCCATCGCATTATCGTGAAATAGCATGATGTGGGCCTCCCTGTGGCGCAACAGGTTGCCGGCGCTGATCGTCGCGGTTATTGCAACGGTGTACACCGCCATTGCCTTGGTGCAGTTCAGGCAACACGATGTTTTGAGCCAGGTGTCGGCCCAAAATGAGCGTGGATTTTTTCGTAGTGTCACCACCTTGGAGGTGGAGTGCCTTCGGTTCGCCGCACTCATTTCCGAGCGCAGGCGCAATCCTGAGCAAGTCCCTCTGTCCACTTTTCAGACGCGCTATGAAACTCTTGTGAGTCGTCTGGATTCGTTTGAAAAAACCCAAAATTCCCGCATTAACAGTGGCCCGGAAATGGCCATCGTGCGAACAGGCGCACGTGACTTTGTGATGATCGGTGACTTGATGTTGGCCAATGGCGTCCAAGTCCCGCCCAAGGATGCGCAGCTGGCCATACTGGCGAAGGAGCTGCACAAGCTCAGCCAGTCTGTTCATGAATTGACGCTGAAGTCCTGGGAGGCTACGGGCCTGGAGGTGGACGACGTCAATGCCCGCTTGAAGGAAGAGGTTTACCGAACTGCGGCACTCACGGTGTTTCAGGCCTTGATGACATTTTTGCTCGCCATGGTGATGCTGCGGCAATACCGTGCGCGCGTGATCGCGCAGGCAGACGCACAAAACCACAAGCTGGAGCTTCTCAAAACTTCCGCTGCTTTGGAAAAAGAAGCGGTTCAGCATGCTGCCCGGGTCGAATTGCAAGAAATCACACAAGCCTTACCTTTGGTTGTGTACAGAACGCGGGTTAATGCAGCCGGAAAGCGCCGCTACACCTACATCAGTGACAGGTTGGAGGACATGACTGGCATTGCAATCCACGGGTTGATGGAGGATGCGGACATGCTGCGCAAAGCCATGCACCCAGAAGATCGTGTGGTTTTCCAGGCAGCTTTCCTTGAGTCCCTCACGAATCTGGGGCGCCTGCATATTGAAATTCGTCTGCAGTTGCCCGATGGCAAGTTGCGCTGGGTGCGCCTGGAATCGGTTCCACGCCTGCTCCCGGATGGCGATGTGCAATACACCGGATATTTGCAGGATATCGACCGGTTCAAGGAGCGTGAGTTCCAGCTCCGGGAAGCCCGGCAACAGATGTTGGAGGCGAAGGAAATCGCTGAAAATGCGACCCGCATGAAAGGGGATTTTCTGGCCAATATGAGCCACGAAATTCGCACCCCCATGAATGCCGTGATTGGTCTTTCGCACCTTGCCATGCGGACCGAGCTCACCCCTCGGCAGCGGGACTACCTCCAAAAAATAGAGTCTTCAGGACTGCACCTGCTGGGCATCATCAATGACATCCTGGACTTCTCCAAGGTGGAGTCCGGCAAGTTGGAAATCGAGTTGGTTCCTTTTCAACTCGACAGCGTGTTGGACAACGTGGCCAGCGTCACCGCTGAAAAAGCCAGTGCCAAAGGCCTGGAGCTGGTGTGCGACATTGCGGAAGACGTGCCCCAGAATTTGATCGGCGACCCGTTGCGTTTGGGGCAGGTGTTGATCAACTACGTCACCAACGCGATCAAGTTCACTGAACTGGGAGAGGTCAGCATTGGCATCAAAGTACTGGAGATAGTGACGGATGAGGTTTTGCTGCGTCTCGAAGTCAGCGACACAGGTATGGGCTTGACACCGGAGCAGATGTCCCGTTTGTTCATCAGCTTTGAACAAGGGGACAGCTCCACGACCCGCAAATATGGCGGCAGCGGTTTGGGACTGGCAATTTGCAAGGCACTTGCACAAGCCATGGGCGGTTCTGTTGGCGTGGAGAGTGAGCCTGGCAAGGGGTCTACGTTCTGGTGCACGGTGCGCCTGGGGCGTGCTGCTGAGCAGTCTGTGCGCAATGTTCCGTCGCCGACGGCGGAGGGGCGGCGTGTATTGGTGGTGGATGACCATGAACATGCTGCACAGGTATTGGCGCAGATGCTGCAAGGCATGGGCTTTGTCACAGACATTGCGCACAGCGGAGAGGCTGCCCTGGAAGCCATGGGCGCGGCCCATGCGTCCGCTCACCCCTATGATCTGGTATTGCTTGACTGGCAAATGCCGGGGCTGAATGGTCTTGAAACCGCCCAACGCATGCAAGACTTGTCCCTGCAGCCCCGGCCCAAGTGCATCATGGTGACTGCGTACGGTCGTGATGAAGTGTTCAACGACCTCCAGGGAAAGTGGGTTGAGGCGGTGTTGACCAAGCCCGTCAACGCGTCCTCCCTGTTTGATACCCTGATGACGATACTCGGGTCTGAGCCACCTCTGGTCCACAAGTCGACCCCCCAAAGTCAAATGGACTCAACAGAACTCTTGGCGCCGTTGTCGGGGGCGCGCTTGCTGGTGGCAGAAGACAATGCATTGAATCGGCAGGTGGCTACCGAGTTGTTGGAAGGTGCCGGCTTCCACGTTCAGGTCGCCGAAAACGGCGCACAGGCGGTAGACAGCGTGGTCCTGGCCGCGAAGCAAGGCGAGCCTTTTGATCTGGTATTCATGGATATGCAAATGCCGGTCATGGATGGACTTGAAGCAACCCGTCGCATCCGGGCGTTCGCCAGTTCTGCCGAGCTACCCATCGTCGCAATGACAGCGAATGCCTTGCCGGCCGACCGTGAAAAGTGTATCGATGCAGGCATGAACGACTTCGTGCCCAAACCCGTAGATCCCCAGGTCCTCTGGAGTGTGGTGGCACGCTGGATCCGGCCACGTCAGGGCATGGGACAAATGCTTCTGCCCGAGGCTGCCCTCGCGCAAAGTAACGATCCCGCGGCACCCGGGCGCGACATGCTCGAAGGGCTCGGCTTTCTGGATGTCCGCCAGGCGCTCTCCCGTGTGCGTGGCAAGCAGAGTGTTTTTGTCAGCATGCTGCGACAGTTTGTGGAGTCCCACCGGTCTGCAGCTGCCGAGCTGGAGTCTTTGCTGGGCGCGGGTGATTGTGTGGGCGCTTCCCGTCTGGCCCATAGCCTGAAGGGTGTGGCAGGCAACATAGGCGCAGACGGACTCCATGATCTTGCCGGCCATGTGGAGCAATTGCTCAATATGCGGATTGATATGCAGCAACTGCGCCCCAGCGTCACGGCATTGACCGTAGAGCTGACCAAGGTGCTGGAGTCCCTGCAGCACATCTTGCCGCCGCCCTCTGTGCAAACCCCAGCAAGCGATTCTGTCGTGGACGCCGGGCCTGTGCTGATGCGGCTCTCGGATCTGCTGGCCGGCGATGATCCGGAGGCCTTGGATGTACTTCAAAGCGAAAAGAGTATGCTGCAAAGCATTCTCGGTTCAGATTTCACGTCGTTGGAGTCCGCCATCCGCAACTTCAACTTCGGTGCCGCACTCAAAATCCTGAAGGGGGCCTCTGTGCACCTGCTGCCGATAAACACCAACGAATCCGTATGAGAACAGACGTGTTGATTGAAAAGCCACTGGTCCTGGTCGTGGACGATACGCCGGAGCAACTGTCATTGGCGAGCAGCCTGTTGCGGGAGCAATACCGGGTCAAAGTGGCAGTGAGTGGTGAGCGTGCCCTGGAGATTGCCAACGCTGCCCAGGCACCAGACCTGATTCTTCTGGACATCGTCATGCCCGAGATGGACGGCTATGAGGTCTGTCGCCGCCTGCAGGCCAATCCTGTCACACGGGACATCCCCATCATCTTTCTCACCGTCAAAGCGGACATCGAAAACGAGCAACTCGGTTTTTCGCTGGGTGCAGTGGACTACATCTCCAAACCCATCAGCCCTCCCATTCTGCTGGCAAGGGTGGCCACCCATTTGTCGCTCAAGGCCAGTGCCGATTTTTTGCGTGACAAGAACGCTTATCTTGAGCAAGAGGTTTTACGCCGTACGGAAGAAATGACGGTGGTGCAGGATGTGACCATCCTGGCGATGACATCTCTGGCAGAAACACGCGATAGCGAAACCGGGAACCACATCCGTCGTACCAGGCACTATGTCAAACTCTTGGCGGAGACATTGCGCGAACATCCCCGTTTTGCTGCCGCATTGACCCCGCATGCGATTAGTTTGATGTACAAATCTGCGCCCCTGCATGACATAGGCAAAGTCGGCATTCCGGACAGCATTTTGCTCAAACCGGGTCGATTGACGGCAGAAGAGTTTGAGATCATGAAACGCCATACCACCTTGGGCTATGAGGCGATTGAGCACGCCGAAACCGAGTACGGTAGGCCCGTGGAGTTTTTGCGGGTAGCCAAAGAGATTGCGCTCTCTCATCAAGAAAAATGGGACGGAACCGGTTACCCGCAGGGCTTGGCCGGTGAGGCCATTCCACTTTCTGCCCGATTAATGGCCATTGCCGATGTGTATGACGCTTTGATCAGTGAGCGTGTGTACAAGCCCGCCATGTCTCACGAAGCGGCCTTGGCGGTGATTGTGGAAGGCAAAGGAACGCATTTTGACCCCGATGTCGCCGATGCCTTTTTTGCCAACCATGCAGACATTCACGCGATAGCCTTGCGTTTTGCCGATCCCTCTTAGCGGACCATCAGCCCAACAGCTTTTTGATGGCGGGCCACATGGTGTTGAGAATGGTCGGGTGGGCCTCTTCCTTGGGGTGAATCCGGTCGGCCTGAAACAGGGCCGCCGCATTGGGGGCGTCTGCCACACCTTTGAGTAAAAACGGAACCAAGGCGGCTTTCGTTGATTTGGCCACCGTGGCAAAGGTGTCGCTGAAACGCTTGGTGTAGTCCTGGCCGTAATTCGGTGGCACCTGCATGCCGGCGAGCAGCACCTTGGCGCCACTGGCTTGGGCGGCTTGGGTCATGGCCAGCAGGTTGTCCTGCGTCATGCTCAAGGGCAAGCCCCGCAAGGCGTCGTTCCCCCCCAGCTCAATCACGACCACGGTGGGTTTGTGTTGGGCCAGCAGGGCGGGCAGGCGGGATCTGCCGCCGGAGGTCGTATCCCCGCTGATGCTGGCGTTGACCACGGTCGCAGCGATCTTGTCGGTGGCCAGGCGTTTTTCCATCAGGGCGACCCAACCGGTGCCGCGCTTGAGCCCGTATTCCGCGCTTAGCGAGTCACCCAATACCAGCACCTTGGCAGCAGCTGCAGGGGCTTTGGCATGCACTGAGTTTGCCCCTGCAAAAGAGGCCACAATGAGCAGCGCGATACAGTGTCTACGAACTATAGAGAGCCCCATGAGTGATTCCATTATTTCGGTTGAGCATGTTTTCAAAGCGGTGACAGATTCCACCGGTACGCTGGAGATCCTGCGCGACATAGATTTTGCACTCCGTACCCGTGAGACCGCAGCCATTGTGGGGGCATCGGGTTCGGGTAAGAGTACCTTGTTGTCCATCATCGCCGGTCTGGATACACCCACCGGCGGTACGGTGCGCCTGGCCGGGCAGGACATGTTTGCCCTGGATGAAGATGCGCGCGCTGCGCTGCGTGCGCGGCAGGTGGGCTTCGTGTTCCAGAGTTTTCAGCTGCTGAGCAACCTGACGGCGCTGGAAAATGTGATGCTTCCCCTAGAGCTGGACGGCCGCAAGGATGCCCGCGCTGCGGCCACCGAAATGCTCTCGCGAGTGGGCCTGTCCCAGCGCCTGAACTCCTACCCCAAGGTGCTCTCCGGCGGCGAGCAGCAGCGCGTCGCGCTGGCGCGCGCCTTTGTGGTCAAACCGGCGGTGTTGTTGGCGGACGAGCCCACCGGCAGCCTGGACTTTGCCACCGGCGAAAAGGTCATGGAGCTGATGTTTGACCTCAACCGTGAGCAAGGCACTACGCTGCTGTTGGTGACGCATGACCGCAGCATTGCGGCGCGTTGTGACCGTCGTATCCTCATCGAAGCCGGTCGGGTTGTGCCTGAGCTGGCGGCAGCCTGAGGGGCGCCGCGCACCGGAGCGGGCCTTGTCGGGCTGTTATTTACTATCAAAACAATAGCTGCTTGCGCTTGTTTCGTAAGGCCTAGGTATTGTTTTGTCTACATATCGCCTTGGGGAATGTCTATCGTGACTACCGTGCCTTGCTGCGGTGTGCTCTCAATGTGGAGTTGGGCTTTGTGCAGGTCCGCAATCAGCTTGGCGGTGCTCAGGCCCAGGCCGAAGCCGGGGTGTTTGCCGGAGCTGTCCGCGCGGTAGAAGCGCTCAAAAATGTGCTGTTGCACGTCATGGGTCATGCCCTGGCCTTGGTCGCTGATGCGGATGCGCACGCCCCCAGGCTGTCCCGTATCGTCATTCAGCGGGCCCACACCCATGGTGACCGGGGTGCCTGCAGGGCTGAAAGCGTAGGCGTTGTGCAGCAGTTCGGTGAGCGCCATGGTGATGGCCACCGGGTCCACGCGGCACCATGGGATGGGGTCTTGATGCTGCACAACCGGGGGCTCCCGTCCTTCGGGAAGCAGGATGTTGCGGGCCGCCATGGAACACAGGGCCCCCAGGTCGGTGATGCGGGTGCGTTTGATGTCCAGGCCGTTCATGTCAAGTTCCGACAGGTCCAGCATGCGTTGCAGCAATTGGTTTAGCGCCAGGGATTTGCGCAGGATCTGCTGTCCCATTTCTTTGACGCTGTCCGCATTCGGTGTCCGTGTGGCCAGCAGGTCTGCGTAGCCATGGATCACCGTGAGCGGCGTGCGGATTTCGTGCGCGGCAAAGGACATGAACTGTGACTTGGAGCGCTCCAACTGCATCGCGGGGGTGGTGTCGTGCAGCAGCACAATGGTGCGCAGGCCGGGGTCTTCAAAGGTATGTACCCGCATGTCCAGGTAGCGGGCCACCGCATCGGGCTTGACCGGCACCAGGTCGCGGTACACATGATGTTCTTTGTTGTTGCGCACCGTCAACATGCTTTGCGCTACCGACAGCGCCTGCGCCTGCGCCAACTGAAAATGGCGACCAATGTGCCGTGCCACTGTCAGGTAGCTTTCGCGCTCTTCGCCGGGTGGCAGGGCGATGAGATCAAAGCTCTTGTCATTGGCCAGCACCAGAACGCCATCTGCGTCAAAACCCAGGTAACCCTGATCCATGGCCTCCAACACAGAGCGGAGCTGTACCGATTGGCGTTGCAGCCTCAGGTTGGTCGCCTGTAGCGCGCTATCTGCTTGCTGCAGCTGCTGGGTCCGCCGCTCGACGGCGATGGTCAGCAACTGCGTAGAACCGGTCAGCATGAGGCTGATCGCCAGCGCCACCCAGGTGAGCATGACGCCGGTGCCAAGTGCCAGGAACGGTGTGCGACTGAGTTCATCCTGCCAGAAGTCCCCACCGGGTGTGGCCCGCAAAGCGTACTGGCGGCCGCCGAAGTCCAGCGCCCGGGTTTCACTGGGCGGCAAGTCCAACGACAGCAGGCGCTTGGAGTGCAGCAGGTTTCGGGGGGCGGGCCGGGCCGGTACGTCATCGGCAAACAGGATTTGGGCGTCGGCCGCTTCGTTCAGGTCTAAGAACTGGTAATGCACGACATGGTGGCGCAGACGATCCTTGCTGCTGTGCAGGGCCTTGGCCGGCCGCAGCCTCTCTACGGCCTGTCCTGCGATGTCCTCCATCCTCAACACTGCCACGGTGAAACCCTCGGGAGCGCTGGCCGTACCGGCTTGCGGGGGTGTCCTGTACAGCGGACTCAGGTACAGCGCGCCCCAGGACTTGCCGGTTTCCTGCACCAGTTGAATGCGCGGTGTGACTGCCGGCTGGCCGCTGCGCATGACCTGCTGCAGGGCCGCACGCCGGGCCGGGTGGGCGTGAATGTTCAGGCCCAAGGCAAGCCGGTTGCTTTCCAACGGGGCAATGTGCTCAACCGCTATATACACATCCGACGGCCGGCTGGGAATCAGCTGGCCGTCGGCCGCCCGGTCCACCAGCGCGGCCTGCGGACCGTAGGCTGCACGCAAGCGGCTTTCAAAGGCAGGGCGTCCGGCATGGGGGACCAGCGGATTCCAGCTGAGCGCCTGCAGGTGGGGATAACTGCGGAGTATGGCCGTGGCGACTTCGTTGAACTGCGCCGGACTTTCCTGCGGGCGGGTACGAACGTGACTCTGGAGAATCTGTACCGCTTGGGCCGCACCCGCCAGGTCGTCTGCCAGGCCTTGTGTCAGGGCCGTGTTGGAGTCGTGAAGGCGCGACAGGGCTTGCAGCTCATCGGACCAGAGTGCACGTGCCGTCAGGCCCAGGGTCAGTGCGGTTGCGAGGACGATCAACATGGTCACCTGCCATTTGCGGGGCTCGCGCCATGCATCGTCCTGCAGCCACAAAATGGCCAGCGGCAACAGGATGGCAATGCCAGCCCACTCCGGCAGCAACAATCCGGCGGCTTGTAGGCTCCAGTCGTTCACCGCTGCAGCGTGCGGCAACTGCGACACAGCCAGCAGATACAGGCCCGTGCCGACACCGGCAGCCAGAAGTCCGGTGCCGCAGATTTGCAGACTCTTGCGCAGACGCCGCAGTTTGCTGGGCAGTATGTGCAAGGCCAGTACCGTCATGCGGGCAACTTCCGTTTGCAGCACCAGGGCCGTGGCACCGATGGCAGCCAAGGCCAGATCGGAGGTAGTCACAGGGCCTTCAACCTGGCATAACTCCCACAACAGGCGTGCCAAGTACAAGCCTGGCAGAACCCGGCGACCGCAGAGCAGGGCCGCCGCCACGGCCACGCCGGAGGCAGCCGAGCCCGTGACCCACAAGGCGTTGGGCAGCGCAAACAGACTATGCAAGCACACAGCCGTCAGCACATAGGCCACGCCGCACACCACATTGGCTGTCACGGTGGGCAAGGCCATGAGCCAAGCTGCGGGCTTGCCGACCGTGAGTGCAGAGAGGTTGGGCTGGCTCATGAAATTGAAATTTTTAAGCGAATATCACATTAAATCATTTTAAATGATTGAAGTGAATTGAAACTTGTGCGGACATGTGCAAAGTCCGGGGGGCTCCCGGGCCCGCCGCAAGGTCCACACGCGTGGCAGCGGGGATAATCCCCTCTATGTCATCCCCCAAAGTTCTATTCGGCTTTCACGCCGTGGGCGTGCGTTTGAAGACCGCCCCCCGATCCATCATCGAGATTTACTACGAGCCTACCCGCCGTGACGCGCGCATGCGTCAGTTTCTCGAGAAAGTGGCAGAAAGCGGCGTGCGTCTCATCGAAGCCGACGGCATGCGCCTGGCCAAACTCGCCGGCAGCCACGGCCACCAGGGTGTGGCTGCCCGGGTGCAAGAGATCAAGCAAGTCCACTCACTGGATGAGCTGCTGGAAAACCTGGAGGCTGCGAATGCTGACCTGCCGGTGGCTGAACGAAGCAACCCCTTGATTCTGGTGCTGGACGGCGTGACCGACCCGCACAACCTGGGCGCCTGCTTGCGGGTGGCGGACGGCGCAGGTGCGCATTGCGTGATTGCCCCCAAAGACCACGCGGCAGGCATCAATGCCACCGTAGCCAAAGTGGCCAGCGGTGCGGCCGAAACGGTGCCCTACTTCATGGTGACCAATCTGGCACGCACACTCAATGAGCTCAAGGAGCGCAACATCTGGATCATAGGCACCAGTGACCAGGCCAGCAGCCATCTGTACCAGGCCGACCTGAAAGGGCCGGTCGCGCTGGTGCTGGGTGCGGAGGGGGACGGCATGCGCCAACTCACCGCCAAGACCTGTGACCAGTTGGTGAGTATTCCCATGCAGGGCGCGGTGGAAAGCCTGAACGTGTCGGTGGCCAGTGGCGTGTGTCTGTACGAAGCCCTACGCCAGCGCACGGCCGAGCGCCCTTAATTCAACCTGTCCGGAGGGTCACATGATTGCTATGAAGTCGATAGCTGTTCGCGCAATAGCCACGGGGGCTGCAAGTGTTTTTCTGTTGATGGGGTGCACCCAGGAGCAGCAGAACAAGCTGGGCCGTGAGATCCAGAACTGGACCGGTACCAACGGCGTGCTGGAGGTCTATGCCGGTGACAAGCTGGTGCGCCGCTTCATCAAGATTGACAAGCTCTCCACCGCCATGGGCACCGACGACGGCAAGCCGCGTCCCTACCGCTTCGGCTACGGCGTGCTCGACGAGAACTTCAACTTCGTGGCCGACAGTGGTGAGAAGAAGGTGTACTTTGAGGTCAGTGACTACGGTTCGAACTACCTGTTCTTCGAAAACCCGCGCTGAACGTCCGCCCTGCCGACTGGGAGGGCTATTTGCCCTGGATCACCTTGATGCGCGCGCGTGACAGCATTTTTGCAGTCCGGATGCGGCGTGCCAGCGGCCACCAGTCGTAGAAAAAAATCTGCATGGGCCGCCACATGGCTACCCACCCCACAATGGTGAGGCTTTCGCGTGCAATGGTGTACATCGTGCCGTTTTCCCATTTGCCTATGGCATCCGCAGCCAGCAAGCACAGGGCGACAAAGGTGAGGCCGATCACCAGGCTGGTGCGCCCTTGCCAGAACAGGTCCTGCAGGTCACTGCGCACCTGCCGCGCTTTGTCTGCGAAATGGTGATGGATGGCCTCGGTGACCAAGGCGCTCGGCTCCCCGTCCGTGGGCATGCTTTTCAGGTGGATGGTCAGATGCACCGGGGTTTTTGCCGGTAGGCCGCGCGCCCAGTTTTCAATGTAAGCCTCGGCAGCCTGGTCGATGGCCTTGTTGTGAAAAGGTGTGGGGTCCATGGAGTTGAACAGCTGTGCAAGCTCGTGCACCCGCAATTCCAGGTGAGGGGGAGAGGTGTGATGTGTCATGGTCGTTTTCTAAATCCAGCCCAGTCCGCCCGCGATGGCGCCGGCACCCAGCATCCACAGCATGTGCAGGCGGGTCTTCCAGACCAGCACGCAGCTCAGCAGGCTGACTGCCCATAGGCCCAGGTGCTGCGCGTCGCCTTTGTGGTTGGCGGCCAGTATCCAGCCGGTCGCCGCCAAGAGTGCGATCACAATCGGTGCCATGCCTTGCTTGAATGCGCGCACCGTGCGCCGCTCGCGGTTGCGCTGGCCCCAGCGGGTCGCCAGGAAGGTGAGGATGGAGCTGGGTAGCATGATGCCTGTCATGGTGACGGCCACACCGCCCAGCGCCATGGCATACGCCAGCCAGGTGGTGGCTGCAGTGCCGGGAGGCACGCCGGCAGCGCTCAGCCCGATGTTCCAGCCCAGTAGCGCGACAAACAGGATGTTGGGCCCCGGCGCGGCTTGTGACAGGGCGATGCTGGAGCTGAACTGCTCGTTGTTGATCCAGCCGCGCTCCACCACCAGATAACGCTGCATATCGGGCGCAGTGGTGATGGCCCCGCCGATGGCCAGCAGCGACAACGAGGCAAAGTGCAGAAAAAGGTCCAGCCACTGGACTGCCGGCAGGGGGCTCATGTGCGCTCCTTGCCGGCCTGGTCCGCGCCAAGCCGTCCCAGGCAGTGGTAGGCCCACAGGCAGGCGGGCAAGCCGATCAACAGCAGCATCCAGGCCAGCGGCAGGCGCAGCAGGGCGACGGCCGCAAAGGTGGCCAGCACCAGGGCCCAGCAGGTCAGCATGCCCATGGCATTGCTGCGCAGGGCGCCCGCCAGGCGCAGGCCGGCAGCGGCGATCAGGCCGGCCGCAACGGCGCCCATGCCGCGCAGGGCGCCTTGCACTTCGGGCACATCGGCCACACCAGCGAACAGGGCTGCCAGCACCAGGACCACGATGCTGGGAAAACACAGCATGCCGGCCACCCCGGCGAGGGCGCCGCGCCAGCCGAAATAGCGGTCGCCCAGCATGAGTGAGAGGTTCACCACATTGGGGCCGGGCAGGATCTGGGCAACAGCCCAGTCTTCGACAAATTCTTCCGCTGTGAGCCACCGGCGCTTATCGACCAGTTCGCGTTGCACGACTGCCAGCACGCCGCCGAAGCCTTGCAGCGCAAGGATGGAGAAGGCAAAGAAGAGTTCTGTTTTGGACTGCGGGGCGGGGCGGATGTCAGGGGTATCGGGCATGGTCTGCGAGGTAATTGCGGCCTGGCGTTCCCGCCCCGCAGGGTCAGCCGGCCGGGGCGTTCGCCGGGCCTACCGGGGTGAACTGGTGCCTATTGTCGCGCAGCCATTGCGCGAACCGCTCTGCCGGGTGCTGGCCGGGGTGAAAGTCTTCCCGCAGGGAGTCGCGCCACCGGTTGCGCAGGCGCTCTTCTGTGCCATTCATGACCTCCGGGTGCGCGAGCATCCCGTCGGCGAACAGGGCGAACAGGGCGAACAGGGCGGTCAGGTGTTCGATGGCGGTGGGGGACTCCTGCCCCACCAGGCCTTGCACCTCTGCGGCAGATTACTGCTGCGTGTGTGGTGGTAGGGTTGCGAGGCCGGCACGCACCGAATCCATGAAGGATGGCGCCCCTGCGGAAAGCGCATGGACAAGGTATTGAAAAACGCGGTCTTGAAAGCGTCGCCGGAGCACCAGCGCAGCGCGAACGGCACCTGCTAGTCGATCCACAGTTTGCGCACAGGGAGGGTGCTCATGGCGTGTTCCGGTGCGAGTTCAGGCTGCAGCAGGCAGCTTGTTCAGCTCGGCGGCTACCCAATCAATCACTTCGCGCGCATGGCACATCTGTATATGCCCCAGGCCTTCAAACACCACCGGCGTCACGCCCGGCAAGGTCTGCGCCCGTTGGGGAAAAACAATATTGTCTTGCGGGCTGAGGGCGATACGCATCAGGGCGCGCTGTTCTGCGCTCTCGGATTCCGCCAGGCCGTGCAGCCAGGCGCTGTCCCACCGCATCTGGCGGCCGTTGGGGGTACGACTGTGTCGGGCGGCTTGGGTACCCGCATGCGGCGTGCCCAGGGTCAGGATGCGGGCCACCCGTTCGCTGCCATGTTGGCGCATCCATGCGCGTATGGCCAGGCCGCCCATGCTGTGGCCGACCAGGGCCACTTGTGACTGGCCACTGTGGGTGAGCAGGGCTTGTACAGAGGCCTCGATGGCGTCTGCGTAATGGTCGATGGACACGAACAAGGGCTCCAGGTCCACGGCCAGCACGGCATGGCCTTCATGGCGCAGGCGGGGTATGACCTCATCCCAGAGCCGGTGGTTGCACACATAACCATGCACCAAGAGCACCGGCACACCGTGGCTGCCCGTGTGGGCGGGTAGCACGGTCGATTGCTTGCCTGCCCAGGGCTGGCGCAGTACAAAGGAGAGGAAGGCGGCCACGGTCTCCCCCCACCAGGCGCGGTAAAATAAGGGTGCAGGCTCAGCGGGGGCGCGGCTCTTGAGCATGGTGTAGCCGATGCTGCTGACCACGGCCAGCCACGGAAGCAGCAGCGCGCCCAGCATCACATCGCCGCTGGCTCCGTGCCACAGCACGGCCAGGCCGGAACCGGCAAAAGCGAGGGCCAGCAAATAGCGTTGCAGGAGTCTGGCGAGCATGGGTCAATACACCGGTTGAAAGTGCCGTTCGGCGGGTTCTGCATCATCGCTCAAGCGGAAGCCACCTCCAAACTGTGTGGCCAATGCGGCGCCGCTTCCGGCTATGAACCGTCTGGCAGGGGCCGGGTGTGCGAGGGCGGCGGCTCACCTCCGGTAGCGCTGCTATAAAGTTAGGAGCTGCTTGCGCAATAAGGGTGGGCGCCAGAAGCCTGTAGAGCTTGTTTTTCAGAAATTTGCTGAATTCTCACAGGAAGAAACAATGATCGAACGCGCCCTGTTTACCCCGGACCATGAAGCCTTTCGCGACAGTTTTCGCCGCTTCATGGACAAAGAAATTGCCCCCCTTCCATGCGGAATGGGAGGAGCAGGGGTATGTCGGCCGCGAGGTGTGCAAGCGGGCCGGTGAGAGGGGCTTTTTGAGCATGTCCATGCCTGAAGCCTTCGGGGGCCCGGCGGCCGGCTCGGACTTGCAGGGCATCCAATCCACTGCCATCCAGCAGCCTGACGGCAGCTTCCTGCTCAACGGCAGCCAACGGGATCATGAAAGAAGAGATCATCCGGTCTATGGGGCTGGGGGCTAAATAAGCGAGCGACGTCGCAGTGCGCCGGGCGCCGACACTATCATCGGTGCATGACATTTGATGCATTGTTCGGGCTGGCGGGACTGGCTGCTTTTCTGGTCGGGTCGTCCAAGGGCGGGCTGCCTGCGGTGGGCATGTTGGCAGTGCCCATCCTGTCCATGGCCATGTCGCCTGTCCAGGCGGCGGTGCTGTTGCTGCCCATTTTTGTGATCTCGGACATGGCCGGCGTGTGGTTGTACCGGCGTGAGTTCAGCGCGCCGAATCTGAAAATCCTGATTCCCGCCGGCATCGCGGGGGTGGGAGTCGGCTGGGCGACAGCGTCCATGGTGTCTGATCGCGCCATCATGTTGATGATCGGCATGGTGGGGGTGGGCTTTTGCCTCAACATCTGGCTGCGCAAACAGAATGCCGCTGCCGCGCAGCCACCGCACAGGGGCAAGGGCTGGTTCTGGGGAACCCTGGCGGGCTTCACCAGTTTTATTTCACATGCCGGCGCGCCGCCATACCAGGTCTACATGCTTCCGCAGAAGCTGCCCAAGGCGGCGTTTGCGGGAACGTCCACCATCGTGTTTGCGGTGATCAACGCTGCCAAAATCATTCCGTACCAGAACTTGCGCCCGTACTCGGCAGATTCGCTGCAGTACGCCGCATGGCTGGTTCCATTCGCGCTGACGGGAGCTCTTGCCGGCGCGTATCTGACGCGGCGGCTGGCGGACCAGTGGTTCTACCGGCTTGTGCAGCTCAGCCTGTTCGCGGTGTCGCTCAAGTTGATCGCTGACGCCGTGTTTCTACGCCATTGAAAGAGGGAGCCATGACCGCATCCACCCCTGTATGGGCCCTATCACTGGAGCGCCGCTGGATAGAGTCGAATGTGCTTTGCCTATGGTTTGCTTCCCCGTTCGCGCCGACCGATACCCCGGGCGGCGGCACGCAGCTGGACGTGTTGGCGCTGACCCTATGAACGATTTCCGTTTTCCCGTGCGCGTGTACTGGGAGGATACCGATGCCGGCGGCGTGGTGTTCTATGCCAATTACCTCAAGTTTTTTGAACGCGCGCGCACGGAGTGGTTGCGCGCTGCCGGGGTAGAGCAGCAGCGCTTGCGGGACGAAACCGGTGCGGTGTTCGTGGTGAGCGATGTGCAAACCCGCTATCTGCGCTCTGCGCGCCTGGATGATCTGCTGGAGATCACGGTCCGTATTGAAGAACAGGGGGCTGCCACCCTGGTGATTGCCCAACAGGCTTGGTGCGGCGAGGCCTTGCTAGCGGAAGGTCGCATCCGAATAGGATGCGTGCAGGCCAATACATGGAAGCCCTGCCGCATTCCCCTTGCGGTGCTGGAAGCCCTGGCCCGTGGCTAGAGCCTGCTCCCTAGCGGGTCTTGGGCTTGATTCCAGGCCGCAGCGGCGCATAGGCCTGCTGCAGTTGTGTGAGTGCATGTTCTTTTTCTTGCCAGAGTGAGGCGACCCAGGCCGAGAACGCGGCGCGGAAAGACGCATCCTGCCCATAGTCGCACCCTTGTAATTCGGCGGGGACATGGATGGTGCGGGCCCGCACCACCACACGCCGCAGGCGCCCGCATAAAAAGTCCCAGAAGGTGGGCACCCCATCGGGGTAGTAAATGGTGACATCCAGAATGCTGTCAAACTTGTCGCCCATGGCTTGCAAGGCCAGGGCCAAGCCGCCGGCTTTGGGCTTGAGCAGGTGCGGGTAGGGCGATTGTTGCTGCGTGTGCTTGGCCGCAGTAAAGCGGGTGCCTTCCAGAAAATTCATCACGCTGGTTGGTATGAGCGCAAATTTTTCGCAGGCCTTGCGCGTGGTTGCCTGGTCTTTGCCCCGCATCTCCGGGTGTTTTTTCAGATACGCCTCGCTATGCCGGCGCATGAAGGGAAACTCCAGGGCCCACCAGGCCAGGCCCATCACGGGCACCCAGATCAGTTGCTGCTTCAGAAAAAACTTCAGCAGCGGAATGCGGCGGTTCAAAAGGTGTTGCAACACAAAGATGTCCACCCAGCTTTGGTGGTTGCTGCTGACCATGTACCAGCTGTCGGGCCGCAGTCCGTCCAGGCCTTGTACATCCCATGCGGTGCCTTGCGTCAAGGCCATCCAGCCGCTGTTGCAACTGATCCAACCCTCAGCGATAGACAGAATGAGGGGGTCCAGGCGCAGGCGCACCCACCGGAAAGGCAGCAGCAATTTGAGGGCGGCCAACACCAGCAGGAGGGGCACCCAGAAAAAAATGTTCAGCACCAGCAGGGTGCTGGCAATCACGCCGATCAGGCGTGGAGGGAGAAAGTTCAGCATGCAGTCCTCAGGGCTGCTCCTTTATTGCTACAAAAAAAGGAGCTAGTCATGCAGATTTTGCGGGGGCTGGTGGCGGAATGTCCTCATAAAAGCAGACATTGTTGCGCCCCCGCTGTTTTGCGGCGTACATCGCAGTATCTGCTTTTTTCAGGATGTCAGACGGTTCTGTGGGGGCATGGTCAAACAGGGCAATGCCGATGCTGGGTGTCGTCTTGTGCAATGCATCGGCAAGCATGTAGGGCTCATTCAGACTGGCCAGAATTTTGTAGCCGATCATGGAGGCATGCAGTCGGGCAGCTTCCGTTTCCACGCCCAGGTGGTGCAGCAGGACGACGAATTCATCCCCGCCCAGACGCGCCACCGTGTCCACCTGACGGATGCTGTGTTGCAGGCGCTGGGCCACCTCCTGCAAGAGCAAGTCTCCCACCTCATGGCCATGGCGGTCGTTGAGCTCTTTGAAGCGGTCCAGGTCCAGAAACATGAGAGCACCGTGTTCGCGGCTGCGTTGGTTCTGGGCCATGGCGTTTTGCAGCCGGTCCGTGAGGAGCCGGCGGTTGGGCAGGCCGGTCAGCGCGTCATGGAAGGCCAGGTGGCGTATGGCTTCTTCCGCTTCCTTGCGCTCGGTGATGTCACGCGCAATGGCAATAAGGCGCAACTCCTCATCACCCACGCGGGGCTTGCGCACCACCGAAAGCTCAAACCATTTTTTTTGCCCCGCCACTTCCAGGCTGTATTGCGTGCCGTTGGAACGCCCCTCTTCAGCGGCTTGTTGCAGCGCGCTCATGCAGGCCGCCGCCGCTTCCTGCGGCAGCACTTCATGAACGCGGCGTCCAATGAGTTTGTCCGGCGTCAGCCGCAACGCACTTTTGAAGTGGCTGTGGACGGCGCGGTAGTCGCCTTGGGCGCTGAATTCAAACAGCAGGTCGGGCAGGGCGTCGAGGGTCGCTTGCAATTCTGCACGCGTCGCCAGCAAGGACGCCTCAGCCTGTTTGCGTGCGGTGATGTCCATGAGGGTCCCTACCATGCGCAGCGGGGTGCCCTCTTTGCTGGTCTGGACCACCTTTCCCCTGCTGCTGAGCCATATCCACTGGCCGTTGGCGTGCAAGCTGCGGTACTCCGCTTGGTATGCACTGCTGTGGCCACTGAGGTGGCTGTGCAGGGCCTGGGCCACCTGGGCCAGGTCATCAGGATGCATGAACTGGCTCCACGCACGTGGGGTGCTGATGTCGTCGGATGCCCGTCCCAGCATCGACAAGGCTCTTGCATCCATCCGGTAGCCCGGTTCCCGGCTCAAGTCGTGATCCCAGCGTCCCAAGTCGGCACCCATGATGGCCAGTTCCAGCTGCTCGGTGGTGTCGCGCAACTGGGCTTCAGCGTCCTTGCGGGCCTGGATGTTGCGCGAGACGCCCAATACGCCGATCACTTTCCCCCGGGCGTCCCGCATGGGGGTCTTGTGCACCTCAAAGAGCTGCGCCTCCGGATTGATGTGGGAGGCATTGCTTTCCTCAAACGTCACGGTGCGCTCGGCCTGCAAGGCCCATTGGTCGGACATCAGAAAGCGTGCTGCCACCTGATCTTCCACCCAGTGGGCATCCCGCGTACCGATGACATCTTCGACTTCTATCCCCAGGGCTTTGGCGAAGGCCTCATTGCACATGAGGTAGACCCCGTCTAGATCTTTGACCCAGATCTGGTCGGGCAAGGTTTGCATGACATTGCGCAGCATGGCCTCACTCTTGCGCAAGGCCGAACGCGCTTTGCGTTCGCGGGTGATGTCTTCGATGGTCCCCTCGTAGCCGGTGTAGGTGCCTAGCGTGTCAGTCAAGGCGTAGGCATGTTCACGCACCCAGATGGTTTTTCCATCACTGAGCCGGACCATTTCAGAGACAAAGTCCGTCACCTTTCCGTATTGCCGCAGTTCAGCTTCGAAATCCTTGCGTCGCTGGGCATGGACATAGGTGCTGAAGTTCCGCTCCTTCAGCAGGCGATTGAAATGCGAGAAATCGTTACACCGGTGCAGGCGCAGAAGTGCTGCGTTGACCTGGAGAATCTGTCCATCCACTGCAGCCCGGTATGCCCCCATGGGCAAATGCTCAAACAGTGTGGATGTAACGCGCTCAGGGCTCACGGTGCGCTCTTGGATGCGTTTACTTCAAACTGCCCGACAAAAACTGGGCCAGGCGTTCACTCTTGGGGGCGCTCAGGACCTGGGCCGGAGGGCCTTGTTCTTCGATCAAACCCTTGTGCAGGAAGATGAGGTGGTTCGATACTTCGCGGGCAAAGCCCATCTCGTGGGTCACAACCACCATGGTGCGGCCTTCTTCGGCCAGGCTCTTCATGACCCGCAGAACTTCAGATACCAGCTCCGGGTCCAGCGCGCTGGTGGGCTCGTCGAACAGCATGACTTCCGGCTCCACCGCCAGGGCGCGCGCAATCGCCACGCGCTGTTGCTGGCCACCGCTCATGTGCGCGGGGTAGCGGTCTTCCACGCCGGAGAGGCCTACCTTGGCCAGGTATTTGCGCGCTGTCGCAACGGCCTGGTCTTTGGGCACGCCCAGCACATGCACAGGCACTTCAATGATGTTTTCCAGCACGGTCATGTGCGCCCAGAGGTTGAAATGCTGGAACACCATGGCCAGCTTGGTGCGCAGGCGCTGCAATTGCTTGGGGTCTTTGGCGACCAGTTCACCGGTGGGGCCGGCTATCAATGCTAATTCTTCGCCTGCCACATTGATGCGGCCCTGGTGGGGTTTTTCCAGCAGGTTGATGCAGCGCAGGAAGGTGCTTTTGCCGGAGCCTGAGCTGCCGATGATGCTGATCACGTCGCCGGCATGGGCGGACAAGGAGACACCTTTGAGCACTTCGTTGCTGCCGAAGCGTTTGTGGATGTTCTCGACCTGGAGTTTGAGGGGTTTGGGTTCGGTCATGGTGGGTATGAGAATTCTGGGTCAGAGGCTGGGTGACGCGGGTTCAGGCGCCAAGCAACTCGCCGGTTCGGAAGGCAGTGGCGCCGGCAATCTTGCCGATTTCGGCACCGGCATGGGCATAGCGGTCGCGGACACGCGCATAAAACACCCCCGGAACTCCGGCGCGAATGGGGTGGCGGGTGTTTTCAATCGGGTTGATGACTTCGGCCACCAGGTCCCCGGCCGCCAGGGTCTGGCCCACATCGGCGATATACGCCACCACGCCAGGCACCGGTGTGCGCAAGGTCTCGGACCCCGCCAGCGGCGTGGGCTGGGCAGCGGGGGGCGGTATGGGCACAGGGCACGCTGCGGAAATGGTGCCGCAATGCACCATGAAATCAAACACGGCCCGGGCATCCGCTTGGGCCCATGCGTGCGTCACATCAGATTCGCCGCGCAACTCCACGGTGGTGCTGTTGCAGCCCTGGGGCAAGGGGGCCTGGATGCCATCCCGGGCCAGTCGCTCAGCCAGCTGCCACCAGGCGCCGGACAGGCACTCGTCAAACGGGCCGCTGCCCGAATTGCGGGCCAGCAAAATTGCTTGTGCCTGCAGCAAATGGGCCAGGGGGGCCAACTGGGGCCAGCAGGGCTCTTCGGTGTAGAAGTGCATCACGCCTTCACAGTCGCAGTGCAGGTCAATGACGTGGTCTGCATCGTGCGAGAGCAGCAGCAGTGTGCGGCGCAAGCTTTGCAGCTCGGTATCGGGCTTCCATTGGTCCAGAAACTGGCCCATGGCTTGGCGCACTGCAGTCACGTTGGCAGCCGCGTCCGGCCCCATCAGGGGGCGGATGGTGTCGTAGACGGCTTGGGCCAGGTCCGGGTAATGGCGGTTGAAATTCTCCGAGCTGTTGAGCTCAAAGCGCCCCATGGGCTTGTGGTCTATGCGTTGCGCCAGCCCGATAGGGTTGGCCACGGGTACCAGAATCACTTCGCCTTTGATACGGCCTTCAGCCTCCGCCTGGTCCAGCAGGGCCCGCAAATGAAAGGCGGCCAGCATGCCGGGCAGTTCTTCCGCGTGCAAGCTGGCCTGGACGTAGACCTTGGGCCGCGCGCCTGCCTGGCCGTAGTGAAAACTGCTGAGGCTGCGATGGCTGCCCAGGCTGTTGGAAAACAGCGTGTGGTCTTTGCGTTGCATGGTGCTCAGTGTTTGCGGGGCGCTAGGTAAGCAAGAAAGTGCTTTTCTGCCACGCGGAAAATACCGATCAGACAGAAAGACGCTACCAGATAGATAGCCGCCGCCGCAATGTAAGCCTCGAAGGGAAGGTAATAGTCGGAATACACGCGGCTCGCTGCTGCCGTCACGTCCAACATGCTGGGCACGGCGCTCGCCAGGCTGGTGCTTTGCAGCATCATCACTACTTCGTTGCTATAGGCCGGCAAGGTGCGGCGCAATGCGCTCGGCAGCACGATGCGGCGCATGGCCTGGAAACGGCTCATGCCATAGGCTTGTGCCGCCTCCAGTTCGCCCGCAGCTGTCTCGCGGATGGCACCGGCCAACATTTCGGCGGTGTAGCCGGCAGTATTCAAGCTGAATGCCAGCAGGGCGCAGAAGAAGGGCTCCTTGAAGTGCGTCCAGGGCCAGACGTCATCCCAGCGTGCCTGAATCCACTCCAATTGGCCCAGCCCGTAATAGATCAGGTAAACCTGAATCAACAGCGGTGTGCCGCGAATGACATAGGTGTAGCTGCCCACCACCCAGCGCAGAAGGGCCCAACGGCTGGTCAGAGCCAGCGCGAAGATCAGCGCCAACACAGCGCCTATCGCCAACGATGAAGCCAGCAGGCCGAGCGTGGTGTAGATGCCGGTGATGTAGAGCTGCAGGTTCTGCGGCTCGAAGATGACGTGCCACTTCATAGCTCACCCCGCTTGGTGCCCAGGCTGTAGCGCGCATTCACTTTGCGCAGCACGAACAGGGAGACGCTGGTGTAGATCAAAAAAAGTGCGGCGGTGAATAGAAAGAACTCAAACGGTGAACGGGTCGCCGCGCTGGCCTGCTTGGACAGGTAGGTCATCTCTTTCAAGCCGATCAGGCTGACCAAGGCGGTCGATTTGATCAGAACCAGCCAGTTGTTGGTAAAGCCGGGCAGGGCATAGCGCACCATCTGTGGAGCCGTGATGCGCATGAACGCACGGATGCGGCCCATGCCGAAGGCCCATGCAGCCTCCATCTGACCCTTGGGGATGGAGAGGATGGCGCCTCGGAACGTCTCGGTCATGTAGGCGCCGTAGATGAAGCCAATGGTGAGCACGCCGGCCAGAAAGGGATTGATGTCCACCGTATGTTTGCTGCCGGCGAGTTCCAGCAAGTGGTTCAGCCCTATGGTTCCGCCATAGAACACCAGCAGCATGACCACCAGATCGGGGACACCCCGGATCACCGTGGTGTACGCGGAGGACAGGGCCACCAGCACGGGCCGACCGGACAGTTTGGCGGCAGCGCCCAGCAGGCCGAGCACAATCGCCACCAGCAAGGCGCACAAAGACACTCCGACTGTGAGTGCAGAGCCCTGGAGGATGGCAAGGTAATAAGAATTCATGACAGCCTGAAGGCACATGGAACGCAAAGGGGCGCACGGTTGCGCCCCTTTGCGTTGGGTTTACACAGTTTATTCGCCGTAGACGTCGATGTTGTACTTGGCAAAGTACTTGTCGTTCAGGGTCTTGTAGGTGCCATTGGTGCGTATGGCTTTGATGGCTTCGTTCAACTCGCCCTTGAGTTGGTCGTCGCCTTTGCGCAAGGCAACCGCAACACCTGCGAAGTACTTGGCGTCGCTCAGGACGGGGCCGACAAATTCGTACTTGGCGCCTTCAGGCTTGGAGAGGAAGCCACCGGTCACCTCCAGGAAGTCCGCCACGGTACCATCCAGACGGCCGGACTTGATGTCCAGGTACACCTGGTCCTGGGCTTCGTAGGCGTTGATCGCCACGCCCAGCGGTTTCAGGTTGTCCATGGCGTATTTTTCCTGCGTGGAGCCCTTGAGTACGCCAATTTTCTTGCCCTTCAAGGAGGCCAGGTCTGTGAACTTGGTGCCTTTTTTCAGCACGATGCGGCTGGGGGTTTGGTAGTACTTGTCGGTGAAGTCGATAGCCTGCTTGCGCTCATCAGTGGCAGACATGGAAGAGATGATGACGTCGTACTTTTTGGCGTTCAAACCGGGGATCATGCTGTCCCAGACTTGTTCCACGAACTCGCATTTGCGCTTGATCTGTTCGCACAGGGCGTTGGCGATGTCCACGTCAAAGCCGGTGGGTTGGCCGTCTGCCGACTTGAAGGTGAAGGGTTCGTAGGTGGGATCGATGGCGACCTTCAGAGGGCCGGCTTCAGGAGCGGGAGCCGCAGCGGCGGGAGCCGATGCGGGCGCGGCAGGCGCTGCGGGAGCAGCTTCTTCTTTTTTGCTGCAAGCCGCCAAAACGGAGGTGACTGCCAGTGCCAGCAGGAGTTTCTTCATGGAAAAGTCCTTAGAGTTGCCGGACAGTGCCGGCGGTTGAAACGACAAAAAAACATTCTACGGGCGAAGCAGAGCAAATTTGGTGCCGCCCCAACAAGGGGCAGGCGAGGCTGCCTGATTAGGGTGCTCTCCCTGATAGGGCGCCGTGCACCGCGCTACCTTCGCCGACCGTAGTGCGGTGATGCTGTCGCGCGGGTGACATGCGAGTCGCAATGCAGGCGCCGAACCGGTCGAGAAGCCCTTCAGCGTGCGCAGACAAGCCTGAAACCTTACACTCGCGGGTTATCCCCCGAACCTGTATGAACGCCCCAGTCGACGTCTCTTTCTTCGCGCGCGCCGCCAAGCCGATTTCCAGCTACCGCAAGTACTGGGCGTCCCGCTTCGGTACGGCGCCTTTCCTGCCCATGAGCCGTGCAGAGATGGACAAGCTGGGCTGGGACAGTTGCGACATCATCATTGTCACGGGCGACGCCTACGTAGACCACCCGAGCTTCGGCATGGCGGTCATCGGTCGCATGTTGGAGGCGCAAGGCTTCCGCGTGGGCATCATTGCCCAGCCGGATTGGACCAGTGCCGAGGCTTTCAAAGCCCTGGGCAAGCCCAACCTGTTCTGGGGCGTGACCAGCGGCAACATGGATTCCATGATCAACCGCTACACCGCAGACCGCAAGATCCGCAGTGACGACGCCTACACCCCCGGCGATGTGGGCGGCAAGCGCCCGGACCGCGCGGCCATTGTGTACAGCCAGCGCTGCCGCGAGGCCTTCAAAGACACGCCCATCGTGCTGGGCGGCATTGAAGGCAGCCTGCGCCGCATCGCGCACTACGACTACTGGAGCGACAAAGTCCGCCGCAGCGTCGTGGTCGATGCCAAGTGCGATTTGTTGCTCTACGGCAATGCGGAGCGCGCGATTGTGGAAATCGCCCACCGCCTGGCCGCTAAAGAGCCGGTCGAGAACATCACGGACGTGCGCGGCACCGCTTTTGTGCGCCGGCCTGAGGACGAAACGGGCAAGGGCTGGTTTGAAATTACGTCCACCACGGTGGATGAGCCGGGCCGGGTCGAAGCCCATGTGAACCCCTACATGACCACCAGCGAGCTGGCGGCCGAGAATGGCGCCACCTGCGCCAAGGAAGATGAGGCCAAAGCCACGGCAGCGGCGGCAGAAGCTGCGGGTGCTATGAATTCAGGAGCTGCTCGCGCAGATTCCATGGGCGCTAGAGGCCAAAATGATGCCAAAGCCGAGGTGAATCCTGCCATCGCGCCGCTGACGTTTTTTGCCAATCCCGCGCTCTCCGGTAAAAGCAAACTCAAGGTGCCGCCGCGTGAGAAGTCGGTGATCCGCCTGCCCAGCTACGAGCAGGTCAAGAGCGACCCCATTCTGTACGCCCACGCCAACCGCGTGCTGCACCTGGAAACCAACCCCGGCAATGCCCGCGCGCTGGTGCAGGCCCACGGCGAGGGGGCGACCGCTCGTGACGTGTGGATCAACCCGCCGCCCATCCCGCTGACCACCGCCGAGATGGACTTTGTGTTCGATCTGCCTTACGCGCGCAGCCCGCACCCCACCTATGCCGACGAGAACGGCAGCCACGATGGTGCGACCAAAATCCCGGCCTGGGAGATGATCCGCTTCAGCGTGAACATCATGCGTGGCTGCTTCGGCGGCTGTACCTTTTGCTCCATCACCGAGCACGAGGGCCGCATCATTCAGAGCCGCTCGGAAGAATCCATCATCAAAGAGGTGGAAGACATCCGCGACAAGGTCAAAGGCTTCACCGGCACCATCTCCGACCTGGGCGGCCCCACGGCCAATATGTACCGCCTGGGCTGTCGCAGCCCCGAGATTGAAGCCGCCTGTCGCAAACCCAGCTGCGTGTACCCCGGCATCTGCCAGAACCTGACCACCAATCACGACCCGCTGATCAAGATCTACCGCCGTGCCCGTGCGCTCAAGGGCATCAAGAAGATCCTCATCGGTTCCGGCTTGCGTTACGACCTGGCGGTGAAGAGCCCGGAGTACGTAAAAGAACTGGTGCAGCACCATGTGGGCGGCTACCTCAAAATCGCGCCCGAGCACACCGAGCAAGGCCCGCTCACCAAGATGATGAAGCCCGGCATTGGCAGCTATGACAAGTTCAAGCAGCTGTTTGAAAAGTTCAGTGCCGAGGCCGGCAAAAAGCAATACCTGATTCCGTACTTCATTGCGGCCCACCCCGGTACCAGCGATGAAGACATGATGAACCTGGCCATCTGGCTCAAGAAGAACGGCTTCCGCGCCGACCAGGTTCAGACCTTTTACCCCAGCCCCATGGCCACGGCCACGGCCATGTACCACTCCGGGCGCAATACGCTCAAGCGCGTGCACCGCACGGCCCAGAGCGAAGAGGAAACGGTGGACATCGTGCGGGGTGAGAAGCGCCGCCGCTTGCACAAGGCATTTTTGCGCTACCACGATGCCAACAACTGGCCCTTGTTGCGCGAGGCGCTCAAGGCCATGGGCCGTGCTGACCTGATCGGCAACGGCAAGCACCACCTGATCCCGACCTTCCAGCCGCTGGTGGATGGTGGTTACCAGAGCGCCCGCAAAAAGAATTCCACCCTGGCGCCGGTCAAGGCGGCTGCGGGCCGGGTGCAGCCTTTGGGCAAGGCCGTTGCACCGGTCAAAGGACGCATGCTGACCCAGCACACCGGTTTGCCGCCCCGGGATACCGGGGCGCCGAAACCTGCATTTAGAGCGGCCCGCAAGCCGCGCTAAGCAATCTGCTTATTGCAGGGTGTCGCCGTCGTTGCCGGCGGCGATGGTTTTTTTGTCACGCACATTCTTTTGCACGGTGACGGCGCTGTACAAGGCGAGTACAAAAGACATGGCGTAGTAGCCTTTTTCCGAAAGCAGCAGGGTTGCGTTCCACAAGCCGGTGCCCAACAAGAGCAGCGACAGGCCCACTGCCAGGTAGCAAATGCCATAGTACGCGCCCGACACGGGAATGCCCTCCAACTTGTCGCGCACGCACTTCTGCAGTGAGACGGCGGCAAACAGGCCGAAGGCCAGCAAGGTGAAGTAATAGCCTTTTTCGTTCAGCTGCATTTCCGCATTCCACAGACCGAGCAAAAAGCCGCCTGTGCCCAGGCCCAGGCACGCGAAGGTAGCGCCTACGTAGGCGCCGGAAGAAGACTGTGGAAACTGTATGGAGGTTTTCATGGGTGGATGTGTGACGAAATAAAAGGAGTCGGCACGGGCGGGCCAGGGTGCCGCTGCCCGAAGGCGCTAAGCTATTGTTGGGGGGCGCCGTAGAAATGCCGGCGCCATTCTCTCAATAAATTCCGGACTTTTTCCAAAAAATGATCAGGGTAATCACGATAGGGGTGCTGCTTCCCGCCATGGCCTGGGCCCAGGCCCCCATTCAATTCAGCAACAGTCCGAAGGCCATCAAGCAATATGAATCGAGCACGCTCGAAAGTCTGGTCGAACGTTGCAGTGTCGTCAAAGCGGAAGGGTACAAGACGCCTGAAGAGGTGCGCGGCCTGCGCAATGGGTTTGTGGATGTGGTGCCGCACAACCCGCAAACCGGCTTGTATTCGGTTTTTGTGTTTGACCAGGACAAGCGCAGCTTCGTCCTGGTGGATGGGCAGCTCCTGTCCCGCGACAAAAAACTTTCTTTGAGGCTGGTACTACCCAGGGACTACGGGCGCTGCCGCTTGGTCCGTACACCGCAAGGGGCGGAAATGCTGGAGGTGGTACATACGGAGCGCAACTACGTGTCCGACATACAGCGTATGCAAAAGCTCAGCAAGGAGCTCATGGAGTTGCATGCAGCGGCGGCACAACAACCTGCGGCATGTGGCGCTGCGGCCGGGGCGCAGGATGTCCAGTTCTTGGAGGCCGGTAATCGCGTCAGTCTGAACCTGTGCCATGAGGCGACGGCTGCCATGGTGGAGCGCTTGCGCAAAACGGTTCGCAAAGTGCATGAACGCTAGTTGCTTTTGGCGCGCATTCAAGCACCGGCTTCTAGGGAGCTGCCTGCTCGGTATGTCGGTATGGGCGGTAGCCGCAGAGAACGATTGCCCGCCCTTGCCCAAGCCACTGTCTGCTGAGGTGTTTTCTACCGCGCAACGGCAGGCCCGCGACCGTGGGTTTCTGTGGCAGGTCAGCAAGGATGGGCAGAGTTCCTACCTCTACGGCACTTTGCATGTGGGGCGTGAGACGTGGTTGGCAGCAGGTCCTGCATTGGAGCAGGCTCTGAGAGCCAGCACCACGCTGGCGCTGGAGCTGAATCCCCTGGATCCCGCAGTCGCAGCGCGCATGGCGCAGGTATTGGCAAGGACTGCGGTCCGGCCGTTAGAGGCGGGCGCGCGTGCACGGCTCCATCGCCAGTTACAGGCACAGTGCATGCCGTTGGAATCGGTGAATCAAGTGCCTGTGGAATTGTTGCTGGCCGGTGTGTCTTTGAGCCTTGCGCGCCGGGAGGGACTGGATGCGCAATTCGGATCCGAATCGTTTCTGGCCATGACCGCGCATGCGCGTGGCATGCCTGTGGTGTCGCTGGAAACGGTGGAGTTGCAACTGAAGGCCTTGCTGGCAGCCGATGATGAGGAAGCGCGTCAGATGTTGACGGACGGGCTTCGTACGCTGGAATCCGGCCATGCCAGAGAGAGCTTGTTGGATCTGGTTGCCATGTGGGAAGCTGGTGATGTGCAACGCCTGGATACCTATGCGCAGTGGTGTGAATGCGTGGTAACTCCCATGGAGAAGTTACAGATGCAGCGCTTGCTGGACGAGCGCAATCCCCCCATGGCGCGCCAGATTGATGCCTTGCACCGAAGTGGTGCACGGGTTCTGGCGGCGGTGGGAAGCCTGCACATGTCCGGCCCGCGCGGCTTGCCCGCCTTGTTGGCCCGCATGGGCTATGTCGTTCAGCGTTTACCCTGATTTGCTTGCGCGCTCGCAGCGGGGTACTTCGCTGCTGTGTTGGTAACTATGTGCGGTAACGGTTACAAAATGGCGGATTTCATGCATCGCATTTTGTGAATCACGGTTTTCTCCGGACTTATGGAATAAGCTGTGATTTAAACCAAAGACAAGCCCCATGCGCAGGGGCAAATGTGAGAGACATATGCTGACAGACCACGACCTGGGTGCCTTGATGCGGGCCCAACATGCCGATCCTTTCAGCATTCTCGGGCCCCATCAGGACGCGGGCGGTGTGCGAATCAGTGTGTTGCTTCCGGCGGCGCATAGGGTGCGGGCGCTGGACCGCGCAACGGGCCACGTGCTTGGCGAGTTGCTCCGGCACGAGGGCACGGATGTCTTCTCACTGCGGCTGCCCGGCGCAGCCGCTTTTCCTGATTACCGCTTGGAGGTTGATTGGCAGGACTCTGGGGCGGGCATCTCCCTGCTGGAGGATCCGTATCGCTTTCCGGTGGTCCTGCAGGACCTGGATGTATGGCTGCTGGCGGAAGGCACCCATTTGCGCCCGTACGAGTGTTTGGGCGCGCATCCCACGCAGTTGTGCGGCATCGAAGGCACGAGCTTTGCCGTGTGGGCCCCGAATGCCAAACGGGTGTCGGTGGTGGGCTCTTTCAATGGGTGGGACGGTCGCCGGCATCCCATGCGGCTGCGTCGTGAGTGTGGTGTCTGGGAAATCTTTTTGCCGCATGTAGGCAAGGGGGATTTCTACAAGTTCGAAATCTGGAATGCGCGCGATGCCATCACCACCAAAGCCGATCCCTTTGCCTTTTCTGCACAGCTACGGCCAGACACGGCCAGCGTCGTATGCGGGCTGTTGCCAAAGTTGCCTATGGGCCAGGACCGTGCCGACGCCAATGGCATGGATCAGCCACTCAGCATTTATGAAGTGCACTTGGGCTCCTGGCGCAAGGCCGATGGATGGCGATGGCTGAGCTACCGCGAGTTGGCCGACACGCTGGTACCTTATGCGCGCGAAATGGGGTTCACCCATTTGGAGCTTTTGCCCGTCAGTGAGCACCCGTTTGACGGGTCGTGGGGCTACCAGCCTTTGGGGCTTTTTGCGCCCACTTCGCGCTTCGGTACGCCCGAAGACTTTAAATACTTGGTGGATGCCGCCCATGCTGCCGGACTGGGCGTCATTCTGGACTGGGTGCCTGCGCATTTTCCTAGCGATGCACACGGCTTGGCCGAGTTCGATGGCACCCATTTGTACGAATACGCCGACCCCAAGGAAGGCTTTCACCAAGACTGGAACACCCTGATCTACAACTTCGGTCGTACCGAAGTGCGCAACTTTCTGGTGAGCAATGCGCTGTATTGGCTGGAGCGTTTCGGGGTGGATGGATTGCGGGTGGACGCGGTGGCGTCCATGCTGTACCGGGACTACAGCCGCGCAGCAGGGCAGTGGATACCCAATAAATACGGCGGTCGCGAAAATCTGGAGTCCATCGAATTTCTGCGCCGCATGAACCATGTGGTGGGTACCGAGCGCCCAGGTGCGATCACGCTGGCAGAAGAGTCCACGGCGTTTCCGGGGGTAAGCCGTCCCCCGTCGCCGGACCTGCAAAGCGGGGGGCTGGGCTTTCACTACAAGTGGAATATGGGGTGGATGCACGACACCCTGGAGTACGCCTCCTTGGAAGGCGTACACCGCAAGCATCACCAGAACCAGCTCACTTTCGGGCTGATGTACGCCTTCACCGAGAATTTTGTGCTCCCCCTGTCACACGACGAAGTGGTGCATGGCAAGGCCTCCTTGCTGGGCAAAATGTCCGGCGACGAGTGGCAGAAGTTTGCGAATCTGCGCGCGCTGTACGGCTTCATGTGGGCCTACCCCGGCAAAAAGTTGCTGTTCATGGGCGGCGAGTTGGCCCAGCCCACCGAGTGGGCCGACGGCAAGCAACTTCCGTGGTATCTGGAGCAGCAAGCCCCGCATCAGGGTGTGCAGCGTCTGGTGCGGGACCTGAATCGGGTGTACCGCGTATTCCCGGCTTTGCATGAACATGATGTGCAGCCGAATGGGTTTGCATGGATTGCCCATGATGATTCCGCACAGTCCGTCATCGCGTTTCAGCGGCGTGCCAAAGATGGCCGCGTCGCGGTGGTAGTTTGCAATTTCACGCCCGTGCCTCGGCCCGGCTACCGCATCGGCGTACCGGTGGCGGGCGCCTGGCGTGAAGTGATCAACACCGACAACGGTGTCTATGGTGGCAGCAGCCTGAGCTCTGGGGCAAGTCGCACGGACCCTGTGGCTGCACACCACATGGGCCAGTCGCTGGTGATGACCTTGCCGCCTTTGGCATGCCTTGTGCTCATTCCTGGAGAAGAATGAGTCGATCCATGTCTTTGTTGCATTTGTTGCCGGGAAATGCCTCCGCGTGGGGTGCGACCCTCACGCCGGAGGGGGTGAATTTCACATTGGCTGCACCCAACGCCACATCGGTGGACCTGTGTCTGTTTGACGAGGCCGGTGTGACCGAGTTGCAGCGCTTGCCAATGCCTGCCAAAACCGGCGAGGTATGGCATGGCCTGCTGCCCGGTGCTTGTGCTGGTCAGGTTTATGGGTTTCGTGTGCATGGGCCCTGGGCGCCCGAGCACGGGCACCGGTTCAATCCGGCCAAGCTTCTGCTGGACCCCTATGCCCGTGAGGTGCTGGGGCACTACGATGGTTCGGACATCCATTGGGCCCATACGCCAGAGTCTGCACGCGGCCCGCAGCAGCCGGATGGCCGGGACAATGCCGCCACCGCTCTCAAAGCGCGCGTTTGTGCCCCTTTGCCCGCGGTGAATCCTGGGCCCCAAGTGCCCCCGCAGCAGCGGGTCCTGTATGAGCTGCATGTCAAAGGCTTTACCCGTCTGCACCCCGGTGTACCGCACGCATTGCGAGGCAGCTACGCGGGCCTTGCGCACCCCACAGCCATTGCACACCTAAAGGCGTTGGGCGTCACCACCTTGAGCCTGATGCCGGTAGCTTTCCGTGCCGATGAAGAGCGCTTGCAGCACATGGGCTTGTCCAACTATTGGGGTTACAGCCCCATCGCGTGGAGCGCCCCTGAAAATCGCTATTGGAGTGGCACTGCGGGGAGTACGCCGCGTACCGAGTTCCGTGCCATGGTCGATGCCTTGCATGCGGCAGGACTCGAAGTGATTCTGGACGTGGTCTACAACCACACCGGCGAGACTGACGAGTTCGGCCCCACGCTCAGTGTGCGTGGCATAGACAACAGCACCTACTACCATCTGGAGCCCGGCGATGCGTCCCGCTACCTGAACTGGACGGGCTGTGGCAACTGCGTCAATCTGAACCACCCTGTGGTCTTACGCACGGTGATGGATAGCTTGCGTGCCTGGGTTGCGGACTACGGGGTGGATGGCTTCCGTTTTGACCTGGCACCCGTGTTGGCGCGTGGCACGGCAGAGACAGACTACCGCTTCAACCCCCACTCCCCACTGTTGATGGCGATGGCGCAAGACCCCACACTGCGCAATCGTTTGATGGTGGCCGAGCCCTGGGACATAGGCCCCGGTGGCTACCAGTTGGGCGCTTTTCCGCCGGAGTGGCTGGAGTGGAATGATCGCTTTCGCGACACCCAGCGCAGCGCCTGGCTGCAGCACGGCACCCACCGTGGTGCGCTGGCCAAGCGGCTGGCAGGTTCGGCCGATGTGTTCAGCCCGGCACGTCGCGGGGCGCATAGCAGTGTGAATTTCGTGACGGCGCATGACGGCTTCAACCTGATGGATGTGGTGAGCTACTGCGAGCGCCACAACGCAGCCAACGGCGAGCACAACCGCGATGGCCATGGACATAACCTGAGTGTCAACCACGGGGTCGAAGGCGCCAGTAACGACGAGCGCATAGTGCAAGCCCGTGCCCGGCACCGCCGCACCTTGCTGGCTGCGACGCTGTTTTCGCTGGGGACCCCCATGCTGCTGGCGGGCGATGAACTGGGGCACAGCCAGGGTGGCAACAACAACGCCTATTGCCAGGACAACGCCACCACCTGGCTGCAGTGGGATGCGCCTCACCACGACCTGAGCGGTTTTGTCGCCCGTGCCATAGCTTTGCGCCGTGCGCTGCCGGCCTTGCAGGCCACGGGCTGGTGGCGCAGCCAGGCCAGTGAGACGGGTACCGGTTCGACTGCTGCGTGGATGTTGCCGGATGGCAGCCCTTTGGAAGCAGCAGATTGGGATGCGCCAAGCGGCGGCCCTTTCGCCGTGCATTTGCGAGCCGGCACTTCTGATGCGGTGTTGTTACTCCTCAATCCATCTGCATCCGAGCATCTTTTTCGCCTGCCTGAAGGGGGATGGCACCTATGCTTGGATTCAAGCTGCGCCGAAGCAGCGGTTCAGCCTTTTTTTGCGCGTTCATTTTCTGTCACAGTGCGGGCCGATAGTCTGGTTCTGCTCTGTGCTCAGCCCCCTGTTTAATTTCACCTCTGTTGTTTCACCATGTCACTCATCACCATACCTACGTCGACGTTTGATGGCCAGCGCCCCGGTACCTCGGGCTTGCGCAAAAAAGTCACTGTGTTTCAGCAGCCCCGTTACCTAGAAAACTTTGTCCAGGCCCTGTTCGATGTGTTGCCTGATGCAAGCGGACTCACGCTGGTGTTAGGCGGCGATGGCCGCTTCTACAACCGTGTCGCCATTCAAACCATTTTGCGCATGGCAGCCGCCAAGGGCTATGCCCGTGTGTTGGTGGGGCAGGGCGGCATTTTGTCCACACCCGCCGTGAGTGCCGTCATCCGGCGCCACGGCGCCAGTGGCGGCATTGTGCTGTCTGCCAGCCACAATCCTGGTGGGCCGGATGGTGACTTTGGCATCAAATACAACGTGGCCAACGGCGGCCCCGCACCTGAGAAGGTCACCGAGGCGATTTTTGAGCGCACCAAGGTCGTTCGCGAAATTCACACCATGGATACGGCCGACATCAGCTTGGATACCTTGGGCAGCCAGTACATAGCCAGCACCGAGGTGGTAGTCATTGACCCCGTGTCGGACTATGCCGAAGTGATGCGCGGCTTGTTTGACTTTGACGCGATCCGCAAGTTGTTTGCAGGCGGCTTCACCCTGCGTTATGACGCCATGTGCGCCGTGGGTGGCCCCTACGCCAAAGCCTTGCTGGAGGGCGAGCTGGGTGCTCCCGCAGGCACGGTGGTGAACGGCACACCACTCGAAGATTTCGGTGGTTTGCACCCGGACCCCAACCCGGTGAATGCTGAAGACCTGATCGCCCATTTGTTTGCAGACGACGCGCCGGACATGGGTGCCGCGAGCGATGGGGACGCTGACCGCAACATGATTGTGGGCCGCAAATTCGTGGTGTCGCCCAGCGACAGCCTGGCCGTGATCGCAGCCCATGCCACGCTGGTGCCCGGCTACCAAGCCGGCGTTGCCGGTGTGGCTCGCTCCATGCCGACTTCCACTGCTGTGGACCGCGTCGCCAAGGCGCTGGGCATTCCGTGTTTCGAGACTCCTACCGGATGGAAATTTTTCGGCAACCTGATGGATGCCGGCAAAGTCACTTTGTGTGGCGAAGAGAGCTACGGCACGGGCTCCAGCCATGTTCGCGAAAAAGACGGTTTGTGGGCGGTGCTGTTCTGGCTCAACCTGATGGCCGCCAGTGGCAAGTCAGTGGAGTCTTTGGTGCGTGAGCTCTGGGCGCAATACGGCCGCTGCGTGTATTCCCGCCACGACTATGAAGGCATTCCTACCGAGCAGGCCGACGCGCTGATGCGCGACTTGCGTGCATCTCTGCCAACCTTGGGTGGCACCACCATCGCCGGATTGCCGGTGGCCTTTGCGGATGACTTTGCTTACACCGACCCGGTGGATGGCAGTGTGAGCCAGAAGCAGGGTGTGCGCATTGTGCTCACCGATGGCTCGCGCGTGGTGTTCCGCCTTTCGGGCACCGGCACCGAAGGCGCGACCTTGCGCGTCTATCTGGAGCGCCACGAACCCGATGCCACCCGTCAGGACATCCCAGCCCAAGAGGCCTTGCAGCCGTTGATCGCGCTCGCGGAGGCGGTTGCCGGTATACGCCATTTCACCGGCATGGACCAGCCCACCGTGACGACCTGAGCCATCAAAGTTCCGGTCAAATTTTTCAAGAATCAATAACCACGAGACAGGAGACAAACCCATGAGCACTACGGACAACACCCGCAACCTTGCGCTGCAGGAGCGCCACATGCAGCCCCACATGCTGGTGCGCCGCACCATTGCCTTGGTGTTGGCCGGTGGTCGTGGCTCCCGCCTCAAGCAACTGACGGACCGCCGTGCCAAGCCTGCGGTGTACTTCGGCGGCAAGTTCCGCATCGTGGACTTTGCGCTCTCCAACTGCGTGAACTCCGGCATCCGCCGCATCGGCGTGATCACCCAGTACAAGTCCCACTCCTTGCTACGCCATTTGCAACGCGGCTGGAGCTTCTTGCGCGCCGAGCTCAACGAGATGGTGGACCTGCTGCCCGCCCAACAGCGGGTGGACGAAGAGCACTGGTACCGCGGCACCGCGGATGCGATTTACCAGAACCTGGACATCATTCAGAGCAGCAAGCCCGAATACGTGGTGGTGCTGGCCGGCGACCACATCTACAAGATGGATTACTCGCTCATGCTCAAAGACCACGTAGAAAGCGGCGCCGGCTGCACCGTGGGCTGTATTGAAGTGCCGCGTGAAGAAGCGAGTGCTTTTGGTGTGATGGCTGTGGATGGAAACCGCAATATCACCGAGTTTGTGGAAAAGCCCGCCAACCCGCCTGCTATGCCTGGTAACGAAGCCGTGTCCCTAGCGAGCATGGGCATCTACATTTTTGACTCCAAGTACCTGTACGAGCTGCTGGAAGACGACTTGGCCAACCCGGAGTCCAGCCACGATTTCGGCAAGGACGTAATTCCCCGCGTAGTGCGCGAGGGTAGGGCAGTGGCACACCCGTTTTCCATGTCCTGCGTCTCGTCCACCCCGGACGCTGTGCCCTACTGGCGTGATGTGGGGACCATTGACGCCTTTTGGGAAGCCAACCTCGACCTCGCCTCCGTCACCCCGGAGCTCGATATTTACGACACCAACTGGCCCATCTGGACCAGCCAGCGCCAGTTGCCACCTGCCAAGTTTGTGCAGGACGCAGAGGGCAAGCACGGCCAGGCCATCAACACCATGGTGTCTGGCGGCTGCATCGTGTCAGGCTCCATGGTGAGCAATTCGGTGCTCTTCAGCAGCGTGCGGGTGCATTCGTTCTGTGTGATCGACCAAGCGGTGCTCTTGCCCGAAGTCACCATTGGCCGGGGCTGTCGCCTGAGTCGCGTGGTCATTGATCGGGGGGTCGATGTGCCGGATGGCATGGTCATCGGCGAAGACCCGGTGCTTGACGCGGAGCGCTTCGAGCGCACGGACAACGGCGTCGTGCTGGTGACCAAAGACATGGTGAAGAAGTTAAGCACTCCCTGAGCCGCTGCGCGTCTCCCCCCTCTCTCGCCTCTGGCGGGAGGGGGGCGCACCCAGCAGCCCGGCAAAGCCGGTTCTGCAGGTGCCCTGAAGCGGAGCAGCAAAAGTAAAAATGATTGTGAAGAAAGAGCGTATGCGCATCCTGCAAGTCAGTGCCGAAATTTTTCCTCTGCTCAAAACCGGAGGGCTGGCTGACATTGCCGGTGCGCTGCCGGCGGCTTTGCATGAAGCTGGTTGCGATGTGCGTGTGCTGCTACCGGGTTTTCCGGCCATCGTGGCAGGCTTGCGCAACCCCAGCCCGGTGGGCGCTTTTGTCATGCCTTGGGGCGAAATGGTGGAAGTTGTTTATGGCGACTTGCCGGCGCTCGCTCGAGGTGACATGCAGCAGGGCGCCTATGTGCTGATGGCACCGGGCCTGTATGAGCGCCCGGGCAATCCTTATGAAGATGCCAACAAGCAGCCCTATGGCGACAACCACCGCCGCTTTGCCGCGCTAGGCCAAGCGGCAGCCCATCTGGCGCATGGCATGGACAGCCTGTGGCGCGCCCAGTTGGTGCACAGCCATGACTGGCACGCAGGTTTGGCCAGCGCTTACCTCAAGCTCTGGGCTGACCGCGGCGCCACGCGGGTGCCTTCGGTGTTTACCGTGCACAACCTGGCCTACCAAGGCGTGTTCGGGCCGCAGTATTTTGGCGACCTGGGTCTGCCGGGCGAGGCTTTCCATGTGCAGGGCATGGAGTTTCATGGCCAGCTCTCCTTCATGAAGGCCGGCCTGTTTTACGCCAGCCACATCACTACCGTGAGCCCCACCTATGCCCGTGAAATCCAGACGCCGGAGCAGGGCTGCGGTCTGGACGGCTTGCTGATGGCAAGGCGTGATGCTTTGAGCGGCATCTTGAATGCGGTGGACGACACGGTCTGGAACCCGACCAGCGACGCTTTGCTGGAGCAAAATTTTGATGCCCGCCACATGGCCGGCAAAGCGATCAACAAGGCCATGCTTCAGGGCACCGTGGGCTTAGGCTTGGAACCAGACGCCCCCCTGTTCGCCGTGGTAAGCCGCCTCACAGAGCAAAAAGGCCTGCCGCTGGTGCTGGCCGGGCTGGACGAAATAGTGTCGCGCGGTGGCCAATTGCTGGTGCTGGGCAGCGGTGACACTTGGCTGGAGCAGGCGTTTACCGAGCGCGCCAAAAGCCATGCCGGCCGGGTCGCCGTGAAGCTGGGTTATGACGAATCTTTTGCTCACCGGGTGTTTGCCGGCAGCGACGTCACCCTGGTGCCCTCCCGCTTCGAGCCTTGCGGTCTCACGCAGATGTATGGCCTGAAATATGGCAGTCTGCCACTGGTGCGCCGGGTGGGCGGCTTGGCAGATACGGTGGTAGACAGTGACCTCGAAACCTTGGAAGACCGCACTGCCACCGGCTTTGTATTTGATGCGTTTGACGAAACCGCCTACCGCAAGGCAGTGCGCCGCGCCTTTGCCCTGTACCACCGCAAGGCGGAATGGAACCGCGTGCGCCAAACCGGCATGAAGCTTGCCTTCGACTGGGCGACCGCCGCCGGGCACTACACCCGCCTTTACCAAAGCTTGATTCAAGAATGACCAACACCGCCACCCCAACTACGAGTGCCCCTGTGACTTTTGAATTTGATGCGCCGGGGCGCGACCTTGAATCCCTGAAACGCTCCATCGCCAACAAACTGATGTTTGTGGTGGGCAAAGACCCCGAAGCCGCCCGCCCAGAAGACTGGCTGCACGCCGCAGCCTATGCCGTGCGCGACCAGCTGGTCGAGCGCTGGATGACCACCACCCGCGCCCAGTACGCCCAGGACGCCAAGCGCGTGTACTACCTCAGCATGGAGTTTTTGATTGGCCGCACCTTCAGCAATGCCATGCTGGCGGTGGGCTTGCGCGAGCGCGTCAAGCAAGCCTTGGCAGACTTTGGGGTGGACATCGACGCGGTGACCGAGCTGGAGCCCGACGCTGCATTGGGCAACGGCGGTTTGGGCCGCTTGGCCGCTTGCTTTCTGGACTCCATGGCCACGCTGAACATTCCCGGCTTTGGCTACGGCATCCGCTACGACTACGGCATGTTCAAGCAAACCATTGTGGACGGCCGCCAGGTGGAAGTGCCGGACTACTGGCTCACCCACGGCAACCCCTGGGAGTTTCCGCGCCCGGAGGTGACTTACCGCGTGCAATTCGGCGGCCATGTGGTGAAGGTGGGCGACGCCTACCAGTGGGTGGACAGCCACGACGTGCAGGCCATGGCCTATGACACCATCATCCCCGGCTACGCCACCAAGGCCACCAACACCTTGCGCCTGTGGTCTGCCAAGGCCACGCAAGAGATTGATCTGGGCGCCTTCAACCGCGGCAACTACATGGCGGCAGTGGAGACGAAGAACCACTCCGAGAACGTGTCCCGCGTGCTCTACCCGGACGACTCCACGCCCTCCGGCCGCGAGCTGCGCCTGCACCAGGAATACTTCTTCTGCAGCGCCAGCGTGCAGGACTTGCTGCGCCGCTACCTGCGCACGCACGACAACTTTGAGAGCTTGCCCGACAAGGTCAGCATCCACTTGAACGACACCCATCCGGTGCTGGCGATTCCCGAGCTGATGCGCCTGCTGTTGGACGAGCACCACCTGCCGTGGGCCGACGCCTGGCGCCTGTGCCAGGGCGTGTTCAGCTACACGAACCACACCCTCATGCACGAGGCGCTGGAGACCTGGCCGGTGGAAATGATGGGCCGCATCCTGCCGCGCCACCTGCAAATCATCTATGACATCAACGCCCAGTTTTTGCACCAGATATCACTGCGCGGTGGCAGTCCCGAGCTGCTGCGCAAAGTCAGCTTGATCGACGAAGCGGGTGAGCGCCGTGTGCGAATGGCTTACTTGGCCGTTCTCACCAGCCACTCGGTGAACGGCGTGTCGGCGCTGCACTCGGAGCTGATGAAGGAAAGCATCTTCTTTGACTTTGCCAAGCTCTGGCCCGAGCGCTTCAACAATAAAACCAACGGCATCACCCCGCGCCGCTGGCTGGCGCAGGCCAACCCGGCCTTGTCGGCCGTGCTGGACAAGCAGGTCGGCACCGGTTGGCGCCGTGACCTCACGCAACTCAGTGGCCTGAATGCGGTGCTGACCAGTCCCAAGGTGATCGAGGCCTTCCAGGGGGCCAAGCTGGCCAACAAACAGCGCCTTGCCGCCTGGGTGCAGGCGAATATGGGCCTGACCATTCCCACCGATGCGCTTTACGACGTGCAGGTCAAGCGCATTCACGAATACAAGCGCCAGCTACTCAATGTGCTGCATGTCATCACCCGATACCTACGCATCATCAACAACCCCGGCTCGGTGACGGTGCCCCGTGTCGTGGTGTTTGCCGGTAAGGCGGCGTCGGCCTACCACATGGCCAAGCAGATCATCCACCTCATCAACAGCGTGGCCAAGGTGGTCAACAACGATCCGCGCGTGGGCAACCGGCTCAAGGTGGTGTTCATCCCCAACTACAGCGTGAGCCTGGCTGAGCGCATCATCCCTGCGGCCGATTTGTCGGAGCAAATCTCCACCGCCGGCACCGAGGCGTCCGGCACCGGCAACATGAAGTTCGCCCTCAACGGCGCACTCACCATTGGCACGCTGGACGGCGCCAACGTCGAAATCCTGGAGAACGTGGGCGCGGACAACATCTTCATCTTCGGACTGACCACGCCGCAGGTAGCCGCCACGCGTGCCGCCGGCTACCAGCCGCGCGCGATTGCCGAGGGCAACGCGGAGCTGACGGCGGTGCTGGAAGCCATCCGCGATGGCGTCTTCAGTCCCGACGAGCCCGGCCGCTTCCAGAGCATTTACGACCTGCTGGTGAACTGGGGCGACCACTACCTGCTGCTGGCGGACTACGCGGCCTATATCGCCGCGCAAGAGCAGGTGGACGTGGCCTACCAGAGCAAAGAGGCTTGGTCCGTCATGGCCCTGCGCAACGTAGCCGCCATGGGCCCGTTCTCTGCCGACCGCACGATTGGTGAGTACGCCGACAAGATCTGGAAGAGCAAGCCGCTGGAGCTGAACGCCTAATTTCCCGGTGCCACCATTGCGGCACCGGGCCCGGTTTCAATACACGTTCTTGTTTTGAATGGTTGCGATGGGAGTTGTGACAATAATCTTCAAGTCCAGCCACAAGGACCAGTTCTCCAAGTAGAACAGGTCGTGTTGTACGCGACCTTCCATCTTGTCGATGGTGTCTGTTTCGCCACGGTAGCCACAAATCTGGGCCCAGCCGGTAATGCCCGGCTTGACCTTGTGGCGCAAGGCATATCTGGGAATCAGCTTCACATATTCGCTGTTGTGCTCCAGTGCGTGGGGGCGGGGCCCCACCACGGACATGCGCCCCTGCAGCACGTTGATGAACTGGGGCAGTTCGTCCAGGCTGGTCTTGCGCAAAAAACGCCCCAAAGGAGTCACGCGGGGGTCCATGCGTTGGGCTTGTGTGACCTTGCCTGTCTGCTCCTCATGCACCTTCATGCTGCGGAACTTGTAGACGTAAATTTCCTCGTCATTCCAGCCGTGCCGCTTCTGCTTGAACAACACCGGCCCTTTTGAAGTCAGCTTGACCGCGATGGCAATGGTAATCATCAATGGGCTCAGCAGCAGCAGTGCGAGCGTGGCTACCACGACATCTTCCATCCGCTTGATGAAAGCCCGCTCGCCAAACATGGGCGACAAAGACAAATCCACCATGGGTATCCCCAGGTTCACGCTCATGCCGTGGTTCAAAATCTGGTACATCATCATGTCCGGCAGCAAACGTATGTTTGCCACCGAGCGGTCCAGCGAATTGATAATGTTTTCTAGCTGAGCCTGTTCACCCAAACCCATGCTGATCCAGATCTCATCGGGCTTGAGCTTGGCGTCCAACGTGGCCAATGTTTCAAACTCATTCGGCGCCACAATGCCGGCAATTTCGTAGCCACTCCAGGTCGCTTCTTCAATACGCCGGCGTGCTGTGTGCAGCATATGTGTGTCGCCATACAACAGGACCTTTTTCAGCTGGTAGCCGGCACGTCGCATCTGGGCGAGCACAATGAAGGACACCAGTCGTCCCAACCACAGTGTCACCACGGCCGTTAGCAGCCAAGTTACCAGCCAAAGGCGAGAAAACGACTCCGCACTCTTGGTCAAAAACAGCAATACGACAATCCCGGTCCAGGTCATCACCCAGCCCAGCGTCACCCGGCCTACCATGGCAGCCAATGAGCCGCCCGGCCACATGCGGTAAATCTTGCTGAAAAACAAGGTTGCAAAAGCGGCCGTACCCAGCACCATCATGCGCTCGGCGCTGCTAGGCTCGGCCAAGGCCTCCAGGCTTCCAAACCGCAACTGATAGGCTAGCCAGCCCCCGGCACAAACCGCAATGAAGTCCAGAGCCTGCACCATCGCAGCAGGCAAATTGCCGGAACGCCGGATCGAAAAAGAACTCATAACTCAACTCCCGCAGCACATGCGTACCCGTGCGGGCCGCATTTATGTTGTTTCTTGTGAAAAAATTGGTACATCCCGATTCTAGTTGGTAAGCAAGTGTTAGCAATTGCAACTCTGATACCATACAATGCAAGGCAGTATGTCCGCGAAATACGGGCCCTTGGTTTTTGAGTTTCAACGTTTAAGGGAGTTTTTTTATGAACAAGAAGCGTTCGGTCGTTTGCCTGGCTGCGGCCTTGCCCCTGTTGGCTGTTTCCACTTTGGCGAGCGCTCAAGCGGCAGATCCCGGTTATGAGCTCAAGGGCACCAGTATTTCCGGCTCCAGCACTGCGTCGGCCCCCATTCTTACCGCACCGGTGGACCCGAATGTGGCCCCCATCAAAACCGAGAGCGGCATTTACCTCTACCCTTCCGTGTTCACCGGCTACGGGTACAACAGCAACGTCAACAGTTCCGCGACTGCGCCTGTGACCTCCAGCTTCTGGAAGCTGGTCCCCCAGTTGACCGCTGAAATGAAAAACAAGGGTGACCGCTACACCCTGGTTGCCTCCGCCGACTCCACCAGCTACCAAAGCAGCACGGCTGACAACACCACCAACTCCGAACTCTCGCTCGCCGGCGATAACTATTTCGACTCCCGCGCCCGCATGGGCTGGGCGCTGCGATCCATTGGCGGCAACGATGCCCGTGGCTCCACCCAAAGTGGCTCCAACACTCCTGAAGCCTGGCGCAATAACTCCCTGGGCACCACTCTGATTTATGGTGCGCGCGAAGCCAGCGGTCGCCTCGAACTCGACCTCGGTACCCAAGTCAAAACTTACGACAAGTACGCCCTCGGCAATCAGGATGGCACCACCATCGCCGGTCGTGCTTTCTACCGTGTAGCACCGGCCACTATGGCATTGGTTGAAATCGCTCAGGTCAAGACCAACTACACCGACCGTGCCGCTACCGACACCAACACCGCCCGCAAGTACTACGTCGGTGCCACCTGGGATGTCACCGCCGCTACCACCGGTATCGTCAAGATCGGTTCCATGACCAAAGACTTCGACCGCGCCGGTCGTCAGAACTTCAATGGCGGCAGCTGGGAAGCCAAAGTCCGTTGGGCACCCGTCAGCTATACCCAAGTCGACCTGCAAACCTCCAAGGGCGCCTTCGACCCCACCGGTTTGGGTAGCTACGAGTTGCGCACGAACAATAGTGTTAACTGGCAACATATGTGGAACCAGTCGGTGTCCTCCAGCGTCACCCTGGGAAATCTGGTTACCGAGTTTGCAGGTACCACCAATGGCCGTGTGGATACCGCCAACAGCTTCTCCGTTGGCTTCCAGTACGCCATGCGCCGTTGGTTGAAGGTGGGCATGGATTACACCACCTTGGACAGCACGTCCAATGTGGCCAATCGAGCCTACAAACGCAATGTGGCTATGTTCACATTGAACGCTTCGTTGTAAGCTTTCCGCTTTCGAGGTCTTTAGCCGCCATGCATCCGCATGGCGGTGCTGCTTAGGGAGTTCCATGTTCCGTTTCTTCTCCGGTGCGGCCTTCGCAAAAGCATTGCGCGGGCCTTTGGCTTTGGTGGCTGCCCTTTGGGTGGGCTTTTTGTTGGCTGCGGGTGTTGCGCATGCGCAAGTCCCCGAACGTTTGCTGTTGGACCCGGGCAATTTGCTTTCCAACTACAAGCTGGCTGCGGGTGATGTCATCACCATTCGCGTGTTTGGTGAAGACGACTTGAGCCGTGAAAAGGTCCGCCTCACGGACGCCGGGACTATCCCTTACCCCGTGCTGGGTGAGGTGCGAGCGTTGGGTCTCACCATCGGTGAAATCGAAGCGTCCATCACTACGGGCCTTACCGGCCGCTATCTGGTGAATCCCCGTGTCTCTGTCACGATTGAGGAATATCGCCCCTTCTATATCAACGGTATGGTCGAAAAGCCGGGTGGCTACCCCTTCCAGCCGGGCCTCACAGTGCTCAAGGCCAGCTCACTGGCGGGCGGCTTCAAAGAGCGGGCCTCGTTCAACAAAATCACCATCATCCGCGAGAGCAACCCCGCTGCCGGCCCCCAAAAAGCCACCATCAACACGCCGGTCGGCCCGGGTGACACCATCTTTATCGAAGAATCCTTCTTCTGATTACCGGACTCCTCACTGCCTATGTCTGAACATATTGCGCCCGCCGCAAACCCCGTGTCTGCCGCATTCAACCAAGCCGAAGACGACCAAGACCATGACGGTAAACTGGACTTTCTGGAGTACTGGCGCACGCTGCGTAAGTACAAATGGGCCATCCTGGCCTTTGCGCTGGTGCTCACCCTGGTGGCTGGTGTCATCGCGTTTGTCAGCACTCCCATTTATGAAGCCAAAACCACGCTGCTGATTGAGACGAACAAGCAAAAAGTCGTCTCCATCGAAGACGTGTACGGTGGCGTAGGCGCCTCGCGCGAATATTTCCAGACCCAGGTCGAAGTCATCAAGTCCCGCGAAGTCGCGCTCAAAACCATCATCAAACTCAAGCTCTACGACAACCCGCAGTACGACCCTCGTGCCCCCAAAAAAGGCCTGGCCGCTCTGATTGAGCAAATTGGCTTTTCCACTAAGGAAGAACCCCCTGAGTGGACCGACGACACCCTTGCCGAAGCAGTGTTGCCGGCCTTTCAGCAAGGCCTGTCGATCGAGCCCATCCGCTTGAGCCAACTGGTGGTGGTGCGTTTTACTTCGCCTGACGCCGACCTAGCGGCCAAGGTCACCAACACTCTGGCCAAAACCTATATCGAGAACGACCTGTCTGCCCGCTACGCCATGACGCAGACCGCCTCGAACTGGCTGCAAGACCAGCTGTCCGGCCTCAAGGAAAAGCTCACAGAATCCGAAACCGCGCTGCAGCGCTACCGCGAGAAGCAGGGCATGGTCAACATCAAAGACGCGGCCCAAAGCGGTGCCGGCTTCCAGATCGAGCAGCTGCAGTCCCGCTTGATCGAAGCCCGCACTCGCCGTGCCGAGATCGAGTCCACCTACAAAACCGTCAAAGACGCGTCCGCCGCAGACCTGGCTTCCCAACCCGCTGTGCTGGTCAACTCGCAAGTGGCTGACGCAAAGCGAGCCGCAACCGATGCATCGCGCCGCCTGGCCGACGCCGCCCAGCGCTACGGGCGCGAGCACCCCAAGTACCTGCAAGCCGACTCTGATGCCAAAGCTGCTGCCGAAAACCTGCAGCGCCAGATTGAGTTGGTGGTAGGTGGTATCACCGTCGAGTACGAGCGGGCGCGCAACACCGAAAAAACGCTGGAATCTGCCCTCAGCAACGCGCGCGGCACGGTGGTGAACATCAACCGCAAAGAGTTTGAGCTCGGCATCTACGAGCGCGAGGTGGAGTCCAACCGCCAGATGTACGACATGTTCATGAAGCGCTCCAAAGAAACCACCGTGGGCGGCGACTTGCAAACCGTGGTGGCCCGTGTTATCGACAGTGCTGTAGTTCCAAAAAGTCCAATTAAACCCAAAAAGACGCTCATCATTGCTGCTGCGCTGGCCATGGCCCTAGTGCTGGGTGCCGTGCTGGCCTTGCTGCTGGAGATGCTGGACAACACCTTCAAAACCACAGACGACGTTGAATCCCGCCTCAAGCAGCCCCTGCTGACCGTGCTGCCCATGCTGGCCAAGAAGGATACCGAGCGCAACGTCAGTGGCCGCCTGGTGGCGGACTCGCCCAACTCCTTGTATGCAGAGGCCATCCGTACCGCCCGCACCGGCGTGTTGCTGTCCTCGGTCGATCTGCCTTCGCGCGCCCTGCTGGTCACGTCCAGCGTGCCGGGGGAGGGCAAGACCACCTTCGCCTGCAACCTGGCCATGGCCCATGCCTCCACCAAAAAAACGGTGTTGATCGACGCCGACATGCGTCGCCCCAGCGTGGCCAAAGGCTATGGCATAGATCCGCTGGCGCTCGGTTTGTCCGAGCTTGTGGCCGGCACCGCCCAGCTGTCGGAGTGCCTCAACCCCATCGTAGGTACCAACCTGATGGTCATGCCCTGCGGCGCCATTCCGCCCAACCCGCTGGAGCTGATTCACTCCGCTCGCTTTGCGCAAACCATGGAGGCGCTGTCCAAGCACTTCGAGATCGTCATCATCGACAGCCCGCCTGTCGGTCTGGTGAGCGATGCCCTGGTACTCGCCGCCCACACCTCTGGCGTCCTCTTTGTGACCAAGGCCCAAAGCACCCCGCGCCCCTTGGCACGCAACGCCCTCAAACAGCTGCGCCGCGCCAAAGCCAATGTGGTGGGCATCGTGCTCAACGCGCTGGACTTCAACAAGGCGGAGAAGTACTACGGCGAATACAACGGCTACGGCAAGTACGGCTACGGCAATTACGGCTCCACCTACGGTGCCACGTACGGCGCTTCCAACACGGCCCAAGCCAAAGGCAAGGCCAAGGCCGCTGCGTGATCGACCTGCACTGCCACTTTCTGCCGGGTATAGACGATGGCCCGGAGACTATGGCCGAAGCCTTAGGCTTGGCCCGCGCAGCGGTGGCAGATGGCATCACCCACTCTGTGCTCACTTCGCATGTGCACCCCGGGCGCTACGCCAATCAGCGCAGCAACCTTGAAGGTGCGGTGCGAGGCTTCAGTCAGGCGCTGCAGGCGGCGGGCATCCCCCTGCAGGTACGCATGGGGGGGGAAGCGCGCCTCTCCGCCGAGTTGATTGACATGATTGCCGAAGACCAGGTGCCCTTTTTGGGCACTGTAGGGGGCTACCGCATTTTGCTGCTGGAGTTTCCGCACCAGGTCATACCGGTGGGCAGCATGCGCTTTGTGTCCAGCCTCATCAAAATGCGCATACGCCCCCTGATTGCGCATCCCGAGCGCAACAAGGCGGTTATGGCCAACCCCGACAAAATACGCGAGTTCACCGAAGCCGGCTGCTGGCTGCAGCTGACTGCAGGCTCGCTGGCCGGGCGCTTCGGCAGCCAGGCCCAAGAAACAGCGTTCAAGCTCATGGACGAAGGGTGGAATTGTTTGATGGCCACGGACGCGCACAATCTGCACAGCCGCCCACCGCTGCTCAGTGAGGGCAGGGCGGTCGTGGCTGCGCGTTATGGCGAAGCCGTTGCAGAGGCTATGGTGCAGGGCAAGCCCGGCACCATCTTCGGGCTGGCGTGAGCATGTCGACATTAGCAGCCCCTGTGCGCAAACGTTTTGTGGTAGCGGGCGCCGTGCTTGCAGGCCTGACGAGCGCAGCACTGTGGTTCGGGGGGCACGCTACATGGGCTGATGCGGCCACCCTGCGCGCCCGATGGATCATTGCCGAATGGCGGGAAGGCAAAGGCCCATCCCGTCAGCCAGAGGTGCTGGCCCGGGTTGCCGCAGATCTGCAGGCCGGCACCCGCATAACCCCCGGCAATGCGGCTTTGTATGATGATCTCGGCTTTTTGCACGCCTTTCAGGCCGAGGCACTCAGCCCCTATGTAGGGGAGCCCGCGCTGCGCGACTACCAACGCCAGTTGCTCGTCACCGCTGCGGGCCACTACCGCACCAGCACCGCGCTACGCCCCACTTTTCCGTACAGCTGGGCCTACTTGGCCCTAGCCAAGCACATGCTGGAGGAATACGATGGCGAATACTGGGTCGCCTTTGACAAAGCACATCAGCTCGGCCGTGCCGAAGCCGGTGTGCAAGTTGCGCTGGCCCGCATGGCCTTTGCCCGCTGGCAAGAGCTGAGCCCCGAACGCAAAGACCGCATGGTGGCCATGGTGCTCAGTGCGCAGCCCAAGGTGGCCGGAATGCTTCGTGCCCTGGCGGATGGCGCAGGCGCGGTGTTACCCGCACCGTAAGCCTTTCTTAGAGCTGTTGTTCCCGTGCCAGTCGGTCCAGCAGGTCGCGCCACAGGCGCACATTGCTGGCCCCTCCCTTGCTGGTCATGCCGCCGCTCAACCACAGGTCGTCGTCGTTAAAGCTGTATACAGGCTCGAGGTCTGTGCGCTGCGAGGCGGGGCGAATGTCATTGATCAGGTTGTCCAGAATCAGCGGGTCCGCATCCGGCGTGGGGTAGTAAGCCAACACCATGTGCGCCTCCCCCAGGCGCAGCGCCCGTACGTAGGTAATGCGCAGCTTTTCTATGGGAATGCCAATTTGCTTGAGGCTCAGGTACTTGCCTATGGAGTAGTCTTCGCAGTCGCCGCCGAAGGAGCCCAGCATCTCGGCCGGTGTGGCCCAGTAGTCTTCCAGGCCCCAGTGTTTGATGTCGTTCACGTAAGGCACTTGGTTCAAAAACCCATTCACCTGCCGCAGCACCGGTGCTTCGGGCTGACCACGGCCCACAGCGGCTTGGTTGTCACGCACCAGGCGCTGCACTACGCGCAAGCGCGTGGGTGCTTCGCGCCCCCAACGCTTCTCCACGGAGGCCAGCAAATTTGTGCTGAAATCCACCCATGCTGCGTGGCTAGGCCACAGCGCCAGTAAAAAAACTGCAGCCGTACCTAAGATCGCCGTCCGGAGAAATTTCAATTGCATAAACCGTCATCTTACTTGTCACGCTTAGGCGTAAAATTGTTACCAAAGGTTTGCGTGGTGTTTACACACCAAACTTCATTCAGGGAGTGTTTTTTGTGAGTTCCAAGATTTACGTAGCCGGCCACCGCGGCATGGTTGGCAGCGCCATTGTGCGTACCCTGCGGGCCCAAGGCGTTCAGCCCGCTGACATCATCACCCGGTCCCACGCCGAGCTGGACTTGTGCAACCAGGCTGCTGTGCAAGCCTTTTTTGCCGAACAGCGCCCCACGCAGGTGTACCTGGCAGCCGCCAAAGTGGGCGGCATTCATGCCAATAACACCTATCCGGCAGACTTTATTTATGACAACCTGATGCTGCAGGCCAACGTCATCCAGGCGGCCCACGCCCATGGTGTGCAAAAGCTCTTATTTTTGGGCAGCAGCTGCATCTACCCCCGCTTGGCCCCCCAACCCATGGCAGAAAGCGCCTTGCTCACCGGCACGCTGGAGCCTACCAACGAGCCTTATGCGGTTGCCAAAATTGCCGGCATCAAACTGTGTGAGAGCTACAGCCGCCAGCACGGGCGGGACTACCGCAGCGTCATGCCCACCAACCTCTATGGCCCTGGCGACAACTACCACCCCGAAAACAGCCATGTCATCCCCGCGCTGATTCGCCGCTTTCATGAAGCCAAGCAAAGTGGCGCGGCGGAGGTCGCCATTTGGGGCACCGGCACGCCCAAACGAGAGTTTTTGTTTGTAGACGACATGGCTGCGGCCAGCGTGTTCGTCATGAACCTGGATGACGCCACCTACCAGGCCAACACCACCCCCATGTGCAGCCACATCAACGTGGGCTTTGGCAGCGACGTAACCATTGCCGAGCTGGCCCATGCGGTAGGTGCTGCTGTGGGCTACACCGGCCGCATTAGCTTCGATGCCACCAAGCCCGATGGTGCTCCGCGCAAGTGGATGGACAGCAGCCGCCTGAACGCCCTGGGCTGGAGCGCCCGGGTGGGCTTGGCAGCCGGTTTGGCCCTTGCCTATGCAGATTTTTTAAAGAATACTGCCTGAGCCCTTATAGATATTGCGCAAGTAGCTCCTTAATTTATAGCAAAACACCATCATGACCGTACAAAGCACAAGCACCCAGCAATCCCCCAAAGTCGCCCTGATCACCGGCGTTACCGGCCAAGACGGCTCGTACCTGGCCGAGCTGCTGCTCGAAAAAGGCTACGAAGTGCACGGCGTCAAGCGCCGCGCCAGCTCCTTCAACACCAGCCGGGTAGACCACATCTACCAAGACCCGCACATCGACAACGCCCGCTTCAAATTGCACTACGGCGACCTCACCGACACCAGCAACCTGACCCGTCTCATCCAGCAAGTGCAGCCGGACGAAATCTATAATCTGGGTGCGCAAAGCCACGTGGCCGTGTCCTTCGAATCCCCCGAATACACTGCCGACGTAGACGCCATCGGCACCCTGCGCATTCTGGAAGCCATCCGCATCCTCGGGCTGGAAAAGAAAACCCGCTTCTACCAAGCCTCCACCTCCGAGCTCTACGGCCTGGTGCAAGAAATCCCGCAAAAGGAAACCACCCCGTTCTACCCCCGCAGCCCCTACGCGGTGGCCAAGATGTACGCCTACTGGATCACGGTCAACTACCGTGAAGCCTACGGCATCTACGCCTGCAACGGCATCTTGTTCAACCACGAAAGCCCACGCCGTGGAGAAACCTTCGTCACCCGCAAAATTACCCGCGGCATGGCCAACATCGCCCAAGGGCTGGAGCAATGCCTGTACATGGGCAATATGGATGCCCTGCGGGACTGGGGCCACGCCAAAGACTACGTGCGCATGCAATGGATGATGCTGCAGCAAGACAAGCCGCAAGACTTCGTCATCGCCACCGGCGTGCAATACAGCGTGCGTGAATTCATCACCTGGACCGCAGCAGCACTAGGCATCAGTCTGGAATTCAAAGGGACCGGCGTTGAAGAACACGCAGTGATCACCGCCATCACCGGCGATGCCGCCCCCGCACTGCAGGTGGGCCAGACCATCGTCAAAATCGATCCCCGCTACTTCCGTCCCACTGAAGTCGAAACACTGCTGGGCGATCCTGCCAAGGCCAAGAAGGAACTGGGCTGGGTGCCAGAGATTACGGCACAAGACATGTGCAAAGAAATGGTCGAGAACGACCTGGCCCACGCCAAGCAACACGCCCTGCTTAAGAAGCACGGTTACAACGTCAACGTGAGCGTCGAGTAAGCCCCATGAAGATCGCCATCGCCGGAACCGGCTATGTAGGCTTGAGCAACGCAGTCCTGCTGGCCCAACACAACGAAGTGGTGGCGATCGACCTGATCGCCGCCAAGGTAGAGCAAATCAACCAGCGTATCAGCCCGATAGAAGACACCGAGCTGCAAGACTACATGAGCAGCAAGCCTTTGAACCTCAAGGCCACGCTCAACAAGCAAGAGGCCTATGCGGGGGCTGACTACGTCATCATCGCCACCCCCACCGACTACGACCCCGAGACCAACTACTTCAATACCAAAAGCATTGAAAGCGTGGTCGCCGACGTCATGGTCATCGCCCCGGATGCGGTGATGGTGATCAAAAGCACCATCCCCGTGGGCTACACCGAACGCCTGGGGGAACAAACAGGTAGCCAAAACATCATCTTCAGCCCCGAATTCTTGCGAGAGGGCAGGGCGCTGTTTGACAACCTGCACCCCAGCCGCATCGTGGTGGGCGAACAATCACCCCGTGCAAAGAAGTTTGCACAGTTATTGCAACAAGGCGCCATCAAACAAAACATACCCGTACTGCTCACCGGCAGCACCGAAGCAGAAGCCGTCAAACTGTTTGCCAACACCTACCTCGCCATGCGGGTGGCGTACTTCAATGAGCTCGACACCTACGCCGCCATCCACGGCCTGGACACCCGGCAAATCATCGATGGCGTGAGCCTGGATCCGCGCATCGGCAGCCACTACAACAACCCCAGCTTTGGATATGGCGGCTACTGCCTGCCCAAAGACACCAAACAGCTCCTAGCGAACTACAACGACGTCCCGCAAAACATCATGCGGGCGATTGTGGAAAGCAACACCACGCGCAAAGACTTCTGTGCCGCAGACATCCTGAAACGTCAACCCAAAGTCGTGGGTATCTACCGACTGGTGATGAAGGCCGGCAGCGACAACTTCCGCAGCAGCAGCATCCAAGGCATCATGAAGCGCATTAAAGCAAAGGGCGTGGAAGTGATCGTTTATGAACCGGCCCTGAAAGAAGACAAATTTTTCAATAGCCGCGTGGTCAGCGACTTGGCGCAATTCAAGTGTGAAGCCGATGTGATTGTGGCCAACCGCAAGACCGATGCATTGGACGACGTGGCCAGCAAGGTCTATACGCGCGACTTATTTGGTCAAGATTGAGCCTACCATGCCCCGCCTAATTGCCACGGCCTGCCTACTACTTGCGTTTGGCGGTCACACTGCCCAAGCTCAAACCACCATTCGCGTATCGCCAGACGGCAAGGCACCCAACACTGTAACATTGCTGGAAGCCCTGAGGCAGCTCAAGTCTCCCGCACTGCGCAACGCCAAAGGCGAGCCGCTTGGCGACATCACTGTGGAGTTGAGCTCTGGCACCTACCGCCTGGAGGCACCTTTGCAGCTAGACGCCGCTAGCAGTGGCAACGCACGACATACTGTCACCATTCGTGGTCCGCAAGACCGCAGCGCCATCATCAGCGGGGGCCGCGCGGTAAACGGTTTTGCCCCGGTAACCGACTCAACCGCTTTGGCCCGCCTGCCTAAGGTAAGCCACGCCCACGTCCTGCAAACCAGCTTGCCTCAGCAAGGTATTACCGACTTTGGCACCCAACTGCGCCATGGTTTTGGCGCAGACGGCAACAACCCTACCGCGCTCGAAATCACCCAACGCAACCAACCGCTCACCCTAGCCCGCTGGCCCAACAAAGACTTCGCGACTTTAACCACCACACCAGATGGCGAAAAGGGCCTCCGGTTTACTCTCAAAGGCGCCAATCTTGCCGCTTGGGAAGCAGAGCCACAGCTTCTCGCGACTGGCTACTGGTTTAACAACTGGGCAGACACAACGCTGCGCATAGCCGCCGTTGAACCAGCAATCAGCCAGCTCACCTTGGCCGCTCCTGCACCGCCCTACGGAATTAAAGCGGGTCAACGCGTGTTAATACAAAACGCGTTGGCGGAACTGGACGAACCTGGTGAATGGTACTTGGACCGCGCGACTGGCACTTTGTACCTTTGGCCCTTGGCCGAACTTCGACCAGGCGATATTGAAGCCAGCGTAATTCACCAATTACTGACCATCACCAAAGCCAACCACATCACCATTGGCGGCGTTACGCTGCAAAGCAACAGAGGCGACGCAGTTTCCATAAACGGAGGCCATCATGTGCGCATAGAAAACGCCACCATTCGAAACGTGGGCAAGCGTGGCGCCGTCGTCACCGGCCAAGACAACGGCTTGACCAACATGCTAATTGAAAACACGGGCGGCGGTGGCGTGCTGCTCCAAGGTGGTGACCGCCAAACGCTCACGGCAGCTAACCTCTATGTGGAAAGTAGCACACTGCGCCGATTTGCCAGAGCTTCACGCACCCTTCAACCGGGAGTGCAAATAGAGGGCGTCGGAAACCGCGCAACAGGAAACACCATCAGCGACAGCGCACACACCGCAATTCTTTTTAGTGGCAACGACCACCTCATTGCCAAGAACGACATATCTAACGTTTGTTTAGAGACCGGAGACGCGGGCGTCATCTACACGGGCCGAGATTGGACGGCGCGTGGCACTGTTATAGAAAAAAACCGCCTGCACAAAATTCCCCCCAATATTTCTTGGGGCAGAACCAAGGGCGTGTACCTGGACGACCAGGCCAGCGGCATCATCGTGCGCGGCAATGTGTTTGACCTTGTGGACGAAGCGGTGTTCATTGGCGGTGGGCGCGACAACCTGGTTGAAGACAACACTTTCAACGGCGGTACATTTCCCATTCACTTGGACGCCCGTGGCCGCAATTGGCAAAAAGCAGTGACTGCCGAAAAACGCGGCACGTTGCAGATTCGACTTGATGCAGTGCCCTACAAGCAAAGCCCTTACAACGACAGATACCCGAATATGGCCAACATTTTGGATGATGAGCCGGGTATGCCCAAATACAACATCGCAAGGCGTAATATGTTATCGGGCAATGCAAAGCTGGCGATTCATAAGGACGCCGAGGCCGGCATTCAGATTAGCGACTCAATTGTATTGCCATGAGCCGCACAGTAGTTAGAAACGCTTCATTTTCTGCAGCACAAACTGTTGTGTCCGCATTTTTACTGTTTTTCCTCTACCGCTATTTACTCCAAACCCTTGGTTCTGAACAGCTAGGCATATGGGCCGTTGTGCTTGCCAGCACGTCAATGGCACGTCTTAGTGATATGGGGCTGTCTGGTGCCGCACTTAGATTTGTCGCGAAAAACTTAGCTGATGGCAAAACTGCAGAAGCTGCCGACACCGTAGAGACAGCAAGTGTTTCCATTGGTGTCGTGTTGGCCGTATTGTTAATGTTGGCTTATCCGGCGCTAAAGTTAATTCTTGCTTCGGTCATACCAGAAAACTCAATGCCGCAAGCTATTTCAATTTTGCCGTGGGCAATGCTTTCACTTTGGTTTGGACTCCTAGCAGGCATTTTTCAATCGGCATTGGATGGTTGTGGTCGTATGGACCTACGCAATATCATATTAATCGCTTGCAATGTGATGTATTTGGCCGGTGCACTATGGCTAGTCCCAAATTACGGGTTGGAAGGCTTGGCGAAAGGACAGTTTGCACAGAGTTTTGCTTTGGTTGTATTAAGTTGGATCACGCTAAGAAAGCAGCTTCCATCATTGTCCCAGTTACCTTGTGTCTGGAAACGTAGCGTATTCAAAGAAATGTTTAGCTACGCACTAAATTTTCAAGTTTCAGGCATGGCCGCCATGCTTTTTGATCCGACCATTAAGTTCTTTATTACAAAATTTGGCGGTTTATCAGATGTTGCATTCTATGAAATGGCCAACCAAGTTGTGCTGAAAGTGCGTGGAATCCTGATTTCTGCATTTCAAGCGATAGTGCCAACTATCGCGAGCGTTAAACAGGTTGAGCAAGACAGATTGAAAGCTTTATATCGAAAGTCCTATGGCATTTTGAGCTTCATCGCTGTTCCGTATTTCGTCGGATTGACTGTTGCATTACCGCTAATTTCTATTTTGTGGATTGGGCATCTCGAAAGCAAATTTTTAACCTTCGGAATTATTCTGTCGCTAGGATGGATGCTAACCAATATTGGAGTCCCTGCATTCTTCTACAACATTGGAACAGGCCAACTAGGTTGGAATACGGCATCACAATTTTGTTCAACTGGTTTGCTTATTCCTCTGGCACTCTGTTCTGGTATTTATTACGGCAGTTTCGCAATAGTCACATCTGCCATGTTTGCAGCTGCAGCCGCAAATCTAGGTCTGGCAGTAATTGTTCAATACCGTATGAAAGTTCCTGTCAGAGAGTTAATGCCTGTAGCGCATACATTTTCATATTTGTCTGTTGCTGTCGCTGTTGCTGTTGTGTACTCAATTAAATATATTACTGGGCCTTATTTCAATAACATATTATTGAGCCTGACTGAGTTAATAATTTATGTTTTTATTATTTCGTGGTCGATATGGGTGCATCCATATCGAAAGTTGATGGTAAAACAAATTCTTTCAAGATCTAAAAATGACTAGCAAATTCGCTGTTTGGTATATCAATCTGTACGTTAAATTTAGACTCATTTATTTAAAGAGTAAATTAAAAACTCAATCAAAAATAGGTCAGGACGTAAAATTCTATGGATTTCCAATACTACAACTTGCACGAAGTTCAACTATTCACATAGGAGCTAGATCGATTTTTCGATCAACAAGTAGATGGAATGTACTTGGGATTAATCATCCATGCATCATAAGTACATTGTCACCAAATGGAAGCATATTCATTGGCGACGATGTTGGTATTTCTGGCGCAAGTATATGCGCCTTTAAAAGCATACACATTGGTAGCAAAACGTTGCTAGGTGTAAATGTCAAGATTATAGATACTGACTTTCACCCTGTATCGCCAGTAAATAGAATATATGCAAAGGCCGTGGATGCTGGCGCTGCAGAGGTATATATTGGCAATAATGTTTTTATTGGAGCCAATTCACTTATCTTAAAAGGCGTGACAATTGGGGACAACACAGTAATAGGCGCTGGTAGTGTTGTTGTGCGCGATCTGCCGGCAGATGTTATCGCAGCAGGTAATCCGTGTAAAGTAATCCGAAAATTAAATGCTTAAATACTTGGTTGTTGCAATGTTTGTTGCAGTATTTTTCCTGCTGATAAGGCGTGACCGCGCTTATTTCGTGCCAATGATTTTAATAATCTATTCCAATATAAATGGTTTGCTTGATTGGGAAGATTTTGCGCTGAAAGGTGTAGTTAAGTTTCAAGATTATGGTTTGATATTAACAATACTAGTTTTATTTTTTGGCCTACTGAGGCATAAAAACTCAAGTATCCAAGCATTAGCTATTCCGAAGGGGGAGTTTCTGTATAGATTGATCGTTGGGTACTGGTTATATTACTTCATTCTATTTCTCTATTCAATACTTATACAGGGTGATGTTGAATGGCCGATTAAAATGAGTCGAACATTTTTCTATGGTTTGGCAATTTATTTAGTAATTGATGTTTTGCGAATAAGTCCGGTTGAATTCTTTGGCAAAATAGTCAACAGTTTGAAATATTTTACGTTATTTTTTGGGATTTTGTATATTTCTTATAATATCGGCGGTCTCGATGTCTACCCAAAGGGCGAGCATGAGACATTCCTTGTTGCCGATATTGGGGAGGTAAAGAGAAATTTTTCTGGATTTCCGACTTTTACTTTTTACTTTTTAATCTTTTTTATCCATCAACTATTAACGGCAAGTAATGGGCGAGTTTTAAGTTTTCTCGGAGCATTGCTGATGGCTGCATGCATAGTGCTTACCCTCACCCGCGGCGCGATTCTCGCAATGGTTGTAATCTCTTTAATTACTATTTTTTATCGCATTCCTAATGCGATGAGTTTGCGTAGGTCAGCGATTTTTGGGTTGGCCGCATTATTGCTTGTTCCTCTTCTATTGCAATATGGGCAAGGCCATTTGGAGGTGTTGACACTTCGGTTCGGTGAGTTCTTTGATGCGGGAAGTGCGACTGAGTCAGGCAACTTTTTAGTTCGTGCCACCGAGTTTTCGACGATTGTAAGTAATGTGTTTGATTTTAATCCGCTATTTGGATTTGGCTTTACTAACGTAGCCGAACTTGGCTATCAATCAAGTCTCATACATGGTGGTTCTGCCGATAATGGTTTTTCAAATATTATAGGAGTAACTGGTTTCCTTGGTCTACTCATATTCTGCGTAATGATGACTTCTTGGATTGTTGTAAATATTCGACTTCAGTCATTAAGATGCGAATCTTATTCAAAAGTAAATTTTATATTTATTCTCTATATATTTATTTCGTTCTTTAATGGTTCCAGTATGAGTTATATGCATACTTATGGTTTATTCATGGCGTATGACTTGGTGGCCTTTGCATATTTTTCAAATCGTCAACGAACTATTGCGGGCGTACTAAATTCAGGCAATAAATTTCAACTAAAGATATAGTTCCATGTCGCAGTACCCACTTGTAACCATAATTACCCCCTCATTTAATCAAGGCCAGTTTATAGAAGCGACAATTGAGTCTGTGTTGGGGCAGACATATGAGAATATTGAATATATTATATTGGACTCACTGTCTGACGATGGTACTGCAGAAGTTTTGGATCGTTACAAAAATAGTGGTGTAACCATAATACGCGAACGTGATAAAGGGCAAAGTGACGCCATTGTCAAGGGATTTAAGCTAGCAAAAGGGGAGCTGGTTGGTTGGATTAATTCCGACGACATTCTTTATCCAGAATGCATCGAAAGAATTGTTCGCGCATACCGTGATAGTCCACAAAGCGTCTTGTTCTACAATTCCAAAATAAATATAATAACTGCGACCGGTTCGTTTAGCCGCATTGTTGACTGCCCGGTTATAGATCGTGATCATTTGTTGCGCGCTAGTAATACTTTGGTGCAGCCTGGTTCGTTCTATAAAAATTGCGCCTTGGTGGCTGTTGATTATTTTGATGACTCACTCCGTTTTTCAATGGACTTGGATCTTTGGCTAAGGCTTTTGAAGATCGGCGGCTGTGTCAATGTTGGTGGGCCACCCATTGCTGGTTACCGCGAATGGGATGGCACGAAGACATCCACTGGTGAAGCGAAGCTGCTGCGTGAGAGAAAAGCAATATTGCTTCGGCATGGAGCTGCTCCCAGAGACCACACCATACGAGCGATTGACGTGGCGCTAATGAAGGGTGCGATCAAGAGTATGCCTATTGTTGGCGGTGTTGTTAAAGCGTTGAAAGGCGTTTTGAAAATAACTTTGCTTTTGTCATATTACGGTTTCGCAGCTCACCTTCCTGCTTCAAGTACCCGCTATACCAGATGGTGCCGCACGGTTCGACGGGCGATTGTTTCGCGGTTGCTAGGGCAGGCTGGTACCAATATAAATATTGAAAAAGGTGCACAATTCGGGACGGGTTCTAAAATTAGTTTAGGCACTAATTCAGGTATTGGGGTTAATTGCAAGTTAATGGGCCAAGTGACAATTGGCGACAATGTTATGATGGGGCCTGATGTTGTATTTATTACAACAACCCATGATCACTCTCGCACAGATATACCAATGTTGAAGCAAGGTTCAACCCAAGAGCAACCAATTCATATCGGTGATGATGTTTGGATTGGGACGCGTTGCACAATATTGCCCGGTGTGCGGATAGGCAACGGTGTGATTGTAGGAGCTGGTTCAGTGGTCACAAAGAGTGTGCCTGATTACGTTGTCGTAGCTGGAAGTCCGGCGAGAGTCATTAGAAGCAGGGTAACCCGGAGCAGCGAACTTACTCATGACTAAATCACATGTCGGAATATACAGAACCGCTTTTCCACTATATTCTGAAACGTTTATAGTTGAACAGATTGGCGCATATTCTCAATATGAACCAGTTATTGTATGTCGTGATTTGTATAATTCAGTCGACAAGTATGACGTGGTTACATTAAGCCAGAGAGGGCAGCGATTGAAGAAGCTGGTTTTTTCACTATTTGGCGGATCTCGTGTTTTTGATAATGAAGATGTGTTGAAAAAACTGGGGCTGATTCATGCACACTTTGCACCTGATGCGGTGCTAGCCCTATCTTTGGCAAAGCGACTCAAAATTCCACTTGTCGCAACTTGCCACGGCTCAGACATTATGGTTTCGGATCGCTATTTGCTGAAGAGCATGCGTTTAACGAATTGGCGTTATTTGACAGTACGCCCACGTTTGATGCGCGAGACATCTTTTTTTATCGCAGTTTCTGATTTTTTGCGAAACGCCATGATTCAACGTGGATTTCCTGCTGAAAAAGTTATTAGGCACTATGTGGGAGTAGATACTGAACGGCTAGTGCCTAACCCTGGACAGGTTACTGCGCACGGGGGCGAGCGTTTTATTCTATCAGTGGCTCGGCACACAGATGTTAAGGGAATTGATGTATTGCTCAGAGCGTTTGCCCATGTAGTTCGTACGCATCCCGATGTTCGCCTCCTGCAAATTGGTGCCGGGGAGTTAACCCAAGATTTAAAGGCGTTAGCTGCTGAGCTGGATATTGAAAAAAATATTGATTTTTTAGGTGCACAGCAACCTTCAGAAGTTTTGAAATACCTTCAGGCATGCAAAATGCTCGTATTGTCTAGTCGAAAAGCCAAATCAGGTGCAGAGGAGTCATTTGGCCTAGTTTTGATTGAAGCAGCTGCTTGCGGGGTGCCAACGATAGGTACACGTGTTGGTGGGATACCAGAAGCGATAGTGCATGGTGAAACTGGCTTTGTGGTCGAGTCTGAGAATGTGGATGTGCTCGCTGAGAGAATTTCACTGCTTTTGACTGACAAAGATTTGGCAATGGCAATGGGGATGCGTGGTCGAGAGATGGTCTGTGACTCGTTTGACATCAAGGTTCAGACGAGGAAACTGGAAGCGATGTATGCCAGTCTTTTGTAGAAATGCTAAAACGCTTCCAAAACAATAGCTGCTCACGCACAGCTAGCAAGCGCCGGGGCCTGATTTAACATAAACTTTCAATGACACAACCCATAGCTTCAGCACCCCAATTTTCTCTTTGCCAAAGCGAAGGCAGCAGCGCCCATATTGATGCGGTTTATTTAACGTGAGCAAGCTTAAAGTCTTGATCGCCCACAACGCCTACCAACAGCGCGGCGGCGAAGATTCTGTTGTAGACGCCGAAATCGCTTTACTCCGTGCGCAGGGGCATGCAGTGAAACTCTATGCACGCAGCAATGACGACATAGGCACCATGCCCAAAGCGAGCGCAGCGTTGCAAGCTCTGTGGTCGCAGCAAACCGGTCATGAATTGGCGGAACTCTTTCAAAGCTTTCAGCCGGATGTGATTCACGTTCACAACACCTTTCCGCTCATGTCGCCGTCGTTGTATTGGGCGGCCAGCCGAGCTGATGTGCCGGTGGTGCAAACGCTGCACAACTTTAGGTTGCTGTGCCCCCAGGCCATGTTTTTGCGCGAAGGCAAGGTGTGCGAGGATTGTTTAGGCAAACAACCGTGGCGTGGTGCGGTGCGCGGTTGCTATCGTGGTTCCAAGGCGCAAAGCACAGTGCTGGCCGGAATGGTCACGCTGCACCGTGTGCTAGGCACTTGGCAGACCAAGGTCACGCGCTACATCGCGCTAAACGACTTTTGCCGTAATAAGTTCATTGAAGGCGGGTTGCCTGCGGATCGCATCGTCGTTAAGCCCAATTTTGTGGACTTTGATGTGCCGGATGCCAGTGCGCGTTCTGGCTTTTTGTTCGTCGGACGCCTTTCGGCTGAGAAAGGAGTGGATGTGCTGGTGGGTGCCGCACGTGCCTTGGATAGCGGCTTGGTGCGCGTGGCGGGAACAGGGCCAGAGTCCGCACTGTTGGCGGGTGTGACTGGCGTGCAGGTGCTGGGTGCTTTGGGTGGCGACGCTGTTCGTGCCGAGATGAGCCAGGCCATGGCGCTGGTGTTGCCCAGTATTTGGTACGAAAACTTTCCGCGTACGTTGGTGGAAGCGTTTGGCTGCGGCCTGCCGGTGATTGCCAGTCGGATTGGCGCCCTTGCAGAATTGGTGCAAGACGGCATCACAGGGCTGTTGTTTGATCCTGGCAACGCACCAGACCTTGCCAACAAGATGCGCTGGGCGCAAGCCCACCCAGAACAAATGGCCGCGATGGGGCGCAATGCGCGCGCGTTATATGAAGCAGAATTCACCGCAGAGCGCAATTATGCGCAACTCATCCAAATTTATAACGATGCCATTGCGGCAGGGAGCGAGGCCTAATGGCAACACCACGGGTGCTTTGTTTTCAACAACGGCTCACGCACTACCGGGAAACGTTTTTTCAACAGGCTAGGGAACAATTGGCTGCAAAAGGTATTGCCTTTGACCTTGTATACGGGCAGCCGGATGCTGCTGCGCAAGTGCGCAATGACAGCGGCCATTTGCCCTGGGCAAATTCCGTACAAGAAACGACGATTCGGCTGGGCAATACAGCGGCCATTTGGGTGCCAACTCCAAAAGGCATTGCCAAGCCAGACTTGGTGATCGTTACCCAAGAGAACAAGCTACTAGCCAACTATGCGTGGCTGCTGCGCAGGTTGCTGGGAGGCCCCAAAGTAGCCTACTGGGGCCACGGCATCAATTTCCAAAGCGACGCACCCACGGGCCTGCGCGAGCGCTGGAAGCGTTTTTTGCTCACCCGCGTGGACTGGTGGTTCGCCTACACGCAGATGACGGTGGACTTGCTCACCCAAGCCAACTACCCCGCCGCGCAGACCACTTGCCTGAACAACGCCATAGACAACGCAGGATTCAAGGCTGACTTGGCGTCCGTCACTTTTGAAGATCTAAACAGCATACGCCAGCAACTTGACTTGGGGCCGGCAACACCGCTTGGGCTTTTTTGTGGCTCTTTGTACCAGGACAAGCGCATCGACTTGATGGTGCAAGCCGCAGACAGCATCCGAGCAGCAGTATCGAATTTTTGCCTAGTAGTGATCGGCGATGGGCCGAGTGCTGCCGACATCCGGCGCGCAGCGCAATCGCGGCCATGGCTTCACTGCGTAGGAGTCAAGAAGGGACGCGATAAGGCAATGTATTTCCGGCTTGCAAGCGTAGTACTAAACCCGGGCGCGGTCGGCTTGCATGTGCTGGACTCGTTTGTTTCAGGCGTGCCGATGGCTACCATGGCTGATGCGCGACATGGTCCGGAGGTGGCCTACCTGGAGCATGGTGTTAATGGCCTAAATGTTTCGGGTGGGATTGCGGAGTACGCTGAGAATGTCATTAAGCTGTTGTCAGACAATACATACCTCACACGGATCAGAAGCGCTTCCAGCGTCAGTGCAGAAAAATATACTCTGAATAACATGGTAGAAAATTTTGTGCAAGGCATTGAACAGTGCCTAAATCGATTTACAAGATAATTTAAAAATTTTTGTCTAAGGGTGTTTTATGAAAACTATTGCTGTTATTGGTCTGGGATATGTTGGTTTACCGTTGGTCGTGGAATTCGGGAAGCTGGGGCGCACCATTGGTTTCGATATTTCTCAGCACAAGGTTGATTCTTGTAAACGGGGCGTTGACCCTTCGCGCGAGCTGCCTGATGTGGAAATGACTGCGGCCAAATATGCAGAATACTCGTCAAATCCAGAAGTGCTACGCGAGGCCGACGTAATTATCGTGGCGGTCCCCACGCCGGTAGACGAAGCGCATATTCCAGATTTTTCACCATTGATTGGTGCGAGCAGGAGTGCTGGAGCGTACCTTAAAAAGGGAGCAATCGTAGTTTACGAGTCAACTGTGTATCCTGGTGCAACAGAAGAGATTTGCATTCCAGTTCTCGAAAAGGAATCTGGCCTGAAATGGAAGCAGGATTTTTTTGTTGGGTATTCGCCCGAACGGATTAACCCCGGTGACAGGGAGCGTACTCTCACCACTATTATAAAAGTCGTATCTGGCGATACAGATGAGACCTTAAATGCTGTTGCGGAAATGTATGAAAGCATTGTCAAGCCAGGCGTTCACCGCTGCTCAAGCATTAAAGCGGCGGAGGCATGCAAGGTTATTGAAAACACCCAGCGTGATTTGAACATCGCGCTGATGAATGAGCTGGCTATTATCTTTGACAAGATTGGTATTGATACCGCGGAGGTATTAAAAGCGGCTGGCACCAAGTGGAATTTTTTAAAGTTTAGCCCTGGCTTAGTAGGCGGTCATTGCATCGGTGTGGACCCGTATTATCTTACGCACAAAGCCGAAATGTTGGGATACCATCCACAGGTTATATTGGCTGGCCGCCGCATTAACGATGGTATGGGTAAATATATTGCCGAACAAACTGTCAAGCAAATGATAGCTGGTGGCAGCTATATCAAAGGGGCCAAAGTCAATGTACTAGGTCTGACTTTTAAGGAAAACTGCGCAGACTTGCGCAACTCGAAAGTGGCGGATGTCATCAACGAGTTGAAGTCTTATGGCGTGGATGTTTTCGTTCACGACCCGTTTGGTGACCCTGACGAGGCGCGACATGAATACGGCGTTGAACTATTGCCATGGGAAAGCCTGCCTCGCGCGGATGCTCTAGTGGCTGCAGTTTCACACAAGCAGTTTTTGACAATGCCGATTGAAGACTTTCAACGAAAGCTAGTGAAGGGAGGCTGCTTTATTGATGTGAAGTCGTGTTTTGATGCCTCGGCGTTCGCGACTGCAGGCATCAATGTCTGGCGACTCTAAGTTTTTGCATAGGACTACATTGCAAATGCATTCCCTTTTACGATGAGCCCCGACAGCACCCAGGCCTACGCCCAGCACGTGCTGGGCCTTATAAACACCCCAGCCGAACTCGCCCGCCTGAAAGCCGCCGCCCTGGCAGACGCCGCTGTCTACACGCTCGAGCACATGGTGGAGTGGTTCGTGGACGGGATTGAGCGCTGCTTGGCAGTGTGATGCACTATGGTTTTGATAGCTGCTTGCGCATATTACACGCGGGCTGGAGACCAATTTGACGTATAAATTTCTGCCGAGCGGCGCTCTTTCAAAAACCTGTGTGCTGGGTGCCCCCATAAGCCCAGTGAGCTTTGCGCAAGCGCAAGACAGCGTGTTGGCTTGGGCCCGCGCGCACGAGAGCCGGTTTGTGGTGCTTGCCAATGCGCATGTGGTGGTAACCGCGACGCAAGAGGCCGACTTTGGCCGCTCCGTGGCCGCTGCCGACCTGGCCACGCCCGACGGCGCGCCCGTGGCTTGGATGCTGCGCCGCCTGGGCCATTCCGGCCAAGAGCGTGTAAGCGGGCCGGACTTGATGTGGGCCCTGCTCGCCCGCTGCGCCGCCGAAGGCTCGCCGGTATACCTGTACGGCAGCACGCCCGAGACGCTGGCTGCCTTGCAGGCGCGTGCCGCGCAGGCCTTTCCCGGCTTGCAAGTGGCGGGGGCCGAGTCTCCGCCGTTTCGCGCACTCACCGCGGAAGAGGATGAAGCCGCCGTGCAGCGTATCAACGCCAGCGGCGCGGGCCTGGTGTTTGTCGGTCTGGGCTGCCCCAAACAGGAGCATTGGATGCTGGCGCACCGCGGGCGCATTAACGCCGTGATGTTGGGCGTGGGCGCGGCGTTTGACTTTCACGCAGGCACGGTGTCGCGTGCGCCAGCTTGGATGCGCCACAACGGGCTGGAGTGGTTGTTCCGATTGGGCAGCGAACCGAAGAGGCTATGGAGGCGGTATTTGGTCACCAACACGCTTTTCATTTGTTTGGCTGCAAAACAATTGTTGCTAGGGAAGTAGGCGCGTTGAAGTGCGCAGCTTGTGTGAAATATTAGCCAAATGTTGTTGTTTTTGAGGTGTTTCGTGTGGTAGTGCAGGGTTGAAAGTTGACACAGTGTGTTACATTTCGTCTACCTAATTTCGTTCTAAAGGGGTTCTTATGAAAAAACTGGTTACCTTGATGGCCACTCTGGTGGCTAGCGTTTCTGTGTTTGCGTTCAGCGCAGACCAGACTCCTGAACAAGTCTCTGCCGAAGTCAAGCAACGCTTGGCTGCGGGTGAAACAGAAGCGCAAGTGGCGGCGGCGGCTGTGAAGGCCGGCGTGGCACCTGGTGCGTTGCAGACTGCCTTGGTGTCGGCCGGTGTGGCGCCCGCCGCAGCAGCACAAGCTGTGGTGGCTGCGGTGGTAAGCACTACCCCTGCCACTGCGGCTGGTGGTGCTCCTGGTGCCGGTACGCCTGGAGCAGCACCTGCTCCTGCTCCTGCCTTCTCCGGTTTCACGGGCGGGTCTTTTAGTACTAACCCCACTGCGACAGTCAGCGGTGGTGGCCGTACCAGCGTTAGCGGCAGCTAAGCACTCTACGCGGGCTTGGCCCGGCAAAGCAATGGCAGCCTCGGCTGCCATTTTTGTTGGTATGTGTCAGTTTTCTTCGGGGGCAGGGGGGTATGAATAGACCGGCAGATCAGCGGGTGTTTCTGGGCTTGCAGCTCTTGCTGTTGTGGGCACCGTTGCCCTTGGGGAGCAACCGCACATGGGCCATGGGGCTTTTGTTGCTGGGGGCTGTTGCCCTGGCATTGGGTGCTGTGTGGGCATGGCGCCATGCGGTGCCGGCGGCACAGGCGCGTTTGGCACAATTCCGCTGGCCGTTGGGGTTGCTGGGGGGCTTGGTGCTGCTGACCTGGCTGCAGGTGCTGCCCCTACCGGTGGGCTGGCTGCAGGTGCTTTCGCCCCATGCGGCGCTTGCTTGGGCAGGCGCTGCCTCTGAGGGCTGGGGCACGCTCTCGCTGGACCCTTTTCAGACCCGCATCATGGGCAGTCTGGCGCTGACCTATTGGCTGGTGTTTGCGGTGGCATTGTTGACGGTCAACACCCGCGAGCGCTTGCAGGGCTTGGCCCAGCTGCTGGTGTGGAGTGCCGTGGCGCAGGTGGTGCTAGGGGCGATTTTGTTTTCGCTCAAGGCAGATTACCGTATTTTCTATTCGCAGGTTCACCACGAGCGGATGATTGGTACCTATGTGTACCACAACAGCTTGGCGGGCTATCTGTGCATGTGCCTGGGGGTGGGCATTGGCCTGATGCTGACGCGGCTGGGCACGGAGACGGTCCGTTACCGCTCTTGGCGTGCCCGGGCGGTGGCAGCGGTGAGGTTTATGCTGGGCAACAAGATGCACCTGCGGTTGATGCTGATTATTGTGGTGATTGGCTTGGTGTTGACCCGTTCGCGTATGGGGAATTCAGCGTTCTTTGCCGCCATGCTGGTGGTCGGCAGCCTGGCATTGTTGCTGGCCCGCAAGACGGCGCCGCGCACGGTGGTGGTGCTGATAGCCAGCTTGATCTTGGTGGATGTGCTGGTGGTGGGCACGGCGGTGGGCCTGGAAAAAGTGGTCAACCGCATCCAGGAGACGGAATTGCGGGTCGAAGACGGTGGCAAGGCCGAGTCGGTAGAGGCGCGCACTGAGGCAGCGCGGGCCTCGCTACCCATTGTGGCGGATTACCCGCTGTTCGGTACGGGCGGAGGCAGCTACTACAACGTGTTTCTTAACTACCGCACCCCGCAGTATGGCTATGTGTATGTAGACCACACGCACAATGATTTTGTGGAGGTGGCGACCGACTACGGGCTCATAGGCCTGGGCTTGATGGGGGCGCTGGTGGCGCTGACCCTGTGGACGGTGCTGCGGGTCATGGCCAAGCGGCGCAACAGCACGGCCTGGGGCATGGCGTTCGGGGTGGCGATGGCAGTGGTGGGCTTGCTGATTCACAGCACGGTGGACTTTAATCTGCAGATTCCGGCCAATGCGCTGACGATGGTGGTCATACTGGCTATGGGTTGGGCGGCGCATGCTTTGCCGTCCGGGCGCGGCCGGTAGGCCGTTACGTTTTTGTTTGAAGGGGCGGGCACGTATGTCTTTGCGCGATCAGTTGCTGGGGGTGTTGCTCTTGCTGACGCTGGCCATCTTGGGGGCCATTGGCTGGGTGTCGGTGCAGGGCACCCGCACCTACCTGGAGCAGCAGCTGGCATCGCACGCACAGGATACGGCCACGGCCTTGTCGGTTCCGCTGGGGCAGAGCCTGGGCAAAGCGGATACGGTGTTGGCGGAGGCGCAGGTGGCCAGCATGTTTGACCGGGGCTACTTCAAGCGCATTGAGGTGCTGGGCGCGGACCGCCGCTCCCTGGTCAAGCGGGAGCTTCCCGACCGCATTGAGGGGGTGCCCTTGTGGTTTGTGACGGCTTTTCACATCGGGACGCCGGCCGGTGAAGCCTTTGTGGGTTCGGGCTGGCGGCAGCTGGGCAAAGTGGTGGTGATCAGCCAGCCCACCTATGCTTACCAGCATTTGTGGCGCACCACGGTGGAGCTGTTGTGGTGGTTGGCGGGCATTACCGCCGCTGCCGCAGCGCTGGTGATGGCCGTATTGCATTTCATTCTGAAGCCGCTGCGGGACATCGAAAGAACGGCTGTGGCGGTGCAAGCCAAGCGCTTTGAGCAAATCACCTCCGAGCCTGTGGCCCCCGAGTTGGCGCGGGTGGTGCACGCCATGAATGACATGTCGCGCCGTGTGGGCGAGATGCTGGATGCAGAAACTGCCAAGGCCCGTGCCCTTTACCAACAGGCCTACGAGGACGAATTGACCGGTTTGGTGAACCGCCGGGGGTACGAGTTGCGCTTGGCCGAGTTGCTGCATGGGGAGCATCACTTCGGCACGGGGGCGGTGGTCACGCTGGAGCTGGACGATATGCGTTTGCTGAGCCGGGAGTTCGGCTTTGCATCGGGTGAGCAGCTGATGCGGGTGATGGTGCAGTGTGCGCGTGACACGCTGGGGCAGGCGGGGGCCAGCCTGTTGGCGCGTACCAATGATTACAGCTTTAGCTTTGTGTTGATCGATGTGCCCCGTGCCGGGGTGAGCCAGTTGGCTGCAGATTTTCACCGTTCGGTGTTGGCGCAACTGGCCGACTTTGTACCCGCGCAGCGGGTAGCCATTAATGTGGGGGTGGCGTTCTTTTTACAGGATGACCAGCGCTCCGATGTGTTTGCCCGTGCGGATTTGGCAGTGGAGTCTGCCCGCCAGTCGGGGCGCAATGGCTTCCATGTGCTGGACGACGCGCAGGATGAGAACACCTCTTTAGGCTCGTTTGGTTGGCGCACGCTGATTCAGTCGGCTCTGGTGGAGAGCCGCTGGCGTCTGCTGCGCCAGCCTGTGTTGACGCTGGGCGAACAGCAGCTGGTGCTGCAGGCGGAGTGCATGGCCCGTTTGGTGGATCAGCAGGGCGAGCTGGTGCCGGCCTCTCATTTCATGCCCATGGCTGCCCGCCACCGCCTGATGCCGGATGTGGACCGGGCCATGGTGACCTTGGCACTCCAGCATGTGAAGGCTTCCGCAACCCCCGCCGAAGTGGTGGCCATCAACCTCTCACCCCAGAGTGTGGCGGATGGCGCGTTTATGGATTGGCTGGTGTTGCAGATGGAGGCACTGGCGGGCAAGGGCAGTCGGCTGGCGTTTGAGCTCTCGGAGTTCGGCGTGCTGCGCAATGTGCAGGCCGCCCACCGTTTGCGTGAGGTGGTGCGCCTGTATGGTGGCAAATTCGGTATTGACCATTTCGGCGTGAACCCCCGTGCTATTGAGCTGATGCGCGAGTTGCTGCCCGACTATGTCAAGCTCACGGGGGCCTTGATGCAGGAGATAGAAGCCGTGGAGGCTGTGAGCGACATGCTGCAGAGCTTTGTGAAGCTGGCCCACTCCCTGGATGTGATGGTGATCGCCCAGCAGGTGGAGCGCGCCGGGCAGGTGGCCGTGCTGACCCGCTCGCAGGTGGATGCAGGCCAGGGCTACTTCTTCGGCGCGCCGGAATAAAAACAGGGGCGATTCAGCGACTGCCGCCCCCTTCACGCCCAGCAGGTGGAGCGCGCCGGGCAGGTGGCCGTGCTGACCCGCTCGCAGGTGGATGCAGGCCAGGGCTACTTCTTCGGCGCGCCGGAATAAAAACAGGGGCGATTCAGCGACTGCCGCCCCCTTCATAAAAACAGCGGGCGCAGGTTTGCTGGTAGCGATTGTTGCCGCCTATGACGACTTGCTCGCCTTCGCGCACGCGTTGCCCTTGGTCGTCCATGCGCACGTTCATGGTGGCTTTGCGGCCACAGGCGCAGATGGTTTTGATCTCTTCAATGTCGTCGGCCAGCGTGAGCAAGTAGGCCGCGCCGGGAAAGGGGTGGCCCTGAAAATCTGACCGCAGGCCGAAGCAGATGGCCGGGATGTTAGCCATATGGGCGATGCGGTGGAGCTGGCGCACCTGTTCGGGCTGCAGGAACTGGGCTTCGTCGATCAGCACGCAGGCCAGGCCGGCTTGGGTGCTTAAGCGCGCCTCGAAGTCGCTGTGCTCGTCAAACGTGTCTGCCTGGCGCTGGAGGCCCAAGCGGGAGGCGATGCTGCCTATGCCGCTGCGATCGTCAATGCGGGCGGTGTAGAGCTGCACCCGCTGGCCTTGTTCTTCGTAGTTGTAGGCGATTTGCAGCAAGGACGTGGATTTGCCGGCGTTCATGGCCGAGTAGCGGAAAAAAAGTTTGGCCATGGGCAGGCATTCGACAGGGAGGCAAAAAAAGGAGGCGCTATTGTGGATCAGCAGCCGGGAGCATAGCGGGTACCCAGTGATATCACGTCGCGCGAACGCAGGCCTGCGCCGCTCAGCCGTTGGCGCAAAAGGCGGTAGGTCTCCGGGTCAAATGCCAAGGGCTGGCGGGCGGTGATGGCGTCTTGCAGTGCTTCTTCGTCGTGCACGGTGGCGACGTGGCACCACTGGTCAAAGATGTGGATGTCCGTCCGGCCTGTGAGTGCGTTGTGCTCGCGGATGCCCATGCGGCCGGGGTGCGGCCAGGGCGGGGCCGCATCGGGCGTTCCGTCTGTGCCTGGCTTGTCGCGGCGTGGACGCCGGTTGTGGGGCGGCTTCAGGGTTTTGACCAGTCGGGACTGCAGCAGCAGGGCGCCGAGTTCGCCTGCGGTTTCGCGCCATTCGATACGGCGGACTTTTTGCAGGAGGCGCATCTCTCGTGACTTGCTGGATGCCTGCAAATGCGATGTCACGCGGGTGCGCAAGGTCGCGCTTTTGCCCACATAGAGCGGTATGCTGCCTTCGCCGTACAACAAGTACACACCTGGCGTGTCGGGAATGTCGGAGACAGGTGTTTCCAGTTGTGGGGGCAGGGCGGCGCTGCCTTGCAGCAGCTCCAAGGCTTCTGCTTGCAGAGTTTCGGCCCCTAGCTCGCGGTTGGCCACATCCAGCCAGGCCAGCACCACGTCCACATCGCCCATGGCCCGGTGGCGGGCTTGGGTCTGCAGGCCGTGGCGCTGCAGAATGGCATCCAGCCCATGGCCTTTGTGCTGGGGGTACAAGTGGCGCGAGAGGCGCACGGTGCACAGCGTCTTGACCTTGAGGGTGACATCCAACCGTGCCAGTTCGTTGGCGACGAAGCCGTGGTCAAAACGCACGTTATGGGCCACGAACACGGCGCCTTCCAACAACTCCAGCAGTTGCTTGGAGACTTGGGCAAAGGTGGGCGCGTTTTCCACCATGGCGTCGGTGATGCCGGTCAGGCTTTGGATAAAAGGGGGAATGCGCACCCCCGGATTCACCAGGGTGGACCAGCGTGCGGTTTCCAGCCCGTTGTCGATGCGCACGGCAGCGATTTCGGTAATCCGGTCCTGGCTGGCGTTGCCGCCCGTGGTCTCCAAGTCCAGCACCACGTAGCTGGGCAGCATGGCGGTGCTCACGCGATGTCGATGGTGTGGATGCCGTAGTACCCGGCGCGGCGGTCGGCAAAGTAGTGTTCCAGCGTTTCCTTGACGGTGCGAAAGGCAATGTCGTCCCAAGGAATTTCGTCTTCACTGAAAAGGCGCGCCTCAATGGTTTCGGTGCCGGGGTTGAACTGGTCACTGGTCAGCCGGGCGCGGTAAAACAGGTGGACCTGGCCTACCCGTGCCACATTGAGCAGGCTGAACAGGCCCTCCAGCTCGAACTGGGCTCCGGCTTCTTCGTCGGTTTCGCGGGCTGCGCCTTCAGCCGTGGTTTCGTTCAGCTCCATGAAGCCTGCGGGCAAGGTCCATTTGCCGAAGCGCGGCTCGATGTTGCGCTTGCACAGCAAGACCTTGTCGCCCCAGTGCGGCACGGTGCCCACCACATTCAGCGGGTTCTCGTAATGGATGGTGTGGCAGGCCGGGCAGACGGCGCGGAGCTTGGTGTCACCGTCGTCCGGTACGCGGTACTCGACAGCGGTGCCGCATGCTTTGCAGTGTTTGATGGGGGCGTGTTGCATGGCTTAGACGATGCGTACAGTCAGTGCGTCCAGCCCGTCGATGGTGGCCTGCAACAGGTCTCCCCGGACTACCGCCCCCACGCCTTCGGGGGTGCCGGTGAAAATCAGGTCGCCGGGCTGCAGTGTCCACGCGGCGGACAGGCGCTCTATGGTTTCGGCAACGTTCCAGATCAGCTTGGCAACCGTGCTGTGCTGCCGGTCTGCGCCGTTGACTTGCAACGCGATGGTGGCCGCCTCAACACCGGGCACCAGGGCCGCAGGGGTGATGGGGCCTATGGGCGCAGAGTGTTCAAAGCCTTTGCCAATGCACCAGGGGCGGCCTTGTTTTTTCATGTCGTTTTGCAGGTCGCGGCGCGTCATGTCCAGGCCCACGGCGTAACCGTAGATGTGGCGGTGGGCCTCAGCCGCCGCAATGTGGCTGCCGCCTGTGCCGATGGCGACCACCAGCTCCACCTCATGGTGCAGGTTGCTGGTGAGTGTGGGGTAGGGCATGTCCACCGTCTGGCCGGTGTCTGCAGCCAGCACGGCATCGGCCGGCTTCATGAAAAAGAAGGGCGGCTCGCGCCCGGAGTGGCCCATTTCTTTGGCGTGGTCTTCGTAATTACGGCCTACGCAGTAAATGCGATGCACGGGAAAGCGGGCCGGCTGGCCCGCAATGGCCACGCTGCTTGTGGCGGGCGGGGGAAACACAAAGTGCATGGGCGGCTCCGGAGTAGGGGGCTCAGGCGGATTTCAGCAGCAGGTCAAAGTGCTCGACAACCGGGGGCTGTGCAAAGAAGGGGCCGACGATGCCACGCCATTGGGTAAACAGATCGCTGCCGCGAAAGCCCACGGTGTGGTCTTCCAGGGTGTCCCAGAAAATTTGCAGGATGTAGCGTTCCGGGTTTTCTATGCCCTTGTTGACTTTGAAGCCCTGGCAGCCTTTGGCCTGGGAGATCACATCGCGCAGGCCACGGGCAATGGCTTCGTCGAAGGCGGCGTTTTGGCCGGGGTGGATGCGGATGTCGGCAAGTTCAAGAATCATGGGAGCTTCCAAATCATGGGGGAATGCCGGAATGGTAACGGCATCGGTTTATCCTCAAGGCATGAACGCTATGCCCCCGGATTGGATTGTTCCCGACTGGCCCGTGCCCCCTGTGGTGCAGGCCCTGTGTACCACCCGCGCAGGTGGAGTGTCCCTAGCCTGCTATGAGGGCCTGAACCTGGGCCTGCATGTGGGCGACGAGGCTGCCGCCGTGCAATTGAACCGGCAGCGTTTGGAACAGGCGGTGGGCGGACGACCGGTGTTTTTGAACCAGGTGCATGGCACGGCCTGCTTGCCCCTGCAGCCTGGCACCCCGGACGGCTGCGAGGCCGATGCCTGCTGTACCAGTGCGCCGGGCGTGGTTTGCACCATCATGGTGGCGGATTGCCTGCCGGTGTTGTTTGCTGCGGCGGACGGTAGCCGGGTGGCCGCCGCGCATGCAGGTTGGCGCGGATTGGCGGGCAAGGGTGGGCAGGGCGTGCTGGAAGCTACTTTGGAGTCTTTTTTGCCTCTGGCGCCCGTGGATAGTGCGCAGACAGCTCCTGAAATCATAGCGTGGCTGGGCCCATGCATTGGCCCCGATGCCTTTGAGGTAGGCGCCGAGGTGCGCGCAGCGTTTGTGGACGCCCTGCCGGCGGCGGCGGACTGCTTCCGTCCGCAGGCGGGCGGCAAATGGCGGGCGGATCTGCCGGCGCTGGCCCGTCAGCGCTTGCAGGCTGCGGGGGTTCGCAGCATCTGGGGCAATGACGGCAGCGCGGCGTGGTGCACAGTCAGCAACCCGTCACGGTTTTTCAGCCACCGGCGGGACCGCGTCAGTGGCAGGCAGGCCGCTTGCGTCTGGCTGGCCTGAGGCCGCAGCCTGTGCTGCGGCGTGGTGCGCGTCGATGGCGGCCTGGCGCTCGGCCAACTCTCGGGCCCGCAGCGCGCGTTTGCGGGCGGGGGTGCCCATGAAATACAGCATCAGCGCCACCGGCAGCACGCCGTACAACACAAACGTGAAGACGGCGCCCAACACGGTGCCAGTGGTGTTGGTGGCTTCGGCCACACTCATCATCAGGGCGACGTAAATCCAGGCAATGGGGACGATGTACATAAGGGTTTCGGGAGGGGTGGGGAGTGTCAGAATACTGCCGCATTAGACTGCCATACTAGGCAGTTAGACTATGCACACTAAATTTCAAGGTGATGGCGTGACGCAACCCTCTTTTGATTTGATGGCCCAGGCAGCTGAACAGCTGCAACAGGCTTTCACCCAAAGTTTTTCCAAGGCGCTAGAGTCCTTCAAGGGCTTGGACGCCGGCGCTGCCGGTGCGGGCTTTCCCGCCATGCCGGAGGCGCTGCCCGATATCCGGTTCGCGCCAGAGCGTCTGGAAGCGCTGCAAAAGTCCTACACCGAGGAGGCCCTGAAGCTCTTCACTCAGGGCATGACGCAGCCCCCCGTTTTGCAGGATCGCCGCTTTGCCGCCCCGGCCTGGCATGACAACCCGGTGGCCGCCTATGCCGCTGCCGCCTACTTGCTCAATGCCCGCACCATGATGGGCTTGGCGGAGGCGGTGGACACCGATGCCAAGACCAAGAGCCGCATCCGCTTTGCGGTGGAGCAGTGGATGGCAGCCGCATCCCCCAGCAACTTTCTGGCACTGAACGCCGAGGCCCAGAAAAAAGCCATAGAGACCAAGGGCGAGAGCATCGCCATGGGCGTGAAAAACCTGGTGCATGACCTGCAGCAAGGCCATGTGTCCATGACAGACGAGAGCCTGTTCGAAGTGGGCAAAAACGTGGCCACCACGGAAGGGGCCGTGGTGTTTGAGAACGAGCTGTTTCAGCTGCTGGAGTACAAGCCGCTGACCGCCAAGGTCTATGAGAAGCCTTTTCTGCTGGTGCCGCCCTGCATCAACAAGTTCTACATCCTGGATTTGCAGCCGGACAACTCACTGATCCGCTACGCGGTAGAGCAGGGGCATCGCACCTTTGTGGTGAGTTGGCGCAACCCTGACCAGTCGCTGGCCCACAAGACCTGGGATGACTACATCGAAGATGCGGTCATCAAGGCCATAGGCGTGACCCAAGAAATCAGCGGTTCTCCCACCATCAACGCCTTGGGCTTTTGCGTGGGCGGCACCATGCTGGGCACGGCGCTGGGGGTGCTGGCTGCGCGGGGTGAAAAGCCGGTGGACAGCGCCACCTTCATCACCACCTTCCTCGATTTTTCGGACACCGGCATTCTGGACGTCTTTATCGACGAGGGCATGGTGAAGTACCGCGAGGCCGAGCTGGGCAAAGGCGGTTTGATGAAGGGGCAGGACCTGGCCAGCACCTTCAGCTTTTTGCGCCCCAATGATCTGGTCTGGAACTACGTGGTGGGCAACTACCTCAAGGGCGAGACGCCGCCGCCGTTTGACTTGCTGTACTGGAACAGCGACAGCACCAACCTGCCTGGCCCGTATTACGCCTGGTACCTGCGCAATACCTACCTGGAGAACAACCTCAAAAAGCCCGGCAAGCTCACCGTGTGTGGCGAGAAGCTGGATTTGAGTGCGGTGGATATTCCGGTCTACCTCTACGGCTCGCGCGAAGACCACATTGTGCCGATTGGCGGCGCCTATGCCTCTACGCAGTTGTTGCCGGGCAAGAAGCGTTTTGTGCAGGGCGCTTCGGGCCATATTGCGGGGGTCATTAACCCGCCCTCGAAGAACAAACGCAGCCACTGGATCCGTGCCGACGGCAAATTGCCGGCGAGCTACGAACAGTGGCTGGAAGGCGCGGTAGAACATCCCGGTAGCTGGTGGACCGACTGGTCCCAGTGGCTCAAGGGCCACGCGGGCAAGCAAATTGCGGCGCCCAAGCGCTACGGCAAAGGCCAGTACAAAGTGATTGAGGCGGCTCCAGGCCGCTATGTAAAGGCCAAGACCTGATTTTTTTATTGACGATAAAGGAGACACCTGATGGAAGAGATTGTGATTGTTGCTGCGGCCCGGACTGCAGTCGGTAAGTTTGGTGGCTCGTTGGCCAAAACGCCCGCCACCGAGCTGGGTAGCATTGTGATCAAGAGCCTGCTGGAACGCAGCGGGCTGCCGGTGGACGCCGTGGGCGAAGTCATTCTGGGCCAGGTGCTGGCTGCGGGTGTGGGCCAGAATCCCGCACGCCAGGCGGTGATGAAGGCCGGCCTGGCCAAGGAAACGCCCGCGCTCACCATCAACGCCGTGTGCGGCTCCGGCCTGAAGGCTGTGATGTTGGCGGCCCAAGCGGTGGCTTGGGGCGATAGCGACATCGTGATCGCTGGCGGTCAGGAAAACATGAGCGCCTCCCCCCACGTGCTGCTGGGCAGCCGCGACGGCCAGCGTATGGGCGAGTGGAAGATGGCGGACACCATGATTACCGACGGCCTGTGGGATGTGTACAACCAGTACCACATGGGCATTACCGCCGAGAACGTGGCCAAGGCCAACGACATCACCCGCGACATGCAAGACGCTTTGGCGCTGGGCAGCCAGCAAAAGGCCGCTGCGGCGCAAGAGGCCGGTAAGTTCAAGGCCGAAATTGTGCCGGTGGTCATCCCCCAGCGCAAAGGCGATCCGGTGGTGTTTGACACGGACGAATTCATCAACAAAAAGACCAACGCCGAAGCCCTGGCCGGCCTGCGCCCCGCCTTTGACAAGGCGGGCAGCGTGACGGCGGGCAATGCCTCCGGCATCAACGACGGCGCTGCTGGCGTGATGGTGATGTCTGCCAAGAAGGCGGCGGCCCTGGGCCTGACACCTTTGGCACGTATTGCCAGCTTCGGCACCACCGGTCTGGACCCGGCGCTCATGGGCTTGGGCCCGGTGTCGGCCACCCAGCGCGCGCTGGCCCGTGCCGGCTGGAAGGCAGCGGACGTGGATTTGTTTGAACTGAATGAAGCCTTCGCCGCACAAGCATGTGCAGTGAACAAGCTGTTGGACATCGATCCTGCCAAGGTCAACGTCAACGGCGGCGCCATCGCCATCGGTCACCCCATCGGCGCGTCCGGTGCCCGTATTTTGGTGACACTGCTGCACGAAATGCAGCGCAGCGGTGCCAAGAAGGGGGTTGCATCCCTGTGCATTGGCGGCGGCATGGGCGTGGCCCTGGCGGTGGAACGATAATTTTTAGTGTTTTTGGCTGCTGGCGCTTACAGAGTAAGCGCTGGTAGCTATTTATTTGATAGCAAACTGAAGTAGAAAGAGGAAACGAAATGAGTCAAAAAGTAGCGTACGTCACTGGCGGCATGGGTGGCATCGGAACCGCCATCTGCCAACGCCTGCACAAGGAGGGCTTCAAGGTCATCGCCGGCTGCGGCCCGACCCGCGACCACGCCAAGTGGTTGGCCGAACAGAAGGAACTAGGCTTTACCTTTTACGCCTCTGTGGGCAATGTGGGCGATTGGGACTCCACCGTCGAGGCCTTCGGCAAGACCAAGGCTGAGCACGGCAGCATCGACGTGCTGGTGAACAACGCGGGTATCACCCGTGACCGCATGTTCCTGAAAATGAGCCGCGATGATTGGCAAGCGGTGATGAGCACCAACCTGGACTCCATGTTCAACGTCACCAAGCAAGTGGTGCCCAACATGGTGGAAAAAGGCTGGGGCCGCATCATCAACATCTCCAGCGTGAACGGTGAAAAAGGCCAGGCCGGCCAGACCAACTACTCGGCTGCCAAGGCCGGCATGCACGGTTTCTCCATGGCCTTGGCCCAGGAGTTGGCGACCAAGGGCGTGACGGTCAACACCGTGAGCCCTGGCTACATCGGTACCGACATGGTGAAAGCCATCCGTGAAGATGTATTGGCCAAGATCGTGGCGACTGTGCCTGTCAAACGCTTGGGTGAGCCTTCGGAAATCGCATCCATCATTGCGTGGCTGGCGTCGGAAGAGGGCGGTTACGCCACTGGCGCTGACTTCTCGGTGAACGGCGGTTTGCACATGGGCTGATGCCCTGCCGCATGGCTGTGTAAGAGCCCGCCTTGTGCGGGCTTTTTTGTGCGTGGTAAAGAAATGTTACGGGCTGTGCAAACAGGCTTGATTCGGGTTTTAGCCGCGCAGGGCTGGGGTATGCTCGGGCGGACTTTAATTCCAGGGATGGGCGTCGCACCGTAGTATTGATTTTTATGAGTTCAGAAGAGTCTGTGTGGATTGATGTGGCGCGTTTGCGCGTGGGGCATTACGTCGAGCTCGATGTAGGCTGGATGGTGCACCCCTTTCCCACCAGTAGTTTCAAAATCAGCTCGCAGAAACAAGTGGATGTGATTCGCGGCCTGGGCAAGCCCCAGGTGCGTTATGTGCCGTCCCGCAGCGATGTGCCGCCTGAAGTGGTGCCTGACGGTGGGGCGGATTCCACGCAGCAGTCTGATGCGGCGGCCGCTGCAGAACAACGGCGTCTGGAAGCCCAGGCTCGGGAGCGCGAGCAACGGCAGTTGCGTGCTGCGCAACTGGCTGCCCAGGAGCGCAGCCTGATTGTGTGTGAGCGGCGATTCGCCGATTCGGTGCGGCTGTACCGCAAAACCGTGGACCTGGTGCAGTCCAGCCCTCAGCAAGCCGCGGCCCCCTGCATGGAGATGGTGACCACGTATGTGAATGAAATGCTGGATAACGGGGAGGCGTCCATCCGCCTCTTGTCCGAGGTGGCCGGTGACAAGTCGTCCATGCATCCGGTGAATGTGACCATCATTTCCCTGTTACTGGGCAAGGCGATGGGCCTGGCACGCAGCGAGTTGCTGGACCTGGGCCTGGCGGCCTATCTGCATGACATCGGCAAGGTTCGTTTGCCGGACCGGGTGCGTTGGGTGGAAGACAGTTTTTCGAGTGCCGAGTACCGGCTCTACCAGGAGCATGTGGCGCAAGGTGCCGACATAGGCCGTGCGATGGGCTTGAACCCGACGGTCTTGCTGGCCATATTGCAACACCACGAAATGGTGGACGGCAGCGGCTTTCCCGCCCGTCTGCGGGGGGATGCCATGGGGACGGGTGGCCGCATACTGGCCCTGGTGAACCGCTACGACAATTTGTGCAACCCCAGTCGCCCCGCCACCGCCTTGACCCCGCATGAGGCGCTATCCCTGATTTTTGCGCAGTGCAAAACCCGTTTTGATGCGGCAGCCTTGAGTGCGTTCATTCGCATGATGGGGGTGTATCCGCCGGGGTCGGTGGTGCAGCTGATTGATGACCGCTACGGCATGGTGGTTTCCGTCAATACCTCCCGCCCGCTCAAGCCGCGCATCATCCTGCACGAGCCGGGGGTGCCCAAGCATGAAGCTTTGATTCTCGATTTGGAACATGCGCCTTTGCTGGGCATACGGCGCAGTCTCAAGCCGGCCAACCTGCCGGCTGCCACACTCGACTACCTGGCACCGCGCCAGCGCGTAGCGTATTTCTTTGAGCAGGCGATTGATTCGGAGAAAGCCGGACCCCCCGCATGAGGATGGATGGCCTGGGCGATGTGCTCGATGGCTTGTTGGAGGCGGTTTGGTTGGTGGACCCGCACAGCTTGCGTTTGTTGGCGGTTAACCGGGCAGCATCGGAACTGACCGGTCTGCCGGCCGAAGTCATGCGCGGTTTGCCCGTGCTGGAGTTGGCCTGTTCTCCGGAAGACCTGTTTTTTTGGGAGGAGGTGGCCTCCGGGCTGCACCAGTTTCTCCACTCCCATACTTTGCTGCGCAGTGCGGATGGTGATGCGATTGCCGTGGAGCGCAAGGTTAGCCGGGTGACGCTGCCGGACCGCTCCGAGGTCTATCTGGTGGCCCTGCGGGATTTGCGTGCAGAGAAAGCGGTGGAAGAAGCCCTGGAGAGCCGCTTATCCGAAATCCGGGCCACGCTGGAGTCCAGCACCGACGGGATACTGGTCACCGACCTGCGGGGCAACGCCCGCCATTTCAACCGCAGCCTGGGAGCGCTTTGGCAGCGCGATGCCCCGAACCTCCTGCAGGGCGCGGGGGTAGAGTTGCTGGCCCGCTTGGAGCAAGGCGTGAACAATGTGGGCGCTTTCCGGGACGGCATGGAAGTGGCTCTGCGGGAGTGCGCAGCGCCAGTGCGCGACGTGCTGCATACGCGTAGCGGCAGGGTGCTGGAGCGTACCCTCGTGCCCCAGTTGAGCCGGGGCCGCACGACCGGTCTGGTGCATTCTTTCCGGGATGTCACAGCCGAAAAGGCCGCGCATGAGGCCCTGCGCCTGGCGGCCAAGGTGTTTGAGTCCAGTCCGGATGCGGTGTTCATTACTGACGCGGCGTTTGAGATTGTGCAGGCCAATCCGCGTTGTATGGACGTGTTCGAGGCCTCCACCACAGGCTTGCTGGGGCGGTCGGCCGCCCAGCTGTTTTTTGATTCCCGTCGTCCGGCCCTGTTTGTGGAGGTGGAGATGGGACTGCTCGCGCAGGGGCAGTGGCGGGGCGAGGTGTGCTGTGATACGGGCACTTCTGTGCTGCCGGTGGCGCTTTCCTGGGTCGCGTTGCGGGACGAGGAGGGGCGCCTGTGCCATACGGTGGGGCACTTTTCTGACATGAGCGAGCGCCTGGATGCCCTCAAACATATTGAGCGCCTGGCCTACCGGGATGCCCTGACCGGCTTGCCCAACCGTATTTTGTTGGGGCAGCGGGTGGATTTTGCCCTGCGCCTGGCGGAGCGCAATGCGGGGCATTTCGCCATCCTATTTATGGACCTGGATCGCTTCAAGACCATCAATGACTCCCTGGGACACACTTTCGGTGACCGGGTGCTGGTCGATGTGGCCGCACGCGTGCAGCAGGTGCTGCGTGAGGTGGATACCCTGTCCCGCATGGGAGGGGATGAATTTGTGGTGCTGGTGCATGACGTGGACGCGACGGGGGCCGAGCAGGCCGCGCGCCGTATTCTTGCGGCACTGGGTCCCCCCTTTACCCTGGATGGCATGTCTTTTTCGCTGGGGTGCAGCATAGGCATTGCGTTGTACCCTGAGGATGGGCAGACGCTGGATGTGTTGATCAAATGTGCTGATACCGCCATGTACCGGGTCAAAGACCGTGGCCGGGGCGACTTCCGGTTTTACCAGCCACAGATGAACGCGGATCTCCTATCCCGCATGAAGATGGACCATGCCATGCGACGGGCCATGGAGCAGGGCCTGTTTGAGTTGCATTACCAGCCGCAGGTGTCGCTCTGCGACGGTCGTCTTTTGGGTGCTGAGGCCTTGCTGCGCTGGACGGACCCGGCGTTGGGGCAGGTGTCTCCGGCGGAGTTCATCCCTTTGGCGGAGGAGACGGGATTCATCATCCAGATCGGCCATTGGGTCTTGCACACCGCTGTGCGGCAGGCGGCGGATTGGCAGCGTGCGGGGGTGCCGGTGTGTGTGTCGGTGAACGTGTCGGCCATGCAGTTCCAACAGGCGGATTTTGTGGAGCAGGTTGCGCAGTGCATTCAGGTGGCCGGACTGGACCCGGCGCTGCTGGAGCTGGAGCTGACCGAGTCGATTCTGGTGCGTGATGTCCATGAGGCCCTGGCACGTTTGCATGCCCTGCATGCCTTGGGTGTGAGTCTGGCCATTGATGATTTCGGCACGGGCTACTCCAGCCTGGCCTATCTCAAAAAGTTTCCCATTTCCAAGCTGAAGATTGACCGGACTTTTGTGACCGGTCTGCCGGCTGACGAGAGTGACCGGGCCATTGTGAGTGCCACCGTCGCCATGGCAAAAGCGCTGAAGTTGGCGGTGGTGGCCGAAGGCGTGGAAACCATGGCCCAGCGGGATTGTTTGCACGCGGTGCATTGCACCGCCTACCAGGGTTTTCTGTGCGCACCGGGCCTGGATGCCCATGCCTTTCAGGCACTGGCGATGCGGCTTGTGCGCGAGGCATTGGCCGAGGACCCGGCGGCGGCGATTTGAATGCGGGGGAGGGGAGGGGGTGCCTGCGAAGATCCACCGGACCGGCATCCTGAACCGGGGTTCAGGTGGGCGAGGTCAGCAACCACTTTGGGTTCATCTGACGCGAGATGATCACGCTAGCGGAGCAATGTTCCAAGCCCTGGCTCAATGAGCATTGGTTCAAGGAAATATAAAGCCCGGCGGGTTCGCAGACGCCCCTATTGTAGGTCTGAACCCGGGGGCTGGGGCGCGGGCGGTTGTGCTTATTTCGCCGGTTTACAGCAGGCGACCATCGTCGCCCAGCGCCGCGTCCAGGCGCTCCAGCAGGGAATGGAGCAACTGGGCTCCATCGTCGCCGTCCGAGGCGGCGGTAGCAGGCGGTGCCACTGGCAAGGGGGGATTGGCGGGGACTTTGTCGGCCAGGTCGAAGGCCAGGTTCAGGGCGGCCAGCACCGCAATACGGTCCCGTGCGCGCACCTTGCCGGCATCGCGGATCTTGCACATGGCCGTGTCCACACGCTCCACGGCTTCGAGCAAGCGTGCATCACCGCCGTCGGGGCAACCCAGAAGGTAGCTTTGCCCCATGATTTGAACTTCCAGCTGTTTCATGTCGGGTCTTTGGGGGTCACCAGGTTGTCGGGGAGTCGTTCCAGCAGCGCATCCACCCGGGTGCGTGCAGCGACCAGGCGTGACTTCAGCGCGTCACGCTCATGGGTGAGTGTTTCCACCTGGCTGGTGAGCAGGGCATTGGTGCGTTGCAATTCTTCGTAACGAAGCAGCAGGCGTTCCACACGCTCGGCGATATGGTCGATGGGAGTCTGATTCGACATAAGGCGCTCATTGTAGGGTGAGAACCAGCTTCTGCATGCCTCTGAAGGCATCCTGATGCATCCACGTTAGTTCACGGCGATAGGATGGCAGTTCGGGCCATCGGGAAAGCATTTTGCGCAATACCACCTCGGCCTCCATACGCGTCAAGGCTGCGCCTAAACAGACGTGTGGGCCAGATCCAAAAGCCAAGGCAGCCGGATCAGCCCGCGTGACATCCAGTCGGTCTGGTTCCGCATGACGCTCGGGATCTCTGTTGGCCGACCCAATCAATGCAATCACTAGGTCTCCCTTACGTAGGAATTGCTCCATTAAATGCATGTCACAACCCGCACTTCGCACGGTGTACTGCACAGGGCTGTCATAGCGCAGAAGCTCTCGTACCGCACCCGGGATGCGATCTGGCTCCCGGCGTAGAAGCTCCCACTGGACTGGGTTCGTCATCAAAGCCAATAGTGCATTGCCGAGCAGATTGCGCGTAGTTTCGTGTCCGGCAAACAGCAACATGGCGCACTGGGTAAGCAAATCGGCTTCATCCTGCAGTCTTCCGTCTGCAAGGGCTTTCGTTAAGCTGCCTAAAAGCCCGACACTTGGTGTGTCTACATGCGAAGCGAGGTGCCGTCTAAAAAACTCTCTCATCTCTCGCATACCATGCACCGCACGGCGCAAATGACGAGCATCCGGTGCGGCGGAACCAATCATTTCTGCCAGTGCTTCGGAGGATCCCTGCATTTCAGCTAAGGCAACCGCATCGACGCCCAGCACTCGGGCAATCACACGCAGTGGCAGCGGGCGAGCAACCTTCGCCACAAAATCAAACGGGCGGCGAGAATCGATGTCATCGAGAAGTGCATCCGTTGTCTGTTCGATGTAGTCCCCCAGAAGTTGCAATGCATCACCACGAAATGCTTCCATCAAAAGGCTCCGGACACGTGTATGGTCTGGTGCATCCAGAAACAGCAAAGCACGCGGCAAGCCGCCTAGTAAATTCGGTCTCCCCAGGCGCTGCGCAGAAAAGCGCCGATCCCGCAGTAGCGCCTCCACATCACGATGGCGGGTCAACACCCAGGAGCCGCCGAAATACTCCTTAGACCAATGGATCGGCCCTGCCTCCCGCAGTTTCTTATAAGCCGGATACGGATCGGAAAAAAAATCTGGCGTGTGTCCCATTAGTCTTCAGAGTGGCACCTGTAAGGATCGGACACTTGTGCTTTGGTTTCGCTCTCCAGTGCGCAATGCATGCCCAATCGATCCAGCAAAGCGCGGTCTTTGGCGGCTTGGGGGTTGCTGGTGGTCAGTAGTTTGTCACCGTAAAACATGCTGTTTGCCCCCGCCAGAAAGCACAGTATCTGTAAACTTTCTGGCATTTCCTCACGCCCGGCAGACAAACGCACCATGGCACGCGGCATACAAATGCGCGCAATCGCAATCATGCGAACGAACTCAAGAGGATCCAATGCTTCTGTGCCGGCCAATGGAGTCCCTTCGACCTGCACCAGGTTATTGATTGGTACTGACTCCGGATATGGATCGAGGTTAGCTAACTGCACAATTAAGCCAGCGCGCTGACGCCGTGTCTCACCCATACCCACAATGCCTCCGGTACAGACTTTGAGACCGGCCCCACGAACGCGAGCCAAAGTATCCAGACGATCTTGGTAGGTACGGGTTGTGATTATTTGCCCGTAAAACTCAGGTGCAGTATCTAGGTTGTGGTTGTAGTAGTCCAGTCCAGCTTGGCGTAGCTCCTCGGCTTGTGTTTCCTCCAGCATCCCAGCAGTGAGACAGGTCTCCAACCCCAAGGCTTTGACGCTGCGGATCATGTTTCCAATCTGTTCGATGTGCCTGTCTTTGGGTGCGCGCCACGCTGCCCCCATGCAGAAGCGTGTTGCTCCACTTGCTTTGGCCACCTGAGCGGCTGCAATGACATCTTTAAGCGGGAGCAGTTTCTCTGCTTTCAGTCCGGTATCGAAATGGGCTGACTGGGGACAGTATTTGCAATCCTCTTCACATCCCCCAGTCTTGATAGAGAGCAATGAAGACAGTTGGATCGCGTTGGGGTTGAATCCTGTGCGGTGCACCTGCTGTGCTTTGAAAATGAGATCGCTAAATGGCAATTCCAGCAGGGTGAGCACGCCATCTACTGTCCAAGGTGTCTTGTTGCGTCGATCTTCGTCTGAAGTGGGTGTCAGAGTTTGGATTTGGTTCTGCTTCATGGTTGTCTCAGAGAGTGATGGATGGCATCCACATGTAAATGGGTGCATACGGCGGCAGGTGATGGGTGCAGTAGCCGGGGGACTATCCCCCAACAGGGGGCATCCAAAGCTTGGGCAAGGTACTTCAGGTTCAGATCAAGGTGTGGCATTTGTGCGTCAATTTGGTTTGCCACCCATGCGTGGAGGCGTATGCCTCTGGCACGCATGACTTCTTCGGTGAGCAAGGCGTGATTGATACACCCTAGTCGTAATCCCACTACCAAAACCACTGGCAAGTTCAAGTCCTGTGCAAGGTCCGCTGTGTCCCAGCTCGGTGTCAGAGGCACACGAAAACCTCCAACCCCCTCAACCCAGCCCACCTCGCCAAATGAGAGCGTTTCGCGTACTGAATTCAAAATGAAATCTCGATGGATCTCCACTCCTTCAAGCGCAGCTGCAATATGAGGTGCACAAGGTGTACGCAACTGCATCGGCCCAATCTGCACCTCAGTGAGTTCGACATTCGAGGCTTGGTGCAAGCGCGTAACGTCCTCATTCACCCAGCGCCCTTCAATCCAATCTTGCCCAGCAGATATTGGCTTGATGGCGAGGCTGCGATAGCCTCGTTGGGCGCATGCATAGGTGAGGCCAGCCGTTATGGTCGTTTTCCCGATTTCTGTATCGGTACCCGCTACAAAAAATGCCTTCATACAGACAACATGGCAGTAGCCTGGGCTTCCAGGGCATGAAGTAACGTATCCACATTTGATGTGGTGTGTGTGGCACTCAAAGTAATGCGCAATCGTGCCTGGCCCACAGGTACCGTGGGGGGGCGAATGCCTGGTACACGCAAACCCTGTGATTCCAGCGCACGGGACAAAGCCATGGCAGCTTCATTGCTACCCACAATCAACGGCTGAATAGGTGTATCGGAGTCGAGAAGTTTCCAGCCTAACCATGGATGCCTCGAGAGCATGTGGGACAAACCTGCGTGAAGCTGGGTTTGCAAGGTAACTAGCTTGGCACGACGGCTTCGGCCTGTATCGCCCTCGATCAAGTCCAAGCTGGTTTGCAAGGCATAGCTAATCGCAGGTATGGACGCTGTAGTGAATATGTACGTGCGGGCCGACTGAAGGAGAAATTGGATGATGCGCTCATGGGCAGCGACGAAGGCTCCACTGAGTCCAGCGGCCTTGCCCAAGGTGCCCACCAGAACGATGCGCTCGCTTTGTAAGCCAAAATGCTCCAAAGTACCGCGGCCATTGGCTCCCAGTACACCAAAACCATGGGCGTCATCGAGAACGAGCCATGCATCAAACTCTTCCGCCAAGGCGAGTAATTCAGGAACACGCGCCAAGTCGCCATCCATGCTGAAGACGGTGTCTGAAACAATCAATTTGACCTTGGCCTGGCTGGCACTCAATCGCAGTCGCAAAACTTCCAGATTGTTGTGCGCATAGCGTGTTACTTTTGCCATCGCCAAACGCATGCCATCAATCAAAGAAGCGTGGTTCAGCTTATCTGAGAATATTTCGGAATCTGTATCACCCAAGGCGGTTATTACCGCGAGATTTGCCATGTAACCTGTACTAAAGCTCAATACCTTGACTGACGGAATATGGGGCGCAAACCAATTGGCCAAGCGTGCCTCTAGCTTGTCGTGGGCGGCGGTATGGCCACTGATCAGGTGTGAGGCACCCGCCCCGCCGGACCACAGCGTTGCACCTTTTGCCAGTGCACGTGCGAGTTCCGGATGGCTCGCCAAGCCGAGGTAATCGTTTGAGCAAAACAGCAGGTGTTTGTGCGGAGCGCCATCTGTGCCTCGTATGGTTTGCTGTGTGTCTGTCGGCGACTCAGCTACCCGTAGAGAACGGGTCAAGTGTTGGGCGGCAATCGCTTCCAATTTGGAACTCAGGTGTTCAAGCAGCATCCTCTAGTACCTCGTCCAATGTGCAGACAATTGCCTTTGCCAGAAATTGCGCGGAGGCCACATCCATCACATAGGGTGGCATCACATAAACGGTGTTCCCGATGGGCCGTATAAGCAATTCGTGTCTGCGCCCCGCTAAGTGAAATCGCTCACTGAAATGCGTGCCGGCATCCGCGACGTCGAAAGCGAGGATCGTGCCTTTTTGACGCAGGTGTCGCACCCGTGCATGGCTACGCAAGGGAACAAAGGCTTGGCTTAGCCACTGTGCTTGCTGTTTGTTCGCTTGTAACTGGCCGTCGTCGAATCGGTCTAGTACTGCGTTCGCAGCGGCGCACGCTAGAGCGTTGCCTGTGTATGAATGTGAGTGCAAAAAACCACGAGAAACGTCTTCAGAGAGAAAGGCATCAAACACCTCATCTGTACTGAGTACCAGTGACAATGGCAACGTACCACCAGTGATTCCTTTTGAAAGGGTTATGAAGTCTGGCCAGCTGTTGGTGTTCACTTGTTCCCAAGCAAAAAAGCTACCGGTACGACCACACCCGACAGCAATCTCATCAGCAATCAGGTGCACCCCGTAGGCACGCGTTATCTCACGCACTTGCTGGAGGTAATGGGGCGAGTGCATCACCATGCCTGCAGCCCCTTGCACCAGAGGTTCTGCGATCAGCGCTGCGATTGATGCACCACGTTCGTCTAGGAGTCGCACCAACGCCGCAAGTGCCTCTGTTTCGTTGTCTAGTCGTGAGTCTGGAGAATCTACGCAATGCGCACGCATTAACAAGGGTGCATAGGCATCTTTAAAAATCGCAACGTCGGTTACCGACAATGCACCGATGGTTTCACCGTGGTATCCATTGCGCAAACAGACGAACTCATTGCGCTGTTTCTGCCCCCGGTTACGCCAGCTGTGAAAGCTCTGCTTCAGCGCGATCTCCACCGCACTGGCACCGTCTGAGGCGAAGAAGACATGGCCCAACGCGCCTCCGGTGCGCGCGCTAAGCCGCTCTGCCAAGCGCACGGCAGGCTCATGGGTACAACCCGCAAGCATCACATGGGGCAAGGTGTCAAGTTGCGTCCGGATTGCTGCGTGAAGCCGTGCATCCGAATGACCGAATAAATTGACCCACCACGAGCTATTTGCATCGAAGTAGCGCTGCCCATGGGCATCCCATAACCACGGGCCTTCTCCACGCACCATGGGCAAGGGAGGCGCCTGTTGGGTGCGTTGCATTTGGGTGCATGGATGCCACACGGCGTGGAGGCTGCGTGCCGCCAGCGATTCAATAGGGTTATGTCGTTCCAAGAGTAGGTTCGTTCTGTGCCGGCGTCGGAACAGAGCTAAAGGTTGAAATGGGCGGATTCTAGGTAGCGCGAAGGTGATAACAATGTGATTTTTCCAGTTTCTAACTGCCGGCTGTTTTCCGACGTTCACGCCCAATGACAACAGAAAGCGTTTAGCAATCGTTTCCAAGTGCAGTTAAAAACTGCAAACACTCGAAATCCAAGAAACATCACATAAAAGTGAAGACAATTTTTTTTGTTCTCTGGATGAACGGTACAGATATTCGTACACAGAGGGGCAGGTGAGTGCCCCGTCTTCTCGACTTGTTGTTGATACGTTTGCCTTCCGTGGCTTGAGCTTGAGTTCACGACTTTGATGTCGAACTCCATAGCTGCGTAAAATGCGCCGTGTTGGTGCTCGCGGTGTGGTTCGCATGCCGCAGTTCAACGGGAAGCAGGAGGGGGGTGCCGCACGCGGCGGTCCTTAACCTGCGCTGCCCCCGCAACGGTAAGTGGACGTGTCGTTCTGGCACTGCTTTCATCCCCGTCACTGAACGCTTTGAACACGCGCTTGGGAAGACGATGAAGGTTGCCTCCACCAGCCCGGATACCGGCCAACACGGTGGAGATGCGCCCGGCGCAAATCCGTAACGCTCATGCCCTGGCGGGGAAGCCGGGGAGAGTGATGCAACACAAGGCATGAGACAGCGCCTGCAATGTCACCTTCCTGCCCGGCACTTTTAATCACCGCCCCGTCCTCCGGACAGGGGAAGACGACGGTCACCTCCGCCCTGGCGCGCCTGCATGCACGCCAAGGGCGGCGGGTGCGCGTCTTCAAGTGCGGGCCGGATTTTCTGGACCCCTACTGGCACCAGTTGGCCAGTGGCGCACCGGTGTATCAGCTCGATTTGTGGATGACCGGCGAAGCCGATTGCCGCCAGCGCCTGTGGCAGGCAGCCCAAGAGGCAGACCTGATTCTGGTGGAGGGCGTCATGGGCCTGTTCGATGGTGACCCCAGCGCTGCCGACCTGGCCCAACGCTTCGGTTTGCCGGTCATGGCGGTGATGGATTCCGGCTCCATGGCCGGCACCTTCGGCGCACTGGCCTATGGCCTGCAAACTTTCCGCCCCGGCCTGCGCTGGGCCGGCGCATTGGCCAACCGCGTCGCCACCGAACGCCACGCCGCCATGTTGCAACGCAGCCTGCGCAGCGACAGCCCCTGGCTGGGTGCCGTGATGCGCAACGCTGCGATGACCCTGCCCGAGCGCCATCTGGGTTTGACCGTTGCCAGCGAGGTGGCCGATGCCCAAGCCCGTCTGGATGCCGCCGCCGACGCCTTGGCCAACACGCCGCTGGGAAAAATGAGCCTGCAAGACCTGCAACAGTGGTCCGTAGAGTTCGAAGGGCCAAAAATAGGTCAGGCGTCAGAGCGAGCCCACCAGGGCGAAGCGGCAGAGCGCTCTGCGCAGGTCAAGGAGGAGCCCGCGCAGCGGGCGGGGGACACGGAGCAGAGCGCTCTGCCGCTTCGCCCGCCGACCACCAAGGTCTGCGCCTCACAAACCCATGGCAGTTCCAGCCTGCATGGCAAAACCATCGCAGTAGCCAGAGATACCGCCTTCTGCTTCATCTACACCGCCAACCTGGACTGCCTGCAATCACTGGGCGCCGAACTGGCCTTCTTCTCGCCCCTCGCCGACACCACCTTGCCCGCCTGCGACGCCGTGTGGATACCCGGAGGCTACCCCGAACTCCACGCCAGCACGCTCGCGGCCAACACCGGTTTGCGCGACAGCCTCCTCCATCATGTGCAGGCCGGCAAGCCTGTGTGGGCCGAGTGCGGCGGCATGATGGTCTTGTTTGATTCGATCATGACGGCCGATGGTGCACAGCACCCGCTCTGGGGCCTGCTGCCCGGTGAAGTCACCATGCACAAGCGCCTGTCGGCGCTGGGCCCGCAGCAGTTGACTCTGCAGTCCGGCATCCTGCGCGGCCACACCTTTCATTACTCCACCAGTGCCAGCCCGCTGGTTCCGCTCACCCGCACCGCGCGCCCTGACCACGACCCCATGCCCGATGCGGGCGAGGCAGTGTGGCAACACGGCGCTGTGCGTGCCAGCTACTTCCACGCCTGGTTTCCGTCCTGCCCGGAAGCGGTGGTCGAGCTGTTCATGCCCTTGCAAGAGGAAAGCGCATGAGCGCATTCACCATCGCCCGCAGTGAGCTCATTCTGGGCGGGCAGAAGAGTGGCAAGTCCCGCCGTGCCGAATTGCTGGCCCGCCAGTGGGTGCAACAGTCGCCCGAGCACCGCGCCGTCATGATCGCCACGGCCCAGCCCTGGGACGACGAAATGCGCCAGCGCATCACCCGCCACCAGCAGGAGCGCGCCGAGCGCGTGCCCGGCATGACCACGGTGGAGGAGCCGCTGGCGCTCGCTGAGGCGATAGCGCGGCACAGCTCGCCGGCCACGCTGGTGGTGGTGGACTGCCTGACCTTGTGGCTCACCAACCAGCTCATGCCGGTTGATTTTGAACCAAATAGCCCTCCACCGCCTGTGGATAGTGCGCGAGCAGCTTCTCTTTTGATAGCAATTGCGCAAGCTCCAGGCCCTGTGGTGCTGGTGGGCAACGAGATCGGCCTGGGCGTGATTCCCCTGGGGCGCGAAGTGCGCGCCTTTGTGGATGCGCTGGGCCGGCTCAACCAGCAGGTAGCGGCCACCTGCGAGCGCGTCATCCTCATGGCCGCCGGCCTGCCGCTGACCCTGAAGGCGCCATGAACCCGTTTTTTCCGTCGCTTGTTTTCCCTGTTTAATCCCCATTACCACTTTTACCAAGGAGCCCCCCATGCACATCGAACCCGGTCTGGTTGACAGCACCAAAATCTTCCTGAGCTACGCCATAGCCACTACGGCGGCCCTGTACGCCACCAAACTGGCGGTCGATGCGGTGAAGAAAGACGGCCCCCTGGCCCTGATCGCCCGCGCGCTGCTGTGTGTAGGCTTGGTGTTTTGCTTCTTTGAAGTGGCGCCGCACCAGCCCATGGGCGTGTCCGAAGTGCACCTGATTCTGGGCACCACCCTGATGCTGATCTTCGGCGTAGCGCCAGCTGCCATCGGCTTGATGGGCGGCCTGCTGATCCAGAGCCTGTTTTTCGCGCAGCAAGACTTGCCCCAGTACGGCATGAACGTCACCACCTTGCTGGTGCCTTTGTTTGCCGCCTCCGCCTTGGCCCGTCGCATCGTGCCAGCTAACGTAGCCTATGTGGACCTGAGCTACAGCCAGGCCTTCAAGCTGTCTGCTGCTTACCAAGGCGGCATCGTGGCATGGGTGGCTTTCTGGGCGATCTACGGCCGTGGCGTGGGCGTGGACAACCTGAGCCAGATCGCCACCTTCGGCGCTGCCTACATGACGGTTGTACTCGTTGAGCCCTTGGTAGACCTGGGTGTATTGGCTGCTGCCAAGGCTATGCGCCGCTTGCAAGGCAACTTGCTGGTCAACCAGCGTGTGTATTCCGCTGCCTGAGCGTGTGTTGAACTGAAGGACTTTTTTTGTGGAATTGATCGCCCCCCCCGTTGACCGGGATACGCCACGCCCCCAGGGCGAGCGGCGTGGTTTGATATTGGTGCACACCGGCACCGGCAAAGGCAAAAGCACGGCCGCCTTCGGGCTGGCCTTGCGCGCCCATGGCCGGGGCAAAACGGTCAAGGTCTACCAATTCATGAAAGTGCCCACCGCCCGCTTCGGCGAGCACCGCCTGTTCGAGCAGTTGGGCATTCCTATCGTGGGGCTGGGCGATGGCTTCACCTGGAAGAGCAAAGACCTGGACCACTCCGCCGAGCTGGCCCAGGCCGGCTGGGAGCAGGCCAAAGCCACGGTGATGGCGGGTGATCATTTCATGGTGGTGCTGGACGAAATCATGTACCCCTTGCGCTACGGCTGGATTCCGCTGGAAAGCATTCTGGACTGCCTGCGCCAGCGCCCGCCGCATGTGCATGTGGTGCTCACCGGCCGCAACGCACCGGCGGAGCTGATTGAGCTAGCCGACACCGTCACTGAGATGACGCTCATCAAGCACCACTTCAAAGCCGGTGTGCCCGCACAGCGCGGGATAGAGGATTAACCCCCAGGCTCCGGTGCTGCGCACGCTTCGCCACCCCCCTTGCAGGGGGCAACACCTGCAGACCGGCTGAGCCGGATCTGCGGTGTTTCTGGCTCCGCAAAGGCCTTCGCTCTTGACCATTTCTTCCCGAACAACATCACAAATGCAAACCAAAAAAATCCCCGCCACCATCGTTACCGGCTTTCTCGGCAGCGGCAAAACCACGCTCTTGCGCAAGCTGCTTACCAACGCGCAGGGCCGCCGCATTGCGGTCATCGTCAACGAGTTCGGCGAGCTGGGCATTGACGGTGAATTGCTGCGCGGCTGTGGCATCGGCTGCGATGAAAACGGGGAAGAAAACGGCCAGTTGTTTGAGCTGGCCAACGGCTGCCTGTGCTGCACCGTGCAAGAAGAATTTGCTCCAGTGATGGAGCAGCTGGCCGCTCGCCGCGACCAGATCGACTATCTGGTCATCGAAACCTCCGGCCTGGCCCTGCCCAAGCCCTTGGTGCAAGCCTTCCAGTGGCCCGCGCTGCGCAACACCTTCACCGTGGACTCGGTGATCACCGTCGTGGATGCACCTGCCGTGGCTGCAGGCACCTTTGCCGAAGACCCGGTGGCCGTGGATGCCTTGCGCCGCGCCGACGACAACCTGGACCACGAATCCCCCCTGGCTGAGCTGTTTGAAGACCAGCTGGCAACCGCTGATTTGGTGATCGTGCACAAGGTGGACGGCATGGATGCTGCGGCACTCGAAGCGGTGGAAGCCACCATCCGCGCCGAAGCCCCTGTGGGCGTGAAGCTGGTGCGCGCCTCGCATGGCGATGTGCCCATGGATGTGCTGCTGGGCCTGGAGCGCGCGGTGGAAGACGTGATTGATGCGCGCAAAACCCACCACGATGAGGAAGAAGACCACGACCACGACGAGTTCGACTCCCTGTCCCTGACCCTGCAAGTGAGCGACCGCGCCAAGGTAATTCCTGCGTTGACTGCGCTGGTGCAACGCCACGAGATTTACCGCATCAAGGGCTTTGTGTCTTTGCCCGGTGCTGCCATGCGCCTGGTGGTGCAGGGCGTGGGCCAGCGTTTTGACAGCTACTTTGACCGCGCCTGGCGTGCGGATGAAACCCGCGCTACCCGTTTGGTGTTCATCGGGGATCACTTGGATGCAGCGGTGTTGCAGGCAGAGTTGCAGGTTTCGTTGGCATAGGCTTGTATGGGGGCTTTTGTGTTGCTGGATTGGCGGGCGCAGACCGACGGGGTACTCTGCTCCGCGGCTGTCCTCCGCCCTACGGGCTCCCCCTTGATGCCGCTGCGCAGAGCACCCCATCGACCTGTGCTGGTGGCGAGCATGAGTGTCAAGCATTGGGGCGCCAATTCTGTTCTTGGCGAAAGAGGATGGGGTGGGTGTCGCAGCGAAATCAAGGAGGAGCCCGCAGGGCGGGGGGCATTCGCGGAGGCACCCACTCCATCCTCTTTCGCACGCCTCAAAAGTCTCCCTTAAGTGAATTAAACAACTATGCACCTGCTCTCCACCCGCCCCGGCGGCCATGTCGAAGACGATGGCAATGGCATCGTGCGCGTGGAGCAAACGCCGGGCGACATCGTGGTGCTCACCGTGGCGGACACCACCTTGTCGCTGCTGGCGGAGGTGGCCAGCAACTTGCCCGCCGATTTTCCGAGTGTGCGCCTGGCCAACCTGATGTGGCTGCGCCAGCCCGCGTCCACCGACTTGTACATGGACGATGTGCTGCGCCACGCCAAAGCCATCGTCATCGAACACCTGGGCGCCCCCAGCGACTGGGCCTACATCGTGGACCAGGTGTGCGAGTCCGCCGCCGCGCGCGGCCAGTGGCTAGTCATGGTGTCCGGCGAGTGCGTGGAAGACGCGCAGCTGCTGATGCGCAGCACCGCCGAAAAAGACGACTGTACCCACCTGTGGCGCTGCCTGCGCGAAGGCGGGCGCGCCAATGCCGAGAACTTCTACCAGCTGATTGCCCACGCTGCCTTTGGCCGGGGTGAGCGGCCCGCGCCTGCGCAGGTGCTGCCCGGCGCGGTGCGCTACGAGCCCTTGAACCAAGTGGCCCCGTGGCGCGAGGGTGCGCCTGTTGCCCTGCTGGTGTTTTACAAAGCCCATTTGCAGGCGGGCAACACCGCCGCGTTTGACGCCATGCTGGCCGCCCTGGCAGGGGAGGGCCTCAGCACCCTGGCGCTGGCGCTGGACTCGCTCAAAAACCCCGAGAGCATGGCGCTGCTGCAGACCATGGCGCGCGAGCACCGGGTGGATGTGGTGCTCAACGCCACCAGCTTTGCCGTGGGTTCCATCGATGGCAACGACAGTGGCGCCGAAGTGCAGCCCGTGCTGCTGGCGGGGGACGCACCGGTGCTGCAGCTCATTACCGCCGGTTGCTCGCAAGCGCAATGGCAAGAAGACCCGCACGGCCTCACCCCGCGCGACCTGGCCATGCAGATCGTGCTGCCCGAGGTGGATGGCCGCATCGGCACCCGGCCCATCAGCTTCAAGGGACTGGCCTGGCGCTGCGAGCGCGCCGAGATTGATGTGGTGCGCTACCAGCCCGAGACCGAACGCATGGCCTATGTGGCCGCTCTCGCCCGCAGATGGTGCGCATTGCGCTATAAAAAGAATAGCAAAAAGCGCGTGGCGCTGGTGCTGGCCAATTACCCGAACGACGACTCCCGGCTCGCCAATGGCGTAGGGCTGGACACACCTGCGTCCACGGTGGTCATCTTGCAAGCCTTGCAAGCCGCAGGCTACGCCACCGGCGATGTGCCGGCTGACAGCGATGTCCTGATGGCCGACCTGACGCGCGGTATCACCAACAAGCTGGACGCCAACGACGCCCGCCCCGCAGGCCAAAGCCTCGCCATTGCCGACTACCTGCAAGACTTCCACGCGCTGCCCGCCGAGAGCCAAGCGGCCATCAACGCGCTGTGGGGCCTGCCGGAGCAGGACCCGCTGGTGCGCCATGGCCGCTTCATGATTTCCGGCCAGCGTTATGGCCATGTGTTTGTGGGCAACCAGCCCGCGCGCGGGCGCGACCTGGACTTAGTTGCCACCTACCACGATGCCGACTTGGTGCCCACGCACAACTACCTCGCGTTCTATTTCTGGATGCGCCGCGCCTACGCGGTGGATGCGGTGGTGCACGTGGGCAAGCACGGCAACCTGGAGTGGTTGCCCGGCAAAAGCGTGGCGCTGGGTGAGGCCTGCTGGCCCGACGCAATCCTGGGCCCGCTCCCGCACCTGTACCCCTTCATCGTGAACGACCCCGGCGAGGGCGCGCAGGCCAAGCGCCGCACGCAGGCCGTCATCATTGATCACCTCATGCCCGCCATGACGCGGGCCGAAACCTATGGGCCCTTGCAGCAGCTCGAGGGCCGCATGGACGAGTATTACGAAGCACTGTCGCTGGACCCGCGCCGCGCCAAGCTGCTGCGCGGCAGCATTCTGGAGCAGGTGCTGGCAGATGGTCTGCACATTGAGCTGGGCTTTACCAAGCCTGCCGATGATGCTGAGCGCGAAGCGCTGTTGCGCCGGCTGGACGCCTACCTGTGCGAAATCAAAGAATCGCAAATCCGCGATGGCCTGCACACCTTCGGCCAGTCCCCCACCGGCCGCCAGCGGGTGGACACCCTGGTGGCGCTGGCCCGCTACCCCGGAGGCTCGGGTGCTGCGCAGGCCAGCCTGACGGTAGCGCTGGCGCAAGACCTCGGCCTCACGGACTTTGACGCCCTCAGCCCCGACTGGGCCGCCCTGTGGACCGGCCCACGCCCTGCCGTGCTGCAAGCCTTGAGCGATGACCCCTGGCGCCACGCCGGCCACACCCGCGAGCGCGTGGAGCTGCTGGCCACCCGCGTGGTGCAAGACATGCTGGGCGAGCAAGTTAACTCCGTTCGCCCTGAGCTTGTCGAAGGGCTTCGACAGGCTGAGCCCGAACGGGAAAGGGCTCAGCCCGAACGGATACTGGCTTTGCCCGGTGGCCCCCTGGACGCGCCCGAAAACTGGCTCCACACCACCCAGGTGCTGCAGCGCCTGCAAACGGTGCTGGCCCCGCGCCTGGATGCCTGTGGCCCCAACGAAATCACTCAGCTGCTGCGCGGGCTGGATGGCCGCTTCATCCCGCCTGGCCCCAGCGGCGCCCCCTCACGCGGCCGGCCCGATGTGCTGCCCACTGGGCGCAACTTTTACTCGGTGGACACGCGCGCCATCCCCACCCAAACCGCCTACGCCATGGGCGCCAAGGGCGCAGACCGCGTGGTCGAGCGCCACTTGCAAGACCACGGCGCCTACCCCACGGCCATGGGTTTGTCGGTCTGGGGCACCAGCACCATGCGCACCGGCGGGGAAGACGTGGCCCAGGCCTTCTCGCTCTTGGGCGTGCGGCCCAAGTGGGCGGCGGGCAGCAACCGCGTGACGGATATCGAAGTCATGCCCATGACTGTGCTGGGCCGCCCGCGCGTGGACGTGACGCTGCGTGTCTCCGGCTTCTTCCGCGATGCCTTCCCCAATGTGATTGATTTGTTTGACACCGCCGTGCGCGCCGTGGCTGCCATCTCAATCGAGGACGAGGCGGACGATGTCAACCCCATCCGCGTGCGGGTGCAGGCCGAGGCGGCGCAGGCCCAGGCCGCCGGCCATAGCGATGCAGACGCCGAGCGCGCTTCCACCTGGCGCGTGTTCGGCCCCCGGCCCGGTGGCTATGGCGCGGGCTTGCAAGCGTCGATAGCCAGCGGCAACTGGACCGAGCGTTCCGAGCTGGCCGAGGCTTACCTTCGCGCCGGTGCCTTCGCCTACGGCCAGGACAGCGACGGCGCTGCCGCCCACCAGGCTTTTGCCCAGCGCATGGCTGGGCTGGACGCTGTACTGCACAACCAGGACAACCGCGAGCACGACATCCTCGACTCCGGCGACTACTACCAGTTCATGGGCGGCATGGCGGCGGCGGTGGAGCACCTGAGCGGCAAAACAGCCGCGCTGTACCACGGCGACTTCAGCGTGCCCGGCGCACCGCAAATCCGCAGCTTGGGCGAAGAAGTGGCCCGCGTGGTGCGCTCGCGCGCCGTCAACCCCAAGTGGATAGACGGCATCAAGCGCCACGGCTACAAGGGCGCGTTTGAGATGGCTGCCACCGTCGACTTTTTGTTTGCCTTTGACGCCACCACTGGTGTGGTGGCCGACCACCAGTACGCGCTGGTGGCCGACGCCTATGTGCACGACGACGACACCCGCGCCTTCCTCACGCAACACAACCCCGGGGCTCTGCGCAGCATCGGTGAGCGCCTGCTCGAAGCCATGCAGCGCGGCCTGTGGGCCGAGCCCGGCGACCACCGCGAACGCATCCAGGACCATGTGCTGGCGCTCGAAAACCAACTGGAAGCATCCTGACCATGCCCCTTAATCCTGACGTTCGTCCTGACATGCGCTCCACCGAGCAGTCCGCCAGCGCGCCCGAACCTGTGCCTTTTCCCTTCACCGCACTGGTGGGCCAACAAGCCTTGCAGCGCGCTTTGTTGCTGGTGGCGGTGGACCCCGGCATTGGTGGTGTGCTCATTGGCGGGCCGCGTGGCACGGCCAAGTCCACCGCCGCACGCGCCTTGGCCGCCTTGCTGCCGCAGGCCCCGTTTGTCACGCTGCCGCTGGCTGCCAGCCTGGAGCAACTGGTGGGCACGCTGAGTATTGAAGACGCCTTGCAAAGCGGCGCCGTGCGCCTCTCGCCGGGCTTGGTGGCGCGGGCGCACCAGGGCGTGCTGTATGTGGATGAGGTGAATTTGCTGCCTGACGCGCTGGTCGATGCCTTGCTGGACGTCGCTGCCAGCGGCGTCAACACGGTGGAGCGCGACGGCATTTCGCAGCGCCACGCCGCGCGCTTTGTGCTGGTGGGCACCATGAACCCGGAGGAGGGCGAGCTGCGCCCCCAGCTGCTGGACCGCTTTGGCCTTTCGGTGTGGCTGCACAACCCGCTGGACGCAGCGCAGCGCCAGCACATCGTGCGCAGCCGCTTGCAGTTTGATGCAGACCCCGCTGCGGTGGCCGAAAGCCATGCCGACGCCGTGCAAAACCTGGCCGCCAGCGTGTTGGACGCGCAAGCCGTGTTGCCCCGCGTGCAGTGGCCGGACGATGCACTGGCCCACGCAGGAGCACTTGCCTTGGCCGCCGGGGTGGATGGCGTGCGAGCCGATTTGGTGATGCTGCGCGCCGCCCGCGCATCCGCCGCGCTGGACGGGCGCGACGCGGTGACGGTGGCTGATGTGGACGCCGTGGCCGAGCTGGCCTTGCACCACCGGCGGCAAACTTCTGCCCAGCAACCCGTGCCACAAGCTGCTCCACCAAGCGCACAAAGGCCCCAACCCTCAGTCTTAGGCCAAGACGCCAGCACCCCCCAGCCGGAATCGGCCGGTGCCGGCAATGCCGATGGCGATTGGGGCGCTATGCCACCCGTGCCTGTGGGCACGGTGCGGCCTGCGGTTGCAGGAGTGCTCCCACCAAAAAAAGCCTGAGCCACCCCGGCCCCGTGCCCCAGAGTGCGGCGCGCGGCGGGCGGTGGCGCACAGCCTCTCTAGCAGCCGGTGCCCACGCATCGTCGGTGGTGGTGCGCGCGCCATCCGGCCCAGCAACACGACATGGCGCCATCGCCTGGCTGCCCACCCTGCAGGCCAAAGGCCGCAACGCACTCGCCGCGCAGCACCTGCGCTGGCGCGAGCCCCAAGCCAAGCCGTCGACCTTGCATTTGCTGCTGCTGGACACCTCCGGCTCCATGCGCCAAGGTGGCCGCCTGGCGCGGGCCAAAGGCTACGCCACCCAGGTGCTGGAGCAGGCCGCCCGCGCGGGTGACCATGTAGCCCTGCTGTGCTTTGGCGGACAGGGCGTGGAAGTGCTGGTGCCCCCCGGCCCCGCACGCCGCGCCGCCGCCGTGCGCGTGCAACAGCGCGGCGGCGGTGGCGGCACCCCCTTGGCACAGGCCATGGCTGCCGCCGATAACTTGATGGCCCAACACCGCCGGGTACGCGGTACCAGTGCCAGCACCGCTTCTACCGTCCTCTGGTTGCTGACCGATGGCCGCACCCTGGAGCAACCACGCCCCCCGCAGGGTGCGGATCAACTGGTGCTGGTGGACTTTGACGACGCCAAGGTCAAGGTCGGGCGCTGTGCCGACTGGGCTGCACGCTGGTGCGCGGAGTATCGGCGGGGTGGCTAGGTGCTATGGAATTAGGAGCTGCTCGCGCATATTCCACGGGCGCAAGGGGCTGATTTCTCTATCAATAACGCAGTTGCGCGCCGTTGAATGGCTGTTCAGCGCGAGAGCAGTTCCACATATGCCTGGTAGCTGTAGCTGCGGTTCTTCTTTTGCCCGGTCAGCTCGGAGACGATGCCTAGAGACTCCAGCGCTTTGACAGCGGCTGTCGCGGTGGGAAAGCTCGTGTCCAGTTGCTGGCGCACGCGCTCGATGGTGAAGCGCGGCATCATGGGCAGCAACTCAAACAGCCGGTAGCTCGCTGGCCCCGCTTGCGGGGATTGCAGCAGCCGCTTGCGGTCCGCCGTCACCAGGCTGGCCACGTCGATGATGTTGCGCTCCGCACTGCTGGCCGCAGAGGCCACGCCCTCCAAAAAGAAGCTCACCCAAGCCTCCCAGTCGCCGTCGGTGCGGACGGCGGACAAGCGCCGGTAATACTCCTGCTGGTGCTGCTTCAGGTAGCCGCTCAGGTACATCAGTGGTTCGGACTGCAACCCCCAATGCTCCAGCAAGGCGGCAATCAGCAAGCGGCCAATGCGCCCGTTGCCATCCAAAAACGGGTGAATGGTCTCAAACTGCGCGTGCACCAGCGCCACCTTGACCAGCGCAGGAAGGCCCGGCGACGTGTCGTGGATAAAGCCCTCCAAGTCTTTGAGCAGGGCCGGCACCTGCTCAGGCGGTGGCGGCACAAACACAGCATTGCTGGGGCGCGTGCCGCCAATCCAGTTTTGCGAGCGGCGCAATTCTCCGGGCTGTTTGCCCGCGCCGCGTGCGCCGTTCAGCAGCAGGCGGTGCGCTTCGCACAAGAGTCGCACGCTGATGGGCAGGCCTTGAGGGCTGCGCAGTTGCTCTTGCACCCAGCGAAAGGCGCGCAGGTAGTTGGTAACCTCTTCCACATCGTCGGTGTTGCTCACCTTGAAGCCCGCTTCTTCGTCGAACAGGTCCGTCAAGGTGGCTTGCGTGCCCTCGATTTGGGATGTCAGTAGGGCCTCGCGGCGAATGGCGCTGTACAGCAACCAGTCCAGCGATGGCACCAAACCCGAGACTCCGGCCAAACGGGCCAGCGCCAGCTCCGCTTGGTGAACCAGACCGGTATAGACCGCTAGGGCTAAAGCCGGGTCTGTGGGCGGCAGCGCATGCGGCACAAAGGCCCGCACCGGCTCACCCAAGGTAGTGGAAACGACGTAGCGGCCGGTGGTTCTGGACATTGCAAGTTTTCTTTCATAAAGTGACATCAAATTAAAGCACTCTTTAATATGGTGGGCAACTGTGAAAGAAGCCTTGCAAGGCGGCTGCCGCTGATGGAGAGGAAAAGCCAGTGGCTTTGATACTTTCTGCTGGCTTGGGGGCTATCAGAGGTTTTGCCATTTGGGCAATTTCAAACTTGGCCTTTGCCGTAGCGTACGGTGGTTTCGACGTACTAATCGGCTGAGCCTGGGTGCCTGATTTTGTACTGTCGAGGTATATACTTTTAATGTACTTTTTCTGTCGGAGCTTGCCCCATGTCCAAAGAAGCCGTTTTCACCATGAAACTGGAACCCGAGCTGCGTGCCGATTTCATGATGGAGGCCGAGGCTGCCCACCGCCCGGCCTCGCAGATATTGCGCGAATTGATGCGCGAGTTTGTGCAGCGCCAGCGTGAGGCACGCGAGTACCAAGAGTTTTTGCGGGGCAAGGTCACCCATGCGCGAGATCAGATCGGGGTAGGTGAATACGCCAGCGACACCGAGGTGAATGCCCGGTTCGCGCTGCGGCGCGAACAACTCCTTGCCAAGGCGGGGAAAACTGACGCATGAAGATTGCGTGGGCCACAGCAGCCGAGCAAGACCGCGCCGACATCATGGACTACATCGCTGTGGACAACCCACTTGCAGCGATTCAGATGGACGAGCGCTTTGAGGCTGCAGCTGCCCGCTTGGCGGATCACCCGCATCTGGGGAAAGTTGGCCAGATTGCAGGCACGCGTGAGCTGATTCCCCACGAGAACTACAGACTGGTCTACGAAGTGCAGGGAGAAACTGTGTGGATCTTGGCGGTAGTGCACACAGCACGAATGTGGCCACCAGTTTGATGCTCACCACAAGCGCCGCAGGTTCGCGCATGAATGAGTTGCTGACGCGGGCTTGGGGCTGATTGCCAAACGCTCTCGCAGACAACGAGCAGGCCTCCGTGACCCAGTTGGCGGCAGTGAATGTGTATGTCGTAACATACAATCATTGACAGCTTTGGGAGCCTGCCATGCCTATCCACACCTTTTCAAGCCGGGATTTCACCCGTGATGTGTCTGCCGCCAAGCGTGCGGCGGCCGATGGTCCCGTGTTTATCACGGACCGTGGGCGGCCTGCGTTTGCGCTGCTGAAGATTGAGGATTACCACCGCATTGTCGGGCGCAATGAGCCCACGTTGTTGGAAGCCATGGACAGCATTCCATGCGCAGAGGGCATCGAGTTTGACCCGCCGCGCATCAACCTTGTCACGCGTCCCGCCGAGTTTGACTGACGCCCGCCATGTTTGTGCTGGATACCAATGTCATTTCAGAGCTGCGGCAGAACAAGCCACAGCAATCCGCCGCCGTGCGTGCCTGGGCTGCTGCGCAGCCTATGAGCAGCCTGTTTTTGTCGGCCATCACCCTGCTGGAGTTGGAGCAGGGCGTTCAGGCCCTGGAGCGCCGAACGCCGCCACAAGGCAGCGCACTGCGCCTTTGGCTAGCCGGTGTGCGGGCCACGTTTGCCGGGCGAATCCTGCCGTTTACCGAACATACCGCGCCTGTGTGCGCGGCGCTTCATGTGCCTGACCCGCGCGCTGAACGCGACGCCATGATTGCAGCCACTGCCATCGAACACAAATTCACCATCGTCACCCGCAATGTGGCGGACTTCGCCCATACCGGCGTAAGCCTCGTCAACCCTTGGCAGGCTTGAAGCCATTCTTATGCCTCTGAGCCGCCCAACAGCCGCGCGGCCGGGTGTAGCAGTCGCTCCCAGCCGACGGGCTACGCCGGAATAAAAAGGAAAACAACATGCTGCTAACCGACATCGCCGTAGAGCACACCATCGCACCGCCCAAGGGCGGGCTCAGCGTGAACGTGGTGCTGCACCCGTTTACCAACACCCAGCGCGATTCGCTCGGCAAGTTCGAGATCGTCCGCACCGTCCGCGAGCCGGGCGCCAAAGACGTGAAGCGCTCCACCTTCGTATCGTTTCAGCAGCTGGCGGAGCTGTACGCCAAAGGCGTGCTCGACGAATACGGGTTTTCTATTCGCATGTGTGTGCCGGGCGGCAAGCACCCCGCTGTGACTCCCATCAAGAAACTACTCCCTACCCACATCAAGCCTGGCTCCCCGTTTGAGCTGGCGGTACAGGGAGTGGATGTGGCGAAGGAGGCTACTCGGGAGTTGAGGACTGCATTGCTGCGGACGAGCGTTAAGCTGTAGGGTTGCTATGGATTTGGGAGCTGCTTGCGCATGTTCCATGAGCGCTAGAGGCCTTTTCCATCCAAAAAATGGGACTGGGGGCGTATGGTGGCGCCAAGCTCGCCCCAATGATTTCCGCACAGGCGCTCCACGCTTAACGCGTACTATTTGATCTTTTTATGAGCTGCATCCGAAACGAAAGCATTGCCATGGCGTGTCACTACTTAGGATTCGGCTGGCACAGATCAGAGAAATCGTTGCGCATGATGCGTGCGGCACTTTCATATTGGGTTTCATCAAGTTGCTTCTTCGTTGCAATTGCAGTTGTCAGCCACTCTGAATCAACACAGCTGGAAAAATTCTGGGATTTGCAAGAAGCTCGGGTGGCTGGGGGACTGTCCATCGACAAAATAGCAGTACCTCTCATCGCATCAATGCCAAGGGCGTCATAGAGGGTCAGCAAATATTTAGTTTCGATTTGAAGCCTCTTTCGAATAAAACCGGTTTCCAGCTTTTCAACAAAAAAAGTGGTCAGATCATTCAGATATCAGAAGTGGCTCGACCAATCTGGACAGGTGGGATAAGTGGATGATGGGGGCCTCAAGCTAGGCCGAAAGGGGTCTGGCAAGGAGTCCAACATGAGCAAGAAATCATCCGCTCGACGTACACGCCGAGTCTTCAGTTCCGA
>CAUOXL010000008.1:0-165462 GCA_963508575.1 uncultured Rhodoferax sp.
GATTGGAAGGAAGCCATGAACCAGTTCGCGATTCTCTACGACGACCGATTTACCAAGCAATTCAATTAAGATGAAATCCGCTTGCCCATTGCCGTGGGCAAGTATCTCCGCCTCACACACAGAAATTCAGACACTCCCTGCGCCACAGCCTGAACTACGTGTCCTGGAAACGTAGGAAGGAGGTTGCAGCTGACCTGCGCCGCATCTATACCGCTGCCACCGCCGAGCAGGCCGAGATGATGCTGGGGGAGTTCGAAGCCAAATGGGATGCCGAGTACCTGCCCATCGGCCAGTCATGGCGCAGGAACTGGGAGCGACTGACACCGTTCTTCGACTATCCGCCGGAGATCAGGAAGGTGATACACACGACCAACGCTATCGAATCGGTCAACATGAGCCTGCGCAAGTTGACCAAGAATCGTGGCTCGTTTCCCAGCGACGAAGCGCTGACCAAACTCTTCTATCTGGCCCTGCGCAATATCAGTCAGAAATGGACCATGCCAATCCGAGATTGGAAGGCAGCACTGACCCGGTTTACCATTCAGTTTGGAGATCGCATCTCCGCAAACTGATGTCCGCCCCGTTTACACAAAATTCCGGACACCCTCTGCAGTCAGTCTAGCGATTTAGGAGGCTCTTTCAATTCAGTCTCACTAACTTCTGCACTTTTTCTCGTTATCAATAGATAAAACCTACAAATGCCTGACAGTATTTCTCTGAATCGGCTGACGATTCACATAACCAGCACGCCGCTGGCGCGCAACGGCCTCTCAAGCACCCGCAGCGGACAGAGACAGCAGGCGCCAGCGCTTAGCGCGCCGGCACCAACACGGCGACTAAATGCCGGCCACAGCAGCCTGCAAAGCGTCCAGAAACATGGCCGGCACATCAAAGCCGGTCTGGTCGCTGATTTCCTGAAAGCAAGTCGGGCTGGTCACGTTGATCTCGGTCAGGCTGTCGCCGATGATGTCCAGCCCCACCAGCAACAGCCCGCGTGCGGCGAGGATGGACCCCAGGGCTTCGGCGATTGCGCGGTCACTGTCGGTCAGCGGCTGGGCTACGCCCTTACCACCCGCAGCCAGATTGCCACGCACTTCGCCCCCTTGTGGAATGCGCGCCAGGCAAAAGGGCACCGGCTTTCCGCCTATGACCAGCACCCGCTTGTCACCTTCGCGAATCGCGGGCAGGAACTTCTGCACCATCAAGGTCTGGGCACCGTCCTTGTTGAGCGTTTCGATGATGCCGCCCAGGTTCAGGCCGTCGTCCTTCACGCGGAAGATGCCCATGCCGCCCATGCCGTCCAGGGGCTTGAGGATGATGTCGCGGTGCTCTGCGTGAAAGCGTCGCACATCGTCCGCATCCCGGGTCACCAGGGTGGGGCCGATGAACTGGGGGAACTCCAGAATCGCCAGTTTTTCGGGGTGGTCGCGCAAGGCACGGGGTTTGTTGAAAACCTTGGCACCTTCGCGCTCGGCCTGCTCCAGGAGGTGTGTGGCGTAAAAGAATTCACTGTCAAACGGCGGGTCCTTGCGCATGACCACGCAGTCAAAGTCCTTGAGCGCCCGGCGCCGCTCGTCCGGCGCGCTCTGTGCGGCGGTAAACCACACCTCCGGCGCGCCGGTGAGCGTGATCTCCCGCACCAAGGCGCTCACCACACCGCCGCGCTGCCACAGGATGTCTTTGGGCTCACAGGCGCTGATGCGGTGGCCCCGCTTCTGGGCCTCGCGCATCATGGAAAAAGTGGTGTCTTTGTAGATCTTGAACGACTCCAGCGGGTCGGCCACGAAAAGAATGTGCATGGTGTCTTTCTGCAAAAAAGGAAGCAGGCGCCGAGCCCGCGCAATGAGTGACTCAGGTCTTGGCTTGCGGCGCGCGGGCTACATGTTGCACCAAAAGCGCCAGCCCCCCTGCAACCACCCCCCAAAAGGCCGAGCCGACGCCGGCGATCACCACGCCACTGAGCGTGACCAGAAAGGTCACGAGGGCGGCTTCGCGGTTGCGCTCGTCCTGCAAGGCAGCGTGCATGGCACCGCCAATGGTGCCCAAAAGCGCCAGGCCCGCAATGGCGGCCACCAGCTCTTTGGGGAAGGCGGTCAACACGCCGGTGATCGCAGCGCCAAAAAGGCCGATCACCACATAAATGGCGCCGCACGAAGCGGCTGCGGTATACCGGCGCGCCGGATTCGCATGGGCTTCCGGCCCCATGCAGATGGCGGCGGTGATGGCACTCAGGTTCAGGGCAAAAGCACCGAACGGTGCCAGCACCAGCGTCATCAAACCGGTCAGGGTGATCACCTTGGAGACGGGAATGCCCGCATCACCGCTGTCGGCCTGGCGGTCGGCATAGCCAGCGGCCCGGATGGCAGCCACACCCGGCAGGTTTTGCGACGCCATGGTCACCACAAACAACGGCAAGGACATGCTGATGAAGGCCGCCAGTGAAAAGGCCGGCGCCACGAATACGGGCATCGTGAAGCCAAATTGAATATCAGCCCCCGCAAACTGTGCGCGAGCAGCTACAAAAACAATAGCAACAAGCAAGGTCAGCGGAACTGCATACCGGGGCAGAAAACGCTTGCCCAGCAAGTACGTGACGAACATCAGTGCTACCAAGGGCAAGGCTGTTTGCGCGGCGGCGAAACCTTGCAGGCCGAAGCGGGCCAGCACACCGGCGAGCAAAGCGGAGGCCAGCGCCAGAGGGATGCGGTTCATCACCCGCTCGAACCAGCCGGTCACCCCCGCCACCGTGATGAGCACCGCGCACAACATAAATGCGCCCACGCCATCCGCCATGGTGAAGCCGCCAGCGGTCGCGGCAGTCGCCAGCACGGCGGCGCCCGGCGTACTCCAGGCGACCATCACCGGCTTTTTCCACCACAAGGACGGGAGCAAAGAGCACAGCCCCATGCCGATGCCCAGCGCCCACATCCAGGAGGCCACCATCTCCGGCGTGGCGCCCAAGGCCAGCGCCGCTTGAAACACGATCGCAACCGAACTGGTAAAGCCCACCAGCACCGCCACAAAGCCGGCAGTGAAGGCCGAGAGACTCAAGTCTTTGAAAAATCGCATCCCGCCATTGTCAGCGATGCAAACCGCGCCCCGCGCAGCGGCGGAGCGTGGGGGCCAGGTTTCAGCGCCGGGCCGCCCCCAGCGGAAACACGCCCCCTCGGGGGGCAGCGACCCGCGCAGCGGCGGAGCGTGGGGGCACTACGCTCTAGATTTCGATTTTGGAACCCAGCTCCACCACCGAGTTGTTGGGCAGGTTGAGGAAGTCGGCCGCTGCGCTGGCGTTGTGGTGCATCTGCGCAAACAGCTTTTCGCGCCACGGCGCCATGCCTTCACCCAGGGTGGGCACCACCCTGTCGCGCGACAGGAAGTAGCTGGTGGACATGGCGTCCAGCGTACAACCGCGACCCCGCATCTGCTCCAGCGCCTTGGGCACATCCGGGTCGTTCTTGAAGCCGTAATTGATAGTGACCTGCCAGCAGTCATGCCCCAGAGACTCAATCTGCAGGCGCTTGTCCAGGCCGATCCAGGGCACTTCGTGATTGCGCACCGTCACAAACAGGTTGTTGAAGTGCAATACCTTGTTGTGTTTCAGGTTGTGCAGCAGGGCATTGGGGACGCTGCCCTTGTCTGAGGTCAGGAACACGGCGGTTCCTTCCACCCGTGCGGGGGGACTCACGAACACGGCCTCCAAAAAGCTGTCCAGATCCAGCGATTCGGCGCGCTGCTTTTCATTCAACATGCGACGGCCATCCTTCCAGGTCATCATCAGCGTGAATATCGCCCCCCCGATGACCAGGGGAAACCAGCCCCCGTCAAAAAGCTTGAGCAGGTTGGACGCCCAGAAGGCGAAATCCACCACGAAGAAAAAGCCGGTGGCTGCCACACACAACCACAAAGGGTAGCGCCAGTTGTAGCGGATGACATAGAAGGTCAGGATGGTCGTGATCAGCATGTCGGTGCACACCGCAATGCCATAGGCCGCTGCCAGGTTGCTGGAGGACTTGAACATCACCACGGCCAGAACAATGGCGACAAACAAGCCCCAATTCACAAAGGGAATGTAGATTTGCCCGGTATCTTTCACGCTGGTATGTTCAATGTGCAAGCGCGGCAGATAACCCAGCTGGATGACCTGCTTGGTCACAGAAAAAGCCCCGGATATCAATGCCTGCGAAGCGATGACGGCGGCCATGGTGGCCAAGCCGACCAAGGGCAGCAAAGCCCAGTCAGGCGCCATCATGTAAAACGGGTTCTTCACCGCCTCGGGGTGATCTAGCAACAAAGCGCCCTGGCCGAAGTAATTCAGGGTCAGGGCAGGCATCACGATGGAGAACCAGGCCAGGCGGATGGGCTTTTTGCCGAAGTGCCCCATATCGGCATACAGGGCCTCCCCCCCCGTAACGCAGAGGACCACGGCGCCCAAAATGATAAATGTGGTCCCGGGATGATTCCAGAGAAAGCCCAGGGCATAGTGCGGACTGATGGCCCACAGAATGCGCGGCTGATCAATGATGTGGCTCACCCCCAGAACCGCAATGGCCAGGAACCAGGCAATGGTGATAGGGCCAAAAAACTTGCCTATCCCCGCCGTCCCCCGCTTCTGCACCACGAAGAGGCAAAACAGGATGAGCAGCGTCAAAGGAATCACATAGCGCTTGAAGCCGGGGGAAATCACCTCCAGACCCTCTACGGCTGACAGCACCGAGATGGCCGGCGTGATCACGCCATCCCCGTAGAACAAGCAGGTTCCAAAGATGCCGATGATCAGCAACACCCGCCGCAGCTGTGGCTTGTCTTTCACCGACTGGGACGCCAGTGCCAGCATGGCCACCAGCCCCCCTTCGCCATGGTTGTCGGCCCGCAGGACCAGCACCACGTACTTGATGGAGACGATGACCGTCAGGGTCCAGAAAAAAATGGAAAGAATGCCGTAGACGTTGGCTTCAGTAAAAGGCACATGGCCCGAACCGAAGACTTCTTTCATGGCGTACAGCACGCTGGTGCCGATATCGCCGTACACAACGCCAATGGCACCGAGCGTAAGTGCCGCGAGAGACGATTTGGATGCTGACACAAAAACACCCGGCCTGAGAAGGATGCCGGGTTCCGTTCCTTGAGGGACCGCTATTTTGCTCCCCGCAAAGAGGGCTGCAAGGGGCGGATTCTCTAATCACAGGGTTTTTGCAAACTTGTTGCAGCGCAGCAACTTTGGCACTGCCCCCCTGGTCGCCGCGCTTGACGGCGCCTAGTCGTAGCGCTCAGCTTCCGGGTCGGTGGCTTCCAGTTCATAACTGGCAGCCAGCATGGCCAAGCGGCCTATCACCCCGTACATATAAAAGCGATTCGGGGCGCTCGCTCCGGGGCGAACACCAGGCTGAGGTAAGTGCGTACTCTCCGCGAAAGCCAATGGCACATAGCTGGAGCCTGGTGCACTAAGGTTTTCGTCCACCCCGCGCTCGGCATGCATGCGGTAAAAACCGCCCACCACATACCGGTCCATCAAATAGACCACCGGTTCGGCCACGGCGTCATTGATGCGCTCATTGGTCAGCACCCCTTCCTGGAGGATGAGCTCCAGGGGGGCGGGCGCATCCTCCACGCCGGCACCCATTTTGCGCAGCTTGGCCTCCAGGTCCTTGGTGTCCCGCACCGACAGAATGGTGTTGCCACTGGTGCGGTTGTCGGCCTTGATGACGAGGAAAGGCTTTTCCTTGATGCCGTATTCCTTGTACTTTTTCTTCACCTTGGTCAGCATGCCGTCGATGCGGCTGGCCAAAGCCGCAATCCCCTCGGGGGTCCGCAAGTCCGCCACACCGTATTGCTCGTACATGGGCGTGATCAACCAGTGGTCCACGCCGATGAGCTTGCCGAAACGCTTGGCCACTTCCTCATAGCAACGGAAGTGGGTGCTCTTGCGGCGGGTGGTCCAGCTGGCGTGCAGGGGCGGCAACAGGTACTGTTCGTGCAGGTCTTCCAGAATGCCGGGCACGCCGGCACGCAGGTCGTTATTCAACAGAATGGTGCAAGGGTCGAAATCCTTGAGGCCCAGGCGACCCTTGGTCCGCACCACCGGCTCCAGGGTAATGGACTCGCCATCGGGCAGAGCAATCGTGGTGCTTTTCTTGATGTCGGGGCTGATGGAGCCGATGCGCACATTCAGGCCGGCCATGTTGAAAATCCGGCGCAGCTGCGCCAGATTCATCAAATAAAAGGTGCTGCGGCTGTTGTTCTCGGGAACGATCAGCAGATTGCGGGCCTCAGGGCAAATTTTTTCAATCGCCGCCTGCGCCGCCTGCACGGCCAGGGGCAGCATGGCGGGGGTGAGGTTGTTCCAGCCCTCGGGGAAAAAGTTGGTATCCACCGGCGCGAGCTTGAAGCCAGCATTGCGCACATCCACCGCCGTGTAAAACGGGGGCGTGTGCTCCATCCACTCCAGGCGGAACCAGCGCTCGATGGCCGGCATGGAGTCCAGCACCCGCTGCTCCAGTTCATTGATGGGGCCGGTCAGGGCGGTGATGAGATGCGGAACCATGCGCGGTAGCTTTCTTTAGGTTGGGTCGGGTTTCATTCTGGGGGAGCGGGCGCAGCTCAGGTACGCACGTCCCCCTCCCCCAAGACCACGTATTTCAACGAGGTGAGGCCCTCGATGCCCACCGGGCCACGGGCATGGAACTTGTCGGTACTGATGCCGATTTCGGCGCCCAGCCCGTATTCAAAGCCATCGGCGAAGCGGGTGCTGGCATTCACCATCACGCTGGCCGAATCCACCTCGCGCAGGAAGCGCTGGGCGTGCACGTGGTTGGTGGTGAGGATGGCGTCGGTGTGGTGGCTGCTGTACTGGTTGATGTGGGCAATGGCCTCGTCCACCCCGGCCACCACTTTCACGCTGACGATGGGGGCCAAATACTCTTCATACCAGTCCTGCTCGGTGGCAGGCACCAGCTTTGCTCCTGAATTAATAGCTGTTTGCGCAGTATCCACGGGGGCTAGAGGCAGTTTTGACTGCAAAATCGCCAAGGCCTCGAGGTCGCAACGCATTTCCACCCCTTTGTCGGCGTACACCTTGCCGATCAGCGGCAAAAACGCAGCGGCCACACCACGCGCGACCAGCAGCCCTTCGGTGGCATTGCAGGGGCTGTATTTGTGGGTCTTGGCGTTGTCTGCCACCTTGACGGCCATCGCGATGTCGCACGGGTCGTCCACATAGGTGTGGCAATTCCCATCCAGGTGCTTGATGACAGGCACCTTGGCATCGCGGCTGATGCGCTCAATCAAGCCCTTGCCACCGCGGGGGATGATCACATCCACAAACTGCGGCATGGCAATCAGCTGCCCCACCACGTCACGGTCGGTGGTTTGCACCAGTTGCACCGCGTCTGCAGGCAAACCGCTCTCTGCCAGCGCCTGCTGCACCAGCCGGGCCAGGGCCTTGTTGGAGTCAATCGCCTCCGAACCACCCCGCAAGATGCAGGCGTTGCCGCTCTTGATGGACAGGCTGGCCGCTTCGATGGTCACGTTGGGCCGGCTCTCAAAAATCATGCCGAACACGCCAATCGGCACGCGCATCTGCCCGACGCGGATACCACTGGGCTGCTGCTTCATGCCGATGATTTCGCCGATCACATCGGCCATGGCGGCCAGTTGTTCGCAGCCCTCGGCGCAGGTGTCCAGCACTTTGGGCGTGAGTTTCAAGCGGTCCACCATGGGGGCCGCCAGGCCATTGGCCACGGCACGCTCAATATCTTTGGCGTTGTCCACCTGCAGGGCCTGGGTGTTCTCGCGCAGCAATTCCGCCAAACGGCGAAGCGCTCTGTTTTTCATAGCTGCTGGCGCACGTGCCATCAGGGCCGAGGCCACTTTTGCTTGAGAACCCAGAGCCAGGGTGTATTCGGTGGTGTTGGTCGCGTTCATGGGCCGATTTTCGCAGAAGCGGAAAGAGTCCATGCGAAGCGCTTGTCAGCTACCGCCCAGGCTGCCAGACCAGCGCTCCAGATCCTGCACCACACCGCCCAAAGCCAGCGCATCGGCCACCACCGCAGACCACACGGGTGAGGCTACACGCACGCCGGATTGAAACAGCGCTTCTTGCATGCGCTGCTGAATTTGTTGCTGCCATTTGGCAGCCTCAGGCATTCCGCCCAGCGAGGCCAGCACCCGCTGTTTGGCGTCCACCATGCCTTGCACGCGCATCAGACGCAGCAAGCGCTGCTGCGTCTCCGGCTGGGACAACAAGCGATCCGCTTGCCGATGAATAGCCTCGTTCAGCAGCATCTCGCCCACCTCGGCTTCATCCTGGCAAGCGCGCGTCCAGACAATCTCGCCCTCGAAATGTTGCAGGCTGCGCTTGAAGGCGACTGGGCCGCCCTGCAGTGTATGGGTGTGAAAAAAGCAAAACCCACGCGCATTCCATTGCTGGGCCTCCAGGCGATGCCATTCGGCCTCCAACCGGTAGTGCAGGCGGATGGAGATCTGGTTGTTGCGCTGTACATGCCGTTGGGCGGGGGCACCATCCGTCACATGCGTCTCCCGAGCGCCGCCTTGGTTTGGCCGGCACACAAGGCACACAGCTGCAAGGCCAGCCGGTGCAGCGCCTGCCAGCCGGAGCTGGGCCAATCCGGCTGCTTCAGGCCTTTGACAATGCCATCCACCACATGGGCGGACTGCAACAGCTCCGCCAAGGTGCGCTCAGACAACTTGGGCAACACCCGCTCAAACAGTCGCTCTTTGGCGCCCCAGATGCGGTTTTCGCGCAACGCCATCGGCAGGGGGCGGCCTTGGCCCATGGCGTCTTTCACGCGCTTGAGCGCGCGTATGTCTTCGGCCAGGGTGTAGTGCACCAGCACTTCGGCTTCGCCCTCAGCCTGCAGGCCGTCGAGCATGCGTTGCACGCGCCCGGCCTGGCCGGCGAGCACCGCTTCTGACAACTTGAACACGTCATAGCGCGCCACATTGAGCACCGCGCTTTCCACCTGCTCCAGGCTCAGCACGCCACCCTGCTCTCCCGATGCCGCATCTGCGGGGAACAGCAAACCCAACTTCTGGATTTCCTGGTGCGCGGCCAACAAATTGCCTTCCACCCGGTCGGCAAAAAACTGCAGCGTGCGCTGGCCCTCTTCTCCGGCCGCCACCCGTTGACCCTGCGCACCCAGGCGCTGGGCGATCCATTGCGGCAAGGCGTTGCGCTCTATCGGGTCCACCTGGAGGGTGATGCCATAGCTCTCCAGCGCAGAAAACCAGGCGCCGGACTTGGTCATCTTGTCCAGCCGGGGCAGGAGCACGATGGTCAAGGTCGAATCATTGCCTTGCGACGCTTCAGCCAGCTGCTGCAAAGCGGCGCTGCCATCCTTGCCGGGTTTGCCACTGGGAATGCGGATTTCCACGATCTGTTTGTCTGCAAACAAACTCAAGGAACCACCGGCGGCCAGCACCTCGCTCCAGTCGAAGTGGGCACCCGCTACGGTGTGCGAGGTGCGCTCCGTGTAGCCCTGCGTGCGGGCGTGGGCGCGAATGGCGTCCAGCGCTTCCTGTTGCAGCAAAGGCTCATCGCCATGCACCGTGTACAGGCTTTTGAGCCCGCGCTGCAGGTGGTTGCTGAGTTGGTTGGCCGCGAGTTGCATAGGGGCTGGAGTTTAAGGCCCCCGCGCTCCGCGGGCAGTTCAAGCGGCCAGTTCCATAGTCGCCCGTTCGGGTGCCAGAACTGCACAGACCAGGTCGGTAGCCGCCTGGGCCGTGCGGCCACCAAAGTCGCGCAGCGGGTTGTACTCCGTGAGTTCCATGGCCACAAAGCCCGCCTGCTGCTGGCAACCCGCGAGCACCGCCAAGGCGTCGGCCAAGCGTATGCCCTGCTCCACCGGCGTGCCGGTGCCCGGAGCGTCCTGAGGGTCCAAGCCATCCAGATCCAAACTGATGCCCCAGCCTGCGGTGCCGCTTTGTGCAATGGCCCGCGCCTCGGCAAAACAGGCGGCGAATCCGCGCTCCTGCACTTCCGGCATGTACATCACGCGCACGCCCAAGCGCGCGAGCAGTGCCTGCTCGGCGGGCTCATAACTGCGGGCACCGATGATGGCCACATGCTCCGGACGCACTTTGCCGCACCAACCGAAAAGCCCGGTCATGCCCGGTGCGCCGTGACCCAAGAGCGCTGCCAGTGGCATGCCGTGCGGGGCCTGGGTGTCTGAGGTTTCGGGCGTGTGGGCGTCCAGGTGGGCATCCATCCAGATCAGCCCCAAAGCACCCTGGGGGCGCACATGGTCTGCCACCGCACTCCAGGTGCCGACGGCGCAGGAGTGGTCGCCGCCCACCACCAGCGGCTGCCAACCTTGGCGCAGCACCTGCTGCACGGCCATAGACAGCTGGTCCGAAAACGCTTCGATGGCGTGCAGCCGGCTGGTGGCCAACAGGGGCTGCGCGCTGATGGTGTCACCCCAGCTCACTGTGCGCCCGGTGGCCGCGAGTGCGCGTGCCATGCCATGGTCTTTGAGTGCCGCAGCGCCCCATTTGCAACCGCCATCACTTGCCCCCTCGCCGACGGCCGCGCCGATGATGTGTAGAACCGGGGCGCTCATGCTGCTTTGCGCAAAACAGGACGGGCCGCCGTAGCGCAGGCGAACAGGTCTTTGGGGTCCGCCATCTCCGGCACCAGTCGCACCGTGCTGCCTACACCCAGCTTCCGGGACAAGGCGTGCACGTAGCGCAGGGCCGACAGGTCTTCCAGCGCAAAACCCACGGAGTCAAACAGGGTCACTTGCGACGCACTATCGCGCCCAACGGTGCTTCCGGCCAGCACCTTCCAAAGGGGATGGGTCACAAAGTCGGCAGGCATCTGCTGCAGCTCGCCTTCCACACGGGTCTGGGGCTCAAACTCCACAAACACTTTGGCGTGGTTCAGGATGGCTGCCTCCAACTCCGTCTTGCCGGGGCAATCGCCGCCCACGGCGTTGAGGTGCATGCCGGGTTCGATCATGTCAGCCGTCAGGATGGTGGCATGGCTCTTGTCCGCCGTGACGGTGGTCACAATGTCGGCACCGCGCACCGCCTCGCGGGTGGAGGCGCATCGCACAATGCGCAGCGTGCCCGCATCGGTATAGGGGCGCAGGTTGGCCAGCAGCTTGTCGGTGGCTTTGGCATCCACATCAAACACGCGCAGCGTCGAAATGCCCAGCTGCGTCATGAAGGCAATCGCCTGGAACTCGCTCTGGGAGCCATTGCCGATCAGCGCCATGCTTGTGCTCTCCGGTCGGGCCAAGGCCTTGGCCGCCATGGCGGAAGTGGCGGCGGTACGTAGCGCAGTGGTGATGGTGAGCTCGCTCAGCAGTTCGGGGTAGCCGGTCGCCACATCGGCCAGCACGCCAAAGGCCATCACGGTGGACAGTCCTTGCAAAGGGTTCTTGGGGTGGCCGTTCACGTACTTGAACGCGTAGAGCGCGTTGTCCGACACGGGCATCAGCTCAATCACACCATCGCGGCTGTGGCTGGCGGTACGGGGGGATTTATCAAAATCTTCCCAACGCAAAAAGTCTTCACGGAGGGTCTGGGCCATCTCCGACATCATGGCGGCCAAGCCGTGCTGGCGCACCAGGGCTTGCATGTCGTGTACGTCGATATAGCGGGTCATGGGGCGCTCCTCGGGGCTGGGCGCCGGCGGAGGATGCGGAATCCGCTTCTACTGCACTGCCGGCTGCTGCACCTAGTCTAGGAGCGACACAGAGGCATGAAACGACGAACTCTGCATGGCAAAACGCGCAAAACGCTGCATAACCACAGAAATGCTTCCGAATCGGAAGCAACCCCATCCACCCACGTGCAAACTGCTACCGGGAGCTACGGACCCTCAAGGGGAAACCGGCGAATTCTTTGACGGTTTGCAACTCGGTGCTGGTAAGCACCTTGTCGATGCCCAGCCCCACGTCGTCAATCCAGGTGTTGGTCAGGTCCCGGTAGTGCGCCAGATCGCGGCAGGCCAGGCGCACCAGGTAGTCGTAGCGACCGCTCACCAAGTAACAGGCAATGACTTCCGGGCAGGCCACCATGGCCTGCTCAAAGCGCTGCACCGTGGCCTGGCGCTGGTCCTTGAGCGCGATCTCAGCAAACACCGACACATGCTCGCCGATGGACTGGCGCGCCACCAAGGCACGGTAGCCTTGGATATGCCCGTCCTCTTCCAGCTTGCGAATGCGGTTCAGGGTGGCGCGAGCCGAGAGGTTGACCCCTTCCGACAAGGCCTGGGCGCTCATGCGCCCGTCGCGCTGCAGCAGCTCCAGCAGAGTCTGGTCCACCCGGTCCAGGGCCACGACTCAGGGCTCCAGTGTTTTGACGGCCGCAATCCGGCGCAGCAACTGCTGCACGATGTCGGACTGCATATCCCGGTAAAGCAGCACCTCTTCCGCCTCTTTGGCCAGCACGGCAGATTCGTTGAAGCTGATGTCGCGCTCCTGCAGGATGTCGGTGGGCTCAATCAGGTCGCGCCCCTTGGCGCTGCGCATACGAAAGCGCACCTTGAGGCGCAGTTGGTACTCCCGCACCTGGCCCGAGGCGTTCAGGGCCACAGTCACTTTCTCGCGGGTTTCGCTCAGGATGTCGACGATCACATCCGGCAATGCACCGCCGGCAGCAGGTGCCACGGGGCGCACCATGCTGCCCAGATAGCGACTCAGCTCGGACGCGACTGCAGCCCCCTTCTCAGGCGTGACCGCAATCGTTTCAAACGCAAAGGTCTGCTTGCCGCGCAGCTTGAAGCCGCAGCCTCCCAGCAAGGCAGCAGCAGGCAGGACCACAAGATGGCGGCGGTTCAGCATGGCGCTCAGACGACGATGTTGACCAGTCGGCCCGGCACCACGATGACCTTCTTGGCGGCGGCCCCTGCGGCATGGCTCACAAACACCTCACTGGCCAGCGCAGCCGCCTCAATGGCCGCCTTGTCAGCGCCTGCCGGCACCCGCACGGCACCGCGCAGCTTGCCGTTGATCTGCAGCACCAGCTCGATCTCGTCCTGCACCAGGGCCGCCGCGTCCACCTGGGGCCAGGGCGCATCCAGCAAATCGCCCAATGCGGAGGCATAGCCCAGCTCGGACCACAAAGCGTGGGACAAGTGCGGTGTAGCGGGGTACAGGCAACGCAGCAGGATGCCGAAGCCCTCGATCAGGGCCACTTGTGCACCGGCGCTGTCCATGGCTTTGAAGCCTTCCAGCGCGTTGATCATCTTCATCGCACCCGACACTACGGTGTTGTATTGCATGCGCTGGTAGTCAAAGTCCACCTGCTTGAGCACGGTGTGCATTTCCAGCCGGAGCGCCTTGGCTTCCTTGCCAAATTCCACATCATTCAGGCTCTTGGCGCCCACCACACTTGCGCGAGCAGCTACAGAATCCATAGCAGACAGCTTGTAGCCGAAGTTCCAGACACGGCGCAGGAAGCGGTAGCTGCCTTCCACCGCCGAGTCGTTCCACTCCAGCGTCGCCTCGGGGGGCGAGGTGAACATGGTGTAGATGCGGGCCGTGTCTGCGCCGTACTTGGCGATCAGCTCCTGCGGGTCCACCCCGTTGTTCTTGGACTTGGACATGGTGCCCACGCCCTCGTAATCGATGGCGGTGCCCACGGGCAGCATGCCGTCGGCGCTGTCCACTTCGACGATGAGCTTGGCGCCCACCACCTTGCCGGCAGCGTCATGCACGTGCTCCACATCCTTGGGCCAGAAATATTCCTTGCCGCCCTTGGCGGTGCGGCGGCTGTAGATGTGGTTAAGCACCATGCCTTGAGTGAGCAGCTTGGTGAAGGGCTCGTCCACCTTCACCAGCCCCAGGTCGCGCATGACCTTGGTCCAGAAACGGGCGTACAGCAAGTGCAGGATGGCGTGTTCGATACCGCCGATGTACTGGTCCATGCCGCTGCCGCCGGTAGCGGCATTCTGGTCCCGCATCCAGTAGTCCGTGCCGCCGGCCACCATGGCGTCCGGGTTTTTCGGATCGCAATAGCGCATGAAGTACCAGGACGAATCCACAAAGGTGTCCATGGTGTCGGTCTCGCGCCGCGCAGGCTTGCCGCACACCGGGCACACCACCCCGGCGTGGAAACCTTCGTGCTTGTGCAGTGGGTTGCCGGAGCCATCAGGCACGCAGTCCTGCGGCAGCACCACGGGCAGGTCTTTTTCAGGCACGGGCACCGCACCGTGCTCCTCGCAATGGATGATGGGGATGGGCGTGCCCCAGTAGCGCTGGCGGCTCACACCCCAGTCGCGCAGGCGCCAGGTGGTTTTCTTCTCGCCCAGGCCTTGGGCAGCCAGGTCTGCAGCCACGGCATCGACCGCTGCCTTGTAAGCCAGGCCGTCGTATTTGCCGGAGTTGACTGTGACCGCGCGCTGCTTGTCGCCATACCAATCCGCCCACTGCGTGGCATCGAACACCAAGGAGGGCGTGGCAGTCGGTGCGGCGGGTGACGATTTTGGCTCGCCGTATGAGGAGCCCGCCGTACCGGCTGCCGCGCCCGCGACTCCGGAAGCACAGGCAATCACCTGCTTGATCTCAATGCCGTACTTCAGCGCAAACGCGAAATCGCGCTCATCGTGCGCCGGCACGCCCATCACGGCGCCATCGCCATAGCCCATCAATACGTAGTTGCCGACCCACACCGGCACTTGGGCGCCAGTCAGCGGGTGGGTCACGAACAGGCCAGTGTTCAGGCCCTTCTTCTCTTGTGTGGCCAGTTCGGCTTCGGTAGTGCCACCGGTCTTGCATTCTTCAATGAAGGCGGTCAACGCAGGGTTGGAGGCCGCAGCGTGCGCAGCCAGAGGATGCTCGGGGGCCACGGCGCAGAAGGTCACGCCCATCACCGTGTCGGCCCGGGTGGTGAACACATACATGCGGCCGTCGCCGATCAATGCGCCCGTCGAGTCCTTGATGTCGTGGGTGAACGCAAAGCGCACGCCTTCGGACTTGCCGATCCAGTTTTCCTGCATCAGGCGCACGCGATCGGGCCAGCCGATGAGCGTGGCCTTGTCGTTGCCCATCTGCACATGGTCCAGCAGCTCTTGCGCGTAGTCGGTGATCTTGAGGTAGTAGCCGGGAATTTCGCGCTTCTCGACCACCGCACCGGTGCGCCAGCCCTTGCCGTCAATCACCTGCTCGTTGGCCAGCACGGTCTGGTCCACCGGGTCCCAGTTCACCACCTGGGTCTTGCGGTAGGCAATGCCTTTTTCCAGCATCTTCAGGAACAGCCACTGGTTCCATTGGTAGTACTGCGGGTCGCAGGTGGCGACTTCACGGCTCCAGTCGATGGCCAGGCCCATGGCCTGCATCTGGCCCTTCATGTAGGCGATGTTCTCGTAGGTCCACTTGGCGGGCGGCACTTTGTTTTTGAGCGCCGCGTTTTCGGCAGGCAGGCCGAACGCGTCCCAGCCCATGGGCATGAGCACGTTGTGCCCGTTCATGCGCAGGTAGCGCGCCAGCATGTCGTTGATGGTGTAGTTGCGCACGTGGCCCATGTGCAGCTTGCCGCTGGGGTAGGGCAGCATGGAGCAGGCGTAGAACTTCTTCTTGGGCTTGCCGTCTGCGCCCACGGCGTTTTCGGTGACCCGGTAGGCGGTATCGCCATTCCACAGAGGCTGTGCCCAATGGGCTTGCGCGGATTGTTCTACGTCGAGGTGCTGGTACTTGTCTTGCATGGGGAATGGGCAGCGCTCACGCTGCCGTAAAGAGAGGCTGGGTGCGATTTTAGGCGCTGCACTGCGCGCGGAGTTCAGGGGGAGGCAGGTGCCTCGGGTTCGGCCACAAATCCGATCTGGCTCAAGCCCGCTTTTTGGGCCAAACCCATGACCTCCACCACGCGGCCGTAGGGCACGGTGGAGTCAGCACGCAGACGGACTTCGGTATTCGGGTTGCGCTTGGCAGCGTCGGCCAAAGCATTGGCCAAAGCGGGCTTGTCCATGGGCGCATCGTTCACATAGGTTTGCCCTGCAGGATCAATGGTGACCGCTATAAATTTGGGAGCATCCGTCGCTTGCGTACCCTGCGCCTGAGGCAAATCCACCTTCACCGCACTCACCATCAGGGGGGCGGTAATGAGGAAGATCACCAGCAAGACCAGCATCACGTCAATCAGCGGCGTCATGTTGATTTCGCTCATCGGCTGCGCGCCGGAGGGGCGTTCCAAGCGGCCGAATGCCATTCAGTCCGCCTTGGGGCTGCTCAGCAGCAGTTCGCGCAAGTCCAGGGCAAAGCCTTCCAGATCGGCCTCCAAGCGGGCGACCAGACGGCCGAACACGTTGTAGGCCAACACAGCGGGAATCGCCACAGCCAAGCCCGCCGCCGTCATGATGAGTGCTTCCCCCACCGGTCCGGAAATTTTGTCGAGGCTGACTTGCCCGCCCCCGGTGATGCTGATCAGCGCATGGTAGATGCCCCACACCGTGCCCAGCAGGCCCACGAAGGGCGCTGTGGAGCCCACGGTAGCCAACAGGACCTGGCCGGACTGCAGGCGTTGCAGCACGCCGTGCAAAGCGTCACGCAGGACGCGGGTGAGTTGTTGACCCCGGTCGCCGGCAGCTGCCAGAGTCCCCGCACCTTGGGTCTGCGTGGCTTGGACCAGGGGCAAGACCAGAGCCTCCCGGTCAAATGCGGGCAGTGCCACCATCGCTGCATGCACATCCGCCGCTTGCCAGAAGGCGGCTGTGCTGCGGGAAACGTCCTTCAACGCGCGCTGCAGCAGCCAGCCCTTCCAGAGAATCACAAACCACACCGCAACTGACATGCATAGCAATGTCAACGCCACGGCGGTGTGCACTGCGTCGCCGCGGAAAAGCAGCTGCAGCGGGCTCATTTCAAATTCAATACATCAAACATGTCATACAGCCCCGGTGCACGGCCCGCCAGGAAGCGCACAGCGCGCAAACTGCCTTGGGCATAGGTAGCACGGCTGGACGACTTGTGGCTGATCTCAATGCGCTCGCCGGTGCCGGCGAACAGCACGGTATGGTCGCCCACGATGTCGCCGCCGCGTATGGTGGCGAAGCCAATGCTGGAAGGGTCGCGCTCACCGGTCACGCCATAGCGCTCGTACACAGCACATTCCTTCAAGTCACGGCCCAAGGCATCGGCAATGACCTCGCCCATTTTGAGCGCAGTACCGGAAGGCGCATCCACCTTGTGGCGGTGGTGGGCCTCGACAATTTCAATGTCATAGCCGGTGGAAAGTGCCTTGGCCGCCATTTCCAGCAGCTTCAGGGTCACGTTCACCCCCACGCTCATGTTGGGTGCCATCATGATGGGGATGGACTTGGCAATCTCTGCGATTTCGGCTTTTTGCGCGTCGGTAAATCCGGTGGTCCCGATCACTGCGGCAACGCCCAGTTCACGGCAGACCTGCAAGTGCGCCAAGGTGCCTTCGGGGCGGGTGAAATCGATGAGCGCCTGGCTGTTTTTCAGGCCTTCGCGTACATCTGCGGTGATTAACACGCCGCTGGCTTTGCCGGAGAACGCTCCTGCATCCAAGCCCAGCGAGGGGCTGCCGGCCATATCCAGCGCGCCGGCCAAGACGCAATCGTCGGCAGCACGGACAGCGTCAATCAACATCTGGCCCATGCGGCCGGAAGCGCCAGCAATGGCAATGGTGTGGGTCATGATCTGGGAAAAAAGAGAAGGAAGAATCAAAGGCCGCCGGGTTCCAGCGGGGGATATGCCGTGGTCGTAGTCGGTGCCGTGTTGACAGGCGCGGGCGACTCCGCCGCTTTCGGTGCCGGAAATTTTTTGAGCGCTTCTTCTGAGGCTGTCAACGAAGGAACGGGGCCTCCGACTTTTTTGGCGCGCAGGGTAGACACGAACTCCGTCTCACTGGGCAGTTCATCCGCCTCGATCTTGCTAATCACATCCTGGTTAAAAAACACTGTCACTTTGCGCGCCTGGGGTTCACTGCCCTGACGCTGGAGTGTGAACACATAGTCCCAGCGGTCCGCATGAAACACGCTGGTCAGCAAGGGACTGCCCAACACATCCTGCGCAATTGCACGGGGCATACCCACACGCAAAACAGCCAATTGCTCCCGGGTGACCACATTGCCCTGAACGATGTCAATTTTGTATGGGGTCAGCACCCCCACGACCTTCCCCCCCGTCTCACTGAGACTCCCGCAAGCGGCAAGGGTTACGGTCACCAGGGCCATGGCCACTGTACGAAGACTACGGCAAGAGGTAAGGGGCATGAATATTGAAGAGCGCTATGATCACGGCATTGTAGCGTTTGGCCCCTGTTGGCCTGTTTGAAGTCCATACCAGGAATGAGCTGATGAGCAATATCGACGAACTGAAAAACACGGGTCTCAAAGCCACTGTCCCTCGCCTGAAAATCCTGGAAGTGTTTCAACGGGGCACCCAGCGACACATGACGGCGGAGGATGTGTTCCGCGTACTGCTCCAAGAGAGATCCGATGTGGGCTTGGCCACGGTCTACCGAGTGCTGACCCAGTTTGAACAGGCCAGCATTCTGAGCCGGAGCCACTTTGAAAGTGGCAAAGCGGTGTATGAACTTAACGAAGGGCAGCACCACGACCACTTGGTGTGCCTGGATTGCGGTCGGGTAGAAGAGTTTTTCGATGCTGAAATCGAAAAACGCCAACATGCTGTGGCAAAGGCCAAGGGTTTTGCTATATCAGACCACGCATTGAGCTTGTACGCCAACTGCACCAAAGGCGACTGCCCCCATCGCAATCACAATTAGTGCCCGCGCGCCATTGCCTTGCGATGGCGCTCCACGAACTCCTGGTAGGTATCAATACCCCTGAGCTGCAAAATGGTATTGCGCACAGCGGCCTCCACCAAAACCGCAATATTGCGACCTGCCACCACCTGAATCACCACTTTGCGCACGGGGATACCCAGCACATCCTGCGTCAAAGGCTCATAGGGAATGCGCTCATATTCCCGCTCCAGGGTTTCCCGGCGCACCAGATGCACGATCAACTTGAGGCGCATCTTGCGGCGCACCGCCGTCTCTCCGAAAATTCCCCGAATATCCAGCAAACCGATGCCGCGCACCTCCAGCAGGTTTTGCAGCAATTCCGGACACCGGCCCTCGATCGTGGTCTGGTTGATGCGATAGAGGTCCACCGCATCGTCCGCCACCAGCCCATTGCCACGAGAAATCAGCTCCAGGCCAAGCTCGCTCTTGCCAAGACCCGATTCGCCGGTAATCAAAACACCCAGACCCAAGATATCCATGAACACACCGTGCATGGACATGCGGTCTGCGAAATGCTTGGACAAATAGGCCCTCAGCACATCAATAACGAATGCTGAAGACTCCTTGGTGGCGAACATTGGAATCTGGGCCCGCTCACACATCGCAAGCAAGGCATGGGGGGCCACCTGCCCATCTGCGAGCACCAACGCCGGCGGCTCCAAGGTCACGATACGGGAAATGCGGCGGGCACAGTCCTCTGGCGTGGCATTGGTGATGTAGGTAATCTCCCGCTCACCCAGTATCTGGACGCGGTAAGGATGGATGTAATTGAGATAACCCACCAGATCTGCACCGGAGCGGGCTGCCTTGATAGCGACCTCATCGAAGCGGCGCTCTGAAGCCCCCAATCCGGCCACCCACTCCCAGCGCAGATGCCCTCTGAATTCCTCGAAAAGCGCATCTGCACTGACTGCGGTAGGTTTCAATGCGCACCCACGAAAAGAAGAAAAGGATTAGGCGGCTCTCGCGGACTGCCAGTCCGCAACCAGGGAATGCAAGCGCGAGGCGTCCTCACAGGAGGTGAGCTGCTCACGCAGGGCGGAATCACTCAGCAACTCCGCAATTTCAGACAAAATTTCCAGGTGCTTTTGCGTTGCCGCCTCAGGCACCAACAGGAATATCAACAGACTTACCGGAATGTCGTCTGGCGAATCAAACCCTATGGGATTGGAGAGCTGAAAAATGGCAGCCATGGGAGACTTCAGCCCCTTGATGCGACCATGCGGTATCGCGACACCATGCCCCAGACCCGTGGACCCCAGTCGCTCACGCGAGAAAAGGCTGTCAGTTACCAATGCTCGACTTAATCCATGCAGATTCTCGAACAACAGGCCGGCCTCTTCAAATGCCCGCTTTTTGCTGGTGACATCGACATGCGCAAGCACGTGCGAAGGAGGAAGGATGGACGCGAGGCGGTTCATGGTAAGGAGCGGATTATGCACATAAAAAAACCGCCCGTGTCAGGGCGGTTTAGGTGTTGTCGTCTCTATTGCAACACTACATCAATCGCTTGGGGGCTTCATGGTGATGGTTTTGCAGGCGGTCCTTGTGACGGACTACTTGTCGATCAAGCTTATCTACCAGATCATCCACAGCGGCATACAGGTCCGAATGGGCGCTTTCTGCAAACATGTCGCTGCCCTTGACATGAATATTGCACTCTGCGCGCTGCCGTCGCTCTTTCTCCTTCTGCTTTTCAACGGTGAGTAGCACCTTCACGTCCACCACTTGATCGAAGTGGCGCATGATGCGATCAAGCTTGGTCGTAACATAACTGCGCAGGGCCGGGGTAACTTCCAGGTGATGACCGCTGATCGTCAAATTCATAAATAGCCTCCAGTTGCTCTCAGGGTTGAAAATGCCTTCTGCAAAGGTAGCAGTCGGCGCTCAAACTTGTTAAACGATTCGCGCTCTTTATGATTCCACTATGCGCCCGATTCGGGGCAATTGCAAAGTCTTTTTTGTAATGCACTGCAGCAATAGCAAGCCCCGATGACACGCAAAGACACCGACACCCCTGAGGACTTTTCAGCCTCAAACACGGCCCGAATGGGGCAAAGATACCTGCACGGGCACATGCGTCTGCCAGACGGTCGGGCATTGTGCCCAATGAATGGGCATGCGCAAAAAAAATGAAAACCGGTGGAGCAGCAAGCCCACCCCACCATGGGCGATGCGATAATTTCCGCTTCTGAATTACTGGAGAACGCTCCTTGGAAACCTACCCTAGTCGGTAGCTTTCAACTCCCACTACTGCACCGGGGTTGAAAGCACCCAATACCCGCCTGCAGCCAACCACTTTGGGAGTGAGCCATGCTCAACATCTTTACGCTCGCCAATGGCCGACTCTTTCAGGAAGAAATCGAGTCGCTCGAAGAGCTTTCCAAATTCCAGCCCATCTGGGTCGATCTGGAATCCCCCACGCTGGAAGAAAAGCGCTGGGTCAAGCAGTACTACGGCCTCTCCATCCCGGATGACGCGATGGACGAGGACATTGAAGAGTCCGCCCGCTTTTACGCTGAAGACAACGGCGACGTGCATATCCGCAGCGACTTTTTGATCGCGGACGATGCGGAGCCACGCACTGTGCGCGCGGCGTTCATCTTGAACCTGGTCAATGACGACCTCAAGAGCAAAGGCGTGCTCTTCTCCATCCATGATGAAGATGTGCCGGTGTTCCGGCTGCTGCGCATGCGCGCCCGGCGGGCCCCCGGCCTGATCGAAGACGCCAAGGAAGTGCTGCTCAAGCTATTCGATGCGGACGCCGAATACTCCGCCGACACGCTGGAAGGCATTTACGACGAACTGGAAAAAGTCAGCAAAAAGGTTCTGTCCGGCAACGTGACCGATGCCATCGCCGGTGAAGCGCTGGGGGCGATTGCCCGCCACGAGGACTTGAGCGGACGCATCCGCCGCAACGTGATGGACACGCGCCGCGCGGTCAGCTTCATGATGCGCAGCAAAATGCTGAACGCCGAGCAGTTCGAGCAAGCCCGGCAGATTTTGCGAGACATTGACTCCCTGGACTCTCACACTGCCTTCCTGTTCGACAAAATCAACTTTTTGATGGATGCAACCGTGGGTTTCATCAACATCAACCAGAACAAGACCATCAAGATCTTCTCGGTGGCCAGCGTGGCGCTGTTGCCCCCCACCCTGATTGCCAGCGTGTACGGCATGAACTTTGAATTCATGCCCGAACTCCGCCAAACCTGGGGCTACCCCTATGCCTTGGCGCTGATGATCGCCAGTGCCGTGGTACCCATGTGGTACTTCCACCGCAGAGGCTGGCTGCGTTAACCGTCTTTTTGCAGTTTTGCGCTCGCGCCATATGCGCAGGCAGCTATATTTTTGATAGTAACGCAAGCATTTCCAGCACAATGGCACGGGCGTAATGGCTGGCCGTTTCCCGCACAAACTGCGGGAAATCCACGTGCGCCGTGTCATCCGCCCGGTCGGAGATAGTGCGCATGGCCACGAATGGCACGCCATAGTCTGCGCACACTTGGGCCACAGCGGCGCCCTCCATCTCCACAGCCAAGGGGTGATGCCCTGACGAAGCCAGTGCGTCCAGCAATGCGGCGACTTCGGCAGCGCTGCTGACGAACCGGTCGCCACTGGCAAGCAAGCCTTGATGAAGCTGTGCCTTGTACTGCGATGTACGCAAGGCCGGTTGCACCCGCTGGAATGCCACACAGGCAGTCGCCAGCAGCGCAGCATCGGCCACAAACAACGCTTGCCCGCACAAGGGAATCTCAAAACGGGGGAACAGCGGCGAGGCATCCATGTCGTGCTGCACATAGTGGCTGCCCACCACCACATCGCCCACCTGAACACCCGGCCCTACCCCTCCCGCCACGCCGGTAAACAGGACCCGGGATGCGCCGAAGTGGGTGATCAAACCGGTCGCCGTCGTCGCGGCGGCCACTTTGCCGATGCGGGAAAGCGCCAACACCACCGGCAGGCCCTGCATGCGGCCAGTCCAGAAGACACGCCCGCCATGTTTGAGCTGCCGGGCATCCTGTAAATGCTCGAGCAAGCCCTCTTGTTCTTCAGCGAGTGCGCTCAGAATGGCGATGGGAGCGTCAGGGTACATGTCGGCAGATTCAGTTTCAGAGCATCGAGCTTAGCAAGCCTCACAAAACAAAAGCGGCCCGAAAGCCGCCATTGCTGCTGCTGCGCGCAGCGCTTCCACGCAAAAGGGCAGCAAGCTTATTTCTCGCGCAATTCACGCCGCAGGATCTTGCCGACCGGGGTTTTGGGCAGGTCGGCACGGAACTCCACCACCTTGGGTTGCTTGTAGCCTGTCAGATTCTCTTTGCAGAAGTTGCGCACATCTTCTTCGCTGAGGTTGGGGTCTTTCTTGACGATCACCAGCTTGACAGCTTCGCCGGACTTGGCGTCGACCACGCCCACGCATGCGCACTCCAGGACACCGGGCATCTGGGTGACTACGTCTTCAAGCTCGGTGGGGAACACATTGAAGCCACTGACCAGAATCATGTCCTTCTTGCGGTCCACGATTTTGAAGAAGCCGCGGGCATCCACCACGCCGATGTCGCCGGTCTTGAAGAAGCCATCCGGCGTCATGACCTTGGCGGTTTCGTCCGGGCGCTGCCAGTAGCCCGCCATGACTTGGGGGCCCTTGATGGCGATTTCGCCGCTCTGGCCTTCCGCCACTTCCACCCCGTCGTCATCCAGCAGTTTCATGAAGGTGCTAGGCAGGGGAACGCCGATGGTGCCGGTGTATTCGTTGGAGGTAATGGGGTTGCAGCTCACGGTGGGGGAGGTTTCGCTCAGTCCATAGCCCTCACAGATGGGGCAACCGGTTTTCTCAAACCACAGCTTGGCCACACCGCTCTGCACCGCGGTGCCGCCACCGACCGCTACCTTGAGGTGGCTCCAGTCCACGGTATTGAAGTCAGGGTGATTGGCCAGTGCATTGAAGAGGGTATTGACGGCCGGAAAACTGTGGACCGTGTGCTTGGACAGCTCTTTGAGCACGGCAGGAATATCCCGCGGGTTAGGAATCAGAATGAGCTTGCCCCCGGTGCGCATGGACAGCATCATGCCGACCGTAAACGCAAACACGTGGTACAGCGGCAGCGCACACACGGTGGTGGGTTGTTGCTCCGCCGGCACCTTGGCCATGGCGGGGGCGTACCAAGCCTCGGACTGCAAGGTGTTGGCAATCACATTGCGGTGCAGGAGCACGGCCCCTTTGGAGACACCGGTGGTGCCGCCGGTGTACTGCAAGACAGCGACGTCATCCGCCTTGATATCGGGCTTCTTGAAGGGAGCCTTGGTGCCACGGGCCACCGCCTCATTAAAGCGGACGGCATTCGGCAGGTTGAAGGCCGGCACCATCTTCTTGACATTGCGCACCACGTAATTCACGAGGGCGCCTTTGAGTAGCCCCAGGCGGTCGCCCATGGAGCACAGCACCACATGCTTGACCGGTGTGGCTGCTATGCACTTTTCCAAGGTGTGGGCGAAGTTCTCGATGATGATGATGGCCTTGGAACCCGAGTCCTTGAGTTGATGCTCCAACTCCCGCGCGGTGTACAAGGGGTTCACGTTCACCACGACAAACCCGGCACGCAGGATGGCGGCCACCGCCATCGGATACTGGGGCACGTTAGGCATCATGATGGCAATGCGGTCGCCCTTAACCAAGCCCAGGCTCTGCAAATAGGCGGCAAGCGCAAGGCTCAAGCTGTCAGTTTGACCGAAGGTGACGTCCTTGCCCAAGAAGCTGTAGGCCACGCGACTCTCGTATGTGCGAAAGCTTTCCTCCAGCAACGCTACCAAGGATGCGTACTTGGCAGGATCGATGTCAGCAGGCACACCTTGTGGGTAGCTGCCGAGCCAAACGCGTTCAGTCATGTCTTGTGTCTCCGGTCTATTTTTGTGCAGCCCACTATTCTCATGCATGCCAACAAGCTCGCCCAAGGTGATTGCCTTTTGTCAACCTTCCTTAGGCGTATGCCTCTATTCGATGGCCTTGCCCATGTCCTCGACGACTTTTTTGGCGTCGCCGAACACCATCATGGTCTTGTCCATATAGAACAACTCGTTGTCCAGACCGGCATAACCCGCTGCCATGGAACGCTTGTTCACGATGATGGTCTTGGCCTTGTAGGCCTCCAGAATCGGCATGCCATAAATCGGACTGCCCTTGGTATGGGCCGCAGGGTTCACCACGTCGTTGGCCCCCAGGATGATGGCCACATCCGCCTGACCGAACTCGCCGTTGATGTCTTCCATCTCAAACACCTGGTCGTAAGGCACTTCGGCTTCGGCCAGCAACACATTCATGTGGCCCGGCATGCGACCCGCCACCGGGTGGATGGCGTACTTGACGGTGATGCCCTTCTCGGTGAGCTTGGCAGCCAACTCCTTGACGGCGTGTTGGGCACGGGCCACGGCCAAGCCGTAGCCGGGCACGATCACCACGGTTTCGGCATTGCCCAACACGAAGGCGGCGTCATCTGCGCTACCACTTTTGACGGTGCGTTGCACCGCAGCACCCGCAGCGCCGGCAGACGCATCGCCACCGAAGCCACCCAGAATTACGTTGAAGAACGAGCGATTCATCGCCTTGCACATGATGTAGCTCAAGATGGCACCACTGGACCCCACCAGGGAGCCGGCAATGATGAGCATGCTGTTGTTCAAGCTAAAACCGATGCCTGCAGCCGCCCAGCCGGAATAGCTATTGAGCATGGACACCACGACCGGCATGTCCGCGCCGCCTATGGGGATGATGATGAGCACACCCATCACGAAACTGAGCGCCAGCATCACAAAGAACGCGGTCCAGTTTTCGGTGAAGGCAAACATCAAACCTAGGCCCAGTGTGGCAAGACCTAGCACCAGATTGAGCTTGTGCTGGCCTGCGAACTGCACTGGCGCCCCCTGGAACAATCGGAACTTGTACTTGCCACTGAGTTTGCCGAAGGCAATGACCGACCCACTGAAGGTGATGGCACCAATGGCTGCACCCAAGAACAACTCGAAACGGTTGCCGGTGGGGATGGCCTCGCCCTTGGCAGCAATGCTGAAGGCCCAGGGTTCCGCCACCGCAGCCACCGCAATGAACACCGCCGCCAAACCGATCATGCTGTGCATAAAAGCCACCAGCTCCGGCATCTTGGTCATCTCCACGCGCTTGGCCATCAAGGTACCGGCAGTGCCGCCCACCAGCAAAGCGCCCAACACCCACGCCATGCCGGTCATGCCGTCCTGCCCCATTTGACCCGCGAGCTTGAAGATCAGAGCGCCGGTGGTGAACACCGCCACCGCCATACCCACCATACCGAAGACGTTGCCGCGGATCGAGGTGGTAGGGTGGGAGAGTCCTTTAAGCGCCTGAATAAAGCAGACGCTGGCAAAAAGATACAACAGGGTGACGAGGTTGAGGCTCATTCTTTGGCTCCTGCGCTGGACGACTTCTTGTCCTTCTTCTTGAACATTTCCAGCATGCGGCGGGTCACCATGAAACCGCCGAACACATTGACCGCCGCCAAGGCCACGGCCAGCACGCCCATGGACTTGCCCAAGGTCGTTTCCGTCAACGCAGCGGCCAGCATGGCACCGACGATGACGATGGCAGAAATGGCGTTGGTCACCGCCATCAAAGGCGTGTGCAGTGCAGGCGTCACGGTCCATACCACGTGGTAACCCACGTAGATGGCCAGCACAAAGATGATCAGGTTCAGGATGGTGGGGGAAACCATTTCCATGGTGTCGCTCCTTGATTGGGCTAAATGAATAAAGTGGGGCGTGAGGTTGCGTGCGCGGTTTACTTGCGACGCACTTCACCGCCTTGGGTCACCAGGCAGGCTGCCACGATGTCGTCTTCCAAGTCCACGTGCAAGGCACCTTCCTTGTTGATGATCAACTTCAGGAAGTCCAGCACGTTGCGCGCATAGAGCGACGAAGCATCCGCCGCGACCAGCGCAGGCAGGTTGGTTTCACCGATCAGTGTGACGCCGTGTTTGACCACGGTTTTGTCTGCCTCGGACAGCGTGCAGTTGCCGCCGCCGTTCGGGCCTTTGCCGGCAGCAATGTCCACAATCACCGCGCCGGGTTTCATGGACTTGACCATGTCCTCGGTAATCAGCGTGGGGGCTGCGCGACCGGGGATCAGCGCGGTGCTGATGACCACATCGGCCTGCGCCACGCGCTTGGCCACCTCCGCCTTTTGGCGGTCCAGCCAGCTTGGGGGCATGGGCTTGGCGTAGCCGCCCACGCCGACAGCGGCTTCTTTTTCTTCATCCGTTTCGTAGGGCACGTCGATGAACTTGGCGCCGAGGGATTCGACTTGCTCTTTGACGCTGGGACGCACATCTGACGCCTCGATCACTGCGCCCAGGCGCTTGGCGGTGGCAATGGCCTGCAAGCCGGCCACGCCGACGCCGAGGATGACAACGCGCGCCGCTTTGACGGTACCGGCTGCTGTCATCAGCATGGGGAAGAAGCGTTGGTACTTGTCGGCGGCCATCATCACCGCCTTGTAGCCGGCAATATTGGCCTGGCTGGAGAGCACGTCCATGCTCTGCGCGCGGGTGGTGCGGGGGGCGGCCTCTAACGCGTAGGCATTGAGCTTGGCAGCGGCCAGGCGCTGCAGGCCCTCTGCATCAAACGGGTTGAGCATGCCCACCAGCGTGGCTCCGGGAGCCATCAAAGCAGCTTCGGCTTCCGCAGGGGTGCGGACCTTGAGCACCAGTTCGCTGCCAAAGGCGCCTGCGGCATCGGTGATTTCGGCACCGGCGGCGACATAGGCCTCGTCGGTCACGCTGGCAGCGATACCAGCGCCGGTTTGCACACGCACCGTGTGCCCTTGGGACTTCAGCTTTTTGACGGTCTCCGGGGTCACGGCAACTCGGGTCTCTCCCGCCAGAGTTTCAGCGGGTACGCCTATGTGCATGGGGCACTCCTATAGAGTTGGAATCAAGCTGTCTATGAGCTTACATGAGTTTCCCCGCATTCCACAGGGCTAAAGTTGCGGCTTCCGGCAAAGACTTTTGCGTTCAATCCACATAATCCAGCATGACCGAACGATGGAAACCCAGCGCCACGGTGGCGGCAGTGATTGAGCAGAACGGCTGCTTTCTGCTGGTGGAAGAGCACACACCAGACGGCCTGCGACTCAACAACCCCGCCGGCCACCTGGACCCGGGCGAATCGCCCGCCCAAGGCTGCATACGTGAAGTACTGGAGGAAACCGCGTATCCCTTTGTGCCCAGTGCGCTGGTAGGGATCTACCTGTCGCGCTTCGTGCGCGCGCTGCCAGACGGCCCGCAAGACATTACCTATCTGCGCTTTGCGTTTTGCGGCACCGTGGGCGTGCGGATTGAAGGCAAGGCGCTGGACCACGGCATCGTGCGCGCCCTGTGGCTGACGCCGGAAGAAATCCGCGCCAGCCGGGAACGGCATCGCAGCCCTTTGGTACTCCAATGCATGGAAGACTATTTGCGCGGTCAACGCTACCCGCTGGATGTGGTTCACACCGATCCCAGCGTTTGGGCATCTTTGCAAACGCTACAAAAATAATAGCTGCTCGCGCATATCCAACGGGCGCTCAGGCCCAATTTTGCACTTATCTACATCCTCTTGAACGGCGACTAAAATCGGGATATGAGTAAGCAACGTATTGTCGTGGGCCTGAGCGGTGGCGTGGATTCAGCCGTCACCGCCCATCTTTTGAAACAGCAGGGCCATGAGGTGGTCGGCATCTTCATGAAGAACTGGGAAGATGACGACGACAGCGAATACTGCTCCTCCAACATCGACTTTGTCGATGCCGCCGCCGTCGCCGACGTGCTGGGTATCGAGATCGAGCACGTCAACTTTGCAGCTGAATACCGTGACCGCGTGTTTGCAGAGTTCCTGCACGAATACCAGGCCGGCCGCACCCCGAATCCGGACATACTTTGCAATGCCGAAATCAAATTCAAGGCATTCCTGGACCACGCCATGCGCTTGGGCGCCGAGAAGATTGCCACCGGGCATTACGCCCGCGTTCGCCTGAATGAAGGCAGCGGCAAACATGAGTTACTCAAAGGCTTGGACCCGGCCAAGGATCAGAGCTATTTTTTGCACCGCTTGAACCAGGCCCAGTTGTCCAAAACGCTGTTCCCGGTGGGAGAGCTGCATAAAACCGAGGTGCGCCGCATCGCGGACGAAATCGGTCTTCCCAATGCCAAGAAGAAGGACTCCACCGGAATTTGCTTCATTGGTGAACGGCCCTTCCGCGAGTTTTTGAACCGCTACATCTCCAAAGAGCCGGGCCCCATCAAAAACCCCAAAGGCCACACCATCGGGGAACATGTGGGCCTGTCCTTCTATACGCTGGGGCAGCGTCAGGGCCTGGGTATTGGAGGCATCAAAGCCAAGGGGGCCCAGCGGGGTGGTGGAGAGCACACGCCGTGGTTTGTGGCGCGCAAAGATTTGGCAAACAACACGCTATGGGTCGTGCAAGGGCATGACCACCCTTGGCTGCAATCCGAACGCCTGGAAGCGCTGAACGCATCCTGGGTCAGCGGGGAAGCGCCCCGCCCCATGACGGCGGCCGCCAAAACCCGGTATCGCCAAACGGACGCGCCTTGCGGATTTGAACCCGTGGGCGCAGAAGCATTTGCCTTGCAATTTCCGCAAGCCCAATGGGCGGTGACACCCGGACAATCTGCCGTGTTGTACGACGGCGATGTCTGCCTGGGTGGCGGAATCATCCACCGCGCATCGGCCTTGCCGGAGGCCTGAGCTATGCAACGGCGCAGGCTTTAGAAAGGAATATCGTCATCCATGTCATCAAAGCCGCTGGCCGGCCGGGGTGCAGGGGCCTGACGGGGTGCGGGAGCAGGTGCCGCAGCACGGGGGGGCGGTGCCATGCGGCGAGGGGCAGGGGCGCCGCCTTCGTCGCTGCCACGAGGGCCGCCCATGCCTTCACGGCCACCCAGCAGTTGCATTTCGGTGGCAATGATGTCCACGGTATTTTTTTCTACCCCGGATTGGTCGGTGTACTTGCCATATTTGAGGCGCCCTTCCACGTAGATCGGAGCGCCCTTTTTGACATATTCACCCACGATTTCAGCCAAGCGCTCATAAAAGGTCACACGGTGCCACTGGGTTTCTTCCATTGACTCACCAGTTTCACGGCTCTTACGGCGACTGGTCGTCGCGATACTCACGTTCGCCACGGCCTGACCGGAGGGCATATAGCGGATTTCGGGATCACGGCCGCAATTGCCGACCAGAATGACTTTATTGACGGATGCCATGGTTTTCTCCAGATTAGTCGTCGATTATCCCGCCTTTGGGCCTGCCTTTGGGCCTGCCTTTGGTGCTGGAGCGTCCATGCCCCAGGCAGCCCCCAACCACGCCAGCATGGCCAGAGTACTGGCAAGAAACAAGGCCTGTGTACCGCCAGACTTGACCAGCCAGCCCCCCAAAGCACCGCCGGCGAAAAAACCCAAGGACTGCAAGGAGTTGTAAACACCGAGCGCCGCGCCACGGGAAGCTGCAGGCGCGACGCGCGAGGCCAGACTGGGCTGACTGGCCTCCAGCACGTTGAATCCGCAGAAAAACACAAGCAGCACCAGCGCCATCGGCCAGATACTTGCCGTGGTGTAGGCAAGCACCCACAGCGCGAGCTGCACCAAAGCAATGAGCCCAATGGCCGACAAAAATACAGCGCGCAGGTAGCCCTTTTTCTCCAGCGGGAAGAGCGTGACACCCATCACCACAAAGGAAGCCAGCACCGCCGGCAGGTACACCTGCCAGTGCTGGTCCCGCGGCAGTCCGGCTTGCACCAACATGGCAGGCAGCGCCACCCACATGGACAGCTGCACCGCATGCAACACAAACACACCAAAGTCCAAGCGCAGCAAAGCCGGATGCCGCAAGACCGCGAGCACGCCACCCCGTGCCTGGTCCACCTGCTTGGCGGGCTCTGGCGGCACCCACCAGATCACCACGGCAATGCCCCCCAAAGCCAACGCAGATGTCATCGCAAACAAACCATGCAGCCCGATGAAGGCAGCCAACAAAGGTGACAACACCAGCGAGAGGGCAAACATCAACCCGATGCTGGCGCCTACCAGGGCCATGGCTTTGGTGCGAACCACGTCGCGCGTTTGGTCTGCTAACAAAGCGGTGACTGCAGCAGAGATAGCGCCCGCCCCCTGCAACGCACGCCCGGCCACCAGCCAATGCAAGGTAGGTGCCCACGCAGCGATGACACTGCCGGCCGCAAAAATCAACAACCCGACCACCATCACCGGCTTGCGCCCGAACTTGTCAGACGCCACCCCAAACGGAATCTGCAGAATGCCTTGCGTCAAGCCATAGATGCCCATGGCCATACCGACCAGGGCTGCATCCTCCCCACCGGGGTATTTGCGCGCCTCCAGCGCGAACACCGGCAACACCAGGAAGAGGCCCAACATGCGCAGGGCAAAAATCAGGGCCAGCGAAGCACTGGAACGCCGCTCTTGGGGCGTCATCACGGTATCAAAAGCAGTAGGAAGGGTGGAGACAGACACGGGGGATTTCTCTGGCATGAAGGGCGGCAGTAACCGGAACAAGCCACCGCAACACTCCATTGTCTATCAATGGCGGATTACTCTTCTGGCGGCCAGCGCAGCTACAAAAAGCTTTAGCGAAGGCTGGATCTCCTCCTTTTCCAGTCCTACAACCACTTCGCTTGATTCGCACTACGCGCTTGACAGATGTGGCGTCGCGTCTTTCAATTAACCAAAAGGTTATCTATAAATCTCATTAAGCTTCTTTAGGGCCCCCATGCGAATCACCCCCATCATTGTCACCACCACCGTACGCGCACCACTCACCCAAGTCTGGCGTGCCTACACCACCCCCGCTGACATCGTGCAGTGGAACGCCGCCTCGGACGACTGGCACACGCCCCGCGCCACGGTAGACCTGCGCGTGGGCGGCAAGTTCTGCTCGCGCATGGAGGCCAAGGACGGCAGCATGGGCTTTGATTTCGAAGGCACGTACATGCAGGTAGTGCCCGAAAAGCTTTTGGAATACGCCTTTGGGGACCGCAAAGCGCAGGCCACCTTCAGCGATGGCCCCCAAGGCGTGACCGTGACCATCACATTCGAGGCCGAGACCACCCACTCCATAGAACAGCAACGGGATGGCTGGCAATCCATCCTCAACCGTTTCAAGCAACACGTTGAAGCCCTGGACTGAGACCGTCATGCGGGTCGACACCCTGAGCCTGACCTTTGCCGCGTTGGCCGACCCCACGCGCCGCGCCATCCTCGCGCGCCTCTCGCAAGGCGACGCCTCGGTGCGTGAGCTAGCGGAGCCTTTTGCCATGAGCGCCCCGGCAGTGAGCAAGCACCTCAAGGTGCTGCAACGCGCCGGCCTCATCACCCAAGGGCGGCAAGCCCAGTGGCGGCCTTGCAGCCTCAACACCGAGCCCTTGCGCGACGCCGTGGACTGGATGGAACAGCAGCGCTTGGCCGCCGAAGAACAGCTGGACCGGCTGGGCGCCTATTTGAAAACGAAGACCCAAGGAGATTCCCATGGCTAGCACGACCAAGTCCAACGTCATCTCGCTCACGCGCCTCTACGATGCACCACTGGCCGCTGTCTGGGAGGCCTGGACCCGTCCCGAAGAAGTCGCTCAATGGTGGGGACCGCGCGGGTTCACGCTGACGAACCACAGCCACGATCTGCGCACGGGCGGCCATTGGCACTACACCATGCACGGGCCCGATGGCACCGATTACGAGAACACCACGCAATACCTCGAAGTAGTGCCCATGCAGCGCATGGTGTACGACCATGGCGGGCACAAGGACCGTCCACCCCTGTTTCGAGTGACAGCGCTGTTCACCGAACGCGAAGGCCGTACGCAGCTGAACATGAGCATGGCTTTCCCCAGCCCCGAGGTGGCGCTTGAAATGCGCGGCTTCATCCGCAAAGCGGGCGGCGAAGGTACCTGGGATCGCTTGGCCGAATACCTAGCCAAAAACCACGCGGGCAAGGAGCTGTTCGTTATCACCCGCAGCTTCGAGGCGTCCATCCATGACGTTTACGAAGTGTGGACGAATCCAGAGCACTTGGCGCAATGGCTACCGCCCACAGGCGCCACCATGCGCTTTCTCCGCGCAGAAGCACGGGTCGGCGGCTCCTCGTTGTACGAAATGTCTTTCACGGGTGGAGAGCCCATGCACGGGCTGATGAAATACCTCGAACTGAGTAAGCCCACCCGCATCGCCTATACACAGCAATTCTGTGATGCCCAGGAAAACGTCACCCGACCGCCCTTCTTCAAAAATTGGCCGCTGCGCATGCGCACCACGGTCGAGCTTGTTGCCGAAGGCGAGCACACCACCCGGGTCACCGTGCGCTGGGAACCGCAGGAAGCGGCACCCGAAGACATGGCGGAATTCATCCAGCAACGCGCCGGTATGAGCGTTGGATGGACCGGCAGTTTTGACAAGCTGGAGCAGATGCTCAAGTAGCACCACAAGCCACTCAGGCTTGCGTTGGGGGCGCCAGCCATCTTTCACTATCATGGTGGGTTTACCCCAACCGGCGAATACCTTGAATTCCTCCACTCTCGACAGCAATGACCTCGAGCACCATGAGAATGGCAAGTACCTTGCCCGGGCGCTGCAGCAGCACACCATCAGCGTGCGAGGTGCGCGCACCCACAACCTGAAGAACATCGACCTCGACATTCCGCGCAACCAGCTGGTGGTGATTACCGGCCTGTCCGGCTCGGGCAAATCGAGTCTGGCGTTTGACACGCTGTATGCCGAAGGCCAGCGCCGCTATGTGGAAAGCCTGAGCACCTACGCACGCCAGTTTTTGCAGCTGATGGACAAGCCCGATGTGGACATGATCGAAGGCCTGTCGCCCGCCATCAGCATCGAGCAAAAGGCCACCAGCCATAACCCGCGCTCCACGGTGGGCACGGTCACCGAGATCCACGACTACCTGCGCCTCTTATATGCGCGGGCAGGCACACCGTATTGCCCGGACCACAACCTGCCGCTGCAAAGCCAGACTGTGAGCCAGATGGTGGATGCCGTGCTTACCCTGCCGGAGGAAACCCGGTTGATGATCCTGGCCCCGGTGGCGCGCGAGAAGAAAGGTGAATTTCAAGAGCTGTTTGCCGAGATGCAGGCCCAGGGCTATGTGCGCTTTCGCATCAATGGGCAAGCCTATGAGGCGGATGCCCTGCCCGCCCTCAAGAAGACTGAAAAACACGACATTGATGTGGTGGTGGACCGCATCAAGGTGCGCCCCGACCTCAAACAACGCCTGGCCGAGAGCTTTGAAGCCGCCCTGCGCATTGCCAACGGCCGCGCGATTGCGCTGGAGATGGATGCGCCTGACAACATCAAAAATGATAGCGCCTCACGCAGCATGGATGAGCGCCAGAGGCCCAAAGAGCACTTATTTAACGCCAAGTTCGCCTGCCCGGTGTGCAGCTACTCGATTGCCGAGTTGGAACCCCGCCTGTTCTCGTTCAACTCTCCGGTGGGCGCCTGCCCCACTTGTGACGGCTTGGGCAATCACGAGTTCTTTGACCCGGCGCGCGTAGTCGCCTTCCCCTCCCTGAGCCTGGCCAGCGGCGCCATCAAGGGCTGGGACCGGCGTAACGGCTACTACTTCAGCATGCTGGAGAGCCTGGCCAAACACTACGCGTTTGACATTGACGCGGCGTTTGAGAGCCTGCCCCAGAACGTGCAGCACGCCATCCTGCACGGTTCGGGCGAGGAAGAGATCAAGTTCAGCTACGTGATGGACTCCGGCGCTTCGCAAGGCAAAAAGGTCACCAAAAGGCACCCCTTCGAAGGCATCATCCCCAACATGCAGCGGCGCTACCGCGAGACCGACTCTGCCGTGGTACGCGAAGACCTGGGCCGCCTGCGCAGCACCCAGCCTTGCCCGGATTGCTTCGGGTCGCGCCTGCGCAAGGAGGCGCGCCACGTCAAGATCGGCGAAGGTGAGCAGGCCCGCGCCATTTATGAGATCAGCCACGTCACGCTGCGTGAAAGTTTTGCCTACTTCAACACCCTGCAGATGCCCGGCGCGCGCGGGGAAATTGCCGCCAAGGTGATCCGCGAAATCGGTCTGCGCCTGAAGTTCCTGAACGACGTGGGCCTGAATTACCTGAGCCTGGACCGCAGTGCCGAAACACTCTCCGGCGGCGAGAGCCAGCGCATCCGCCTGGCCAGCCAAATCGGCTCCGGCCTGACTGGGGTGATGTACGTGCTTGATGAGCCCAGCATCGGCCTGCACCAGCGCGACAACGACCGCCTGATCGGCACGCTGCAACACCTGCGCGACATTGGCAACAGCGTGCTGGTGGTGGAGCACGACGAAGACATGATGCGCGCCGCCGACCATGTGATCGACATGGGCCTGGGCGCTGGTGTCCACGGAGGACGGGTGATTGCTCAAGGCACGTTTGACGAAGTCAAAGCCAACCCCAACTCGCTGACCGGTCAGTACCTGGCCAAGACACTGCAGATCGCAGTACCCAAGCGCCGCACGCCGTGGTTGCCGGTGGTGGAAGAGGCCAAGCCGGTCGCCAAAGGACCCGGCAAAGGCGCGCCCAGTAAAGCTGCGCTGGCCTGGGCCGAACGCCAAGCCCAGCACATTGCCACCCAAGGCAGCCTGCAAGCCATCCGCATCACCGGCGCCAAGGGCCACAACCTCAAGGGGGTGAATGTGGATTTCCCCGTGGGCCTGCTCACCTGCGTGACCGGCGTGTCCGGCTCGGGGAAAAGCACGCTGGTGAACGATACGCTGTACGCCGCCGTGGCGCGCCAGCTCTACCGCGCGCATGACGAGCCTGCAGCGCATGAGAGCATTGACGGCATCCAGTACTTCGACAAAGTCATCAACGTGGACCAGTCGCCCATAGGCCGCACGCCGCGCTCCAACCCGGCCACCTACACCGGCCTATTCACCCCCATCCGCGAGCTGATGGCCGAGGTGCCCACCGCGCGCGAGCGCGGCTACGGCCCGGGGCGCTTCAGCTTCAACGTCGCCGGTGGCCGCTGCGAGGCCTGCCAGGGCGACGGCATGGTGAAAGTGGAGATGCATTTTCTTCCCGATGTGTATGTGCCCTGCGACGTGTGCGCCGGCCAGCGCTACAACCGCGAAACGCTGGAGGTGCTCTACAAGGGCAAAAACATCGCGCAGATTCTGGACATGACAGTAGAAGCTGCCTACGAGTTTTTGCAGGCCGTGCCCACCATCGCGCGCAAGCTGCAAACCCTGCTGGATGTGGGCCTGTCCTACATCCGCCTCGGCCAAGCCGCCACCACGCTGTCCGGCGGCGAGGCGCAGCGTGTGAAGCTGGCGCTGGAGCTGTCCAAAAAAGACACGGGCCGCACGCTCTACATCCTGGACGAGCCCACCACCGGCCTGCACTTTGCCGACATTGCGCTGCTGCTCAAGGTGCTGCACCAGCTGCGCGACGCGGGCAACACCATCGTCATCATTGAACACAACCTGGACGTCATCAAAACCGCCGACTGGCTGATCGACATCGGCCCCGAAGGCGGCGCGGGCGGTGGCACGGTGGTCGGCGTGGGCACGCCGGAAGACATCGCCGCGAATCCGGCCAGCCATACGGGCAAGTATTTGAAGCCGCTGCTGGACATATTAACGTAATCACTAATAGGTGATTATTTATTCGGCACCAAAATACCTGGCATCCGCAGAATATGCGTAAGCAGCCGCCAACCAAATAACGGCATACCTGCTATACCGCATCGCTATATGATTAGTGCCGCCTCAAGTATTTTTAGTGCAATGAATGTATGTCCATAATCTACCGCTGCTTTTTTGGGGCATTTGGTGTCTCCGCTTTTTTTCTTCTTTTTCCCTCCATTGCCCTCGCACAGAATGAACACTTCAGTTCGCGTGTTGTAAGCAAGGGTTTCAATTTTCCCTGGGAAATCACTTGGGGCCCCGATAGTTATATCTGGGTAACCGAAAGAACCGGTAAAAAAGTAACGCGTGTGCACCCGATCACCGGTGCCAAAAGTACAGCCACCACCATACCCGAAGTGTATCAATCCGCCGGGCAGGACGGGCTTTTGGGCATGGCGCTACATAATAATCTTTTGCGTGAAACCGGTGAAGATTATGTGTTTGTAGCCTTTACCTACAGCCTTAATGGAACCGATGCCGGCAGGCGCATGCAAATTCGCCGGTACGCCTACGACAAATCATCCAAAAGATTAAAAAATCCGGTAATCCTGTTGAGTAATTTGCCCGCTTCATACGACCACAACAGCGGTCGTTTGAAAATGGGCCCCGACGGCAAACTGTATTACACCATGGGGGACCAGGGCGCCAACCAGTTCAATAACCGGTGCAAGGGCATAGTGGCACAGGACATTCCAACATCGGCTGAAATTGCGGCGCAGGACTGGACGAATTACGTCGGCAAAATATTGCGCATCAACACAGACGGAAGTATTCCGGCAGACAATCCGGTAATTTCCGGTGTTCGTTCACACATCTACTCGTACGGTCACCGAAATGTGCAGGGAATTGCATTTTCGGCAGAGGGAAATTTATACGCGAATGAGCATGGACCGCGCTCTGATGATGAAATCAACCAGATTCTTCCCGGAAAAAATTATGGATGGCCCCGCGTGGCAGGGTACAACGATAATAAGAATTATCAGTACATCAACTGGTCGTCATCCCCCGATTGTTCCAAAACACCCTATTCAGAAGCCACCATACCCAAAGATGCCAAGGTAATGGATGAAGGCAGTTTTTCCCACCCTGATTTCCAGCCCCCCTTACTCACCCTGTTCACCAAAGACGCAGGCTACACCTTCCCTTCCGATTTCATTCAATGGCCTACTGTGGCACCCGCTTCACTGGACTATTACCAAGCGGGCTCTGCCGGCATTCCCAATTGGGACAGGTCCTTGTTCACCGTGAGTTTGAAAAAGGGACTCGTGTACCGCACCGTACTCGGCCCCGATGGGACATCCATCATCGGCGACGCCAGGACCTACTGGTATACAAAAAACCGTTATCGGGATATCGCCATGAATCCCGACAAAAGGACTTTCTATATTGCTACAGACAATACAGGCTCCACCTCGGGACCATCTGGAAAAACCACATCGGTTCTAACCCATCCTGGCGCCATTCTCGAATTTAAATATTCAGGCAAACTGGGTTTGCCATAAAAATGGGCAGACCCGGCTCGCTGGTCGCAACTGCATGCGGGAATATAGACAAACCCCGCCGATGACGATGTAGGCGTCACCGCAAAACTCATTTCAAGCGACCGCCCGGCTGGCGGTTTGGATCAGCAGGCGTTTGACCTTATCCGCCAGAATTCGGCCGCGAATGCCATACGTGGTCATCGCAGACAAATCAACGCCTATTACGCTGCTAGCGCTTATAGAACGTGCGCAAGCAGCTATCAATTCAATAGCAAATCAAGCGCTGGCGGCGCCCAGCTTGCGGTACAGGGTCTGCCGGCTGATGCCCAGCTGGCGGGCGGCGAGGGAGACGTTGCCGCGGGTCGCTTCCAGCGTCTGCTGTATGGCAGCCTGGGACAGGGCCTGCAGGCTTTGCGGTACACGCACGGCGGCGGATGGCAGCTCCCCAGAGAAGGGCGTGGCGATTTGTGCGGCATGCACCTGCAGCGCCTCCAGCACGTCGTCCGGCATATGGGCCCAGTCCAGCGTGTCTTCCCCGTCTTGCAGCATGGCGCAGGCGGTGCGCAGCACGCTGGCGTATTGGCGCAGGTTGCCGGGCCAGGGGTAGCCTTGCAGGCGCTGCATCAGGTGTGGCGCCACCTGCACAGGCATGTCCGGGCTCAGGTCGGCCAGCAAGCGTTCGGTCAAAGCCTCCATGTCGCTGCGTTCGCGCAGGGCCGGCAGGGTGACGGTGAGGCCGTTGAGGCGGTAGTACAAATCCTGGCGGAAGGCACCCTTGTCAGCCGCGTCGGCCAGCTTGCAGTGGGTAGCGCTGATGAGGGCGAAGTCCACCGCCACGCCTTTGCCCGCGCCCACGGGGGTGACGGTGCGCTCTTGCAGCACGCGCAGCAAGCGGGTTTGCATGGCCAGGGGCATGTCGCCAATTTCGTCCAGGAAAAGCGTGCCACCATGGGCCTCACGCAGGCGGCCGGGGCTGCCCTCTTTGCGCGCGCCGGTGAAGGCGCCGGCCACGTAGCCGAACAGCTCGGACTCGATCAGGCTCTCAGGAATGGCACCGCAGTTGATGGCCACAAAGGGCCCGTCGCGGCGCGGGCCGCTGGCGTGCAGGGCGCGGGCGAACAGTTCTTTACCCACCCCGGACTCACCTTGGATGAGCAGCGGTATCGGCTTGCCGACGACGCGGCGGGCTTTGTCGGCCGCACTGCGCCAGCGGGCGTCGCCGGTGTCTAGAGCAGACAGCGCATCGGGCGCTGCTGGGGCGGCAGACGGCGTGGGCGCTCCGTGGGGCCGCAGTGACACGGCGGTGGCATCCACCTGCACCTGGGCAAACAGCACGGCCCCGTTGTGCAGGCGCAGCTGCTGGGTTTGCTGGGGGCGTCGCTTGTGGCGGGAGAGCAGGTCGTCCAGGCGCACATCGAGCACGCGCTCCAGCGGGGTCGCGCCGATGTCGCCCGTGTTCAGGTGCAGCAAGGCCAGGCCCGCGCGGTTGGCGCCCACGATCCAGCCGTCGTCCGACAGCGCGAGGATGCCTTCGGCCACGCTGCCTATGCCCTCGGGGTGGGCGTGCAGGTGCAGGCGGATGTTGCGCTTGCAGGTGGCCACCATGAGGCGGTTTTCAATCATGCGGGCGGCCGTGCTGACCAGCCCCAGGGTGTGGGCATGGCCGTTGCGGTGGTCGCCCGAAATGTCCAGGATGCCGCTCAGCGTGCCGGTGGCCGACAGAATCGGCGAGGCGGCGCAGGTCAGAAAGCCGTTGCGCTCCAGATAGTGTTCGGAGCCATGGATTTCGACCGCCCCGCGTTCGGCCAGCGCGGTGCCTATGGCGTTGGTGCCCCGGTGGGCCTCGTGCCAGGAGGCGCCGCTGGTCAGGGCCACTCGCTCGGCCTTGTCCACAAAGTACGGGTCGCCCAGGGTGTGCATCAGCATGCCGCCTGAATCGGCCAGCACCACCACGCTCTGGCTATGGCGCACCTGGTCGAACACGTACTCCATGACCGGGCGGGAATGCGCCAGCAGCGCATGGTTGCCGGCCAGGATCTGGCGCAGCTGGGAGCCGCTGGCCGGGTCCGGAGCGACCCGCGCCGTGGGGGCCAGACCGGCCGCCAGGCTGCGGTGCCAGGAGCGGGCCAGGCGCTCATCGACGATGCCAGCCGGGCATTGCCCGGTTTCCAAAAGCTGTTGCCGGGCTTGTCGCAAGGCCGGCAGTGGGGAATGGTTGCGCACGTTGTCTCCTGTGCGGGGTCATGTCGCCCCGCTTGCGTTCCAGTATGGGGGGTGCTTGCACCCTGGGCAATGGTGCAGACCCCCGCCACTGTCCGACTGTTCCAATTTGTGACAGCTGTCACTGTGGCAAAGCGTGACAGAGCTGGCTTGCGGACAGCTTGCGCCAGATCAGGGTTTTCAAAAATTTCAACAAAATCAAGGCCTTGCCCTCAGGTGCAGGGTTGGCACGCCTCTTGATCGTGATGGACACCCGATGGAGGACATCCGGCGGGACACCAAACCAATCACAAGAGGACGACCAGCATGACCATTTACGCAGCACCCGGCGCCGCAGGCGCCAAGATTGTTTACAAAGCCCAGTACAACAACTTCATTGGCGGCAAGTTTGTGCCTCCGGTCAAGGGCCAGTACTTTGACGTCATCACGCCGGTCAGCGGCAAGGTCTACACCCAGGCGGCCCGATCCACCGCCGAAGACGTGGAGCTGGCGCTGGACGCCGCCCACGCCGCCGCCGACAAGTGGGGCAAAACCGACGCCGCCACGCGCAGCAACATCCTGCTCAAGATTGCCGACCGCATTGAGCAAAACCTGGAGCTGCTGGCCTACGCCGAAACCGTGGACAACGGCAAGGCCATCCGCGAGACGCTGAACGCCGACATCCCGCTCACCGTGGACCATTTCCGCTACTTTGCCGGTGCCCTGCGTGCGCAGGAAGGCGGCATCAGCGAGATTGACGAGAACACCATGGCCTACCACATCCACGAACCCCTGGGCGTGGTGGGCCAGATCATTCCCTGGAACTTCCCCATCCTGATGGCGGCCTGGAAGCTCGCCCCTGCCCTGGGCGCCGGCAACTGCGTGGTGCTCAAGCCCGCAGAGAGCACCCCCATCTCCATCCTGATTCTGGTGGAGCTGATTGCCGACCTGCTGCCACCGGGCGTGCTCAACATCGTGAACGGCTATGGCCGCGAGGCGGGTATGCCTTTGGCAACCTCCAAGCGCATTGCCAAGATCGCCTTCACCGGCTCCACCACCACCGGCCGCGTGATTGCCCAAGCCGCCGCCAACAACCTGATTCCCGCCACGCTGGAGTTGGGCGGCAAGAGCCCCAACATCTTCTTTGCCGACATCATGGACAAGGACGATGGCTTCCTGGACAAAGCCATCGAAGGCTTGGTGCTGTTCGCCTTCAACCAGGGCGAGGTCTGCACCTGCCCCAGCCGCGCACTGATTCAGGAGAGCATTTACGACAAGTTCATGGAGCGCGTCTTGAAGCGCGTGGCCGCCATCAAGCACATGAACCCGCTGGACACCGACAGCATGATGGGTGCCCAGGCGTCCAAAGAGCAGCTGACTAAGATTTTGAGTTACCTGGACCTGGGCAAGCAGGAAGGCGCGCAAGTGCTGGCCGGCGGTGGTCAAGCCCATTTGGGCGGCGACCTCGAAGGCGGCTACTACGTGCAGCCCACGCTGTTCAAGGGCCACAACAAGATGCGCATTTTCCAGGAAGAAATTTTCGGCCCCGTGCTCGCCGTGACCACGTTCAAGGACGAAGCCGAAGCCCTGGCCATTGCCAATGACACGCTCTACGGCCTGGGCGCCGGGGTGTGGAGCCGCAACGGCAATGTGGCCTACCGCATGGGCCGCGCCATCAAGGCAGGCCGTGTGTGGACCAACTGCTACCACGCCTACCCTGCCCACGCCGCGTTTGGCGGCTACAAGGAATCCGGTATCGGCCGCGAAACCCACAAGATGATGCTGGACCACTACCAGCAGACCAAGAACTTGCTGGTGTCGTACTCCGAGAGCAAGCTGGGCTTCTTCTAAGCAGTGACTTAAGCCCCTTCTCGCCGGAGGGGTCGCCAAGCGGCTACCCCAAGGGCGCCCACCTCATACTGGAGTACCAGAAATCGGTGGTCACCCTTGGGGTAGCCGCTTGGCTTTTTGTGCTCGACAAGTGAGTCAGGCCGGACTGAAGCAGACGTTGAATGACTTACGACGGTTGCACTCAAACCACCCCGCTTTGGGGACTGTGTGGCTAGACACCGATTTCTGGTACCCCAGTATGAGGTGGCCAGCCACACAGTCCCCAAAGCGGCAATTGCACAGCCAACACTAAGAACATAGATTCAAGTGACATCACGACAAGGAGACAAAACCATGGTCGACAAAGTAGTAGCCACCCCTGCCGCCCTCGAACTGGTGGCCTTCCTCAAAACCAAGCACGGCCCTGATTTGATGTTCCACCAAAGCGGGGGATGTTGTGACAACAGCGCCGCCAACTGCTACCTGCCCGGCGAAATCACCATGGGTGCGGGCGACGTGTACCTGGGCGACATCGGCGGCAGCCCCTTCTACATTGGCCGCGCGCAATACGAATACTGGAAACACACCCAGCTCATCATCGACGTGATCGAAGGCCACGGCGGTACCTTCTCGTTGGAAGGCCCCGAAGGCAAAGCCTTCCACACCCGCTCACGGGTGTTCACGGATGCGGAGCTGGCCGAACTGGGAATTGAAAAGCCCCAAGCCTGAGCGCGCTGCACGCCCATCGCCAAGCGTGCCACTTACAAGCCTTTCAGGCCTCTAGCGCTCGTGGAATATGCGCAAGCAGCTATAAAATAAATAGCACTTAGGCCGCCTGCGCCGCACGCAGTGTGTCACGCGTGCGCAGGGCTTCGCGCCGCGCGGCTGCGGCAAAGTCGGCGCCACTGGACGCGTACAGGATGGCACGTGACGAATTCACGATGATGGGCGCTGTGGTCTGCCCATCCACCGCGCGCCATCCCGCTTTGACGGTGGCCACCGCATCACCGCCCTGCGCGCCCACACCGGGAATCAGCAAAGGCACGGTGGGCGCCAGGGCGCGCACCCGTTCGATTTCTGCAGGGTAGGTTGCGCCCACCACCAGCCCGAGCTGGCCGTTCAGGTTCCACGGGCCTTGGGCCAGCGCGGCAATGTGTTCATACAGGCGCGGCTGACCCGGCACGTCGCGCAGGTGTTGCGGCTGGAAGTCGTCGCCACCGGGGTTGGAGGTGCGGCACAGCAGGAAGGCGCCTTTGCCGTGGTACTTGAGGTAAGGCTGCACCGAGTCAAACCCCATGAAGGGGGACAGGGTGACCGCATCGGCCCCGTAGCGCTCGAAAGCTTCCTTGGCGTATTGCTCGGCGGTGCTGCCGATGTCGCCCCGCTTGGCATCCAGAATGATGGGCACCTGGGGCGCGGTGCGGCGCATGTGCTCCATCAGCTTTTCCAGCTGCGCCTCAGCACCGTGGGCGGCGAAGTAGGCAATCTGGGGTTTGAAGGAGTTCACCAGGTCGGCGGTGGCATCGACGATGGCGGCGCAGAAGTCGTAAATTTTGCTGGCATCGCCGCGCAAGCGTTCGGGGAACTTGGCGGGTTCGGGGTCCAGGCCCACGCACAACAAGGAGCCGTTTTGGCGCTCGGCGGTGCGCAACTGGTCAAGAAAAGTCATGGAGCTATTTTAAGAAGAGGGTGTTAAGAGGCAGACAGGGCATCCATGGCCAGGCACAAATCCGCCCAGGCCTTGGCCTTGTCGGCGCTATTGCGCAGCAGCAGCTTGGGGTGGTAACTGACCACCACCGGAATGCCCCGGTAACGGTAGACCGAACCACGCAATTTGCCCAGCGGCTGGGTGGCTAGCGCGCCATGCTCGGACAGCAGTGTCTGGATGGCAAAGCGCCCCACGGCAAAGATCACTTTGGGCTGCACCAGCTCGATTTCGCGCTGCAGGTAGGCCGCGCACTGGGCCAGGTCGGCCGGCTGAGGGTTGCGCCCATGCGGCGGGCGGCACTTCACCACATTGGTCGCATACGCACCTTGTGCACCGCTGCCCGAGCGGCTGGCGCCCACGGCCTTGAGCATGTTGTCCAGCAAGAGCCCCGGCGCTTCCACAAAGGCTTGGGCGGCGCTGTCTTCGTCTTCCTCGGGTGGGTCGCCCACCACCATCCAGTCCGCCTGCGCTTGCTGTGCGGGTTGCAGGGTGGCGTGCTTGCGGCCGGCACACAGGCCGCAAGACTCGCAGGCTGCGGCCGTGTCCGCCAGGCCATTCCAGTCCAGGGCAGCCAGGGCGGAGGGCTGAACGGGTGTGCTGCCGGCTGCGATGGCCGCGACGGGTGCTGTCAGCTCCGGCACCGGGCGGCTCGCAATGGGCACGGGTGCAACCGGGCGGGGCTCAGTGACAGGCACGGGGCGCGAGGGGGCGCCGGGCGCCACACGGGAGGGCGGCACGGACAGCGGCGCGGCGGGGTCGGGTGCGTCGGGTGTGTCCACGGTGGCAAAGTCGGTGCCCGGCAGCCACACGCGCACCCCCATCTCCAGCAGCATGGCGCGTTGGCGCTCGTCCAGTTGCAGTGCCATGGGGTTAGTGCTCCAGTGCCAGGCACATGACTACGGCGTCTTCGCGCAGACCGTGGTGGTCGGGGTAATAGCCCTTGCGCTGGCCGACGCGGCGGTAGCCATGGGTTTCATAAATCTGCAGGGCCCGCACATTGCTGACCCGCACCTCCAGCCACAGCCACTGCGCGCCCTGACCGCGCGACCAGATGGCCAATGCATCCAGCAACACCCGGGCCCAGCCCTGGCGCTGGAACTCGGGCGCCACGGTGATGTTGAGCAAATGCACCTCGTCCACGCCCTTCATAGCCACAAAGTAGCCCAAGAGCTGGCCATTGGCGGTCAGCATCTGGGCCTGGTAGCCGCTGTGCAGCGCGTCGATAAAGTTGGTGCGGCTCCAGGGGTGCGAATAAGCCCGCTGCTCCACATGCAGCACGCGGTCCAGGCTGTCGGCCAAGAGCGGCTCAAAATTCGCCTCATAGTGCTCGTCGGGAGCGGCCACCGGGGAATGCGGGCTCATGGTGCGATGGCCGCTGCGACCGCAGCAGCTGCCTTTTCGGCTTCGCGTTCGGCGGTGGTTTTGGCCACCTTGTCACGGATGTAGCTGGGCATGGCCTGCGCGGCATCCACCGCCAGCCCCGCCGCAAGCAGGGCGGGCGCCAGGCGCAGCATGGCAGCCGCCATAGGCAAGGCGTGAACGATCTGCCCGGACGCCAGCACCTGCGCAGGCAGGCGCTGCGCATACACCGTGAACACATTGCCGGCCAGCAGATGGACGGCATCGGCGGTGTCTGCTGGCGCGCCCTCCAAGCGCAGACCTTCAGGGCGCAGGAGCGCGCTGCTGTTCAGCGTCTGCCAGCGGCCGTGGAGATAGCGGTAATCAGCGGCATACATCTCATCCATGCGCGCATCCAGCAAGGCCGTGACCCGCAGCTGTGGCACATCCGGTGCTGTGCGAAAACGGGCGTCTTCCGCTACCGCCAGCAGCGAGTCCACGGGCAACACCGGCACACCGGCGCCAAAGGCCAGGCCCTGCACCACCGAGCACGCCGTCCGCAAACCGGTGAACGAGCCGGGTCCGCTGCCGAAGCAAATGGCATCCAGTTGGCCCAGGCGCAACCCCGCATCGGCCAGCATTTGGAGGATGGCGGCAATCAAATCGGTAGAAGCCTTGGCGCCACCGGCACTGTGGTGCTCCACCACGCGCGTGCCCTGCGCCCCGTCGGTGCGCAGCGCGATCGAAAGAAATTCGGTTCCGGTATCCAGGGCCAACAGGTTCATGCCCGAATTATCCCCGCTGGGGCGGGCCGGATAATGCCCGCATGCATCTTCGTCGTCTCATCTCCTTGGTATCCCGCCCGGTCGCTTGGGCTTCTTTCGCCCTGTGGGCCCTGCAGTTGAGCACTGCGGTCACCGCCCAAGCCCTCCCCCCCGAAGTCGACGCCGCGCTGGCCCGCGCCAAGGTGCCACGGGACGCGGTGTCGTTTTTGGTCATGGACGCCCAAGGCGGCGCAGCGCCCCGGCTGGCCCACCGCAGCACCAGCCCCATGAACCCCGCGTCCACCATGAAATTGGTGACCACCATTGCCGCGCTGGACCTGCTGGGCCCGGCCTACACCTGGGCCACGCCGGTGTATGTGGACGGCAGCGTGCAAAACGGGGTGCTCAACGGCAACCTCTACGTCAAAGGCTTGGGCGACCCCCGGCTGGTGATGGAGCGCCTGTGGCTGCTGCTGCGCCGGGTGCAGGGCATGGGCATCAAGACCATTGCCGGCGACATCGTGCTGGACCGCAGCGCCTTTGACCTGCCGGAGCCCGAGCCCGGCAAGTTCGACGGCGAGCCCCTGCGCCCCTACAACGTGGCACCCGACGCCCTGCTGATCAACTTCAAATCGCTGGTGATGACCTTCACCCCGGACCCCGGCGCCAAGGTGGCCCAAGTGCAGTACGACCCGCCCCTGGCCGGTGTGAGCCTACCGGCCACCGTGCCACTCAACACCACGGCGACCGACTGTGGCGACTACCGCAGTGCGCTCAAAGCGGACTTTGCAGACCCCACGCGTGTGCGCTTTGCGGGTGCTTACCCGCTGGTGTGCGCCGAGAGGGTGTGGCCGGTGGCCTATGCAGACCCCAAGTCCTACCCCGGACGCGCGCTGCAGGGCCTGTGGGAGGGCATGGGCGGCAAGGTGCTGGGCACGGTGCGCAACGGCACTATGCCCGCCGCCGTGTTGGCCGGCAAACCCGCACTGGTAGTGAACTCGGCCACGCTGGCTGAGGTGATCCGAGACATCAACAAGTTCAGCAACAACGTCATGGCCCAGCAGGTGTTTCTGACGCTGGGCCGAGTGGCGGGCGCAGCGCAAGGCCTGCCGGCAGATGTAGTCGCCGATGCCACCCTGCCGGCAGGCAGCTTTGCCGCCAGCCGCACCCTGGTGCAGCGTTGGTGGAAGGACCGCATAGGCACGGACGATGCGCCGGTGATGGACAACGGCTCCGGCCTTTCGCGCCAGGAGCGCATCAGCGCACAGGCCATGGGCCGACTGCTACAGGCCACCTATTCCGCACCCTACATGCCGGAGCTGATGTCGTCCCTGCCCATAGCCGGTGTGGATGGCACTCTCCGACGCTTCAAAAGCCGCACTGCTGGCGCGGCCCACCTGAAAACCGGCTCGCTCAACGGGGTCGTGACGCTGGCAGGCTATGTGCATGCGGCCAGTGGCAAGCGCTATGTGCTGGTGGCCTTCATCAACCACGCCAACGCCAACGAGGCGCGGCCCGCGCTGGATGCGTTGGTGGACTGGGCCGGACGGGATCAGTAAAAGCCAGCGGCCACGCGGAATGGGGCCGGCAAGGCCTGGCTTCAGGCCGCTGCGCGGGTCAGACGGTCCCGCACCCCATCCCACTCGGGGGCGTCGGGCGGGGCTTCGACCCAGATGAGTTGGACGCCTTGCGCATCCATCTCGCGCAGCTTGGAAAACAGCTCGTGGGCCGCCGGCTGGGCATGCGCCGGCATGCGGTGGGCCGCCACCAAGGGCGAGCGCACATGCAGCGGGCTGCGGTGGTACAGGGCAATGGTGGGGCGCTTGTCGGGCGGGGTGGTGCCGCTGAGCAAGTCCAGGGCGGCTTGCAGGGCTTTGGCATCCATGAGGCGCACGGTGGCGCTGGGTGCGTAGTGCGATTCCAGGGTTCCAGAGGCCCGTGGCGCTTGCTGACTCTGCGCCTCCAGCTCTTCTTTTGATAGCAGTTTGCGTCCGCACGCGTCTTCCACCTGCTGCGCGGTGATGGAGCCCGGACGCAAGAGCACCGGTGCTCCCCGGGTGCAGTCGATGATGGTGGACTCAATGCCCACTTCGCAGGGGCCGCCGTCCAGGATCAACAAGTCGTCCCCGAATTCGCTGTGCACATGGGCCGCCGTGGTGGGGCTCACGCGGCCGAACTTGTTGGCGCTGGGCGCGGCAATGCCCCACACCTCGCGCCCGCCGTCCGAGGGCTTACGCAACAGGGCCAACACGGCCTGGGCTACCGGGTGGGCCGGGCAGCGCAGGCCTATGCTGTTCTGCCCACCCGCGGCGGCTTCGCCCACGCCCTCTTTGCGCGGCAGGATGAGGGTGAGCGGGCCGGGCCAGAAGGCCGACATGAGCTGCTGGGCAAACGCCGGCACGCGGGCGCAGTAGTGCGCCACGCCGCCCATGCCGCCATCAAAGGCAGCGACGTGGACGATCAAGGGGTGGTCCGACGGGCGGCCCTTGGCGCGGAAGATTTTGCCCACAGCCACCGGGTCCGACGCATCCGCCCCCAGTCCGTACACCGTCTCGGTAGGCAAGCCCAACAGGCCTCCAGCGCGCACCGCATCTGCGGCAGCAGCTATGGAATCAGGAGCAAGCTCCACGCCATCGGCGAATTGGTAGGCGGAGACAATCATGGGCGGTGGGACTGCGGAGCAGGCATTCAGAACGCGGCAATGCCGAGGATGCGGGCTGCTTCCAGGGCGGTAGCCCGCACCTGTTCGATGCTGGCGCCGGTGATATTGAGGTGGCCCATCTTGCGGCCCTTCTTGGCGTCGAGCTTGCCGTACAGGTGCAGGTGGGTGCCGGGCAAAGCCAGCACGGCCGCCCAGTCGGGCACACCACCGTCGGGCCAAATGTCACCCAACAAATTGAGCATGATGGACGGGCTGTGCTGGCGCGGTTGCACCAGCGGCAAGCCGGCCAGGGTGCGCACCTGCAGGTGGAACTGCGACACATCGCAAGCATCCATGCTGTAGTGGCCGCTGTTGTGAGGGCGCGGCGCCATCTCATTCACCACCAAGCCCCCCAAGCCTGCCGCAGCGGGGTGGGATTCGTCCAGCACGAAGAATTCCACGCACAGCACGCCGACGTAGTTCACTCCATCTGCTATCGATTTCGCAGCAGCTACCGCTCGTTCTGCGAGCGCTGGAGGCACATTTCCTTCATACACCTCCGTGACTGCCAGAATGCCGTCGCGGTGCAGATTGCGTTGTACCGGCAAGTTCACGCAAGCGCCATCGGCGCCCCGCGCCACGATGACGCTGCACTCCCACTGCAGGGGCAGCATCTTCTCCAGCACGCAGGGCACCTGTTTCAGGTCGGCCCACGCGGCGGCCAGCTCGGCAGGCGTCTTCACACGGACCTGGCCCTTGCCGTCGTAGCCCATGCGAGCGGTTTTGAGGATTCCGGGCAAAAGTGAAGCCCCCACGCTTGTCACTGCGTGTACTGCGCTGCCCCCCGAGGGGGCGCCCGCTGGCTTGGGGCGGCCCTGCGCGGCGCTCGCTTCGGCGTCGAGAATGGCGGCCAACTGCTCTGCGGTTTCGATCACGGCATAGGGCGCGCAAGGCACGCCGCATTGCACAAAGTGCGCTTTTTCCGCCGCGCGATCTTGCGCGATGGCAACCGCAGCCCCGCTGGGCGCCACCGGGCGACTGTGCGCCAACTGGTTCAGCGCCTCGGCCGGCACATTCTCAAACTCGGTGGTGATGGCGGCAGACACGGCGGCCAATCGGGCCAGTCCATCCGCATCGGTATAGGCCGTGTGCACATGGTGGTGGCTGATGCGCCCCGCCGGGCTGTTGGTATCCGGGTCCAGCACGGCGGTGAAAAAGCCCATCTGCTGCGCAGCGTGGGCAAACATGCGACCGAGCTGGCCGCCGCCCATGACGCCTAGCGTCATTTCCTGGGAACCGCCCAGCGTCATTTCGGAACCGCCCAGCCCCTGCGCGGGCGTCACCGGTGCGGCCATTACACCGGGCTGCCGGTCACCGGCAGGGTCATGTTGCGGGCGGTCTGGGTCTGATCGATGCGGAAGGCATCCAGCTCCATGCGCAGGTCGGGGTTTTCGTTGGCCAGGAGCGCCACGGCAAACAAGGCCGCATTCGCCGCACCGGCGTTGCCGATGGCAAACGTGGCCACCGGAATGCCCTTGGGCATTTGCACGATGCTGTGCAACGAATCCACGCCCGAGAGCGCCTTGCTCTGCACCGGCACGCCCAGCACCGGCACCGTGGTCTTGGCCGCCAGCATGCCGGGCAGGTGGGCCGCACCGCCGGCACCGGCAATGATGGCCTTCAGGCCCCGGCCGGCAGCGGCCTCGGCATAGCGGAACATGTCATCGGGCATGCGGTGGGCTGAAATGACCCGCGCCTCGAAGCCGATACCAAACTGTTGGAGAATCTGGACTGCGTGTTGCATGGTGTCCCAATCCGAGTTGGAACCCATGACGACGCCGATTTGAATTGTTTTCATTGTTGGATTTTACTTTTTCACTCCGAGCACCCTTCCCATGATCGACGTCACCCTAGAAAACTTCGAAACCGAAGTCATCGCCGCCTCCCACCAGGTGCCCGTTCTGGTCGATTTCTGGGCGCCTTGGTGCGGCCCTTGCAAGACCCTGGGACCGCTGCTGGAAAAGGTGGAAGCCGACTACGGCGGCCGCTTCAAGCTGGTGAAAATCGACTCTGATCAAGAGCAGCAACTCGCCCAGGCCTTCGGCATCCGCAGCATTCCCACCTGCGTTTTGATGATCAACGGCAAGCCCGCCGATGGCTTCATGGGCGCAGTGCCCGAGAGCAAGCTCAAGGAGTTTCTGGACAAGCACGTGCCCACCGAAGACGTGCTGGAAGCCGAAGCTGATGTGGAAGACGCCCAGGCCCTGGCCGAGGCGGGTGACCCCCGCGCAGCCCTGCAAAAACTGCACGAAGCCCTGACCCTGAACCCCGGCAACGATGACGCCCGCTACGACTACGTCAAGCTGCTCATCGAAAACGACATGATCGAAGACGCCGAGGCCGCCCTGGCCCCGACGCTGGCCTACATCCCCAAGCAGCAGCGCTTCGAAGCCTTGGCGCAGTTTCTGGAGGCCATCAAGTTCGTGCTGACCGACGACAAAGGCCTGTGGACCCCCGCGCAATTTGACGAAGTGATTGCTGGCAACAAGCGGGACTTCGACACCCGCTTGGCCAAGGCCCGCGTGCTCATGGTGGGCGGCGACTGGACTGGCGCCATGGACGAGTTGCTGGAAATCATCATGCGCGACAAGGCGTGGAACAGCGAAGTGCCGCGCAAGACCTTTGTGGCCATCCTCGAACTGCTCACCCCGCCCAAGCCCAAAGCGGACCCGGCCGCTGCCGGCAAGGCGGCAGGCGGCATCGAGGTGCTAGGCAAAGTGGTCGCCGAACAAGACCCGCAAGCGCAGCTGGTGTCCAGCTACCGCCGCAAGCTCAGCATGGCGCTGAACTGACAAAGTGCCCCTTCGCAAAAAACAAAAGGCCCCGAGGGGCCTTTTGTTTTGGGGGCTGAGGCGGCAGAGGCGCCATGCGCGCCCGCTGTAGAGGGGGAGTCAGGTGGTCAAGCGCTGCAAGGCTTCGCGGTACTTGTCGGCCGTCTTCTCAATCACCTCGCGCGGCACGCGGGGTGCGGGGGGGGTTTTGTCCCAGGGCTTCCCGTCCACCAGCGCCTGCTCCAGCCAGTCACGCACGAACTGCTTGTCATAGCTGGGCGGGTTGGTACCCACCTGGTAACTTTCGATAGGCCAGTACCGGCTGGAGTCCGGTGTCAGCACTTCGTCCATCAAGGTCAAAGTGCCGTCTTTGTCCAGACCGAACTCAAACTTGGTGTCGGCAATGATGATGCCTTTGGTCAGCGCAAACTCGGCGGCCACCTTGTAGATCTGGATGCTGATGTCGCGGATGCGGGTGGCCAGGTCCAGGCCGATCATCTCCACAGTTTTCTCAAACGTGATGTTCTCGTCGTGGTCGCCCACAGCCGCTTTGGCGGCAGGGGTGTAAATGGGCTCAGGCAGCTTGCTGGCGTTTTGCAGACCGGCGGGCAAGGGGACACCGCAGACCGCGCCATTGTGCTGGTATTCCTTCCAGCCGCTGCCCGCCAAGTACCCCCGCACCACAGCTTCGACGGGCAGAGGCTTGAGGCGCTTGACCAGCATGGAGCGGCCAGCTACCTGTGCAGCCTCTGAGGGCGTGACCACGCTCTCCGGCGCATCGCCGGTCAGGTGGTTGGGGCATACATCCGCACCGTTCTTGCCCAGCTTGTCGAACCAGAACAAGGCCATCTGGGTCAGCAGCGCTCCTTTACCGGGAATGGGCTCCCCCATGATCACGTCAAACGCAGACAAGCGGTCGCTGGCCACCATCAGGATGCGGTCCTCACCCACGGCGTAGTTATCACGCACCTTGCCACGGGCGAGCAAGGGAAGGGACAGGGCGGAGGTGTGCAAAGCTGAAGTCATGGCGTCCACAAAAGTAAAAAGGCTTCGCCCCGGAATGGAAGGCGAAGCCTTGGATTATCGCAAGTTCAGGCCGCAGCGCGGCACGGCAGCGTTTCAGGCAAAGGCCACTGCTATTGAACCACTTGCGCCAACTCACCACGGCTGTACTTGGCAGCCACAATTTGCAGGCTGTCGCCCTTGATCTTGCCAGCTTGGCCTTCGCAGCCGAACTCTACATAGCGTTGTTTGCAGATTTGCTTGGCGGCTTCACGCGCGGGCTTGAGCCATTCGCGGGCATCGAATTTCTCGGGGTTTTCGGCCAGGAATTTGCGGACCGCTCCGGTCATGGCCAGGCGAATATCGGTGTCGATATTGATCTTGCGCACACCAAACTGGATAGCCTTCTGAATCTCTTCCACCGGCACGCCGTAGGTTTCTTTCATTTTGCCGCCGTACTGGTTGATGATGGCGAGCAGGTCTTGCGGCACGCTGGAGGACCCATGCATTACCAAATGGGTGTTGGGCAAACGGCGGTTGATTTCCTTGATGCGCTCTATGGCAAGAATGTCGCCTGTGGGCTTGCGGGTGAACTTGTAAGCGCCGTGGCTGGTGCCAATGGCAATAGCCAGAGCGTCAAGTTGGGTACGCTTCACAAAGTCGGCCGCTTGCTCGGGGTCTGTGAGCAGCTGGTCCATGGTCATGGTCGCGTCAGTGCCGTGGCCATCTTCTTTGTCGCCCTTCATGGTTTCCAATGAACCCAAGCAACCCAGTTCGCCCTCTACCGTCACGCCGGTGGCGTGAGCCAATTGCACCACTTTTCTGGTGACTTCCACGTTGTACTCGTAGCTGGCAATGGTCTTGCCGTCGGCTTCCAAACTGCCGTCCATCATCACCGAGCTAAAGCCCAAGTTAATCGCGCCTTGGCACACATCGGGGCTTTGGCCGTGGTCTTGGTGCATGACCAAAGGAATGTGGGGATAAGCTTCAATGGCCGCAGCAATCAGGTGCTTGATGAAGGCTTCACCAGCATATTTGCGTGCGCCCGCACTGGCTTGCAAAATGACTGGAGCGCCCACTTCGTTGGCAGCCTCCATCACGGCTTGGACTTGCTCCAGATTGTTGACGTTAAAAGCTGGAATGCCATAGCCATTGGCTGCAGCATGGTCCAAAAGTTCGCGCATGGAAACGAGTGCCATTTTTCTATCCCCAGGAAATTAATAACCAGCAGCGGCGCCATCATGTAACCGCTTGGTAACTTGTACCGTTGCTGGATTCTAACCGCCGAGAGCGATTCCTCCGATTCAGCTCACCGCGCAGATCTTGAGCATGTTGGTGCCACCAGGCGCACCCATAGGCTCACCGCAGGTAATGGCATAGATGTCACCTTTTTGCACAATGCTGCGGCTTTTGAGGTGCCTCTCGGCATCCAGCAACGCGGTGTCACGGTCCGCACTTGTGTCCATCAGCAAGGGGCGCACATTGCGGTACAGCGTCATCTTGCGCTGGGTGCTGACCTTGGGGGTCAGGGCGTAGATCGGCACATGGATGAGGTGTCGGCTCATCCACAAGGCGGTGCTTCCGCTGTCCGTCATCGCCACAATCGCCTTGGCACCCAGGTGGTGGGCCGTGAACAAGGCCCCCATGGCAATGGACTGGTCGATGCGGGTGAAAGTCTTGCCGGTGAAGTCGGCATCGAGTTTGACCATCTCGCTGCCTTCTGCCGCCAGGCAGATCTTGGCCATTTCCACCACTGTTTCCAGGGGGTATTTGCCGGCCGCCGTTTCGGCGGACAACATAACGGCGTCCGTCCCATCCAGCACTGCGTTGGCCACGTCACTCACCTCCGCGCGGGTGGGTACGGGGTTGGTGATCATGGACTCCATCATCTGGGTGGCAGTGATCACCACCTTGTCGTGCTCCCGGGCCAGCTTGATCATGCGCTTTTGCAGCGCCGGCACAGCGGCGTTGCCCACTTCCACCGCGAGGTCACCGCGGGCGACCATGATGCCGTCGGAGGCAAGAAGGATTTCTTCCAGCTTGGGGATCGCCTCGGCGCGCTCGATCTTGGCAATCAGGCCAGGCTTGTGGTTGTATTCGGCAGCGGCCACGTTACACAGTTGGCGCGCCATCTCCATGTCAGTGGCATTCTTGGGGAAGCTCACAGCCACATAGTCGGCCTGGAAGCTCATTGCCGTGCGGATGTCCTCCATGTCTTTGCCGGTCAGGGCGGGCGCGGTCAATCCGCCACCTTGCTTGTTGATGCCTTTGTTGTTAGACAACTCACCGCCGAGTTTGACGGTGGTGTGCACCTGCTCGCCCAGCACAGCATCCACAGTGATGACGATCAAGCCGTCATTGAGTAACAACACATCACCGGCTTTCACCTCCTGGGGGAGGGACTTGTAGTCCAGCCCCACAGCGTTGACGTCACCCAGCTCCGTGCGTGCGGCATCCAGAACAAATTTCTGACCCTGCTCCAGAAACACCTTGCCTTCAGCAAACTTGCCGACGCGAATCTTGGGGCCTTGCAAGTCGGCCATGATGGCCACTTCGCGCCCGGCGCGTTGCGCAGCTTCACGAACCAGACGGGCGCGGTCGATGTGGTCCTGGGCTTTGCCGTGGCTGAAATTCAGGCGGACCACATTGACGCCGGCACGGATCATCTGCTCCAGAATGGCGGCATCGCCGGAGGCGGGTCCGAGGGTGGCAACAATTTTGGTGGCGCGGCGCGGCATATGTCTGTCTCCTAGAGGTTGTTACCTATTCTCACACGCTTGTATGTACCCCGGTTACATGCGAGGCACAAGATCTTGCCCCCGGTGGCGGGTAAGTACCGAGCAGCTTGTCTGACAACGCATGGTGGAATGTCGCTCTTTTCGTCTTCATTCACCCGTCCGCCCCAACCATGAATGCCGCTGCCGCCCATACCGCTGCCGTGCTGGACAGCACCCATGGCAAGCCCAAGGTCTTGGTGGTGGACGACCAGCCCTTGCCCATGGAGTTGCTGGTACAGACTCTGCGGGATGACTACCAACTCTACATGGCCACGAGTGGCGAGCAAGCGCTAGCGCTATGCCGCAGCGCCCCGCCGGACCTGGTGCTGCTGGATGTGCTGATGCCGGGCATGGACGGCTTTTCGGTGTGCAAGGCGCTCAAGTCCAATCCTTCTACGGCGGGCATACCGGTGATTTTCGTGACAGCCCGCGCCGACCCCGGACAAGAAACCCATGGTCTGAGCCTGGGCGCGGTGGACTTTATTGCCAAACCCATCAACCCCGCCGTGGTGCGCGCGCGGGTGCACACCCACCTCACACTCAAGTTCCAGGCCGACATGCTTAAAAAGCTGGTGCTGCTGGATGGTTTGTCAGGCGTATTCAACCGGCACTATTTCGACCAGCAGCTGGCCTCCGAGTGGGGGCGCTCCAGCCGCAGCGGCTTGCCACTGTCCCTGGTTCTGGTGGATGTGGACCATTTCAATGCCTACAACGCACGCTACGGCCATCAGGCCGGCGATGATTGCCTGCGTCTGATTGCGATAGCCCTCAAAGGTGTATTACGGCGCCCGGCAGACCTGGTGGCCCGGTTTGCAGGAGAAGAATTTGCCTGCCTGCTGCCCGACACCTCGCCGGCAGATGCCCACAAGCTGGCCCATGAGATGGCCCAACGCCTGCGCGATCCGGCGAAACTGCAGCCGGGGCAGACAGCCCTGCAACACATCACCGTCAGCATCGGGCTGGTGACGCGCACCCATGCAGCAACGGGGCAGGCCGATGGGTTTCTGCAGGACGCCATTGCCCAACTCACGCTGGCCAAGGCCAGCGGCCCGGGGCAGATTCGCAGCACCGTCATGCACGGTACGCCCTCCGCCACTGCAGCTTGAATCGCACCACGCCCACAACAAAAAAGCACTCTTGATTTCACATCAAAAGTGCCTTTTGCGCTCACCCTATCTGCGCGAGCAGCTATTTATTTAATAGCAATCAGCCCGCAGCGCGCTTGCCCAGAATTTCGAAGGCCGGCAGGGTTTTGCCTTCCAGAACCTCCAGGAAAGCACCACCGCCGGTGGAGATGTAACCGACCTGCTTTTCGATGCCGTACTTGGCAATCGCGGCCAGCGTGTCGCCGCCGCCGGCAATGCTGAAGGCACTGCTCTCGGCAATGGCGTGGGCGATGACTTTGGTGCCGTTCTCGAAGGCGGCGAACTCAAACACGCCGACCGGGCCGTTCCACACAATGGTGCCGGCCTTCTTGAGCTGCTCGGCCAGGGCTTGGGCGGTTTGGGGGCCGATGTCCAGAATCAGGTCGTCGTCCGCCACATCGCTTGCGGCCTTGATAGTGGCAGGCGCATCGGCGGCAAAGGTTTTGGCGGTGACCACATCAGTGGGGATTGGCACGGCCGCGCCGCGGGCCTTCATCGCCTCGATCACAGCGGTGGCTTCGGCCAGCAAATCAGGCTCCGCCAAACTCTTGCCGATTTTCAAACCAGCCGCCAGCATGAAGGTATTGGCAATGCCGCCGCCCACGATGAGCTGGTCCACATTGGCGGCCAGGCTCTTGAGAATGGTGAGTTTGGTCGACACTTTGGAGCCGGCCACGATGGCCACCAAGGGGCGCTTGGGCGCCAGCAGGGCTTTGGAGATGGCGTCCATTTCGGCTGCCAACAGGGGGCCTGCACAGGCTACGGGCGCGAACTGGGCGATGCCGTAGGTGGAGGCTTCTGCCCGGTGGGCGGTGCCGAAGGCGTCGTGGACGAAGATGTCGCACAGCGATGCCATTTTCTTGGCGAGTGCTTCGTTGTTCTTTTTCTCGCCCTTGTTGACGCGGCAGTTTTCCAGCATCACCAGCTGGCCGGGCGCGACGGTCACGCCCTCAGTCCAATGCGCCAGCACCGGAATTTCGCGGCCCATCAGCTCGCCCATGCGCTTTGCAACAGGTGCCAAAGAGTCTTCGGGCTTGAACTCGCCTTCGGTGGGGCGGCCCAAATGGCTGGTCACCATCACGGCAGCACCGGCCTTCAGGGCCAACTCGATGCAAGGAATGCTGGCGCGGATGCGAGTGTCTTCGGTGATGTGGCCTGCGTCGTCCTGGGGCACGTTCAGATCGGCACGGATAAACACGCGCTTGCCGGCCACTTGGCCTTGGGCCACCAAATCGGAAAAACGGATCACTTGCATGGGGTCAACCTCGGAAGAATAGAAATGAAAATCAGGTTCAGAGTCCGCGGGGAGCGGCAACACCCCGCATTGTAGGAGTGCGCTCCGTGCGGGGCCCGTCATACCGGCCACGTTCCTCGCTAGCCTGGGCACGACCGACCCATGCTGCCCCCCTACCAGCCCAGGCCGATGTGCAGTGGCAGGTACACCGCCATGCCCGACAGAATGGTGCCCAAGACGGCCTGCCCCCGGCCACGACGCCAGAAAAAATAGGCCAGACCGACGGCAACCGCATACAGGCGGGCATCTTTCAAGGTGTGAATCATCTGGCCTTGCAGCATCACGATCTCCGGCACGATGACGGCGGACAAGGCTGCAATCGGGGCGTATTGGAATCCCCGTTGCGCCCACGTGGGCAGGGCCCAGTCTTTGTCAAAAGTAAAGAAAAACGAACGGGCCACCACCGTCACACAGGCCAGGCCAAGGATGGTGAATACCGTCCAGGCATCGGTGTTCGTCAACCAATCCGGCATCAGGCCACCCGCCGTTCTTCTGCAGCGGCTGAGGAGCGCGCCTCCAAGAGCAAGCATACGGAAACAGCGGCGGCAATGGCAACCAGGATGTTGAGCTTGAACGGCAAAGCAATAGCCGCCACAGCGGCTGACCCGGCCACCCCGGCGGATACCCAACGCAAAGAGGTGTTGGCTAACGACGCCAACATGCCCACCAGGGCCAGAATCCCGGCGAAGCCCAGGCCCCAAGCGGTCGGGATCAAGTGGGCCATAACCACCCCCAGCACGCTGCAGATGACCCAACTCGCCCAGTTGATGCCGCTGCTGCCCGCGAGGTAGGCCATCTGGGCCGCTTGTTCATCCGCATTCGCCCCGGGCTGCGGGTAACGCTTCGTGAACAACACATAGGTTGAATCGGCAAAGAGATAACCCGTGACCAGGCGTTGCCAGCGCGGCAAGTGCATCAGATAAGGCCGCAGATGCGCGCTGAACACCACAAACCGCAGGTTCACACAAAATCCGGTCGCCAGAATCACCCACCAGGGGGCGCCCACCTGGATCAGCGGCATGGCCGCCAGTTGCGAACTGCCGGCAAAGACCGTGGTCGCCATGAGCAACGCCTCCACGGTGCTCAAACCGGACTGAACCATGGCCACCCCCGTCATCAAACCCCAAGCCGCAATGCCGGGGGCCACACCCGCCATATCAGCGACACCCCGACGGAATGCCGGGTGCCGGCGATTCGCCGGAAGAAAGAACATCAGGCGGCCGGCGCTACAGACGCCTGCAACTCAAACTGCGCGCCCACCTCCAGCGGCATGCCGCGCAAGAAGTCAGACACCGCCAGCCGCTTGCCGCCCGGACGCTGCAGCTCCGTGATGACCACTATGGAATTCATAGCAGCCACCGCAATACCTTCGGGCGCTACCGCCACAATTCGCCCACATTCATTAGATGCAGCACCCGTTCCGACGGTGGCGCCCCATACCTTGAGGGTTTCGCCTTGCAGCACGGCGGTGGCGCCGGGAAACGGGTTGAATGCACGAATGCGGCGGACAATGCTCACTGCGTCATCCGTCCAGCGGATGGGCGCCTCTTCTTTCTCGATCTTGTGCGCGTAGGTCACGCCCTCTTCCGGCTGACGCTGTGGTTGCAGGGCGCCTTGGGAGGCCAGATCCAGGGTCTGCACAATCATGCGGGCCCCGAGAGTGGCCACTTTGTCGTGCAAGGTGGCCGTGGTTTCGTCCACGGCAATCGGCCGTACTTCCTTGAGCAGCATGTCACCGGTGTCCAGCCCTGCGTCCATCTGCATGATGGTGACGCCGGTCTCTGGATCACCCAGCTCTATGGCCCGGTGAATAGGGGCGGCGCCGCGCCAGCGCGGCAGCAGTGAGCCGTGGATGTTCAGGCACCCATAGCGCACACGTCCATCAGCGTGCGGCGCGGCCATATCGTCCAGCACCCATTGGGGCAGGATCAAGCCGTAAGCAGCCACCACCATGACATCGGCCTGCGCATTGGCAATGGCCTGTCGTGCTGCAGCCGCGTCTTCAGGAAATTTGCCATCCAAGCGCAGGCTGCGCGGCTGGGCGACCGGAATGTCATGCTCCACCGCAAACTGCTTGACTGCAGAGGCCTGGAGTTTCATGCCCCGACCCGCCGGCCGGTCAGGCTGGCTCATCACCAATGCGATGGTGTGCCCCGCAGCGTGCAGTTCTGCCAACGCCAAACGGGCGAACTCGGGTGTCCCCGCAAAAATGATGCGCAAGGGGCGCTGCAAGGCGGGCACTTAGCGCGCTTCCTCGCGCTTGGCCTTGATCATTTTGGTTTTGATGCGGTTGCGCTTGAGGGGGGAGAGATATTCCACAAACACTTTGCCCATCAAATGGTCCATTTCATGCTGAATGCACACCGCCAACAAGCCATCCGCTTCAATGACCCGACTTTGGCCATTGGCGTCCAGCGCCTTGCAATGGACGGCGTCAAAGCGCGTCACACCGTCATAGATGCCTGGCACTGACAGGCAGCCCTCTTCGTTGAGGTGCGTGGTCGGGCTGGTCCAGACGAGCTCCGGATTGATCAGGACCATGGGCTGGTCCCGGTCCTCGGACACATCGATCACGATCACGCGCTCATGCACATCGATCTGCGTCGCGGCCAGGCCGATGCCTTTGGCGTCGTACATGGTTTCAAGCATGTCTGCCGTCAAGGTACGGATGCGGTCATCCACCTGGACGACCGGCTTGGCCACGGTGTGAAGACGGGTGTCGGGGAAACAGAGAATCGGAAGTAGAGCCATAAATGCTGCCTTGGAGATGTAGGTATTTTCGCCACTTTTACGCTTGCTTGCATTACTGCGTGCCCAAAAGCGTTGCTGAATCAAGGGCTTGAGCGCAAAATCGCGCGTAAATTATCAAGTTCACACTCTGATTCGTACCCTATGACGACACACCTGATGGCGAAATCCCGCTTGGCAATGGCCGCCTTGGCTGCAGTGGCGGGCACGCTGGCGACCTCCGCCACGTGGGCGCAAAACTTCCCGATCACCAGCGGGCAGCGCCAGACGGCCACTGCAGTGGCACAAAAAGGGGTGCCCTTGAGTGAGCTGGCGGCAAATGCGCCCGACCGTTACACCATCCAGAGCGGCGACACCCTCTGGGGCATTTCTTCCTTGTTCCTCAAAAGTCCCTGGCGCTGGCCTGAGCTGTGGGGCATGAACATGGAGCAGATCAAGAACCCCCACCGCATTTACCCGGGGCAAATCTTGATTCTGGAACGCGCCAATGGCGTGGCGACACTGAAACTGGCCAATCCGGTAGGCGATGATCCTTCGAATTCAGGCACTGTGCGCGTCAGCCCGCGTACGCGGACGGAAACCTTGCCTGATTTTTCCTTGCCTACCCTGCGTACCAGTGTGATTGAGGCCTTTCTCGCAGAACCCATGATCATGGAGGCCGCCGCCCTGAATACCGCCCCCCGGATCGTGGCGACCCAGGAAGAGCGGGTGTTGTTGACAAAGGGCAACCGAGCCTATGCACGTGGTGTGGAGTCGCCTTTGCTGGACAACCAGAACAAAGACCAGTTCTTCCGGGTGTTCCGCAATGCCAAGCCATTGAAAGACCCCGGCACGGGGGAGGTTCTTGCATACGAAGCGCAATACCTTGGTAAGGCTGTTCTGGTCCGGGGGGAAAGTTCAACTGAAGTGAACGGCCCGCAAGGAACCAGCCTTCCGGCCCTCGTACCTGCCACGATTGACATCATTTCTGCGAAAGAGGAAATGCGGGTCGGCGATCGGCTATGGCCAGAGCCTCCTAAAGAGTTCGCAAACTACTCACCGCGCGCGCCACAGGCGCGCGTGAGTGGTCGCATCATTTCGGTATATGGCAGCACGTCCATCGTCAATGCCTCCCAGAATCAGGTCGTGGCCATCAACCTCGGCAAGCGGGATGGTATTGAAAGTGGTCACGTTCTCGCCATTCAGAAAGACGGTGCCAGTTTCATCGACAAATCCGACCCCAGCCGGCCTCTGATGAAATTGCCGGATGAACGCAATGGCCTGCTCATGGTGTTTAGCGCCTATGAACGGGTTTCGTACGCTTTGATCCTCGAAGTAACCGACGGAGCCCGCGTCGGCGACCGCCTAGTTAATCCCCGCTAGCAGCACAGACGGAGCAGCCCAGGGTGGAAACGCTGGAACTTCGGGCCTGGCTCCGTCTGGGATGTACCAACGGTGTAGGAAGCGTCACTGCACGTCGCTTGCTCCAACACTTTGGGCTCCCGCAAGCGGTGTTCGATGCCACTGAGGCCGAGCTGTGTCAAGTCGTGTCGGAACGGCAGGCCCAGGCGGTGCTGCAACCTCCCCACGAGTTGGAGCCGCTGCTTATGGCGGCATCACGCTGGTTGGATGGGGCGCCCGAACAGCGGCGCCTCATCACACTGGGAGATGAGGACTACCCCAAGGCTTTGCTGGATACTGAAGATCCCCCCCTGATGCTGTATGCTGCCGGGCGCGTTCATTCTTTGTCCCGCCACTTTGACCTTTGCGCTCACCGCGGTATCGCGGTGGTAGGTAGCCGCAATCCCACGCCTCAGGGGGTACAGAACGCCAGGCTGTTTAGCGAGTCCCTGGGGCATTCCGGCTTGTTGGTGGTATCAGGGTTGGCCTTGGGCATCGACGGAGCCGCGCACGAAGGCGCTCTTGCGGGGCATGGCGCGGGGGAATTTGCCACCATCGCCGTCGTTGGAACCGGATTGGACAGGGTGTACCCCAAAGCACACCTCGATCTCGCGCATCGCATCGCCGCACAAGGCGTGCTCATCAGTGAGTACCCGCTCGGTACGCCCCCGCTCGCAGCCAATTTCCCCAAACGGAATCGGATCATCTCCGGTTTATGCAAGGGCACGCTGGTAGTGGAGGCTGCCCTGAAGTCGGGTTCGCTGATTACCGCCCGCATGGCCATAGAGCAGGGCAAGGAAGTTTTCGCCATTCCTGGCTCCATCCACGCCACGCAAGCCCGTGGATGTCATGCGCTGATCAAACAGGGTGCCAAGCTGGTGGAGTCAGCACAAGATATTCTGGACGAATTGAGCTGGGGTACCGGATCCGCCCGCATCGCCCCTGAAGCAGCTGCTGCCGGACTGGCCAGCGCCCCTCCCAGTCCCCCGCTTTCCTCCCTTGAAGCCGGCCTGCTGGAGTCGCTCGGCTTCGAGCCGACTACGCTGGATGCGCTTCAAAGTCGCTGCGGCATGGACACAGCGACCATGCAAGCGCTCTTGATGGGCTTGGAGCTTTCAGGGCTGGTTGCGCGCATGCCTGGTGGCAAATTTCAGCGCCTGTTCGTCGCCTGATCTGCTGACGCGTCAAGCTTAACGATAGAAAAGACGGGCAGTTCAGACCACGGGGGAAGCGGCAATTTTTCTGGGATATATTGAATCCCATGTTCGAAGTCCTCGCCTTTGTTTACGAAAACTATTATGCGGATCATGGCTTCCCCGAGCCTGCCCACTTACACCGAAAACTCAATGCCGAGGGTTTCGACAAAGAGGAAATATCTGAGGCTATTGAGTGGCTTTCAGGACTCAGTGTTGCGACCCGATGTGCCCGGCCTGCATGTGCAAACACTCCGACTGTGGTGCACAGCACGTGGCTGCATCTCCCATCCGGCAACAGCACCCGGGTGTACTCCCTACAGGAGCAAAACCATTTAGGGCCCGCGGGCTTGGGCTATCTCAGCTTCATGGAAGCATCGGGCATCCTCGCGGCTCCCATTCGAGAAGTAGTGATGGATCGTGTCATGGCCGTTGCCCGGACACCCATCACGTTGGAGTACCTAAAAATTATCATCCTTCTGGTTTACTGGACCTTCGGGTATGAACCGGATGCATTGGTATTGGACGAGTTGTGTGATGACGCTCAAACGCGGGTGGTGCACTGACGACACGCTGCCCTAGGACCACGTCAGGCGAGTAAACGTTCCGGATTGGCCTCGAGCTTGGCCAATGCGTCACGGGTCGCACGCACCGTCAAGGCTTCCTCTTCCTGGGGCAGCAGAAGACCGGCTTGTAGATACGCCGCCAAACGCCCTCCCTGGATGAGAAAACTCTTGCCGGACGTGGAAGCAAACAGATTCAGATGCTTGCGATCACTGCGCCAAGCAAACTGCACCGGAGTAATTTGATTGCCATGATCCAACGTATACCAGGTGCCCAGCAGCAATTCCTGCGCCCACGCCATCATGGCGGCTGTCGGTTTGGAGCCGCCACGGGCAACGACCTCCATTGCTGAAGCATCAATGCCCAGCATCATCTCGATGCTTTCTGCATCCAGAGGCAGGTCGCCCATGCCATCTTCCGAGACGAAATCCTCCAAGTTGCCGAGACGCTGTGCCATCGCATCAATCTTCACTTGAGAAATGGCCTGCGTCTTGGACATGAATGCGTCAGCCAAGGTATCGCTGATTCGCTTGACATGCGCCTCTTGCTCCGACGGCGCCATGGCCAGCAGCGTCATACCTGACCGCAAACGAAGCAACAGATTAGGCAGGTCCTGGATCACCTTGGCACGGTCTGCACGATGGGGTTTTGCACTGGCAGCCCATACGAGATCCGTCGCCGACTTCTTCAGTACCAAGGTATCTGCATGCTGGGGACCTTTACGTACCGCAGCCACCGCCAGCACTTCTGCCCAAACCTTGAACAGGAAATCACGGATCTCATCCCGCACGGGCATGTCTTTGAGCATGTTCCGCATCTCAATGGTGTATTGGATTGCCAGCGTTTCCTTCTGCTCGACTTGCTGTGCAACACCCACTACCGTCTGGGCGGGCCCTTTTTCTGTGAGAAATTTGGACAGGAATTTCTGAAATTCATCGAAAACGATCTGATAAACCTTTTTTCCGGTCTCCGGATATTGTTCAATTACTTGAACAATCCGTTTGATCTCCGCCTCCATGGCACTTCCGTGGACGCCAACAGCATCAAAGCCCATCACACACGAGCCCATGCGATCTATCAACATCCGGGCCGGATGCGTGGACGTACCGAGAAAATCCGGATCCTCCAATGCCACACGCAATACAGGCATTTGAAGACGGGCGAACCAGACACGGATACCGGGCGGTATGCGATCTTCCGCCAAAATTGACTGAAACATGAGGGCGACGATTTCAATCGTCGCTTTCTCACCCTTTGTTTCTGCCTTTTTCTTGAGCTCTGCGGATTTCTCTCTCAAATCACCCGCGACTTTTGCCACGCCGGCAGGGCTATAGTCTTCATACACCGTGCCTCCGGCGGCATACACCGCCGAGCCCCCCTCTTGAAAGGCCATCGCGGCTGCCAAAGCTGGAGATGGGGGATGGTGCCCAGCACCCGCCAAGTCCCCGCCACCGTGCATGACAAACAACCTGCGTATCTGCCCGATGACACCTTGTGCTCGGCTGCGTGCACGTGCCAACGGCGTCGTTGCGGTCAGCATACGGGTTTCTTCCGCCGCCCCCAAAGACGGTGACTGAATACTCCCTGCTCCTGAGGGTTGGCGCCAGAATGGCGCAGCGGCCGAGGCCGCTGCGGACGGCGGCCCCGATGACGCACCAAGATCTGGGGCGAGGCTACTGCTACGCGCTGTGATGCCGCCCCAACCCAAGCGGCCGCTGAACAATCCGTTGCCGGACCGGGGCTCCACAAATGATGGGTTGATGCCCCCTGCGCCGGATGCAGACACAGCACTCTGCCTCCCGGGTAGCGGGCCGGCATGGCGCCCCTGGACGGATCCTTGGTCAGGATGAATTTGTTCCGAATAACCGCTGACGTCTCGCTCCGGTACGGCAGCGTCCTGCGTATCGCTGGCCGGACGCGGGCGCAAAGAGGTAGCGCGGACCGGCGACCGCACACGGTCCTTCAACTCAATGGTGGGCATCACGCCTTTGCTGATCAGCAAATCGTTCGCATTTTTGTAGGCCACCGACAAACGTTCAATCAGCAAACGCTGTACGACCTCGGTCACCATAGGCCATGATTCGCTAGCCATGCCGGACTTCGCCCACTGTTCGACCAGTAACAAGACAAGGACTTCGGGGCGTAGCAGGTCGCGCCCGTCCAAATCGTCGATTTCTTCCAGGTACTTGATGCGGATGCGTAAGTCATCCAATTGCGGCAACACTTTGTCATTTACCGCCAGGACCATGCGCGAGGCGAGAATTTTGTTCTCTACCACTTCCGTGTCCACCAATTCCAAGCCCGCCGACTCCAAGGCCCTCGGTGTTTTTTGCTTGGGAGGCTCCAGGCATTCCCGCCAGACTTGGGTTGTACCGTCCATCCAGGCCGGCCGGCTTTGCTTGTACGCCATCCAGATATCCCGACGCAACTGCGACTCCCGCGCATTGGTCAACTCATCCATCAGGCTGGTTAAACGCTCCTGCACAGCAGCACTGATCTCCAGCAGTGCCTTACCGGCTTCTGCCAGAAATCGCTCACGCAGTACACGCGTGAGCTGTAAACGGGGCGAAAGCGTCGGAGCTGTAGCCATCGTGTGCCCTAGTTGCCGCTAAACCGTGGCACCCGCATTGGGGTCATTGGGGTCTGCGTCTTTCTTGACGCCACCTTTGACCAAATCCTCCCGTTGTATGCCCAGCCACATCGCAATGGCAGCTGCCACAAACACGGAGGAATAGATACCGAACAAAATCCCGATGGTCAGCGCCAACGCGAAGTAATGCAAAGTAGCGCCACCGAATAGCAACATGGACAACACCATTAACTGCGTGGACCCGTGGGTGATGATGGTGCGGCTGATGGTGGACGTAATGGCGTTGTCGATGATCTGTTCGGTATTCATCTTCCGGTAGCGCCGGAAGTTTTCACGGATACGGTCGAAGATCACCACAGACTCGTTCACCGAATAGCCCAAGACAGCGAGTACAGCCGCCAAAACCGGCAATGAGAACTCCCACTGGAAAAACGCAAAGAAACCCAGAATGATGATCACGTCGTGCAAATTGGCGATGATGGCCGCTACCGCGAACTTCCATTCAAACCGGATGGCGAGGTAGATCATGATGCCCACGATCACGAAAGCGAGTGCTTTTAAGCCGTCAGCCGCCAACTCATCCCCCACCTGGGGGCCGACAAATTCCGTGCGGCGTAGCGTTGCACTCGGGTCAGAGGCCTTCAAGGCTACCAACACTTTGTCACTTTGCTGGCCGGACGTGCTGCCTTTCTGCACCGGCATCCGGATCAACACGTCCTGCGCAGTGCCAAAGTTCTGGACCTGGACATCATTGATGCCCAAGCCCGCTACCGTGCCGCGGATATTGTCTAGATTTGCTGGCTGAGAGTAGCTCACCTCCATCAAGGTGCCGCCGGTAAATTCCACCGACAAATGCAAACCACGGGAGAACAGAAAAAACACGGCCGCCGCAAAAGTGACGAACGAAATCAGGTTAAACAAAACGGCATTCCGCATAAACGGAATGTCACGGCGGATTTTGAAGAATTCCATGACGTTTCCCTTTAATTGGTCGTAACCTGTTGCCCGGCATCAGGGCGCCAAACGGTTCCAATCGACACTGTTTTCAACTTCTTCTGACGACCGTACCACAAATTCACCACCCCACGAGAGAAGAACACGCCCGAGAACATGCTGGTCAGAATGCCCAGGCAGTGCACCACCGCAAAGCCCCGCACAGGCCCCGAACCGAAGGCCAGCAAAGCCAGGCCGGCAATCAAGGTCGTGACGTTCGAGTCGATGATGGTGGCCCAGGCACGGTCGTAACCGGCGTGGATGGCAGCTTGCGGGGATGCACCATTGCGCAACTCTTCGCGCACTCGCTCGTTGATTAGCACGTTCGCATCAATCGCCATCCCCAACACCAAGGCCATCGCCGCCATTCCCGGCAAGGTCAGGGTGGCCTGCAACATGGACAACACGGCCACCAAAAGTAGCAAGTTGAATGCCAAGGCGATACTGGAAATCATGCCGAACAGCATGTAGTACACGCACATGAAGATGGCCACGGCAACAAAGCCCCAGGCCACACTCTGGAAGCCCTTGGCGATGTTTTCCGCACCCAGACTCGGACCGATGGTGCGTTCCTCGATGATTTCCATGGGCGCAGCCAAGGACCCGGCGCGAAGCAACAGTGCTGTATCAGCCGCCTCCACGGTCGTCATGCTGCCGGATATTTGCACACGCCCGCCACTGATCTCCGAGCGGATCACCGGAGCAGTCACCACCTCGCCCTTGCCCTTCTCGAACAACAAAATGGCCATGCGCTTATTGATGTTCTCGCGCGTGACATCACGGAAAATGCGCGCACCCTTGGCATCCAGCGAAAGGTTGACCGTGGGCTCCTGAGTCTGGCTATCGAAGCCGGGCTGGGCATCGGTGAGGTTCTCACCAGTGAGAATCACCTGCTTTTTGACGATCACCGCACGGCCTTCGCGGTCCAGATAGCGCTCTGAACCAAAGGGCACCGGGCCGGTCCCGGTCTCGGCGGAGCGCGCCTCGGTGCCTTCATCCACCAAACGCACTTCCAACGTCGCAGTACGACCCAGAATGTCTTTGGCCTTGGCCGTGTCCTGCACCCCGGGCAACTGCACCACGATGCGGTCCAGACCCTGCTGCTGAATCACCGGCTCAGCCACCCCCAACTCATTGATACGGTTGTGCAGCGTGGTGATGTTCTGCTTGAGCGCCTGCTCTTGAATGGTCTTGGCAGATGCCGGCTTGATGCTGGCCACCAACTTCACGTCGGCACCGTCCGCAGAAGACACGGCATCCAGATCGGCAAACTGATCCTGAATGATGCGCTTGGCGGTGTCCGCGGTGGCAGCATCACGGAAACGTACTTCCACCGTTTGAGCATTGCGGGAAATGCCGTTGTGGCGCACATTCTTTTCACGCAGCACCGTGCGGATGTCCCCGGAGAGGGATTCGGCACGCTTGGTCAATGCGGCCTGCATGTCCACCTGCAACATGAAGTGCACGCCCCCGCGCAAATCCAGGCCCAAGTACATGGGAGATGCATGCAACGCTGTCAGCCACGCAGGGGAACGGGACAGTAAATTCAAGGCCACGATGTACGCCGGATCAACCGGATCCGGATTGATCGCCTTCTGGATAGCGTCTTTGGCCTTGAGCTGCGTATCCGTATCTGCAAAACGGGCCTTGATGGAAGAGCCTTCCAGAACCACCGCATCCGGGGCCAAAGCCGCGTCTTTCAAGGTTTGCTCCACCTTGGCGAGCACAGCGGAATCAACCTTGACAGCAGACTTGGCCGCAGACACTTGGACCGCCGGTGCTTCACCGAACAAATTGGGCAGGGCATACAAGCCACTGACCACCAGCGCGACCAGGATGATCGCGTACTTCCACACCGGATAACGGTTCATGATCGCGCTTTGCTTAGGGTTGTCGACTTACTTGATGGAGCCCTTGGGCAGCACCTGCACTACCGCGCTGCGCTGTACCTGCACTTCCACACCGCTGGCCACTTCCAGACCCACATAGCTGTCGCCCAGCTTGCTGACCTTGCCGAGCACACCGCCCGCAGTCACCACTTCGTCGCCCTTGGCCAGCGCGTTGATCATGGCGCGGTGCTCTTTCTGCTTTTTCATCTGGGGACGAATCATCACGAAGTACAGCACCACAAACATCAGCACCAGGGGCAGCATGCTCATCAAAGAGGATTGCATATCTCCACCGGAAGCAGCGGGAGCGGTTTGGGCAAAAGCAGAAGAAATGAACACAGGCAGACTCCACAAAAGGGAACAAAACACAAACTTGGACGACTGCAGGCATGTACGCGCGCAGGCGGACCGGCCGCTGGCCAGACAACCGGTCATTGTAAGCGGGGGAAAAGGGCCGCCCGTGTGAGGCGGGCATGGCCCTAAGCGAGCCGGGCTTGTTGGGTCTGATTCACCGCACGGTAGCGCGCCAAATGCTCCGCCCACAACACCCTGGCCGACTTCAGGTGCCGGGCCTTGACATGGCCGTAGCCCCGGATGTGCTCGGGCACTTTGGCAAACGCGACGGCAGCGGCCAGGTTGCCGGTATTCAAGGATGGCAGCAGGCTCTCCATGGCCTCACGGTATTCGCCTATCAGGGCCCGTTCTTCCCGGCGCTCTTCCGTATAGCCAAACACATCCAGCGCGCTACCCCGCAGCACCTTCAATGGCGCCAAGGCCCGGAAGGCGATGCCCATCCAACTGCCAAAACGCGCCTTCTGCAGCTCCCCCTGTGCATTTTTGCGGGCCCACAAGGGCGGCGCGAGGTGGTAGGCCAGCTTGAAGTCGCCTTCGAACATGGCTCCGATACGGGCTTTGAATGCGGCGTCGGTATGCAAGCGCGCGACTTCGTACTCATCCTTGTAGGCCATGAGCTTGAAGAGGTAGCGGGCGACCGCTTCAGTCAAAGGCAGCTTATCACCGCCCAATGCAGCCTCCTTGGCACGCACGCGCGACACAAAGTCCGCATAGGTGCGGGCATAGGCAGCGTTCTGGTAGCCGGTCAAGAACTCCACCCGCTGCTGCACCATGGCGTCCAGCGTTTCCTTGCTGCGTGGCGTGAAGGCAATCACTTGCCCGGGGTGGATGGCGCGTTGAACCGCCGGCCAGTCCACTGCCGCGCGACGCCCCCACTCGAATGCCGCCTTGTTATTACCCACCGCCACTGCGTTGAGCTCGATGGCGCGCATCAAGGATGCCAGCCCCAAAGGAATCCAGCCTTTTTGCCAGGCATAGCCCAGCATCATGGGGTTGGTGTAGATGCTGTCGCCCATGAGCCGGGTGGCCATCGCGTCCGCATCAAACAGACCGACATGGCTGTCACCGACGGTACGAGTGATGTCGCTCACGCACTGGTCACCGGGATTGGTCCAGTCCGCATTCTTCACAAAACCGGCGGTAGGCACCGTGTTGGCGTTCAACGCCACATGGGTGCGACCGGGTCGCATGCGGATCAGCGTTTCCTTCCCGGCCACCACCACCGGGTCGCAACCGATCACCAAATCGGCAGAAGCTGTACCGACCCGCGTGGTGCGGATCGCATCCTGGGACACACCGATCAACACATGGCTCCAGGTCGCGCCGCCTTTCTGCGCCAAGCCACCCGCGTCCTGCGTGACGATGCCTTTGCCCTCCAAATGTGCGGCCACGCCGAGTAGCTGTCCGATGGTGATCACACCGGTTCCGCCCGCGCCGGCCACGATGGTGCCCCACACACCGCCCTGCACCGTTGCCAAGTCGGGAAGCTGCGGGTCCGGCAGCGCCGGCCAGCCGCTGGCATCGGTTTGCAACTTCACTGGCTTTTTCAGGCTACCGCCTTCCACGGTCACAAAGCTGGGGCAAAAGCCTTTGACGCAAGAGATGTCTTTGTTACAAGTGCTCTGGTTGATCTGGCGCTTGCGTCCGAAGGGGGTCTCCAGCGGCTCCACGCTCATGCAGTTGCTTTGCACGCCGCAGTCGCCACAGCCTTCGCAGACCAGTTCGTTGATGACTACGCGCTTGGCAGGGTCCACCAGGGTGCCGCGCTTGCGGCGGCGGCGCTTTTCGGTGGCACAAGTCTGGTCATAAATGATGACGGTAGTGCCTTTGATGTCGCGGAACTCGCGCTGGATGCGGTCCAGCTGATCGCGGTGCTCAATGGCAATACCCTCGGGCAGCCCCTCGACGGCATCGTATTTCTCGGGCTCGTCCGTCACCACTATGATTTTGATAGCGCCTTCCGCACGCATGCTCTGCGCTATCTGCACCACCGAGTGTCCTTCGGGCCGCTCGCCCACTTGCTGGCCGCCCGTCATGGCGACCGCATCGTTGTAGAGGATTTTGTAGGTGATGTTGACGCCGGCCGCAATGCTCTGGCGAATCGCCAGCAAGCCGCTGTGGAAGTAGGTGCCATCACCCAGGTTGGCGAAGATGTGCTTGTCGTTGGTGAAAGGCTGCTGCCCGACCCATGGCACGCCCTCGCCACCCATTTGGGTAAAGCCGTCGGTGCTGCGGTCCATCCAGATGGTCATGAAATGGCAGCCGATGCCGGCCATCGCACGCGAGCCCTCCGGCACTCGTGTGCTGGTGTTGTGCGGGCAGCCTGAGCAGAACCAGGGCTGGCGAACCGCAGCCGCTGCACCGGAGTTACCCAAGTCAATGACATGCATGGCCCGCTCTTTGGCTTCCAGAATCGCCATCTGGGCATCGATGCGGGCGCTAGTGTCGGCATCCAGCCCCAGCTTCTTGATGCGCTGGGCAATCGCGCGGGCGATGATGGCCGGCGACAAATCCGCATTCGCACGCAACAAGGTGTTGGCGCTCGGGTTGGGCATGGACCACTCGCCACCGGCACCGTAGTGGTCCGGGGTTTCTACTTCGTTGAACTTGCCCAGCACTGTGGGGCGCACGTCCGGGCGCCAGTTATACAGCTCTTCCTTGAGTTGGTATTCGATGACCTGGCGCTTTTCTTCCACCACCAGAATCTCTTGCAAGCCGGTGGCGAACTCACGGGTCAGCTGCGCCTCCAGCGGCCACACCACACCCACTTTGTGCAAGCGGATGCCGATACGGCGGCAGCTGTCGTCGTCCAGCCCCAGGTCGAGCAGCGCCTGGCGGGTGTCGTTGTAAGCCTTGCCGCTGGAGATGATGCCGAAGCGATCCCCTTTGCCACCGTGGTGCCCCTCAATCACGTTGTGGTTCAGCCGGTTGGCGCGGATGTAGGCCAATGCGGCGTACCACTTGTAATCAAACAGGCGAGCTTCCTGGTCCAGCGCGTGGTCGGGCCAGCGGATGTGCAGGCCGCCGGGTGGCAGCTCAAAGTCGGCCGGCATGCGGGTGATGACGCGCTCGGGGTCGATGGTGACGGTGGCACTGGACTCCACAATTTCTTGGATCGTCTTCATGCCCGCCCACACGCCGGAAAATCGGCTCATGGCAAAGGCGTGCAAACCCAGGTCCAGAATCTCTTGCACATTCGCCGGAAAGAACACCGGGAAGCCACAGGCCTTGAAGATATGGTCGCTTTGGTGGGCGGCGGTGGAACTTTTGGAGATGTGGTCATCCCCCGCCACGGCAATCACACCGCCCCAAGGCGTGGTGCCGGCCATGTTGGCGTGCTTGAACACGTCGGAGCAGCGGTCCACGCCAGGGCCTTTGCCGTACCAGATGCCGAACACGCCGTCGTACTTGTTGCTGCCCGGGGGTGCAAAGCCCAGTTGCTGGGTGCCCCACAGGGCGGTGGCAGCCAGTTCCTCATTCACCCCCGGCTGGAACTTGATGTGGTGGGCCTCCAAGTACTTTTGTGCCTTGACCAGCGACTGGTCATACGTGCCCAAGGGTGAGCCGCGGTAGCCGCTGATAAAGCCCGCCGTGTTCTTGCCGGCGCGCTGGTCGCGCACGCGCTGCAGCATGGGCAGCTTGACCAGTGCCTGCACGCCGCTCATGAAAGCGCGGCCGTGGGCCAGGGCGTATTTGTCGTCGAGGGTAACGGAATCCAGCGCCGTGCGGATGTGCGCGGGCATGTCCCGGTTGAAGGGTGCATTCATGGTGCTTGTCTCCGTGTTTTTGTTCGGCAAAGTGTATGCCTGCAGCTCAGACAGGTGTTTGCTTTCTTTGCCCGATAAGCACCTCGCAAAGAACGATTCTTTCTCCATAATGCGATTTATGGAAACACTTGACCGTTATGACCTGGCCATCCTGAGCGAGCTGCAAAACGATGGGCGCCTCAGCAACGCCGAACTCGCCACCCGCGTGGGCCTGAGTGCGGCGCCCTGCTGGCGGCGGGTGAAGGCGCTGGAGGACAGCGGCTTCATCACCGGCTATCGGGCAGAAATCAACCGCCACAAGATCGGGCTGGGGGTGCTGGCCTTTGTGCGCCTGGACGCCAACCGCAACAGCGGCGAGGTACTGCACGAACTTGAAGAGGCGATACGACGGATTCCGGAGGTCATCAGCTGTCACTACATCAGCGGCACCGGAACTTTTGAGCTGCAGGTGGTCAGCCGCGACCTGAACAGCTTCAGCCAGTTCGCGCGCGAGGTGCTGATCAACCTGCCCAATGTGAAGGACCTGCACACCAGCTTCTCGCTGGGTGAGGTCAAGGCCAGCAGTGCGCTGCCCTTGAGTCAGTTACAAGCGCCGCCCACAGGCGCCACCTTGAAAGCACGCCCATGAACCGCAGAGATTGGCTGGTTTTGGCATCATTTTGGCACCTGGCGCCCGCTGCATATGCGCAAGCAGCTATCAATTCAGGAGCAAACACCACCCCTTTACCCCTGCGCAATCTGCTGATCGAAGTGCGGCAAGTGCAATCCGAAGATGGCCAGCAGGCGGGCGTGGACGTGCAAGGCGGCAGGGTCACAGGCGGCCTGGCGCAAGGCCGTAGCAGCGGCACAGCGGTGCAACAAATCCTTATCCTGAATGGCCGCCCCGCGCGCATCGCCGTACAAACGCAAACGCCCTTGCGCCTGCTGCAAAGCTTTGTGCGCAACGGGCACATCGTCACCACCCAAGGGACCGTGCTGATCGAGGCGGGCACAGGCTTTAGCGCGCTACCGCGCTGGGACGGTGGCGATGTGGTCGAGGTGGAACTCAATACCCAGCAAGCACTGCGCCCCTTGTTTCCCCAAGCCGGGGCAGTGAATGCCCCACCTGCGCAGTCCAACACCGGCAGCAGCATGCTGCTCCCCTTGGGCGAGTGGATGACGGTAGCTGAGACCGAGCAAAACCTTCAAAACAACCAGCAGAGCCTGCGCGGCGCGCAGATGCAGAGTGGCGTGACCCAGACAGAGGTTCAGCTCAGGGTGAGCGTGCGCTGACAGCCAAACCAGCCACCTCAGTCCAGCGCGCGCTGCCACGCTGCGTGGTACTCACCCAAGCCCGCAACATACATCGCCTCAACGGGCACCACATCTGCCACAGTGGAGTGCCCCCACCGGGAGAGCATCCACGCCCCCCGTGCCGTGCCCTCCACCGGATCGTGGCTGACCATGCATTGGGTACCGGGCATGAGCGCTTGCAACACCCCGAGGTACAAAGCATTTCTCGCCAGCGGCCCTTCCACCAACACGGTGCGCGGAAGCAAACTCCCGCTCCACAGGCGCTCCACCAGCCACGCGGTCGTCTGCGCACAGTACAGTGCCGCCAGGGCTGCGCGTTGGCCCGCAGCAAGTCCGGCACTGCCTGCATCCGCAAAGGCTTTCGAGCCACACCGGATACTGCCTTCACGCCCACGGAACGGCCCGCCATGTGCCGCAAATGAAGGTAAAGCCATGATCGCCTCCGAGATGAGGAGTTGAAGGTCTTCGTGGCTGCCCGCATCCGGGTCTGCGCCGGCCAACAAGCATTCAAACTCCCGCCCACCCATGAATCGGGCGGTCGGCGTGGCGCGCCCCAGTACGTCCACATTGGCCAGCATGTCGCGTTCGGACTGCAAGCCCAGGGTGGACGCACCGGGTGCCATCAGCACCGTCCAGGTGCCGGAGGACACCACGGTCAAGGCCGTGCTGCTAGCGGCATCACTGTTCAGTGACTCCAGATAGCGGGCAAGACAGGCATTGCTGTCGTGCACCCCAGCGTGTACGACACAGTGGGGCGGCAAACCCCAGGTGCGGGAGACCTCTGGCCTTACTTTGCCCAGTGCTTCCCACGCCGGGCGCACCGGTGCAAACAATGACGCCCAACCTTGGCGATGCGCCAGCTGAGAAAACTCACCGGCCTGCGGCAGCCACAGATGTGTATGACAGCCCAGGGAGGACACTTCGCTCGCGCGCTCACCACACAGGCGCCAGGCCCAGTACTGCGGGTAAGGCAAGAGGTGGCGGGTGCGCTGCCAGGCTTGCGGATGCGCGCGCTGCACATAGAACAACTGCCTGGCCGCGTTCAGACCTGCGGGCAAATCGGGCGACAGCGTCTGTTCAAAGACATCTGCTGCATCCTCAAATTCGCGTGCCCAATCTGGGTGCTGCGCCAGCGCATCAAACTCGTAGTCCAGCGGCGCCCATGCCAAGCCGGCGTCATCCAGCCCCACCAACGCTGCGCCATGGGTTGACGTCATCACACGGCTACAACGTGCGGTGTTGGCAGACGCACACAAGGTGTGCGACATCCAATCCTCCAGACCCTGTATATCCAGCGCCGGATAGCCCAAGGCCGAAGGGACGCTGCGGTTGTCGCGCCCGTGGCGCTCCAGCACCTCACCGGCAGCGGTGAATATCAATAGCTTGGCGTGGCTTTTGCCGATGTCGATGACCAGCGTCAGTTCGTCTTGCACGCGGTGCCTTTCAGTCCAAATGAAACAGGCAGGGCAAGGGCTCGGCAACCGGTGATCCATCGGGGTTGGCCCGCATGATGTCCGCCATGTGGGCCCACCAGCGCTGCATCACCGGGTGAAGGGGCAAATCCGCCATGGTGTGCCCCGCTGCGCGGCGCAGTACCGCAAAAAGCACCAGATGCTGCTCGTCCAGATAGATGCTGTAGTCCGAAATGCCACTGGCCTTTAGCAGGGCAACCAATTCCGGCCAGATCTCGTCATGGCGCTTTTTGTATTCCGCCACACAACCTGGATTCAAGAACATCCGGAACGCATACTTCTCGGAGGACTGTATCTGGCTCATGCGGCCGCCCTCCGACGTTGCAGCAGGCGCGGCAGCACCATGGAGACGATCAGCAAGACGCCTATCACCATGGACATCACAATGCCCGTGACGTTGGCCATGCCCATGGCAAAGGTGAACAAGCCCAGCAGCAGCACGGCCAGCATGGTTCCCACGATGCTGCCACGCCCCCCCTCAATGGCGACACCCCCCAGAATCACCATGGTGATGGCATCAAGCTCCCAGCCCATGGCGATGTTGGGGCGGGTACTGCCGATGCGGCCCGTCAGCATAATGGCCGCCAGAGCCGCCATCAGACCGGCAAACACAAACAAGGCAAAGCGGTAACGGTCCACCTCGATACCCGAGAAGCGTGCGGCGATGGGATTGGCGCCTATGGCGTAAAGCCTCCGTCCTGCCACCGTACGGTGCAGGGTCACCCCCACCAACAAGGCGAAGACCAACAGAATGGCAAATTCAATCGGAATGATGAGCCAGGAAACGCCTATGACCTCACCCACGTAGCTGTTGCCCAGGGTGGAGAACACCTCGGGGTAGCCGGAAATGGCCTGATCTCCCAGGGCCACGAGTGCCAGACCACGGTAAAGAGACAGCGTGCCGATGGTGACCACAATCGACGGCAGCTTGTAGCGGGTCACCAGCACCCCATTCACAGCGCCTGCGATGGCGCCCGTCAACAGCGCCGCCACGGTCATGCCGACGGGCCCGGCACCAGCCTTCATGGCATAGCCCATGGCCAAGGAGCAGAGTGCCAGAATGGCTGCAATCGACAAGTCGATCTCCCCCGCAATGATGAGCAGGGCCAAGGCAAGGGCCAGGATTCCTTTCTCACTGAAGTTGAACGTGCTGTCGGCCAATGCATTCGGCGTCATGAAGCCGGGCTGCGCAAAGCCGAAGACCACCAGCAACACCACCAGCAAGGCGAGCAACACCCGCTCCCATGTATTCCAGGCCTTCATGCCGCTGCTCCTTGTGGATGGTTGGCAGAGCCTTTGTGTTCCAAAATCTGCCGGCCACTGCGACGCTCCGCACGCGCGTTGACGGTGACCGAAATCAGAATGACTGCACCCGCAATGGCCTGCTGCCAGAACGGTGACACCTGAATCACCGGCAGAGCTCCGTTGACCACACCAATGAATAACACGCCCAATGCAGCACCCGCCACCGTGCCGACCCCACCGCCAATGCTGACGCCACCGATAACGCAAGCCGCCACCACCGTCAACTCATAGCCGGCCGCCAGCTCGGTATAGGCAATGGAGTAGCGCCCCACCCACAGCAGACCGGCCAGGCCTGCCAACATGCCTGACAGGGTGTAGACCCGCATCAGGCACTTGCGCGGGGAAATGCCCACATAGGCTGCGGCCAGGGGGTTGCCCCCCAAGGCGTAGATCTCGCGCCCCTCGCGACGCAGCTTCAAAAACACCGTGGCCAATACCAACACCACCACCGCAAACCACACGAGTGCAGGCAAGCCGAGCCAGACCTCACGCGGCAGCCCCTTGATGACTGGGTGAATGTCCTGGTCAGACACCCATGCGCCCTTGCTCGCCACGAAGATGGCGCCACGATAGGCAGACAAGGTCCCCAAAGTCACCACAATGGGCGGCAAGCCGAAACGGGTAATCAGCCAACCGTTTACCGACCCCAGAAATGCCCCTGTGGCCAATGCAAGCGCGATCAACACAGGTGCCGAAGCGTCCGGCCATGCCTTGCCGACCAAGGCACACACCATGCCGGTGAGCGCCAAATTGGATGCTACCGAGAGGTCGATACCGCGGGTCAGCAACACCAGCATCTGCCCCATCACCAAGATGGCAAGGATGGCGGAGTCATTGGCAATGTCCATGCCATTGCGCCAGGTCAGGAACACCGGTGCACGCACGCCGACAGCCAGCGCGATGGCAGCAATGATGGCGAGCAGCAGCCATTCGCGCCGTACAGATTTCAGGGCACTCATGCAACCACCCTCTCATGTTGAGGCAACGCAAGCGATGGCGTTGCCTGTTGATTCAGCCCCGAGGCCGCTGCCACGATGGCTTCCGCCTGGGCCTGCGCCTTGTCAAACTCTGCCACCTGTTCGCCACGGCGCATCACGATCGTCCGGTGGGCCAGGTTCATGACTTCCGGTAACTCGCTGGATACCAGGATGACGGCCAGCCCCTGCTCTACCATTTCGGCAATGAGGTGGTAGACCGCCTGTTTGGCACCCACGTCGATGCCCTTGGTGGGCTCATCCAGAATGACAATGCGCGGGTCCAACCCCAACCACTTGGCGATCACCACTTTTTGCTGGTTTCCGCCGGAGAGGCCGGACAGCAAGGTGTCCGGCGAATGGGTCTTGATGCGCAGCCGCTCAATCATCCGCTGGCACAAAGCCGACTCGCGAATCTTCGACAACCAGATGCCATGGGCGAACCGGCTCAAGCCCGCAAGGCTGATGTTGTGTTCTACAGAAAAGCCAAGAATGCCCCCCTGGCGCTGGCGCTCCTCGGGGACATAGGCAATCCCAGCTGCAATCGCGTCACCGGGGCGCCGTGCATCGAGCTTCTGACCCTGCACTGTGAAATCACCACTGGCGGCGGGGTTCAGGCCCATGATGGCCAGCATGGCCTCGCTGCGGCCGGAACCCACCAGTCCGTAGAAGCCCAGAATCTCGCCACGTCGCAATTCAAAGCCAATGTTGCTGAATTCCGTGGGGTGCGACAGGTTCTTGACGGTCATCACGACTTCGCCGGGCGTGGAGGCGATGGGCGGGTAAATCTGGTCGATGGCGCGCCCGGCCATGAGCTTGACCAGTTCCTGCTCCGTCACGTCGGCGATAGCGCCGGTACCCACGGCCGCGCCGTCGCGCAGCACCACATAGCGGTCAGCGACCGCAAAAATCTCGTCGAACTTGTGGGTGATGAAGATCACGCCCACACCTTGGTCACGCAATTGGCGCACGATGCCGTAGAAGTCTCGGATCTCCGCCTGCGAGAGTGCGGCGGTCGGCTCGTCCAGAATCACCACCGATGCCTTTTGGGACAAGGCCCGCGCAATTTCGACCAGATGCCGCTCGGCCAGGCTCAGGTCCTTGACCAGGGTAGTCGCCTTGAAACGGGCGCCAATCTGATCCAACACCAACTGTGCCTGGATGTTCATTGCCGACCAGTCGATAAAAGGGCCACGCATCCGATGGCGCCCCACGTAAATATTCTCGGCCACGCTGAGTTCTTCGAACATCACCGTTTCCTGGTGCACCGCCAGAATGCCCGCCGCCTGCGAAGCCTGGGCGTTGGCAAATGTCTGAGGGACGCCCCGCAGCCGGATCGCCCCCTCGTCCACCGGCACCACTCCCGTCAACATTTTGACTAGCGTGGACTTGCCGGCGCCGTTCTCACCCACCAGGGCCAGCACCTCTCCGGCCTGCAATTCCAGATCCACCCCGCGCAAGGCATGGGTCGCCCCATAGCGCTTGTGGATGCCTTGCAGACTCAGCAATACATCAGACATTGTGCGAAATCCAACTTTTCATAAAAAGGGCATCTACCCGAGAGCGATGCCCCACGAACTTGTTTGTTCTATGACTCCATCAGCCGGAGCGCATCTTCACCAGAAACACCGCAGAACCGGCTCTGCCGGGCTGCTGGTGTTGCCCCCTGCAAGGGGGAAAGCGAAAGTGCGCAGCACTGTAGCTACGGGGGTGTCAGAAAAACTTAGCGAACTTCTCCACGTTGGAGGCATCGTAGGTGAAGGGTTCCGACATGGCAGCTTCACCATTTGCATCCAATGTCACGGTGCCTACGCGGCCCAAGGACACTTTGTCGCCGGCCTTGCCGCTCACTTTGCCAGAGATGAACTGGCTGGCGGCCATGATGGAGGAGTAGCCCAGGTCAATCGGGTTCCAGATGGCGAACGACTTCACGGCACCACTCTTCACGTGACCTGCCATTTCCGAGGGCAGACCCAGACCCGTCACGAAAATCTTGCCGACCTTCTTTTCATCCTGCACAGCCTTCGCTGCAGCGGCCACACCCACGGTAGTCGGTGCAATGATGGCCTTCAGGTTGGGGTAGCTCTTGAACAGGCCTTGGGCTTCGCGGTAGCTCTTGTCAGTCTGGTCGTCGCCGTAGACCACGCTGACCAGTTTCAAACCCTTGTAGGCGGGTTGCGCCAGCACTTTTTTGGCTTCTTCAATCCAGATGTTCTGGTTGGTTGCTTGGGCGGTGGCAGACAGTACGGCCACTTCGCCAGTGGAGCCAATCGCATCAGCAGTCATCTTGATTAGCTTTTCGCCGATCAGCGGGTTGCTGGAAGGGTTCAGATGCATCATGCGACCATCCTTGCGGACGCCGGAGTCAAAGGACAAGACCTTGATACCACGGTCCATGGCGCGCTTGAGCACGGGGGCCAATGCATCGGGGTCGTTCGCAGAAATAACGATAGCAGACACCTTCTGGGCAATCAGCGAATTGACGATTTCGATCTGGCCTTCGGCAGTCGCCTTGGCAGGGCCGGTGTAGATGATCTCGACGTTCTTGAGCTCCTTGGCAGCTTCCTGAGCGCCTTGGTTGGCGGCGTCAAAGAAGCCGTTGCCCAAACTCTTCACCACGAGGGCGATCTTGTCCGCAGCAAATGCCGGGCTGACCAGGGCCGCACTCAGTGCGATGGTCAGCAGGGTCTTGAGTTGTTTCTTCATGCTTGTCTCCTGGAATTGTTAGTAGATCAATTTGGCTCTAAGGCCGGTCTCGATACCGACTGCACACCCCCCGTGGGTGGTGTGAACCGGATTCGATGGGAAGCGCGACATTGCCCACGCAATCTCGCTCAAACAATGCCGCTGCTCGGTCCGCTGGCAGGACGTACAGCCGCCATCTGCTTGCGGTATCCGCTGGCGCGGAACGCCATGACCGGATCAGCGGCGCCGCCAGCTTCCATGCGGATCTTTTGCAACAGGGGGGTAACGTCGGTGTGGAACGCCTGCTTCAGGGTCTGGGCTGCCATCAGCACATCGTTGCTGTCCTGGTAGGCGGTCAAAGCGGCTCGGTCGACCAGCAGGGCCTGCGCATAACAGCGCTGCACCGTGACCGCACTGGTCATGAGGCTCTCGATCGGGTCCGTCACGTTGTGCGACTGATCCAGCATGTAGGCAGGGTCAAACTCTGCTGCTCCGGTTTGTGCGGCATCTACCAATTCGTTGAACACCAGGAAGAGCTGGAAGGGGTTGATGCTGCCACTGTCCAAGTCGTCGTCACCATATTTGCTGTCATTGAAGTGGAAGCCGGCCAGTTTTTGGGCATGCACCAAGCGGGCGACGATCATCTCGATATTGGTATTGGGCGCGTGATGTCCGAGGTCCACCAAGCAGCGTGCCTTGGGCCCCAGGGTTTGGGCTGCAAGAAGGCTGGACCCCCAATCCTGAATCACGGTGGAATAGAACGCGGGCTCGAACATCTTGTGTTCCAGGAACATGCGCCAATCTGCAGGCAAGGCGTTGTAGATTTGGCGATTGCTGTCGAGGTAGCGCTCAAACTGGCGACGGAAGTGGCTCTGGCCAGGGAAGTTGGACCCGTCGCCAATCCAGACGGTCAGGGCTTTGCTACCCAACTGCTGGCCGATCTCTATGCACTCGAGGTTATGGGCCACGGCTTGTGCACGCACACCGGCATCGGCATGGGTCAGACTGCCGAATTTGTAGGAAAGCGGCTGGTCTTTCTGGTCAGAGAAGGTGTTGGAATTGACAGCGTCAAAGCCCACCCCATGGGCCTCCGCATGCTGGCGCAGCTCCTGGTAATCGCTCACCTTGTCCCACGGAAAATGAGGGGACACCGTGGGTGTGCACCGCACCAGTTGCTGGATCACCCCGCAGTCCTGGATCTTGTCGAACACATGGCGTGGCTCGCCCAAGCCGGGAAAGCGGGCAAACCGGGTGCCGCCTGTCCCCACGCCCCAGGAGGGGACGGCCACGGCGAACTGGGCCACTTGCCCTTTGAGCACTTCAATATCCACATGGCGGCGAGCAAGTTGCTCACCCAGGGTCTCAAAGTCGAGATGCACGCGGGCCGCAGCCTGCGCGTTGTGCTCAGCCAGCAACTGGGCATTGATCTGGTATGTCATGGTGTTCTTTTCGTTTGCGTGCAGATTCAGCGTGGGAAGGCGGCCAGGTTGCCAGCATCCACGTTGAGAATGTTGCCGGTAGATTTGGCTGCCAATTCGCTGGCCAGAAAGTAAGTGGCCTCGGCAATGTCTTCGGGGAACACGCTGCGTTTGAGCATGGACCGATCGCGGTAGAAGGCTTCGAGTTCTTGCTCGCTCACCTTGTTGGCCGCAGCACGTTCCTGGCTCCAGGTACCTGTCCAGATTTTGCTGCCTCGGATCACCGCGTCGGGGTTCACCACATTGCACCGGATACCCAAGGGCGCACCCTCGAGGGCAAAGCTGCGTGACAGCTGAATTTCAGCGGCCTTGGCAGCACAGTAGGCCACCGCCTGGTTGCTCGCCACCATGCCGTTTTTGCTGGCGATGAACACCATGGAGCCACCCACCGCTTGCGCCTTCATCAAACGGAAGGCTTCACGCCCCACCAGGAAATAGCCTGTGGCCAAGATGCTCTGGTTGCGGTTCCAGAGCGCCAGCGTGGTGTCTTCCAACGGCGATGCCGAGGCGATCCCTGCGTTGGAGACCAGTATGTCGACGCCGCCATATTCAATGGTGGCGCGGGCGTAGGCTGCCATCACCGACTCTTCAGTGGTGACATCACACACCACGCCACGGACCACGTCCTTGCCAAACTTCTTGGAAAGCTCCGCGATAGTGGATTCCAGCGCTGTGACATCGATGTCCAGCAGCACTGCGCACACGCCTTCTTGCAACTGTCGCTCCACAATCGCGCGGCCAATGCCTCCGGCACCGCCGGTAACCAGCGCTATCTTGCCGACCAAGGGTTTGGCCTTGGGCATGCGTTGCAGCTTCGCTTCTTCAAGCAGCCAGTACTCGATGTCAAACGCCTCCTGTTCAGGGAGCCCCACATAAGTGTCGATGGCATTGGCATCGCGCATCACGTTGATGGCGTTCACATAAAACTCCCCTGCAATCCGGGCTGTGGCCTTGTCTTTGGCAATGGACACCATGCCGATGCGCGGCAGCAGGATGATGACCGGATTGGGATCACGCAGGGCCGGGCTGTTGGCGCGTTTGCAGCGCTCGTAATAGGCGGTGTAGTCCGCGCGGTAGTCGGCCAGCTTGGCGGCAATCGCAGCGGACAGTTCCGCGCCACTGAGTGTGTAAACCGACTCGTCAAGAATCAAGGGCTTGATCTTGGTGCGCAAAAAGTGGTCGGGGCAGGAAGTACCCAACGCAGCCAGTACCTCTAGCTGCTGGCTATTCACAAACTCCATCACCACCGGCTGACGGTCTACATGCAGAAGCTTGTGACCGCTTTGTGAGGCCTGCCCCCGCAGCACCGGCAACAACTTGGTCAGCACAGCGTCCTGGGCAGCCGCGTCCAGACCGGTGACCTTGGCACCACCGAATGGCACCGCATTGCGGGCCTGCGCTTGTTCGGCCAGCCAAGTCTGCGCCTGCGCAATCACCGCCACGGTGTTCTCGTAGCAGCTGCGGGAATCGTCGCCCCAAGTGAACAAGCCGTGACCGCCAAGTACCAGCCCCCTCAGGCCAGGGTGGGCCGCTACATAGCGCTGCAACTGCAGGCCCAGCTCATAGCCAGGACGACGCCAAGGCAACCAACCGATGGTGCCACCGAACGCTTGCTGGGTGATCGCTTCGCTGTTCGCCATGGCCGCGATGGCGATGACGGAATCAGGGTGCATGTGATCCACATGGGCAAACGGCAGGTAGGCATGCAAGGGAGTGTCGATGCTGGCGGCACGTGGATTCAGATTGAAGGTGCAATGCGGCAGGTAGCCCACCATCTCGTCTTCATGCTCAGGTCCGCGGTAAATGCCTTGCAAGGCATTGAGCTTGTCCATATAAAGGGTGGAAAAGCCATCGAGCTTCATGGAACCCACATCACCGCCCGAGCCCTTGACCCACAGCACCTGCACCTCCTGACCGGTGAGCGGATCCTTCTGGCTGATCTTGGCCGAGGTGTTGCCACCACCGTAGTTGGTGATTCGCAGGTCGGAGCCCAACAGGTTGGAGCGGTACAACAAAAGGTTGGGCTCATCCAGCCGAGCAGCGTGGTCCTCATTCCACACGGGAAATGGGACGGGAGAAATGCGTGTTGTCATGGGCAGTGCAGTTACGAAGAATTGGCGTGACTGTAGACAGTGCGTGCCATAGGTACAACGCAGACATTTTTATAAATTCGATCAGTTATTCTTATGAATCTATTGATCTGCCCCGGGCGTGTCGCTAGCGCCAGACACCGGCAAAGGCGAGAAGCATTGAAGCGCTCTTTTTCCTAGGGAAAGTACCGATGAAAGCCCCCTCCAAAGACACAGCCGCCAAGAAGGATTCCCTAGGGATATCCCGTAACCAGCGGGCCACTGGCAAGGAGGCCCAACCCGACTACACGCAACACCGGCTCCGGAACTTGACCTTGCGCCAACTCCGTTTGTTTGACGCGGTGGCAACGCATTTGAGCTATTCCAAGGCAGCTGAAATCATGAACGTCACGCAACCGGCCGTTTCCATGCAAATGCAGCAACTGGAAATGGAAGTGGGGCTGCAGTTGCTGGTGAAAGCAGGCCGCAAAGTGAGTCTCAGCCAAGCGGGCGAGGAAATGCTGCGCCAGTGCCGGCGCATACTGAATCAGGTCTTGCTCGCTGAAGAATCGATGGGGGCGTTCCACCCTGCAGAGGGTGGACATGGCGGCATGCTGCATTTGGGCGTGGTGTCTTCAGCCCACTACTTTGCCCCCGCACTTTTGATGGCATTTGCAGCGCGTTGGCCCGGGGTGAAGTTCAAACTCACGGTGGACCGCCGGGAGACGATTCTGGCCATGCTGCAAGACCATCAATTGGATGTTGCGATTGCAGGCTACCCGCCGTCAGAGGCCGATGTGGAAGCCGAAACGTTCGCACAAAACCCGCATTGCATCGTCGCGTCAGCGAATCACCCCTTGGCCAAAAAGCGGCGTGTGCACTGGGATGCCTTGCGCAATGAGCCATTCATCTTCCGGGAGCACGGCTCCGCTACGCGTCACTTTTTCGAACACCTCATACAAGCCCAGTCCCTGCAGGTTCGCCTGTCCATGGAGCTGTCCGGGAACGAGACCATCAAGCAAGCGGTGATCGCCGGCATGGGCATCAGCTTTCTGTCAGCGCACACTTTCCAAGTGGAGTTTGAAGCGGGGAAACTCGCAGTCCTACACATGGAGGACATGCCCAAAATGTTGGATTGGTGCCTGTTACACCGGAGGGACTCCAGCTTGAGCGGCGTGAATCAGGCCTTCCGGGAGTTTGTACTCACGGAAGGCGCGGAGCTCGTGCAATGCAGGATGTAGTGAGGCTGCTCCCGATTCAGCGATGCAGTACTTCGCGGATGGTGGCGGCCAGTTCTTCTTCCACGAACTTGGCGATGTAGGCATCCGCGCCCACGCTCTTGACGTGGCCCTCGTTGGTCGCGCCGGTCAGAGATGAATGAATGATCACAGGGATGGTACTGAAGCGCCCGTCCTGCTTGATGTTGCGGGTCAGGGTGAAGCCATCCATCTCCGGCATTTCCAAATCGGTCAGCACCAAAGCGACCTTGTCTTTGATGGACTTGCCTTCCCCGGTCGCTTGCGCATTCAGCGATTGCAACTTTTCCCAGGCTTCCTTGCCGGTTTTGGTCATGATGTAGGGAATATCCATTCCCTTGAGGCCCTTCTCTATCATCATGCGGGCCACCGCCGAATCGTCGGCCGCCAGAATGATCTGGCCGGGATCCAGTCGCAACTTGGGAATCACAGTGGTCGGGTTGTCCACCTTGACTTCCTGCGGTAACACATCGCGCAAGATCTGCTCCACATCCAGCACCTGTGCCAAGCGGGTGTTTTCCGCATTGCCATCCAAGCGGGCAATACTGGTGACCAGACCCCCTCCGGTATTTTCTGCGGACAGCACCTGCTTCCACTCCAAGCGCACGATCTCGTTCACCTCTTCCACCGCAAACGCCTGCGTGGTGCGTGCAAACTCGGTCACCAACAAAATGCCCAGGCCCTTGGTCGGCTTGCAACCGACGACTTCGGGTAGGTTGATCACAGTGATCATCTGCCCACGGATGTTGGCCACCCCCATGACAGCGGGTTGCGAGTTGACCATGGCCGTGATCTCGGGCATCACCAAAATTTCACGCACCTTGAAGACATTGATGCCAAACAACTCGCGGCGCTGATTGCCCGGTGCCTCACCCAAGCGGAACAACAGCAGCTCGAACATGCTGTTGGCGGCCAGGTTGGTACGCTCATCAATGTCACGCATCTCTTTGCTCATGGGGCCCGTCCTTGTTTCCGAATCTCACAGATTTGATGTATCCATATTAACGGGTTCTGGCTTATTTGGGCCACAAAATCCACATCTGCAAGGGCTGCTTCATTCTCCCGGCCAGCTCTGCCGCCTCGGCACCCCAGCCCGCAAAGTAGTCGGCCCGCACCGCACCGGTGATGGCACTGCCGGTATCTTGCGCCAGTACCAGTTTTTGCAGATTTGTTTGATTCCCGTTGGATGCCAACCACACGGGTGCTCCATAGGGAATGCTGCCGGGGTCCACCGCAATCGAGCGACCCGGCGTCAGGGCCACGCCCTGTGCACCACGGGGGCCGAAGGCTGCATCCAGCTCACCCAGCACTTCTTCCTTGAAAAACACCACCCGCGGGTTGGACCACAGCAGCTCTTGCTGGCGCTGCGGGTTCTGCACCAACCAGGCCTTGATGCCCGGCCAGGAGGCGTCTTTGATCAGGCCTTGGTCGAGCAACCAGCGCCCCACGCTCCGGTAGGGCTGGTCGTTGGTGCCGGCATAGGCCAGGCGGGCCCAGCGTTGGCTCCCGTCGGGCTGCGTTATACGTACCCGGCCGGAGCCTTGGATCTGCAGCACCAAGGCATCCACCGGATCCGCCATGTAGGCAATGGCCTTGCCTCGCAAAGCCGCCTGGGCTTCGGGCAAGGTGTCCATTTCCTGCCGGGTGTACCAGGGCTTGCGGGTGGCCAGCCCTGCAGGCAATTGGTAGAGGGGCACGGTGAATCCGGGAGCCGGCTTGCGACTGGCCTCGATGATGGGTTCGAAGTAACTGGTGAGCAAACCCGTGGCCTCACCCTGCAAGGTTTCCACCCGGTGTGGCTGCAGGCGTGACTGCATCCATTCCATCTGCTCCTGCGGGCTGCCGATGCTCAAGCGGCGCACATCGCCGCACAGCGCCGCCAACGGGGGCTGTGGCCTCTCGCAGCTTTTCAGCCAGGCGTTCCAGGCTTCAAACAAGCTATCACTGCCCCATCCGGGCAAAGCTTCCCAAGGGACAGGCACCCAACGGCTGCGCGCTTGCACCACGGCGGGGGCATTCACCACCGCCGGTGCGCTGACCGCTGGCGCGCGCGGCAACTCCACAGGAGCCCTGGTGACCACGGGGGCACTGCCGCAGGCGGCCAGCGTCCCTACAATCGCCAGCCAACACCCCCACATCAGGACACGTTTCATGACCTTGCTATTGCTGGAAGCCTTGGGCGCGGGCCTGATCTTTGTAGGCATCATTTGGTGGACCATGTTTTCAGGCCGAAAGAACGGCGAACTGCCGCAAGACGAAGATAAGGACAAAAACAGCCGCTAGCCCTCATGGAATGTGCGCTAGCAGCTCCTGAATGCATAGCAATCACACCAGGACGCGGTGCTGAAGGGCCGGCAACTGGGCCCTGCAATGCTGCAGCTGGCGGTAGTCCAGATCTGCGATGACCACCCCCGCGCCTTGCGCCTGCTGAGCCAGCACCTTGCCCCAAGGGTCTATCAGCACACTCTGTCCCCAGGTACGCCGCCCGCTGGGGTGCACGCCGCCTTGCGCGGCGGCGGCCACAAAGGACAGGTTTTCAATCGCACGGGCGCGCAAAAGCACTTCCCAATGCGCTTCGCCGGTCGTGTGGGTGAAGGCGCTGGGCGCCAGCAACAGGTCCACGCCCCGCTTCGCATACTCACGGTACAGCTCGGCAAAGCGCATGTCGTAGCACACACTCATGCCCACCGACCAGGTGTGACCATCTTTGGAAGGCAGGGCAAACACGGTCGGCGTGCTACCGCGCTCGAGCACACGGGATTCGTCATAGCTCTCGGTACCGTTGCTGTAGCGAAAAAGGTGAATCTTGTCGTATCGCGCCCCACACTCGCCTTGCGGGTTGTAGGCCAGCGAGCTGTTGAACACATGGTCGGGCCGGCTCGCCGTCAGGGGCAGGGTGCCAGCCACGATCCACAGCCCCAGCTCCCGGGCGGCGTTCGCTACAAACGCTTGGATCGGGCCCGCGCCATAGGACTCCTGGATCGCCAGCTTGTCGGAGTCCTTCAGACCGATCAGGCAGAAGTATTCGGGCAACACTGCCAACTCCGCCCCCGCTTCTGCCGCCTGCGCAAGCAGGGAGCGCGCAACCTGCAGGTTTTCCTGCAGATCACCGGTGGACACCATCTGAATGGCAGCAACTTTCATACATTTCTCCGACAAGTAAAGCGGCAGTGTGTTCTCAAGGCTTGCGGGGCACCTGGGTCACTTTAGGATCCAGCCAGGTGCCGTCCACAATGAACTCCTGAGTGGCGGCATTGACCAGCGGCCCCCGCAACAGCAGCTGGGCCAGAAAAGTGCTTAAGCCCACCACCGGATTGATGGCCGAGGCAATCAGCGAGGCGCTGCCGGCATTGATCTCGGGCACCACCACCACCCGCAGATTCTGGGTTTCCTTGGCGATGTCGGCCTGTCCATCCATCAGCACTGCGGCATTCACGCCCTTCATCTGCAAATTGCTGGTTTTGGCAATGCCTTGCTCGATCGCAATGTCGCCCCGGAAAAAGTCAAAGGCAAAACCTTCGCTGAAAACATCACGGAAATCCAGGGTCAAACGACGTGGCAGGCTTTGCAGGCTCAACACGCCCAGCAACTTGGCGATGCCCGGGTCTGCTTTCAAAAACTGGCCGGTTTCCACATTCACATTGAACTTGCCGCTCATGCTGGGGTAATCAACCGTGATCGGGGAGCCCGCCCAAGCCACCTGGCCCTCCACTTTGCCATTGCCTTTGCCCACCACGCCCGGCATGCCCAAGCGAGTCAGGAGCTCGCCCGAATCGTTGATGTCGAGCTTGAAGTTCAACACCGTGCGCCGGCGCTCGCGGATGCTCTTACCGACGGATGTGGCCGTGGCATTGATGCTGGCCCAGTTGCCGCTGGCGGTGAGTTGTGCTTCCGGAGTCTGGATGTTGAAGCGGTTCAAGCGCCACTCCCGGGTGCCTGCACTACCCAGATTGACGGCTTCGATGTCAATGCGGCCCAGCTTCTTTCCACGAAGTACAAAGTCATCCACCTCAATGTCCAGGGCCGGAATGGCGGACGGCTGCTCATCCAGCAGAGACTCCACATCCTGCGCACTGCTCTGGCCGATGGACAAGCGCGCCAAGCGCGCATACAAGCGACCTGCATTGGCAGCATCGGGCTGGCGGTATTCCACATAGCCGCTGAGTTCCGTGGCATCCAGATTAGCCCGCCACACCGGTCCTTCCCGACTGCCCCCCGCCACCACGTGATTCAGTTGCCGGCCCGACACCAAGAGCTCTTGGGCTCGCAACACTAGGACAGTAGGCATGTACCCGCTCGTATCCAGATCGCCATGCGGCGCGGGGGCCGCTCCCGGACTGGAAGACACGTCGGCACTCAATGTGTCAGCCACCGCCGACCATGCATCCACATCCAGACGCGCACTTTGGATGTTGGCCACAACACCCTCATCCGGCAAGGGCGTTGACTCATCCGGTGCCACGCCCACCGCGAGCACGCCACTGAGCACTTTGGGCTGGGGGCCTGACAGGTCCCGCACAAAGGTAACCGCCGCCAACTTGCCGATATCGAGCTGCAAGCGATCACGTAGACCGGCGCTGGCCGTTGCGGTGGCTGCCGGCCTGAGCAGCGCGGACTCGAACCGGACCGGCAAGCTGGACTCTGCAGTTTTCGCCAGCGGCGCCGGCAGGTTCACCCCCATGCCAAGCAATGTGGAGTTGATGTGCAATTCAGCCACGCCGGACTGGAATCCGAGGCTGGCGCTGTATGCCGCACTCCCCGTGGCAAACTGTGCCAAACGGGTAACGGGCCCCAGCTCCGTAGATTGCCGCAGGCCCTCGGCGCTTGCCGTCCCGGAAAACCTCAATTGGTTCGGCGCGGCACGCAGCGGTGCTGCGCTATTCACGCCTGTCACAAACGTCAGGCCCCCGTCCAGCTTGACATCACCGCCCAATGCGCGGGCCTGGGCCCCAGCCAGGCTAAAGCCGGACTCGGTGAAGTGAATGGTGCCGCGCGCCCGGCTGAGCTTGGGAGTGTCCGGGAGGATCTGCAGGTCGTTGCCACCCAAAACGACGCTGCCTTGGACCGCGATTTTCTCAACATCAGAGACTGGAAAACCGAGCTTCAAACGGTAATCCGCTGAACCTGTAGCCACTGCCTGGGCCAAGGCATGTTCCATCAACGGTCCCAGGGGAGAAGCATTGACGACTGACAAGGCTTCCGGCAACGCCCCTTTGGCCTCTGCCGTCACACTGACCATGGCGGCGTCATACAGATTGCTTACCTGGGCCTCGGTCTTTCCGATCTGCAAGCCCGTGGTCCCAATGACACCGCGTTGGACCTTCACCTGCAGCACATCCCTGTCCAGCACGAACTCCCCGCTCAACTGATTCAGCACCGGCCATGGCAAACTGTCTTTGGGCATAACATGCGCCGGCGCAAAGGCAAAGCTGCCATTCTTGACAGAGGCAGAAATCCGGAAGTCACCAGATTGACCTGTCCGGTACGGAAACCGCGCAAGGTCCCCTTTGACCTTGAACTGCACATTGCTCGCCATGCCCCCTAACAAAGCGGCACGCACATAGTCGAGCGACTCCCTCTCCATGACCACAGGCAGATAGCGCGCTATCCGTGCGGCATCCGCACGACTCAACATACCCTGCAGTTCCAGACTGCCGGGCCCCGTCATGGCGTTGCCCGACACAGCACTCTGCCACGCAAAGCCCAGTTCACCTTGTGCGTCGGCATTGGAAAAGCGCACATTGCTTCCGCTCACGGATACGCGTGGCCCCTCAAGTTCCCACCGGAGATCTGCCGAAAATTGGTCCAATGGGATGAGCGCCTCCTCAAAAACACCGTTGGCGTCCACCATGCCGTTGCGCAAGGCCAGGCGGGCCTTGCCACCGGTCTGGTCCATGTCGAACTCGACATCCAGCCCCTGCACGCCAGGGCGAAGGTCCGCCTCACAATGACAGGATGGCAAACTCAGCTGACTGACCTTGCCTTGGGCCTTGTAGGTTTGCGGCGCGGAGACAGGCCCCTGCCAGCTCGCTTCCAGGCCATCCACTATGCCTTTGGGGTCCAGTCTTTGCAGCAGTGCGTGGGCTGAAGCATCCAACGGCAACCTGCCCGCAATTTGGGCCAATGCAGCCAGGTCCAAGCGATCGGCGGTCATAGTTCCATGCTCAGCCTCTTTCTTGCTGGCAGCGAACAACTGCACGCGGACATTCCCCCCCGGCCAATGCAGCCCATCCTGGGTCACGAACTGCAAGGACTCGGTGCTGAACTCGCTGCCTCCGGCCAGGACTTTGGCACCCAACCTGCCGGACACCGACGCCAGCGCCAGCGGCTCCAGCGTGGCGCCCGCCCTCAGGTTCACCTGACTCAGACTCACATCGGCCACCGCCCCTGCTGGCTTTCCGCGTAACACATCCACCCATGCACGGATGACACCACTGCCCTGCGCCAACTGGACCCCCAAATCCACATAACGCCCCAGCTCCGCCAAGTCCACCCGCGAGAAATCGGCATACGCCTGTCCATCCCACTCCGACCACTGCCCCGGATGCCTGGTCAATAGCGGCTGACGGAAGACACCCTGCACACTCAAGCGGTCGCCCCAGTGCTCGGGAGGGTCGGCGTCCAAACGCAAAGAGTGCGTACGCAAGCGGTTGCGCACGACGACATTCACTTTCTCAAACGTTACCGGCTCTACCGCGCGCGTCTCATCCGTCCAGGTTATGCGGCCATTCACTACGGCCACTTCTGCCTGCGAAAACAACCAGTCAGCAGCAGCGCCATCCTGCATCTCCCCGGTCGTAACCGCCAGTCCGGCCACCCACCACGTGCCATCGGATGTCCGGCGTATGTCCAGCGCAGGACTGTCAATAAAGACCTGCTCAAACCCTCCCCCCAAAATCGAACGGGGCGACAAAGCCGCAGATATGCGGGGCAACAACAAGGCTTCGCGCCCCGCACGATCAAAAATCGCTACGCGCAGGAAGTCGATGGAAGGGATCACGCCATTCGAGCGGGCTTGCATGCCTCCGATACGAACCTGTAACCCCAAGGCTTTCGTGGCTTGCGCCTCCGCCCACGGACGGAACTCAGCGATTCGCGGCACAATGACAAAATGCAGTCCGCACCAGAGCAAGCCAACGGCCAGCCACGCCAAAGCCAGCACACGCAACGCCCACTTTGCAAGAACAGCAACAACCCGGAGTCGGAGTGAGGGGGCGGAGATCAATTCATTCATCGTGCTATGGGACTTAGTCAGGAATTATGACCCGCCTTGAGAATCCCCCCATGTCCGACGGCTCCCGCTTCGCACAGCGCATACAGCGGCGTTACGTCTCAGAACGAGCCCTTTTGCCACCGGGCCTGCCCGACAAGGCCGCACTTTCGCAACTGACAGAAACCCTGCGTTCTGCAGGGCATGATCTGGGCACGGCATTGCGCATGACACGGCAGCTCACATTGGAGCGCCTGGTCCAGCTTGACTGCAGCGGGGATGCCGACGTGGCGCAAGTCACCGGCGTGATGACCCAGCTGGCCGAGTGGGCTCTGGACCAAGCCTACCAGGGAAGTCTCTCGCAACTTGCAAGCCTACACGGGGCACCCTGCACCGCTACAGGATTGCCTGCACAGCTGATGGTGGTGGGCATGGGCAAGCTGGGAGCCCGCGAGCTGAATGTATCCAGTGATATCGACCTCATCTATGTCTACGATCAAGACGGTGAAACCGGCGGGGATGCACAAGGGCGCGGCCGGATTTCCAACCAGGAGTTCTTCGGAAAGATGGTTCGCGCCATCTACACCCTGATCGGAGACAACACCGACCACGGTTTCGTATTCCGCGTGGACTTGGCATTGCGGCCGAACGGCAACTCAGGCCCCTCATCCGTGTCCCTGGGTGCCCTGGAAGAGTACTTCCACGTGCAAGGCCGCGAATGGGAGCGGTTTGCGTGGCTCAAAAGCCGTGTGGTTGCCCCCGCATCGGCCATTGGCTCGGCAGCTGCATTGCAGTTGCGTGCCGTGGTGGCGCCATTCGTCTTCCGTCGCTACCTGGACTACAACGTATTCGACTCCCTGCGGATACTGCACCGCCAGATCCGGGATCACGCCGCCAAACGCAGCGCAGGCCGCCCCGAACGAAGCAATGACATCAAACTGTCGCGTGGCGGCATACGGGAAATTGAGTTCACCGTGCAACTGCTCCAAGTGGTGCGCGGGGGGCAGTTCCCTGACCTGCGCACCCGTCCGACCGTCTCCGCCTTGCAACGACTCGTACAAGCAGGCCTGATGCCCAAGGCCAGCGCCACAGACCTCACCCAGGCCTATCTGTTTTTACGTCAGGTAGAACACCGTATTCAGTACCTGGATGATCAACAGACCCATGTGTTGCCGACCGAGGAGTCGGATTTACTCTGGATCGCCCGATCCATGGGACTCCCGGACAGCAGCACCTTGCTACGGGAACTGGATAGATACCGCGAATTGGTAGCGCAGGAGTTCGATGCCCTTCTGGGAGGAGGCGCACCACAATGCAAAGGTTGTACCGGAAAGGGGCAACCCGAAATTCACGACTTCGATGCCACTCTGGATACCCTGAGCGGCAGCTTCAAAGACCGCATTGCCTTATGGAGAGCCCACCCCCGGGTACTGGCTCTGCGGGAAGAGTCGCGCCAGCGACTGGCGCGTCTGATACAACGGACAGCGCAATGGGTGCAAGACGGAAGAACTACCGAAGAGGCCGCCGTCCGCCTGGCAGACTGGATGGAGCCCTTGCTGCGGCGCGAAAGCTACCTTGCCATGCTACTGGAACGCCCACAAGTCCATGAGCGCTTGCTGCGCATGCTGGGTGCGGCGCGTTGGCCTGCTCGCTACCTGCTCAAGCACCCGGGCGTCATTGATGAGTTGGCGGACAGCCGCATTTTGGATGAACGGTTTGACCCGCTCGTCTTTGAAGCGGATCTGGAGCGCCGACTCCAGGCACTCCAAGGCAGTGGCGAAGATGATGACGAGAGTCTGTTGAACCTGCTGCGTCGTGCCCACCATGCGGAAGTGTTCAGAACCCTCGCCCGCGACCTAGAAGGACGCATTTCGGTAGAACAGGTGGCAGATGACCTGAGTGCACTGGCCCAATCCGTATTGAGCACCACCACGCGCTGGTGTTGGAGCCGCCTCAAGTCGCGCCACGCTGAGGTGCCTCACTTTGGCATCATTGCCTACGGCAAGCTTGGCGGCAAAGAACTGGGCTACGGCAGTGACCTGGACATTGTCTTTGTCTACGACGACACGGACGAACGGGCCCCCGAGGTTTACTCGGCACTGGTCAGGAAACTCATCAACTGGCTCACGGTCAAGACTGGCGAGGGAGATTTGTATGAAATTGATACAGCCCTACGCCCCAACGGCAACTCAGGCCTGTTGGTCACCAGCTTTGAAGCCTACGCCAACTACCAGCAGCAGCGCGGCAGCAACACGGCCTGGACCTGGGAGCATCAAGCCATCACCCGGGCCCGTTGTGTGTTCGGCGCACCCGAGCTTGCACGGCGCTTCGACGAAGTGCGCCATGCCGTCATCGGCAGCGAGCGCGATGCCCAGGCGTTGAGGGAGGAAATTCATGGCATGCGCGACAAAGTGCGGGGAAATCATGTTGCCGCTCCGGAATGGTTTGATGTCAAACACAGTCCAGGCGGCATGGTAGATGTTGAGTTTGCCGTGCAATACTTGGTATTGAGTGCAGGGCGCCTGCACCGCACCATGCTCGACAACGTCGGCAACATTGCGTTGCTGCAACGTGCGCAAGCGGTGGGGCTTTTGCCCGCTCCCTTAGGAGAACAAGCCGCACAGGCTTACCGGCAACTCCGGCAACTGCAGCACAAGGCACGCCTGGATGAAACACCCACGCAAGTGCCCTTGGAAGACACACGGATACAACAGGATGCCGGGCTTCAGCTCTGGCGCAACGTGTTCGGCAGCTGAGCGCGCCGGTGCTAGGCGACCGGGGCCGACCGGATCTTTTTGACCAGGCCGGTGGTGGAATAACCCGTGACAAAAGGTAGCGCCCGTGCATGCCCGCCCCAACTCTCCACCAGCTTGGTTTCCGGCAACTTGGACATGTCGTAATCACCACCCTTGACCAAAATTTCCGGCCGGATGCGCGCAATCAGGGTCTCGGGCGTGTCTTCTGAAAACCAAGTCACCAGATCGACAGCACCCTGACTGGCCATCACCACCGCACGATCCGCTTGCGCATTCAGGGGGCGATCATCCCCCTTGCCGAGCCGACGCACCGATGCATCGGTATTCAGTGCCACGATCAAACTACCTCCAAGCGCGCGCGCCTGAGCCAGATACACCACATGGCCACGATGGAGTACATCGAACACGCCGTTCGTGAATACCCAGGGCTTGGGCAGCTTGGCCAGTGCGTCTGGCAAATCCTCCGAGCGGACTATTTTGCTCAGAAAAACCGGGAGTGGAAATGCATCATTCATGCATCTCATCCTATCAGCATCGGCACTTGCGCCCCGTCTCAAGTGAGCGCCCGGTCCGCCGATGAAGACGGCATAATCGCGCAGCCCTATGCACCTTGTCGCTGTCAATATTGAATCCATTCGTATCGGAGCCCCACTTCCTTTTCCGTTGATGGACAAGGAAGGAACGCTGCTGGCACGCAAAGGTTATGTCATCCCTTCGCGGCGCGACCTCGAAGAGATTTCGCATCGCGGTGGTGGACTGTTCATTGATGTAGCGGACTCGGAGGCCCATCACCGGGCCTATGTCGACCATTTGTATGGACTGGTCCGGGATGAGAAGCCATTGGGCGAAATCGCCCATACCCAGATTTCCAGCGAGACCCTGACTGAACGCCAGGCAGTACAAGATGACCGCATGGACTGGCTGGATCTGCAAGCCATTTCCAATGCATTGCTGCGCGACAGTCAGCCGGCAAGCTTCCGCGAACGACTGGATCGTCTGCAACGGCAACTGCTCCGGCACACCCAGCGCAACCCCAATGGAACACTGTTTGCGCTGATCTACCTGTCCTCGTCCGAATTGCGCATGTACAGCGCAACCCACGCCATGCTGGTCAGTGTCATGTGCACATTGGCCGCCAGAGATGTGCTGAACTGGCCCGAATCGGATCAGTCCATAGTCAGTCTGGCCGCCCTGACCATGAACTACAGCATGACAGATTTGCAAGACAAACTCGCCCAGCAGCTGGAGCCGCTTTCACGCGCCCAGCGCCAGCAAGTCGACCAACATTCGAATCGCTCCGCGGTCTGCCTTCAGCAAATGGGTATCTCGGACCCCGTATGGCTAGCTGCAGTAGAGCAGCACCATAGCGCATCTGCAGGCCCGTTGTCACCACGGGCTCCGGGAGAGCGGTTTGCACGTCTGATTCGCCGGGCTGACATGTTTGCCGCCCGCTTGTCACCCCGTGCGACCCGCCTCCCCATTTCTCCCGCCGCAGCGATGCAAGCTTGTTACTTTGACGAAAATCGGGCGATTGATGAAGCCGGCGCGGCCTTGATCAAGGCCGTTGGCATTTATCAACCCGGCTCTTTTGTCCGCCTGGCAACCAACGAGGTAGGGGTCGTCATCCAACGGGGGCAGAACACCACGACGCCCCGCGTCGCCGTGTTACTCAACAAAAGCGGCGTACCGACCGTAGAGCCCGCCATCCGCGACACCAGCATGCGGGAACACCGCATTGTGGCCAGCGTTCCCCACCGGGAGGTCAAAGTGCAACTCAACCTGGAGCGACTGCTGCCGCTCACCGCGCTGCCGAAATCAGACCGCCCCTGGTGACGCAACGGGCGCGCCCGTCAGGTCTTTGGACAATTCTTTGCGGAACTTGTTCAGCTCCTGCACGGTGGTGAAGCTGCGCTCCATGAGCAGACTCATGTTGTGCAGGATGCGCTCCACCACCTTGGTTTCCCACACGGCGTCGAAATTGATTTGCTTGTCCAGCCAGTGCTCCAGCCACTCAGGATTGGGCAATCGGCTCTGGATGGTGTCCCGGGGAAACAAGGATTTGTTGACGTGCAAATTGGTCGGGTGAAGCGCCTGTGCCGTGCGGCGCGCACTGGCCATCAACACACCCACTTTGGCGAAGGCTGATTTGGCTTCGACGCCGAATTTGCCAATGGCACGCTTCATGTATTTCAGATAGGCGCCACCGTGACGCGCCTCATCCTGGCTGAGCTTGGTATAGATGGCCTTGATGACCGGCTCAGTGTGCCAATCACTGGCACGACGGTACCAATGGTTGAGGCGGATCTCACCGCAAAAATGCAGCATCAGGGTTTCCAGCGCAGGCGCCGGGTCGAACTCAAAACGCACGGCATGCAACTCTTCTTCGGTCGGAACCAGATCGGGCCGGAATCGACGGAGATACTCCATCAGCACGAGTGAGTGCTTTTGCTCCTCGAAGAACCAGATCGACATAAAGGCCGAAAAATCGCTGTCGCCCCGGTTGTCCCGCAGGAACATTTCGGTGGCCGGTAGCGCCGCCCATTCCGTGATCGCATTCATCTTGATCGTGGCTGCCTGCTCGTCAGAGAGCTTGGCAGGGTCAAAGCTATCCCAGGGGATGTCTTTGTCCATGTCCCAGCGCACAGATTCCAACTGTTTAAAGAGTTCGGGGTAGAGCATGACAACCTTTCAAAACTGGCCAAATTTTAGCCCTGTCCTGTGTCAATTACTTGACACATTTCCGTCGTAAGGCCATTTTTTCCTTGCACGCAAGGCAAGCAAAGAGCCACACAAAAACCCGCCATTACGATATATTACCAATCAGTCGCAAAATTACCGATAAGTTCAACACACAACAGATGAGCAAGCATTCAGCGCAAGCAGCCACCCTCCTCAGGAGTACGCCATGAAGATCGCCATTGTCGGCTCCGGCATCTCGGGTCTTGCCGTCGCCCACCGCATGCACGGCCTCGCAGACATTACCTTGCTGGAAGCGGGTGACTATTTCGGTGGGCACACACACACGGTGGATGTCACCCTACCTGGCCCCAACGGCCCCTCGACCCACGGTGTGGACACGGGCTTTCTGGTCTTCAATGAGCGCACCTACCCCAACCTGATCGCACTCTTTGCCGAGTTGGGTGTGGAAACTGCCAAATCGGACATGTCTTTCTCTGTCCAAGTGCCCCGGGCCAAGGGCGCAAAGACACTGGAATGGAGCGGCTCCTCATTGGACACCGTGTTCGCCCAACGCAGCAATCTGGTGAATCCGCGCTTTCTGCGCATGTTGCGGGACGTGCTCCGGTTCAACGCATTGGCCACTGACATTGCGGTGCGCAATGCCGAAAAAGAGTTGATGCAGCCCCTTTCCGACTTTCTGGTGCAGCACCAACTCTCGGCCGAGTTCCGCGACTGGTATTTCCTGCCCATGTTGGGCTGCATCTGGAGCTGCCCCACCGACCAGATGCTGCAATTCCCGGTGGCCACCATGATCCGCTTTTGCCACAACCATGGCCTGATCCAGGTGAGCAATCGCCCCCAGTGGTGGACGGTGACCGGGGGCGCTCGGCACTATGTCGAGAAAATCATTTCCAAGATTGCCGACAAGCGACTGAACACCCCGGTGCAACATATCGTCCGTGATGCGCAGGGCGTTTCACTGACCATCAATGGACAAACCGAGCGTTTTGACGAGGTCGTACTGGCCTGCCATTCCGACCAGAGTCTGGCCCTGCTGGGCGACGCCAGCCCCGCAGAGCGGGAAACGCTGGGCGCCATTCGCTACCAGCCCAACCGCGCGGTGCTGCACACGGATACCCGTGTCTTGCCACAGGCCCGCCGTGCCTGGGCCGCATGGAACTATGAACGTAGTGCCGACGCAGGCCAGGACAGCGCACGGGTCTGCCTGCACTATTTGCTCAACATGCTGCAACCCCTGCCATTTGCGCAAAGCGTGGTCGTCTCCCTGAACCCGGTGAGTGACATCGACCCCGCGCAAGTGCACGGCAGTTTTGACTACGCGCACCCGGTATTTGATCTCGCAGCCATTCAGGCACAAGGCAAAGTGCCCGCACTGCAAGGCCAGCAGCACACCTACTTCTGCGGTGCCTGGACGGGGTACGGCTTCCATGAAGACGGTCTGAAGTCCGGACTCGAAGTCGCCCGCCGTCTGAAGGCGCGACTGGGCCTGGAAGCTCTCTGACGAACATCGCCATGCGAGCTTCTCTTGCACCCACCACCCCGCCTGCAGCCCTGCCGCTGATCGGCTTTGGCGAGGTGCGGCACACCCGGCGCAGACCGGTGCGCAATGCCTTTGCCTACGGCACCTATTTCTTGATGCTGCCCATGCGCAGCATGGCCCAACAAACCGGCGGACACCTTGCACGCAACCGCTTTGCAGCACTGAGCTTTTATGACGCCGACCACGGCGACGGGCGCTCCCAGGCACAAGGCGGCGCATTGGCCTGGTTGGACCAATTGCTCGCGTCCGAAGGCATTCCCGACGCCACCGGCGAGGTCTGGTTGCATTGCTATCCGCGGGTGTTGGGCTTTACCTTCAAGCCGGTGAGCTTCTGGTACTGCCACCGGCCGGATGGAAGCCTGCGCGCCATCCTCGTGGAGGTGAACAACACTTTCGGCGAGCGGCACTGCTACCTGCTGGACCACCCCCGCTTCGGGCAGGAGTTGCGGGCGGACAAGGTGTTTCACGTCTCGCCGTTTTGCCCCGTGGAGGGCGGCTACCGCTTCCGCTTCATGCTCACCGCCGACCTCCGCCGCACGGTCGCCCGCATTGACTACGACGATGCAAACGGCCCGCTGATAGAAACCAGCGTAAGCGGCAAACTCGAGGCCTTGACTGCCGCGAGCCAACGCCATGCACTCTGGCACTACCCGGCCATGACGTTAGGCGTCGTGGCGCGCATCCACTGGCAAGCCCTGAAGCTGTGGATCAAAAAAGTACCGTTCTTCCGCAAGCCCGTGCCCCCGGCTGTGTTGACCACCCGTGCCGGCACGCCCCAACCTCACGCAGACATTCCCTGAATATTGACGCCCGAGACTGCTATGAACTCCAACACCCTGAACCCCGGCATGCCTTCCACCACACCGGCCGCCACCGCCTTGCCCCCTGGTATGCCCGCCGCTGCCCGCACCGTATTCAAGCTGCTGCAGAAGCTCCGCCACGGCAGCCTGACCGTGCAGCTGCCGGACGGCAGCGCCCACCGCTTCGGGGGCGAGGCTACCCCGCACGCCAGCCTGGTGTTGCACAACTGGAAGGTGTGCGGCGCAGCCCTGAAGTCCGGCGATATTGGTTTTGCAGAGAGCTACATCGCCGGCGACTGGACCACCCCCAACCTCACCGAGCTGCTACGCGTTCTGGTGAAGAACCGGGCCGAGGTCGAAAGCGTGATTTACGGCAGCTGGGCGGGGCGCCTGCTCTACCGCATCAAGCACCTGCTGAACCGGAACACCAAAGCCAATAGCCAGAAAAACATCCACGCGCACTACGACCTGGGCAACGCGTTCTACAGCCTGTGGCTGGACGACACGATGAACTACTCGTCGGCCTTGTTCAGCTCCAACCTGAACCAGCCCATGGCTTTGGCCCAGAAAGCCAAAGTCCGCCGCGCCTTGCAGGAAGCTGGCGTACAAGCTGGCGACCGCGTGCTGGAAATCGGCTGCGGCTGGGGGGCCCTGGCCGAAATGGCGACCACCGAGTTCCAGGCAGGAATCACCGGCGTGACCCTGAGCACGGAACAACTGGCCTTTGCCCAAGAGCGCATGCGCAAGCTGGGCGTGCAAGACCAAGCCGACTTGCGGCTGCAAGACTACCGCGACATCCACGACGCACCGTTTGACGCCATGTGTTCCATTGAGATGGTTGAAGCGGTGGGCCGTGAGTACTGGCCGACCTACTTTGCCACTATCGCCAACAAACTCAAGCCGGGTGGGCGCGCCTGCATCCAGAGCATCGTGATCGACGACGCGCTGTTTGAGCGCTACATCGCCTCCACCGACTTCATCCAGCAGTACATCTTCCCCGGCGGTTGCCTGCCATGCCCCCGTGAATTCCGCGCCCAAGCGCGGGCCGCAGGGCTGGACGTGGTCAATGAACTCTCCTTCGGCCACGACTACGCCGAAACGCTCAAACGCTGGCGCGATGCCTTCCTTGAAAAGCGCGCCGAGGTGCTCAGCAAAGGCTTTGACGAGCGCTTTATGCGCATCTGGGAGTTCTACCTCTGCTACTGCGAGGCGGCCTTCCTGGAAAACAACATCGACGTTGTGCAATACACCTTGCGCAAGCCCGGCTGAGCAGGCCCTTGCGCTTTTCCGAAAGGCCCTCCATGACACGCCCACTCCTGCGCCGTACCGTCCTCATGCTAAGTGCTGCCGGCTTCATGTCCATGCGGCCCCTGCAGGCCACCGCGCAAAGCAGCAGTGCGCCACCTGCGGAGGTCCGCAGCGAACTGCAGGATGCACGCCTGGCGGGCAGCGCGCGTATGCGCTTTTTCGGGCTCAACATCTACGATGCCCGCCTGTGGGTGACGGCGGGGTTCAAACCGGCTACGTATTGGCAAAGCCCACTCGCCCTGGAGCTGAACTACCTGCGAAATTTGAGTGGCAGTGCCATCGCCCAACGCTCGCTCGACGAAATGCGGCGCGGCGGCCCGATCAGCCAAGACACGGCAAACCGCTGGCTGGCCGCCATGAACGCGGCCTTTGCCGACGTGAAGGCGGGGGACCGCATCACCGGCATGCATGCCCTCGGTCAAGGCGCCACGTTCTGGCTCAACGGCCAGCCCCGCCCGGGCGTCCAAGACCCGGAGTTCAGCCGCCTGTTCTTCGGCATCTGGCTGGCCGAGCACACCAGTGAGCCCCGTTTGCGCGCGGAGCTGCTGACCGGCCTGAATCCATGAGCGCCACCTTGTCGCACCTGCCGGCGGCCCAAGGTTGGCGCTACGGACTCATGGGGCTGCCCTTGGCGTTTGTGGCCTTGCCCTTGTACGTGATCCTACCCAACCACTACGCCAAAGCCTTCGGCGTTCCGCTGGCCGCCTTGGGGCTGGTGTTGTTGCTGGCGCGCTTGGTGGACGCCGCGATTGACCCGTTACTGGGCCGCTGGAGCGACACGCTCTACCAGCGGGGTGCGACCACCTTGCTGCAACGTGCAGCCTTGGCTTGCGCGCTGTTGGGCGCAGGCTTCTATTTGCTGTTTTTTCCGTCCGTGCAAGGAGCCGACGCACTGTTGGTGTGGGCCACGGTGTGCCTGCTGTTCACGTATGCCGCCTACAGCTTTCTGAGCATCAGCCACCAAAGCTGGGGCGCCATGCTGGGCGGGGACGAGCACTACCGCAGCCGGGTCGTGGCCTGGCGCGAGGGTTTGGGCTTGGCTGGAGTCATTTTGGCATCGATTGCGCCTGTAGCGCTTGGTTTACCTGCGACAGTAGCTATATTTTTTATAGCACTTATCGCCGGTTGGTGGGCCTGGACATGCGCACCGCGTCCCCTTGCGGCGCCTGTGGCAGCCGATGCGACGGTACCCACGGAGGCCGCCTCCATCTGGCTGCCCTTCACCCGTCCCGCCTTCCGCGCCCTGCTGGCTGTATTTGTGGTCAACGGCATTGCCAGTGCGGTGCCGGCGACCTTGATTCTGTTTTTCGTGCAAGACCGGTTGCAAGCCGCACCTCAGAGCGAGCCCTTGTTCCTGGGCAGCTACTTTGTGTGCGCGGCGCTGGCTATACCGCTGTGGCTCAAGCTGGTGGCGCGCATCGGGCTGGTACGCACCTGGCTGGCGGGCATGGTGCTGTCGATTGCCGTCTTTGTGTTTGCGTCCCTGCTGGGCGCCGGCGACACGCTGCCGTTTGTGCTGGTGTGCGCGCTCTCCGGCGTGGCACTGGGCACCGACCTCACCATCCCCGGCGCCCTGTTGGCGGGCGTCATCGCCGGAGAGGGGGACCGCGGCCGCTCCGAGGGCGCCTACTTCGGCTGGTGGAACTTTGCGACCAAGCTCAACCTGGCACTGGCTGCCGGCGTGGCCCTGCCGGCACTGGCATGGCTGGGCTACACGCCCGGTGCCCGGGATGCCCAGGCCCTGAACACCCTCACATTCGCCTACTGCCTGCTGCCCTGTGCCCTGAAAGCACTTGCAGCCATGCTGCTCACCACCCTTGTTCTGCGGAGGTCCCCATGAAACGACGCCTGCTCCTCGCTGCCGCCACCGGCAGCGCCCTGATGCTGGGGGGCTGCGCCTCCCAGAACATCGACCAGTACCGCGCCGAGAAGCCAGCGCTGGATCTCAAGGACTATTTCAACGGCACGCTGGATGCCTACGGCGTCTTCACCGACCGTTCCGGGGCTGTGGTCAAACGCTTCACGGTGGTCATGCGTTGCACCTGGCAAGGCAATGAGGGCGTGCTGGATGAGGACTTCACCTACTCCGACGGGACGACCCAAAAGCGGGTGTGGCGCCTCACCCAACTGCCGGACGGCAAATACACCGGCACCGCCGACGATGTGGTCGGCACCGCGCAAGGCCAAGCCCGGGGCAATGCGTTCTACTGGACCTACACCCTGCGCCTGCCCGTGGACGGCAGCGAATATGAGGTACGTTTTGACGACTGGATGTACCTGATGACCGACAAAGTCATGCTCAACAAGGCCACCATGAGCAAATTCGGGGTGAAGTTGGGCGAAGTCACGCTGTCGTTTAGCAAGCGCTAATGTATGCAAAACAAGCACTTTGCGCCCGCAGAACCTGCGCGAGCAGCTACTAAAACTGTAGCAAACACTTCCTCCCGAGCTTGGTTCCAACCCATGAACCCACCCATGGTGGATTGGCAGGGCAAATCGGTATGGATCGTGGGGGCATCCAGCGGCATCGGGGAGGCTACCGCGTCCGCCCTGCACGCCCTGGGCGCCAAGGTGACCGTGTCGGCACGCAAAGAGGCAGCGTTGCACAACTTCACCGCCCGCCACCCCGGCAGCCGAGCGCTGGTGTTGGATGCCTCAGACCAAGCTGCGGTGCAAGCGGCGGCCGACATGCTGCTGGCGGCCGGCCCTCTGGACTGCGTGATCTACTGCGCCGGCCACTACAACGCCATGCGCGCCTACGCAATGGACGTGCCGGACATGGAGCGCCACATGCGGGTGAACTACCTAGGTGCGCTCTATGTGCTGCACGCCGTGACCCCCGCCCTGCTGGCGCAAGGGCATGGCCACATCAGCCTGGTGGGCAGTGTGGCCGGCTACCGGGGCCTGCCCAACAGCTTGGCGTACGGACCCACCAAGGCCGCGCTCATCAATCTGGCGGAGACCCTCTACCTCGACTTGCGGGACAAGGGCTTGGGGGTGTCCCTCATCAGCCCCGGTTTTGTACAAACCCCACTGACAGCCAATAACGCCTTTGACATGCCCGCGCTGATCACGCCGGCCCAAGCGGCAGACGCCATGGTGAAGGGTTGGGCCCAGGGCCGGTTTGAAATTCACTTTCCGAGGCGCTTCACCCTGTGGATGCAGCTGCTGCGCCTGCTGCCGGACCGCCTGTTTTTCGCACTCGTACGACGCGCCACCTTATGAAACCTACGCCGCACCCAAGCACCGAAGACCCACACGCCGCCGTGCAGCGGATGGTGGACTTCTTCGAACACATCACGCCAGAGACAGTGGCAGAGCTGCCGCACATTTATGCGCCCGCTGCGCGCTTCAAAGACCCCTTCAACGACGTGACCGGCCTGCCCGACATCCAACGCATCTTTCGCCACATGTTTGTGGCACTGGACAACCCGCGCTTTGTGGTACTGGAACGGGTGCTGCAGGGCCCGCAGTGTTTTTTGACCTGGGAATTCCGCTTCCGCTTCAAGCGCTTTTCACCGGACACTGAACAGGTGATTCTGGGGGCCACCCACGCCGTGTTCAATGGGGCCGGCTTGGTCACTGTGCACCGCGACTACTGGGATGCTGCTGAAGAGCTGTACGAAAAGTTGCCGGTGGTTGGCAGTGTGATGCGCTGGCTGAAGAAACGGGCCAATAGCTAAGGCACCGCCCACAGCTTGGCGCTCGGGTGCTCAGGGGGACGTCACTTCCATCGGCGTGCGTGCGCTGGACTGCAAGTCCACTTGCCGGCGGGGCTCCCACCAGGCGCGCAGGCTTGCAAACACATTGCGGCAGCCGGTGCACTTGTACTGGCCCGTGGGCTTGAGGGCCCCGTTGCAGTCCCGCTCAATCACCTGTTGGTAGCTGGTGGCCCCGCATTCGCGGCATTTGTAGACAGTTTTGTATGTCGGCATAGTGGAGACTACTGTAGTGAAGCCTCCACTGTTTGGCGAGCGTATTTGTGTAATGCCTTGTAAACACGCGGCCTGCCGCGCCATTCAGGCGGAAAAGCCGCGCAGGGCTTAGGCCGGGATGGTGTCCGCGAAGCTGGGCCGTTGCGCCAGCTTCTCAAACAGCTTGGCCAGACCGGGGTGGTCTTCCCGCCACTGAATCTCCGGAAAACGGAAGTCCAGATAGCCCAGGGCGCAGCCCACCGCGATGTCCGCCAGGCTCAGATGAATGCCTGCGCAATAAGGCTTGTCGCCCAGGCCGCGCGCCATGGCTTTGAGTGCATCGTTCACCTTGAGCATTTGACGGTCTATCCAGGCTTGGCTGCGCTGGGCTTTGGTGCGGCCGGTCCAGGTGGCTTCCAGGCGGGCCAGCACCGCAGCCTCCATCAGGCCATCGGCCAGGGCCTCCCAGGTCTTGATTTCGGCGCGCTCGCGGCCGACCGTGGGAATCAGCTTGCCCACGGGGGACAAGGTATCGAGGTACTCCACGATCACGCGGGAGTCGAACAGGGCTTCCGCGCCCTCCATGATCAGGCAGGGCACTTTGCCCAGCGGGTTGGAGTCGGCGATGCGGGTGTCAGCCGACCAGACGTCTTCCTGAATCAGGGCGTAATCGAGCTTCTTCTCGGCCATCACGACGCGAACTTTGCGAACGAAGGGGCTGGAAGTGGATCCGATAAGTTTCATGAGGACTTTGCAGTTGCTTGAGGGGCGATTCTACCCAGCGGGGGGGTGCCGCAGCGCTGCGCGGGGTTGTCCGTGACGCACAACCTACAATCGGGGCATGACCTTCTCCGCCATTTCCGCCCTCTCCCCGCTGGACGGCCGTTACGCCGCCAAACTCGCCACCCTGCGCCCCCTGACCAGTGAGCTGGGCTATATGCACCGACGCGTGCAAGTGGAAGTGGCTTGGTTTATTGCTCTGAGCGACGCCGGCTTTGACGAATTCAAGCCCCTTAGCCCCGGAGCACGTACTTACTTGCTAGGCCTGGTCAAGAACTTCTCGGAAGCCGATGGCGACGCTATCAAGGCGATTGAAAAAACCACCAACCACGACGTAAAAGCCGTGGAGTACTGGATCAAGTCCAAATTCGAAGCCCGCCCCGAGCTGGAAAGAGCCGGTGAGTTCGTGCACTTCGCCTGCACCAGTGAAGACATCAACAACACCAGCCATGCGCTGCAGTTGCGCGCATCGCGCGATGTGGTCGTGCTGCCCGCCCTGGACAAAATCGTCCTGAAGCTGCGCGACATGGCCCACACGTACGCCGAGGTGCCCATGCTGAGCCGCACCCACGGCCAGACCGCCAGCCCCACCACGGTGGGCAAGGAAATGGCCAACGTGGTGGTGCGCCTGCAGGCAGCTTGCGACCGCATTGCCAGTGTGAAGATTCTGGCCAAGATGAACGGCGCCGTCGGCAACTACAACGCCCACCTGAGTGCCTGGCCCGACTTTGACTGGGAAGCCTTCAGCAAAAAAGTAATCGAAACCCCTGAGCCCTTGGGCCTGGGCCTGAGCTTCCAGCCCTACAGCATCCAAATCGAGCCGCATGACTACATGGCCGAGCTGTTTGATGCGGTGGCGCGCACCAACACCATCCTGATTGACTTGAGCCGCGACATTTGGGGCTATGTGTCCTTGGGGTATTTCAAGCAAAAGCTCAAGGATGGCGAAGTGGGCTCCTCCACCATGCCGCACAAGGTCAACCCGATTGACTTTGAAAATGCCGAAGGCAATCTGGGCCTGGCCAACGCCTTGCTGCGCCACCTGAGCGAAAAGTTGCCGATTTCCCGCTGGCAGCGCGACCTGACCGACTCCACCGTGCTGCGTAACATGGGCGTGGCGCTGGGCTATGCCGTGCTGGCCTACAGCTCGCTGATGACCGGCTTGAACAAGCTGGAGATCAACGAAGCCGCCATCGCAGAAGACCTGGACGCCTCCTGGGAAGTGCTGGCCGAGCCCATCCAGACCGTGATGCGCCGCTTTGGCCTGCCCCAGCCTTATGAGCAACTCAAGAAGTTCACCCGCGGTGCCGCCATGACCCGCGAGCTGATGCAAGGCTTCATTGCCGGCCTGGACATTCCCCAGGCAGAAAAAGACCGCCTGCTGGCCATGACGCCCGGCAGCTACACCGGCAAGGCCGCAGATTTGGCAAAGCGGGTCTGATGGCACTCAAATCCACCATTTACAAAGCCCATCTGCAGATCGCAGACATTGAGAACAGCTACTACGCGGACCACGCGCTCACCCTGGCGCGCCACCCCAGCGAGACAGACGAGCGCATGATGGTGCGTTTGGTGGCCTTGGCTTTGAACGCGCACAAGCTGCAAAGCGTGTGCAACGGGGACGGCACACTGGCCTTCGGAGCGGGCTTGTCCGACCCCGAAGACCCGGATGTGTCGCTCACAGATTTCACAGGTCAGAAGCGCCTGTGGATTGAAGTGGGCCAGCCGGAAGACAAGCCGGTTTCTAAAGCCTGCAACAAAGCGGACTCGGTGTTGCTCTATGCCTTCGCGCACTCGGCAGACATCTGGTGGAAGGGCATAGAGACCAAGCTCACGCGCCTGGACAAACTGCAGGTGTGGCGCATTCCATCGCTCACGTCCCAAGCCCTGGCCCAGCTGGCCGCACGCAGCATGCAGCTGCAAGCCACTGTCCAGGAAGGTGTATTGATGCTGGGCGATGGCAGCAGCACGGTGGATATCGAACCCATCCGCTGGAAGTAGATTCCAGCCCCATTCACGACCAAAGAAGCCCCTGGCGCTCTAGGAATAAGCGCAAGTAGCTATTGAATTGATAGCAAAAATTGGCGTAACAAGCTAAGTTTTTCGCTTGGCCTCTGCGGCCCGCTCGGCGTAGCGGTTAAAACGCCAGGCGCTGGCATCCAGGGTGATGCGGCGCCAGGTGGCCCGCTTCTCTGCAGGCCGCATTTCGGGCCAGAGCTGCACTTCTTCGAAGCTGCGGCCGCAGCCCTTGCACGTTTCGTCGCCCTGGCTGGTAGAGCAAATTGCAATGCAGGGCGTATCGGGCGTTGACTCGTACCAGGTCTTCCACGCAGCCAGTGCTTTGGGCGGCATGCTGAACTCATCCGCCTCCGTCTCGTGGTAGTACACCAGCAAGGCATACACCTCGGCCAAGGCGCGGGTCGGGGCAGACAAGGACACCCCGTCCGGCGAGGGCTCACGCGTCCGCCAGAAATTGATGGCCGACTCAATATCGGTGATGTGTATGCCTGCCAATGGTGACTCTCTGGGCTGTCGGGGGAGGCGCATCATATACCGCCCCTCCGGCCCGCCCCGGTGAATGGGACGGGCCTGTGCGGACCAGGGGCGCAAAACCGTATTTTTTATATGCCTAAAAGTTGCGGTGGTATAGTCGCCGCTTCTCCGGAGGGGAGTAGCTCCAAGCGGCCCTGGGCCGTTTCGGCAGATCGTCAATACGAAGCGCCTGCTTCCGGTCTGTCGGGGTGTTCGTTCAAGGACATTCGAGCAAGACCTTCGATTCACGCCCAGTGCAGGCGGAGTCGTGGTTACCTCGCCTCCCCTGCAACGGCCTTTTCATTCGTTGCGAGGTACTCTCTTCATGGAATTCATGTCCGCCCCCTGGTGGTCCGCTCTGCTGGCCATTGTCCTGATCGATCTGGTCCTTGCCGGTGACAACGCCATCGTGATCGCGCTGGCCGCACGGAACCTCCCCCCCGCCCTGAAGCAAAAGGCCATCATCTGGGGCACCGTGGGCGCCATTGTGGTTCGTTCCGCCATGACCTTGGGTGTGGTTTGGCTGCTCAAGGTTCCCGGCCTGATGCTGGTGGGTGGCCTGGGCTTACTCTGGATCGCCTACAAACTGCTGGCAGACCAGGACGACGGCGGGCATGACGGCCCTTCCGCCACCACCTTCTGGGGCGCCATGAAGACCATCATCGTGGCCGATGCCCTGATGGGCGTGGACAACGTGCTGGGTGTAGCCGGCGCAGCGCACGGCGCCATGGACCTGGTCATCATCGGCCTGCTCATCAGCATTCCCATTGTGGTGTTCGGCAGCAATGTAGTGCTGAAGCTGGTGGAGCGCTTCCCGGCCATCATCCAGCTGGGAGCCGCAGTGCTCGCATTCACTGCAGCCAAAATGGTGGTGCACGAGCCTTGGTTGATCAACGTGTTTGGAACCGATAGTGGCGCAAGCGATATGCAAAGCCTGGCACGCTGGGCGCTGTATGCACTGGCCATTGTTGCGGTGCTGGGTGCCGGCTGGTGGAGCCAAAAGCGCAGCGCCACCACCGAAAGCGCTCCGCAGTAAAACGGCTGCTTCAGGCCCCGGTGCTATGCTGGGGCCATGAAGCTGCTCGGCAAATGGTTGTTCAGCGCACTGGCCCTGCTGGCGGTAGCGCACTGGTATTCCGGGGTCGAGGTGCACAGCATGGGCTCTGCACTGATCGCTGCCATGGTGATCGGGCTGTTCAACACGGTGCTGCGGCCGGTATTGGTGATACTCACACTGCCCGTCACGCTGATCACCCTGGGGCTGTTTCTGCTGGTGATCAATGCCCTGTTGTTCTGGTGGGCGGCGGGCCTGCTCGACGGCTTTGAGGTGCGGGACTTCGGCGCCGCCTTGGTAGGCTCTCTCCTGTACACCGCAGCGGGGATGCTTATCCACTCAGCGCTCGAGCGCTGCTTCCCGGAGTAACTGCTCCACCTGCCGCAACCGTGCTTCGACGATGGACGCCTCGATGTGGTCTGCGTCCTGCGCACTGGATGTGGAGAGCGCTTGGGCAGCTTGCAAGCGGCTCACAGCCGCCACATAGTCCAACCGCGCCATGCTGACCTCCGCCTCCGCCCGTACCGACGCGACCATGCGCCCCTGGGACGCCCTGGCACGGGCCAGTTGCTGCCACATGCTGGCATCCAACGGGTGTTCCATCAGCCACAGCTGCGCAGCGTCGGCCGCCACACCGGCTTGCCCCGTGGCCACCTGCAAAGACACCCAGGCCAGCAAATCGCCACGCGCTTTGGGAGCAGATGCATAGCCCAGGGTACGCAGGGCGAGCTCGGGCTTTGCTTCCGCCACCGCCAGCTCTGCCCGGAGGTAACGCCATTGGCGGCCTGCAGACTCGTCCGTGCCAAGCATGCCGGCCAGTTCGGTGGCGTAAACATTGGCCTTCGTAAACTCTCGCAGTTTGATGGCCGCCAGCGTCGCGCCATAGAGAGCCGCCGCCCGTTGCAAGCGGGTTTGCTTGGCCTGCAAGGCAGGCTCGGCTTCGGCGTACCAGTTGCGCAGGCTGTCTACGGACGCGTTCGCAAGCAGGCGCGCGCGCGCGGACACCATGCTGTGCTCCAAAGTACCCGCTACGACCGGTGCAGCACCTGCCGGCATGCGCGACTTCATGTCGGCAATGCGCTCCGTGGTGAGAGGGTGGCTGCGCAAATAGGGAAAGTTGCCGGCATCGTTGTTGCGATTATTTTGTTGCAACTTTTCAAACATGCTCACAAAGCCCTGAGGGGCAAAGCCCGCGTCCGTAGACACGCCAAACCCGGTGCGGTCTGCCTCACGCTCCATATCCCGCGAAAAATTGAGCTGGGACTGGGCCGCTGCCGCCTGGCCGCCCACGATGACCGCGTTGGCTCCGGCGGGGTTCTTGCTGGCAGCCAGCACCCCCAGAATCATCGCCCCCACCAACCACGGCGTTTGCTCACTCTGGCGGCTGATCATGCGGGCAATATGGCGCTGGGTAACGTGGCTCAGCTCGTGGGCGAGCACCGAGGCCAACTCGTCCCTGCTTGAAACGATGCCGATCAGGCCAAGGTGAACCCCGAAATACCCCCCCGGCAAGGCGAAGGCGTTGATCGTCCGGTCTCGGCCCTGGAGCAGTTGCCAGGCGAATGCTGCGTCCAACTCTGGCGTGATCTCGGAGCGCTTACGCGCAGCCGCTAACAAGGGCTGCCAGATGGACTGGAGATAGTCCGCGATGACGGGGTCATCCAGGTAATCCGGGTCGCGGTACAGATCGCGGGCGATGCGGTCGCCGAGGCGGCGTTCCACCACCGGGGACATGGATACACCGTCACCGATATCGAATGCGCCCTGCGTTTGCGCAGTCAAAGGGGACACCAGCGTTGCTATCCATAGCAGAACTTGCAGTGCTTTATGAATGCGCGATAGCTGCTGCTTCATACATTTAGAAGGAATCGAGCGCGATAAAACCCACTGGGTAGCCAGTGTGGCCATGGATCAATACCGTCCAAAAAGATTTACGCCCAACTAGTGGCAGATAACGCAACTGCTCAGTGGACAGGCCTGACTCGCGCATGGCAACGATTAGTTCCGCCTCCCGCTGTGGAAAGCGCCTCAACAAATCACTTGCCGATTTGGCTTCGCGCAGTACCTCTGGCACCGCTTGAGCGTACGGCTGCCACAAGTCCATGCGTGCCCCCAAAGGAACACCAGCGAATGCATCCAGCGTGGCCTGCGTCTTTTCAGCATTGCTCTGGAACTCACGCAAGGCGACCAGGCCCGGTCCGTTCCAGGGCAATGGATTCACCCCTTCGGGCAGCTGTGCGTGCAAGTTGGGATCAAGCTCTGCCGCACTAATTACACTGAAACGGCCATACTCATACACAAGCTGCACTGGGCGAGCCTCGAAGACACTCCAGACTCCGTAGGCCAACGCTGCAAATTGCAACAAGGCCACCACCACCATGTCTTTACGCAATTCACGCCACGATTTGTGCGGGCTAAAAATCACTAAGGTAATCAGTGGCCCCGTAACTACATCCACACTTATCATCAACAAAAACAGTTCGCGCCCACCGGAGATTTCACGGTAAGGGTAGGGATACCACAGAAGGAACACCACAAACGCAGACAGCACCGCAACACACATGCTGATGCTCAGATGTACCGCACTGGCACGCCAACGCGAATTCCTAATCAAAATGGCAATGTTCATAAAATGACCTTGCGTGTACATAAAGATTCGTATTTCCGGCCTATTATCATGCGCACTCATTGACTCCAAACTGATAACCGAATGGCTGAACTGGACGAACGATATCTGGACGTTACTGTAGACAACGTTCTACGGATTCCATTGACTCTATGGATTGGCTGGTGGATCATGGCCAGACACTGGGTGCTATTTGGCGTGGGGCTTGCGTCCATGCTAACTGCCGCACACGATGCAGCCCGACTGGCAAGCAGCGGATCATCTTGGCTAGCGATGGCTATACAACTACCTATCATGCTCCTGATTTTTGCCGCAGGGCGGCGCAAACCCAACGCGCCATCATGGGTGCGCTTGGTGTGGCGACATGGCATAAAAATCATGCTATTCAGTCTTGTGCTGGGATGGGCTTGGCTGGCCATGTGGCTTTATCAAACAGAAACTTGGCAGCGCTGGCCGGAACTCTTCTATGCAAGTACCGCATTATTAGACTTTGCTATTGCTTACGGCGCCTATTCTTCACCATATATCCGCCAGGTATTCTCAGAATTCCCCGATTGATTTTAGTATCAATGATATTCACCTACATAGCCCCAGAAATAAAAACGCCTGTTGGCGGTATCAAAGTGCTGTATCGGCACTCTGAAACTCTATCCCAAAACAACGTCGAAAGCTGCATTTTTCACCCAAACGATCCTGATTTTTTTTGCACTTGGTTTAAGCATGATGTAAATATCCGTACACATCGCCCCTTTAGCCCTCTCGAGGACTTTTTAATCATTCCTGAGATTTGGGCCGTCCCCTATGGCTTAGACGCCATCAAGAAACATATCCCGTACACGATATTTGTTCAAAACGGATACCTTATCGCCCAAGGATCAGGAGGCGCTGACAGGGGAATACTTGATTACGTATATGAGAATGCAACCGTAATCACGTCCATTTCCGATGATGCCTCCAAATGCATCAATATGGCATTTCCAAGCATTCCGCATGAAAACATCTGCCGACTGCTACCTAATATTGGTGAAGTTTTCCTTAAAAAGGCAAATGATCCATTTGAATTTGAGATTCGACGAAAAAAGAAGAAAAATGTCATCTCCTACATGACCAGAAAACTTAACTTTCACTCTACCCAAGTACTATTTTTTCTGGAAAGAAGTATTCCACCAGGCTGGCAATTTATTGCGATCGATGGAAAGAGTGAAGATGAGGTTTCTTTACTAATGGACGAATCTTCTATTTTTTTGTCTTTTTCTGAGCTAGAGGGATTTGGTTTACCCCCAGTGGAAGCTGCTTTGTCTGGGAATTTGGTCATTGGTTACACGGGGGGAGCAGGTGCCGAGTATTTTTCTAACCCCCTTTTTCGTGCCATCGCGAGTGGTGATGTACAGCAATTCACTTCTTCCATCCTTCAGAGCATCCTCCTGCTCGAAGCCGCAACGGAATCTTCATGGATGTATTCCGCCGCCCATGATTTAGCCAATCACTACTCGCGGCAGAATCAAACCGATGCCCTTAAGAGATTCGTACAAATCGTACAAGACTCGCTTGGCGCCTAGAGTAATTCGAATTCTTTTCATATCAATCTGAACATGAAATCATGTGTGCTCTCCTCATCTATCCCTTGCGAGCAATCCTTGCCTTCCTTGAAAGTTAAGACAATGTTCTTTTTTAAATTTTTCGATACCAAAGCAGCTGTCACCTTTGGCACCTCTGTAGCTGACATCGTCATCGAATCGGTGCCTATTACTATTGAAAAGACACCTGAAAAGCACGCCAAGAAGGTTCAGTCGGCCATGCGCCGAATATCAAATCAGATCGACTGGATCAAGGTACAGCACAAATTCAATTTGTACCAGAAGGCCAAGCTGGGCAATACTCTACGCTGGAGACTCACTGACAAAGGCTACGAAACCGCGTTCGCACGCGAGATCACTGAATGGGTTTTGATGCGTATCGAGTGAATTGCAAATGAATTGGCTCTCCAAATTGTTTCCCCGTCGCTCTGCAGTCAACACACCGGCCCCATCTATTGATCGCATTGCTGAGTTGACCGCACAGGGCCGCCAATGGCTAGACAAGGGGCAGGCAGCGCAAGCCGTTACCGCTTTTCGCGCGGCGCTGGCGCTCCAACCAGAGCGCGTTGACGCGCAAATCAATCTAGGCTTTGCCTTGTTGGAAGCCGGTGATCTGGAGGCGGCTCGGGAGCACCTGCAAGCTGCACAAGCGGCCGATCCCGACAACTTCGATGCGCAGTTTCTGTTGGCACAAATAGCTTACGCAGAGGGCGACACCGCGAAGGCCGAACAGCAGGCCATTAAAGCCTTGGCGTTGCAACCCGAGTCGCCGCCCGCGCGAGGGCTGCTGTTCGGCTTGTACGTAGCCCAAGGACGCATTGACACACTGGAGCAACAAGTGCGGGCCCTGACGGGCGCCGATGCGCGCCCTGCCGAGGTGCATGCGGCAGTAGCTGCTGCGCTGGCGAAAGCCTCGACGGCGGCCACTGAACGCGCCCCCCTTTTGGAGCTCGCACTGGCACATCTGGATCTGGCGCTGACTAGCGACCCAGACATGATGGGCTGTTGGCTGGACAAGGGCTTGCTGCTCAATGTGCGGCAGGAGTCGCAAGCAGCTCTGAAGTGCTTTGAACAAGTGATCCGTTTGGCGCCTGGTCACCCCCGAGGGCATTATTTTGCCGGCGAAGCAGAAATACAGCTAAACCGCCTACCTGAGGCTTTGCGGCACTTCGAGGCAGCGCTTCGACTTGATGCCAATGACATCGATGCCTTGAAGGCAGCTGGCAAAGTCAACTACACATTGGGCGAATTCGAGAAGGCAGAAGCCTATTATCGAAAATGCTCAAATTTGGATTCCAATTCTATTGACTCGCTGATGATGCTGGCAGCCGCGCTGTCCGAACAGGATCGGTATGCCGAAGCTATGCGGTATTCTGATCGCACGCTACAGATGCGGCCAGACCACCCGGAAGTGCATTTCGCGCGTGGCAATATCCTGAATGCCGCAGCAGACTACAAGGCTGCGCTGATCTGTTACCAAAAGGCCCTAGAGTTGCGGCCCAACTTTTCCGGTGCCAAGAACAATCTGGGCTCGGTGCTGCTCTCACTGGGACGCAATTCAGAGGCACTAGAGCAATACATTGCGAATTCCCTGGCTGAACCTCAAAATTTAGTTGCTCTTAGCAATGTTTGCTACGCTGCAAGCATCGAGCCGCACATCAGCTCATCTGACTATTTACGGCATGTACGCGCCTTCGGGACAGCCGCCACTGCGTTAGTCCCAGCACCTTACCACCATGCACCACGCAGGCTTGCTTCGGCGCATTGCCTCAAAGTCGGTATGGTTTCTGCCGACTTCTGCATGCACCCAGTCGGGCTGTTCCTGGAGCGGGTGATCTCGTTGCTCAATACCAACGAAATCGAACTCCACGCTTTCTCAAACAGAACACGGGCTGACCCGCTGCAAGCCAGTCTGCAGCAACGTTTTGCCAGCTGGACTTCCATCGTGGGCCTCAGCGATGAGAAGGCCGCCAAGCTCATCCATGCCGCGCAGCTGGACTTGCTGATTGACCTGTCCGGCCACACCCACCTGAATCGCCTGAGCCTGTTCGCCTGGCGCCCGGCACCGGTGCAACTGAGTTGGCTGGGCTATTGGGCCAGTACCGGCTTGGCCGAGATGGACTACCTGCTGACAGACATTTATTCAGTGCCTACGGAACATTCCAGCCATCTGACCGAACGAGTTTGGTACCTACCCGATACTCGCCTCTGCTTTTCGCCACCGTCTGCAGTCTATGAATTACAACCGCTGCGCAACGGGAGTTTTAGCAGCCGCGCCCTGACTTTCGGGTGCTATCAGGGCCTACGCAAGATATCCAAAGAGGTATTGGCCGCGTGGGGGCGCATTTTGCAACAGTGCCCCGATGCACGGCTACGCTTGCAAAGTAGTGGCTTTGGCACAGCTGCGTTGCGCGAAACCTTGCTGAGCCAGTTGGACTCCGTAGGTATATCCGCCCACCGCGTGGAACTGCATGATGTAATGTCCCGACTGGACTACCTGAAATCCTATGCAGAAGTGGATATCCTGCTGGATACCTTTCCTTACCCCGGAGGCACCACTACCTGCGACGCCCTGTGGATGGGAGTACCCACTGTGACAATGCCTGGCCTCAGCATGCTCTCTCGCCAAGGCGCCAGCATGCTGATGTGTGCTGGCTTGCACGACTGGATTGCCAGCGATGTAGACCAATACGTCGCTATCGCCGTACACCAAGCCCAGCACCCAGACGGCTTGCAACCCCTGCGCAAGCAACTGCGCCAAAGGGTGCTCGACTCGCCGCTATTCAACGCACCGCTGTTCGCCAAGCACCTCGAAACAGCACTGCGTGCGATGGTCGAGGAAAAGCTGGCGAAGCTCCAAGTCACCTAGGGCGTGCAGGACGGACCAATCTGCAGACAACGCACCCGCCGCCATGTGCGGGCTTCATCCTGCGCTCCGCGTAGTTCCAGTGCACGGGCCATGATTCGCAGGTTTTCAGGTGTTGGATACGTCATCGCAATGCCACGCACCCAAGCCAGCCGGGCATCACTGATCGCATCGTCTAAGGGAAGGCGGGCCAACACGATGGTGTCACGCAGCTGCGTCAGCAACAACACCTTGGGTGCGGTACGCGGCACTGAACTCAGCACATGGGCACGCTCCAGTCGCAACTCCGCAAAGCTCTCTTCTACGTCGAGATAGTCACGCACGGTCAACACAAACAAAGTTGCCGACAACGCCACACCAACGCCCAGCAGTAGGCCGCCATAGTGCAGCGCCATTTTTTTCTGGCGACGCGCCTCCAACATCCCCACCCACAATCCGGTGGGCAGCAAGAAATAGGCGTAATACAGCGGTAACTCCAGCATCGCGTGCAGTCCCATATACAGCACAGCCGACAGCACCAGTGCGTCCTCCGCTGTAGCCGTATTTCGCCAGCTTCGCCATGTCCAAAGCAGCACTAACCCGATCAGCATCAAGCCGAGTGGCAAGCCCAGCCAAACCAGCAAATCTACAAACAAATTATGTGCTTGGCCGTACAGCGCGCCATGCAAAGTGTCGTCTTGAGGAGCGTGCGACAAGACCGTCATTTGCGCTTCGAGTGATTGATTCCACCCGTATCCCATCCAAGGGCGGAATTCCAATGACTGCAAAAACATGCCCCACACCTGCGGCCGTGGCTCACTGGCCGTGCGCGCAATGACCCTCGCCCCCTCACTACCAACCGTGCTATCGGCCAAAGGCCAAAAGCACAAGAGCAGCAAGTAGATCACCCACAATCCGAAAGCAGCACGCAATAAGCCCGGCTTGGGCCATAGCCGACGCCAGTACCACGCCAGCACACAGAGCAAGGTATAGCCCAGCAAGGCAGTGCGAGACCCCGTCAGTGCGAGGCCCAGAACCAGTGCAAGCGCCAAGGCCAGTGCCAACCCCGGGTGAAGTCGGCCACGCTGCCAACTCCAGGCGCAGGCCAACAGCCCCCAAACCAACAAGCTTGCCAGCTGATTGGGCTGGTTGAGGTTGGCATAGAAGCGACTGTTCCCGCCATGAACAACCATCCAGTTGGCACCACAGTAGCCATCACCCGACTGTCCACTCCACTGACACAACTGCACCGACAACGAGACCATCGCTGCCACTGCAATGGCGAGAAAGAGCGCGTCAGCCAGAACCCATGCTCGCCGCTGTTGCAAGTGGCTACCCATCGCGACTGCCAGTGCCAAGCCCAAGAGATACAGGCACACCATCCAGGCCGTACCTACGCTGTGGATTTGGCCCGCAGCCCACTGCAGCAGCGGCGTGACACTCAATACAAGAAGAAACAAAGCAAGACGGGGCCAAGCCACGGGCGCACGGACACTTGCCGCCAGCGCGACTCCCCCAAGCAATAACAGTCCCAGACCCGCAAGGGCATCCGCGTGGAATGTTGTCCAAGGTAACTGGTGATTCGGTAGCAGCCAAGCGCCTACAAATGGCAAGCAAGCCAGCGATAGCAAGGGTATTGGGACATTGGCCGTGGCACGCATAAGCAAAGAAGAACCCACAACGGACAAAAAAAAACCCCGGAGGCCGGGGCTTTTTCAATTAGTCAAAATTATTTGCAGCTGGCAGGACGGAATTTATTTTCGATGTTGCCACCACAAACCCAGTCAACGCTACCCGTGCTGGTGTTCAGAGTACCCGTCAGGGTGATAGTGCTGCCTGAAATCTTCGCCTCCTTGCCAGACGCCGTCGCAGTGATCACGCCCACGGTAGCACTGGATGAGGCGTAGCCAACGCTCGACACATAGGGGGTGGTTTGCGTGGCAATAGTCACACTAGCAGTGGCGGGCATTGCGCCATAGATCTGCGCAGCCTCCGCGACAGCCAACTTGCCAGAAGAAGCCGCCAAAATGACTTCCGTTACCTTTGCTCGCACGGTGTAGTCTTGGTATGCAGGCAAGGCTACGGCAGCCAAAATACCGATGATTGCGACGACAATCATCAATTCGATCAGGGTGAAACCCTGTTGAATAGAACGCTTCATGAGAAAACTCCTAGTTAGAGAAAGAGGCGAATTAATTAGCAGATTCCATGCCAAGTCTGGCGAGGCGTGTTTCATTTAAAAGGCAGGCTTGTTGCGCTCGTTTCGAGACACCTTTGGCAGAATTCGTGGAGTTCGTCAGTAGATTGGTGACATTTATGTCAACCCTTACTTGATGCAGACCTGCCGCACCATCTTTAAATCCGTCAGGCCCATCAGTATTTTCTCCATGCCATCCATCTTGAGCGTGCGCATGCCGCCCTGCACAGCGCTGGCGAACAACTCGGCAACGCGTGCACGCTCCTGTATCAAGCGCTTGAGATCGTCATCCGCGACCATCAACTCATGCAGTCCTACACGGCCTTTGTATCCGGTTTTGTTGCACTTGTCGCAGCCGACCGCACGGTACAGCTTGAGAATGCCGGCGTCACCGTAATTTGTTGTCCACTGCTGGATGAGCTTTTGCGTCTCGCCTGCGTAGTCACTTTTCCATGCGGGGGTGTTTCGTAGCTCCTCTGCATATTCTTTGCAGAACAAGCGCAGTTCTTCATCCGTTGGCACATAGGCCTCTTTGCAATCGCAAAGTTTTTTGGCCAAGCGCTGCGCAAGAATGCCCAGTAAGGCATCGGCAAAGTTGAAGGGGTCCATGCCCATGTCGAGCAAGCGGGTAATGGATTCGGGCGCAGAGTTGGTGTGCAGGGTGGAGAACACCATGTGGCCTGTCAACGAGGCCTCCACCCCCATGGACACGGTTTCTTTGTCGCGCGATTCGCCGACCATGATGATGTCGGGGTCCGCGCGCAAAAAAGCACGCATAACCAGCGCGAAGTCGATTCCGGCTTTTTTATTGATCTGGACCTGGCGCAGCCCCTTCTGGGTAATTTCCACCGGGTCTTCAGCGGTCCAGATTTTGGTGTCCGGGGTATTGAGAAACTTCAGTATGGAGTGCAAGGTGGTTGTCTTGCCGGAACCGGTGGGACCGCATACATAAAACAAGCCATAAGGCTTGCTGACGGTGGCCTCCAAGCGGGCTTTGTTGTGGTGTGTCAGCCCGAGTTTTTCCAGTGGAATGGGCTCACCCGCGGCCAGAATGCGCATCACCACATCTTCCACACCACCTGCCGATGGAATGGTGGCGACCCGTAGCTCAATGTCCAATGGGCCGTATTTTTTGAACTTGATTTTCCCGTCTTGAGGTTTGCGGCGCTCGGATATATCCAGATCGCACATGATTTTCAGCCGGGTGACCATGGCCTGGCGAAAGTGCGAGGGCACCTCCACATACGGAACCAGGCTGCCATCAATCCGGAAACGAATACCGGTCTTGAACTTTCCGGGCATTGGTTCGATATGAATATCGGAAACCTTTTGCTGATAGGCGTCCACAATCACTTTGTTGACGAACTTGACCAGCTCATTGTCTGCGGCAGCAGACTCCAGGGATTCTTCGTTGCCCCCATCGTCGATAGGGCCCCCGTCCATATCGGCCAACAATTGATCGATCGTACTGCTGTCTGCAGTGGTACCGAAGATTTGCGACAAGGTCTCTGCAAACTCTGTTTGTGTGGTGACGCGATAGGCAAACTTGCTTATTTTTGGAAATACCTGCGGCACTACCCGTGAGCCCTTCACGGCCTCAGGGTCTGTACACATGATTACCAGGCCTTCCGGTGACTCTTCAAGGGGGATCCAGCCGTGTTCTTCCAGAAAATCCCTTTTCAAAGCGCCATGCAGGGCCTCTGAACGCATGCGCCCGGACGCATACGGCTCATACGCAACTTTGAAAAACTGGGCCAGTCCTGAGCCGATCTGGCTGGGAAGCAATCCGCTTCGGCTGATGATGAGCTGTTCCAGCGAATGGCCGTCATCCCTGGCTTCTTGGGCGAGCTGCCGTAGATCGGCATCTGACATCAGGCCGGCGCTGACAAGTGGGTCATATTTGGTTTGCTTTCGCAGTGGCTGCTCCGTTTTCTTCCGCCGTTGGCGAATCGCGGTAGCCAATGTTTTGCATAGCTCCGTAACACCATCCACTTCTAGTTCGCCAAAAGGCTCATCGCTCTTGCTGTTGATGACTTGCAATACCCCATGCAAGGTATGACCGTCCATGATGGGGGCCACCATCATTTGCTTGGTCCGGTAGCCGGATCGCCTGTCGACTTCTTTTAAAAAATTCAAGGCTGGATGAATTCTTCTGAGCGCGTCCTCGTCATAAACATCAGGAATATTGACGGCACTTTGGCTGTAGGCCGCATAGCCGGCTATGCTTTGCGGTGATATGGGCAGTTTCAGTTCCCGACTGGTATTCAGGCCCGTTTTGACCTTGGAAACGATAGATGCACCATCCTCCCCTATCGCATACAGGGTCAGGCGATCCGCATTGAGCAGCTTGCATATATCCTGGCTGGTTTCCAGCATGATTTGCTCCAGATGCTCGGTATCGTGAATCCGTGCTGTCACTTGGTGCAATTGCCGGTAAAACAATGCTTCGAAAGTCATCCCTCGCTTTTTGACCGACAATTTTTGCGACTCGTAGAAAGCTTGTTCGCTGGAATTGAGCACACCGGGCTCCTTGTTCGAGAGGCTCACAGTGAGAACTCCTGTCCCGCGTTGAGCCAGCAGATTTCATGCGTGATGCGATCTTCGGGTGATGTGGATGCCTGAAGCACTTCAAATTCTTTCATGATGAGCTCCGTTTCCGCAGGCTTGGTATGTGTGATGTAGATCGGATAGGTGCAGCTGGCCGGAATATGTTTTAACTGTTCAGCCAATAGTTGCGGGGCGAAGTGGTAGCTCTTGCGGGCCAAGTCTGCCTCTTTGTTGCTGAACGCAGTTTCTATGACCAGCATGCCCACTTGCATCTGGGCCATTCTGAACCAAAACTCCGGGCTATCGGAGGTGTCTCCGCTAAAGACCCACTGCGGCCCCTGCATGGATACGGCGTAGCCCAGTGCGGGCACGGAGTGTCGGGCAGGCATGGCCTCAATCAGCAGGTTGCCGACGGTTATCTGCTGTCCAGTAACGATGGTGTTCAGTGTCAAAAACGGCGCTGCCGGGATGGGGATCTGGGTGAAGTCCGGCCAGATGACATCGTTAAAAATATGGGTTTTCAGTGCCTGCAACGTTGGGGCCAAAGCATATAACTGCAGGGGTTTGGTACGCCGCGCGCCCACGGAGTCGAGCATCAGCGGAAGCGCCGCTATATGGTCCAGATGTGAATGGGTGAGAAACACATGATCGATCTGCTGCATTTCTTCGAGGGTAAGGTCACCAAGACCCGTTCCCGCATCAATGAGTACCGAAGTCCCCACAAGAAATGAAGTAGTCCTACAGTCCTTGGCAATTGCCCCGGAACAACCAAGCACGCGTACTTTTGCCACAGTTGTCTCCGTTCACTTAGTTTCGAAGTTGGTAGCCCCGTCCCAAGCGGCGTCATAAGGCAAAAACCGCATGGAGGCGACCCGGTCCGAATAGAGACGATACAGATAGTTTGCTGGGCTCAATCTGGACAGATTGAGCAATCCCACATCCGCTTGATCCCAACGTTGATGCCGATACGCTTTCAGAAACTGGGACCACAGTTTGAGCTCTTCCAGAATTTCAAGGTCAGCAGAAGATACCGGGGCCAAGGGGCACCAGATAGTTACCGATTGATCTTTGCCCCTCACTCTGACCTTATCCAGTTCTTGCCATATGAATTCGGGGGCCCGGCATTTGGTGGCATCACTCGCCACAAGATCAACACGATATGTCTTCGATAGGGGCTCCAAGCGGGAAGCGAGATTCACCGCATCGCCGATGACTGTATAACTTCTCCGAATATCTGAGCCCATGTCACCGACACACATCATGCCCGTGTTGATTCCAATGCCTATCCCGATGCTTGGAAGACCCGCAGCTTGGTGCTCCTCATTCAGTGCTTGAACCACTTTTAGCATCTCCATGCCGGCCCTGACCGCTGACTGGGCATGGTCTTCCGAGGCGACGGGGGCACCCCAGAACGCCATCACACAATCACCCATGTACTTGTCAATCGTGCCTCGATTCGCACGAATTACCGTCGTAAGGCGACTGAAGATGCCGTTCAGCATGGCTTGCAGTTGCAGGGGCTCCATCGATTCGGACATGGTGGTGAAGCCACGCATATCGCAAAACATGACGGTCATTTCCCGGTTGGTCGCCTGCATGCTGTATCTGTCGGGGTCCAACACCATTTCATCGACTAATTCGGGGGGTACATACGTACCGAAAAGATTCGCCAAATCCCGCTTGGAGCGACTTTCAACAAAGTAGCCATAACTCATATTCAGCGCAAATGCCGTTACGGCCATCACCAAAGGCCCCGCCAAAGGCAGCACCAGCCCGTAGCCCAAGTAGAGCCAAAGGTTCATTAGCAATAGAACGGACAGCACTCCCGCACTGAGCAATACGGCCCTGAATGCGGAAAGCAAAGGAAGTCCTACGGACAACAGCAGACCAGACACCAGCAGAACAGCTATCTCGTACCCCAAGGCATAGTCCGGCTTAACAAAAAGGGTGCCGTCCAACAATGCCGAGACCATGTTCGCATGGATTTCAACCCCGGGGTAGGACTCCCCCACCGGAGTCACCCGCATATCAAACAGCCCGAGTGCAGTGGTGCCCAACAAAATAATTTTGTCTTTCAGTTGGCCCGTAGGCACCCGGTTGTGCAAGATGTCCGTGGCAGAGACATAAGAAAATGAGCCACCAAGTACATTGCCTGCCCCCCGAAACGGAATCAAGGCACCGGCCCGTCCATCCACCGGGATGCCCAACGTTTTATTTCCTTGCACCAGCAAGAGTTTCTCTATCCCTTGGAATCCGGTAGGCAGAAAAGCATCTTTGGAAAAAGAAGGAATGATCTTTGGCATTCCTGCAATGGCCCGGAACATCGCCAGAGACAAGGACTCGTAATACGCACCTTTGTATTGGGCAATCAGGGGCACTGACCGGACCACACCATCCGGGTCTGTCATTGCGTTGAAATGGCCCGCCAGGGGGGCCGCAGCAGCAATACTGGGAATATTGGACCCATAAGAAGTCCACTCGGTCGCTGCAAGTGTTTGGCCGGCCAATTCACTTTGAGTAAACACGGGCGCCGGGATGCGGCCGCTAGAGCGGCCTTCAGGATCGTTGGCAAAAAAGTAACCAAGCACGACCGGCCTGCCGACAAGCGACTCGCCGAACATTTTGTCAAAATCTAAGCGGGGACTTAGCTTTTCCAACTGGCTTACGAACGCTGGCTGATCGCTAAGCGGACCCCGCGCCAACTCGGCCAACTGCTTCAGTCCGGAACTTTCGTCAGGCTCGGCAAACACCACATCCACGCCCAACAAAGCGATTTTTTGCTCGCCATACAGTTTGTCTACCAATGTGGCGAGCCGGTTTCTAGCCCAAGGCCATCGACCAACTTCTGCCAGGCTTTTCTCGTCGATATCGACGATGACGATGCGTTCGTCCAAAGTCCCTGGCATCGTTGCACGCAGCCGTGTGTCGTAAATAATGTCTTCCAGGCGCTGAATTACAGAAATATGCAGTATGCCTACCGCATGAAACAGTGCAAATATCAGCGGAATCAGTGTGACCGCAATACGTAACCAGTGCCTTTGGATTCCATTCACGACAGATAGCGCCTGCGATCTTTCGGCGTCAGGCCTATTTCACGTAGCCTCAATGCTGCACAAATTGCATTTGGGTTCCTGCCAGCTCCACCAGATCACCATTTTTGAGTGGCAGAGGGTCAATTCCGATGGGAGAACCGTTCAAAGTAGGATTTCCGGCACCCTCTACATGGTGCACGACAAACCCTTGCTGCCGTCGTGTAATCGCTGCGACCGCCACTCCGGGCTTTCCAATGGTTGTGACAACCTTCGTCAAGGGGACCTCTCTGCCTGAAGCTGCGCCGGAAAGAACCTTGATGGCGGCATGGAATGCCCCCAAACCTTGAGAGTCCCCTGCCATGGTAGAAAAACCGGAGTTCAAAGGTTGCGCACCTGCGACCGGGACACGTGCCTGCACCACCATGGTCTTGTCAAAGTTATCGGCGACACCGTCAACCATGAACTTGATTTTGTACTTCCCGATTTCGATACCGTCACCATGGCGAAGTTGCTGCTTCTTTACCGCCTTCCCATTGACGTACGTACCATTAGTGCTGTTCAGGTCCTCCAGGAAGACGTCGCTACCCGCCATCAAAATGACGGCGTGCTCACCGCTCACTGCCAAGTTGTCGATCACGATATCGTTGTAAGGCCTGCGTCCCAAAGTTGTTCTGTCTTTGGAAATTTGCACTTCTTTGATCACGACCTCATCGATCGATACGATCATCTTCGGCATGATCGGCTCCTTTTCCCGGTAATTGATTCTGGAAACACTCTGAATTTACTTCCCAAACAGCCGGGCAATAAAGCCTTTTCTTTCAGCTGTTTCACCCGCAGCAATCATCAAAACTGAAATATTGTCCCTGCCACCACTGTCATTCGCAGCGGCCACTAGGTTTTCCGCAATTTGATCAAGCCCGGATGCCTCCCCGGCGATTCTAGCGATTACTTCGTCACTCACCATATCGGAAAGACCGTCCGAACACATGAGATACAAATCGCCCGGCTCAACATTGAACTCATTGACTTCCAACATCACGACCTGCTCAACACCCAGCGCCCGTGTAACCAGGTTCTTTATTGGTGATAGTGCAGCTTGTGATGCAGTGATCAGACCCGCATCGATCTGCTCTTGCAAAAGAGAATGATCCTTGGTGATTTGCTCCAATGCGTTGCCGCGGAGTCTGTAGCATCTAGAGTCCCCTATATGCCCCACCATCAGGCGGCCGTTTTTGAACACACACAACACAAGCGTGGTCCCCATACCTGCAAACGCGGGATTTACATGGGCCGAGTTGTAAATCGCCAAATTTGCATTTCCTACGCATATTTCCATGGCGCGACGGATCTCTTTAGGCTGTGGCAAAGCACCTGCCTCGATCAGCCATCGGCTCAACTCTGACTTGATGAACGCAGTCGCCATTCCACTGGCGATCTCTCCTGCGTTGTAGCCACCCATACCGTCAGCAAGCACTGCCACTCGTGCATCTTCATCGAATGCGACGGAATCCTCATTGTTGTCACGGGCACGCCCCGGGTCCGAAATGGCATGGAACTGATAATTCATGGTTATTTTTTTCCCACTTCGGATCCACGTTGAATATGCGTAGCCTCCAAGGAGGGGGCGTATTGCGCACGTGGTCGCTCAAATATGTCGGTTTTCTCGAATCTGGCTTCCACATGCTCTCGGCTCACAAGCACGCTTTTAGAATCCACGTTGATCGGCAAACAACGCAAGACCGCATCAGAAAACTCTTTTCCGGTCTGGAACCGTGCTTCGGGCTGTTTAGCCAGCGCTTTCATGACAACCGCCGAGAGAGAGTCCGTTAGATCGGCACGATGTACGCGGATGTCTGCAGCCTCCTCGTTTGCAATCTTGTACATCAACTCTGCCATCGATTCACCCCGGAAAGGAAGCATGCCGGTCAGCAACTGATACAGCATCACACCGAGAGAATAGAGATCCGAACGGCCATCCACCTTCTTCCCTGCCAATTGCTCTGGTGACATGAAGCTTGGCGTGCCCAGAACCAGACCTGTCTTTGTCTTGCTACTGTCCGTAATGCGGGCAATGCCGAAGTCAGTTACCTTGACAATATCCGTCTCCCTCGCATACATGATGTTCGCCGGTTTGATATCACGATGTACTACCAACTGGCGGTGCGCATAGTCTAGCGCTTGGGCAACACGATCCACCACACTGAGCACGGCCGAGGCCGGGAGTAAATTGCCAGGCTTGGTGTATTCAACAAGATCACGCCCCTGGAGAAACTCCATCGCGATGTACGCCAAGTCATGTTCTTCCCCAGCGTCAAATATCGTGACAATGTTCTGATGCTGCAAACGCCCGGCGGTCTCTGCCTCACGAAAAAATCGCTCGCGCGCATCCACAAGCTCATCGCCGGAAAACTCCTCACTGAGCGCCAAGGTCTTGATGGCGACAATGCGCCCAATTTTTGGATCTTTCCCCTGATACACCACGCCCATCGCGCCTTTGCCCAACTCTCTCTCTACCTGATAGCGACCGAGCATGGGCTTCTCCATGGAAGCACCATCCAAATGCAAGGAGCCTCCAGAATGATTGCCGCCCCCCAAAATGACCGTCTCGGATAGCTGCTTTGCGCGGTTGATTTTCTGCTGGACGTCTTTGAAATTGGCATCCACTGCAGCGATATGCTCGTAAACCGCTTGCGCTTTATTGAACTGACGCTTGCGCTCAAAATCCAAGGCAAGGCTGTAGAGGTTCCCCCAAACCGCATCACTGCCAGGCACACGCCGGAAACGGTCAAAGGCCATGTCCAACTGGCCTTGCCCTTGGAGTGCGAGACCCATCATGCGATTGGTCTCTGCGGACTCTTCGTCTGACTTGAGCTTGCCCGCTTCAGTCATCAGGAAACGCTTCGTAGTCAATCCGACATGTCCTGTAACAAGCACCACCGCTGGCAGCATTAACTGGAGCCAAACCGATGCACCGGCAAGCAAACCAAACTCCGATCCAATCAAAACCAGCAGCAGGCCCGCAGTGGCCAGTGCCCCAGCACCGGCAGAAAGTCTTGGCAGCACCCCGACCACATAGACGCCAATGGCTATCAGCGCCAGCAGCCTCAGCCCGAAACTCCAGCTCGGCTCTACGATGAAGTGTTCGTTCAAAATACTTGAGGTGATATGGGCGATGGTCTCCGCAGGCGACATTGAAGCATGCCCAGGAACAGGAAACTGAACTCCGACCCCCGCCGCAGTCGCTCCAACAATGACGATTTTGTCGGTGTACTTACTGAGTGGAATTTTTCCACTCAGTACGTCGTAAAACGAGTCAACCGGAAAAGCCGGACGACCATCACGATCCCTGTAGAACTGGGGGAGCATCATCGCATTGCTGTCGGTCTTGATTTTCAATCGCCCGAGCTGCACCGAATCACCTTCGTTAAGGTGGACATCCGCCGCAGTCAAATTCAAGCTCTTGATCGCGGCAAGCAGCGCCAAGGAGGGAACCGCCTTTCCGAAGTAGTTCACCAACAAGGGCTCCGCCCGGACCGCACCGTCCTGATCGATGAATTGGTTCAAATGCCCCACAGCAGCGGCCTCCCTGCCCAATAGGGCTATGGGAAATAGCCCCCGCTGCGCCGGTTGCGAAAAACCGGCAGGGTCATCGAGCGACTGGGCCAACACGAAGGGGGGCAGCGGACTGTCAGGCTTTCCTTGGGGTTCCCCCATCACGAACACGGATGGCAACAAAACGTTGCCAGCTTGGCGCAAGCTTTTTGACAGCGCCGAATCGGTGTCCAGGGCTGCCTCGGCTTCTGCAAACGTACGCGCAATCGTTTCGTTGTTTCCCGCATCAGGATCCGATGCGCCCATCAGCTCCTTGAGCTTCTCGAGATAGACCAAGCCAGCGTCTTTCTGAGGCTCGAAATAGAAAACGGTTTGAACAACCGTCTTGGCTTTCGCTTGCGTCAATAAATCGATCAGTTGAGCCTGGTAAGTGCGGGGCCATGGCCACCGGCCTAGATTGGCGATGCTCTGATCATCGATCGCAATGACGGCAATCCGGTCCGAAGGTTGCCGGTTGCTTGCGGAACTTGCCACATCGTAAATCCGCCGCTCCAAGGCGTCAGCAAAGTCTGTAGCAGCATAGAAGGTGGTCGCCACCAGAATGAGAAGAAGCCCTGCAAACCAATCCGTACGCCAAAAAACTGTTTTCGTTGTCTTTTTCCCCGCCACATGGCCCCCTGTTTTTCCAGCCTACGCTTGCCTGAAGCGTAAGCTTGGTCGCGTTTGTGACACGTTATCAGAGCCAGAGGACTTGAACAAGCTTGCGATCCGTTCGCCAATTGGGTTTGCAGACAAGAGGCAACCCGAAGAGACAAATGGCACGAAGCCTTCAACTGGATTTTTCAGCAGGGCTTGTCTGTCGACGCATATATACACCTGCAGCAAACACGAATGCTGCACCGAGCACACCAAAGGCATAGCCCCAGACTTTTTCCTGAGGAACAAAGTGAATCACGCCAGGGTCACTGTGCGCCATGGTCCCGGCGATCCACCCCAGCAACATCCCGCCCGCTGTGATGATCATCGGGAACCTGTCCATGAGCTTCAAGACCAACTGACTACCCCAGACAATGATGGGAATACTCACCAGAAGGCCGAAAATCACCAACGGCAGTTGATGCGACTCTCCAGCACCCGTCGCCGCACCGGCAATTGCAATCACGTTGTCGACACTCATGACGAGGTCTGCAACGATCACGGTCTTGACCGCAGCCCACAATTTGTCACTGCCCTCTATGCTCGAGTGTCCATCTTCGTCCTGGGGCGCCAACAACTTCACGCCGATCCAAATAAGCAGCGCCGCACCGACGAGTTTGAGATAGGGGACCTGCAAGAGCGTCAGTGCGAAGGCGATCAGCACAACGCGCAACACGATGGCACCTGCGGTGCCCCACAGAATGCCTTTGAAACGTTGATTCTCAGGCAGCTCGCGGCAGGCCAACGCGATCACGACGGCATTGTCCCCACCCAGCAGAATGTCGATCATGATGATCTGCCCAACGGCCAGCCAAAAATGTGCAGTCAAAAACTCGTCCATGGCACCCCCATCCGGCAACTATAAAAACAAAAGCCGGATTGTCCCAAAAGACACCCGGCTATGTGTATAAACCCGAGCCAAGCCCGGGGTGGCTATTCGCTTAGAGCAATGCCTTCAACAACTTCGCCATCTCGGACGGATTGCGCGTTACTTTGAAACCGCACTCTTCCATCACAGCCAGCTTGGCGTCCGCCGTGTCAGCACCACCGGAGATCAGCGCACCGGCATGGCCCATGCGCTTTCCGGGAGGAGCTGTTACACCGGCGATGAAGCCGACCACAGGCTTCTTCATGTTCAGCTTGCACCAGCGAGCGGCTTCAGCTTCATCGGGGCCACCGATTTCGCCGATCATGATGACCGCATCAGTATCCGGATCATCGTTGAAGGCCTTCATCACGTCGATGTGCTTCAAACCGTTGATGGGGTCACCACCGATACCGACTGCTGAAGACTGGCCCAGACCGATTTCGGTCAACTGTGCGACTGCTTCGTAAGTCAGCGTGCCGGAACGGGACACCACGCCGATACGGCCTTTGCGGTGAATGTGGCCGGGCATGATGCCGATTTTGATCTCATCGGGCGTGATCAGGCCGGGGCAGTTGGGGCCCAGCAACAAGGTCTTTTTGCCGCCGGCGGCTTCCTTGGCCTTCATCTTGTTGCGCACTTCCAGCATGTCCTTGACGGGGATGCCTTCGGTAATGCAGATCGCCAGATCCAGGTCAGCCTCTACAGCTTCCCAGATGGCAGCAGCCGCGCCCGCTGGCGGCACGTAGATCACCGACACGGTGGCGCCGGTCTGGCCTGCCGCTTCCTTGACGGAAGAATAGATGGGAATATTGAAGATGGACTCGCCAGCCTTCTTGGGGTTCACGCCCGCCACAAAGCAGTTTTTGCCGTTTGCGTATTCCTGGCACTTTTCAGTATGGAACTGGCCGGTCTTGCCGGTAATGCCTTGGGTGATGACTTTGGTGTCTTTGTTGATAAAGATCGACATGGTGTTTCCTTAGCCTTTCACTGCTGCGACAACTTTTTGAGCCGCTTCAGCCATGCTGTCGGCGCTGATGATGGGCAGGCCACTCTCGGCCAGCATTTTCTTGCCCAGCTCTTCGTTCGTACCCTTCATGCGCACGACCAAAGGCACAGACAGGTTCACGGCCTTGCAAGCGGTGATCACGCCGGTGGCAATGGTGTCGCACTTCATGATGCCGCCAAAGATGTTGACCAAAATGGCTTTGACCTTGTCGTTTTTCAACATGATTTTGAAGGCTTCGGTCACCTTCTCGGGGGTGGCACCGCCACCCACATCCAAGAAGTTGGCGGGCTCAGCGCCGAACAACTTGATGGTGTCCATGGTCGCCATGGCCAAGCCTGCACCGTTCACCAAGCAGCCGATGTTGCCATCCAGGCTGATGTAAGCGAGGTCGAACTTGGAGGCTTCCACTTCGGCAGCATCTTCTTCGTCCAAGTCGCGGTAAGCCACGATTTCAGGGTGACGGAACAAGGCGTTGGAGTCGAAATTGAATTTCGCATCCAGGGCCATCACATTGCCCTTGCTGTCGCAGTTCAGAGGGTTGATTTCCACCAGGGACGCATCCGTGTCCATGTAGCACTTATAGAGCTTGGCGAAAATGTCCACAGCCTGGTCCACGGAGCCACCTGTCAAGCCGATCGCCGCTGCGACCTTCTTGCTCTGTTCGGTGGTAATGCCGGTCAGGGGATCAATCATTTCGGTGATGATCTTTTCGGGGGTGGAGTGGGCCACTTCCTCGATATCCATACCGCCTTCGCTGGACGCGATCAGGGCCACTTTTTGCGTAGCACGGTCTGTCACCAGCGACACATAGAGTTCGTTTTTGATGTCAGCGCCGTCTTCGATGTACAAACGGCGTACTTTTTGGCCTTCAGGACCGGTCTGGTGGGTCTTGAGCTGCATGCCCAGGATTTCAGTAGCGAGGCGTTTGACATCGTCAATCGACTTGGCAACCTTCACGCCGCCGCCTTTGCCGCGACCGCCTGCATGGATTTGTGCCTTGACAACCCACACCGGGCCGCCGAGTTTTTGGGCGGCTTCCACCGCTTCTTGCACTGTGAAAGCCGGAATGCCGCGGGGAACGGGCACACCGAATTGACGCAAGATTTCCTTGCCTTGGTACTCGTGAATCTTCATGACGTCTCTCTTTGGGACAGGACTATGTTCACCGTGTGGTATTGAGGATGCAATCACCACGCGGCACTGGACACATCAACCCGCGAATGTATCATGTTGCGACGCACAACTCTTGTGCATGACTTGTAGTCGATGCCTCCCAAAGCACGCTCGCTCTAGGGTGCCGCGCCGCAGTTGCGCAACTTTTGTCACTTGCATACACCATGAAAAAAATCTTTATCGACGGCGAAGCCGGCACCACGGGCCTCCAAATCCGGGAACGTCTGCAAACCATGCCGCAGATCGAGCTGATCAGCATTGACCCTGCGATGCGCAAAGATCCGCAGGCCAAGCGCGCCCTGATTGCGCAGGCCGACATGGTGATTCTGTGCCTGCACGACGATGCGGCCAAAGACACCGTGGCGATGATCGACGCGCTGGAGCAGGCAAGCGGCCAACCCGGTCCGCGCATCATTGATGCGTCCACCGCACACCGGGTGGACCCGCGTTGGGTGTACGGCTTCCCCGAGCTGGCAGCAGCCCAGCACGATGCGGTGGCCAAAGCGCAACGCGTGAGCAACCCCGGCTGCTACGCCACCGGCGCGATTGCGCTGATCCGCCCCTTGGTCGATGCCGGCTTGCTGCCCGCAGACTTTGCGGTGTGCCTGCCTTCTGTGAGCGGCTACTCCGGCGGCGGACGCACCATGATAGAGGCGTATGAACAGGGCTCGGCGCCTGCGTTTGAGCTGTATGCCCTGGGCCTGAAGCACAAGCACATTCCCGAAATCATGAAGTACACCGGCCTGACCCGGCGGCCTTTGTTTGTGCCGTCCGTGGGCAATTTCATTCAGGGCATGCTGGTGCAATTGCCGCTGCACCTGGACACACTGCCCGGCCAGCCGAGTGCCCAAGACCTGCACAACGCATTGGCCACGCATTACGCAGGCAGCCAATGGGTGACAGTGGAGCCCGTCACGCCGGACCTCAAGCTCGACGCCGTGGCCCTGGCCGACACCAACAAACTGGAATTGCGTGTGTTCAGCAACGACGCCAAAGCAGATGGCTTTGCCCATGCTGTATTGGTCGCCCGCTTGGACAACCTGGGCAAGGGCGCGAGCGGCGCTGCGGTCCAGAACCTGCAGCTGATGCTGGGCCTAAGAGATTAGGCGCCCACGCTCCGCCGCTGCGCGGGTCGCTGCCCCCCAAGGGGGCTAACCCGCCTTGGGACGGCCCGGCGGCGAGTTTTAGGCCCCCGCGCTCCGCCGCTGCGCCCACAAAGCAAAGCTCAGTCCTCGTCGGCGCCGGATACCACCCGGTGGATGGTGTCTCCGCCGAAGCCGCGTCCGGCCAGAAAGCGCATTTGCTTGGCGCGCTCCGCCGCATCCTGCGGCTGGGTACCGAACTTTTTGCGCCACACCTCGCGCGCCCGTTCCAGCTCTGTCTCCCTCAAGGTGGCCACCGCCTCGGACACAGCTTCCGGAGCCAGCCCCTTGGCTTGCAGCTCCTGCTTGATACGCGCGGCGCCCAACTTGCCGGCGCGGCGGTACAGCACGGAGCCGACCACCCGATCTTCATTGATGAAGTCTTTGGCCGCCAACGCATCCAGGGCCTTGGCGAGTGTTCCGGGCTCCTCCTCAAAGCGCTGGAGCTTGCGTTCCAGCTCCACGCGCGAATGCTCGCGGGTACTGAGCAAGCGCAGCGCGCGGGCGGTGAGCGAGGGGGCTTGTTGGGTTGCCACTGCAGATGCGGAAGTCAATACGTTTGCTATGAATTCAATAGCTGCTGACGCACATGCGACGTGCGCTAGCAGCACTTTTTTCATTATTCCGCTTTGTCGGCCTTGTCCGCTTTCTTGCCCTTGGCCTTGGCTTCAGGCTCTGCCACCGGCAGCAATGGAATGCCCAGGTTGGCGCGCACCTTGTTTTCAATCTCAACCGACAACTCGGGGTTCTCGCGCAGGAATTCACGGGCGTTGTCGCGGCCCTGGCCGATCTTTTCACCCTGGTAGGCATACCAGGCACCGGACTTTTCCAGGATGCCGGCGTTCACGCCCATGTCGATGATTTCACCGTGGCGGCTGATGCCTTCGCCGAACAGGATGTCGAACTCCGCCGTCTTGAACGGAGGGCTGACCTTGTTTTTGACCACCTTGACTTTGGTCTCGTTGCCGATGGCATCCTCGCCCTTCTTGATGGTGCCGGTACGGCGGATGTCCAGACGCACCGAGGCATAGAACTTCAGCGCGTTACCACCGGTGGTGGTTTCGGGCGAACCGAACATCACACCGATCTTCATGCGGATCTGGTTGATGAAGATGACCATGCAATTGGTCTTCTTGATGTGGGCGGTCAGCTTGCGCAGGGCCTGGCTCATCAGGCGGGCTTGCAAGCCGGGCAGGCTGTCGCCCATTTCGCCCTCTAACTCGGCCTTGGGGGTCAAAGCGGCCACCGAGTCCACAATGATCAGGTCCACCGCACCGGAGCGCACCAGGCTGTCCACGATTTCTAGGGCCTGCTCGCCGGTGTCCGGCTGGCTGATCAGCAGGTCTTGCAGGTTCACACCCAGCTTCTGGGCGTACTGGATGTCCAGCGCATGCTCGGCATCCACGAAAGCGCACTGGCCGCCTTGCTTTTGCATCTCAGCCACCACTTGCAGGGTCAGGGTGGTTTTACCGGATGACTCCGGGCCATAGATTTCCACCACGCGGCCACGGGGCAGGCCGCCTACGCCCAGCGCAATGTCCAAGCCCAACGAGCCGGTGGACACGACCTGGATGTCTTCAATCACCTCGCCCTCGCCCAGACGCATGATGGTGCCCTTGCCGAATTGCTTTTCGATCTGGGCCAGAGCGACTTGCAGGGCCTTGGCCTTTTCAGCGTTGGCGGCGGGGTTCTTGACGGCAGCGTCCATGGGAATCTCCTGAAAAATCAATGGGTGAGGATGACAACTTGCATCTGGTTTTAACAACAGGCTGGATGCTTGAACAGTAGTTTATGGGCGAAGTAAAACAGCTTCAAGGTGTTTTTTAGTCAGTTTGCATTACTATTAAGGCCATGCAGTCGTCCCCCCACGCAGACACCTGGCGCAGCAACCATGTCGGCCACTGGCTGCGCCTGGCGCTGGAGCGGTTCGATGCGCGGGTGCTGCAGCTCATGGGCAGCCACCCCACGGTTCCGCTGGGTCTGGCCAATCTGGCTGCGCGCGGGCAGGTGGGCGCGGCGCACATCCACATCACCCGGCACCTGGAGCTGCAAGGCAGCCGCCTGACCGATCTGGCCGCACGGGCCGGCATGAGCAAACAGGCCATGGCCACGCTGGTCACCCAGTGCGAGGCCTGGGGCATGGTGCAACGGGAGGGTGATGCCGCCGACGCCCGCGCCAAACGCATCCACTTCACCGCCGCCGGCTTGGCCTGGGTGCAGGCCTACCAGGACGCCGTGCAGCAGGCCCAGGCTGAGTTGGAACAATCGGTGGGCCCCGAGGTGGCCACGGTGATCGCCTTGGGTCTGGAGGCGTACGCCAGCCAGTGAACCCAGGCTGCGCCAGCGCACAAGAGCATCCGCACGAGGCGCCTAGAATGGCACGCAAGCGGCCGCAGCGCCGCACCCCGCACGGAGACCCACATGCGCATTCTCATCGCTGAAGACGATCAAGTTCTGGCCGACGGCCTGCTGCGCGCCCTGCGCAGTGCCGGTGCGGCGGTGGACCATGTGGCCACCGGCACCGAAGCCGATGCCGCGCTCATGACCAACACCGAGTTGGACCTGCTGATCCTGGACCTGGGCCTGCCCAAAATGCACGGACTGGAAGTCCTCAAAAAGCTGCGTGCCCGGGGCTCCGCGCTGCCGGTGCTCATCCTGACGGCGGCCGACAGCGTGGACGAACGGGTCAAAGGTCTGGACTACGGGGCCGACGACTACATGGCCAAGCCCTTCAGCCTGCAAGAACTTGAAGCCCGGGTGCGCGCCCTGGTCCGGCGCGGCATGGGGGCCACCAGCAGCAGCATCAAACACGGCCCGCTGACCTACGACCAGGCCGGTCGCGTGGCCACCATCGACGGCAAGATGGTCGAACTCTCCGCCCGCGAACTCGGCCTCCTGGAAGTCCTGCTGCAGCGCGCCGGCCGCCTGGTCAGCAAAGACCAGCTGGTGGAGCGCCTGTGCGAATGGGGCGAAGAAGTCAGCAACAACGCCATCGAGGTTTACATCCACCGCCTGCGCAAGAAGATCGAGAAAGGCCCCATCCGCATCGCCACCGTGCGCGGCCTGGGCTACTGCCTTGAGAAAATCCAATCCTGATCGAATTGCTATGTTTTTCATAGCGACCTGCGCACATTGCATAAGCGCTACATGCCCATTTGACATTCATTTCCGCATGGCAGGGCAATGCCCGTGAAAATCTTCCAGCGGGAACAACGCAGCCTGTTCGGGGAAATCCTGGACTGGATGTTGACCCCGCTGCTGCTGCTGTGGCCGGTCAGTCTGGTGCTCACCTGGCTGGTGGCGCAGGGCATCGCCGGCAAGCCCTTTGACCGCGCGCTTGAATACAACGCCGGCGCCCTGGCCCAGCTCATCACCGTCAGCAAAGACAAAGCCCAGTTCGTGCTGCCGCTACCGGCGCGTGAGCTGCTGCGCACCGACGACTCCGACACCGTGTATTACCAGGTGCTGGGCACCGAGGGCGAATACCTCAGCGGGGAGAAAGACCTGCCCCTGCCCCCGGACGACGAGCGCCTGCCCCCCGGCGAAGTCCGCATGCGCGAGGTGGACTTCAAGGGCACCGACCTGCGCGTGGCCTACATGTGGGTGCGTGTCGATGCACCCGGCGGACGGCCGGCCCTGGTACAGGTGGCCGAAACCATGGACAAGCGCTCGGTACTGGCCACCGAAATTGTCAAAGGCGTGATGCTGCCGCAGTTCGTGATCCTGCCGCTGGCTGTGCTGCTCGTCTGGCTGGCGCTGGTGCAAGCCATCAAGCCGCTGAGCCGGCTGGAAGAGCGCATACGCGCCCGCAGCCCGGACGACCTGAGCCCGCTGGACGTGGAGGCCGTGCCGCTGGAGGTGGTACCGATGGTGTCCTCGGTCAATGACCTGCTGATGCGCCTCAAAGACTCCATCGCCACCCAAAAGCGCTTTCTGGCCGATGCGGCCCACCAGCTCAAGACCCCACTGGCCGGCCTGCGCATGCAAGCCGACCTGGCGCAACGCCAGGGCGCCAGCGCTGACGATCTCAAACAGTCCCTGCGCCAGATCGGCCGCTCCAGCATACGCGCCACCCACACCGTGAACCAGTTGCTGGCCCTGGCCCGTGCCGAGAGCAGCGGCACCGTGCTGGCGCACCAGCCCTGCGACCTGGCCAAGCTGACCATGGAGGTGGTGCGCGACTGCGTGCCCCGCGCACTGGAAAAGTCCATAGACCTGGGCTACGACGGGGTGGAGGCGGGCACGCCGGGCGCCTCCATCCAAGGCAACATCACCTTGCTGAAAGAAATGGTGCGCAACCTGGTGGACAACGCCATCAACTACACCCCGTCCACCGAGGAGCGTGCCGGGGTGATTACCGCACGGGTGCTGCTGGACCGGTTCAGTGGTGCACTGGTACTACAGGTGGAAGACAACGGCCCGGGCATCCCGCCGGCCGAGCGGGAGCTGGTGTTCCAGCCCTTTTACCGGGCGCTGGGCAATGAGGCGGATGGCTCCGGCCTGGGCCTGCCCATCGTGCAGGAAATCGCCCGCCAGCACCATGCGGACATCGCCGTGGACGACAGCCGCCCCGGCCAAACCCCGCCGGGCACCACCTTCACACTGCGCTTCTCGCGCTTGATGAAAGAGGAAAGCGCCTAGCCTTCAGCTGCAGGTCTTGAACACGCGCGCGCCCAGGGCGGGCTTGAGCTCCGGCAACTTCGCCTTGACAGCCTCCGACACTGCCGACAATTTCACCTGGTGTGCGACCGCCGCGTCGCGCTCCCGCACCACCCTGGCGGTGCGGACACCCTGGGGCGCAAGCTTGGTCAATTCGGCCTTGGCCGATGCCTCGGAATCAAAACTTGCCAGCACCAAGCCGGGTTGCAACTCCGGGCTGGCCACCGTATCCGCCTTGATGCCCAGCCCCGCCAGCTCCGCCCGCTTCTTGGCTTGCAAGTCTGCCGACGCGTATTTGCCCATGTACACAATCCAGCGTGCAGCTTCCTTCGTGGTCTCGATCTGCCAGCTACCGCCGGGCAGGGCTGCTTCCAGCGCTTTGCGCACGCTGGCGAGCTGCTCATCATCAAACGGCCCGGCCTGCAGGCATTCCTTGGGCGCCTGATCGGCCTGCACCACGGCTTCGGTTTTCTTCAAGTCGCCGGCACTCAGGAGCTGGATCATCTCGGGCTTGATCTGCTGCTCCATGCGGTGCGGCTCATTCGGGGCCACGGGGCCGAAGCCATACATCTTGAGGAAGTCGTGGCTCCACGCAAAGTACACGCCATTGGCCAGCAACAGCACCAGAACAATCAGTCGCAACATAGGGATCAGGACATGGAGGAGGAAGACGCGGGGCGCACACTCACCTCCGCGCTATGGATTTTGACAAGGCCGCTTTCAGTATGCACCAGCAGCACACCGCCTGCGTCCACGCCTTTGGCGATGCCCTGGGTCCCGTCCGAGCAGACGACCGGCCGGCCGTACAACAGGTCGCGGCCGTGAAACGCCTGGCGCAAAGGCGCAAAGCCCTGGGAGGCAAACACCTGCACCGCATGCACCAGGGGCGTCGCCACTTTTTGCAACACCGCAGGGGCATCGATCCCGGGCATCAGCTCCTGCAAGGCAGCTGGTGGCGTGCGCAAACCGTCAGCATCGCGGGGGGTGATGTTGATGCCGATGCCGATCACCACGTAACGCTGGTCTCCGGCACTGGCAGTCTCGATCAGGATGCCGGCGAGCTTGCGGCCCTGCCACCACACATCGTTGGGCCACTTGAGCTGCAGGTCCGGGTGCAGGCTTTGGACTACCGACAGCCCGACGGCCAAGGACAAGCCGGACCAGTCTTGCGGCTGCAGGGGCAATCCCAGGGAAAAGGTCAGCGTACCACCGTCACCCTGGGTGTCACTCTTCCAGTCCCGGCCCAAGCGGCCGCGCCCTGCAGTCTGGCGCTCGCCCACCAGCAGCACGGGGTCGGTGAGTCCGGCACGGGCCCGGCGCATCAGTTCGGTGTTGGTCGAGTCCACCTCCGGCAGGATCTCCACACTGAAGCCCGGGAGCACGGCAAACACCTCCTCCCAGATCGCTTCAGCGGGCCAGCGCATGCTCATCTTTTAGGGGCAAGAAGGGTTCCGCGGCAATTGGCACTGCCGCACCAGCAGGGGTACTCGGCCTTGAGCTTCTTGGTGTAGCGCTCTTCGAGAATCAGACCGTAGTCGTAGTTCAGCTCTTCACCCGCGCGGATGTTGCGCAATGCCTTGATAAACACGCGCCCCTCTTCCTCATCGGCGATGCAGTTGCCATCGCAGGAATGGTTGATCCAGCGGGAGGAATTGCCGCCGTACAGGGCGTCAATCACATGGCCGTTTTCCAGCGAGAAGTAGAAAGTGTGGTTGGGGTCTTTGGGATCGTGGGGGTGGCGGTCCTGGGCTTCCTGCCAGCTGATCACTTCACCCACATACTCAATGATGGTTTCACCCTCGGCAATGTCCTGCAGTGCGAACACCCCTTTGCCATGCACCCCGGAGCGCCGCGTCTGGATGCGACGCTGGCTCGAAGCAGATGCGCCGGCGGAGGATTTCACAGGGGTTTTTGCCACGGATGGAAAATTTGGTATGGTGAATCGTATGGGCGCGCATGTGTGCGCCTGCGTATGTGAGCGCGCCTGCGCGCACGCGAGAACTGGATTGTAGTCAGATGAAAAACACCGTTTTGAACAAAACATTGGTTATTGCGGAAAAGCCGTCGGTCGCACAAGACATCGTGCGTGCACTCACACCGGTGGCCGGCAAATTCGAGAAACATGATGAGTACTTCGAGAGCGACACCTATGTCGTCTCCAGCGCCGTAGGCCACCTGGTCGAGATCCAGGCCCCGGAGCAATACGACGTCAAGCGCGGCAAGTGGAGCTTTGCCCACCTGCCGGTGATCCCGCCGCACTTCGACCTCAAGCCGGTGGACAAAACCAAGACACGCTTGAACGCGGTGGTCAAGCTGGCCAAGCGCAAAGACGTGGGCCAGCTGGTGAACGCCTGTGACGCGGGCCGCGAAGGGGAACTGATCTTCCGCCTGATCGAGCAGTACGCCGGCGGCGCCAAGCCTTTGGGTAAACCGGTCAGCCGCCTGTGGCTGCAGTCCATGACGCCCCAGGCCATCCGCGATGGCTTCGAGAACCTGCGCACCAACGCCCAGATGCAGCCCCTGGCCGACGCCGCCCGTTGCCGGTCGGAGGCCGACTGGCTGGTCGGCATCAACGGCACCCGTGCCATGACGGCCTTCAACAGCCGCGACGGCGGCTTCTTCCTGACCACCGTGGGCCGGGTGCAGACGCCCACCCTGTCAGTGGTGGTGGAACGCGAAGAGCTGATCCGCAAGTTTGTCAGCCGCGACTACTGGGAAATCCATGCCACCTTTGCCGCCCAGGCCGGTGAGTACCCCGCCAAGTGGTTCAACCCAGCCCACAAGAAGGATGCGGACGACGCTGAAAAGAAGGCTGACCGCGTCTGGACACAGGCCGAGGCCAAGGCGATTGCAGACGCCGTGCGCGGCCAGCCCGCCACCGTGACGGAAGAAAGCAAGCCCACCACCCAGGCGTCCCCCCTGCTGTTTGACCTGACCAGCCTGCAACGAGAGGCCAACGGCAAGTTCGGCTTCAGCGCCAAGACCACGCTGCAGATTGCCCAGAGCCTCTACGAGCGCCACAAGGCCCTGACCTACCCGCGTACCGATTCCCGCGCCCTGCCGGAAGACTATGTGCCGGTGGTGAAAAAGACCTTCGAGATGCTGGCCGACAGCGACATGCGCCACCTGGCGCCGCACGCCCTCACCGCGCTGAACAACAACTACATCCGCCCCACCAAGCGCGTGTTCGACAACGCCAAGGTGTCGGATCACTTTGCCATCATCCCCACCCTGCAAGCGCCCAGCGGTCTGAGTGAGGCGGAACAAAAGCTGTACGACCTGGTGGTGCGCCGTTTCATGGCGGTGTTCTTCCCCAGCGCGGAATACCAAGTTACCACCCGCATCACCACCGCGGCCCAGCACGCCTTCAAAACAGAAGGCAAGGTACTGGTCAAGCCGGGCTGGCTGGCCATCTACGGCAAGGAAGCCGCCGCTGAAGTGGAAGACGCCAAAGAGGGTGACAAGGGCCAGAACCTGGTGCCCGTGGCGCCCGGCGAGAAGGTCAAGGGCGACCCCGTCGAGCCTAAAGGCCTCAAGACCAAGCCGCCCGCCCGCTACTCCGAAGCCACGCTGCTCGGCGCCATGGAAGGTGCCGGCAAAACGGTGGAAGACGACGAGCTGCGCGAAGCCATGCAGGAGAAGGGCCTGGGCACCCCCGCCACCCGCTCCAGCATCATCGAAGGTTTGATCGCCGAGAAGTACATGCTGCGCGAAGGTCGCGAGCTGATTCCCACCGCCAAGTCCTTCCAGCTCATGACGCTCTTGCGCGGCCTGGACGTGCAAGAACTCACCAAAGCCGAACTCACCGGGGAGTGGGAATACAAGCTCTCCCAAATGGAACAGGGCAAGCTCAGCCGCGAAAAGTTCATGGCCGAGATCGCTGCCATGACCGAGCACATGGTCCGAAAAGCCAAGGAATACGACCGCGACACCATCCCCGGGGACTACGCCACCCTGGCAGCCCCCTGCCCCAACTGCGGTGGCATCGTGAAGGAAAACTACCGCCGCTACACCTGTACCGGTGCAGACGGCCACAGCGAAGGCTGCGGCTTCTCCTTCGGCAAATCACCCGCAGGCCGCACCTTCGAGCTGGCCGAGGTGGAGCAGTTCCTGCGCGACAAGCACATCGGCCCCTTGGACGGCTTCCGCTCCAAGGCCGGCTGGCCTTTTGTGGCCGAGATGGTCATCAAATTTGACGAGGAAACCAAGAACTACAAACTGGAGTTCGACTTCGGCGACGACAAGGCTGGCGAGGAAGACGGCGAGATCATCGACTTCAGCGCGCAAACCGCCCTGGGCGCTTGCCCCAAGTGCGGCGGCAACGTGTTCGAGCACGGCAAGAACTATGTGTGCGAAAAGTCGGTACCCACGGATGCGCAGGCCACCCCGAGCTGCGACTTCAAGAGCGGCCAGATCATCCTGCAGCAGCCTATCGAGCGCGAGCAGATGCAAAAGCTGCTGGCCACCGGCAAGACCGACCTGCTGGAGAAGTTTGTCTCCATGCGTACGCGCCGCAACTTCAAGGCCATGCTGGCGTGGGATGCGAGCGAAGGCAAGGTGAACTTCGAGTTCGCCCCCTCCAAGTTCCCACCCCGCAAGACGGCATTCAAGGCAGCTGCCAAAACCAGCGCCGCTACCAAAACAGGAGCTACTCGCGCAGCTACCACGGGCGCTGCAGCCAAAAAAGCACCTGCAAAGAAGGCCGCTGCGGTCAAAGACGCCAAGCCCAAAGCCCCGCGCAAGACCACCGCCGCCAGCGGCAAGCAGCCCAGTGCCGAGTTGGCCGCCGTGATCGGTACCGAGCCGGTGGCGCGCCCGCAGGTCATGAAAAAGCTGTGGGACTACATCAAGGCCAACGGCCTGCAAGACGCCAAGGACAAGCGCAGCATCAATGCCGATGCCAAGCTGCTCGCGGTGTTCGGCAAACCGCAGGTCACCATGTTTGAGCTGGCAGGCATTGCCGGCAAGCACCTGAGTTAAGGCTGCCGTCATCTTGGTCGGTCACACTGCGCACCATGCAATTTACCGAACAAGAAGACGAACACGCCCCGCACAATGCCGCTGAACGCGCGGCAGCTGCGAGTCGCAGCACCTGGGTGAGCGTGGTGGTGAATGTGGTGTTGGCCAGTGCCCAGATCATCGTCGGCACGCTCACCAAGTCCCAGGCCCTGATTGCAGACGGCATCCACTCGCTGTCCGACCTGGTGTCGGACTTTGTGGTGCTGTTCGCCGGCCACCATGCCAAAAAAGACGCCGACGAAGACCACCCCTATGGTCACCAGCGCTTTGAAACAGCGGCCTCCCTGGCGCTGGGCGCCATCCTGCTGGCGGTGGGGGGCGGCATGGTCTGGTCTGCCCTGCAGAAGCTGGAAGCACCCGACACCATTGCCCCCGCCCACACCACCGCCTTGTGGGTTGCGTTAGGGGGCATCGTTACCAAAGAACTTTTGTTCCGTTACATGCTGCGCACGGCCAAGGCCGTCAAATCCAGCCTGTTGGTGGCCAATGCCTGGCATGCGCGCTCCGATGCAGCCTCGTCCTTGGTGGTCAGCCTGGGGATTCTGGGCAGCATGGCCGGCTACCCGCTGCTGGACCCGATTGCCGCGCTGATCGTGGGCTTCATGGTCGGCAAAATGGGCTGGAGCTTTGCCTGGGATGCGCTGCACGACCTGATGGACCGTGGCCTCGATGAAGCCGAGGTACAAGCCATCCGCGCTACCCTGCTGGCCACGCCCGGTGTGGCCGGCGTACACGATGTGCGTACCCGCAAGATGGGCGATATGGTGGTGGCCGACGCCCACATCGAAGTAGATGCCCGACTCACCGTGGAGGCAGGGCACAATATCGCCGTGGCAGCGCGCCAGGCCGTTCTACAACGCCACCGCGTGCTCAACCTCATGACCCATGTGGACCCGGCCCAACGGCCCGACCTGGACCATACACCCCGCACCGGCGCGCCCCCTTGAAGGCGGGGGCACCGGCAGAATCAGACATTGCGCATGCACCGGACCATTTTTGATACCCCCCTCGTCAACACCCTGTTGCGCGGCCTCTCCCTCAGCTTTCTCAAACTGAGCGGCTGGAAAGTGGAAGGCAGCCTGCCCCCCAACGGCCAGAAAAGTGTGCTCATTGCGGCCCCCCATACCAGCAACTGGGACCTGCCCTATACCCTGATGGCAGGCTTTGCACTGCGCCTGCACATTTACTGGATGGGCAAGGAGCAGATTTTCAAGCCCCCGTTTCGCGGCCTGATGATGTGGCTGGGCGGCATTCCGGTGCGGCGCGAAAGCGCCAACAACCTGGTGGCTGCCTCGGTGGCCGCCATCCAGGCGGCGGACGGCCCGCTGCAGCTCGTGGTTCCGCCGGAGGGCACGCGCAGCAAGGTGCGCTATTGGAAAACGGGCTTCTATTACATCGCCGTGGGGGCCCAGGTGCCCATCGTCATGGCCTATATGGACTATGCCGAAAAGCGGGTCGGCCTGGGGCCGGTATTCCAGCCCACCGGAAACATTGAGGCGGACATGGCCGCCATCCAGACCTTCTACGCCCCGTTCAAGGGCAAAAACGCCGGGCAGTTCTAAGCCGGCTGCCCGTCAGCGGGCAGCCTGCGGGCCCAGCGCCAGGCCACTAGCACCCCTACCACCACCAGCTGGGCCACCATGGCCAGCCAAGGCGCCAGGCCCAGAGTGGCACGGCCTTCCACCAGGTCCTGCACGCCAAACAGCGGCTCGAACCAGGTGGCCAGTTCCAGCGCACTCCCTGCCAGCACGCCGGGCAGCACCACCCCCAGCACAAACAGGGTCAGCAGGGTCATGCCGGCCGGCTTGCGCGTGGTGTTGCGCAGCGCGAAGAAGTGGTAGATGCCGCAATCCCGCAGGCAGTGCAGCAAGACCAGCCACATCACGCCACCCCATGCGTCGAGGTGAGGGGCCTGGTGCGGTGCGGGGTGGATGCCCCACACCCCATAGAGCAGCACAAACAGCGCCGCCATCGCCCAGCTGACCGGCCACAAAGGCAGGGCCTGCAGCATGCGGCGGCGGGGGCTGTGCGCATGGTGATACAGCACGGCCTGCCAGACCAGGCGGTTGTTGCTCTCGGTAAACAGGGCGGCATAGGTGGCCAGCAGCGCCACGCCGGCCAGCGGCAGCATCAAGTGGGCCTCGCGGGCGTCCTCGGGGAGGAAGCCGGCCAGCATCCAGCCCACGACCAGCACGCCCAGCGCCCAGGCCCAGGGGGTGGAGCGCACCATCAGCTGCTTGCCCATGCTGCGCCACAAGGCCAGCAAGCCCAGCGCCAGCATCAAGGCGGCCAGCACCAGCGACTGCACGGGCAGGGGCAGCCCCAGACTCCACCAGCCGCCGGGACCTTCTCGTTCCGGAGAGCTTGGATCGCGCAGTACCATGAAGATGAGCGGCAAGGTTTGCAGCACCAGAAACACACCAAACAGGCGCCCGGCCATGCCACTGGCTTTCTCAGAACGGACATCCATTGTGTGCAAGCGACTCGCCAATAACCACGCGTGCAAGGCCACTGTGCCTACGGCACCCACCAGCAGCCAAACACAACGGCTCCAGAACGCCGGCCCCGACAAAGCAGCCAACACCGCCACGAACGCGCACAACAAGCCACCATACCAGGCATAGGCAACGCTGCCGAACAGCTTGCCCCACGCCATATCCCACGGACTCAGGGCACTCAAGCGCTGCTGGTCCCAGGTGCGTTCGCTTATCTCGTTGTTGATGCTCGACACCACCAGCAAGCTGCCCCAACCCACTGTCAAACCCACAAACAACACCGAGAACGCCACAAACAGGCTGCGCTGCGTGTCGTCCGGGTTCAGCACATAGACCAATAGGCCGATCAGGGTCAGCACCCCCGGCATCAGGGCCAGACGGGCGGGCGAAATTTCCAGCCAGAGGTTGCGTTTGAATTCAGGGTTCATGCGGACTCTCCTGGGCGGCTGGGCACACCGGTCTGGTCATAACTGGCTTGCAGGCTGGTGCGTACTTCCTGAAACGCACACACCGGCACGCCGGCTGCCGTCAGCTGGGCCAGCAGGGCCGCGCGTGCGGCCAGGTCGCCGGCCGGCAGGTACACCGTCGTAGGCGAAGCGCCACTCGCATCCAGGTGCGCGACCTCATGGTTAGCCAGCACATCCGCCAACTGCGGCGCGGGCGCAGCCAGCTGCACCTGCACCAGCGCTTTGACCACGCCTTCGCTGCCGGTAGCCGTCGTGGCCAGGCTGGCAAAGCGGCTGACCCGCCCGTCGCGGATGGACAAAATGTGGGTGCAGTACTCGTCCAGCTCGCTGAGGATGTGGCTGGACACCACCAGCGTCATGCCCTGGGACTGCAGCTTGCGGAACAAGGCCGAGAGGTCGGCCCGCGCTTCCGGGTCCAGACCACTGGCGGGCTCGTCGAGCAGCAGCACTTTGGGCATGTGCACGATGGCCTGCCCGATCGCCACCCGCTGGCGCTGCCCGCGCGAGAGGTTGCTGGCCAGGCTTTGCAACTTGTTTTCGAGGTTCAGGAAGCGGGATACCTCCTGAACGCGCTTGGCAATGTGCTTCTCCGCAATGCCCTGGGAGGCGGCGGCATAGTGCAGGCACTGCGCCACCGTGAGGTCCTGGTAGAGGCCGAAAAAGTCCGACAGGTAGCCCAGTTGGGTGTGCACCTCGCGCGGGTGTTCCTGCACGTCCACGCCCCCCACCGTGATGGTGCCGGCCAGCGGCGTGTCCAGCCCGGCCATGCAGCGCATCAGCGTGGACTTGCCTGCGCCATTGGGCCCTACCAGAGCGGTGACCGTGCCCGGCGGAATATCCACCGAGACCCCATGCAGGGCGCGATGCCCCAGGTAGTCAAAGACCAAACCACGCACGTGAATCATGGAAAGCCGTCCCTTTCAGGGGTGGATATATGCTATTGTTTTGATAGCTGCTTGCGCACTATCCATGGGCGCCAGCAGCTCACTTCATCAATGCCCGGTGTTCTGGTGGCTGCTATTGAGCAGCTTGTCGGTGTAGGCAATCGCCAACGCGGACAACAGGAAGGTGATGTGGATGGCCGTCTGGGCGATCAGCACCTTCTCGTCGTAGTTGGCAGCGTTGATGAAGGTCTTGAGCAGGTGGATGGAGCTGATGCCGATGATGGCGGTGGCCAGCTTGACCTTGAGCACCGAGGCGTTCACATGGCTTAGCCACTCCGGCTGGTCGGGGTGGCCGTCCAGGTCCATGCGGCTCACAAAGGTTTCGTAGCCGCCCACGATCACCATGATCAGCAGGTTGGAGATCATCACCACGTCAATCAGCGCCAGCACCACCAGCATGATGATGGTTTCGTTCAGCGCGGGCACCGGCACGTCGGACTTGTAGCCGATGCTGCTTACGAGCGCCTGCAGCGCGGTCTGGCTGCCGAAAGCGGCTTCCAGCAAGTGCACCAGCTCCACCCAGAAATGAAACACGTACACGCCCTGCGCGGCGATCAGGCCCAGGTACAAGGGCAGCTGCAGCCAGCGGCTGGCAAAAATGAAATTGGGAATGGGGCGCAGCTTGGGCATTTTTTTGGAAGAGTCAGGAGTAGTCATGAGAGATGGCGCGAAAGTTCAATCGCGTCCGGATTGTAGGAAAACGGGGCCCGGCATCAGGCCGGGGTCCAAAGCGTCTGCGCACCCTGCCAGCGTGCACCCGGCGCCAGCTGCACCGGCACACCCACAGCGGCCGCCTCCACACACAGAAAGCGGGCATAACCCCCGGCAGGCAAATCAGCCATCACGGCCTGGGGGCCGGGGTTCCAGACCACCGCATCGGTAAAGCCTTCGTGGGCAATGTCCAAGGCACTGGCAGGGCTGCGCAGGGCAAAGGGGCCGGGTACGGATTCATACAAGTGGTCAATCGGCTCGGCCAGTGACAAGACCTCGCCCTGCGGCAACACACCGGCCAGCGTGGTCTGCGTCACATCGCCCACCTCCAGGTAGGTGTGGAGTGCGGCGTGAAAACTCATGAGGCTGCTGCCGGTGTTGTGCACGGCCAGCGCCATGCGCAGGCCCGCCGGAACCAAGGCCACGGTCAAGGTGCACACGCAGTCATGCGGCCACAGCGGGGTTTCGTGGGCGCTGTGCTGCAGGCGGAAGACCAGCTGCGGCTCGGTGTCCGACGCATCTGCGGGCACCCATTCCCACACACGGGTGCGGGCAAACCCATGGCGCGTGATGGGGCCACGCTCGTTGAACTGCGGAAAAATCACCGGCACCCCGCCGCGCACGGCCTGCGGGCCGACCAGGGGCGAGAGCGGGCTGCGGTACAAGCGCTCCACACCCGCCGCATCCACCCACGACACCACCTGGGCACCGCGCAAAAGCACGGTCACGGTGTCGCCCGCAAGCCCCTGCAGCTGCACTGCAGGGGCGCCTTCTATCGTCAAAGTTTGAACTTGCATGCGGGCAGTTTATCGGGCGTTTGTGACCGGCGTGCTGGCCGGGTCGGGAATCAGGGTCCTGCCGCCGGCACAAAAAAAGCCGGCTACCAGAGCCGGCTTTTGGGTGGGCGATGCGCGCTTAGTAGCTGCTACGGCCGCCACGGTAGCCATCCGAGCCACCGCGGTCTTCACGCGGGCGGGCCAGATTGACCACGATGGAGCGGCCATCGACCGATTGACCGTTCAAGCCGTCAATGGCGGCTTGGGCGGCGGCGGGGGTGCTCATTTCCACAAAGGCGAAGCCTTTGGAACGGCCGGTGTCGCGGTCCATCATGACCTTGGCGGAGGTGACTTCGCCGAACTCGGAGAAGTTGCTCTGCAAGCTGTCGTCGGTGACGGAGTAGGGCAGGTTGCCCACGTAAATTTTGCTGCTCATAGTGAGCCTTTCAGTGAGTGCGCTGTCAGCCCGTTGGGCTGGGGTGCGCGGGTTTGCAGCCTTTGCGGGCGGCGGGAATGGGGATATGCCGGGGGCTGGCTAGCTGGCGCCTGCGTCAGCAGGTTTGCGCATTGGCGCTGGCGGTTTCCAGCCAGCCTTGGGTGATGGCGTACACACGGGCGGCTTCGCGGGAGGCGAATTCGCTGGTGAAGTTGTAAACGCGGCAGTAAGCGCCCTTGCTCTGGCTGCGCTGGACGGCGATGGAGGCACGGTACAGACCGGTGCTGGTTTCTTGCGTGGCGGGCGACACCATGTAGTTGCCCATGGGGATAGCGGATTCGAAATTCTGATTCATGAAAAGGGAGGGGTGCGGGCCACGTTATCAGGCCGGCTTGAGCACAAAGAGATTCGGTTGGCTGCTGCTCTGCAGATCAACGCGGTCGACAGGTGTCGAATAGGCCGGATGCCGACGGCAAGAGACTTCTCCTGGCGGCTCCGTGAAACGGGAGTGGTTGGGGCCCACACCGGGTTTCTGCTGCGAATTATATCTATTAAAAGATATAGGTCAAGTCTTTTATAAATCTATGGTTATTTAGCAGGCACATCCCCCTTGGGGTCCAGCGGCTGGGCGAGCACCACGCGGTTGCGGCCCTGGGCTTTGGCTTCGTAGAGGGCGTCGTCGGCTTGGCCCAGCAGGTTTTCCAAGGTGTCCTCCGGGCCGGGCACGGTGACAGCCACGCCGCAGCTCACGGTGACGACCGATTCATACGCCAGCGGGTGCGGCAAGCCCAGGGCGCGCACGGCCTCACAGGCGCGCTGGGCCATGTGGGCGGCCTGCGGGCCATCGGTGGCGGGGGCGATGATCACAAACTCCTCGCCACCGTAGCGCGCCACCAGGTCGCTGGCCCGGCTCACGCCGCTGATGGCCTGGGCCACGGCGCGCAGGCACTCGTCGCCGGCCTGGTGGCCGAAGTGGTCGTTGTAGCGCTTGAACCAATCCACATCCAGCATGACCAGCGCCAAGGGCTGGCCGGCGCGCTCCAGCCGCGCCCACTCCTTGTGCAGCACCTGGTCAAAATGGCGGCGGTTGGCAATGCCGGTCAGGCCGTCCACCATGCTCAAGGCCTCCAGGCGTGCGTTGGCGGCCTCCAAGGCATGGGTACGCTCCTCCACCCGCCGGCTGAGCTCCTGCTCGGAGGCCCGCAGGGTGTCAACCAACTGCATCTGGGCAGCACCCAGTGCCTGCTGGGCGAGGTTTTTTTCCCGGCGGACCTGGGTGTAGCGGTCCGCCAGCGCAAAAGCGAGCATAAACATCTCCAGGCAAGAGCCCCATTGGAAGCCGTTGACCGTCAGCACATTGGTGGGCAACCAGCCGAAGCTGCGGGCCGTGGTGACCAGGCCGCTGAGCATCAGAATGCCGAACGCCCCCAAATAGAAGTAAGCCATGCGCTGGCGTTGCCACGCACAATGCAGCGCCACGGCCCCCAGAAAAACCCCTGAAAACATGAAGAACACAACGGCCAGCGACGCCACCTTGGCAAGCGCCCCGTAGTACACCAAGGGCGCCACCCCATGCAGCACCGCCAACACCAGCAAGGCGCGGTGAATGCGGGGGGCCACCACCACGGTATTGAGCATGCGCCGGGTGAACAGGCAGAACGCCGCCAGCGTCAGCGACGCCGCGCTGAAGTACGAAAAGTTGCCCCACACCAGCGGCTCCGGCCACAGGTACTGCCCTGCCAAGCCGGTCTTGGTGGCCACCGTCATGGCCATTCCGGAGCCGAAGGCCACGTAGTAGGCGTACACCCGGTCCTGCAGCGCCAGCCACAGCATCAGGTTGAACAACAGCATCGCCGCAGCCATGCCGAAGTACCAGGCCTGCAACGTGTAGTCCTCCACCATGTTGCCCCAGAAATCGGGCTCTGCCCACAGCCGGGCCGGCACGATCAGCCCGATGCTGGACTGCACCCGCAGGTACAGCACCTGCGTGGCCTGCGGCCCCAGCGTAAGCGGAAACACCAGCTGCCGGTTGGCAAAGGGCCGGCTGGCAAAGGGCAGATCACCCCCGGTGTGGGTGGCGGTGTAGGCACCCGCAGCGTCCGGCTGGTAGAGAGTCACTCTGGAAATGCGCGGGTTGGCCAACTCCAACAACTGCCGCACCGTGTCCGGGCCGGGGTTGCGGATCTCCAGCCGCAGCCAGAACGCCGAGGCGGTGAACCCCAAGGCCAGGCCATCGGCCGCACCGGGCCGCAGCGCAAAGGCACCGGCGCGGTCTGCCGCCACGGCCTCGGGCAGGGTCATGCGGCCACCGGCATCCTCCAGCACCGCCAGTGCCGCACTCACCTCCAGCACCCCGGCGCCCACGCGCTGCACCGGCACCCCTTGCGCGGCAAGCCATAGCGGACAGAACAACACCACAATCGCTATCATTTTGATAGCTGCGTGTGCATAAGGGATAAGCGCCCGGTGCATGTTTGGCATGTGGTTCTGAAGCAGTTGCCCCATCCTAACGCAAACCGGTCGCCGTGCTCACAGGCGCTACCCCGGGAATGCGCCATACTGCGCACGCTTTTAACCACACTAGGAGAACCCCATGTTCAGCCACGTCATCCTCGGCGCGAATGACCTCGACGCTTCCAAACGCTTTTACGACGCGCTTTTGGGCACCCTGGGCATCAAGCCCGGCGTGTACAACCACAACGGTGTCGCCGGCCGCTATTTCTACAACAGCCCTACCGGCCTGTTCGGCATCACCCAACCGCTCAACGGTGCGCCGGCCACCCACGGCAACGGCAGCACCATCGGCTTCAACATGGCATCCACCGAACAGGCCGATGCCTTCCACGCCGCCGGTGTCGCCCACGGGGGCCGCACCTGCGAAGACCCACCCGGCTGGCGCGAAAGCCCCTCGGGCCGCATGTACCTGGCCTACCTGCGCGACCTCGACGGCAACAAACTCTGCGCCATTTACCTGCCACCCCGGGCCTAAGGCAGGGCGCAAGCGGCAAGGGCCGGCGACAATCCCCCCATGACTGACAAATACCAAGCCGCAATCCTTGCCCGCGAAGCGGCCCTCTGCGAGCCCTGCCGGGGCATTCAGCGCAACTGGCGCCGCGCCCCCGGCCACGCCGAACTGGTGCAAAGCCAGAACTGGAAAGAAGAGCGTGGCGGCAAGCCCGTCACCATCACCCGCTGGCGCTGCGACCGCTGCGGCAGCAGCTGGGACTACGAGAACGACAAAAACAACCAGCACGCCGGCTGGTCCCTACCCAGCCGCTGAGCCCCCGCCCAGGCGCCTGGCGCCCGGAAGTTGCTATCAATTCAAGAGCTGCCAGCGCCCATTTCATGCGCGCTAGCAGCTCTTTTTTTGTTGAAACATGAAAATGAGTCGCAGACAGCACCGAATTGACTGAATTTGCAAGGCATGATGTCGCCCAACAAAAAAACTCACACAGGGCGGTGAACCGGGCATGGCGACACTCATACCTTCCATCAGCACGTGCGTCTCGCGCATGACCACAGGCGAACGCCGGCTGGCCGAACGGCTGGAAGCCAAGCTCGACGACGACTACCGGCTCTGGTACGACGTGCCCATGGGCCCGCGCAACACCCACCCCGACTTCTGTGTGCTGCACCCGCGCCGCGGCATTCTGGTGCTGGAGGTGAAAGACTGGAAGGTGGGCAGCACCATCTTGCGGGCCAACAAGCAAGACTGGGAAATCATGGGCGACAGCGGGCCCAAGACCGTTATCAACCCGCTGGAGCAAGCCCGCCAATACGCCCACGCCGTGGTCAACGCCCTGCAGCGCGACCCGCAGCTGGTGCAGCCCGACGGCCCGCACGCGGGCAAGCTGGTGTGCCCCTGGAGCTACGGCGTGGTGTTCCCCTTTATCACCCGCAAGCAGTTTGAAGCCGCTGAGCTGCAACACGCCATAGAACCCCACCGCGTGATCTGCCAGGACGAAATGACGGAAACCGTGGAGGCCGAAGACCTGCAAAGCCGGCTGTGGGACATGTTCCCCTACGGCATGCGCGGGGCACTCAGCCTGCCGCAGATCGACCGGGTACGCTGGATCATGTTCCCTGAAGTGCGCGTGCAGCAGGGCGCGTTGTTTGACGACCACGACGAGGCCGCCACCCTGCCCGACATCATGCGCGTGATGGACCTGCAGCAAGAGCAGTTGGCCCGCAGCCTGGGCGATGGGCACCGCGTCATCCACGGTGTGGCGGGCTCGGGCAAGACCATGATCCTGGGCTACCGCGCGGAGTACCTGGCCAAGGCCAGCACGGCAAGCAGCAAGCCCATCCTCATCCTCTGCTTTAACGAGCCGCTGGGCGTAAAGCTGCACAGCGTCATGCAGGCCAAGGGCTTGGGCGGCCGAGTGCATGTGCGGCATTTTCATAAATGGTGCCGCGAGCAGCTGGTGGCTTATGGGCAAGCTATACCTGCACAAAGCCCGCGCATGTTTGACGAGATGGTGGACAACGTGATCCACGCCGTGGAGCGCAGCCAGATCCCCGGCGGGCAATACCAAGCGGTGATGATCGACGAAGGCCACGACTTCGCGCCCGAATGGCTCAAGCTGGTGACGCAGATGGTGGACCCCACCACCAACAGCCTGCTGGTGCTGTACGACGATGCGCAAAGCATTTACGAACGCGCGCGCAGCAAACAGTTCAGCTTCAAGAGCGTGGGCATACAGGCGCAGGGGCGCACCACCATCCTGAAGATCAACTACCGCAACACGCGACAGATATTGCACACCGCCAGCCTGGTGGCTGCCGACCTGCTGACGGCGGACGACAAAGACGACGACGGCATCCCGCTGCTGAAACCCGTGAGCTGCGGGCGCGAGGGGCAAGAGCCCCTCATCATCAAGGTGCCCACCCTGCAGGCAGAAGCAGAAGCCATTGCCGACCACTTGGCCAGCGCCCACAAAGAAGGCTTTGCATGGGGCGACATGGCGGTGCTGTGCGCAGACACCAAGACGCGCGACCTGTGCGCCCGCACCCTGGCGCAGCGAAAGCTGCCGGTAGAGAACCGGCTGGGAAGTGGGGACTTTGACCCCACCAGCAACAAGATCAAGGTGATGACCATGAAGGTCAGCAAAGGCTTGGAGTTCCCCGTGGTGGCGCTACCCGGCGTGGGGCATATGCCTGCGACGGGGGAGGACGAGAAGGAAGCGGCGCGGGTGTTTTATGTGGCGGCGACTCGGGCTACGCAGAAATTGGTGATGGGCATCGAAGGAGATGGAAAATTAAGCAATAGGTTCGGCGTCTTTGCATGATCCAACACTCGTGCATTTTTAATGTAGATACAAAAGGGGCAGTTTATGGGCAAGGCATTTTTCTCTGTAGCTGGCGAGGATGTAGAAAAGGCACGCGGAATAGCAGCTGAATTTGCTGCTAATCAAATTTATCTCTACGACGAAAGTGGACAGCATGCGGCCGATATGTGGGAGGAAGAGGCGAAGGAGTTGCGCGATTCAACTGTTCTCGTAATCTTTTGGTCAATCAACTACCTTAAGAAGAAGGGAACGCTGCGAGAAATCCGCCTTGCTGTTGAGCTACTTGATCGCCGGAAGCTGGGGCATCCATTGATCGTGCGCTTGGACGACACTCCATTGACCAGTGTCGGAAATTTAGCGGGTGACGAATCTAACGGAGTGCAATTGCTAGCACCGTTAATCGAACGCTGGCGAGCCTTACCTTTGCCTTTTGACACTGCGAACACCACAGCAAATGTTGAGCGCCTGCTGATCTCCAACGGTACCGCCACGCCTCCCGAGTTTGACCGATCGGATGTACTTCAAACATTGAACCAGTTGGCGCAGACATCTCCTCGGGACATAAAGCCAATCATCTGGATTTCTGGACATGAAGGATACGGACGTCGGTTTATCGTAGAAAAATATATGCGGCTGTTCGATCCAAACAGCAAGCGGATAGAGGTGGTGTTGCTTGACTCTGATGGACCATTGCAAGCGCTCTTACGATTGAAGGGGCGTGGTTCAGATGCAAATATTGCTGAACTTGAAGCCTTTATCGGAAATAGCAAGGATGGGCATGGAGGAACGAATGAATCTTCCTTACTAACTCGAGTTGTTCAAGACATTTCCGCCAAGGGTGGGCATGTCATTTTCACGATTGAGGCGTTGAACAGAGACGCCAATCGTTGGATTCCTACCTGGCTACTCAACTGGATTGAGACCGTCCCAATGGGTCGAAAGCCGAAAGTCTTTTTCGTCGCACAGTTTGCATTTCCAAAGGGTCTACTACGTGGTGAAGTAGAAAGAAAAATTGCCGCTCTGCCGATCTCAAGTCTTGAGTTCCACGAGTCCAAAGAATACGGGTATCGATTGACGGGAAATTTTGACTTGAATGCTGATCGATGGCAGCCAGAGGACATTGACCGCCTAGCCGACGATTCAGACGGTACCCTGTCGCTCTTAATCAGTTTGGCAAGGTCAAGGTCTCTCGCCCCAGACCTGAAAACGTTTGTTGGAGTTCAGACAAATGTCCAGATGGCCTTCACTGTTAAATTGAATAACTATTTGGACGCTTGCTTAGCGCAAATCCGCCCTATTCCAGACGCAGTCGTCGCACTTCGCGTTTTGAGTGATTTGCAATTGGTGTCCTTCAGTGACATGAAAATTATGTTTCCCAGAGCTGATTTGCATTCGCTTTTGGGAAAACTACTAGACCTCGGCTTGATAGAGGTACCAGGCGAGGGCCTGTACCGGGTGCCCCGACTAGTTGTGCGGCGGCTTGATATCCGCTTGGATGTGAAGGCAGCGCCCTCGTCTGACAGCTTGGTAGTTCATGATCGCTTCAAACGATTGTTTGAGAAAGGGCTTGCCACGGGGGCAAAAGAACCATTGATTGACAGAATTGAATCCCGTGTCAGAGCTGCCTTGTTAACCGGAACCTCAACATCTGACAGCCATGTTGCCAAGTTCATCACTGCCTCGTATTTGTTGCAGGCAGGAATTCGAGCCTATGACAAACAAGATTACGAAGGTGCCTTGAGACTCCTTCGGGACTGTATACGCCATCGAAGCGAATTCCCAGAAATAAACACAAGGTGCGTGATGCTGCGCTATTTCGGTTTGGCGGCTGCGCGTGAAGATAAAACTGTTGAGACCCAGCAGGCGGTAGAGCTATTGTTGAAGGAAGCTCAGGATGGTGCATGGCGAAGGTCGCGAGTCAACCCTCTTGCAGATGCAGAATTCGTTCTTGGATTTGCTTGTCGCCTGAGCGAGCGGTGGAGCGACGCATGCAAACATTACCTCAAGTCTCTAAAGCTCATGGAAGACGACGGTAGCTCAAGACTTGGAGACTGCCATCGGGAAATTGCCGAATGCTACTTGCATGAGGAAGAACCCAACTACCGCGAGGCGAGACTCCATGCACTTCGCGCCTATGAGTCACGTGACACCATCATGGCCCTCGACATTGTCGTAAAGGCATTGACTGCTTCATATTGGAATGATGAGAGCTTGTCGGAGCGCGAAATAGATCAACTGGAAGTACAGCTGAACAATTACCTCGACAGGCTGCAGGAGCTATCGACCGCCCTTGGGATGGGTATGTGGCATCAGCGTAAGGCTGAGGATCTCATGCAATCTGGTGAACCCGCTGACTTGGAGCAGGCATTGGTATTTGCGAAGGAGGCATTGGCGATTTCTTCACGGCAAGATTTCCACCCATTGATCTGGAAACTCTTGATTGAGCTACAGAGTGACGCGCACTTAAACGAATTGGTTAAATTAACTACTGATGCTATTGCCAACCACCGCTTTAACAGACGAACACGTTCAGTGGCAGCGCGATATTTAGTAGGTGCCTACGTTCAACTAGGCGACCTCAATAGCGCACAAAGTTCTTTTGATCACCATAAGTCAGGGTTCCCTCCTGGTGTTGCAGCAACTATTCAAGCTTCTATTCGATCTCGGAATATCGCGGGAGCAAGTTGGCTGTAACGTGCGACTTGTAACTGTCCCAAATTTTTTCATTAAGGAATAACTAAGCCCATGTCGATCTTTTGTGCCGATCAGAACGAAGATTAAGAACACGGCGATTGCCACGCACAGTGCAGCACTGTCGAAGATATCAACACACCAAAAAACAGAGCCCATGCACGAAATCATCTGCCCCCACTGCAGCAAAGCCTTCAAGATCGACGAGGCGGGCTATGCCGACATCCTCAAGCAGGTGCGCGATGGCGCGTTTGAGCAAGCTTTGCACGAGCGCCTCGAGTTGGCCGAGCGGGAGAAGCGCGACGCGATTGCTCTTGCCAAGGCGGAGGTCACCAATGCGCTGCAAAAAACTGCGTCTGCCAAAGACACCGAGATTCAGGCACTCAAAGCCCAGCTCGACGCGGGCGAGGTGGCGCGCAAGCTGGCAGTGGCGGAGGCCTTGGGCGCCGTGACCCAAGAGCGCGATGCGCTTGCGAACCAACTGAAGAATGAACTGGCCCAAGCACGCAGCGCGCAACAAGCGGCAGCCCAGCTGGCCGAGGCCAAGCTGGCCCACGCGCTGCAGACCGAAGCCGCCAAAAAGGATGCCGAGATTCAGGCGCTGCACGCCAAGCTGGCGGCTAGCGACACCGCGCGTCAGTTGGCGGTGAATGAAGCCGTGAGCGTGGTCGCGCAGGAGCGGGATGCGTTGAAGAATGACCTGAGCCTCATCGCCGTGAAAAACCAGCTGGAAGAGAAAGCCATCAAGGAGCAATACGCCTTGCAGCTGCGCGACCGCGAAGGCGAGATTGAGCGCCTGCGCGACATGAAGGCACGGCTATCGACCAAGATGGTGGGCGAGACGCTGGAGCAGCACTGCGAGATTGAGTTCAACCGCATCCGTGCGGCGGCGTTTCAGCGCGCGCATTTTGAGAAAGACAACGACGCCCGCACCGGCAGCAAGGGCGACTACATTTTTCGCGAGGCGGATGAGTCCGGAGTCGAGATCGTTTCCATCATGTTTGAGATGAAGAACGAGAGCGATGAGACAGCCACCAAGAAGCGCAACGAAGACTTTCTGAAAGAGCTGGACAAGGACCGCAACGAGAAGGCCTGCGAATACGCGGTGCTGGTGTCCCTGCTGGAGCCGGAGAGCGAGCTGTACAACAGCGGCATCGTCGATGTGTCGCACCGCTACCCCAAGATGTATGTGGTACGGCCGCAGTTCTTTGTGCCGCTGATCACGCTCTTGCGCAATGCCGCGCTGAACGCGCAAAAGTACAAGTCCGAGCTGGCGCTGGTGCGCTCACAGAACGTGGACATCACCAAGTTCGAAACCCAGCTGGACGAGTTCAAGACGGCGTTTGGCCGCAACTGGCGCCTGGCCTCGGAGGGCTTTGAAGAAGCTATTCGTCGCATTGATGAAGCCATCAAGGACCTGGAGAAAACCAAGGAAGCGCTGCACAAGTCCGCCAACAACCTGCGCCTGGCCAACGACAAGGCCGACGACCTGACGATCAAGAAGCTCACCCGCGGCAACCCCACGATGGCGGCCAAGTTTGCGGAGTTGCAGGGGCCTGGGGCCGATTGAGGCGTATTTTCGAAAATACACCTCATTTTTTGAGCCGTATCGTTCAAAATACGCCTCATGCCCACCACAACCTCACGTTTCCGCTACATCTGGCAGCACCCCGCTTGGCCTCGGCTGACGTGGGATGCGGCTGTGCTGGCCCCCGCGCTGGAACAAGCCCGGCTGGAGCAGGGCCGCTTGCTGGGGCTGCTGGGCGCCATCGGGTTGGAACAGGCCAACGCAGTACAGCGCGAGCTGTGGGTGCAAGAGGCGCTGGCCACCGCTGCCATTGAGGGCGAGCAACTCAATCTGGAATCCCTCCGCTCATCGGTCGCGCACCGGCTTGCGCTTGCCGATGTGCCGGGCGCAGACCGGCATGCTGAAGGGCTGGTGCAGGTGATGCAAGACGCGCTGGCCAACCACGGCGCCGCGCTGGACGTGGACCGGCTGTGCCGCTGGCAGTCGGCATTGTTCCCCGGAGGCACTTCGGGCATCGCCCGCATTGCCGTGGGGCGCCTGCGCGACCACATTGATGCCATGCAGATCGTCAGCGGTGCACTGGGTCGCGAGGTGGTGCACTACGAAGCGCCCCCTTCAGCCCAAGTGGCTGCGGAGATGGGTCAGTTTTTGGCATGGTTTGAAAGTACCCGGCCTGATGGCGAAACGGCGCCCAAGGAATCCATCAACGGCATAGCGCGCGCGGCGCTGGTGCATCTGTGGTTTGAGTCCATACACCCGTTTGAAGACGGCAATGGCCGATTGGGCCGCGCGCTGGCAGACATGGCACTGGCGCAAGACATGCACGCGCATGACGCGCAGGCCAGCCCGGCACTGGTGCGGGTGTACGGCTTGGCGCACCAGATGCTCAAAACCCGCGCAGCCTACTACGACGCGCTGAACCATGCGCAGCGCCTACGCGGCATAGCGCCAGAGGCCAGCGCGATTGATGCAACACCGTGGGTGCAGTGGTTTGTGCAGGCGTTTACCCGCGCGTGCATTACCAGCCAAGCCGTGGTGCGGGACGCTACGGACAAGGCGCAGTTCCGGCTGCGGGCTGCACAGTGCCAAACCAATGAACGCCAGCGCAAGGTGCTGGAGCGCTTGCTGGAAGCGGGGCACGTGGGCTCGGGTGGGGGCTTCTTGGGCGGCATGAGCACCGACAAATACGCCAAGATCACAGGCACATCCAAAGCCACCGCCACACGGGATTTGGTGGACTTGGCAGACAAAGGGCTGCTGCGCATAGAGGGCGTGGGCAAGGGCACACGCTATGCGGTCAACGTGCCGGGGTGGGAGCAGCCAGAGGTAAAGGGCTGAGCTTGCGAATCAACGAATTTCCCCACGCCCCAACTTCGCCAACATCTCCGCCATTCGCTCCTGCCGCGTCTCCGGCCGCTTGGCGCTGGTGAGCCGGTAGTAGATGGAGAACAACTGCTGCCGCTTGAGCGTGCCGTAGAAGGCCAGGGCAGCGGGGTCTTGTTGCAGCGCGGCCAAAAAGTCTTCGGGTATCTCCATGGTGGCGCTGCCAGCATAGGCGCTGGCCCAGCGGCCGTCGGCGCGGGCGGCTTCTACTTGCGCCAGGCCGGGGGCTTGCATCAGCCCCTGGGCAATCAGCCGCTCGGCGTGTTGCACGTTCTTTTGCGACCAGTTGGATCGTGCGCGGCGCGGCGTTAGGCGCTGCAGAAACGCGCTGTCGTCCAAACTCTTGCGCTGCCCGTCTATCCAGCCCCATGCAAGGGCGGCCACCACGCAGTCTTCCCACGCCACGCTGGGCAGGCCGGTGCCTTTCTTGTAAATGCGCACCCACAGCTCGGTCTCGCTGGCGTGGTTGGCCTGCAGCCAGGTGTGGAGATGCTCGGGTGTTTCAAAGTTTTGGTGTGTTGCTTTGCTCATGTATTTATAGCTTTTAGCGCAATATCCATGGGCTCTTGTGGCCTAGTTGGCACTGAATCCAGCCCCAGCTAGCCCGGTTGGGCCAGCAGTGCTTGCACCCGCTCCAAGTCCACCGCCTGCCCCTGGCTCATGTCCACAAAGTAGCGCAGCTGCCACGCCTGCGTGCGCTGCGCTTGGCGGCTGGTAGTGGTGTCCCACGGCGGGTAAACGCGCAAGGCGCGCTTGCCAGCCTGGTGGCCAGAGAGGTCACCACTGGCCACCACGCCCTGGTCCGCCAGCACCGCTTTGGGGAACACAAACTGCCCCAGCTGCTGCCCGCTGCGGGTGCTGACCACAAACAAGTCCACCGGGTCACCCACGTCAAACGGCTGTATGGACCCACGGCCCAAGCGCTTCCAAAAGGTGACAAACTGGCCCACTTTGGTGGGCGTGATTTTGGCCACGCGGTATTGCACGCGCAGGCCGTTGAGCAACAAGGTGCAGGCCGCGTAGTCTGCGCTTTCAGGCTCGGGCTGCAAGTGCGTAAAGCTGTAGCCGCAGGGCGCATAGGCCAGGGCTTGCGCTGCCAGCAAGTCGGGGTGGGGGGAGGTGCTTGCTTTCATAAGGGAGAACGCATTTTTTTCATCATCTATCCACGGCTTGAAGCAGCAACTAGCCGTAGCCCGAAGCCGCCAAAGCGCTGAGTAGTTCGGGCCGGGCCATGGCCGCTGCTGGGGTGGCACCTAGCCAATGTTGGAACTCGCGGGTCATGTGGGCCTGGTCTACATACCCGTGGTCGGCCGCGCAGTCGGCCAGCGAGGGGGCCAGGGGCAGCGCTTGCGCAGCGCGGCGCACACGGGCCAGCCGCTTCCAATAGATGGGCGTGCGGTCGGTTGCGCCTTGCACCAGGCGCTGCAAGGTGCGCTCAGACACACCCAGCATGCGCGCGGCTGTGGCGGTGCGGTCAAACTGCGCCAGACTGGCGAGCGCTTCGTCTACGCGCGCGTCCAGGTGCATACAGTCGTGCAGCAGGGGAAGGGCTTCGCGAGCGTCATACAGCGTGCGGCCGGCCAAGGCGGCAAGCAGCCGTGGCGCATCAATCTGCACACCGGGCTGCATGCGAAAACCCCAAAAACACTCACCTGCAGTGCCCGGCACGTCGTAGCTGCTATCCGCCAGGTCAGTCACGAACCACGTGGGTCGCTGGCCGGGGAGTTGGTGCCAAATCAGGTCGCGGCAACCGTCGGGCACCACCGTGCTGCTGTGACTGCTTGTGGCGGTGTGTTGCCATACATCGACGGTGGGCGCTTTGGGTTGCATGTGGCAAACATTGTGCCCCTGCGCCCTGCGCCAACAGGGGGCTGTGTCGGGTTTTTACAAGACACCGCGCTGGGCGTGACGTATGGTTCAGGCTACCCAACTCTCAAGGAGAAAGCCCCCATGCAACTCGGCTACACCATCCTCTACGTCCCCGACGTACCCGCCACGCTCAAGTTCTACGAAGCGGCCTTTGGCCTGACCACGCGCTTCTTGCATGAAGGGGGCGACTATGGCGAGTTGGAGACGGGCAGCACGGCGCTGGCGTTTTCCGCCCACAGCCTGATGCAGCAGCTGGGCAAGAACCCGCAAGCGGCCAGCCCCACAGCGCCCTGCTTTGAAATTGCGCTGTGCACCCCCGATGTAGCCGCTGCGCTGGAGCGCGCCGTAGCCGCCGGGGCCACGCCCATGCGACCGCTGGAGGTGATGCCCTGGGGCCAGACGATTGCTTATGTGGCCGACATCAATGGCTTCTTGGTGGAGTTGTGCACGCCGGTGGGCTGAACACGGCGCAGGTTCGTCACACGCTTTGCTACGTTTTTAGTAGCTTCCTGCGCACATTCCACGGGCGCTAGCTGCCGATTTGCCTTAGTTGTACATTCCATACCAGCCGCAGAGATGCCAGCCTGATGTCTTGCTTGGTGTTTCTGGACGCTGAATGGCAAATTCACCATCATCAAAATTCAAGGGAGAAAGCAATATGCGCCGCATCATGGTTCTGACTGTTTGCTTGATAGGCACGCTTTGGGGAGGCGCAGTACACGCCATGGAAGTGGCCATGCACGGCAATACGCTCATTCTCTCGGGGCCGGTGGTCGGTACCGAGCTGGGCATGGTGAAGGACGCCTTTGCCACCAACCCGAAGATCGATCTGGTGGTGTTGCGCAATTCGCCTGGTGGCGATGCGTGGACGGGGTATCGGGTTGGCGAACTTCTGCGCAATGCGGGGGTTACTACTGCGGTGTCGGGCTACTGCATCTCGTCGTGCTCGCGCATGTTTCTGGGGGGCAAGCAGCGGCTTTTCACTGACGACTTCCCTGCGGATCGCAGCTATGTCGGCTTTCATGGCCACTACGACCCGGATGGGACCCTGAACCGCGCGTCCACACAAAAAAATGGCCTATATGCCTGGATACTGTGGCACTCAGACGGCAAGGCGGACCCTGACTTGGTCAAGCGCTGGATCACCATCGAAAAGAGCCGGGGTGCTGCCAACTTCTTTCATCCCGATGTGGGCGCAGCCTTGGGCAGCAGCCTGTTTTTTTGCGACGGCCACGTCGCACAAAAACCCACCAGCTGCGAGCCTATCGCGACCAATGCACTGGATCGCGGGGTGATCACCGATGTTCGGCGCGTCTCCAGCCCGGACCAAAGCACGCTACCGGGGCGCCAGCGAGCGCTGCAGTTTCCGCCCAGCGGCTACGCAGCATTGGCGGACCTTGCCAAACTCCCCCTGGAGTCGGCCGCTGGCACAGAGCAATACCAACGGTATCTGCAGGCAAAGCCGCCCAGAGCGTTTGCCGTCGCTCCCACACGCCAGCACTGGGGATGGGTGTCCGGCGGCACGGATGACGTGAACGCAGCCGCGCTGAAGCGCTGTGAAGAACGCGCCAAACAGGCCTGTGCGTTGTACAGCGTGGATGACAACGTGGTCTTTCACTAAGCCCGGCGTGTGTCGCTTGCTGCGCGGGTCAAGGAAGCGCAGAAAGTTGCCATCACCCCAACTGCCGCAGATTCTCCGAAGCGATGCGCCTGAACTCCGGGGAAATGCGTTCGTCCGCCGCCGCTGCCGCCCAGAAGCTGCGCGCCAGGGCCAGCGCTTGCGGCCACTCGGGCAGGGTGGCGGCGGTGGGTTGCAGGGGGCGGGCGGCAAAGTCGCGCGGCACCAGCTCGCCACCCACGGGGGCGTAGAGCATGGGCAGCATGTCGTAGGCGGGGGACAGGGCCCAGTCGTCGCCATCGAGCAGCAAGGAGATGTTGCCGTAGTGCCGGTCGGTGTTGGCAATCAGCTCGCCATAGGCCTCCAGCAGGCGCAGGGTGCGGGCGTCGGCGGGGCGCAGCAGGCCACGCTCTTGCATGCGGTTGGCGGTGGCGGCCCAGTTGTCCATGGCGCCCACGTATTCGGCGTCGTACACCATGAGCGACACCATGCCGATGCGCCCCAGGCCCTGCGGGTTGGTGGTGGCGTTGATGGGCGTGCGATCGAAGCGCTCCACCTCCAGAAACACGCGGCCCGCTCCGGTGCAGATGCGGCTGGCGGCGGCGGCAATGCCCGCGCTGGCCAGGGTTTGCAGGGCCAGGTGTTCGCAGACCAGCAGGTCACGGGTGCGCTGGTCGGTGGGGGCATTGCCCGCAGGCGAAAACTTGACCAGCACGTGGCGGGCCGCGCCATCCGCTGGGCCGCCTGAGGCGTCCACGCTGCCGCCCACGATGCAGCAAAACTTGGGCTGCTCGCCCCCGGCGGACGAGCCGCCCATGCTGCCTTGCATGGCAGCATCGGCCAAGGCCGGGTAGTCGGCAATGGACGCCGCGCGGCGGGCGCGCTGGGGCAGGCTGTGAAAGCGCGCAAATGCGGCCTCGCCCACCACCAAGTTGCCAGGGAGGTCGTCGCCGCACAGGGCCAGGGCGCGCAGCACGTCGTCGTCGCTCCAGTAGCGGGGGTCGTTGCCCAGTTGCAGCTCGGGGTGGGCGCTCGCGAAGGTGCGGCCCATGAAGCCTTGGGGGCGCATGTCGTCCAGAAACCAGGGCAGACCGTCAAAGCGCTTGGAGAGGCCGTCTTCTTCGTCCACCCACACAGCGCCACTGGCCAGAGGCACCATGCGGCCGAACGGGCTGGGCTGGCCTTGCGCGTTGATGCGCATGATGGGCACGCTGCGGCCCACGTCGCGCACGGTGCGCGGCAGCACATAACGCTGCTTGCGGGCGGCGCCCACTTTTTGCACCTCGCCCGCTTGGATGAGCGGGGCCAGCGCACGCGACACGGTGGGCTGGCTCACCCCCAGTGCGGTTTGCAGCTCGGCGCTGCTGAGCGCCCCGCCCTGGCGGCGCAGGGCTTGCAAGATGCTGGCAGAGAGGTCTTGGGTGGCAGGCATGAATGATTATATGAATAGATTTATTGTTATAAAAACCTATTTAAATCAACGCTTAAACCAATTGCATGAATAGATTTTGAAAGCTATTTTTCATGAAACGGGTCCTTGCTGCGGTCATGGGCAGCGCGATGGCACTGTTTTGGCAATGCCTTTGACTATCTTGTCGGATTTCGACAGCGTATTCTGCGAACCTTGCAACCCCAAGAAAGAGCCCCAGGCAACTCGGCTACACCATCCTCTACGTGCCCGACGTACCCGCCACGCTCAAGTTTTATGAGGCGGCCTTCGGGCTCACCACACGCTTTCTGCATGAAGGGGGCGACTATGGCGAGTTGGAGACGGGCAGCACGGTGCTGGCGTTTTCGGCCCACAGCCTGATGCAGCAGCTGGGCAAGAACCCGCAGGCGGCCAGCCCCACGGCGCCCTGCTTTGAAATTGCGCTGTGCACCCCGGACGTAGCCGCTGCACTGGAGCGCGCCATAGCCGCCGGGGCCACACCCATGCGACCGCTGGAGGTGATGCCCTGGGGTCAGACGATTGCTTACGTGGCCGACATCAACGGCTTCTTGGTGGAGCTGTGCACGCCCGTGGGCTGAACACGGCGCAAGTTCGTCACGCGCTTTGCTACGTTTTTAGTAGCTGCTCACGCATACTCCACGGGCGCTAGGGCCCTATTTGGTGGCGGATTCAAGTACGAAGTGCAACGCGTTGAAACGGGGTTGGGCCAAGAGTGAATAGGATGCACTTTTGTGACCAGCCAGTCCCAAACGTTGCACCATGACCTATACACACTTGACCCAAGAAGAACGATACCAAATCCA
>CAUOXL010000009.1:0-156733 GCA_963508575.1 uncultured Rhodoferax sp.
CAACGCCCGCCAGGCCAACCAGCTGGCGATGAACGCCTCTACAGTGGCCGTGCAAGGGGGCGAGGTAGTGGGCCAGGTGGTGGACACCATGAAAGGCATCAATGAGGCCAGCCGCAAGATCAGCGACATCATCAGCGTGATCGACGGCATCGCCTTCCAGACCAACATCCTGGCCCTGAACGCGGCAGTCGAAGCCGCTCGGGCCGGAGAACAAGGGCGGGGCTTTGCAGTCGTGGCCAGTGAGGTGCGCTCACTGGCCGGCCGCAGCGCCGAAGCCGCCAAAGAAATCAAGAGCCTGATCAATGCCAGCGTGGAGCGGGTGGAGCAGGGCACGGCGCTGGTGGACAAGGCGGGTGAAACCATGGCCGAAGTGGTGAGCAGCATACGCCGGGTGACCGACATCATGGGCGAGATCAGTGCAGCCAGCAGTGAGCAAAGTGCCGGTGTGGCGCAAGTGGGTGAGGCCGTGACTTCGATGGACCAGGCCACGCAGCAGAACGCAGCTCTGGTGGAAGAAATGGCCGCCGCAGCCAGCAGCTTGAAGAGTCAGGCCAACGACCTGGTGCAGGTGGTGGGGGTGTTCAAGCTCTGACTTTTTCGAAGGTCTGGATGCTTTGGTGCGGGGTAGAGCGTTTGTGCGGCAGCGCGCTTTGCTCCGTGTCCCCCGCCCGCTGTGCGGGCTCCTCCTTGACCTGCGCAAAACGCTTTGCCGCCTAAACGCTCTCCGTTACTCGCGGTGAGCGCCCAGCCGCCCCAACTCCACCCCGTAAGCAAACTCAATTCAAACTGCTTTCCAGCGCCGCCAGTTGCTGCGCCGCCTCGTAGGCTTGCAAGGCTTCAATCACATCGTCCAAGTCGCCTTCCATGGCGCGGTCCAGCTTGTACAGCGTCAGGTTGATGCGGTGGTCGGTCAGGCGGCCTTGCGGAAAGTTGTAGGTGCGGATGCGGTCGCTGCGGTCGCCGCTGCCCACCAGGCTCTTGCGTTCGGCAGCATCTTTGGCGGCGCGCTCGGAGCGCTCTTTTTCATGGATGCGGGCGGTCAGCACCTTCAGGGCCTGGGCCTTGTTGCTGTGCTGGCTGCGACCGTCCTGACACTCGGCCACGATGCCGGTGGGGATGTGCGTGATGCGTACCGCCGAGTCGGTCTTGTTGATGTGCTGGCCACCGGCGCCGCTGGCGCGATAGGTGTCGATGCGCAGGTCCGAGGGGTTGATCTTGGCGGCCTCCACTTCGTCCTGCTCAGCCAGCACGGCAATGGTGCATGCGCTGGTGTGGATGCGGCCCTGGGTTTCAGTCGCAGGCACACGCTGCACGCGGTGGCCGCCACTTTCAAACTTCAACATGCCGTAGGCGCCGCAGCTGCCGCTGCTGGTTTGGGTGCTGCCTTCCATGCGCAACACCACTTCCTTGTAGCCCCCCAGCTCGCTTTCTGACGCGCTGGCAATTTCCGTTTTCAGGCCGATGGCGTCGCAATAGCGGGTGTACATGCGGGCCAGGTCAGCGGCAAACAGCGCAGATTCGTCGCCACCCGTACCGGCGCGGATTTCTACAAACGCGGGGCGCGCATCGTCCGGGTCTTTGGGCAGCAACATGCGCTGCAACTCAGTTTCCAGCTGGGCCATCTCGGCGGTGGCACCGTCGATTTCCTCTTGCGCCATCGCCAGCATGTCTTCGTCGCCCGCCGCATCGCTCAGCATCTCCTGCCCCGTGGCCAGATCGGCTTCGCGCTGCTGAAAGCGCTCCCAACGCCCCGCCACGGCTGCCACCTCGGTGTGCTCGCGTGAGAGCTTGAGGAACTGCTCCATGTCTTTCATGATGTCCTCGCGCGAGAGCAAAAACTCCAGCTCCCCTTGGCGGTCTTTGTACTTGGCGAGCTGTTGGCGGAGAAACGGTTTCATGGGTGACTTTGTGTATGGCGATCAATGCGACGACGGTAGAAGCGGGGTCGAAGCGAAAAAACAAAATGTGGCTGTTAAGGCTCCTCTTTCACCCGGCAGGGTGGGAGAGGCTGGGGGAGAGGGGGCGTCCCGGAAAAGGAACGCAGCTAACGCTTGTTCCGCAAGAAAAAGTGCGAAATCGCGTGGCCTGCCCGTTCGCGCGCGGCAGCGTCTCCGGCATGCAACTCGGCCATGGCGCCGTGCAGCATCTTCTGGCTCAGGCCCCGGGCCAAGCTTTCCAGCACGGCATCCACCTCTTCGCCCTTGGCCAGCATCTTGCGGGCGCGGGCGAGTTCCATGGCACGCCATTCTTCGGCTTGGGCGTTGAGCTGCTGGATCAGGGGCACGGCGCTGCGCTGGTCCACCCAGTGCATAAAGCTTTGCACACCGGCGTCCACAATCGCTTCCGCTTGCGCAACGGCGGCTTGGCGGTTGGCTTGGGCGGTTTGCACCACGCCGGCCAGGTCGTCCACGGTGTAGAGGTACACATCGCCCAGCGCTTTGACTTCGGGTTCGATGTCGCGCGGCACGGCCAGGTCCACCATGAACATGGGGCGGTGTTTGCGTTTTTTCAGCGCCCGCTCCACCGCGCCCAGGCCGATGATGGGCAGGGTGCTGGCGGTGCAGCTGATGACAGCATCAAACTCGTGCAGCCGCTCGGGCAAGTCGGCCAGGCGCATGACCTCGCCCCCGAAGCGGCTGGCCAGCTTTTCGCCGCGCTCCAGCGTGCGGTTGGCAATGGCGATGGCTTGGGGGTTCTTGGCGGCAAAGTGCGTGGCGCAGAGCTCAATCATTTCGCCCGCACCCACAAACAGCACCTTCACCTTGGCCAGGTCTTCAAACAAATTGCCGGCCAGGCGCACCGCTGCGGCGGCCATGCTGATGCTGTGTGCGCCGATCTCAGTCGAGGTGCGTACCTCTTTGGCCACTGCGAACGAGCGTTGGAAGAGTTGCGAGAGCGTGGTGCCCAAAGCGCCTGCCTCGTCGGCGGCACGCACCGCGTCCTTGAGCTGACCCAAAATTTGCGGCTCGCCCAGCACCATGCTGTCCAGTCCACTGGCCACGCGAAAGGCATGGCGGGCGGCTTCCTGGTCTTCCAGGCGGTAGGTGTGGGAGCGCAGTTCGTTGGCGGACACGCCGCCGCTTTGGGCCAGCCAGGCCAAGGTGTGGTCCAGCGCGGCTTCGTCCCCGGCGCAGTAGATTTCGGTGCGGTTGCAGGTGGAGACAATGGCCGCCTCCGGGGGGCGGGCCATGCTCTGGCGCAGCCCGTGGAGTTGCGGCGCAATCTGGTCGCTGGCGAACGCAAACCGGCCCCGCATATCCAGCGGTGCGGTGGTGTGGTTGATGCCTAATGCCCAGACTGCCATATGTTTAGACGCCGATTATAAAATCCGGCGTCCACTCACCCCGCCAAAGCCGCAATTGGTCTTTGCAATGACCGCCATGGGCCCACTCGATCTCCTGAATCACCTGCTGAACTTTGCCGCACCTGCCTTGGTGGTGGGGTTGCTGCTGGCACTCCTGGCACCATTTATTTATAAAAAAGTGCCGGTGGCGCGCAGTCTGCATGCGCAGACCGCTATAAATTTTGTAGCGGGTCTGGCCGCCTTGGTGGGCGGACTCGTGTTCTTCGGGCGCGACGGCAAGATGGCGACCTACGCCGCCATGGTGCTGGCCTGTGCGGCTAGTCAGTGGTGGGCGATGCGGCGACACTAGAGGCCTAGTCATTCTTTTCCATCGGATGCCCACGGCATCCAGTCACTTTTGCGCGCACCCATATGAAAATTCGTGAAGCCACCTTGGCGGATGCCGTTGCCATCGCACAGTTACATACCGACAGTTGGCGCAACACCTACGCTACGGTTTTGAGTCCTGCCTACCTTGCGCAGGTGGTCCCTGCCGAGCGAGAGCAGGTGTGGAGGGGACGCCTCGCCGCCCCCAAAGAAAATCAACGTGTGATCGTCGCGGAGATGCAAGACAACATCGTCGGCTTCGCGTGCCTGTTTACGGAGCATCACGACGCATGGGGTTCGTGTCTCGACAATCTCCACATAGCTGCCCCCTACCAAGGGCAGGGGGTCGGGAGGGCATTGTTGGGCGAGGTCGTCAGGTGGTGCGAACGCAAGAATCCGGGCATGGGCTTGTACCTGTCTGTCAATCAAGACAACCTGCGCGCCCAAGCGTTCTACAGGCGCCTTGGCGCACGCAACGCGGAGCCTAGCGTCTGGAGTGCGCCCGACGGTAGCCAAGTGCCCACGTTTTGGTTTGTTTGGGACTCAGCCCGTTTGCTATCGCCATAAAACGAGGCTGTAACGCCCGATTTGCCTGCGCGAGCAGCTACAAAATCCATAGCAAATCAAACCGGGCTGAACACATCCACCCGGTCCGTGATGATGCCGTCCGTGCCCAAATCGATGAGTCGCTGCGCAGCGGGCTCGTCATTCACCGTGTAGCTCAGCGTTCTGAAACCCGCGCTTTGTGCCTGCGTCACGGTGCTGGTGTCCCAGAGCGTGTGCTTGCACACGATGGCTTGACAGCCCAGGCGCAGAGCCGTTTCCAGCCAGCCACTCCAGAGCTCGTCCAGCAGCAGGCCGCGTGGCAACTCGGGTTGGGTGGCCAAGGCGCCTTCCAGCGCTTCGGGGTCAAAAGAGGTCAGCAGCGGCGTCACCGCCTGCCCCGCCCATAGGCGGGCGGTGTGCCGGGCGACCACTTCGCCGGTGTGGCGCTCGGTGCCGGGGGTGGGTTTGATCTCGATGTTCAGGAAGTAGCCGTTGCGGATGCAATAGGCGGCAATGCCATCCAGCGTGGGAATGGGTTCACCGGCATACGCGCGGCTGTGCCAGCTGCCAGCATCGAGCCGGCTCAATGTGGACCAAGGGTGGTTGCCAGCGATGGCTTCATTTGCTATATCTTTGATAGCTACTCGCGCCCGTTCCACGGGCGCTAAGGGGCGATTGGATGCATCAGTGGTGCGGGTGAGGGTGGCGTCGTGCAGCAAGAATGGAACGCCATCGGCGCTGAGCTTTACGTCGCACTCGAACATCCGGTAGCCATGGCTGGCGCCCAGGCGGAAGGCGGCCAGCGTGTTCTCGGGCGCCAGTTTGCCGGCACCCCGATGGGCCACCCAGCGGGGGTAGGGCCAAGCGGGGAGGTCGAAGTTGTTGGTAGCTGTCATGGTGTGAACGCCGCAGGGCCGTCCCAAGGCGTGAAGGCCCCCTTGGGGGGCAGCGTAGTACGCGAAGCGACAAGCGTGGGGGTCATGCTGCCATGCGCTTGCCGGTAGCAGCGTCAAAGTGGTGAATGCGGTCGGCGCGCGGGGTCACGTACAGGGTGCTGCCCAAGGCGGGCACGGCGGCCGACTCTTCGATGCGGATGATGACGGTTTCATCGGCGTCGGCTGCGTGCAATTTGTGTGCCCATTTGCCGTAGACCAGGCGCTCGGCACCCAGCATTTCCACCGCATCCACTTGCAGGGCCCAGCCGGTGGAGGTGATGTCCAGGTGCTCGGGACGGATGCCGGTGATGACTCCGGGTTGGGCGTCCGGCGCGTTTTTCAGCAAGTTCATGGGCGGCGAGCCGATAAAGCTGGCGACAAAGGTGCTGGCCGGGCGGGTGTAGACCTCTTCGGGCGTGCCGAACTGCTCCATCACGCCGCCGTTCATCACGATCATGCGCTGGGCCAGGGTCATGGCCTCCACCTGGTCGTGGGTCACAAACAGGCTGGTGATGCCCAGTTCGCGGTGCAGCTTTTGAATCTCCAGCCGGGTCTGGGCGCGCAGCTTGGCATCCAGGTTGGAGAGTGGCTCGTCAAACAAAAACACCTGGGGCTGGCGCACGATGGCGCGGCCCATGGCCACGCGCTGGCGCTGGCCGCCTGACAGGGCCTTGGGTTTGCGCTCGAGATAGGGGGCCAGTTCCAGAATTTTGGCGGCCTTGTCCACACGGCGCTTGATTTCGTCCATGGGCACATTGGCGATCTTCAGGCCGTAGGCCATGTTCTCGAACACGCTCATGTGCGGGTAGAGCGCGTAGTTCTGGAACACCATGGCGATGTCGCGGTCGCTGGGCTCCAGGTCGTTGACCACGCGCCCGCCAATCGAGATTTGGCCGTCGCTGACTTCTTCCAGGCCGGCGACCATGCGCAAGAGCGTGGATTTGCCGCAGCCGCTGGGCCCGACGATGACGATGAATTCGCCATCCTTGATGTGGGCGTTGACGCCGTGGATGACCTGGTTGGCCGACTTGCCGCTGCCGTAGCGTTTGATGACGTTGTTGAGTTCGATGGAAGCCATAAATTCTTGTTCCTGTTACTTTTCGGTGTCCACGAGGCCTTTGACAAACCACTTCTGCATGAGCATGACCACCAGCGCGGGCGGCAGCATGGCCAGCATGGCGGTGGCCATGACGATGTTCCATTCGGTTTGGGCGTCGCCCCCCGAAATCATTTGCTTGATGCCGATGACCACCGGGTACATGTCTTCCTTGGTGGTGACTAGCAGCGGCCAGAGGTACTGGTTCCAGCCATAGATGAACTGGATGACAAACAGCGCTGCCATGCTGGTGGCCGACAAAGGCACCAGAATGTCTTTGAAGAAGCGCATGGGTCCTGCGCCGTCTACGCGAGCGGCCTCCACCAGTTCATCCGGCACAGTCAGGAAGAACTGGCGGAACAAAAAGGTGGCGGTGGCAGACGCGATGAGCGGCACCGTGAGGCCGGCGTAGCTGTTGAGCATGCCCAGATCGGCTACCACCTGGTAGGTGGGGCCTATGCGCACTTCCACCGGCAGCATCAGGGTCACAAAAATGGCCCAGAAAAAGCCCATGCGGAAAGGGAAGCGGAAGTACACGATGGCAAAGGCAGAAAGCAGCGAGATGGTGATCTTGCCGATGGAGATGATCAGGGCGGTGATCAGGCTGACCATCATCATGCGGCCCACGGAGGCCTGGCTGCCACTGCCTTCGCGGCCGCCGGTGAGGGCGGTCACGTAGTTGTCCCACAAATGCGCGCCAGGCCAGAGGGGCATGGGGGATTGCACCACCGCGTCGGCGGTATGGGTGGAAGCTACAAAGGTGATGTAGATGGGGAATGCCACGATGAGCACCCCGACGATGAGGATGGCATGCGACAAAAAGTCCAGCCAGGGGCGACGTTCAACCATGAGATGGCTCCTGCAGGGCCGCCCCAAAGGAGCCATGCGCCCCCTTGGGGGGCAGCGAATACACGTAGTGATGAGCATGGGGGCGTGTCATTTCAGTAATTCACTTTCTTTTCAACAAAGCGGAACTGCACAACCGTCAACGCGACGACGATGACCATGAGTACCACCGATTGGGCTGCAGAGCCACCCAGGTCCATGGCCTTGAAGCCATCGAAATACACCTTGTAGACCAGGATGGCCGTGTCTTTGCCGGGGCCGCCTTTGGTGGCAGCGTCGACGATGGCGAAGGTGTCAAAAAAGGCGTACACCACGTTGATCACCAGCAGGAAAAAGGTGGTGGGCGAGAGCAGGGGGAACTGGATGGTCCAGAACCTGCGCCAGGGGCGGGCACCGTCCATGGAAGCTGCTTCGATCAGCGACTTCGGGATGCTCTGCAAACCCGCCAGAAAGAACAAAAAGTTGTAGGACAGCTGTTTCCAGACCGCGGCCATGACGATCAGCGCCATAGCATGGTTGCTGTTGAGCAGCGGGTCCCAGCTAGCTCCCAGTGCGCGGATGCCGTAGCTCACAATGCCGATGCTGGGCGCGAACATGAACAGCCACAACACACCAGCCACTGCAGGGGCTACCGCATAGGGCCAGATCAGGAAAGTGCGGTAAATGCCGGAGCCTTTGACCACGCGGTCGGCAAAGATCGCCAGCATGAGCGAGATGCTCAGGCCCAACACGGCCACCAGTGCGGAGAACACCGCAGTGGTCTTGAAGGACGCGAGGTAGGACGCATCGTTCCACAGGTTGCGGAAGTTCTCGAGGCCGACAAACTCCACCGAGGTGCCGAAGGCATCGCTTTGTTGCACAGACTGCAGCAGGGCTTGCGCCGCCGGCCAGAAAAAGAAGACCGAGATGACGATGACCTGTGGTGCGATCAGCACCCAAGGCAGCCATGCGGATTTGAATACCACCCGTTTTTCAGTAGCCATATGGTTTTGTCAAGGGATGAAGTCCTTGTGAGGAATGCGGAAAAGGAAAAACGGAGTGGCCGCAGTTGCGGCCACTCCGTTATCGGGGGCGTATTTTACTTGTTGGCTTTTTCGAAGCGCGCTAGCTGCTCGTCACCACGCGTCACGATGGCGTCCAGCGCTTCTTTGGCGGTCTTTTTGCCGGCCCAGACGTTTTCGAGTTCTTCGTCCTCGATGGCGCGGATCTGCACATAGTTACCCAAGCGGATACCGCGCGATTTGTCGGTTACTTTGCGGATCATCTGGTTCACTGCCACATCCGTGCCTGGGTTTTCTTTATAGAAGCCCGATTTTTCGGTCAACTGAAAGGCGGCCGTGGTGATGGGCAGGTAGCCGGTGCGCTTGTGGCTGGCAGACTGGACATCGGGCTTGGACAGATAGTCGAAGAACTTGGCGATGCCTTTGTATTCCTCCGCTTTTTTGCCTGACATCACCCAGAGGCTGGCGCCACCGATGACGGTGTTCTGCGGCGCGCCCGCTACGTCCTGGTAGTAGGGCAGGGGGGCCACGCCATAGGCGAATTTGGCGTTCTTCTTGACGTTGCCATAGAAGCCGCTCGATGTGGTCATCATGGCGCACTCGCCGGAGACAAAGCTGGCTTCGGGCACGTTGCCACGCCCCTTGTACACAAACAGGCCCTGCTTAGCCATGTTGGCCAGGTTTTCAATGTGGCGTACGTGCAGGGGCGAGTTGATCTTCAGGCGTGTGTCCAGGCCGGCCAGGCCATTCTGCTTGGTCGAGTACTCCACGTTGTGCCAAGCGGAAAAACTCTCCAGCTGGGTCCAGCCTTGCCACGCAATGGAAAGGGGGCACTTGTGGCCGCTGGCCTTGAGTTTGGCTGCAGCCAAGGCAACTTCTGCCCAGGTGGCCGGTGCTTTGCTTGTGTCCAGTCCGGCGGACTTGAAGGCGTCCTTGTTGTAATAAAACACAGTGGTCGAACTGTTGAAGGGGAAGCTCAGCATCTGACCGGTCGGGGAGGTGTAGTAACCCGCCACGGCCGGAATGTAGACCTTGGGGTCAAACTTGTAGCCGGCATCGGTCATCACTTTTCCGACGGGAACCACCGCATTCTTGCTGGCCATCATGGTGGCAGTGCCCACTTCAAACACTTGCAGGATGTGAGGGGCATTGCCGGCGCGGAAAGCAGCGACTGCCGCAGTCATGGATTCGTCGTACGTGCCCTTGAACACCGGCACCACCCGGTATTCGTTTTGGCTGGCGTTGAATTCTTTGGCCAGGTCGTTGACCCATTCGCCGTTCACCGCGAGCATGGAGTGCCACCACTGGATTTCAGTCTGGGCCTGTGCCTGCGGGGAAATGGCGAACGCAGCCGCTGAGACGGCGGCAATGGAAAGAGCTCTGCGGGTGATGGACATGGGGTCTCCTGGGTGTCGAATGCAGCGATGCTAGGTGCGCTACATGTCAAATAGGTGTCACGCTGATTACACCTTGGGTTTTTTGACTGAACGGTCAGGGGTTTCCACTAGAAAAGCCCGTGATTAGGCGGTGCGGTACCATCGCAGACCTACCAAAAAAGGCCGTGACGGGGCCTTTGGCAGCTACTACACACCCCGATGAACGCTCCCACCTCGCTCAATCACCTTCTCAGCGCCGCAAATCCGGGCGCGCACGCGCAAGAGCGCATCCGTGAAATTCCCTACAACTACACGTCTTTTTCCGACCGGGAAATCGTGATCCGTTTGTTGGGCTCCCACAGCTGGGATCTATTGAACCAGCTGCGTGGCGAGCGCCAGACCGGTCGCTCTGCCCGCATGCTCTACGAGGTGCTGGGTGATGTCTGGGTGGTGCAGCGCAACCCCTATTTGCAGGACGACCTGCTGGACAACCCCAAGCGCCGCGGCCAGTTGGTGGATGCCTTGAACCACCGCCTTTCTGAAGTCGAAAAGCGCCGCACCCCCCAGGCTGACCCCGAGCGGGACGCCATGGTCGGCCAGTTGTTGGTGGCTGCGCGTGCAGCCGTCAAAGCGTTTGACGCCGCGTTTGTCGAAGTGGCCGCCCTGCGCAAGAAAACCCAGAAGCTGCTCTACAAGCTCACCGCCAAAGACAACGTCAAGTTTGACGGCCTCTCGCGCGTGAGCCATGTGACCGACGCGACCGACTGGCGCGTGGAATACCCCTTTGTGGTGCTGTGCCCGGACTCGGAAGAAGAAATGGCCGGTCTGGTGAAGGGCTGTATTGAGCTGGGTCTGACCATCATTCCCCGTGGGGGCGGCACCGGCTACACCGGCGGCGCGATTCCGCTGACCTGGAAGAGCGTGGTCATCAACACCGAAAAGCTCGAAGCCATGACCGAGGTGGAGATGAAGCGCCTCCCCGGTCTGGACCGGGAGGTGGCCACCGTGTGGTCGGAGGCCGGCGTGGTCACCCAGCGTGTGGCGGATGCGGCCGAGCGCGGCGGCTATGTGTTTGCGGTGGACCCGACCTCCGCCGAGGCCTCGTGCATTGGCGGCAACATCGCCATGAATGCGGGTGGCAAAAAAGCCGTTCTCTGGGGCACGGCGCTGGACAACCTGGCCAGCTGGCGCATGGTGACGCCGCAGGCCGAATGGCTGGAAGTGACCCGCATCAACCACAACATGGGCAAGATCCATGACGTGGAGGTGGCCAGCTTTGAGCTGCAGTACTACAAGGCCGACGGCAAAACGCCCATCCGCACAGAGCGTCTGGACATTCCCGGCGCCACCTTCCGCAAAGAAGGCTTGGGCAAGGACGTGACCGACAAGTTCTTGAGCGGCTTGCCCGGCATCCAGAAAGAGGGCACTGATGGCCTGATCACCAGCGCGCGCTGGGTGGTGCACAAGATGCCCGCCCACACCCGTACGGTGTGCCTGGAGTTCTTTGGCAATGCCAAGGACGCGGTGCCCAGCATCGTGGACATCAAGGACTTCATGTTTGCCGAGCAAAAGCGCAGCGGCGTGTTGCTGGCCGGCCTGGAGCATTTGGACGACCGCTACCTGAAAGCCGTGGGCTACGCCACCAAGAGCAAGCGCGGCGGCTTCCCCAAAATGGTGTTGTTCGGCGACATTGCCGGCGACAACGCCGACGATGTGGCCCGCGTCACCAGTGAAGTGGTGCGCCTGGCCAACGGCCGCAGCGGCGAAGGCTTTGTGGCCATCAGCCCCGAAGCCCGCAAGAAGTTCTGGCTGGACCGCAAACGCACCGCCGCCATCAGCAAGCACACCAACGCGTTCAAAATCAACGAAGACGTGGTGATCCCGCTGCCCCGCATGGCGGAGTACACCGACGGCATTGAGCGCATCAACATCGAGCTGAGCCTGCAAAACAAGCTGGCCCTGTGCGACGCCTTGACCGAGTTTTTTGAGCGTGGCGACCTGCCCTTGGGCAAGACGGATGATGCCAACGACATTCCATCGGCCGAGCTGTTGGAGGACCGTGTGGCCCAGGCGCTGGACCTGGTCGCGCAAGTGCGCGGCCAGTGGCAGGGCTGGCTGGACGGGGTGGAAACCCTGTTCCCCCAGCTGCAGGATCACAGCCTGCGCGCCAGCTGGAAAACCCAGCTGCGTGCGCCGCTGCAAACCATCTTCACGGGTGCGGCGTTCGATGCCATCCTGGCGGAGTGCACCGCCATCCACAAGCGCGTGCTCAAGGGCCGCGTCTGGGTGGCACTGCACATGCACGCGGGTGATGGCAATGTGCATACCAACATCCCGGTCAACAGCGATGACTACGACATGCTCCAAGCCGCCCACGGTGCGGTCAAACGCATCATGGCGCTGGCCCGCAGCCTGGACGGCGTGATCTCCGGGGAGCACGGCATCGGCATCACCAAGCTGGAGTTTTTGAGCGAGGCGGAGCTGGCACCCTTCATTGCCTACAAGGCCAAGGTGGACCCTGAAGGCCGCTTCAACAAAGGCAAGTTGCTACGGAATCAGGAGCTTCCTGCGCAGGATGGTCAAGGCTTTGCGCCGCATTTGACTGCAGACGGCTCTGCCATCTATGCCGATTTGACCAACGCCTACACGCCCTCGTTTGGCTTGATGGGGCACGAGTCCCTGATCATGCAGCAAAGCGATATCGGCGCGATTGCCGATTCGGTCAAAGACTGCCTGCGCTGCGGCAAATGCAAACCGGTGTGCGCCACCCATGTGCCACGCGCCAACCTGCTGTACAGCCCGCGCAACAAGATTTTGGCGACTTCCTTGCTGGTCGAAGCCTTCCTTTATGAGGAACAGACCCGCCGCGGCATCAGCGTGAAGCACTGGGAAGAGTTCGAGGACGTGGCCGACCACTGCACCGTCTGCCACAAGTGCGAATCGCCCTGTCCGGTGAAGATCGACTTTGGTGACGTGACCATGAACATGCGCAATCTCTTGCGCAAGATGGGGCAGAAGTCTTTCCGCCCGGGCAACGCTGCCGCCATGTTCTTCTTGAACGCCACCAACCCCGAGACCATCAAGCTGATGCGTTCGGCCATGGTGGGCGTGGGCTTCAAGGCGCAGCGCCTGGCCAACCAGGTCTTGCGACTGGCTGCCAAAAAACAAACCGCCAAGCCGCCGGCTACCGTGGGCACTGCGCCCATCAAAGAGCAGGTGATCCACTTCATCAACAAGAAAATGCCCGGTGGGCTGCCCAAAAAAACGGCGCGGGCCTTGCTGGATATTGAAGATGCGGATTACGTGCCCATCATCCGCAACCCGAAGTCCACCACGGCAGAGACGGAGGCGGTGTTTTACTTCCCTGGCTGCGGCTCGGAACGCTTGTTCAGCCAGGTCGGCTTGGCCACCCAAGCCATGCTCTGGCATGCCGGCGTGCAAACCGTGCTGCCACCGGGCTACCTGTGCTGCGGTTATCCCCAGCGCGGCTCCGGTCAGGCGGACAAAGCCGAGAAAATCATCACTGACAACCGGGTGCTGTTCCACCGCGTGGCCAACACGCTGAACTATCTGGACATCAAGACGGTGGTGGTCAGCTGCGGTACCTGTTACGACCAGTTGCAGGGCTACGAGTTCGACAAAATATTCCCCGGCAGCCGCATCATCGACATCCACGAGTACTTGCTGGAAAAGGGCATTACCCTGGTTCCGGAGGGCGGCGCGGGTGCCGGCTATCTGTATCACGACCCCTGCCACAGCCCGATGAAGCTGCAGGACCCGATGAAGACGGTCAAAGCGCTCGTGGGCGATGCTGTCTTGAAGAATGACCGTTGCTGCGGAGAGTCCGGCACGCTGGGCGTGACCCGCCCCGACATCTCCACCCAAATCCGCTTCCGCAAGGAAGAAGAGTTGCGCAAGGGCGAAATTGCATTGCGAGCCCTGACGGCGTCAGAGGGACAGTCACCCAAGGCGGAAGGCAATGTCAAGATATTGACCAGCTGCCCGAGCTGCCTGCAAGGCCTGAGCCGCTATGGCAACGATCTGAACAACGGCTTGCTGGAGGCCGACTACATCGTGGTCGAAATGGCCAACCAGATTCTGGGCAAGGAATGGCTGCCCGAGTATGTGCAAACCGCCAATGCCGGTGGCATTGAGCGCGTGCTGGTCTAAGGAGGCGCCATGGCAGGCTTGACCGCTGGCGCGCCGACCCCGCAGGACATCACCGTCCATGGTCAGAGCCGTGTGCTGGAAGTGAGCTTCTCGGACGGGGCGCGCTTTCGCATTCCGTTTGAGTTGATGCGCGTCTACTCGCCATCTGCCGAAGTGCAGGGCCACGGTCCCGGCCAGGAAACCCTGCAAACCGGCAAGCGTGATGTGGAGCTGGAGGCGTTGGAGCAAGTCGGCAACTACGCGGTGCAGCCCCGTTTCTCGGACGGGCACGACACCGGCATCTATAGCTGGGACTATTTGTACTTTCTGGGTTCCCAGCAAGCGCGGCTGTGGCAGGATTACGAGGACAAGCTCAAGGCGGCGGGCGTGGATCGCGATGCGGCCATGACCCCCAAGGGCGGCCATGGCTGTGCCAGCCACTGACGCTTTGTTAGTTTGCTATCGTTTTAGGAGCTACTTGCGCATATTCCATAAGCGCTAAAGCCCAATTGGATTAAAAATATGAGTACTACCCATTTCGGTTTCAAGTCGGTCGATGAGTCGGAAAAAGCCCGCCATGTGCGTGGCGTGTTTGACTCCGTCGCCCCCAAGTACGACCTGATGAACGACCTGATGTCGGCCGGCCTGCACCGCGCCTGGAAGGCCTACACCGTGCTGGTGGCCAACCTGAAAGAGGGCGACAAGGCCTTGGACATTGCCGGCGGCACCGGCGACCTGGCCATGGCGTTCTCCAAAAAAGTCGGCAAGTCCGGCCAGGTGGTGCATACCGACATCAACCAGGCCATGCTCTCCACCGGCCGCAACCGCCTGCTGGATGCCGGCATCGTGTTGCCCACCCTGGTGTGCGACGCCGAGAAGTTGCCCTTCCCCGACAACTACTTCAATGTGGTCAGCGTGGCCTTCGGATTGCGCAACATGACCCACAAAGACGTGGCTTTGGCAGAAATGCAACGGGTCTTGAAACCCGGTGGCAAGCTGCTGGTGCTGGAGTTTTCCAAGGTGGCGCCCCCCTTGGAGAAGGTGTATGACTGGTACTCCTTCAAGGTGTTGCCGCGTTTGGGTAAGTTGATCGCCGGAGATGACGCAAGTTACCGCTATCTGGCTGAATCCATTCGCATGCATCCGGGCCAACAAGAGCTAAAGACCATGATGCACAAAGTGGGCTTCGGGCATGTGGACTATCACAACTTGACTGGCGGCATTGCGGCGTTGCATGTTGGAATCAAGTGCTAAGAACACCATCTGGAGACGACACATGAAATTGTGGGCATTGGCATTGACAGTTGCGCTGACCCTGACGGGCATAGACGCAGAGGCCGCCAAACGTCTTGGCGGAGGCAAGTCGTTCGGCAAACAGTCGAGCAACGTGACCCAACGCGAGGCTGTGAATCCGGCAGCGCCTGCCGCCCCCGGCCAGAACATGAACAACGGCGCCGCCAAGCCGGCTGCTCCTGCTGCAGCGCCCGCTGCTGCGCAGGCGACCAAGCGTCCTTGGGGTGCCATGTTGGGTGGCCTCGCCGCCGGCTTGGGCTTGGCTTGGCTGGCCAGTTCGCTGGGCATGGGCGAAGCCTTCGGCAATGTGTTGTTGTTCGGTGTGCTCGCGCTGGGCGTGATGCTGCTGATAGGCCTGTTCATGCGCAGCCGCAAACCTGCCGCCCAGGCCGCTTCGCCGTTCGCGTTCCAAGGTGCAGGGCCTGCGCCTGTGCAGGATCTCAAGCAGTACCGTGCCGAAAATGTGGGCAATGACGCTTCGGCCCGCCCTTGGGAGCGCGGCAGCATGGCATTTGAGGCGCCCCAGTCTGGTGCCCAGGGTGGCTCCATGATCGGTTCGGCATTGATGGGCTCGCAAACCTGGGGTGTGCCTGATGGTTTCGATACCGAGGGCTTCCTCAAGTCGGCCAAAGCCAATTTCGTGACCTTGCAGGCCGCATGGGACCGGTCCGATGTGGCGGCATTGCGCGCCATGATGACGGATGACATGACCCGCGAAATCCAGACCCAACTGGCCGAGCGCGAGACGCACACGGGTGCCGGCGTGAACCACACGGATGTGGTCATGATTGACGCCCGCTTGTTGGGCATTGAAGAGCTTCCCGACGAGTACATGGCCAGCGTGGAGTTTTCCGGCATGATCCGCGAAGAGCCCTCGGCCGGGCCCAGTCCGTTCCGCGAGGTCTGGAACATGACCAAGGCCAAAAACGGGCGCAGCGGCTGGTTGGTGGCAGGTGTGCAAGCCCTGCAATAGAGCCGGTCATTTTTCAGGAAGATAATGGGGGACTATGGCAACACAGTCCCCCTTTTCCATGCTGGAAGGTCTCTTCCAGAACCTCCCCACTCCCTTTATTCCACCGGCCTGGGCCGTTGAAGAAAGCCACCGCCGGGTGGTGCTCCTACTCAACCATGTGTTGCAGCAGGAGCCCCAGGCGATGGAACGTCTGATGCGGCAGAAGGGCCGCGTCATTCACACCCAGTGGCGTGAATTCACCTTCCGTGTGCAGGCTACCCCCGCCGGTCTGCTGGACCTGGCCGCTCCCGATGCCAAACCGGACCTCACCCTCACCATTACCGATGAATCGCCCTTTGCCATTGCGCAAGCACTGATGCAAGGCGGCAAGCCTTCGGTGCGCATTGAGGGCGACGTGCAATTGGCAGCCGAAGTGAACTGGCTGGCCGACCACGTGCGCTGGGATGTGGAGGAAGATCTCTCCAAGATCCTCGGTGATGCGCCTGCGCATATGCTGATGCAGAGCTGCCGCACCTTGGGCCAAGCCTTGCAGCAGTTTGTCGGCAAACGCGGTTCAGCGTCGTCGGACTCCCGCGGCAAAGCGCCATGAGCCGCCTTGGTCGCGGCCTGTTCATCGTCTGGGTCGTTCTGCGCTACGGGCTGGACGAGCTGGTGCTCACCAGTTTCCAGAAGCCGTGGTTGCGCTTGATCGCCCGCATCGTCTCTATAGGCCGCTCATTGGAGGAGCCGCGTGGTCAGCGATTGCGCGAAGCGCTGGAGCGCTTGGGGCCGATTTTTGTGAAGTTCGGGCAGGTGTTGTCCACCCGCCGTGATTTGCTGCCGCTGGACATTGCCAACGAGTTGGCGAAGTTGCAAGACCGCGTGCCTCCGTTTGATTCGGCGGTGGCGGTGGCCACCATCGAGCGCGCACTGGGCAAGTCGGTGTCCGAGATTTTTGTGTCGTTTGAGCGTACGCCAGTGGCTAGCGCATCGATTGCGCAAGTGCATTTTGCGGTACTGAAGGACCGCAACGGCCGCGAGCGCGAGGTGGCGGTCAAGGTGCTGCGGCCCAACATGCTCGGCGTGATCGACAAAGACCTGGCACTCATGCGCATGATGGCCGGGTGGGTGGAAGGCCTGTCTGCCGATGGCAAGCGCCTCAAGCCCCGAGAGGTAGTCGCTGAGTTCGATAAGTACCTGCACGATGAGCTGGACCTGGTGCGCGAGGCATCGAGTGCCGCACAGCTGCGCCGCAACATGGAGGGGCTCGATCTGGTCCTGATTCCGGAGATGCTCTGGGATTTCTGCACGACCGAGGTGCTGGTCATGGAGCGTATGCACGGTGTTCCGATCAGCCAGACCGACAAACTCCGTGCTGCAGGGGTCGATGTGCCCAAGCTGGCCCGCGATGGGGTGACCCTGTTCTTTACCCAGGTCTTTCGCGACGGGTTCTTCCATGCCGACATGCACCCGGGCAACATCCAGGTCAGCCTCGCGCCGGAGACCTTCGGCCGCTACATCTCACTGGATTTCGGCATCGTCGGCACTTTGACCGAGGTGGACAAGGAGTACCTCGCGCAGAACTTTGTGGCCTTTTTCCGGCGCGATTACAAGCGGGTGGCGGAGCTGCATGTGGAGTCCGGCTGGGTGCCGGCGGCCACCCGGGTGGATGAACTGGAGGCCGCAGTGCGGGCTGTGTGCGAACCCTATTTCGACCGGCCCCTGAAGGAGATTTCTCTGGGCATGGTGCTGATGCGCTTGTTCCAGACCTCGCGCCGCTTTCATGTAGAAATTCAGCCGCAACTGGTGTTGTTGCAGAAAACATTGCTCAACATTGAAGGGTTGGGGCGCGACCTGGATCCGGAGCTGGATCTGTGGGCTACTGCCAAGCCTTTTCTCGAGCAATGGATGCTGCAGCAGCTCGGTCCGCAAAAGCTGATCCATGAGTTGAAAGCCCAGGCTCCGAGGTATGCGAAATTGCTTCCTGAGCTCCCGGGATTAATCCACCAGTATCTCCAGCGGCCCCATGGCGCCAACGAAGTCCTGATACGGGAATTGTTGCAGGAGCAAAAGCGTACCAACCGTCTGTTGCAAACCCTGGTGGCGGTCGTGATCGGCTTCTCGCTGGGCTTGGTCTTGGTTCAGCTGGGGGAGCGTATCCGTCTGTGGTGACGGCACACCTATAATTGAAGGTTTTGCAACTTCAGTTCTGAGTCCTACTTCCATGCCCATTTACGCCTACAAATGCGAGTCCTGCGGGTTTGCCAAGGATGTATTGCAGAAAATCTCCGACGCGCCTCTGCAAGACTGCCCCCAGTGCAATGCCCCTGCCTTCAAAAAGCAGCTGACCGCTGCCGGTTTTCAGCTCAAGGGTTCCGGTTGGTACGTCACCGACTTCAAAGGAGGCAGTGCGCCGGCGACCGGTGTGGCACCTGCCTCCGGCGAGAGTACTGCAATCGCTGCAGAAACCAAGACTGAATCAGCTGCTGCAGTGCCCGCGCCTGTAGCGCCCACTACCCCCTCAACCTCTACCTGAAGCGGAGCACCCGTGCCGATCAAAAAGTATCTGCTGACCGGTCTGATGGTCTGGTTGCCATTGGCTATCACCATCTGGGTGTTGCTGTGGTTGGTTGGCCTGTTGGATGCCGTGTTTGCAGGCTTCTTGAGTGGGGTGGCTGCCATCACGCCAAGCGCTTCGGCATCCACGATTGAGCGCTTGCACCACATTCCTGGACTGGGCGTGATCTTGGTATTTGCAGCCCTGCTGATCACCGGAGCTTTGGTATCCAATGTGGCCGGACGCTGGTGGGTGAAGCAGTGGGACAAGTTGTTCACCAACATTCCCATAGTCAAATCCATTTACAACAGCGTGAAGAAGGTGTCTGACACCTTGTTCTCCAGCAACGGCAATGCATTCCGCACTGCTTTATTGATCCAATACCCCCGCGAAGGGAGCTGGACCATCGGCTTCCAGACCGGTACGCCGGGCGGAGAGGTGGCATCGCACTTGGGCGACGAGTTTGTCAGTGTCTATGTACCTACCACCCCCAACCCGACCAGCGGTTTCTTTTTGATGCTGCCCCGCAAAGACGTGATCGAACTCGAAATGAGCGTGGACGAGGCCTTGACCTACGTGATTTCCATGGGGTCGGTAGCGCCCAGCGCACATGCTCCTACGGCACCTCAATAACCCTCTTACTAACCCGTCGCACCCGGTGCGGCGAATTGAAAGCACTCTATGGCTATGCGTTCTCATTATTGCGGTCTTGTGACCGAAGCCCTGTTGGGCCAAACCGTGACTCTGTGTGGTTGGGTCAATCGTCGTCGTGACCACGGTGGCGTGATTTTTGTGGACGTGCGTGACCGCGAAGGCTACGTGCAAGTGGTGTGCGATCCGGACCGCGCCGAGATGTTCAAAGTGGCCGAAGACATCCGCAACGAATACTGCATTCAGATCAAGGGTCTGGTGCGTGCGCGCCCTGAAGGCACCACAAACGACAGCCTCAAAAGCGGCAAGATTGAAGTGTTGTGCCACGAACTGATCGTGCTGAATGAATCGGTGACTCCCCCGTTCCAATTGGACGAAGACAACCTGTCCGAAACCACCCGCCTGACCCACCGCGTGTTGGATCTGCGCCGTCCTTACATGCAAAACAACCTGATGCTGCGCTACCGCGTGGCCATGGAAGTGCGCAAATTCCTAGATGCCAACGGTTTTGTGGACATCGAAACCCCCATGCTGACCAAGAGCACGCCCGAAGGTGCGCGTGACTACCTGGTGCCCAGCCGTGTGCATGATGGCCAATTCTTCGCGCTGCCCCAGTCGCCCCAGCTGTTCAAGCAGCTGCTGATGGTGGCGGGTTTCGACCGCTACTACCAGATCACCAAGTGCTTCCGCGACGAAGACTTGCGTGCGGACCGCCAGCCAGAATTCACCCAGATCGATATCGAAACCTCCTTCCTGACCGAAGAAGACATCCGTGCCATGTTCCAAGGCATGATCACCACCGTGTTCAAAAACACCATCGGTGTGGATCTGGGCGAATTCCCGGTCATGACCTACCAGGACGCGGCCCGCTTGTACGGCTCTGACAAGCCTGACTTGCGCGTGAACTTGCAGTTCGCTGAACTCACCGACGTTATGAAGGACGTGGATTTCAAGGTGTTCTCCGGCGCTGCCACCATGAAGGGTGGTCGTGTGGTGGCTCTGCGTATCCCCGGTGGTTCTGCCGAAAACGGTGGCATCAGCCGTGGCGAAATCGATGCTTACACCGAGTTCGTCAAGATTTACGGTGCCAAAGGCTTGGCTTACATTCGCGTGAACGACCTGTCCAAGGGCCGTGATGGTCTGCAAAGCCCGATTGTGAAGAACATCCACGATGCCGCTTTGGCCGCCGTGCTGGAGCGCACCGGTGCCCAGAACGGCGACTTGATCTTCTTCGGCGCCGACAAGGAAAAGATCGTCAACGACGCTATCGGTGCCCTGCGCATCAAGATCGGCCACAGCGAATTCGGCAAGAAGAATGGCCTGTTCACCGGCGGCTGGAAGCCGCTGTGGGTGGTCGACTTCCCCATGTTCGAATATGACGAGGAAAGCCAGCGTTACACCGCCGTGCACCACCCCTTCACGGCACCCAAGGAAGGCCATGAGGACTGGATGGTCACTGCGCCTGAAAAGTGCATTTCCCAAGGCTACGACATGGTCTTGAACGGTTGGGAAATGGGCGGAGGTTCTGTGCGTATCCACCGTGCGGACGTGCAGCAGAAGGTGTTCGATGCCTTGAAGATCACGCCCGAAGAAGCCCAGCTCAAGTTCGGCTTCCTGCTGGACGCTTTGCAATACGGCGCGCCTCCCCACGGTGGTCTCGCATTCGGTTTGGACCGTATCGTGACCTTGATGACGGGTGCCGAGTCGATCCGTGATGTGATTGCCTTCCCCAAGACCCAGCGTGCCCAGTGCTTGCTGACCCAGGCCCCAAGTCCGGTAGACGAGAAGCAGCTGCGCGAATTGCACATCCGCTTGCGCAATGTGGATTTGGCCAAAACGGCCTGAAACGCATAGACACCCTTGAAGGGTCATGCACAATGAAAGGGCACTCTTGGAGTGCCCTTTTTCTTTGCCAGGCCCATGACACCAAGCTTCAAAATTCCGCAGTCAGTGTTGGTGGTGATCCATACCCCGCAGCGCGAGGTGCTTCTGATAAGGCGGCTGGAGTCTGACCCCGCTGCGCCCCCATTTTGGCAGTCAGTGACCGGTGCCAAGGACACGGAAGATGAGGACTGGGCGGCCACAGCCGCCCGGGAGGTGTGGGAAGAAACAGGCCTGGATTGCAGAGCCGGCGGGCCCTTGGAGCACGAGCTGACGGACTGGGCGCTGGAGAACGTGTACACCATCTATCCGCGTTGGCTGCATCGCTACGCCCCCGGAGTCACGCACAACACTGAGCGGGTGTTCGGTTTGCTCGTTCCTGAAGTGTGTGACGTAACTCTCGCGCCCCGGGAGCACACCCACTATTGCTGGCTGCCCTATGCTGAGGCAGCTGATAAGTGTTTTTCACCCTCTAATGCAGAGGCCGTATTGCAACTGATGCACCTGCCGATGTCTGCACGCAAGGAGGGCGTATGAAGACCTTGCGCGTGGTGAGCTACAACATTCATAAGGGCGTTCAGGGGCTCGGCCCCCTGCGTCGCCTGGAAATCCATAACCTTAGCCATGCGATGGAACGCATGGATGCAGATGTTCTGTGCTTGCAGGAGGTTCGCAAGCTCCACCACCGCGAGGCCCACCACTTTCCTCACTGGCCCCAAGCCCCGCAGGCGGAATACCTGGCGCCCGCAGGCTACCAGGCTGTCTACCGTACCAATGCCGTCACACGCCATGGGGAGCACGGTAATGCTTTGCTGAGCAAGTGGCCCGTGGTGCAACACCAGCATGAGGATATGTCGGACCATCGCCTTGAACAGCGAGGATTGCTGCATGTAGAGTTGGACGTGGATGGGCAATTCGTTCATGTGTTGGTGGTGCACCTGGGTCTGATCCGAGCAGGGCGTGTGCGCCAGCTTCAACAATTGAAGCAGTTCATTCTGCGGGAGGTCCCACCTCACGCCCCCTTGCTCGTGGCGGGCGATTTCAATGACTTGCCCGCCTGGGTTGCGCGGCAACTGGCACCGGCTGGATTGCAAGCGCCTGTGGCCAAGCCCAGCCTCACATTTCCTTCGCGTCTGCCACTGGTGCAGTTGGACCATGTGCTGGCGCGCGGGCTGCGGCCCGTGAGCGCTGCAGCGCCTAGGGGCATCAGCTGGGCTCGCATGTCCGATCATCTGCCCCTGATTACCGAGTGGCAGCTGGCGCCGGAAATATCGGCATGTTGAGGTCCGCTGCCTTCGTGTCCGGTCACGCGTTGCAACTGTTGCAAGGCGGAGGGCAGTACTTCCCGGCGCTGATCAGTGCCGTGGATGCCGCACAGTCGGAGGTCCGGCTGGAAACCTATATCTTCCATTTTGATGTGCAGGGCATCCGGGTTGCAGAGGCGCTGGAGCGCGCGGCCCTTCGGGGGGTGTCGGTATACCTGGTGATGGACGGTGTAGGGACACCGGTGGTGCCGCAGGACTGGCAGATCCGCTGGGGGGCCAGCGGTGTGCGCTGGCATCAGTATGCCCCGCTGGGGGTTTTGGGCGTGTTCATCCCAGGGCGGTGGCGGCGCATGCACCGCAAGTTGTGCGTGGTCGACGTAGAGTGGGCCTTTTGCGGGGGGATCAACATACTGGACGACTGCCTAGATCCCCACCACGGCCCGCTGAAAGTGGCACGACTCGATTACGCAGTAAAAGTGCAAGGTCCGTTGGTCGTGCACTGTCAGCAGACCATGGCTCAATTCTGGGCCCGCCTGGAGGCTGCACGGCAGTTGGAGCAATTGCACTGGAAGGAGGTCCGCAATCAATGGCCCGCGCTGGGAATGCTGCCTAAGCCGGCTGCCACTCCTTTGCCACAGGCATCGCTTGCAGGGAGCTTGGCCGCATTGGTGCTTAGGGATAACCTGCGCAACCGGACCCGCATTGAGCGTGCCTACCTCAAGGCGATCGGTGAGGCCCGCAAGGACATCGTCCTGGCGAACGCCTATTTCCTTCCCGGCGTCCGTTTGCGTAGAGCTCTCCAACATGCGGTACGCCGCGGCGTACGGGTGCGGGTGGTGGTGCAAGGGCGCTATGAGTATTTCATGCAGTACCACGCTGCCCGACCGGTGCTAAGAGAGCTTGCATTGGCGGGTGTGGAAATTTACGAGTACATCCCGGGCTTTCTACATGCCAAGGTGGCGGTGGCGGATAGCGTCTGGGCCACGGTCGGCTCCTCCAACCTGGACCCCTTGAGCCTCCTGCTGGCCCGCGAGGCGAATGTGATGGTGCACGATGCCGCGTTTGCCCGACAGCTGGATGGTGCCTTGAGTGCTCTCATCCACACCGCCACGCGGCGCTGGGATCTGAAGTCGGAGGCGACACGGCCGTGGCAGCAGCGGTTGCGTGACCGGCTGGCCTTTGCCTTCATGCGGGTTCTGCTGTTCTTTCATGGAAGCCGCTATTAATTTGATAGCTGTAAGCCAAGTATCTGCGGGCGCATATATCTAAAAACCCCATAGATAAATCGCTGGTACCATGGCTGGACTTTTATGACAAAAAATTCCACTATGAGCTCCTCTGACGTCTTTGAAGGGACCCCCGTCTCCGTGAAAATCCGCGAACGGTTGCAGGCTTCCCGTAAACGTTTTCATGCCAACGACAACATTGCGGAATTCATTCAACCGGGCGAGTTGGAAAGCCTGCTTGACGAGGTGGAGATCCAGATGCGCGGCGTCTTGAACAGCCTGGTCATTGACATCGAGAACGACCACAACACCGACAACACCGCCCGCCGTGTGGCCAAGATGTACCTTAATGAAGTGTTTCGCGGTCGCTATGTCCCCGCGCCCACGATCACCGAGTTTCCCAACGTCGGCCACCTCAACGAGTTGATGATCGTCGGCCCCATCACCGTGCGTAGTGCTTGCAGCCACCATTTCTGCCCGGTGATCGGCAAGATATGGATTGGCGTGATGCCCAACGAGCACACCAATGTGATCGGTCTATCCAAATATGCGCGCCTGGCCGAGTGGATCATGGGGCGACCCCAGATCCAGGAGGAGGCGGTGGTGCAGCTCGCCGACCTGATCCAGGCAAAAACGCAGCCGGACGGCTTGGCCATTGTGATGGAAGCCAGCCACTACTGCATGGCTTGGCGGGGGGTGAAGGACATGGACAGCAAGATGATCAACTCGGTCATGCGTGGTGTGTTCTTGAAAGACCCCAACTTGCGCCGCGAATTCCTCTCCCTCATACCCCAGAAAGGCTGATGCCATGTTGGTCCGTTTGCTCTACGCCAGTCGCGCTATCGACTCCAATCCTGATGCGATCGAAGCCATCCTGACCCAATCCCGCCACTACAACCCCACCTGCGGCATCACCGGCATTCTTTGCTATGGAGGCGGCATTTTTCTGCAGGCGATTGAAGGTGGTCGCATGGCGGTCAGCGAGCTGTATGGTCACATTCAGAAGGACTCTCGCCACAAAGATGTCGTGCTGTTGCATTACGAAGAGATTGCCGAACGCCGTTTCGGTGGCTGGACGATGGGGCAGGTGAATATGTCCAAAATCAATACCAATATCCTGTTGAAGTACGCAGAGCGTCCGGAGCTGGATCCGTACTCTGTGTCCGGCCAAGTGTCGTTGGCCTTGCTCGAAGAGTTGATGGCCACCGCATCCATCATCGGGCGCGCCTGATCTGAGCGCATGACATTCACGGCCTTGGGGCTGGTGATTTTGCGGGGCGTGATAACACGCAAGCTGGACATCACAGCCCAAAAGGCGGGTGGAGACTCCCGTTTTGCATTTTTGCCGCCGTAATGGCCAAGGTGTTTTGGACGCCTGTCTGCCTCTGGCCGGGTTGACAAGATGTTCCGCAGTGTGATCTGTGTACGTGGGCTTTTTGACTGCCAGCGGCATCGCTCACGTTGGCGATTGCATCGTTCTGTTGCGCTCCTATCGCAAGACGGTACCCCGTCGTTGAGGGATATGTGGACAAAGTGTTTCTGCTGTCGCCCATTCTGTTGGACTACATGGGCAATTTTGTGCGATTGGTGTTTCTCTTTCCTCCGGTAGTGCGCGACCTGCCAGCTGCCTGGATACTCTGGCGTGCGCAATGGAAATACGCTGCGATGGTGGGCATCGTTAGCCCGATTTCCTATGTGCTTGTCTTGTATGCTATGCAATCAGCGCCTATGAGCCATGTGGCCCCAGCGCGTGAAGTGTCCATGTTGTTTGCGGCACTTTTGGGTGGCCATCTGCTGGGCGAGGGTGATTGGATGGCGCGGCTCGCAGGTGCCGCATGTATTGCCTTCGGCGTGATCGCTTTGGCGTTAGGGTGAGCCATGGGATTGTTGGTCGGGTGTGATTTTTCGAGCAGTCCCACATCGCGCAAAGCGATTGTTTGTGCAAGTGGTTCCCAGGCTCGAGGGCGGTTGGTGCTGGAAGGACTGGACAAGCTCCATTCTCTGGACGCCTTCTCGCAATGGCTGCGCAAAGACCCGGTATGGATCGGCGCGTTTGATCTTCCCTTCGGCCTGCCGCGTGAACTCGTGGTAGCGCTGGGGTGGCCTCTCGAATGGGAGGCCTGCATGCGCCATTACGCGGGCCTTTCGCGCGATGAAATACGGAACTTGTTCGCTGCCTTCTGTGATGCGCGACCGGCTGGAGGCAAGTTCGCCCACCGCGCCACGGACTCGCCCGCACAGTCCAGCCCGTCCATGAAATGGGTGAACCCGCCGGTGGCATTCATGCTGCACGCTGGTGTACCCCGCCTGCTGGAAGCGGGTGTCTATCTGCCTGGCTTGCAGCCTCGCCCTGCGGTTGTGGTGCCTGTTCGCGTGGGGTTGGAGGCTTACCCCGGTCTGATTGCGCGCTCCATACTGGGCACGCGCAGCTACAAGAGTGATGACAAAGCCAAGCAGACTCCGGACCGTCTCATTGCCCGCAAAGACTTGCTCAACGCTCTAGAAATAGGGCAGACCCGTTGGGATTTGCGTCTCAAACTGAGTCACGCCCAAAGGGATGCCTTGGTGGATGATGCGAGTGGCGACAGCCTGGATGCTGTCTTGTGTTTGGTGATGGCCGCGTGGGCCGAAGTGCAACACCAACAAGGGCACCCTCTGTATGGCCTGCCACCCGGCTTGGACCCTCTGGAAGGTTGGATCGTGTCAGTTTAGTGGGCCCGGAGGCCGACGGCTTCTTCCACTTTGATGGCTAATTGGGCGATTGCCAATGCTGCAGGACTGCCCGGCATAGCTTGCAGCAAGAGTTGCCGTCGCATGACCGCTTGGCGTACCGCAGGGTCTGCAGGTATGTCGCCCATATGAACCAGACGAACGCCCTGGCCGGTGTCTGTCGTCACAAAACGGTCCAAGACCTGTTGCAGCTGCGTGGTAATCGCTCGTCCGTCACCCAGGCGTGCTGTCTGGTTGATCACCATGCGTATGGTTTGTCGTTTCTGTTGCCCTACCAACACTTTGATGGTGGCATAGGCATCCGTTAGGGAGGTGGGCTCAGGAGTGGCTACCACCAAGACTTCGGAAGCTAGCGAAACGGCAAACAAGACAACGTCGGAGATGCCAGCACCGGTGTCCAAAATGACAACGTCGTAATGGGGTACCAAGCCATTCATGATGCGCAGGAAGTCGCCCCGCACTTCCGGTGTCAGGCGCGAATATTCCACCATACCGGAACCTGCCAGCAACACAGAAAAGCCACCGGGCGCCCGGATGATGGCTTCTTCCAGCTTGGCTTTGCCGGTGAATACATCATGCAAAGTGACTTTGGGGTAAAGGTTCAGCACCACGTCCAGATTGGCGAGACCCAAGTCGGCATCCAACACGAGCACCCGCTGACCACGCTTGGCCATGGCAGCAGCCAAATTGGCAGACACAAAGGTCTTGCCAACCCCGCCCTTGCCACTGGTGACGGCAATCACTTTGCCAATGGGCTTGAGCGGCACACCGGCATGATTGTCCGGGGATTCGGGCAATTTCAATGCGTCAGACATTAGTTGGCCCTTTGCATGGAACCGGCTGAATGGCTGCCGGGTGTTTCGCCAGAAACACTTTCAATCCATGCCGGATCACCCAGAGACAGGTGTCCAAACAAGAGATTTTTTTCTTCGGCACTGACATAGATCTCTTGTTGTTGGTCTAAATAAATACAGTTGCGGCCTTCACTTTTCGCCCGATAAAGCTGCATGTCGGCCCGCTCGGTCCACAGGGTGGCAGTGGAGCGCACCCACTCGGGAGCAAAGGCGCCTCCGATGCTCACGGTGACCTGGATGGATAAACCCGGTGAGATCGGGATGGACATGGCTTCTATCTGGGCACGAATCCGTTCTGCCACCGCTGCGCCATAGCCCGTGTGGCAACTCGGCAGCATCACAGAGAATTCCTCTCCGCCGAATCGGGCTACTGTATCCATGGGGCGCACACATCCGGTTAGCGCTTTTGCTATGGCTTGCAGCACTTGATCACCGGCCTGGTGGCCGTAAGTGTCATTGACCTTCTTAAAGTGGTCGATGTCGAGCATCAGCAGCAAGGCAGGTTCTCCGGAGCGGGCAACGACATCAATAGAGCGCTCTAGAACGGCCCTGAATTGCCGGCGGTTCGCCAGGCCGGTAAGGGGGTCCTTCAAGGACAGTTCGCACAGGCCGTCAATAATGGCTTGCAAATAGGCCGACGGGGAGCTGTCAACGGAAGGGAGCGATACGGTGGCATCATGCTCCAGCAAGGCTCGCGCATCATCCAGGCGCAAGCGCTGAATGTCGACGAGAGGCGGTGGAAACAGTTTGGCCACGATAGATCGGAGGAATTGATGGAAAGTCTAACAGGAAGCTTGAATGCATTGGTCCGCTGAAGGATGCTCAAATCGTCCAATTAAACGGGGCTGACCACTCAATTCTGTAATGCTGTTGCGAAACAAACGGAACATTCCGGATTTTTTGTCATTTGAAGTGAGGTCCACTCCATGCGCAAGCCATCAAGCAGCAGCAATTTGCCCTGCAAGCTGGTCCCAATGCCCATTATCAGCTTCAAGGCTTCGGCAGCTTGTGTCGCGCCAATGATTCCTACTACGGGGGAAAAAATCCCCATGGTCGAGCACAGGGTAGGTGGAGGGGCAGCGTCTGGAGGAAACGCGCAGGCATAGCAGGGGCCATCTCCCCCACGGCTGTCAAACACGGAAACTTGACCATCAAAACGTATGGCAGCTCCGGAGACCAAGGGGATATGCGCGTGCACACAAGCCCGGTTGACGGCCTGGCGAGTCTGAAAGTTATCGCAACAGTCTAGGACGACGTCAACGGCTGGCAGATGCTCTGCCAGCCACTCGGCATCGGCATTTGCCTGAATGGCATGAACTGCCGTCAGCGGGTTGATTGCCTTCAGGCTTTCCGAGGCGGAGAGGACCTTGGCTTGCCCCACACTGTGTGTGGTGTGGATGATTTGTCGTTGGAGGTTGGTCAGGTCCACAGTGTCGGGATCGACCAAGGTGATCTTGCCGATGCCCGCTGCTGCGAGGTACATTGCTGCCGGAGCGCCCAGACCGCCTGCTCCGATGATCAGTGCATGCGCACCACAAATGCGCTCCTGGCCTTCGATGCCGATGTCCTCCAGCAGAATGTGCCGCGAGTACCGCAGTAGCTCGGTGTCCTGCATGGCGGTATCAGTTGTCTTTGACTTCTTCTTTGCGCTCGACTTGCGTTTTGCTCACCAGCACGGGCTTGCCCTTCAGATGGTTGATGGCCTGTTGCAGCTGGAAGTCCTTGTCCGAGCCAAACTCCGGTACTTTGCGTTCTGCGGCGGGTTTGCGGGACTCTTCTTCCAAGCGCTTCAAAGCGTCTTCACGTGCTTTTTCGCGGGCAGCGTCTTTCTTCTCTTCGCCTTGTCCACTGGATAGATGCTTCTCGAGGTCCGCCTCGCGCATGCGCAGCGCGGCATAGGGGCTACCCTCTTCGGTTTCATCCACCATCACGTCTGGCACGATGCCCTTGGCCTGGATGGATCGGCCGCTTGGGGTGTAGTAGCGCGAAATCGTAATCTTGAGTCCGGTATCCGGCCCCAAAGGTCGGAAGCTCTGCACCGAGCCTTTGCCAAAAGACTGGCTGCCCATGATGGTGGCACGCTTGTGGTCTTGCAGGGCACCGGCCACGATTTCGCTGGCTGACGCCGACCCTTCATTGACCAGCACGACCAGAGCTACCTTTTTCAAGGCTGGCGGCAAGTTCTTCAAGGCTTCTGCACCCGTCAGGCCCCGAATGTCAGACGGGGAGGCGCGCAGTACTTGCTTGCTCTCAGGCGTCTGACCATTGGTCGATACAACGGTGACGTTTTCGGGCAGAAATGCAGCCGACATTGCCACAGCGGATGTCAGCAGACCGCCCGGGTCATTGCGCAGGTCCAACACCAAGCCTTTGATTTTGGGGTCTTGCTTGTAGATCTCATCTACTTTCCTGGCGAAATCTTCGAAGCTACGTTCCTGGAACTGGCTGACACGGATCCACGCGTAGCCTGGCTCGATCACTTTGCCGCGTACCGATTGCTGCTTGATTTCTTCCCGAGTGATGGTGACTGGGAAGGTCCGGTTTTCATCCTTGCGATAGATGGTCAACAGGACCTTGGTGTTGGGTTCGCCACGCATGCGTTTGACGGCTTCGTTGAGCGTCAGGCCCTTCACTGCGGTATCGTCGATCTTGGTAATCAGGTCGTTGGTCTTGAGGCCCGCGCGGAAGGCTGGGGAGCCCTCGATCGGGGAGACGATTTTGACCAAGCCGTCTTCTTGAGTAATTTCGATGCCGACACCCACAAACTTACCTGAGGTGCTTTCTCGAAATTCTTTATAGGCCTTTTTGTCGAAGTACTGAGAGTGGGGATCAAGATTGGCTACCATTCCCGCAATTGCGTCGTTGATCAGTTTCTTTTCGTCTACCGGTTCCACATAGTCGCTCTTGACGATGCCAAACACGGTAGCGAGTTGCTGTAACTCCTCCAGGGGAAGTGGGGCCAAGGAGTTGCGCGCCACGGTTTGCAGCGACACTGTTGTGAGTGCTCCGGCAACGACGCCCAATGCAACCCAGCCTGTGATTTTCAGTTTGTGACCCATAGTTCTTCCTGTGCTGCGCCAATATACACCTTGGAGCGCGCGCATTGACCCCGGTTCCACCGATGCAGCACAAAAACGCCTGCTGTAACGGGCGTTTTTGAACGGGGAGCTCCGGGCCTCAGGCTTTGCCTTGGGATGCCACTGCGGCTGCCGCTTTGGCCGCTGCGTCGGCATCGCCCAGGTAGTAGTGCCGGATCGGCTTCAAATCAGCATCCAACTCATACACCAAGGGGATGCCGTTGGGGATGTTCACACCGACGATGTCGTCGTCAGAGATGTTGTCCAGGTACTTGATCAGCGCTCGGATGGAGTTGCCGTGCGCCGCCACGACGATGCGCTTGCCAGCCTTGATGGCCGGTGCCATCGATTCATTCCAGAAAGGTATCACACGTTCTACAGTGTCTTTCAGGCATTCGGTCAATGGCACTTGCTCGGTAGGCAACTTGGCGTAGCGGATATCCGAGCGCTCGCTGCGGGGGTCATTGGCTTCCAGTGCAGGTGGGGGGGTGTCGTAGCTGCGGCGCCAAACAAGCACTTGTGCATCGCCGTATTGCTTTGCCATGTCTGCCTTGTTCAGGCCCTGAAGCGCGCCGTAATGGCGCTCGTTCAAACGCCAGCTGTGCACTACGGGCAACCAGGTGCGATCCATTTCGTCTAGGGTATGCCAGAGGGTACGGATGGCGCGCTTGAGTACGCTGGTGTAGGCCACGTCAAATTCATAGCCATCCGCTTTGAGCAGGCGCCCGGCTGTTTTGGCTTGCTCTACGCCGGTGGGGGTCAGGTCAACGTCGGTCCAGCCGGTAAAGCGGTTTTCCAGATTCCAGGTGGATTCGCCGTGGCGTACGAGAACAAGTTTGTACATGGTGCAGGGATCAATGGTTGCGGAAACCGGCCGTTGCGGCCGGCGGGTCAAAGTGCGTCATTCTAAAATGTCAGCTTCGAGTGAAGTCACCAACAAGGAACAAAGTGAAATTTATTATTGATAACTGGATGTTGATCGCCATTGCCCTGTCCTCCGGCGTCATGCTGATGTGGCCTGTATTGCAGGGTGCGACGGCAGTCGGCGTCGATTCAGCAGCTGCTATTCAGTTGATCAACCGTGAGAAGGCCTGTGTGGTGGATGTGTCAGACGCTGCCGAGTTCGCTGCCGGTCACATTGTCGGCGCCAAAAATCTGCCCTTGGCCGACCTGGAAGCCAAACTCGCAAGCGCTGTGAAGAACAAGACGCTGCCTTTGGTATTGGTGTGCCAGTCGGGTGTCCGTTCCGCCAAGGCGGTCGGTATTGCCAAAAAGCTGGGTTATGAGCAGGCCCAATCGTTACAAGGCGGACTCAAATCGTGGAAAGCCGCTAATCTGCCGGTTGAAAAGGCCTGATGCAGGCCCCAGAACCGAGGAAATCGAATATGCAAGCCGTCAAGATGTACACCACCGCTGTCTGCCCCTATTGCGTGCAGGCCAAGCGCATCCTCAAGTCCAAGGGGGTGGAAACCATTGAAGAAATCCGCGTGGATGCGAACCCCGATGAGCGTATGAAGATGATGGAAATTACCGGCCGGCGCACCGTGCCCCAGATCTTCATCGGTGACACGCATGTCGGCGGTTGTGATGACTTGATGGCGCTGGACAGTAGCGGCGGCTTGCTGCCTTTGTTGGGCGCTGCGGCCTGACATAATTCCCCTCAGCGAATTTTTTTCGTAGCCCGTCGGTGTTGTGCCGGCGGGCTTCTGTTTATCTAGAGAGACTTTAGCCATGGCTGACCAAGATCCCGTATTCCAAATCCAACGCGTCTATTTGAAAGAGGCTTCGCTGGAGCAACCCAATTCCCCCGCCATCCTGCTGGAGCAGGAACAGCCCTCCGTCGATATCCAGTTGGGTGTGGAAGCCGCCCCTGTGGCTGAAGGCGTGTTTGAAGTGTGCGTGACCGCCACGGTGCAAACCAAAATCAAGGACAGGACCGTGTTTCTGGTCGAAGCCAAGCAGGCCGGTATTTTTGAAATCCGTAACTTGCCCCAGGAACAACTGAGTCAAATCATGGGCATCGCGTGCCCGCAAATCGTGTACCCCTATTTGCGCGGCAACGTGGCGGACTTGATTCAACGTGGTGGTTTCCCGCCCGTGCACCTGTCGGAGATCAACTTCCAGGCCATGTACGAACAGCAGCAAGTGGAAGCTGCAGGTGCAGCCGCCGGTACCTTGCCCCAGTGAGCGTTTGTCAGGGGTTTTGGCCCCTGGCGCCCGTTGAATAAGCGCGAACAGCTATGAAAATCATAGTAATTGGCGCCGGCGCCTGGGGCACGGCGCTGGCCATCAGCGCAGCGCGCAACACACGCAACCGCCACGAGGTTACCTTGTGGGCCCGGGATGTAGAGGCGGCGCTCGCCATGCATGTCGGGCGTGTGAATGCGCGCTACTTGCCTGGTTGTGGCTTCCCCGCCGGGCTCGCCATCAGCTCCGCACCATTGCGTGATCTGATTCGGCCTGCGTCGACCGGTGCGGCTGCGGTGGACCTGGTCATCATCGCCACGCCCATGGCTGCGCTGCGCGGCACATTGCAGTTGGTTGCAGATATGGAGTGCCCGGTTGCGTGGCTGTGCAAAGGCTTTGAAGCGCCGCTGGCAGCTGGCATGGGTTTGTTGGGCCATGAGGTGCAACATGCCGTAGCACCCCAACTGCTCGCCGGTGTTTTGAGTGGACCCAGCTTCGCGCAGGAGGTCGCTGCCGGCATGCCCACCGCGCTGGTGGCCGCGAGTGCGCATGAAAGTGTGCGCCGGGCATTGGTGGATGCTTTCCATAGCGCAGAGTTGCGTGTGTATGCCAATGAGGATGTGGTGGGCGTGGAAGTCGGCGGTGCCGTCAAGAACGTGCTTGCGATCGCCACCGGCCTGTGCGACGGCTTGAACCTGGGCCTGAATGCGCGTGCCGCGCTGATCACGCGCGGCTTGGCGGAAATCACCCGGCTCGGCATGGCCTTGGGCGCCAAAGCCGAAACCTTCATGGGCCTGAGTGGCTTGGGCGACTTGGTACTGACGGCGACGGGTGACCTGTCTCGTAACCGGCAGGTCGGGCTGGCTTTGGCCCAAGGCAAAACATTGGACCAAGCGGTGGCTGAACTCGGCCATGTGGCAGAGGGCGTTTACAGCGCCCGCACCGTCTGGCAGCGCGCAGCCAGCCTGGGGGTCGCGATGCCAATTACGCAGGGCGTGGTCGGTCTACTGGATGGAAAGCTGCAGGCCCACCAGGCTGTCATGGCGCTGATGGGCCGGGGCCCGGCAGCCGAGGTCTACTAAACCCCACTGCGCAAAGCGTTACTGGGCTGCTGCCACCTTGGCCGCAATGTGGGCCATGGCTTCTTCGACCTGGTCCACCAGCACCAGGCACAGCTCGCCGGCCTGGAGCTTGTCCATGGCGGTATCAATCGCCAGGAACTCGCCAAACACTTCGGACTGCTGTGTGGTGCGCTTGGCTTTCGCCAAGCCTGCGCGCAGCAGAGCCAACACTTCGCCGTCGTTGCGGCCACGCTGGCACTGGTCTTCAAACATCACCACTTCATCAAAGGCGTCGCCCAGAATTTCGGTTTGTTGGCGGATGTCCTGATCACGGCGGTCGCCAGCGCCGCTGATCACCACTGAGCGCCGGGTTGCAGGCAAGGCTTGAACGGCTTGCACAAGGGCCAGCATGGCGTCCGGGTTGTGGCCGTAATCGGCGATCACGGTCGCCCCACGGAACTTGAACATATTGAAACGACCCGCTGCGTTGTGGCTGTCGTTTGAGAAGTTGGCCAGGCCTTTGCGGATTACATCCCAGCGGATTCCCAAGGACCATGCGGCGGCCACACTGGCCATCACATTGTCTACCTGGAAGCCGATGGCCCCGCCTAAGGTGATGGGTACATCTGCCAAGGGAATGGACTGCAGCATATTGCCTTTGCTGGCGATCAGGTGGTTGCCTTCAACGTACACCACAGCTTGTCCCTGGGCCCGGTGGGTTGCCATGACGGCGTTGTTTTTGTCGGCGGCAAAGAAAATGACCTCACCTTTGCACTTGGCCGCCATGGCGGCGACGATGGGGTCAGCCGCATTCAGCACCGCTGTACCGGTGGGCGCCACGTTCTGCACGATCACGCGTTTGAGCACTGCGAGCTCGTTGACTGTGGTGATGTAGTTCAGCCCGAGGTGATCGCCACTGCCTACATTGGTGACTACCGCCACGTCGCATTTGTCGAAGGCCAAGCCTTCGCGCAGGATGCCGCCGCGAGCGGTTTCCAGCACTGCGGCATCTACATCCGGGTGCAATAAAACGCTCTTGGCACTCTTGGGGCCGCTGCAGTCGCCGGTGTCAATGCAGTCACCGTTCACATATACGCCGTCGGTGTTGGTCATGCCTACCCGCAGACCGTTTTGTGTCAGCAGGTGGGAGATGAGCCGAACAGTCGTGGTCTTGCCATTGGTGCCGGTGACGGCAACGATGGGAATGCGCCCGTCCTGCCCTTTTTTGAACATGCTGTTGATGATGGCTTCTCCCACCGCGCGGCCTTTGCCGAAGGAGGGCGACAAGTGCATGCGCAGCCCCGGGGCCGCATTCACTTCCACGATGCCGCCGCCTTGCTCTTCCAGCGGACGCAGGATGGTGTCGCACACCACGTCCACACCGCAAATGTCCAAGCCCACCATGTGCGCTGCGGCAATGGCGCGAGCGGCCACTTCGGGGTGGACGTCGTCCGTCACATCGGTCGCAGAACCGCCGGTGGATAGATTGGCGTTGTTGCGCAAATTCACACGCTGGCCTTTGGCGGGCACAGATTCGGCATGGAAGCCTTGGGTTGCCAGCGTGGCCTTTGCAATCTCGTCAAAACGAATTTTTGTCAGCGATGTGGCATGGCCCGAACCACGGCGCGGGTCGGCGTTTACGTGGGCCACCAACTCGGCGATGGTGTGCACGCCATCACCGACCACTTTGGGCGGGTCACGGCGGGCTGCGGCTACTAGCTTGTCGCCCACGACCAGCAAGCGGAAGTCGTTGCCGGGCATGAAGCGCTCGACCAGGATGTCGTCGCGGAATTCCTTGGCCACGGCAAAAGCCTTGAGCAATTGCTCTTTGTTGGTGATGTTGACCGTAACGCCCTTGCCCTGGTTGCCGTCATTGGGTTTCACGACGACCGGCAAACCGATTTCCTGGGCAGCCGCCCATGCGTCCTCAGCATCCACCACCGAGCGTCCACCGGGGACCGGCACGCCCGCTGCGGATAGCAGCTTTTTCGTCAGTTCCTTGTCTTGCGCAATGGCTTCTGCAATCGCGCTGGTGACGTCCATCTCGGCAGCCTGAATGCGGCGTTGCTTGCTGCCCCAACCGAAGCGCACCATGCTGCCTTCGGTCATGCGGCTGTAAGGAATGCCACGCGCCACCGCTGCGTCCACGATGGAGCCGGTGCTGGGGCCTAGGCGCACGTCTTCATCCAGCTCACGCAGCGCTTCCAAAGCCGCCGGCAAGTCAAAGGGGGTGTTGTTCAGTGCGGCGGTACACAGCTTTTCAGCCAGTTCCATGGCAAGGCGGCCGACTTCCTCTTCGCTGTACTCCACCACGACCTGGTAGGTGTATTTGTCCACCGTGGGGGTCGTGCAACTGAAGGTGACGGGGCAACCGGCTTGCGCCTGCAAGCCCAGGGCTGCCAATTCCAATACGCGGGCCATCGACACGCTCTCTGCGTGGCCCACGGGTTGGAAAGGGCTGATTTCGGGAAAGCGGGCACGCAGCTTGTCTTCAAAACCCGGAATGGACGATACCGCTGCTTCTTGGGCAGTGCAGATCACCACAGACTGGATGGCCGTGTGGTGGCTCCACAGATTGGGGCCGCGCAGAGCGCGGATACGGGTGACTTCCATAGGGGGCTCAGTAAGGAGTTTTTTTAGGGTTGGATTCGAAGGTGCGCAAACCGGCGCCGATCAATTCCACAGGAATATCAAGGGCCCAGGCGGCGCCAATAGCGGCCATCACCATTTCAGGTTTGGCGGCTTTGGCAGGCTTGAGAGACGCCAGGGGCAGCACGGCCACCTCGTCGGCACCTTGCACCAGAATAATTTCGCCATCCCGCACAAACAGGGCGCGGCCTTCTTGGGCCCGGTGTGCCACCAGCGCAGCGTTGTCTGCGTCGGGTGCGTAGAAGATGACTTTGCCGTCACACAAATCGGCCAGTTCCACCACTTGCGGGTCGGTCGCATTGAGTACGGCCGTGCCCGAGGGCAGAACTACATCGACTTGCGTGCGCGCCACCTTGTAGGTTTGCTCCGCATCGAGAATGTCGAACTCCGCCAGGTCAGGGGTGCAGCTGATGTCGGTCACCACGCCCACGGCGCAGCGGTCATAGGCCAGGCCCTCAGCAAGAATCATGCGGCTGCTGTTCTCCAAGACCGCAGCTTGGACCGAGCGGTTGATCAACAGCCGTTGGCTGGGCTCCCAGTGGGCACTATCTTTGGCGTCAATTTGGCGGCCATCCAGGTACAAGCCCTCGCTGCAAGCCAAGCCTACATGTTTGCCACTGATGTGCACCAGCCACGCAATCAGGCGCGCCAAGCGTCCGGTATGTTGGTTGCCGGTAACTCCTATCACCGGAATCCGTGCTTCGGACTCCGGGGTGAAGAGGTGTTCCACGATGGCTTTGCCCACATTCCGGGGCGTTCCGATGGCGGGCTTGATATGAAACAGCAAACCGGGGCTGGCATTCACCTCAATGACCGCGCCCCGCTGGTTTTTCATGGGCTTGGAGCAGTCTTCCATCACCATGTCGATGCCGGCAATATCGAGACCCACAATTCGCGCTGCCAATGCAGCGGTTGCGGCAACGGTGGGGTGAAGTTCGTCCGTCACATCCCATGCTACGTTGCCATTGCGCTGGATCAGCACTTTCTGGTCTTTGGCGGGTACTGAGGCCGGCGTCAATCCGGCACGGCGCAGCTCCAGCTGTACTTCCGGGCTTTTTTCAGGTTCGATGGGGGAGAGTGGCAACTCTTCAGCTTCGCCACGGCGCGGGTCGGTGTTGATCTGCGCATTGACCAGTTCGGTGATGGTGCTGCTGCCATCGCCAATGACCCAGGCGGATTCACCGCGGGCAGCTGCGACCACCCGCTTTCCCACCACGAGCAGACGGTGCTCATTGCCGGGAATGAACTTCTCCACGATCACGCTGCCACCACTTTGCTCTTTGGCCACGTGGAATGCCGTTGTGATGCTGGCTTGATCTGATAAATCCAAGGTGACGCCGCGACCGTGGTTGCCGTCATAGGGCTTGACGGCGACCGGCAGTCCGATGTCCTGGGCCGCTTCCCACGCCTTCTCCGCCGAGTTGACCAAGGCTCCCTCAGGCACCGGCACACCGCAGGACTGGAGCAGGCTTTTGGTCAGGTCCTTGTCGCTGGCAATCTCTTCGGCAATCGCAGAGGTCTGGTCCGTCTCTGCGGTCCAGATGCGGCGCTGGGCGATGCCATAACCCAACTGCACCAGATTGCCTTCTGTGAGGCGGATGGATGGGATGCTGCGGTCAGTAGCGGCATCCACAATGTTGGAAGTGCTGGGCCCTAGGCACATGGAGTCCACCATATCACGCAGCTCGGAGATGTGCGCCTCCAGCGGGTACTCTGTGTCATTGATGGCAGCCACGATCAGGTCGCGCGCCACGACCAGCGCTTTGCGCCCGACTTGCTCCTGCCGGGTGCGGAATGCAATCTTGTAAACACCGGGCTTGGACATCTGGCGCGCCTTGCCGAAGCTGGTTTGCATGCCGCTCAGATTCTGGATCTCCAACGCCACATGTTCCATGATGTGGGCCGCCCAGGTACCTTCGCGCAGGCGTTGCAAGAAGCCACCCCGCACCCCAGGACTGCATTTGTGCTCAATCAGGCCGGGCAACCAGCTGGTCAGGCGCTCATAAAAACCCGGCAGGGTGTTGGAGGGGTGGTTTTCCAGCTCCCCAATGTCAACCCAGGCCTCGATGACCGGGCGGTAGGTCCAGATGTTGGGCCCGCGAAGGTGGGTCACCCGGAGAATTTCGATATTTTTCTTGGCTGTCATTGGAATGTGGGAAAGGAGCGGTCCACCATTGTTACGCTTTATGCGTTGTGTATTTTCGCTCACTGCTGATGCGTAAACCTGCCTGATTGCGCTAGCGCGTAGTATCGACGGCCTGAAGTGGGACTTGCCCCAGGGCCTGTCACCCTAGAAAACTGATTCAAATTCACCCTTTTTTGCGATTCATGACCACAGAAGCCCTTGCTTTGTCCACGCTGCCTGGCGACCTGCCGACCCTTTGGCGTGAAACGGTCCTTAAACAACTCCGCCCTCAAGAGAACGTGTTGGCGACGCTGGAGGTTGACCTTGACCAGCAGCTGCACTTTGTCAAAGGTGTGGTGGTGCTCACCAGCCAACGCTTGTTGTCCTTTGATGGTGCCAGCCAGGTCTGGACTTCGTGGGAACTGCAGGCCGGGCAACAATTACTCCACCATGACCATGCCGGCGTGGGACATATCGATTTGCTGGATGCCCGAGCCCTATTGGGGAGCTGGCGTTTCACCTTGGGGCAAAATCTCTCGGCGATCCGCTTGGTGGACCAGTTTCAGGCCCAACTGGAAAGTGCGCTCACTGGACGGCCTTTTGTACAGGTATTGACCAACGTCTGCCCAAGCTGCAAAGCGCCGTTGGAGTCCGACCAGGAAGAGTGCCCGGTCTGTACCAAGGTCGTCCATACCCCGCCCAGCACCTGGACACTGTTCCGCCTCTGGCGTTTCGCCAGGCCTTACAAAGGCCAGTTGCTGCTGGGGTTTGTGCTGACCCTGCTGGGCACTGCGGCGACCCTTGTGCCGCCTTACCTCACGATGCCCTTGATGGACAAGGTGCTGATCCCCTTCCAGAACGGGCAGAAGATCGACCCCATGTTGGTGGGCTTGTACATGGGGGGGTTGTTCGGCTCTGCGTTGCTGGCGTGGGTGCTGAGCTGGGCCAAGACCTACATCCTCGCCCTCGTATCTGAGCGCATCGGGGCTGATTTGCGGACCACCACCTACGAGCATTTGCTGCGTTTGTCGCTGGAGTATTTTGGTGGCAAGCGCACGGGGGACTTGATGTCGCGCATCGGCAGCGAAAGTGACCGGATCTGCGTGTTTTTGTCGCTGCATCTGCTGGACTTCGCGACCGACGTGATCATGCTCACCATGACGGCCGTCATTCTGTTCTCCATCAACCCATGGTTGGCGGTGGTGACCCTGGTGCCCTTGCCGTTTATTGCCTGGATGATCCATTTCGTGCGGGACCGCCTGCGCACCGGCTTCGAAAAGATCGACCGCGTCTGGGGCGAGGTCACCAACGTGTTGGCCGACACCATTCCCGGTATTCGCGTGGTCAAGGCCTTTGCCCAAGAGCGTCGCGAAGCCACCCGATTCCGTGAGGCCAACAAGCACAACCTAGCGGTGAATGACCGTATCAACAAAATCTGGTCCTTGTTTTCCCCTAGCGTGTCGTTCCTGACGGAACTGGGCTTGCTGGTAGTCTGGACCTTCGGTATCTGGCAGGTGTCCAAAGGCGACATCACGGTTGGTGTGTTGACGGCTTTTATTGCGTATATCAGCCGTTTTTATGGTCGGCTGGATTCCATGAGCCGCATCGTGTCGGTCACGCAAAAGTCTGCATCGGCGGCCAAGCGTATCTTTGACATTCTGGACCATGTCTCCAGCGTGCCCGAGCCGGCTCAGCCGGTGCCCATGGGCAAAGTCCAAGGCAGTATCGAGGTGCGTGATGTGGGTTTCCGCTACGGCAACCGCGAGGTCAACCGTGGCATCAGCCTCAACATCGCTCCCGGTGAGATGGTGGGGTTGGTGGGGCACAGCGGTTCCGGCAAGAGCACGTTGGTTAACTTGATCTGCCGCTTCTACGACGTGTCGGAAGGTGCCATTCTGGTGGATGGCGTGGATATCCGTTCTTACGCCATATCAGACTACCGGCAGAACATCGGACTGGTGTTGCAGGAGCCCTTCTTGTTCTTCGGCACCATTGCCGACAACATCGCCTACGGCAAACCTGGCGCCACTCGTGCCGAGATCATTGCGGCCGCCCGTGCCGCACATGCGCATGAATTCATCCTGCGATTGCCTCAGGGCTATGACTCCATGGTCGGCGAGCGCGGCCAAGGTCTGTCGGGCGGAGAGCGCCAACGCATTTCGATTGCGCGTGCCCTGCTGATCGACCCGCGCATCCTGATTCTGGACGAGGCTACCTCGTCGGTGGATTCCGAGACCGAAAAAGAAATCCAGAAAGCGCTGGAAAACCTGGTGCAAGGCCGCACCACTATTGCGATTGCCCACCGGCTCTCCACCCTGCACCGGGCCGACCGCCTGGTGGTGCTGGACCGTGGCAAGGTGGTGGAAGAGGGAACCCACGACGCGCTGATGGCCCGCGAAGGCGCGTATTTCAACCTGTACCAGGCCCAAGCCCGCAACAACCTGATGGAGGAGTCCGCATGAGCGCGCTCTACACCGTAACCGCCAGCCGCTTCACCCTGGAGCGCACACCATTTGGCAAGCTGGTGCTCACCAATGCATCGGGTGAGCGCTTTGAGGGCGTGGTGCCCGTGCGCGCCTTCCCGATCCAGTCGCCGGAAGACGGCATTTCGCTGGTCAGCACTGATGGCAAAGAAGTCGCCTGGGTGGACTTGCTGGCTGACGTGCCCCAGCCGGCCCAAGACCTGATCCGGGCGGAACTCGCCACCCGTGAGTTCATGCCGGTGATCGAACGCATCGTATCCGTCACCAGCTATTCCACGCCCTGCACCTGGACCGTGGAAACCGACCGGGGCACCACGGAGTTTGTGCTTCGCGGTGATGAAGACATACGCCGTATTGGCAAAGACCATGCATTGCTGATTGCCGACGCCCATGGCATCCAATATCTGGTGCGTGACCAGTTCGCCATGGATACCCATAGCAAGCGGGTGCTGGACCGCTTCCTGTAGCCAGGCTTTTCCTTCATGGCGTGGAGGGGGCAAGGTTTCATGAAAGTTTCATGGCGCTTGCACGGATTTGTCGCATGGCCTCTTCAGACTCCGGCACCTGTTGCATCAGTTCGGATGCAGCTTAAACAGTGCATGAATCTGGAGTTGAAAAATGGTGAAGAAATCTGTCGTTGCAATCGCAGTTGCAACTTTGGCGATGGGTGTTTAGTCGGCTGAGTTGGTCAGCGACAAGGATGTCAAGTTCGAGGTGAATGTGGACGTTGGCACCTACTAGGTAGGCAAGCGCAATTCTGCCGGCCGCGAGGTCAGTGAAGTGCTGGGCAAGGGCCTGAACCAGGTCGAAATCAAGGCGGCCAAAACTGTGAATGAAGACATTTCCATCTTTGGCGAGATCGAAGTGGACTATGACCCCGTCGTCGACAATTCCGCCTTCACTTCCGATAACACCCGCGTGGGCATCGCCAGCAAGAAGTTCGGACGTTTCTCTGCCGGTCAGTTTGACAGCTTCATGGAAGACAACGTGATGGAGGTCTTGGGCCTCGGTCATGGCGAAAACGGCTTCATGACCGAGGCAGCTTCTGCCAACAAAGGGCGTCACCTGCAATACAGCCACAAACTGGGGGATGTAACGTTTGCCGTGGACTACACCTCCGCGATCGGCCCTAGCACCAATCCGGAAAATTCCAACGGATTCGCCTTGGCTGCCAGCTACAAAATCGGTGGTTTGACCTTGGCTGGTGGCTGGAGTGAATTGGCTAAATACAAGGCGGATGGTTCTGCCGCAGCAGGTTCGTTGAATACTGACCGTTATTCCACTGGTTTGGCTGCCACCTACCAGCTGGGCAGTGTGGCTGTGAAGGGCTTGGTGGCCGAGGTGGAAAGCACTGCCAAGATCAAGACCAGCTATACCGGCTTGGCTGTGACCTACGTGATGGGCGAGTTTGACTTCGGTGTGTCCATGCAACGCGTCAACCCAGAAAACGCCAAGGCTCGTGAAGAATGGTCCGCTGCTGTGGGCTACACCCCCTTCAAGAACATGCAGTTCTATGTGGACTTCGCTGGCTTGGGCAAGGCCAATGGCGAGGGTGATGTATCGGAAATTGGCTTGAAGTACACCTTCTAAGCCAAGCGCGGTATTCCAAGGTTTTTATGCCCGGGCTTGCCTGGGCTTTTTCGTTGTTGGGACCGCTTGTGCGCAATCGCTTCAGGTCTTGATGGTGAAGCCCGACAGGTGTTGTGCCAGATGCATCGCGTGCGCCTGTTCGTATTGGGGCTTGGTCAACTCGCCGTAGGCAAAGTGGGGTTTAAGTTCGCCGTTCCATTGCGCGAAAGTCGCGATGGCTTTTTGCAAGCGTTCCACCGCCGCAGCAGCCGGCATGTCGCTTGCGAGCGCCGGCGCACCGGGGATAGGTTCTGCCAGGTCGTGGTTCATCTTGCCGCGCCAGCTGAATACACTGAAGGCGGCAGTGCCTACGGTTTTCTGAAACAGTGCGGACTTGGGTTCGGGAAATCCGCTCATCGAGAACTCAATGCTCTGGGCGCAATGCTCCAGCGTTTGACTCCAGCTGAAGGCGGCGGCACTGTCCAAGGCCGGCGCCTGGGTTAGTCGCATGACCTCATCCTGTGCTGCTGCCAGCGTGCTGAACTGCAAGCCACGGTCTTGCCCTGCCGCACATGCAGTCAACACGCCACCAGCGGCCAGAAGGGAGAGTGTGGCTCCACGGCGCAGGCATACACGACGTTCTGCATTGAAATCATTGTTCATGGTAGGTCTCCTGCTTCAAACTTCTATGTTATCAATCAGCCGAGTTGTGCCCAGACGTGCTGCTGCCAATACGACTGTGGCATCACCCGGCTGTGGAGCCTGCAAGTCGCTTTGGCGACGCACGGCCACATAGTCCGGAAACCAGCCTGCGGTGCGCAGGGTTTGCATGCCCTCATGCTCCAATCGGGCGAGGTCGGTCTCACCTCGGCGAACGGCGTCCACGATGTGGCGCAGGGTGCGGGACAACAAAAGTGCTTCTTCGCGTTGCGCGGGAGTCAGGTAGCCGTTGCGGCTCGAAAGTGCCAAACCCGCCTCGTTGCGCTGGGTTTCGCCGCCGATGACCTCAATCGGCAGGGCGAACTGCTTGACCATGTTGCGTATCACCATCAGCTGCTGATAGTCCTTTTTGCCAAACAGTGCGGTGCGCGCCTGTGTCACCGCTAGCAACTTCATTACGACGGTGCACACCCCGATGAAAAAGCCGGGACGGAAGTGGCCTTCCAGAATGTCAGCCAGCTCGGTGGGGGGGTGAACCTTGAACGTTTGCGCCTGAGGGTACAGCTCAGACTCTTTGGGTGCAAACACAATGTCGCAACCCGCCGCTTCCAGGTGCTCGCAATCGGCTTCCAGGGTGCGGGGGTACGTGTCAAAGTCTTCGTGGGGGGCGAACTGCAGTCGGTTCACAAAAATGGTGGAAATCGTCACATCCCCCAGCGGCTTGGCCTGACGCACCAGCGCCAAATGCCCCGCATGCAAATTGCCCATGGTGGGCACGACGGCAGGGTGACGGTACTGGCTGAGCGCCTCGCGCAGCTCGGCAATCGTGTGAATCAGTTGCATAGATAAACAGAAGGGAAGTTACGACCAGAGATACCGCCGGTCTGGCTTTGCCAGTCGGCTGGTATCGCCCCCTTGAGGGGGAAGCGCCGGAGGCGCTCCGGGGGGGAACCACAGTCACCACGCATGGAGGGCGTCGTCCGGAAAGCTGCCGTTCTTGACTGCGGCCACATAGGCCTCCATGGCGCCCCGGATGCTGCTGGCCTCCAGCATGAAGTTGCGCACAAATTTCGGGTTCTTGCCCAGGTTCACGCCCAGCATGTCGTGTAGCACCAGCACTTGGCCGGCGGTGCCCTTGCCGGCGCCGATGCCGATGGTGGCGCAATGCGGCAGTTCGCGGGTCAGCTCTGCCGACAAGGGGGCGGGCACCATCTCCAGCACCAGCAGGGAGGCGCCGGCGTCCTGCAGTTCCAGTGCCTGTTTTTTCATGATGTCGGCTGCTGCATCACCACGACCCTGCACGCGGTAGCCGCCCAGGGCATGTACGGTTTGCGGGGTGAGCCCCAAGTGGGCGCAGACCGGAATGCCGCGCTGCACGAGAAACTGCACGACTTCGGTGGTCCAGCCGCCGCCTTCGAGTTTCACCATGTGCGCACCGGCTTGCATGAGAACGCTGGCGCTGCGGATGGCTTGCTCCTTGGACTCCTGGTAGCTGCCGAAGGGCAGGTCGCCGATCAGCCAGGCCGTGCCTTGTGCACGGCGCAAGCCACGGGCCACGCTTTCGGTGTGGTAGGCCATGTCGTCCAGCGTGACGCCCACAGTGCTGTGGCGACCCTGGCAGACCATGCCCAGCGAGTCACCCACCAGGATGCACTCCACGCCCGCAGCGTCTGCCACGGCCGCGAAGGTGGCGTCATAGGCGGTGAGCATGGTGATTTTTTCACCCCGGGTGTGCATCTCCTGGATGCGGGGCAGGCTGATGGGCTTGCGGGTGGAGGGCGTAGACGCCGGGGGCAGCGTGCCGTAGGGAGTCGCTTGGGGTGCGCTGAAGGCTTGTTCACCGGTCGGGTTCAGGGCCATGGAGGACTCCATAAAACGGGATTACCAAGGGGTTGGCGAAAGTGGGGCGAATACTAACCGTTGTTGCACGCCGCAATGGAGAGGACTTGTCTCAGGTGGGTGTATAGGCCAGTCGTACGTAGATGGGCGCAAAGGCCTCCGCCTGGGTGATTTCGATCAGCGTTTCCTTGGCCAGCTCCAGCAGGGCAATAAAGGTCACCACCAGCACCGGCACGCCTTGCGTGGCGTCAAACAGGTTCTCAAAACCGACAAAGCGCTGCCCCTGCAGTTTTTTGAGCACGATGCTCATGTGCTCCCGCACCGACAGCTCTTCGCGGCTGATCTTGTGGTGCTGCACCAGCCTGGCCCGCTTGAGGATGTCGCGCCATGCAGCTTGCAACTCGTCGACCGAAACATCCGGGAAGCGGGGCTTGAGGCTTTGCTCGATATAGACGTTGGCTTTCAGAAAGTCGCGGCCGTACTGGGGAAGGGCGTTCAAACGCGCAGCCGCGAGCTTCATTTGTTCGTATTCCAGCAGGCGGCGTACCAGTTCGGCCCGGGGGTCTTCGGCTTCTTCGCCCTCTGCCGTCTTTTTGGGGGGCAGCAGCATGCGCGATTTGATTTCGATCAGCATGGCCGCCATCAGCAAATACTCCGCGGCCAGCTCCAGATTGCGCTTGCGGATCTGCTCAACATACACCAGGTACTGCTTGGTCACGCTCAACATCGGGATGTCGAGGATGTTGAAGTTCTGCTTGCGGATCAGGTAGAGCAGCAAGTCCAGCGGACCTTCAAAGGCCTCCAGAAACACCTCCAGCGCGTCGGGCGGGATGTAGAGGTCATGCGGCATGGCGAACAGCGGTTCGCCATACAGGCGCGCCAGGGCGACCTGGTCCACCACCTCAGGCATGTGCCCGAGTTCGGCGCCCCCGGAGGAAACGCCTTCGGTGCTGGAAGTCATAATGCTATTAAATCAGGAGCTGCTTGCGCTTATTGCACAAGGGCTAGGGCCTGATTTGGCTCTTAATCGTGCTGGGTTTGGTACACGTAGGGCTTTTGCGCGACTTGGGCGCTGCGAAAGCCCTTCCAGGCCATGCGATCCACCACTTTGTCCCACAGCAGGGCGCGGCCCTTGCGCTGCTCGGCTTCCAGCGTCGGCTTGGCGACCTTGAGCTGGTCGATGAACTGGGTGGCGTCGGAGCGGTAGTCGGGGCGGCGGAAGATGTTCATGGGAATGTCCTTGTTGGCGGCATTTTAGCGGCTGCCCGGGGTGTTGGCGTTGTGGCGGTTTTGCCCGAGGCGGACCTGGTCAGCGTGCGGATTCGGGGCCAGGGGCTGGGGCAGGGTGGGTTCGGGGGCGTTGCGGTCCACCATCATGGTGTGGGCAAAACCATCGTCGTCGGCTACTTGGGCCGCGCGCCTCTTGCGCCAAACGAGGAGCGCAACCCCGAGGGCCAAGACAGCCACTGCGCCTGCTGCCCAGAACTTGGCAGCCCAGCGCGTGAAGCCGGAAAATGCCCCTGCTTTCTTGGTGGCCGGGCCTACGACCAAGGAAGTCAGACCGAATGGGGACACGCGGTCAGTGCCTGCATTGAAGTCGGCGTAGCGCTTGCCTTCGGCAAACTGCAGTGCATTCAGCAGCGTGTGGGCAGCGGGTTGGTAGCTGGGGAGCGCATTCAGGTTGGTGACCAGGCGCATGCTGAAGTAGCCTTCACGGCCCAGCGCATAGGTGTTGTAGTGCACCACCCGGGCGGTGTCGCCGGCAGCCCCCTTGTTGCGGGAGGACACGGCCCAGGCCAGTCGGTGGGCGATGCCGTCATACGCCGGTTTCTGGGCCCAGCCCAGCACCTCCGTTTCTGCCAAGCCGGTTTTTTTGCGTTCTGCATTGGCAGCCTCGGTGCTCTCTTGCAGGCTCTGCAGCAGTGCATCCACATTCCAGCTTCTGGCTTCATCGTCTTGGATGTAGCCACTACGTTCAAAGCGGATGGCCATGTACCACGGTGCATCCCCGTCGGGCAGCACCAGGCCCTGCAGGCGCTCGTCGGTGCCGGGCCTGCCAATGGCTTGGAGCACCATGGTGGCGTGGGGCTGGGGAATGAAGAGGTGTCCCGCAGGAAGCGCAAGGGCGGCTTGCACGGTGTCCTGCACCGGGAGCAGGATGTTCGCCGGCCCTGCCTGGGCGGCGATTTTGGCGTCTGCCCAGATGCGCCCGGCTTCTCCCTTGTTGATGACTTGTGCGCCTGCAACAGTGCACCCAAAGAATGCCAGCGCGAGCAATGCATTTAAAAAACCATGTTTCATGGGGCCTCGTGTGCGCGTGTCCAAAGAGGGTGCATTCTGGCACGCTCTGTGGTGGCAGCAATCAGTTCCAGGTGATGCGACGCGACCTGGGGCGGTGTGCGGAGAATGGAAAGGTGAGGCCCTCGGAAGGGCGCCACGTACGCTGCCATCCGGCTTGGGAGCGTCTGTCGCGTCGCACGCTCCTTACGCCGTTACTGAGCCGGTAGCGGACTTGCTGCTCGCCGCGCGGGGCTGAGCAGAACCTGGCCACAAGGGCTCACCGCTTGCACAAACGGAATTCCATACAGTGCGGGCAAGTGCTCTATGACCTCTTGTGCGCAGCGGCTGTCCGCCAGAAGGCGGGAGTCCTTGATCAAGAGCCAGCGCTCAAAGCCGTGCAATGCGTGTTGCACGTCGTGCAACACCGCCAGCACGGCATGACCGCGTTCCAGCGCGAAGCGGTGGATGGAGTCCAGCATCTCCAGTTGCAGGCCCGGGTCCAGGGAGGCGACCGGTTCGTCCACCATGAGGAGGCCGTTCTCCACATCCCAGAGCTGGGCAAAGATCCGTGCCATTTGGGCCCGCGCCTTTTCCCCGCCGGATAGCGTGTCAAAGCGCCTGCCGAGCAGGTGGCTGGCATGGGCCAAACCTGCAGCCTGCTGCACGATGTGCGGACCTCGGGGGTCGTGGTCTCTGGCGACCCGCCCCAGACCAATCACCAGCTCCGTGGGCATGCCGAACGCCACGTCAAATGATTGCGGAAGCACCGCACGGGTACGACTGAGCTCGGCGCGGGACCAGCGCTCCATGCTGCGTCCCTGCCAGACCAGTTGGCCGGCATCCGGTGCAGCTTCTTTGGCCAGCAGACGCAGCAGAGTTGACTTGCCGGCACCACTAGGACCCAGAATGGCCACTTGCTCTCCGGCGCGCAGATCGAAATCAAAGGGCCCAACCCCATGCAGCCCGAAGTGCAGGCCCATGGCGCGCGCGCTCATCCACGCCTTGGCATCTGAACGATGCGGTGCGTCAACCGGCATAGCGGCCTCCTTGTCGCATATTCCACAGTAGCACCAGAAAGAAAGGTGCCCCCAGGAGCGAGGTGAAGATGCCCACAGGTATCTCTGCCGGAACCGCCAAGGTACGCGCCGCAGTGTCTGCCCACAGCAGCAAAAGCGCCCCCACACCCATGGCATAGGGCGCTACGCGCCGATGATCCGGACCGAGCACACTGCGCACCATGTGCGGTGCAATCAGCCCGACAAAGCCGATGATTCCGCACCAGGCCACTGCAAAACCGCTGGCCAGTGCGACCAGCACCACGATGCGGGTACGCAGTTGCCGGACCTCGATCCCCACATGGCCTGCGGCCGCTTCCCCCAGCGCCAGGGCGTTGAGCGCGGCCAGGCTGCGCCGGGTGCTGACAAATGCCCAGACCAGCAGCAGCGCCAGTGCCGCCACCAGCCCCCAGCTGGCGCTTGCCACGGAGCCCAAGGTCCAGAACGTCAGGCTGCGCAATTGCTCGTCGCTGGCCAGATAGGTGCACAGCCCGATGACGGCGCCCGCCAGTGCGTTCAGCGCAATGCCGGTGAGCAACAGCCCGGACAGAGAGCCCGCCGTGATCCAGTGGGCGACGCGGTCCAGCGTGAGGCAGACCAGCACGGCGCCAGAAAATGCGGCGATGGGCAGGATGGCAAAGCGCCACTCAAAGGGGATGTCCAGGCCGCTTCGGGCGAGGAACACAATCGTGAGAGCGGCTGCACACGCCGCACCGCTGCTGATGCCCAGCAGCCCGGGGTCTGCCAAGGGGTTGCGGAACAGGCCTTGTGTCAAGGTGCCGCACAGCCCCAGCGCGGCACCTATCAGCAGCGAGAAGAGCACTCGGGGCAAGCGGATTTCCCACAGCACATAGGCACTCCCGCTCAGCGGTGTATCGCCCTCCCGGTTCCAAAGGGCCAGCCAGTCGCCCGGCGAGACGAGAACCGCGCCGCCGCTCACAGCCAGCACCAGGCTGGTGAGCAGCAGCAGCGCCATGAAGGCCCGGGGGTGGCGGGTGTAGACCGCTGCGTTCATGCGCTTGCCGTTCTGTGAATTTGCTGGGCCAGGGCCGCGACAGCGGCGGGCATGCGCGGCCCGAAATTCAGCATAAAAGCAGCTTCCAATGAGGTGATGCGCCGTTTCTGGCCGGCCAGTGTCTGACGGATGCCCGGCAGCTTGAGCGCCCCCTCGATGCCGCCAATGCTGGCCAGTCCCTGGTCGGTGAAGAGAATCACATCCGGTTGGGCGGCAATCACGGCTTCTGCGGTGATCGGCTTGAAGCCTTCAAAGCCCTGGGCCGCGTTGCGCGCGCCTGAATATTCCAGCATGGCTTCTGCGCTGCTGCCGTTCCCGCCCACCATGATCTGGCTCGGGCTGTGTGAAAGCACAAACAGCACGCGGGGAACGGCGCCGGTGCGGCCCTGGATGCCGGTGCGCACGTCTTTCCATTGCTTGCTGAGTTGGCCCGCGAGCTCCGTGGCGGCGCTACGCTTGTCGGTGAGCGTGCCGACGCGGCGCACTCTGTCCAGCAGGCCTTCAAACCGGTGGTTCGCCGGCAGGATGTCGACCGTGATGCCCGTAGCCTGCAACTGCCGGATCACAGCGGGAGGGCCGGCGTCTTCGGTGGCCAGGATATGGGTGGGGCTGACGGCCAAGACCCCCTCGCTCGACAAGGTCCGGGCATAGCCCACATTGGGAAGCTTGAGGGCGGCTGCCGGAAATTGTGAGGTCGTGTCCACGGCCACCAGCTCGTCTTGGGCACCCAGGGCATAGATGATTTCGGTCAATGCCCCGCCTATGCTGACCACCCGCTGTTTCCCTGCAGCAAAGCTTGTCAGGTAGCACGGTAGCAAGCCTGCCGCGAGCAAGCCCTGGCCCCATTGACGGCGGCTCAGGTGCGCTGGTGGGCGGACCGGTGTCGGGTTCAGGTCAGGCATGGGGCGTGCTCCTCTTGAATCTGCGTGAGCAGCGCACGCCAATCCCGTGATTCCGGAATGCCGGGCTTGCGTGCGCCAAAAAACATGGCAATGGTGTTGCCGGATGCATCGAACACTTCCAGGGAGTGAACCGAATCGTCATCCGCCGGCTTGCGCACGATCCAGGCGCTGTCGATCTGGTCTTCCCGCAGGTGCAGGTTGAAGTCGGGATCCAGCACATTGACCCAGGGGCCCATGACCGCCACTTTGTGGATGGGCCCTGTGTGTATCTGAATGACGCCCGGATTTCCGACAAAAACCATGAGGGGCGTCTGATGCTGCACGGCCAGGTTCAGTAGTTGCAGCACACTGGAGCGCGCTACCGGGCGGACAAACCGCCCCTGGGCCAGGCGCATAGCCTGGATGCGGCTCACCTTGTGGCGTTTGAGGAGTCCGAAAAAATCATGGGTATCCCGCAGCTGGCCCCATTCATCCAAAAAGCCCACGGCGTCGATTGCTGCGTCGGCAAGCACTTCCGGCTCAGGCGCGGGCGCCTGTGTCTGAAAAGCCGGATCCTGATCGGGGGCCTGCCACTGTGCCACCAGCTGCTCATAGGCCGCTACATCGCTGTGCGCTTTCAGGAATACTTTGTGTACGGCGCGACCGCTGGCGTCAAAAAACTGCAGGCTGCGCTGGGGCCCCGCTTCGTTCTCTTCCATGACCGCAAAGCCATGCTGCCATTGGGCATAGAAAATCCGCAGATCAATGGCGCCCGATTGCACCAGTCCGATGTGGCCGTTGCGCGTGATGTGGGCGTAGGTGCCGGTTTTTTCATGCACGCACGACGGGTTGCGGGTCAATGCCATGACCTCACCCAGAGACTCCAGCGTAGCCACGATGTCTGGCCACTTGTTTTGAAGCCGGATGGCTTGCAAGCGGTTCAGCTCATCGTGCGCGGCCGCGCCGGCATGTGCCGCCATCAAGGCGCCTTCGGAGATTCCCAGCGTTTGGGCTATTTCGAGGTGGCGCATGCGCTTTGCGCTGCGCAACTCAGCGAAGCTGCGGCGTATCTGTTCGGGGGGCAGAGGGGTGTCTTGTGTCATCGCGTGCTCAATGCGTTTGCGCAACAGCGGGCGCAGCGACTGACTTGCCGTGCCCCTGGTCATTGCGGTGCTGGATAAGGCTCAGGTCATCACCCGCCAGTCGGTAGGCCCTGGCAAAGCCGGCCACGTAGTTGCCTTGCTCAGGCGTCAGAGCAAAGAGGTGAAAGTCCTGCAATCCGCTCAGCATGTCCATGAAACTGCCAAACGTTTGCCGGAACAAGCCCATGACGTCGTTAAAGCGGGCACTGTTGCGCTCCACTTCGCTTGCACTGCAGTCCAGGGTGAGGCGTTGACGTGCAAAGATGTGTTTGGCCTGCGCTTCATTCTCGATGAACAGGACGCTGCACCGGGCTGCGCTGGAAAGGTTTGCCGTGTGCGCAGACAGCTCGCTGACGTAGATGTAGTACGTGCCCTTGTCTTTCACATACGGGGCGTAGCTTGCTTCCGGCCGGCCGCTTGCATGCACGGTGGCCAGGAGCAGGCTGTTGAACTGCTGTGGAAAGCGTTGGCTTTCTTCCAGTACGGTTTGTAGTTCCGGGGTGTTGCTCATGACGGAAACTCCATTGCCTTAAAAGTTGTGGATGACGCTGATCTTGACGTTCCGGCCAGTGGCGGTGTATGCATCAGCCTGGCTGGCGTTGGCAACAGACAAATCACGGATGTCAGCCCACTGGATGTACTTTTTGTCGAACACGTTGTAGAGCCCGGCGTTCAGCTTGGTCGCTTTGCTGAACTGGTACCAGCCCGTCAGGTCCAGCACCCCGTAGCCTCCGGGGACTACGCCGCTGGTGGTGGGCGCGTGGAGATTGCGTTCCACCAGCGTGAGCTGGCTGGTCAGACCCCATTGCGTGCGGGGCGCATAGTGCAGGCCGGCGACCAGTTTGTCGGGGTCTACGGTGGCCAGATAGGTGTCTTTGCTGCCATTGTTCTGCACGCCTTCAGTGTGTGCATAGGCGGCGCTCAGGCGTACCGACGGGCTCACGGTCCACTCACCGCGCAGCTCAATGCCGCTGAGCGTGACCTGGTTGAGGTTTACGTACTGGTAATAGGTCACGCCGCCGCTGGCGGTGCTAGTCTGGCTGATGAAGTCCTTGTATTTACCGTAAAAGGCGGCGGCGCTGTACTTGTAATTGGCGCCTTTGCCGCGCACACCCAGCTCTACCGAGTCGCTGCTCTCGGACTTCAGGTTCGGGTTACCGAGGTATTGATAGGTGAAGCCCTGGGCGCTACCGGTGAAGCCCCCGTTGACCTGATCTGCTTTGGGTGCGCGAAATCCATGGCTGTACTGGCTGAATAAAGTCAGGGCTGGCTGGATAGCCCAGGTGGCGCCCAGTTTGGGCGATGCGCCGCCATCGGACAGGTTGCCGTACTTGACGGCGCTGGAGTTCAGCGGCCCGATGTTGGGTGTCAAGCTGTAGCTGTCGTAACGCAGCCCCGGGGTCAGCGTGAGCTTGCCCATTTTGATTTCATCCTGGACAAATACCCCCATGTTGCGCGCGTCGGTGTCAGGGAAGTACTGCGCTCTGGCGGTATAGGTCCCGGCGTTCTGGTAGGCGTTGGACAGCATGGACATTTGCGCCCAGCGCGCATCGGCACCGTAGATCAGGCGGTGTTTGGTGGCGTCACCCCAATTGCTTTCCAGTTGGACGGCTATCCCGGTTGAGTTCTCGTCGTACCAGTTGTTGCGAGTGCGGTAGCTGTAGGGGGCGGAGACGGTGGGAACCACGTTTTGCCAGCTGAGCTGTGCAGTTTCTGACGTCTGGCCGTAGATGCCCACATCCAGCACATCGAACCAGGAGTTCAGCGGTGTGTACTGATAGTCCAGCTTCAGCATGTTGCGCTTGACCGCATCACGTGATTGTTCGTTGCGAAGGGTGGTGGTGAGCTGGCTGAGCTCCTCGGTATTCGTCTCTTTTTGCATGGACTCCATCGTCAGCTTGACGGCGTGGTCCGCGCTCACTTTGTACTTGAGCTTGCCCAGCACATAGTCCGAGCGGTTGCTCTGGGGGTTCGCCGCCGTGCGGGTGCTCCCTGTCCCGCTGTTGCTCCCCATGTTGCTGGTTTCTTCCCCGCGCCGCATGCTGCTCACGATCAGGCCTTGCAATGCATCACCCTTGAAGGCGAAGCTGGGTGCCACTTGCATGGCGTTGTCCGCCGATGAGTAGCCGCTTTTCAAGGTGAATTGTTGTGTCTTGCCTGCGGGTATCAAGTCCTCGGGGTCTTTGGTCACGAAACTCACCGAACCGGCCAAGCCGTCCGAGCCGTATTGGGTGCTGGCAGCGCCACGCAGAATTTCGACTTGCTTGTAGCCCTCGGGGTCAATGGAGTCACCGCGTCCAATTGCAATAGGTCCGAAAGTGTAGGAGGAGGGCAGGCTCACACCATCGACCTGCAGGCGCACCTGATCGCCCTCGAGACCACGGATATTGATGCCTTCATTGCCCATCCGCCCCGTGGAGTTCTGAGCGGCAGTGGTAGCGCGGTGCGGCAATGCACGCACGGACACACCGACTTCGTCCTGCATCAGGTCTTCGAGATCGGTTGCCATCTTCTGGTCTACATCGGCGGCGCTGATCACGGTCATGGTAGCGGGCAGCTCCTCGACATCCTGCTCAACGCGGCTTGCGCTGATCACCACGGTTTTGAGGGTCCCCGAGGACTCCTGCGCCCACGCAGCAGCACCTGCACATGCCAATGCCACCAGCATCGCTATCTGGGTCAATGTACCCAGATTGCCGGTCTGTCCAAGCTGCCGCGAAACCATGCGAAATTCCTTTGAAAGATGAAAAGGAATAGTTTAAAACGTAATGCGAATCTATATCATTTGTACTCAATTTCTTTACAAGAACTTCACAAAGCCGGGGTCGTGGTCGGTCAGTTCGAGGAGGCGTGAGCGGGCGGGTTATCCTCCCGCCTATGAGCACTTTTGACCTTTCTTCTACCGACATCGCTGCCCTGGCGCAGGCCGATGTGACGCGCGCTTTGTCTGAAGACGTGGGCGCCGGCGACCTGACCGCCTCTTTGATTGACCCCACCCGCCGCGCCCGTGCGCGGGTATTGGCCCGCGAGTCCGCCGTTATTTGCGGCGAACCCTGGGCCACTGCGGCCGTGCGCGCCCTGGACCCGTCGGCCGCCATCATCTGGCATGTGCGCGAAGGCCAGCGCTGCCAGCAAGACCAAGTGGTGCTGGAAATTGAAGGCAAGGCCCAAGCCCTGCTGACGGCAGAACGCACCGCGCTGAACTTTTTGCAGCTGCTCAGCGCCGTGGCCACCAAAACCGCCACCTTTGTGGACGCAGTGAACGAAGTGCCCGGCAACCGTGCCGCCATTGTGGACACCCGCAAAACCATTCCCGGCCTGCGCTTGGCACAGAAATACGCCGTCAAGACCGGGGGCGGCACCAACCATCGCATCGGCCTGCATGACGCCGTGCTCATCAAAGAAAACCACATCGCCGCCGCCGGTGGCGTGACCGCCGCGCTGCAACGCGCCACCCCGTTTGCCGCCACCGCCAAGTTCATTGAGGTGGAAGTCGAGACGCTGGAACAACTGCGCGAAGCGCTGGACTGCGGCGCCAAGATGGTGCTGCTGGACAACATGACGCTGGCCCAACTGGTGCAGGCGGTGGCCATCAACGCCGGTCGCGCGATCCTGGAGGTCTCCGGTGGCGTGAACCTGGACACGGTACGGGCGATTGCCGCTACCGGTGTGGACCGCATCTCCATAGGCGCACTGACCAAAGACGTCAAGGCCACCGACTTCTCCATGCGCTTTGAGGACCTGTGATGAGTGCCAGTGATGTGATCGACGTGGAGTATGAGCAGCCGGCGTGCTCCACCCAACACGCCTGGGCCCGCGTGCCTGTGGAACCCAGCCCGATGGAGCGCACCGCGCTCAAAGACAAAATCAAACGCCTGCTCAAAGAGAAGAATGCCGTCATGGTGTCGCACTATTACGTGCACCCCGACCTGCAGGACCTGGCCGAAGAAACCGGCGGCCTGGTGAGCGATTCGCTGGAAATGGCCCGCTTTGGCCGCGACCACGGCGCGCAGACCTTGGTGGTGTCAGGCGTGAAGTTCATGGGCGAGACCAGCAAAATTTTGTCGCCCCACAAGACGGTGCTCATGCCCGACCTCGATGCGACCTGCTCGCTAGACCTGGGTTGCCCGACCAATGAGTTCAACGCCTTTTGCGACGCCCACCCCGACCGCACTGTGGTGGTCTACGCCAACACCAGCGCTGCCGTGAAGGCGCGTGCTGATTGGCTGGTGACCAGCAGCTGCGCGCTGGACATCGTGCGCGCGCTCAAAGACAAAGGCCAGAAGATTTTGTGGGCGCCCGACAAACACCTGGGCGGCTACATCCAGCGCGAAACCGGTGCCGACATGGTGTTCTGGGAAGGCGCCTGCATCGTGCACGACGAGTTCAAGGCCTTTGAGCTGGAGGCGCTGATCAAGGAACACCCGAAGGCCAAAGTGCTGGTGCACCCCGAGTCACCCAAAGACGTGGTGGCCCTGGCCCACGCCGTGGGCTCGACGAGTGCCATTCTGAAAGCCGCGCAGACCCTAGACGCTGACACTTTCATAGTTGCTACTGACAACGGCATGCTGCACAAGCTGCGCACGCTCAACCCCGGCAAGACCTTCATCGAAGCCCCCACCGCCGGCAACAGCGCCACCTGCAAAAGCTGCGCCCACTGCCCCTGGATGGCCATGAACGGCCTGGCCGGTGTGGCGCGTGTGCTGGAGCACGGACTGAACGAAGTCCATGTGGATCACAAACTGATTGACCGCGCCCGTTTACCGATTGACCGCATGCTGGCGTTTACCGCTGCGCTGAAAAACGGGCAGCCGCTGGGTGGCTTGATTCCGAATATCGGGGCGGCCTGATGCCGGGACTGTAGTGCGCTAAAAAGTCACGCCCGACACCAACACCATGTTGGCGTAGGGCGTGCATTCCCCGGTGCGAATGACCGCGCGTGCACGCTGGCAGAGCGCTTTCAGTTCGGCATGGCTGATGGTTTGGATATCAAACCCGGTACGGCTTGCGCACCAAGCAGGCAACGCTTTGTCGTCGCCCTGCAAGGCTTCGTGGGCAATATAGGCGTGCTCCACCTGCAGCTCCGACAAGACCGCGGTCAGCGTTTGGTCCAGCGAGGGGACGCCGGGGCACAAGGCCAAATCAATCCGCTGGGGCGCGCCCTGGCCTGTCGGAATCGGCAAGCCCGCATCGCCCACGACCACCATGTCACCGTGTCCCATGCTGGCCACCAGCATTGAGATCTCTGCATTTAACAACACACTTCGTTTCATAAATATTGCCAATGGGGCTCAGTCAAAGCGACCTCGGTCTGGGCCCGGCTAGGGATGGATGTTTGCGCGCCCGCGGTTTGTACACACAAACTGGCCGCAGTCATGCCCTGGTGCACGCAATCCGCAAATGGCAGACCCCTGGCCCACGCGGCCACCAAGGCGCCCAAAAATGTATCGCCCGCTGCGGTGGTGTCGACCACGTCGACCCGGGCTGCGGGGTGGTAGGTCACCGCGTCACCGTCCGCAGCGATTGCGCCTGCGCCGCCCAAGGTCAGCACTACCCGGCGGATACCCCACTGCTGAAAATGCCGAATGGCTTGCACGGCGGCATCGTGGCTGGCACCCACATCCAGCCCGCACAAGGCGAGCGCCTCGCTCTCGTTGAGTACCAGCAGATCCACCAGCGCCCACAAGGCTCCAGGCACCGCTTCTGGCACCGGCGAGGGATTCAGCACCACCAGGCAACCGCTGGCCCGCGCCCACTGGGCGGCCTTGAGCACTTCCTGCACAGGTGACTCGAGCTGCAGCACCAAGGCATAAGCGTCACGCAAGACAGGCGCAAGGCCTGTGGCATTCCACCGGAACGCCTGGTTGGCGCCACCCGCCACCACAATGCGGTTCTGCCCTGAGGCCTCCACCAACACCATCGCTACGCCTGTGGGGTGGTGCGGGTTGGTCTCCACGGCCAGGGTATCGATTCCGTCGGCTTGCAAACTGTCCAGGAGCGCGAGCCCGTGGGCATCGGCGCCTACGCTGCCGACCATGCGCACACGGGCGCCTTGCCGGGCACAGGCTACGGCTTGGTTGGCGCCCTTGCCCCCGGGTGAGTAGCGCAGCGCATGGGCCATGACGGTTTCACCAGCCACAGGCGCGTCGCTCACATCGACACACATGTCCATGTTCAGGCTCCCCAGGCAGACGACGATCGGAGGCGCACTCTGCATATCGACCTGCATTACGCCACCTCCTGCGGGGTGCGCGGTGCCGGCCCGGACGAGGCTCGCACTACCAGCGTTGGCTGCAATAAGACTTGCCGCGATTGCTCCCGCTTACTTTGGATGCGCTCGAGCAGCATTTCCACCGCCATGACACCCATGCGGTGCTTAGGTTGCACGACGGTGGTGAGGGCGGGGCTGGTGAAATGGGCCAACTCGATATCGTCGAAGCTGACCAGCGACATGTCTTGGGGAATACGGACGCCAGCTTCATGCGCGGCACTCAGGGCACCAATGCCCATCAGGTCGTTGCACACGAACACGGCGGTCGGCTTGAGTGGGGACTGAAGCACCTGTTTCAGGGTGTCACAGCCGCCCTGGCTGGTGAAGTCGCTGTGCCAGACCAGCTGGTCGGCGTTTGCTGCAGCGCCGGCTTTGGCAAGTGCATTGCGCCAACCTTGAATACGCTGTGCGCTGGAGTTCAGGTCCTGAGGGCCCGCAATACACGCGATCCGCGTATGCCCGAGGGCCAGCAGGTGTTCGGTGGCCAGCATGGCGCCTTGCATGTGCGCAGTTTCGACCAGGTCGCATTGCACATGGCTGATTTCGCGGTCGAGCAGCACAGCCGGGATCGTGAGCCCTTGTACCAAGGCCAGCAACTCGCTGTCGTTGCCGGTGGAGATGATGATGAGCCCGTCAATCCGCTTCTCGCTCAGCACTTGCAGATACACGCTTTGGCGGTGTGGCTCGTCATCGGTGTTGCACAGAATCAGGGTGTAGCCTGCGCCAAAACAATGGTCCTCCACACTGCGCACAATTTCCGCAAAGTAAGGATTGGTGCAGTTGGGAATCAACATGCCCAGTGTTTTCGTGGAGTTGCTTTTCAGGCTGCGGGCCACTGCGCTGGGCACATAGCCCAAATTGCGGATGGCTTCTTCCACCTGCTTGCGTGCGGCCTCGCTGACAAAGCGGGTGCCATTCACCACATGCGAAACGGTGCTGATGGACACGTTGGCCCTGCGGGCGACGTCTTTGATGGACGACATGGTGGTGGGCTTGCTCTAGTGGCTGGAGGAACGGCGTTGACGCAGCGTGTCAATAACAACGGCCACCACAATGACGCAGCCTGTCACGATGCGCTTGCTGGGGTCGCTGACACCCACCTGCGCCAGACCGGCTTCCAGCACCGCAATGATGAGTACGCCAAACAAGGTGCTGATCACTGAGCCACGCCCGCCCATCAGGCTGGTGCCGCCGATTACCACCGACGCAATCACTTGCAGCTCAATGCCCGAGCCAGCGTTCGGGTCCGCCGCCTCAAGGCGGGCAGCCTGCATCAGCCCGGCCAAGCCAGCCAGCACGCCAGTCATGGCAAACACGGCCACCCGGATCGGGCTAGGGTTAATGCCTGCCAGACGCATGGCTTCTTCATTCGTACCTATGCCGACCACATAGCGGCCAAACACGGTGCGCGACAGCACCACCTGCGCCACGATAACCAGTGCGATTGCAATAAAAAATGCGGCAGAGACACCGGCTACCCAGGGTTTTGCCAGCTCGGAGATGGCTCCGCCCACATACTGGGTGCGCGAGTCCGTCATTACATAGGCACCGCCGCGCACAGCTTCGAGCATGCCTAAAGAAACGATAAACGACGGTAAGCGCCACGCCACAGAGATCAGTCCGGTGACCGCACCGCAGGTCAGTCCTACCAGCAAGCCCAAGGCAGACGCTGGCAAGGGTCCCCAATTCCACACCAAAATGGCATTGGCCGTGGCTGCTGCGGACAGCGCCAGCACCGAGCCCACAGACAAATCGATGCCGGCAATGATCAACACAAATGTCATGCCGATGGACATCACCAACAGGGCTGGAATCTCGTTGGCAATCGCCACAAAGGTGGCCTTGCTCCAAAAATAGTCACTCAGGGTGGAGAACAAAATCACCATGCCGATCAGCACGGCACACAGGCCCAAGTAGGTGCCCATGGCGCTGCGCGAAGTCGCAGTGTTTGGAGGAGTGGAGGCGGTTGTCATATCGTGAGGGGGTAGGGGGTGAGAGTTTGGCGCTCGTTAGGCGCAAACGGCGGTATCTGGGGTATCTGCGCCGGTCTCGCTGAAGGCAGCATCGAGCAGCGACTTCTCGCTCCATTGGCCGCGCTCCAGCACGGTGACCAAGCGCCCATGGCTCATGACACCGATGCGGTCGCACATCTGCATCAGCTCCCGCAAATCGCTGGAGACCATCAGCACCGCTTTCTGGGCCTGGGTCATGGCTTCGATTTCCGCGTAAATGTCTGCGCGTGCGCCCACATCCACGCCGCGGGTGGGCTCGTCCAGCAACAGCACTTCGCAGTTCTTGTGCAGCCAGCGCGCAAAAATGACTTTTTGCTGGTTACCGCCGCTCAAGGTGCCCACCGCTTGGTCCACCGAATGGCTGCGTACCCGCAGGCGCTTCACCATGTCCGAAGCCAGGGTGCGCTCTTTCCACAGGTGCAGCCAACCCCGGCGTGACACGGTGTTCAATGCTCCTAGCGAGGTATTGACCGCAATTGACTGTGTGAGCAACAGACCCTGTGATTTACGGTCTTCCGTCACCAGTCCAATGCCTGCTGCAATGGCCGCTTGCGGCGAGCGCCATCCGGGCGCCCGCACTTGGAGGGCCGGCCGATTGGCATTGGCAGCCAAGGTGATCTCACCCGTGTCTGACCGGTCCGCACCAAAGAGCAGGCGCACCAGCTCGGTACGACCACTGCCCACCAAACCGGCCAGGCCGAACACCTCGCCAGCATGCAGATCCAGGCTGACCGATTTCACGGCCGTGCCGCGCCCCAATCCTTGGGCCTTGAGCAAACACGGCCCCTGGGGGCGTCGTGGCTTTTGCATGTCCTGCTCCACGGCCCGCCCTACCATGAGGGCGATGATGTCGTCTTCGGTCACTTCGCTCATGGGGCAGGTTTTGACCAGCACCCCATCGCGCAATACCGCCAGGGTGTCGGCAATTTTGCGCAACTCCTCCAGCCGGTGCGATACATAAATAATCGCCACGCCCTGCGCCTTGAGGCGTTCAATTTGGGCGAACAAGTGCTGGGTTTCCCGTGGCGTGAGCATGGCCGTAGGTTCATCCAGAATCAGAATTTTGGTGTCGTCCTGTAGGTTGCGGGCAATCTCCACCATTTGCTGTTGACCGATACCCAGCTCGGAGACTAGGCGGTCGGGCGCAATGCCTTGAATACCAATTTTTGCCAGCTGCTGGCTGGCCGCTTGGTGCAGTGCTTTGCGGTCAATCCAGTGGGCGCTCCAGCGCCCACGGTTCGGCAAGGCGTCGATCAGCAGGTTTTCTGCCACTGTCAGGGTGGAGACCAGGCTCAGCTCTTGCATCACCATGCGCACGCCTGCGGCTTCAGCCTCACGGCGATTTTTGGGTGCGAAGCTGCGGCCGGCCAAGTGCATCGTGCCCTCGGTGGCATCGACCAGACCCGCCACGATTTTGGACATGGTGCTCTTGCCCGCACCGTTTTCTCCGGTCAGCGCCAACACCTCGCCGGGACGCAAGCTTAGGCTCACCCCACTGAGCACATTGCTCGCATAGCGCTTGGTGATGCCCTCCACCGTGAAGATGGGAGCGCCTTGTAGTCCGGGGGCTGTCATGGCTGTGCCTTGCTGAAATGGGAGGTACTAAAAGTGTGACGACTGCCCCCTATCAGCAAGCGCTTTGGCGCGTGCTGATCGGGCGTGCCCTCAAAGGGTCGTCAATTTACTTGCTAGCTTTGGTGATCAGCATCACATCGGTCTGGATGGCAGCAGGCATGTCGGCTTGCTTTTTCTTCTCGGCCAGTGCCTTCAGTGCAATCTCGATACCGAATACCGCTTGCTTAGCGCCGTACTGGTCGGCAGTCGCCAGCATGCGGCCATCGGCCAACATAGGCTTCACCGCACCGATGTTGTCGTAGCCCACAACCTTGACCTGGCCTTCTTTTCCAGCGGCCTTGACGGCAGCCACAGCGCCCAAGGCCATGTTGTCGTTGCCGACCAACAGGCCCTTCAAGTCGGGATGCTCACGCAGCATGCCGGACGCCACGGTGTTGCCCTTGTCGATTTCCCAGTTGCCGGACTGCACGCCCACCACGGTGGCGCCCACGGCCCTCATGGCGTCCTGGTAACCCAGCGTGCGCTGCTGCGCATTGAAGGTGGTAGACACACCTTCAATGATGCCGACTTTGTCACCGGCCTTCAGGCCCTTGCCCAGGAAGTCACCCACCAGCTTGGCTCCGGCACGGTTGTCAGGACCTGCGAATGGAATCTGGATACCTTTTTCTTTTTGGGCCGCAGCGTCGAGCTGGTTGTCGATGTTGACAACCAAGATGCCTGCATCGATAGCGGTCTTGAGCACGGGCACCAGGGCCTTGGAGTCAGCGGGCGCAATCACAATCGCGTCTACCTTTTGGGCCATCATTTGTTCGATCATGCGGATTTGGGCCGCAGTGTCGGTTTCATTTTTGATGCCGTTGGACACCAGGCTGTACTTGGCCGCGTTGGCCTTGGCATGGGCCTTGGCGCCGTCTTCCATGGTGCGGAAAAACTCATTGGCCAGCGACTTCATCACCAAGGCGACCTTGGGTTTGTCGGCGGCCAGGGCGGGGCTTGCAAACAAGCTGGCCATCAGGCTCAAAGCCAGGGTGGTTTGTACGGTACGGCGATTCAATTTCATGGTTTATCTCCTCTGAGTTGTTAACTTTTCACGCACTGCAGAACGGAACGCTGGGGCTCCCATGGCCTCGCTAAAGTACGTTTCTGCTCCTAGATGCTAGTTTAGAAAACGTTTGCGCAAACGTTTTTCTCATTGGGGAAAACCCTCGATCCTTGTAAAGCTATCAAGCGCCGCAGACACACGGCGGTACCGCTGAACCGCTGCTCCGCATCAAATCCCCGGATGCAACCGCGTCATAAAAACTTCACAAATTAGTCATTCAATCGGGCGTACCTACCCCGGATTGGGGTGCTTGTTTTCCAGAGGTTGTCATGCGCGTGTCCACCCGGCTGTTTGTGTTGGTTGCCAGTTTGGCGGCTTTGTTGTTGGTGATCGGGGGCTTTGGCGTCTATGGTGCCCGGCAGTCCAACGATGCTTTGCGTTCGGTCTATCAAGAGCGCACGGTGCCCGCCGTGGCGCTGGGGCAGATGGATGCGCTGACGTTCAGCAGCCGCATGCACGTGGCGCAGGCCTTGGCCAACCCCTTGCCGGAGGTGATTGCCTCCAGCGCCAAAGAGATTGCCGCCAACCAGAAGCAAATTGCCACGCTCTGGGCGCAGTACCGCGAGCACCCGCTCGATGGCGAGGCGCACACCTTGGCGGCTGACTGGGAAAAGGCCTTCAAAACCTATTACGAGCAAGGCCTCAAGCCCGCCGTGACCGCCTTGCTGGAGAACGACATCACCACCGCGCAGGCCGCCATGGTGGAGAAGATGACGCCTTTGTCTGCGCCCGTGAACCGCAGCATTCAGGCGCTGCAACAAATCCAGATTGAAGGCGCCAAAGCCGAGTTCGAAGCCGCTGGCACCCGCTACCGCACCCAGTGGTGGGGCAGCGTGGGCCTGATCGGTTTCGGGCTGCTCTGTGCGATCACGTTTGGTTGGAGCACGGTGCGCAATATCACCGCGCAACTGGGCTGTGAGCCGGCGCAAGCCAACGAGGTTGCGCAGCGTTTGAGCGCAGGCGATTTCAGCGCGGATCTGCGCACCGCTGCGGCACCCCACAGCCTGATGGCACAACTGGGAGAAATGCAACACAGCTTGAGCGAGGTGGTGGCGCGCGTGCGTCAATCGTCTGAGGCGGTATCGGGCGCGAGTGTGGAAATCGCCTCCGGCAACCACGACCTCTCCAGCCGCACCGAGCAGCAGGCCGGCGCCATTCAGCAAACAGCTGCCTCCATGGAGGCACTGGGCGACACGGTGCGGGTGAACGCCCAACGCGCTGCGCGAGCCGATGCGCTGGCCCGTACGGCCTCCGACGCGGCCAGCCAAGGGGGCGAAGTGGTGGCCCATGTGGTGAGTACCATGCAAGAGATCAACGACAGCTCGCGCCGCATTGTGGACATCATCGGCGTGATCGACGGCATTGCCTTCCAGACCAACATCCTGGCGCTGAACGCTGCAGTCGAGGCCGCGCGCGCTGGCGAGCAGGGGCGGGGGTTTGCGGTGGTGGCGTCCGAGGTGCGCTCGCTCGCCGGGCGCTCTGCGGCTGCGGCCAAAGAAGTCAAAAGCCTGATTGACACCAGCCTGGAGCGGGTAGAGCGCGGCAATGCGCTGGTCGCCAAGGCGGGGCAATCGATGTCGCAAGTGGTGGGTTCCATCCGCCATGTGACCGATATCATGGGCGAGATCAGCGCCGCCAGCACCGAGCAAAGCACCGGGGTGCAACAGGTGGGCCAGGCGATTGCGCTCATCGACCAGACCACGCAGCAAAACGCCGCCATGGTGGAAGAGATTGCCGCTGCCGCCAGCGGCCTGCGGCAGGAGGCGCAGCAGTTGGTGGAGTCGGTGGCTTTCTTCAAGCTGGGCCAGCGCAGCCCGGCACTGCAGGCGCCTACAGTGCTCGCATTGCGCTGAGCGCCAGGCCCAGCAGGGCGCAGGCGGCAAGTACCTGCACTACGCTAAGTTTGTATTTGAAAAGCGCGACGCCAGCGGCGATGGCAATGGCGGCAGACACCGCGTCAAACGGGCCGGCAAAGCCTTGTGGCCACAGCAGGTGGTAGCCGAAGAAGAGCGCTAGGTTCACTATCACGCCCACCACGGCCGCGGTAATGGCGGTGAGCGGCGCGGTGAAGCTCAGCTTGTTGTGCGTGGTTTCTACCAATGGGCCACCGGCCAGAATGAACACGAAGGACGGCAAAAAGGTGAACCATGTCACTAGTGTGGCCGCCACAGCCCCGGCCAGAAACAGCTGATCCGGCCCGAAGACGGCCTTCACATAGCCCCCCACAAATCCCACAAAGGCCACCACCATGATTAGCGGGCCGGGCGTGGTTTCGCCAAGGGCCAGGCCGTCCATCATCTGGGTGGGGGTGAGCCAGCCGTAGTGGCCCACTGCGCCCTGAAACACATAGGGCAGCACTGCATAGGCCCCACCGAAGGTGAGCAGCGCGGCCTTGGTAAAGAACCAAGCCATCTGCGTGAGCGTGTGGTCCCAGCCAAACTGCAGGGTCAGCCAGCCCATGGGAAGCGCCCACAGCACTGCGCCCCCTGCCAGCACCAGGCTGAGCCGGCTGCAGCGGAAGAGCGCGTGTGCCGGTGTGGGCGTGTGGTCATCCATGATGGCCGGACCGAGACTTGCCTTGGCAGCGCCGTGCCCGCCGCCCAGCTGAAACCATTGCGGCGCCCAGCGCCCGCCGGCCCAGCCGATGGCGGCCGCTGACAGCACGATGAGCGGGAAGGGCAGCTGCAAAACAAAGATGGCCACAAACGATGCCGCCGCAATCGCCCACAGCGCGCCGTTTTTGAGCGCGCGAGAGCCAATGCGGTGAGCCGCCTGCACCACGATGGCCGTGACCGCGGGTTTGATGCCGTAGAAAATGCCCGCCACCCAGGCCACATCGCCATAAGCGATATACACCCACGACAAGCCCACCAGCATGAACAGCGAGGGCAGCACAAACAAGCCGCCCGCCACCACGCCGCCCCAGGTGCGGTGCATGAGCCAGCCGATGTAGGTGGCCAGCTGCTGCGCCTCGGGGCCGGGCAGCACCATGCAGTAGTTCAGGGCGTGCAAAAAGCGCTTCTCGGAGATCCAGCGCCTGCGCTCCACCAGCTCCTGGTGCATCAGGGCGATCTGGCCCGCAGGCCCGCCGAAGCTTACAAAACCCAGCTTCAGCCAAAACTGCAAGGCCTGCCAGAAGGACGCCGCTTGGGGGGCTTCAAGGGTTGCGGGGGAGGGAGAGGCTGACATAGGGCGGTAGCTTAAGGGCATGTGATCTGGTAGTCTTGGAGCCTTCTTCGAGCACACGCACATGGTCTGCACTGATTCAGGTGTGGGCTATGTTCAAAGGACTGGCCAGCCCGGTAAGACCATGAGCAAATTCTTTATTCTGGTAGCGGACGACAACCCCATCAACCGCATGATGGCGGCCACGCTTCTCAAGGAACAGGGCTGCACCGGCGTGATGGTGGAAGATGGAAACAAGGCCCTGGCCGCTATCGAGGCGCACACCTTTGATGGTGTGTTCCTGGATGAAAACATGCCCCATCTCGATGGCACGGGTGTGTTGCGCACTTTGGCCGATTGGAGGGGCGCCGGTCGTGCCACCCCTCCGGTGTTGATGGTGACCGGACATGACACGCCTGCCGATGCGGCGCGCTTCCGGGAGGCCGGCGCATTGGGCCTGATCCCCAAACCCCTCACCCGGGAGTCCATGCTGCGGGGTTTGCAGATGTTTACCCGCAGCAAGTAGGCGCCGGGTCAGCCCGCGTTTGCGGCTCAGGCCTGGCCGAGCAAGGCCTGGACGTCTTGAACCCATTCCGCAGTGCGTCCATAAAAATTGCTGTGTTGCAGCACCTGCAGGCCTTGCGGACGACGCAGCACAAAGCCGGGGAAACCTTGCACGCCTGCGTTTTGCATCAAGGTGCGCGTCTGGCGGATATGGGCTTGTGCCGGTCCCTGCAGCTGCTGCGCCAGGGCACTGGCAAAGGCCTCGCCGTCCAGCCCGATGGAGATGGCCAGGTCTTTCAGGACAACGGCGTCCACCACTTCCAGTCCCTGTTCGTAGCGCCCATGTTGAATGGCATGTTGCATGCGCAGCCCGTGGCCGGGGGATAGTTGCTCTGCTGCCAATAGCGCGGCCACGGGAGGCAGAGAGTCCAGGCGGGTGTCGGGGCGGTTGAGCAAGCCGTTCAGGTAAGCCTCGCCATAGGGTTGGCCGGAGAGTTGGGCGACGCGGGCATCGGCCTGGCGCACATAGGCGCGCATGCCAGCGGGCATGATCTGCGGGTCAAACAGCCCACCGGCATGCCATTCCAGCGCAATGCCGCGTTCCTGCAAGGCCAGGGCCAACGGTTCTGCCGCGTAGCACCAGCCACACAGGGGGTCGAGGATGTAGTGAAGGGTAGGGGTCATACGGTGGGGGTCAAGGTGGTGGGGCTGGCCAAGGCCAGTGTTTCAGGGTAATCGCGGCTGAAATGCAGGCCGCGGCTCTCGTGGCGGGCTTGGGCGCTTTTCACAATCAGGTCGGCTACTTGCACCAGGTTGCGCAGCTCCAGCAGGTCGCGGGTGACGTGGAAGTGGGTGTAGAACTCGGCTATTTCGTCCTGCAGCAAGGCAATGCGGTGGGCGGCGCGCTCCAGCCGCTTGTTGGTGCGCACAATGCCCACGTAGTCCCACATGAAGCGGCGCAGCTCGTCCCAGTTGTGGGAGATGACCACGCTCTCGTCCGCATCGGTGACGCGGCTGTCGTCCCAGGCGGGCAGCTGGCGCGGTGCCTCAGCGCTGCCGCTGGACAGTTCTTTTGCTATCAAATCAGTAGCTGATCGCGCAAATACCATGCACTCTACCAGCGAATTCGATGCTAAACGGTTCGCGCCGTGCAAGCCGGTGCAGGCGGTTTCGCCCACGGCGTACAGGCCTTGCACATCGGTGCGGGCATCGAGGTCGGTGACCACGCCACCGCAGGTGTAGTGGGCGGCGGGTACCACAGGGATGGGCTGCTTGGCCATGTCGATGCCCAGCTCCAAACAGCGGGCGTAGATGTTGGGGAAGTGTTCCCGGATAAAGCTCAGCGGCTGGTGCGAGATGTCGAGGTACACGCAGTCGAAGCCACCCTTTTTCATCTCGAAGTCGATGGCGCGGGCCACCACGTCGCGCGGGGCCAGCTCGGCGCGCGGGTCGTGCTTGGGCATGAAGCGCTCGCCAGTGGGCAGCAGCAGGCGGCCGCCCTCGCCACGCACCGCCTCGGTGATCAAAAAGCTCTTGGCGTGCGGGTGGAACAAGCAGGTGGGGTGGAACTGGATGAACTCCATGTTCTGCACCTGGCAGCCGGCGCGCCAGGCGGCGGCAATGCCGTCGCCGGTGGCGGTGTCGGGGTTGGTGGTGTAGAGGTAGACCTTGCCCGCGCCGCCGGTGGCCAAAATGGTGTGGGGCGCCTGGAAGGTGAGCACCTCGTCGGTGTCGTCGTCCAGCGCGTACAGGCCCACGCAGCGGTTGGGGCCACTGCTCCTGTGGTCCTGGCCCAGCTTGTGGGTGGTGATCAGGTCCACCAGCGTGTGGTGCTCAAACAGCGTCACATTTGCGCTGGCTTTGACCTTCTCAATCAGGGTCTGTTGCACGGCGGCGCCCGTGGCATCCGTCACGTGGACGATGCGGCGTGCGCTGTGGCCACCCTCGCGCGTAAGGTGCAGCTGGCCAGCCTGACCCGCTTCTTCCGAAAACGGCACGCCCAGCTTTTGCAACCAGGCGATGCTTTGGGGCGCGTTCTCCACCACGAACTGCGTGGCTTTGAGGTCGCACAGGCCGGCACCGGCAATCAGCGTGTCGTCCACATGGGCGGCAAAGCTGTCGTCCTTGTCCCACACGGCGGCAATGCCGCCCTGGGCCCAGCCGCTGCTGCCTTCGCGCACCGCGCGTTTGGTGAGGATGGCCACGCGGTACTGCTGCGAGAGCAACAGCGCCGCGCTCAGGCCGGCAAGGCCGCTACCCACGATGAGCACGTCAAAGTGCAAGGAGGCCGATGTTGTGTTGTTGGGCATAAAACGTGAATCAAACTCAGGAGCGACGCTGGGCCATCCATTGGCGGGCGTCGTCCATCACAGGCCACCACACCATGGCGACCAGAATGGCGGAAAGCGGCAGCGTGGCGATGTAGCCGAAGCTCTTGAAGCCCCAGGCACCCGCCACCCCGCCAATGAAAAATGCGCTGATCAACGCCGACAAAAGCCGCAAGCGGGGCTTGTTGGCGCTGACCAGGTGCTCGCGCGTGAGCCGGTTGATATAAGTGAGCTTGCCCAACTCGATGCCGAGGTCGGTGACCAGCCCGGTGATGTGGGTGGTGCGGATTTCGGAGTGGGAAATTTTGGTAATTACCGCGTTCTGCAGCCCCATGATGAAGCACAGCACGAGTACCGTGGTGGGCACCAGCGGAGAGTCAAAGCGGTCAATCCCTGCGCCGAACAGGCCGAACACCAGCAGCAGCAAGGCCTCCAGCAGCAGCGGCCGGCCATAGGCGCTGTGTAGCTGGCGGCGCATGGCCCAGTTCACCATCCAGGCCGTGGTCATGGCGCCTGCCAGAAAGGCCAGCACCGCCGCCATGCCGGAAACCACCAGAACCCATTGGCTGAGGACCAGGTTGTCGGCCACCGACGACACCATGCCCGACATGTGCGAGGTGTATTGCCCCACCGCCAGAAAACCACCGGCGTTGGTGGCGCCGGCCACAAAGCACAGCACCACGCCGAGTTGGAAATTGGTTTTGGGTGTGCGCTGAATGGCAGTCCAGGCACGCGAGGAAGAGAGCATGGACAGGGGCGGTAACGTTAACGCAACTGGGGCCGGGCGAATTAGTGAATGCGCATGCCGGGCTGGGCGCCGGGCCAGGGGTTGAGGATGTAGATACCGGGGTTGGCACCCTCATCCGCATGGCTGGCCGCCATCACCATGCCTTCGCTGATGCCGAACTTCATCTTGCGCGGTGCCAGGTTGGCCACCAGCACGGTGAGCTGGCCGACCAGCTCTTCCGGCTTGTACATGCTGGCAATGCCACTGAAGACATTGCGTGTGGTGGGCTGGCCCTCGGCGTTCTTCTCGCCCACGTCGAGCGTGAGGCGCAGCAGCTTGGTGGAGCCTTCCACGGCTTCGCAATTCACGATTTTGGCAATGCGCAGGTCGATCTTGGCGAAGTCGTCAATGCTGATGGTGGGCGCCAAGGCCTCGCCGCCGGGGGCGTTGGGGTCCACTGGGAGCGTTGCAGACGCAGATTTTGCTACCTTTTTAGGAGCTGCTTGCGCAGATTCTGCGGGCGCTAGAGGCTCTTTGGGCTCAAATAGTGCGTCCAGTTGCTCGGGGGTGACGCGTTGCATCAGGTGTTGGTAGGGCTGGATGGCTTGCACATCGCCCGCCACGTTCCACTGCTGCATGTCTGCGCCCACAAAGCCTTGCACTGCGTGCGCCAAACCGGGCAGCACGGGGGCGAGGTAGCGGGTGAGTGTGGCAAAGGTGTTGATGAGCACCGAGCACACCTGGTGCAGCGCTTGGTTGTTGGCCACGTCTTTGGCCAAGTCCCAGGGCTTGTTCTGGTCCACATAGGCATTCACCTTGTCGGCCAGCAACATGATCTCGCGGGTGGCCTTGCTGTATTCGCGCGCTTCGTACATCTGGGCCAGCGCATCGCTGGCGCCACGCACTTCGGCCAGCAGGGCTGCGCCGGTGGGGCCGAAGTCGCTGGTGAGCTTGCCGTCAAACCGCTTGGTGATAAAGCCCGCCGCACGCGACGCAATGTTCACGTATTTACCGATCAAATCGCTGTTCACCCGCGCCATGAAATCATCAGCATTGAAGTCAATGTCTTCATTGCGTGCCGACAGCTTGGCCGCCAAGTAGTAGCGCAGCCACTCGGCGTTCATGCCCAGGCTCAGGTACTTGAGCGGGTCCAGGCCGGTGCCGCGGCTCTTGCTCATCTTCTCACCGTTGTTCACGGTCAGGAAGCCGTGCACAAACACGTTGTTGGGCGTCTTGCGGCCGCTGAACTTCAGCATGGCGGGCCAGAACAGGGTGTGGAAGGTGACGATGTCTTTGCCGATAAAGTGGTACTGCTCGGTGTCTTCCGCCTTGATGTATTCGTCAAAGCTGCGCGTGTCACCGTGCTTGGCCTTGGGGCCGCCTTTGTCGAACCAGTTCTTCAGCGAAGCCAAATAGCCCACGGGCGCGTCCAGCCACACATAGAAGTACTTGCCCGGTGCGTCGGGAATCTCAATGCCGAAGTAGGGCGCATCGCGGCTGATGTCCCAGTCGCCCAGGCCCTCGCTCTGGGTGCCGTCGGGGTTGGTGCGCACGCTGAACCACTCTTTGATCTTGTTGGCCACTTCGGGCTGCAGCTTGCCGTCTTGCGTCCAGTTCTCCAGAAACTCCACGCAGCGCGGGTCGGAGAGTTTGAAGAAGAAGTGCTCCGAGTTCTTGAGCTCGGGCTTGGCGCCGGAGAGGGCCGAGAAGGGGTTGATCAGGTCGGTAGGCGCGTAGACCGAGCCGCAGACTTCGCAGTTGTCGCCGTACTGGTCTTTCGCGTGGCACTTGGGGCACTCGCCTTTGATGTAGCGGTCGGGCAGGAACATGTTCTTCTCGGGGTCGAAGAACTGTTCGATGGTGCGCACTTCGATCAGGCTGCCATCGGCGCGGTCGCGCAGGTCACGGTAAATCTGGCGGGCCAACTCGGTGTTTTCGGGCGAGTGGGTGCTGTGCCAGTTGTCAAAGCTGATGTGAAAGCCATCCAGGTACTGCTTGCGCCCGGCGGCAATGTTGGCCACAAACTGCTCCGGCGTCACACCGGCCTTTTCAGCCGCAATCATGATGGGCGCGCCGTGGGTGTCGTCCGCGCCACAGAAGTTGACCGCATTGCCCTGCATGCGCTGGAACCGCACCCAGATGTCGGCCTGGATGTATTCCATGATGTGGCCAATATGGAAGTTGCCGTTGGCGTAGGGGAGGGCGGTGGTAACGAAGAGTTGGCGAGGCATGGGAAATCGACTTTCACAGAGGAACCGGTGATTTTAGTCGGGGCAGGGGTTGCGCTTGTATTCGCCAGCATTGTTGGGGGATCAGGCGGGCTGGGCGTTTTGCTCCGTGTCCCCCGCCCTCCGGCTCATCGCCTGCGGGCTCCTCCTTGAGCTGCGCAAAACGCCCAGCCCGCCTGATCCGGCGCGAGGACATGGGCACAAAGCTACAATCCGCAGCATCTTCACTCTTCATGCCGTGTATGCACACCATCTCCGCCATCAGCCCCTCCGATTTTATGGCTCGCACCTTCCACACCGCCGTGTTCGCGGGCGGTGGTAACCGCTGCTGGTGGCAGGCCGGGGCGGTGGAGCGCTTGCGGGAGCAGGCGAATTGGCAGGTCAAGCGCTTGATAGGGGTGAGTGCCGGTGCAGGTATCGCTACGGCGTTTGCCACTGGGCGTTTGAAAGATTCATTGCGCGCAGGCGTGGAGCGCTTCAACAACACGCCCAAAAACATCATTTGGAGCGACTTGCTCAAAGGCAAGCGCCCCTTTGTGTTGCCGCGCATTTACCCGGACTGGATTGAGAGCTTTCTGCAAACTACCGATCTCCAGCGCCTGCAAGGTGGCACGCTCAAGGTGGATGTGGCTATTACCCGTCCCATTCCTTATGTGCCAGTAACCTTGTCCACCGTGGTGGCGCTGGCGCTGTATTCCACCGAAAAGTTCTGGCTCAAAACTTTTCATGGCCGCCTGCCCCATTGGGTCGGCTTGCGCTCGGAGTACCACGACTTGACCAACTGCCAGCATCTGGACGATGCGCGCAGTCTGCTGCTGGCCTCAGGGGCGGCAGTGCCCATCACGCCCACGCACAAAGTAAATGGCCGTGCCGCGTTGGATGGTGGTTTTTATGACAACGTGCCCTTGTCGCAAGACCGTGCGGATGATGCCGGTACGCTGGTGCTGCTCACGCGCCATCGGCCCGACTTACCTTTGGCTTTTGACATGGGTGGCCGCACCTATCTGCAACCCAGCCGCCCGGTGGCAGCTGTCAATATGGACTGCACCAGTGGCAGCAATGTGCAGAGCACCTATGCCCAGGGGCTGGAGGACATGGGTGCTTGGTTGCGCGGATAAAACGGACTCGCCTGATTCTGTTTGGGTCGTGCTGCTGGCTTTGTTGTTACTGTTAATATGTACAGTATTCGCAAGGCACAGTGAGACAGATCACCATGAAAATTCTCCCCACCGATTTCGATGGCCAATCCATCCGTCGGGTGTATGACGAAGAAACCGACACCTGGTGGTTCTCCGTGATTGATGTGGTGCAGGTGCTGACGCAGCAACCGGACTATCAGACAGCGCGCAAGTACTGGAACAAACTTCGGGAACGCCTTGGCAAGGAGGGCAGCGAGTCGGTGACAAACTGTCACCGACTGAAATTGCCGGCATCAGATGGTAAAAACTACCTCACGGACGTCGCCACTGCTGAAACCTTGCTGCGTTTGGTGCAATCCGTCCCCAGTCCCAAGGCGGAGCCCATCAAGCTATGGCTGGCCAAGGTGGGCTACGAGCGCATGCAGGAGATGGCTGATCCAGCCCTTTCGCTAAACCGTGCGCGCCAGACCTGGCAGCAGCATGGCCGCAGCGACAAATGGATTCAGCAGCGCATGACCGGGCAAGAGACGCGCAACAAGCTCACCGACTACTGGCGCGAACACGACATTAAAACGGGAAGCGAGTTCGCCATCCTCACCAACATCATTCACCAGGAATGGGCGGGCGTCAGCGTCAAAGAACACAAGGACATGAAGGGCCTGAGCAGCCACAACCTGCGCGACCACATGAGTGAAGCCGAGTTGATTTTTACTGCGTTGGCCGAGCTGTCTACTCGCCAGATTGCCGAAAGCGTGGATGCGACTGGTATGAGTGAAAACAAGAGTGCCGCAAAAGCTGGCGGTGGAATTGCTGCCAAAGCCCGTAACCAGCTGGAAAGCCAGACGGGCAAGTCGGTCATCACTGGGGAAAACTATCTGCCACCTGGTGCGGAAAAATCCCTGAAGCCCCGCGTAAAACCTAAACCTAAGACCAGTCCGAAGAAGGCATAGTCCCTACTTCGCAGCAGCAGGTTGGGGGTGCGTGCCGCAGCGAGGTCAAGGAGGAGCCCGCAGGGCGGGGGACACGAGCGGAGGTACGTACCCCCAGCCTGCTGCGAGCCCAGCAAACACGCAGCGAAAGAAACGAAGCTCAGTCCTTAAAGACAGGCGCCCGTTTCTGCATGTTCGCCGTCATCGCCTCGGTCAGGTCCTTGCTCATCAGCATGGCGGCGTTCCAGGTGGCGATGTAGTTCAGGCTGTCGGCTACGCTGTGGTCGCGGGCGTAGGTGATCATTTCCTTGGTGCCACGAATAGCCAGAGGGGACTTGGCCGCAATGGTGGCGGCAATCTCTTGCACCCCGGCGTAGAGCGCCTCGCGGCTCTCAAACACGCGGTTCACCAGACCAATGCTCTTGGCCTCAGTGGCGTCCATCTTTCTGCCGGTGTAAGCCAGCTCACGGGTGATGCCATCGCCCACCAGCTTGGGCAGGCGCTGCAGGGTGCCCACGTCAGCAGTCATGCCGATGTCGATCTCCTTGATGGTGAAGAACGCATCTACGCTGCAGTAGCGCATGTCGGCGCAGGTCACCAGGTCGATGCCGCCCCCGATGCAACCGCCATGGATAGCCGCCAGCACCGGCTTGCGGCAACGCTCCAGGCTGGTGAGCGTGTCTTGCATATCCAAAATCATGCGGCGCAGGTTCTCGCGCATGCGGCCGTCGCAGTCGTTGGCAATTTGCGGGCCTATGCCCATCATCATTTGCAGGTCGATGCCCGCGCAAAACAACTTGCCTTCGCCTTGCAACACCGCCACACGCGCCTCGGGCGTGCGGTCCACCCACTCAAAGGCTTGGCGGATTTCTTGCCACATGGTCGCGTTCATGGCATTGGCTTTGTCGGGGCGGTTCAGGCGGATGGTGGCAATGTGCGCGTCCAGCGTGAGCTTCAGGGTTTCGAATTGCATTGTGCCCCCAAGTTTAAAAACGTCTTTGGCCTATAGCGCTTACGGAATCTGAGAAAGTAGCTATTAAATATATAGCGATCGCAGGTAGGCATTACGCCACCGGTTGCCGGAGTTTATGCCTTTCCCTGGAACAGACTGGGGCCTGCGGGCTACCGGGTAGCTTGCGCGTCGGTTGAAAAGACGCCGGCATAGCGGAACACCTCCCCCAACCAGGGGTGGATCATGCGGAAATCCATCGCATAACGCTCGGCGTCCAGCGCATGCTCACGTATCACGGTGTGGCCCAGCAGCCAGCGTTCGCTCCAACGCAATTGCAGGCCACCCAGGTGCACGATGAAGCACACCCCCTCACAGTGCAGGGTGTCGCCCACCACACGGGGTGCAAGTTCCAGCGCCAGCCAGCGCTGCACATACTCCACCAGGCGTCCACCCGGCTCGGCCACCCAGCGGCTGTTGAAGCGTAGTACCTCGCCATCGGAATAGGTCAGCGTGCGGTCGAAGGTTTGCCCGGCGGCCGTGGTCTCCTTGTTCACCACGGTGTGTACTTGGGCCTGGGCGCGGTTCACCAGCGCCCCCACCCACTGCAGGCACCAGACTACCGGGGCCATCCAGCGTGGGAATGACACATCAAGTGCACCCACTTCCCGCACACGCCCACCCGCGTGGTGGGCCTGCAGCGTGGGGTGCAGTTGCGTCCACTGAGCACCTAGGCACTGGGCCATGGGACTGAGAATGGCCATGGCAGTCATACGGCATCTCCGGGCAGGTGTTTGAACACCATCAGGGCAACCACCGCCACCATAGCCGTGAAGGCAGGCACGCCCAACCAGAACCACCAGCCCGCCATGCGCCAGTACAGCGCCGGCAACGGGGTGCCACGATCTGCAGCGGTATTGGACAGGTCGCGCATGCGAATCTGCAACCACACCACCGGCAACCAGCACACGCCCGCCAGCGCATAGAGCAGCAGGCTGACGGCGATCCAGCCGCTGCTCCACGGCCAGCCCGCTAGGTGCGCCATCCACAGGCCACTGAGCGGCTGGAAGATGACGGTGGGGGTGGTGAAGCACCAATCGGCCAGCACCACATGCCGGTTGGTCACCGCAATATGGGCCACCACGCCGCTGCGGTCGGCCATCCATTTGTAGAACGCACTGCCCAAGCCGGTGCCAAACAGCAGCACCATGCTCAGGATATGCAGGGTTTTGAGGGTGAGGTAGTCCATGGCAAGGCTCCTTTCATGCAACGGCAGGCGCAGCGCCCGCCAAGTGTTCAGCTTGCGGTTGCGTGGGGCGTTGGCCCCAGAACTGCAACCAGGGCGTGGCGTCGGCCCGGTGCCCCTGGCGCAGCATACGCAGGTTCTCGGCGCGCGCCATGGGCATGAGCGGCCCCATCAGCGCCGCGCCCGCGTGGGCCAAGCCCCAAGGCATGTGCACGAGGCCGGTAGCGGGCAGGCCCTGTAGGCGACGCAGGGTCTGCAACCAGTCGGAAAACGTCATCGGCTCGGGACGTACCAGGTCCAGCGTCTGCCCGGCACCGGTGTGCTGTAAACAGGCCAGCACGGTGGACACCACATCGCCTACATACACCGGCTGCACGCCCTGCTGCCCGTTGCCCAACACCGGAATGCGCGGCAGGCGAGCCAGGCGCATGAAGAGGGCCTGGCTGGCGCCACCGGGTCCGAACACTAAGCCCGGGCGTAGTACCCAGCCCGGCTGAAGCAAGGCGCGCACAGCATCGTCGGCAGCGCGCTTGCTTAGGTGGTAGGCACTGAAGGCGGTGGCGTCCGCCCCTTGGGCTGAAATCTGCACCACCCGCGCAATACCGGCCGCCTGGGCTGCAGCAAACAGAGCCTGCGGTGCGCGGGTGTGCAGCAGCTCAAAACGTTGGTGGCGCGTTTCGCCGATGATGCCCACGGCGTTGACGACGCCATCAACACCGCCCATTAATCTGGCCCAGTCGTCGGGGGTCTGCAAACGGTTGAAGTCATGGCCCAGGCTGCGAGCCACTGGCAGCACGGTGTGGCCCGCATGCAGGAGTGCGGTGTGAATATGGCGCCCCAAAAACCCCGTGGCACCACTGAGCAGGATGTTCATACGGCCTCCCCTGAGGCGCTTGTCCGCAAAACGTCAGGGGACTGGGCTGGCGACATAGGCAAAAAGGCACTGATGCGCCGCCCGAGCAAGTGCATACCCCAAATCAGTCCACACAAGCTGGTGAGCAGCGCACCGCGCAATTGGTCCACCGCCGTAACACCGGGGGCGAAAAGGTTCACCATCAATACCAGTGCCAAAGGTGCCCCCACCAACATGGCGCTGGCATAGGCCCACCAAAACGCCGCGGCATCTGCGTCAGGGCACAGGCGATTGAGCGTACGGGTGAGAGGCTGGCGCAACACGGCAATCAGCAAAAGACTGCAAAGCACACTAATAGTGGATTGCAACACCAGGGTTAACAGAGACGACATGGAAACCTCCAAAAGGTAGTGACGATGGTTTCAGTGTCGAATCTGGGGTGCAAAAAATCCTCTGGTTTGTTATTTTTGGAGCAATTTTCCGCTCCTATTTTATAAAACCGAAGCATTTCCAGTGGAAATGACCTGTTTTTGTGCCAACTTCAGCTTACGGTACTGCCCTGGCGTACCGCCTTCAATCTCGCGAAAGGCTTCGTAAAAGTTGGACTGCGCGCTAAACCCCACGGTCAGCCCCACACTCAGCACCGAAGCCCCTGGCTCATCCAGTAGCATCTGTTTGGCCGCTGCCACCCGGCGTTCACGCAGGTAGCGCCCAAACCCTTTGCCCAGCCGGGTGTTGAGTAGCTCGGATAGTTGGTGTGTGCTCAAAGCCAATTCCTGGGCCAACGAGGGCAGGCTCAGTTCAGCGTCGCGGTAGCGCTGCTGCTCGGCCATCAGCCGCTCCAAACGGTCCACTACCTCGTTTACGTCCACACTGGCCAAGGTTGTAGTGGCATACGCCACAGTCTGGGCGGTTTCAATGGCGTCCTGCGCCAGTTGCGGGCGCAGACCTAGTAACACCTGCACCAATAGCAATACCAGGCCTATGGCACTGGCGTATAGGGCAAAGAACGCATCGGCCGGGGTGCCGCCCTGCGCCAGTCCCAGAGCGCATACGGCCACCCCCACAGCAGTCGCCACCGCCATCAGCGCCAGTTCACGTGCCCACTGCTCGCGGGCGCCGCGCAAGGCCCACACCATGCGCAGCAACCAGGCCAGGTACAGCGTACCCAGCCCAAAAGCCAGCGGCAGGATCCAGGCCAGCGGCAGCACCGCCACACTGACCGCCGGAGCCAGATGCACCACCACCTGAGCAGGGCGTGGCGCAAGGTTCTGCGGTGCCAGCACTTGACGGGCGATGAAATAGAAACACGGTGCCACCAAAAACAGGGCAGCCCCGTAGGCGGGATGCTCCACCAGGCGCAATGGGCTCCACAGACCAACGGCGTGGAAAGCCTGCAGAGTCGCCAGCGCCGCCAGCAGCCCACGCCCGGCCCAGCGCACCGCAAGATGGTGGGGGTACTGCTGCCGGTTGAAATGCGTGAGCGCCAGCACCAGCATGGCACCCAGGGAATAAGCGGTCAGAACTTGGGCGATCAGCGGAAGGGTCATGGACGGCTATTGTGGCCCAGCCCTCACACCACCAGTTTTGCCATGGCACAGGCAATCTGGCGGACAGCACCCCGGGTCTTAACCGGTTTCGTTGGGATCGCTTGCATTCTGATAGCCAATTAGCTTCCAACGCTTATGGAGTTTGCGCAAGAAGCTATAAATTGCATACCATGCCGCACCCACTCCATCGAGGATGGAACTTTGTGAGTTTAGGTCTTGGCCGGTTTCATCATGGCCAGGTAGGGCGCCAGTCGCTTGCCCATCTCGTCGCCCAGCGCTTGCAGGCCGCTCATGGGGCGCACCATCACTTCAAAGTCGGTGATCTTGCCCTCGGCGTCGAACTGCACCAGGTCTATACCCTTGAGTTCCTTGCCATTCACTTTGGCGCTGAACTCCAGCACCAGGCTCAGGCCATCGGCACTGGCCAGCTCGCGGTGGTATTGGAAGTCTTCAAACACCTGCACCACGTTGGTCAAGATGACTTGCACCGCCTGCGCGCTGGGGTAGGGCGTGTGCGCCATGGGCGAGCGGAACACAGCCTTGCGGTGCAGGATGGTGGGCAGCTCGGCCAGGTTGTTCTCGGCAATCATCTGGTGCCACAGCTTGAGGCTGGCGGCCACCGGGGCGGGCAGGGTTTGCGCCAGCGTGGGTGCGGCGCCTGCTTCAGCGGCCTGGGCAGGCTTAGCGCCAAAGGCCAATGCCAGCTCGGTGCCTTGCTTGATGGCACGCTTGGCGTCCAGCTCGGCCGCCACATCGGCACCGCCAATCAGGTGCACGTTCACCCCTGCGGCTTGCAGGTCAGCCTGCAGTGCGCGCTGCGGGTCTTGCCCAGCACAGACCACCACGTTGTCTACCGGCAGCACCATGTCCTTGTCGCCCACAGTGATGTGCAGGCCGGCGTCATCCACCTTGCGGTAGGTCACGCCGTTGATCATTTCCACCTCGCGGTTCTTGAGTGAGGTACGGTGAATCCAGCCCGTCGTCTTGCCCAGGCCATCGCCCACTTTGCTGGTCTTGCGTTGCAGCAGGTAGACCTTGCGCGGTGTCTTCTCGATGTGCGCGGGCTTCAAGCCACCGGCAGTGGCATAGCTGGTGTCCACACCCCATTCGGCGAAGAATTGGGTCGCGTCCGGGATGGGGCTCAGCGGTCCGCCGGGCCGCCCCAAGGACGGCTGCACCCCCTCGGGGGGCCTGGCGGAGCCAGGGGTGGGGGCATGGCTCTCTTCGTGCAACAAGAACTCGGCAGTGTCAAAGCCGATGCCGCCCGCACCAATGAGGGCCACGGTTTTGCCCACGGGCTTCTTGTCGCGCAGCACGTCCAGGTAGCCCAGCACTTTGGGGTGTTGGATGCCTTCAATCTCCGGCATGCGCGGTGTTACGCCAGTGGCCAACACCACGTGCTTAAAGCCGGCGGCGGTTAGGTCTTGTGCGCTGACTTTTTTGTTCAGCTGCAGCTTCACGCCGGTCAGCTCAATCTGCTTGCCGAAGTAGCGCAGCGTTTCGTAGAACTCTTCCTTGCCCGGCACTTGCTTGGCCACGTTGAACTGGCCGCCGATTTCGCTGGCCGCGTCAAACAGCGTCACATCGAAGCCGCGCTTGGCCGCTTCGGTAGAAAAGGCCAAACCGGCAGGGCCTGCGCCCACCACGGCAATGCGCTCTTTGCTCGGGGCGGGGCTGTCCACCATCAGGGTTTCGTGGCAGGCACGCGGGTTCACCAGGCAGCTGGTGATCTTGCCGCCAAAGGTGTGGTCCAGGCAGGCCTGGTTGCAGCCGATACAGGTGTTGATCTGGTCGGCCTTGCCCTCGGCGGCCTTTTGCACAAACAGCGGGTCCGCCAGGAAGGGGCGGGCCATGCTCACCATGTCGGCCTGGCCGCTGCTGAGAATTTGCTCTGCCACTTCAGGGGTGTTGATGCGGTTGGTGGCCACCAGCGGAATCTTCACCTTGCCCTTGAGCTGCTCAGTAACCCAGGCAAACGCTGCGCGCGGCACTTTGGTAGCGATGGTGGGAATGCGGGCTTCGTGCCAGCCGATGCCGGTGTTCAGGATGGTGACGCCCGCAGCTTCCAGCGCTTGCGCCAGCTGCACCACTTCTTCTTTGGTGGAGCCGCCCTCCACCAGGTCCAGCATGGAGAGGCGGAAGATGATGATGAAGTTGGCGCCTACCCGAGCGCGGGTCTTGCGCACGATCTCCAGCGGGAAGCGGATGCGGTTTTCATAGCTGCCGCCCCATTCGTCGTCGCGCTGGTTGGTTTGCTTGGCAATGAACTCGTTGATCAGGTAGCCCTCGGAGCCCATGATTTCCACGCCGTCATAGCCCGCGCTTTGGGCCAGGGCCGCTGCGTTGGCGTAGTCCTCAATCGTTTGGCTCACTTCCTCAGAAGTCAGCGCGTGGGGGCGGAAGGGGCTGATAGGCGCCTTGAGCGCACTGGGTGCCACCAGCTCGGGGTGGTAGGCGTAGCGACCGAAGTGCAGGATTTGCATGCAAATCTTGCCGCCCGCAGCGTGCACCGCGTCGGTCACTACCTTGTGTTTGTCGGCTTCTTTTTGCGTTGTCATGGCGGCGCCACCGGGCATGGGGCGGGCGCGGTCGTTGGGGGCAATGCCGCCGGTCACGATCAGGCCCACACCACCCTTGGCACGCTCAGCGTAAAAAGCAGCCATGCGGTTGAAGCCGTCCTTGGCTTCTTCCAGGCCCACGTGCATGGAGCCCATGAGCACCCGGTTTTTCAGGGTGGTAAAGCCCAAATCCAGAGGGGCGAGCATGTGGGGGTAGGTGAGCGTGGCGGTCATGGGTGTCTCCTGTTATGTGTTCGGGTGGCCGGCCGGTACCAAGGCACGCGCGGCTATGCAACCAGTTGCAGTGTAGAAGTCTAGCCAGATTTATGCAACTGGTTGCATAGTTAGGGTGCTGCCCTTAGACTCGCCCGCATGTCGCTTGCCCATGCCGTGCTCACTTCGCTGATTGAAAAACCGTCCTCAGGGTACGAGCTGGCGCGGCGGTTTGACAAGTCCATCGGCTACTTCTGGCACGCCACGCACCAGCAGATTTACCGCGAACTGGCCCGCATGGAAGAGAAGGGCTGGATCGTCTCTGACAGCGCGCCTGATGCCGGCGCCACCCGCAAGCGCGAATACCAAGTGCTACCCGCCGGACGGGCTGAGCTGGTGCGCTGGACCGGTGAGCCCGCAGCGCCCACCGATTTGCGCGATGAACTCACCGTGAAACTGCGCGCCGATGCGGCCTTGGATGAGGTGGATTTGCGGGATGAATTGCGCGCCCGCATTGCCCAGCACACGGAGCGGCTGGCGCATTACCGTCTGCTGGAACAACGCGACTTTGCGAGCCCCGAGCTGCTGCCACGCGCGGCGCGTATCCAACACCTGATTCTGAAAAAAGGCATGTTGTTCGAGCAGGGCAGTATTCAGTGGGCGGAAGAGGCGCTGGCAATGTTGAGCGCGGGATAGGGGGCATGGCCACGCTATAGCGGCCCCTCAAGGGATCTAGCCCAAGGCAGTATCGAGCAGCATCATCAGGACAAAGCCGAGCATGAGACCGCCGGTGGCGAAGGCTTCGTGACCTTTGCGGTGCGATTCGGGAATGATTTCGTGGCTGATGACAAAAAGCATGGCCCCTGCGGCAAAGCCCAGTCCCCAGGGCAGCAGGTTCGTGGAATAGCCCACGACTGCTGCGCCCAACACCGCGCCCAGGGGTTCTACCAGGCCGGAGGCCATGCCCAGTCCAACGGCCAGACTGCGGCGGTAGCCTGCCGCAAGCAGCGCCATCGCCACGACCAGGCCCTCGGGCACGTCTTGTATCGCGATGCCGGCGGACAGTGCACCGGCGCGCATGGCATCGGTGCCGCCATAAGCCACGCCAATGGCCAAACCCTCCGGTGCGTTGTGAAGGCATACCGCAAAGACGAACAACCAGGTGCGGCGCAGTGTCCGGGAGGACTGCCCTTCGACCCCCTTGATGAAGTGCTCATGGGGTAGCAAGCGCTCCAGCGACAGCAACACGGCGCCGCCCAGCAGAATGGCAAAACCCATGATGGCACCGGCTTCCCACGGACCGGCCCCGGTGCTACGCGCTGCGGCAATGCCCGGAATGATGAGGGAGAACGAGCACGCCGCGAGCATGACACCTGCACCAAAGCCAAACAGGGTGTCCTGGGTCCGTTCCGACAAGCGTTGCGATACCAGCACCGGCAATGTGCCAAGCGCGGTTGCCAGTGCGGCCGCCATGCCTGCCATCAGTGCCTGGTGTACGGCCGGATGCGTGCGCAGATAGTCAGCCAACTGCAGACCTAGTGCAATCAGGCCCAGCACGGTGATGGACAAGCCCACCATCGTGCGCAAGTGAAAGCCGGAGCGCGGGGGATGTGCCGGATCGGAGGGGTTCGCGTTCATCATGTCGGGCGTTCTGCGGTTTAGCGGCGGGCTGCGGTGAAGCGGCGGGCAACTTCTGGCCAGTTCACGACCTTGTAAAACGCGGCGATGTATTCCGGGCGGCGATTTTGATAGTGCAGGTAGTAGGCGTGTTCCCAGACATCAAGGCCGAGGATGGGAGTGTTGCCGGAGAGCAGTCCTGCCATCAGCGGACTGTCCTGGTTGGCACTGCTTTCGATGGCCAGATGCCCTTGGGGGGTCACGGTCAGCCACGCCCAGCCACTGCCAAATCGTGAGAGTGCGGCCTGGGTGAAGGCTTGCTTGAACATTTCAAAACCGCCCAGGTCCGTCTGGATGGCCTGAGCGAGATCGCCCTCGGGTACTCCGCCCCCTGTGGGGGACATGACGGTCCAAAAAAGGCTGTGATTAGCGTGTCCTCCCCCATGGTTGCGTACGGCAGGGCGCAATGCCTCAGGCAAACGCTCTAGTTGGGCTACCAGTTCTTCCACCGGCATATCGGCGTAGGGGCTGCCTTCCAGCGCTGCATTGAGGTTGTTGATGTAGGCCTGATGGTGTTTGCTGTGGTGAATGTCCATGGTTCGGGCATCGATATGGGGTTCCAGTGCATCGATGGGGTAGGGCAGCGCAGGCAAAAAGTGGGGCATCTGTGTCTCCTTGGGGCAGGGGCTTAGTGAAGGGGGGCTGTGCGAGGACCGAAAGCCAGGCAACCCGCCTGCAAGGCCCGAACAATGTAGGGGTGGCTGCCGTGAACATCCAGATAGCGCAAAAGGGCGGCGTGGGTTTCCCGGCAGTGTTTCAATGCCGCAAGGTGCATGGCTTCACCGCGCGTCGGCTGAAGGAGTAGCCCGAGTACCACTTCATGGGCTTTGCCCACGTGCGCGGCGGCGAGGTCCAGGTTACCGGCGTCGGCCTGCAGGTCCGACAGGTTGTGATGGGAGACAACCAACGCAGCGACGCAATCGTCGACCGCTAAGGCGGGCGATGCCGAGTCGATCAGTGCTTCTGCCATGGCAAGCCCTTGTTGGTACTGCTCCAAGGCAGCGCGCCACTGGCCCAGTTGGGCGGCACCCCGGCCACGCCGCATCGCAAGCTCCCAGGTCTGTAGAGAAGGGGTCTGTCGACGGTTGAAATCTTCTGCCCTGTCATTGGCCAATGAGGCAGAAGTGCTGAGGGCGCTCAAGTTCGGGTTCATGCCGGTCCTTCCTCAAAATTGCTAGGTCATTGATATGTGAGATCAAATGATAATCATTATCAAAAATAAAGCCAAGCCTTCCCGAAAATAAGGTGCTCCCACTGCCGGGAAGCGATGCGTCAGGGTAAAGCGGACGCTTTGCTAGCGCAGGCGCAGCGGGTCTTTGCGTCGCTCTGCCCGTGCACCAGGTTCGGTGTGGACATCGGCAGGCGTCCATCCGAAAAACCTGCAGACTTCAGCCCGCTGCTTCTGGGTGTCTGCATAGCCCAGCGCCATCAACTCGGTGGTATAGCCGCTCTCAAATAGCAGGTAGCTGGCAAGTGCTGCGCCTTTGACGTCTGCCTTGGCCGACGACACCCCTACGCCACCTAACATGGTGCGCACTGCATGCGGCAGGTCACCCACATGTCGCGAAGCTACGGCATCCAGGCGTTGGCTGGGGGCAATCACCAGCAGATCTACCGGGCGCAGTGCACTACCTTTGCGGGCATCTTCGGGTACCAGCTTCATGGTCTGGTTGATGCGCTGCACCCGTTCCACATCAACGGCCAGCGCATCCAGAAAAATGTTGGACAGAGCATGTCCCGCAATCTGAGCGATGCTGGGGTAGCTGTTGGTGGTGTGCAGGTGGGCTTCCTCTTTGGGTTCATGCATGCGTCCGGCGCCTATGACCAGTATGCGTTCTGCTCCTAAATGAATAGCGGGGGCCACAGGTGCGCTTTGTCGCATAGAGCCGTCGCCGAAGTATTCGTCCCGGCCGTTGATATGCAATTGCGTGGCCGGAAACACAAAGGGAATTGCGCTCGACGCCAGCAGATGCGCATGGGTAATGCGGTCACGCACGGCATAGCGCTGGGTACGTACCCAGGGCAAGAGGCGTTTGTCGCCCTGGAAGAAGGTGACGTGGTCCCCGGTGCTGTAGCTGGAGGCGGTCACCGCCAAGGCCTGCAGATGTCCTTGGCGCAGCAGCAGGGGCACGCGCTCCAGTGGCACCAGCTTGTGCAGCAGTTCCCGCAAGGGGCTGTTGTCCAGCAATGACCGTGGCTTGATACGGCGCCACTTGGCCAGCACCCAGCCCAGCGACAGCAGCGTCATCCAGGTGGCGCCGGAGCGCAACATGCTCAGGTGGTCAGCGCGGTACACATCATGGGCGTGGAAGTGTCGCCACGTGTGGGCGATTTTGCGCACCGTGCCGTCAAAATCGTCCGCTCCGCAAGCCAGTGCGGATGCATTGATGGCGCCAGCCGATGTTCCGGCAATGATGGGAAAGGGGTTGGGCTGCCCGCCGGCACCACAGGCCAGGCGCAAATCCGCAATCGCCTCCAGCACACCCACCTGGTAGGCAGCGCGTGCGCCCCCTCCGGTCAGTAGCAGGCCAGTCTTGGGGGAGGCATTGGTGGCAGCTTGCATGTGCCCATTATGAAAACCCCGGGGGGCTTGTAAACAAAAAAATATGCGGGGTTAACCCTTGTTCCCGGAAGTCCCTATGCCGCTCCGTTCAAGTTCTGCAGGGCGCTCTTGGATAGACTTGAGCGATTCAGGAGTTTTTTATGGCGTTTACCGATCAAGACATCACCCAGGCCCTGCAGAGCCTGATCGACCCGAACACCGGCGCCACCTTTGCCAGCGCTAAAGCATTCAAAAACATCAAGATCCAAGGCAGTGACGTGCAATTGGACTTGGAGTTGGGCTATCCCGCCAAGAGCCAATGGCCCGCACTGGTGGAACTGGTGACCCAGGCCGTACGCGTCCTGGCCGGGGTGGGGTCTGTGACCGTCACCCCCAAACTCCACATCGTGCCCCACGCAGTGCAGCGTGGCGTCCAATTGCTGCCCGGTGTGAAAAACATTGTGGCGGTCGCATCCGGCAAAGGTGGGGTGGGCAAGAGCACCACGGCCGCCAATCTGGCATTGGCGCTGTCCGCCGAGGGCGCGCGCGTGGGTTTGTTGGATGCAGATATTTATGGCCCCAGCCAGCCCATGATGATGGGTATTGAAGGCCGGCCCGACACGACTGACGGCAAAACCATGGAGCCTATGGAGAACCACGGTGTGCAGGTCATGTCCATCGGTTTTCTGGTGGATGGCGATCAGGCCATGATCTGGCGCGGTCCCATGGCCACCCAGGCCTTGGAGCAGTTGCTGCGACAGACCAACTGGAAAGACCTGGACTACCTCGTCGTGGACATGCCCCCTGGTACCGGCGACATCCAGCTCACCTTGAGCCAACGAGTGCCCTTGACCGGGGCAGTGGTGGTGACCACGCCGCAGGACATCGCGCTGTTGGACGCCAAAAAGGGCATCAAGATGTTTGAGAAAGTTGGCGTGCCCATCTTGGGTATTGTGGAAAACATGGCCGTGCACGTTTGCAGCAACTGCGGCCATGTGGAACACATCTTCGGTGCCGATGGGGGTAAAAAAATGGCCGCCGGGTATGGCATGGACTACCTGGGCGCACTCCCCTTGGCACTGCAGATCCGTGAGCAGGCAGACAGCGGCCGCCCGACCGTGGTTGCCGATCCTGCGAGCGAAGTGGCTGGGTTGTACAAGGGTATTGCCCGTCAGGTAGCGCTCAAGATTGCGGCGCAGTCGAAAGACTTCTCCAGCAAGTTCCCCACCATCACAATCAGCAAAAACAGTTGAGCTAACCCTGCCGCTCAGGTTTTTGACAACGGTTTGACAGAAAACCGTGCCCATGCCCCGGGCCGGTTGTTGGGTATGGCGTGAGCCCGATACAACACCTTCTACGTCTTGTTACGAAAAGGTGGCCCCGCATTTCGGGGCCTCGTCTCTTCCAGTTGGGCGTGGAAGGCGGGCCTCATTTGCAGGCCCCATGCTGATTCCAGATAGCTGTATGTCCGATTGAGGGCCTTTTATCGGGCTTCACTTTGATTTTTATCAAAGAATTTGGTGTAAAAACCTACGGGTTCCCAAGTCAGGGTATTGGCAGGGCGTCGGGCGAGTCAAAGCCCCTGTTATTTTTAAGGTTTAATCATGCGCTCTTTTCTTGGGCAGCAGCGACGTGTCGACAAGGGCATGCGCACATTTGCCGCTGGCTTAGGTGCCGGGTTCACTTTAGATGCTGCGCACCGTGTGGAAGTGCAAGGCAGGCAAGTCGCTACCTTGCGCAGCGGCACGCGGGTGCTGAATCTGGATTTCGCCCTGCCTGACGGCTTTACGGCCCAGACGGGGATGGTGGCCACTGTGTTCGCCCGGGATGGGGATGATTTCATCCGGGTAACCACCTCTGTGCGCAAACTCGATGGTGAGCGTGCCGTGGGCACTCCGCTGGACCGCTCACAGCCTGCCTACACCGATGCCTTGCAAGGCCGTGCCCATGTGGGCTACGCCATCATCTTCGGCAAACAGTACCTCACCCATTACGAACCTATCCGGGACAACGGGGGGCAGGTCATCGGTGTTCTGTTTGTGGGCCTGGACATCACCGCAGCCCCCGGCATGAGTCTGTCCGCAGCCATGGCATGGCGTCTTTCTGCCGTTTACGGCATTGCGGAACTCATCTTCTTGGCGCTGAGTGGAAAACTCGATAGTGCCGCAGAGATCAGCATGGGTGTTTTCATGATTGCGCTGCTTTGGGGGACCTCTTATGCCTTGGTGAAGCGCTATGTCGCCGCACCCTTGAAAGCCGGGCGTAGCGCTTCACAGCGCATGGCAACGGGCGACCTCACCCGCCAAGTGCATGTGGGCAGCAGTGACGACATTGGCCAGGTGCTGATGGCGATCAATAGCATCAATGTCGGCCTCACCGCGTTGATTGGCAAAGTCCGCAGTGCCTCGGAAGTGGTGGCCAACGGCACCAACGAAATTGCAGAAGGAAACGTGGATCTTGCACATCGCACTGAAAAGCAAGCCGGCGAGGTAAATTCTGCAGCGTCTGTGGTGCATGCACTCACCACTACCGTGGCACAGACGGCCGATCAGGCCGCACAGGTCAATGCGCTGGTCAGCACCATGTCTGAGGTGGCGCAGGGGGGCGGTGCGGTGGTGCAGGATGTGGTGAGCACCATGGGCCAGATTTCGGCCAGCGCCAACAAAATCAACGACATCATCGCCCTTATTGAGGGCATCGCATTCCAGACCAATATCCTGGCGCTCAATGCGGCGGTTGAGGCGGCACGTGCGGGTGAGCAGGGGCGTGGCTTTGCTGTGGTGGCCTCGGAAGTTCGCAGTCTCGCGCAGCGTTCCTCAACCGCGGCCCATGAAATCAAAGACTTGATCAGCGCCTCCGTCAACAGTGTGGCTGCAGGCGGTGTGCTGGTCGACAAGACCCGCCAGTCCATGGAGCAGATCACAGGCGCCATCGCTGAAGTTGTGGGGTATATCGACGGCATTGCGCATGCGAGCCGGGAACAACGTGAAGGCATTGGAAACGTCAACCGCAGTGTGTCTGAAATCGACCAGATGACCCAGCAGAACGCAGCGCTGGTGGAGGAAGCTGCCGCTGCTGCCATGCGTATGCGGGACCAGGCACACACCCTGACGGATGCGATCAGTAACTTTAAGACACAGCCCTGAGTGCCGCATGGCTGACTCGGGTATTCGAATCAATGCATGTGATGACCAGGGGGCGCATCCTGCTTGACCCATGGCACTGGGCCACGCTGTCAGACGGTGTGGGGTCCGTGTTCTTTTTTAACTTCTAGGAGACTACATGTCTGGATTACTCGACAAGGAACGGATCATTGCCGGTCCCGGTTTTAACCGCTGGCTGGTACCACCCGCCGCCCTCGCTATTCACCTGTGCATCGGCATGGCCTATGGCTTTTCCGTGTTCTGGCTGCCTTTGTCCAAAGCTTTGGGCATCAAGGAAGCCATCAAGTGCGGACCTGACGTAGGGTTTTGGGGGCAGCTGTTTACGACCAGCTGCGACTGGCAGATTTCCACGCTAGGCTGGATGTACACCCTGTTCTTCGTGTTGCTGGGCTCCAGCGCTGCCACTTGGGGCGGCTGGTTGGAACGTGCCGGCCCACGCAAGGCCGGTGTGGTGTCCGCAGTGTGCTGGTGCGGTGGCATGTTGATCTCCGCGATCGGCATCAAGACCCACCAGTTCTGGCTGATGATTCTCGGCTCCGGCGTGATCGGTGGTATCGGTCTGGGCTTGGGCTACATCTCTCCGGTGTCGACCCTGATCAAGTGGTTCCCAGACCGTCGTGGCATGGCTACCGGCATGGCCATCATGGGCTTCGGCGGCGGTGCCATGATTGGCTCCCCCTTGGCGGCTGACCTCATGAAGTACTTCGCGACTCCTACTGATGTGGGTGTCATGCAAACCTTCGTGGTGATGGCGCTGATCTACTTCGTGTTCATGATGGCCGGCGCATTTGGCTACCGTGTGCCTGAAACCGGCTGGAAACCAGCAGGCTGGACACCTCCCCCCGCCCAAACCAGCAACGCCATGATCACCCAGAAGCACGTGCACGTGAAGAAGGTGTGGGGCATTCCCCAGTTCTGGCTCATCTGGATGGTGTTGTGCATGAACGTGAGCGCCGGTATCGGTGTGATCGGTATGGCATCTCCCATGTTGCAGGAAGTCTTTGGCGGAACCCTGATCGGTGTGCAAGCCAAGTTCAGCGAGCTTGATGCACTGGTGAAGTCGGCAGACGCCGCCCAAGTGGATGTTGCCAAGAAACAGATGGCTGCCATTGCAGCCGTTGCTGCCGGCTTCACCGCCTTGTTGAGCTTGTTCAACATCGGTGGCCGCTTCTTTTGGGCCAGCCTGTCTGACAAGATGGGCCGCAAGGTGACTTACATCGTGTTCTTCGTGCTGGGCGGACTGATGTACTTCAGCGTTCCCGGTAGCGCGGCGGCGGGCAGCATCGTGCTCTTTGTGGGTGCCTTCTGTGTGATTTTGAGTATGTACGGCGGGGGCTTTGCCACCGTGCCGGCGTACCTGGCGGACATCTTCGGTACCCAGATGGTGGGTGCGATCCACGGGCGCTTGCTGACTGCCTGGGCGACTGCCGGTGTGTTGGGCCCTGTGGTGGTGAACTACATGCGTGAATACCAGTTGGGCCTGGGCTTGCCGCGTGAGCAGGTTTACAACCAGACCATGTACATCCTGGTGGGCATGCTGGTGGTGGGCTTGATCTGCAACCTGCTGGTTCGCCCCCTGGACAACAAGTGGTTCATGACAGATGCCGAACTGGCCGAAGAGAAGAAGCTGGCGCACGAGCGTGCTGCAGCTTCTGAAGTGGGCTCCAGCACCGGCGGTGCAGACACCATCCCCACTTGGGTGGTAGCCTTTGCATGGTTGGCGGTGGGCTTGCCTTTGGCCTGGGGTGTGTACCGTACGCTGCAGAGCGTGGCAAAGTTCTTCGCCTGAGTCCCGACCCGCTGGACGGCTGTCGCCCCACTCCCTGGGGGCGGCAGCGTTCAGCGAGTTTGCCATTGGCAACGTGAAATAGGGTAGGCCCGGTATGTTTCGGGCCTGTTGGCAGGGAGAAAAAGATGACAAGGGCCGCACAGGTGTGCGGCCTCCAACTGCGGCGAGGTGCTATGAGCGATCAGAAAATTGAAAAATACGACGGCCCGGCGGGCGGTTGGGGGGCCTTGCGCAGCGTTGGCAAGACTTTGCTGAAGCAGGAAATTCCCATCAAGGGAGCCAAAACCTTGCTGTCGGCCAACCAGCCTGATGGATTCGATTGTCCGGGCTGCGCCTGGCCGGATCGCAATCATGCGTCCACGTTCGAATTTTGTGAAAACGGGGCCAAGGCGGTGGCCGCAGAAGCGACCGCACGCCGTGTGACGGCCGATTTTTTTGCGCAGCAGACCGTAACCGAGCTGGCAACGCAAAGCGATTTTTACCTGGAAGACCAGGGCCGCTTGACCGAACCCATGGTCTATGACGCGGCGACCGACAAATACCTGCCCATCCTCTGGGATGATGCATTTGCCTTGATTGCGAGGCACTTGAATGCCCTGCCCGACCCGAATCAGGCTATTTTTTACACCTCGGGGCGCGCCAGTAACGAAGCAGCGTTTCTGTACCAGCTGTTTGTGCGCGAATTCGGCACCAACAACTTCCCGGACTGCTCAAACATGTGCCACGAACCCAGTGGTACCGGCATGCGCGAGAGTGTGGGTATTGGCAAGGGGACCGTGACCCTGGATGATTTTGAGAAGGCCGAAGCCATTTTCATTTTCGGGCAGAACCCCGGTACCAACCATCCGCGCATGCTGGGTGAACTGCGGGCAGCTTCTAAGCGAGGTGCGCGCATCGTGAGCCTGAATCCCTTGCGCGAGCGCGGATTGGAGCGTTTTGCAGACCCCCAGGACAAACTGCAGATGGCTACGGGTGGCGATACGCCCATCAGCACCCACTATTTCCAATTGCGCATCGGTGGGGATTTTGCGTTTGTCAAAGGGATGATGAAACATCTGGTCGAGCTGCAGGACCAGGGAGAGGATGTTCTCGATCAGGGCTTTATTGCGGAACACACTACGGGCTTTGACGCGTTGCTGGCGGACCTGCGCGCGGAATCCTGGAGCCTGCTGGAAAGCGAGTGTGGCCTGGCACAGGAGCAGATACGCGCTGCCGCAGAGGTGTATCGCCAGGCAAAGAGCGTGATCGCCTGCTGGGGCATGGGCATCACCCAGCACCAGAATTCGGTGGCCACTATCCAGATGATCGTCAATCTGTTGCTGATGCGCGGCAACATCGGCCGTCCTGGCGCCGGGCCGTGCCCGGTGCGCGGACACAGCAACGTGCAGGGTGACCGCACCATGGGCATCTGGGAAGCACCGCCGGTGGCGCTGTTGGACAACTTGCAGAAAGTGTTTGGCTTTGAGCCCCCGCGCGCCCATGGCTACAACACGGTGGAATCCATCCAGGCGATGCTGGACGGGCGGGGCAAGGTGTTTTTTGCGCTGGGCGGCAATTTTGCGGCTGCCACCCCCGATACCGTGCAGACATGGAAAGCACTGCGCAATTGCGAACTCACGGTGCATGTCACCACCAAGCTCAACCGCAGCCACATCGTGCACGGCAAGGCTGCGCTCATATTGCCTTGCCTGGGCCGTACCGAAATCGACATGCAAGCGTCCGGCGTGCAAGGGGTGACGGTGGAAGACTCCATGAGCATGGTGCACATTTCGGTGGGCATCAACCCGCCCGCTTCCGCGCAGTTGCTCTCTGAACCGGCGATTGTGGCGCGCTTGGCGGCGGCCACCCTGGCCGGTCGCAGCAACACGCCGTGGCTCTGGTTGTTGGAGGACTACAACCGCATCCGTGACAAGATCGAGGCTGTATTCCCTGATTTCAAAGATTTCAATTCGCGTGTACAGGTACCGGGCGGCTTTCGTTTGCGCAATACCGCCAGCGAACGCGTGTGGAATACCCCAGGCAAAAAAGCAGTGTTCAAGACCCACCAGGTGCCCACGGGTACGCCGCTGCAACGCGCCCGCGAGCGCAAGGGCGACGCCATTGTGTTCGCACTGATGACCACGCGCTCACACGACCAGTACAACACCACCATTTATGGTTCGGACGACCGCTACCGGGGCGTTTACGGCCAGCGCCGGGTGGTGTTTGCCAACGCGGACGATATTCGTGCGCTGGGCATGAAAGACGGGGACTGGATTGACTTACACACGGTGTGGGACGATGGCGAAGAGCGCCGTGCGGATGGTTTCAAGCTGGTCAGCTACAACATTCCGCGCGGCTGCGTGGCAGCGTATTACCCCGAGACCAACCCCCTCGTGCCCTTGTCCTCTGTGGCGGCCAATGCAGGTACGCCGACCTCGAAGTGCATTCCGGTGATCATGCTGGCGCACCGGCATGCGGCCCCGCGGCCTGTATGAGCAGTGACTTGGTGGTCGCCCTGTTGCGCGCATTGGCAGAAGAGCCGGGGGCCGTGTCCGTGCCACGCCTGGGAAAGCGCCTGGGCCAGGGGGCTAGCGTCATCATGCGCACACTGACGCTGATGGGTGATGCTGTGCTCGGCGGGCAGCCGGGGCCTGGCTGGGTCCGGCTGGAGCATGTGGACGGCCGCTGGATGGTCTCTCTGACAGAAGCAGGGCAAGGGCAGGCCGCTCGCACGGACCATGCGTGAAGAGCCCTTGTCCGCGATGCCAGCCTCCTGGACCGAGCACGAGGTTTACCGGGTTCCACCCGGCCTGAGGTGCCCGGACACCTTGGCTGCTGAGGTGCCGGTGGCTCTGGTCTTTAATGGCATCTCGCAGGCCGTCATGATGGCGACCCCCCAGGATCTGGAGGCCTTTGCGCTGGGTTTCGCCTTGAGCGAAGGCATTCTGGACACGGCCGCGCAGTGCTACGGTATCGAGGTCGAGGTTTCTGAGAGTTGCGGTCAACAGGCCATGGAAGTGCATCTGGAGATTGCAGCCGCTTGTTTTGCGCGCCTGAAGGCACAACGTCGTACCCTGGCAGGCCGCACCGGTTGCGGCGTTTGTGGTCTGGAGAGTCTGCAGGCCTTGGATCTGGCCCCGCCCGTCCTGCCGGAGCCGGACTGGGTCCGCAACGTGACGCCGGAGCAAATTTTCCAAGCGATCTCCGCCATGCTGCCCTTGCAAACGCTCAACGCAGTGTGCGGTTCTCTGCATGCTGCAGCCTGGGTCAGCGCAGATGGCCGTGTGCAATCTGTGATGGAAGACGTCGGGCGCCATAACGCCTTGGACAAGGTTTTGGGCGCCAGGGCCCGATCTGGTGAGTCGGGTGAGCCCGGATGGGTGCTGATGAGCAGTCGGGCCAGCCACGAACTGGTGCGCAAGTGTGTGCGCCTGGGCGTGCCCCTGCTCGCCACCATTTCTGCGCCCACCGACCTTGCTGTGGCCATGGCCCGGCGCACAGGCCTGCAGTTGTGGGGCTTGTGCCGTGAACCCCGTGCGGTGCTGTACACGCCGCCTGCGGATGTCATCCGCATTTAGCCTTGCTGATGTGTCGGCCCTGGTGCTCGCGGGCGGCAGGGGCGCGCGTATGGGTGGCGTGGACAAAGGCCTTGTGTGTTTGAACGGGCGGCCGCTGGTGCGGCACGTACTACAACAGCTGGCTGCCCAGCAAGGTGGCGCGCTGGCGGGCGTCATCATCAGTGCCAATCGCCATGCCGAGGTATACCGCAGCGAAGCCCAACTGCATTTTGCGGCAGAGCACGTGCAGGTTCTGCCGGACCGGGACGGCGCGTTTTCCGGCCCTCTGGCGGGCTTCCAGGCCGGTCTTGGCGTATGCCACACTGCGCTGATGCTGACGGTTCCCTGCGACAGCCCGCGCTTTCCGCAGGATCTGGCACTGCGTTTGTTGCAGGCCTTGAAGGCTGAGGATGCCGATCTCGCCGTCGCCGTGGGCCCCGAGGCGGGCGAATCCTCTGTTCCGGTTCTGCGCAAGCAACCGGTCTTTTGTCTGATGCGTCAATGCGTCTCAGACGGGCTGGACGCATTTTTGGCGGCCGGGGGGCGCAAAGTCGGGGCGTGGGCGTCCGGCTTGCGGGTCGCCTATGCCGCTTTTGATGCGCCGGGGGATGATCCGCACGCTTTTTCCAATGCGAACACCGCCGAAGAACTCAGTCGGCTGGAAGGCCTGTAAGCCCTCCGGCTTCTTGCAAGCTGATAAGGTGGCGGCATGAACCTCTCTTTCTGGCGCCTGGGCTGGCGCACCTTATGGCGCGATGTGCGCTCCGGCGAGCTGCGCTTGCTCATACTGGCGGTCACTTTGGCGGTGGCGGCGCTCACTGCCGTCGGGTTTTTTGCCGACCGGCTGCAAGGCGGCCTGCAGCGCGATGCGCGCCAGCTGCTGGGCGGCGATGCGCTGATCTCCAGCGACAACAAGCCACCGGCTGCCTTTGAGGACCGGGCCCGCGCACTGGGTCTGCAGGTGGTGCACACCCTGAGCTTTCCCACCATGGCCCGCGCCAGTGACGCGCAGGGCGGGGCGGCCAAGCTGGTGGCGCTCAAAACGGTGGAGGCCGGCTACCCGCTGCGCGGCACCTTGCGCATCAGCCCGGCGCCCGACACGCCCGACACACCCACCCGCGATATTCCGGCCCCCGGCCAGGCCTGGGTGGATGCCGCGCTGCTGGACGCCATCGGCATCCAGGTGGGCGATGCCATTTTGTTGGGGGATGTGCAGCTGAAGGTGGGCGCCATTCTGGTCATCGAGCCTGACCGAGGTGGCGGCTTCATGAACTTCGCGCCCCGCGTCATGCTCAACGAGGCGGACATTGCCGCCACCGGGCTGATCCAGCCCGCCAGCCGCTTGAATTACCGCATGGCCGTGGCCGGTCCGGAAAATGCCGTCAAAACCTATGTGCAATGGGCCGATGCCCAGGTCAAGGGGGGCGTGCGCGGTGTGCGGGTGGAGTCGCTGGACAGTGGCCGCCCCGAGATGAGCCAGACGCTGGACCGCGCCAGCAAATTTTTGAGCCTGGTGGCGCTGCTGGCGGCTTTGCTCAGCGCCGTGGCAGTGGCCTTGGCGGCGCGCGCCTTTGCCGCCAACCACCTGGACGACTGCGCCATGCTGCGCGTGTTGGGCCTGTCCCAGCGCACGATTGCCAGCGCGTATGCCTTTGAGTTCGCGCTGGTGGGGCTGTTCGCCTCCCTCCTGGGCGTGGCGGTGGGCTTCGGGGTGCATTACCTGTTTGTGGCCTTGCTGGCGGGCTTGGTGGATGCGGCCTTGCCTGCAGCGTCGCTGTGGCCTGTGTTGCTGGGCGTGGGCATGGGCCTCACGCTGCTCATGGCTTTCGGCCTGCCACCCGTGTTGCAGCTGGCCCAGGTGCCGGCGCTGCGCGTGATACGCCGCGATGTGGGTAACCTGCGCCCCGCCTCTCTGGGTGTGCTGGCCATCGGCGTGGCCGGTTTTGCGGCCTTGTTGCTGACCGTGAGCAGCGACCTGACGCTGGGCCTGATAGCGGTGGGTGGCTTTGCGGGTGCCGTGCTGGTGTTTGCCGCCCTGAGCTGGATGGCCGTGAAGCTCTTGCGAAGAGTGGTGAATGAGGCCACCGCTCCCCGCTGGCTGGTGCTGGCCACACGCCAGATCTCCGCCCGCCCGGCCTACACCGTGGTGCAGGTGAGCGCTTTGTCCGTGGGCTTGTTGGCCTTGGTGCTGCTGGTGTTGCTGCGTACCGACCTCATCAGCAGCTGGCGCAAAGCCACGCCGCCGGATGCACCGAATCGCTTTGTCATCAATGTGATGCCTGAGCAGTCCGATGCGTTCCAGAAAGCCCTGACCGACAAGGGGGTCCACAAATTTGACTGGTACCCCATGATCCGCGGCCGCCTGGTCGCGGTGAATGGCCAGGCGGTGTCCCCCGATGACTACACCGACGACCGTGCCAAGCGCCTGGTGGACCGCGAGTTCAACCTGTCCCACAGCCCCGGCAAGCCGCCGCACAACGAGGTGATTGACGGGCGCTGGACCGAAGAAGAGGCGGGCGCCATCAGCGTGGAAGATGGCATTGCTCTCACCCTGAACTTGAAGCTGGGCGACAGTCTGCGTTTTGACATCGGCGGGGTGCAGACCGAAGCCAAAATCACCTCCCTGCGCAAGGTGGACTGGGGCTCCATGCGGGCCAACTTCTTTGTGATGTTCCCGGTAAGCACCCTCAATGATGTGCCCAGCACCTATATGGGGGCCTTCAAAGCGCCGGAAACCAAGGGCTTCGACAACGCGCTGGTGCGCCAATTCCCCAACATCACCAATGTGGACATGACCAGCACCATCAACCAGGTGCAGCGTGTGCTGGACCAGGTGATTCGTGCGGTGGAATTTTTGTTCGGCTTCACGCTGGCGGCGGGCCTGGTGGTGCTGTTTGCCGCAGTCACCGCCACCCGGGAAGACCGGGCGCGTGAGTTCGCCATCATGCGGGCGGTGGGCGCGGGCAGCAGCCTGCTGCGCCAGGTGCAGCGCACGGAGTTGGTAGGCGTGGGCTTGCTGGCGGGCTTTTTGGCTTCCGTCGTCGCAGCTGCTGTGGGCTGGGCGCTGGCGCGCTATGTGTTCGAGTTCGACTGGACCGTGCAGCTCTGGGTGCCGCTGGCAGGCGCCCTGGCCGGTGCTGCGCTGGCGCTGGCCGCCGGCTGGTGGGGCCTGCGCGATGTGCTGCGCCGCCCCGTGGTCGAAACCCTGCGCCGCGCTGCGAGCTGATTGCTCTGATTTTGATAGCTGCTAGCGCATACTCCATAAGCGCTGGCGGCACTTTTTAGTACATAAATGACGGCGGCCGCTGAATCAGTTCATGTAGACCGCCATGTCCGCAATCCCAGTCGTAAACGGCGTAAGGACTGCGATTGCGGACGTTGATATTGAAGCATAATTGGCTACAATCGAAGCAAATTAAGCTACATATGCTCGCCGATCTCCTGTTTGGTACGTACCGCAAAAAAGTCCTGGGGCTGCTCTTGCTGCACCCGGATATGGACTACCACGTCCGCGAGCTGGCCCGGCAAACCGGCACTGCCCCCGGTACCCTGCATAAGGAGTTGGCCCGGCTAGCCGCTGCCGGGCTGCTGCTGCGCAAAGAGCAGGGCAACCAGGTGCGCTACCAAGCCAACCAGCAGTGCCCTGTGTTTGCGGAACTGGCCGGCCTGTTGCGCAAGACCACCGGCGCGGCTGAGCTGCTAGGCAACGCGTTGGCGCCGCTGCGCCCACCGCTGTCATTCATATTTGGCTCGGTAGCCAGTGGCACCGAAACCGCCACCAGCGACGTGGACCTTCTGGTCATTGGCGACTTCGGTTTTGCCGATCTGGTGCGTGCCGTCCACCCCGTGCAAGCCGAGCTGGGTCGCGAAATCAACCCCGTGGTCTACAGCGTGTCAGAGCTGCAGCGCCGCGTGCAGGCACAAGACGCATTTGTGATGGACTTGCTGCGCAAGCCCAAAATTTATTTAACCGGAACCGACGATGACCTTAGCCAACTTACTGGCTATCCAGCGCCTGCTGACGTTTAGCGCCACGCCTGAAGGCGTGCAGCGCTTGCTGGCCGCTGCGGTGCGCAACCTGGCAGACGCCCAGCTTGCCCAGCTCAGCGCCGAAAACCGCTTTGACGCCGCCTACAAATGCATCATGCAATGCGCCATGTTGGGCCTGTGGGCGCGCGGCTACCGCACCTCCACCAGTCAGCCCGGCCACCACCAAACAGCCTTGCAAGCCTTGCCCCTCACCATGGGGCTACCCAACGACATCATCATCGTGCTGGACGCGCTGCGCAAACAACGCAACCTCAACGACTACGAAGGCGACCCCATTGGCGACGCCGTGGTGAGCGAATGCCTGGCCCAAGCGCAAACCCTGCTAGCCCACACCCGCCAATTTCTGCAAACCCAGTTTCCCGATCTGCTGGCAATTCCCGGGAGAAGTTAATTGCCTGTGCCAGAAGCAGAAAGCCAATGCAACGTTGACGAACGAATGTTCGCCACTTGGGCTTCATTTGTGCGGGCGGCAGAAGCAAAAAATGGGGCGGTTCCCAAGCATCTACTCACTCCTCTATTTATAGCTGCTCGCGCACATCCCATAAGCGCTGGCGGCACTTTTTGCTTATAAAACCATGCAGATTCAAGAACCCCAAGCCCAAACCCCGTTTGAATGGATAGGGGGTGAGCCCGTCATCCGCAGCATGGTGGATCGCTTTTACGACTTGATGGACCTGGAGCCCGGATACGCCGCGTTGCGCGCCAGCCATGGCAGCTCGCTGGACAAGGCGCGCGACCATCTGTTCTGGTTTTTGTGCGGTTGGATGGGCGGGCCGGATTATTTCGTGGAGCGCTTCGGCCACCCGCGCCTGCGGGCGCGGCACATGCCGTTCAAGATCGGCATTCTGGAGCGCGACCAGTGGCTGGCCTGCATGGACCAGTCCATGATGGATACCGGCATAGACCCCGTGCTGCGCGAGCGGCTCAAGACCTCGTTCTTCCAGACCGCCGACTGGATGCGTAACGTGGGCGCCTGAGGGCCCGGGCGGGGGTTTCGCCACTTTACGTGGCAGATACAGGCCCTGCTAACAGGCCGCGTAAACTGGCGCTATGCCTACGCCTAACGCTTCTTTTCCATCCGTTTCTCACCTCGATGAGGATTTATCGCGCCTGTTGCAACGCGCAGGTAGCCGCCGACAGACCCTGCGTTGGCTTGCGGCCGCAGGTGCAGCCGGTGCCGGACTGAGCGCCTGTGGCAGGGGCGCGGACGTCACGGGTCAGAGCGCCTCGGGGGCGGTGTGCCACGCCATCCCGGAAGAAACCGCAGGGCCTTTTCCGGGGGACGGTTCCAACCGGGCGGGTGATGCAGTTGCCAATGTGCTGGTCCAGTCGGGGGTGTTGCGCTCCGATATACGCCGCAGCTTTGGCGCCAGCACCACGCTGGCGCCGGGTGTTGCGCTGAACGTCAGTTTGCAACTGGTAAATCCAGCAGCTGCCTGTACGCCGCTGGAAGGCTACGCCGTTTATCTGTGGCATTGCGACCGCGAGGGGCGCTATTCCATGTACTCCGAGGGCATCAAGCAGGAAAACTACCTGCGTGGCGTGCAGGTGTCTGATGCCCGTGGCCAGGTGCAATTCACCACGATTTTCCCCGCCTGTTATGACGGTCGCTGGCCGCATATTCACTTTGAGGTATTTGACCGCTTGGCCAGTGCCACCCAGGCGGGGGCCGGCAAGGCGGTGCGCACCAGCCAGCTTGCCTTGCCGGAGGCGGACTGCCGCGTGGTGTTCGCCACGGAGGGCTACGCGGCCAGCGCCGCCAACTTTGCGCGCGCGCGTTTGGAGAGGGACAACGTGTTTGGTGACGATGCCGCCGCGCACCAGTTGGCCCGCGTGCAGGGTGACCCGACCAGCGGGTACTCTGCGACGCTGGAAGTCGGCATTCCGGGCTAAGCCCGGTTCTGCGGCTGCAGCAGCACCACTAGCGCACCCGCCCCGCCTTGCGCGGGCTGCGCCTGCACAAAGGCCACCACCTCGGCCTTTTGCACCAGCCACTTGTGCACTTTGTCCTTGAGCACCGGCGCCTTGCCGGGTGAGCCCAAGCCTTTGCCGTGCACCACGCGCACGCAGCGTATGCCCTGCTTGTGCGCTTCGCGGATGAAGGCGCTTAACGCTTCGCGCGCCTCGTCGCTGCGCAAGCCGTGCAGGTCAATCTGCTTCTGAATGCTCCACTTGCCCTTGCGCAGCTTTTGCGTCACGTCCGTGCCCACGCCGGGGCGGCGAAAGCTCAGGTTGTCGTCGGTGTCCAGCAGGGTGGTCACGTCCACCTCGTCGCTCAGCGCTTCTTGCAGGGCCGCCGCGTCATCCAGCATCTGTTGCTTGGGAATGGGTTTGGGCGGCTCCGGCGTCAGCGTGGCGCGCTGGGGGGGCTCCAGCGGTTTAACTTTGCCAATGGCCGCCTGAAACAGGTTGCTGGCGGCGGCTTTGCGTTTGGCCTCCAGCGCCTTTTGCGCAGCCAGCGCAGCTTCGCGGGCGGCTTGGGCTTCGATTTCCTTTTTGACCAGCTTCAGGTCGGAGAGGGCGTTGATCTTCATGACGGCCCTTTAGATTAAACCGGTCTCGGCCATGGACAGTGCCTGGCCGGGGCCTACGATGATGTGGTCCAGCACCCGCACATCCACCAGTGCGAGTGCGGCTTTGAGTGTTTGGGTCAGCGCCTCGTCGGCACGGCTGGGTTGCACGCTGCCGCTGGGGTGGTTGTGTGCCAGCACCACGGCCGCCGCGCTGTGGTGCAGCGCCCGGATGACTACCTCGCGCGGGTACACGCTGGTTTGCGTGAGCGTGCCGCGAAACAGCTCTTCCATCGCCAGCAGCTTGTTCTGGCTGTCCAAGAAAAGCACGGCAAATACCTCATGCCCCTTGGCGGCCAGGTGCAGCTGCAGGTAGTGCTTCACGGCCTGCGGGTCGGCAAACACCTCACGCTCCTGCAGGCGCTGCGCCATGGCGCGGCGGGCAAGCTCCAGCACCGCCACGATCTCGGCCCGCTTGGCAGGCCCCAGACCTTTGACGCGTTTCAGGTCATCCGCCGTGGCGTGCAGCAAGCCAGCTATGCCTCCAAACCCGCCCTGGCGCCCGTCAGTTGTGCGCGAGGCGCTATCATTTTTGAGTTGCAGCAGCTCATCCGCCATCTGTAACACCCCTTTGCCCGCAATGCCGGTGCGCAACAAAATGGCCAGCAACTCCGCATCGCTAAGCGCACCTGGGCCTCGCGCGAGCAGCTTCTCGCGCGGTTGAGCTTCCAGGGGGAGGTCTTTGAGGGGCATGGGGTAGGACTTTATCGCCAAAGCACAGCGTAGCGGGGTGAATGGGTTTTGGGGTGCGACACGGCCTTTCCTCACATCACCCGTGGCCGCCCAGCGCAGCTAGCTAGCGTTTCGGTGCTTACAAGCCGTGCCATACTTGGCCTCATCTGAGTGAGTGGCAGTTTTTGTTGCCTGCCACGCGGAGTGAGAGAAAGCAATGAATCTTCCGACCAGCCTGTTTTTGATAGCGATGCTGATCGCTGCCGCAGCTTTTTTTTCGGTAGCCGAAATTTCCATGGCTGCGGCGCGCCGCATCAAACTGAGCCAACTGGCCGATAGCGGTGACCGCCGCGCCGCGCGGGTGCTGGCGGTGCAAAACGCGCCGGGGCACTTTGTGACGGTGGTGCAGATCGGGCTCAATACGATTGCCATTCTCGGTGGTGTGGTGGGGGATGATGCGTTGTCCCCGCATTTCCATCAGGTTGTGTTGTGGCTGGGTGTTGACCCCAGCGCCAGCAGTGCGCTGGCAAGCACTTTGTCGTTTGTCACTGTCACCACTCTGTTCATCGTGATGGCTGACCTGGTGCCCAAACGCCTGGGTATGAATGAACCCGAGCGGCTGGCCATGGTGACAGTGGGCCCGCTACTGGGTTTGTCGGTACTTCTTCGACCCTTGGTATTTCTTTTTAGCAAACTGGCAGACGCTATGTCGAAGCTCCTGGGGCTGGCGCAAACCCGGGACGAGCGCATCACCCATTTGGACATCCTGGCGCTGACCGAGGCGGGCACCCAGTCCGGTGCCGTTGCCAGCGCGGAGCAACAGGTTATAGAAAACGTGTTTGAGCTGGATACGCGTACCGTGGAAAGTGCCATGACTACGCGCGAGCGCATTGTGTTCCTGACGGTGGGTGATGACGAGACCTTGCTGCGCACGCGGCTAGCCGAAACCCCCCATTCCACCTACCTGGTCTGTGGCGCAGCGGGCATTGATGAGGTGATTGGATATGTGGACGCCACGGATCTTTTTCAGCGCGTCTTGTGGGGCAAACCGCTCAGCCTGCCACAGGGCGCAGATGGCGAGCTGATCAAGAAGGTGCTGGTGGTGCCGGACCGCCTGACACTGGCTGAAATGCTGACGCAGTTTCGCCAGGCGCATGAGGACTTTGCGGTCATCGTCAACGAATACAGCATGGTGGTGGGCGTCATTACGCTCAACGATGTGATGAGCACGGTGATGGGCAGCATGGTCGCCTCTTCGGATGAGGAGCAGATCCTGCGCCGGGAAGACGGCAGCTTTCTGGCCGATGGCGTCACGCCGGTGGCCGACCTGCAGCGGGTGCTGGATTTGGCCGAGTGGCCCATGCCGGGGCAATACGACACGCTGGCCGGCTTCCTGATGGTTTCGCTGCGCCGCATTCCACGGCGCACCGACCACGTGCAATGGCAGGGCTGGCGGTTTGAGGTGATGGACGTGGACAACAACCGGGTGGATCAGGTCATGATCTCTCGGGTGGGCGAGACCAAGTAGGTTTTGCCGGGTAGAGGTTTGCCGCTTCCTCCCCCCCCCCATTTGGGAGTTGTAGGCCCATGCCATACTTTGCCCCGCTTGTTTGAAATTCCCATCCGTATCCGTGCTTCTAACGGCACCCCGCGTGCAGTGGGACGATGCGGTTAGAGGCTATGCAGCATGCACAGCGGCGTGTAGCGAAAACAGCTATGTCAACCCATTTGGAAAGTACGAAAGCATGGTCAAGGTCACAGAAGTATCGATTGCCGAACTGCGTGCGGGGCTGGAGTCCGGAGCAACAACGGCGGTAGGGTTGGTGCAGGCATATTGGGCGCGCATCGATGCCTACGACGGTGCAGGCACGCCCACCGCCTTGAATTCTGTGGTGGTGCGCAATCCCGACGCGCTGGCCGAGGCGCGTGCTTCCGATGAGCGCCGTGCCCGTGGCCAAACGCTGGGCCCTTTGGACGGCATTCCCTATACCGCCAAAGACAGCTATTTGGTCAAGGGCCTGACGGCCGCCTCTGGCAGCCCCGCCTTCAAAGACCTGGTGGCGCAGCGTGATGCATTCACCATTGAGCGCCTGCGCGCTGCCGGTGCGATTTGCCTGGGCAAAACCAATATGCCCCCCATGGCCAATGGCGGTATGCAACGTGGTGTGTATGGCCGCGCCGAGAGCCCATACAACGCCAAGTACCTGACAGCGCCATTTGCTTCTGGATCGTCCAACGGTGCGGGCACTGCCACTGCGGCCAGCTTCTGTGCGTTTGGGATGGCCGAAGAGACGTGGTCCAGCGGCCGCGGCCCGGCTTCCAACAATGGCGTGTGCGCCTACACCCCGTCGCGCGGTGTGATTTCGGTGCGTGGCAACTGGCCGCTGGTTCCTACCATGGACGTGGTCGTGCCTTACGCCCGCACCATGGCGGATTTGCTGGAAGTGCTGGACGTGATCGTGGCCGAAGACCCCGACAAACGGGGCGACCTCTGGCGCTTGCAACCCTGGGTACCCATCCCCAGCGTGGCTTCCGTGCGTCCTGCGTCCTATTTGGACTTGGCCGCCAACGCCAGCGCCTTGAAGGGCAAGCGTTTGGGCGTGCCGCGCATGTACATCAACAAAGACCCGGAAGCGGGTACCAGCGAAAAACCCGGCATTGGCGGCCCCACCGGACAACGCATCCACACCCGGGCTTCGGTGATCGACCTCTGGGAACAAGCCCGCACAGCACTGGAAGCGGCCGGTGCGGAAGTGGTCGAGGTGGACTTCCCCATGGTCTCCAACTGCGAGGGCGATCGCCCCGGCGCGCCGACAGTCAAGAACCGCGGCATGGTCACCAAGCAGTTTTTGGACGATGAGTTGTGGGGCTTGTCTGCCTGGGCTTTGGATGAATTCTTGCAAGCCAACAACGACCCCAAGCTGAACCGGCTCATCCAGGCCGATGGCGCGCTGATTTTTCCCCATGAACCGGGCACGCTCGAAAACCGCGAAGATGATCTGACCCTGGGCATGGATGAATACGTGCGCATCGCCGAGCGTGGCATCAAGGCATGGAATGAAATTCCGTCGATTCCCGATGGTTTGCGTGGCTTGGAAAAGACACGCAAGATCGACTTGGAAGACTGGATGGACCAACTCGGTTTGGACGCCGTGCTGTGGCCCACCAATGCCGACGTCGGTCCCGCTGACAGCGATGTGAACCGCGCCTCTGCGGACATTGCCTGGAGCAACGGCATTTGGGTGGCCAACGGCAATTTGGCGATTCGCCACCTGGGGGTGCCCACCGTCACCGTGCCTATGGGCGTGATGGCGGACATCGGTATGCCCGTGGGCTTGACGTTTGCAGGCCGTGCGTATGACGACTCCAAGCTGCTGCGCTTGGCGGCGGCGTTCGAGTCCACCGCGCCCTCGCGCCGTATCGTCCCCCCCCGTACGCCCGAGCTGTCATCGGCGGCAGGTTGACGTGGCGCAGGAGTGGTGGGGCTCAGTCAAGCCGCTGGCATGTCTCCGTGCCGTCGTATTGGCCGGGGGTGCAGTTGAACGTTGAGCGAAAGAGGCGGTTGAAGTACGACAAGTCATTGAACCCCGCAGTGAAGGCGATGGTCGAGATGAGTGTTTTTTTGTCCCCGCTGCGCTTGTGTTTCAAGGCCTGGCAGGCAGTGGCCAAGCGCTTTTGCTGGAGGTACTCGGTGGGCGTGATGTCCAGCGGTGTGAATGCCCTTTGCAACTGGCGGCTTGAGGTCTTCAGATCCAGCGCGACCCGCTGGATGGTCAGGTCGCAGTCGGTGTGGTGGGCATCTATGTATGCCACCGCGCGCTCCAGCAAGTGCGTATTGCCCACGTCAGCATCGATGCAGCGGGACGGCGTGCCGTTGGCGAAAAGCATGGAGCCCAGCAGGTCGTACACAGCCTTGCCCAAGTAACTCGACTGCGTGGGGTTGTTGCAGGGCTGAAAGGCTTTGGCAAGCACGGCAATGATGGCTAACGTGGTGTGGTCGGTGCGCGGCAGGAGCAAGCCGCCGCGAAGGGCGCCACCAAACCGTTTGTGTAACTCTTCACGGGGCAGATGAATGGACAACTGCCTGCTGTAGCTGCCGAAAAAGGTGAAATCAGAGGGCTCTGCACTGTCGATCAGGACCATATCGCCAGGGCGCAGCATGCTGACCGAATCGCGCTGACACATCAGTGAGCGGCCTTCTTCCTGGACGATGAGAAAAAAGTGCTCTGCACTGTCGCGGGCAATGTCGTTGCGATCACGCCGAATTGACTGCGCGTCATTGGCGACATGGGCAAACTCGAACTCCCCGCGCGCCTCATAGGCCACCGCACCGCGCATGAAGCTGCGGCTGGTCGCCGGCTGGACCTGGAACGAGCCGCAGACGGCACGGAGGTCTGCGCGGAACTGGTCCACAGGAAGTGAAGAGGGGGCAAGTGTGGTCAGCATGGGATGCTGATGTTGGGCATCAAATCGGGCCTCCGCTATTCGGGTTAACCCACGCTTGCATGGGGCCGGAACCCCTTGGCCAGCGGTGGGGTGAGGAGCCGTCGCTGGAGTCCAAGTCTCTTGTCGCTGGAGCCCAAGAGTGGGCGGGAAGACGTTCCTACGATGAATCGGTTTGATTCAACCTACCACTCCAATGGACGAGATATGACGGACTTTCCCATGATCATCAACGGCCAGCCTGTGAGCGCAGCCGAATATTTCGAGGTCAAGAACCCGGCCACCGGGGACACTGTGGGGCGCGCACCCATTGCGTCGCTTGATCAATTGGACCAGGCCGTAGCCGCTGCAGAGGCCGCTTTCGGGGCGTGGTCGCAGCAGCCCGATGCTGTGCGGGTTCAGGCCTGCGAGGCCATCGCAGCCAAGATTGGCGAACATGCCGAAGCGCTGGCGCAGCTGCTGACGCGAGAGCAGGGCAAGCCCCTCAATGGCTTGGGCTCGCGGTTTGAACTCGGTGGCGCGCAGGCCTGGGCTGCCCACACGGCAAGCCTGTCGCTGCCGGTGAAGGTGCTGCAAGACAATGAGCAAGGCCGCGTGGAGCAGCATCGCAAGCCCCTCGGCGTGGTGGGCTCCATCACCCCGTGGAATTGGCCGCTAATGATTGCGGTGTGGCACATCCTGCCAGCTGTGCGCAGCGGCAATACGGTGGTGGTCAAGCCCTCTCCCTTCACCCCGCTGTCCACCATCCGGCTGGTTGAAATCATGAATCAGGTGCTGCCGCCCGGGGTCGTCAACGTGGTGTGCTCTGACGACAAGGCAAACAACATCGGGGCGGCGATTTCTGCCCATCCCGGTATCCGAAAAATTGTGTTTACCGGCTCCATCAACACCGGCAAGAAGGTCATGGCAACCGCTGCCGAGACGGTCAAGCGGCTCACCTTGGAGCTGGGTGGCAACGATGCGGCCATCGTGCTGCCCGATGTGAATCCGAAGGCCATCGCGGAAGGACTGTTCTGGGGGGCCTTTATCAACAACGGCCAAACCTGTGCGGCGATGAAGCGGCTGTACGTGCATGAAAGCGTGTACGAGGAGGTCTGTACGGCGCTGGTGGACTATGCCAAAGCTATCCCTGTGGGCCCTGGTACCGATGAAGCATCCGCCCTGGGGCCGGTCAACAACCAAATGCAGTTCGACAAGGTCAAGCGCCTGGTCGATGCGGCCAAAACCAAGGGCAGGGTGCTGCTGGGTGGAGAGCCTGGCGAGGGCTTGTTCTTTCCCCCCACGCTGATTGCCGATCTGTCCCATGACGATCCGCTGGTGTTTGAAGAACAGTTTGGCCCTGCCCTGCCCATCATCAAGTACAGCGAACTGGAAGATGCTATACGCCAAGCCAATGACAGCCCCAATGGTTTGGGCGGCTCGGTCTGGTCGCAGGACATCGTCAAAGCCCGGCAGGTGGCCAGCCGCTTGGAGTGCGGCTCCGTCTGGATTAACAAGCACGGTGCGATTCAACCGAATGCGCCCTTTGGCGGGGTGAAGTCCTCGGGCTGCGGGGTGGAGTTCGGCGAAGAAGGTCTGGCTGAGTACACCGACATTCAGGTCATCTTCCAATAAGGGAGGCACGATCATGGAACAGTTTGACTACATCGCCGTGGGCGGCGGCGCATCGGGTTGTGTAATGGCAGCGCGCCTGAGCGAGAACCCGCATTCCAAGGTGTTGCTGATCGAGAGCGGCCGCCGTGACGACGACCGCTACATCAAGATTCCGGCGACCTTCTTCAAGGTCATTGAAAAGGGGCGCGACATCGTCGCCTACGTGGGCGAACCGTCCCCGCGCGTCAATGGCCGCCCCTCGGTGGTCATCCAGGGGCAGGTGATAGGGGGCGGCTCATCAGTCAACGCCATGCTCTACATCCGTGGCCAGGCGCAGGACTACGACGGCTGGGCCGCCGCAGGGAACCCGGGTTGGACCTATGCCGACGTGTTGCCCGTTTTCAAGGCGCTGGAGAACAATATGGAGCTGGCCGATGCCTACCATGGCACCGATGGTGAGCTGCATGTGTCCGAAACCGGTTACCACCATCCTCTTTGCCGCGCGTTCATTCGCGCCGCGCAACAGGTGGGGCTGCCCCACAACCCGGACTTCAACGGTGCGAGCCAGGAAGGCGTGGGTTTCTACCAGACCACCACCCATGACGGCCGGCGTTGGTCTGCTGCAGAGGCCTTCTTGCGCAAGGCCGAAGGGCGATCCAACCTGAAGATCATGACCGAGACCCGCGTAGCCCATGTGGTGTTTGAGGGTACGCGGGCAGTGGGCGTGGCGCTGGAAAACGGCACCACGATCCAGGCCACTGCCGAGGTGATTCTGTGTGCCGGTGCCATTGAGACACCGCGTTTGCTGCAGCTGTCGGGCGTGGGCGATGCGGCACACCTGCAGTCCTTCGGCATCAAGGTGGTGGCGGATTTGCCGGGCGTGGGTCAGAACTATCAGGACCACCTGGAGTCCACGGTGCAGGGCGTCACCCGCCATCCCATTTCTTTCCTGGGGCAGGACAAAGGCCTGCAGGCGCTCAAGCACATGGCGCAGTACATGATGTTCCGCTCGGGGCTGCTGACGTCGAATGTGGTCGAGTGCGGGGGCTTTGCCGACGTGTCCAATGGGGGCGTACCGGACCTGCAGTTCCATGTACTGCCTTTCATGGTGGGCTGGGCCGACCGGGAGCCGGTGCCAGAACACGGCATCGCCATCGGCCCGTGTTTTCTGCGGCCCAAGTCACGCGGGTCGGTGCGTCTGCGTTCGGCCATGGCACAGGACCCGGCTTTGTTCGACGCCGGGGCATTTTCCGACGAGGAAGACCTCCATCTCCTCGTCCGGGGTGTGCGCAAAGGGATTGAAATTCTGGGGGCTCCTGCGCTGGCCAAGCTGATCCGGCGGCGCGCGCTGCCCGAGCCTGGAATCGAGAAGGATGAAGAAGCTCTCAAGGACTACGTGCGCCAGACGGCCAAGACAGTGTTCCATCCAGTCGGCACCGCCAAGATGGGCCCCGCCTCGGACCGCATGGCGGTGCTGGACCCCGAATTGCGCGTGCGCGGCACCCAGTGCCTGCGCGTGGCCGATGCGTCTGCCATGCCCACCCTGGTGTCCGGCAACACCAATGCCCCGACCATGATGATCGCCGAGCGGGCGGCCAGGTTCATTGCAGGAAAGCAGTGAGATTTCAAGAAATCACTTTTAAAACCCCAGGAGACAAACATGAGAAAACTGTTCCAGGCCAGCGCAGCTGCGCTGATGTTCATGGCCCTGCCGGTCGTCGCGCTGGCTGCGGGTCAGTCCAAGCCCCATTGCACCCCCGGCACCGGTAAGGCGGCCACGGGCAAGCCTATCAAAGTGGGGGGTATTCATGGCAATGCAGCGCCGGGTGATTTTTCTTCGGCCACTGATGCGGCGAGGGCGTACTTTGCTTGCGTCAATGCGTCGGGCGGCGTGCATGGTCGCCCCATTGAATACCTGGTTGAAAATGACCAGTGGAACCCTGAACTGGCGTCGCAGGCTGCGTCCAAGCTGGTGCAGGATCAGAAAGTCGTGGCCATGGTGGGCAATGCTTCGTTTGTAGAGATGAGTGTGAACGCGCCCTTCTACGCCAAGCAGAACATCATGGCGATGGCGTCCGGCTGTGCGGTGTCAGAGTGTTTTGAAAGCTCGAACATTGTGTCCACCAACCAGGGGCCATTGGCATCCTCGGTGGGGGCTGCCATGCACGCTGTCGAGAAGCTTGGCGCCAAGAATATCGTGTGCATTGGCCTTGCCATTCCTTCGGTGGGCAACTGGTCTTGCGGGGCGGTCGGGAAATACATGGCGGGCAAGGGGCTCAAGGCTTCGTCGGTGCTACTCAACCCCGGGGCGCCGGATGTGAATGCCGCCTTGCTGGAGGCGGTGGCCTCGGGTGCTAACTCGGTGCTGGTCAATCTGCCGGCAGGTCTGGCCATTGCTTTTTTGCGTGCTGCTCAAGAGCAGGATTTGCGCGATAGCTATAGCTGGACTTCGTCTACACCGCTGTACGACAAATCCGTTCCTGCCGCCCTCGGAAAATACTGGAACGGCAAGGTCTATGTCAACACGGAGCTCACCCTGCTCGACGGCAAGGGCGCCGACAATCAGCAATGGCTCAAGGTGATGGACACCTATGCCAAGAAGGATGATCCGCGCGACACGTTCAGCCAGTCGGGCTACCTGTCTGCCAAGTACTTCACCCAAACGCTGGCCGCTATGGACCCTTCCAAGGTTGATGACCGCGCTGCCGTGACGGCCGCGATCAAGAAGATTTCGGGCCTGCGTTCGGACCTGATGTGCGGGCCCTACTACGTGGGCGAAGCCAAGCAGCACATGCCCAACCACGCCGGGATGATGGTGGTGGTCAAGGATGGCGGCTTCCAAAATGTGCGTGACTGCTACGAATATGAGGGTCCGTACTTCAAGCCGCTGGTGGATGCCGAAAAAGCACTCGGACTGCGCTGATGGACATGCCCTCGAACTGCTTGTGCCAGTGCGGGGGCCGGTGATGCCTGGCATATGAAAACCAAACTGTTTCTTCTGGCTGCCTACGTCGGGGGCATGGTCTTTGTCTGCAGCCTCCTGGCGTGGGGCAAGCCGCTGCCCTTGATCGGGCTGTTCGTGGTGTCCGGGCTGGCCATCGGTTCCCTCTATGCACTCGGTGGCGTGGGGTTGGTGGTGCTGTACCGCACCACGGGCGTGCTCAACTTTGCCAGCGGCGCAATGGGCGCCATGGGCGTCATGACGGCCTGGCAACTGGTGCAATGGGGATGGGCCGAGCCCCTGGCCTGGGTCATGGCGCTGGCATTGGCCACGGCGCTCTCGCTGGGCTATGGGCGGGTGATCGCGCCTCGCCTGGCCTGGCGTGATCCGGTGGTCAAGGCCATTGCCACGCTCGGCTACGCCTTGATCATTCTGGGCATCACGTCGTTTCTATGGATCGATCAGGTCCGCTCGTTCACCCTGCCCACTGACCAGATGGCCTTTCGCGTTTGGGGCTTGCGGGTCACGGTCACTCGCCTAATCGCACTGTTGGCCACGTTGGGCGTGGTGGTGGGAATCTGGCTGTATCTGGAGCGTACGCGCACCGGCTTGCAGATGCGTGCGCTGGCCAATGAACGCGATTTGTCTGCGCTGATCGGTGTGCGCATCCTCAAGGTGGAAACCATCGCCTGGGGCATGGCCGGGCTCATTGCCGGGTTCACCGGCTTGATGTTCGGCGACCTCATCCGGCTGGAGCCCAGCATCATTACTTTCATGGTCATCCCATCCATTGCGGCGGCTATCTGCGGCCGCCTGGACAGCCTGGGCATGGTTCTGGTCGGTGGTTTGTCCATTGGGGTGTTGGAGTCCTTGCTGACTTTGTCGCCCGTCTTCAAATCCGTGCGCACCGTGGCCCCATTTGTGGTGGCCATTGTCATGCTGCTATTGCTGCAGCGGGGCCGGCGCATCCTTTTCGAGAGAGATGAATGAAGAGCCCTCATTTTTCCCCGTTACGTGTGGGTGGCAGTCCCCCGAGGCCGCACATTTCTCCGGGGGGCGGCATGGCGGCGCAACGTCTTCTGTCCACAAACCTCGTGCTCCTGTTGTGCGGGGTAGGGGCGCTGGTGTTGGTCCCCATGTTTGTCGGAGGGCAGTGGGTGCAGATCCTTACCTCCACCGTCTGTTTCGCCTTGGCCGCAGCAGGGGTGGGGTTCATGTATTCCCGCTTGGGCATGGTGTCGCTGGCCCAGGTGGGACTCATGGGCGTTGGCGGTTGGGTGATGCTGCGCATGAACCATGGCTTCAACCTCCCTTTCGAGGTCAATCTTGCGGTGGCCGCTTCCGTGACCATGGTGTTTGGCTGGATCATGGCTTTGCCCGCATTGCGGATGCGCGGCTTGTACCTGGCGCTCATTACCTTAATGGCCGCCAGCGGTCTCGAAATTGTCTTTTCCACTTTCCGCTTCCCGAATGGAGGCGAGGGCTTCTGGGGTGTGATGCCGTCGCTGATTGCACCTTTCCGGCGTCCCTGGCTGGCCACGGGTGACGAGGCTTATCTGCGCTACGCCGTGCTTATGCTGGTGGTGGGCTTTTTGTTGATAGAGATGCACCGGCGCACGGCACCCGGGCGCGCCTGGGCCATGATCCGACGCTCCGAGGCTGCAGCAATGGCTTCGGGCGTGAACGTGGTGTATTACAAGGCTTGGGCCTTCGGCTTATCGGGCCTGCTGGCGGGTATGGCGGGTGGCCTGCTGGCGGGCACGCTGGGGCTGCTCGACCCAGCTACCTTCAGGGCCTCGGAATCCATCGTGTTGTTTGCCTTGGCCGTGGTGGGGGGGGCCCGACACTGGTTAGGGGCGGTTCTGGCGGCGGTGCTGTACCGTGTGCTGCCCGGCCTGTTCAACAACTGGGGCTGGGACGCCGACCTGACCCTGGTGATTTTTGGTGCTGCTCTGTTGCACGCGCTGATGACGGCACCTGACGGACTTGCGGGCCAACTGCTGGGCCTGGTGCGCAGGAAAGCAAGGAGCGCCACGACGTGATCGAACTCAAAGACATTACCGTGCGCTTTGGCGGTGTGACTGCGTTGGACGCCGTGTCCGTCGTGTTCTCCGCTGCGGTCTCCGGCATCATCGGCCCCAATGGCGCGGGCAAGACCACCACCATGAACGTGATTTCGGGCTTCTTGCCCTCTTTGGGGGGCATCACGTGCGACGGTGAAGTGATTTCCCGCCTGGCGCCGCACCAGCGCGCCCGCTGGGGACTGCGTCGCTCATTCCAGCGTGAGCAACTGGCCGATGACCTCAGTGTGATCGACAACTTGCGCGTCATCCTCGACGTACTGCCTGGCAGCCGACACGACAAGGCTGCCGACATGGAACGGGCTTTGGAAGTCACAGGACTGGGCCCCCAGGCCCATTTCCTGGCTGCCCGCCTCAATACGTACGAGCGCCGCCTGGCCGACGTAGCGCGCTGCCTGGTAGGTCAACCGCGTATCGTCATGTTTGATGAACCGGCCGGAGGGCTCACCCCTGACGAAACCCAGCATCTGGGCGATCTGATTCTGCAAATCCATGCGCTTACTGGCGCAGCAACACTGGTCATTGACCATGACGTGGACCTGATTACGCGAATCTGCGAGCAAACGCTGGTGCTGGACTTTGGCCGGCGCATTGCGATGGGCCCTACCAAAACGGTGTTGGCGGATCCCTTGGTTCAGTCTGCCTATCTGGGCATGGAGGAGTTGCACTGATGGCACTTGTCATTGAAAACCTCACTGTCGTCAAACAGGGGCGGGAGCTGGTTCGCAACGTGTCGATGTCGGTCGAGCGAGGTCAGGTTACGGCCGTACTGGGGGCCAACGGCGCGGGCAAGTCCGAGCTGGTGCTGGCAGTGGCTGGCATGCTGCCCATCTCCCAGGGGCGCGTCAGCGTCGATGGCCGCGCCATCCAGGGTTGTCCGCCCGACGTAGTGCGCCTGGCAGGGGTTGCTGCGGTGCCGGAAGGCCATAGGGTGTTGACCAAGCTATCGGTGGACGACAACCTGCGTGTGGCAGGCTCCATGCTGGAGGGAGCGCAGGTCGGTCCGGCGGTAGCGCATGTGTATGCATTGTTCCCCGAGTTGGCGGAACGCAAGCGCCAGCTGGCAGGGACCATGTCCGGCGGGCAGCAGCAAATGCTGTCCATCGGGCATGCGCTGATGGCACGCCCCCAGTATCTGTTGATCGATGAAATGTCACTCGGCCTGGCGCCCCTGATCGTCAAGCGCCTGGTCAAGACCCTTGAATCACTGGTGGAGCAGGGCGTCGGCGTCATCCTGGTGGAGCAATTCACCGAGGTGGCCTTGTCGGTGGCAACGTCGGCAGTGGTCATGCGCTCAGGAAGCCTTCGGTATGCAGGCCCTGCCAGTGAGGTCAGGGCCAAGCCGGAGATCCTGGAGGCCGCGTATTTCTGAGGGGTGGAAGCGTGTGGGCTCGGCACAGCTTTTGGGGCTACGCTGAATAAGCATGCGCGAGTCGGGGCTCCCGTCCATGTTGGCCGCGCATGCCGGCGGGATATACGGCTTTGACAAGCGGCTGCCGCCCCGGCCCAAGCCGCCTTTCTACAATAGAGCCCAGTTCAACGGGATTTCTATGACCAGCACGCTTCCCCGGGTTCAGCCGGGCTCCTTTCTCACCTTGCATTACCGCCTGGGCGGCCCCGCCGGGGACATCATCAACACCTTTGACGGCAAGCCCGCCACCCTGAGCCTGGGCACCGGCGAACTCTCGCCCGCCGTGGAGGCCTGCCTGATGGACATGGAAGAGGGCGCCCGCGCCACCTTTGAGCTTCCGGCGGGTGCCGCCTTTGGCGAGCGCAACCCCGACATGCAGCAGTGGCTGGCGCGCAAGGTGTTGACCCAGATGGGCGACCCGCTGGAGACCTATAACGTGGGTGATGTGGTGCAGTTCCCCACCCCGGACGGTGAAGGCCAGTTTGCCGGCGTGGTGTTGCAACTGCGCGGCGAAGGCGCCGAGCGCGCGGTCTTGTTTGACTTCAACCACCCGCTGGCCGGCCAGCCCGTGACCTTTGAAGTGCAGCTGATCGGGGTGTTATGAGCCAGGAAAAGGAAATCCTTTTGGCCGAGCCACGCGGCTTCTGCGCGGGTGTGGATCGCGCCATCGAGATTGTGGAAAAGGCGCTGGCCAAGTTCGGCCGCCCCATCTATGTGCGCCACGAAATCGTGCACAACACCTATGTAGTCAACGACCTCAAAGAGCGCGGCGCCATCTTCATTGAAGAGCTGGACGACGTGCCTCCGGGGGCCACGCTGGTGTTCTCGGCCCACGGTGTGAGCCAGGCCATTCAGCGCGAGGCCGAGCGCCGGGGCTTCCAGATTTTTGACGCCACCTGCCCGCTGGTGACCAAAGTGCACGTGGAAGTGGCCAAGCTGCACAAAGAAGGCTATGAGTTCGTCATGATCGGCCACAAAGGCCATCCCGAGGTGGAAGGCACCATGGGCCAGCTGGAGAGCGGTATCCATTTGGTGGAAGACGTGGCCGACGTGGCCCGCATCCAGCCCGGCCAGACCGACAAATTGGCCGTGGTCACGCAAACCACCCTGAGCGTGGACGACGCAGCCGAGATCACTGCGGCCGTCGTGGCCCGCTTCCCGTTGATCAAAAAGCCCAAAATGCAGGACATTTGCTACGCCACCCAGAACCGCCAGGACGCGGTGAAGGTGATGAGCCCGCAGGTGGACATCGTGATCGTGGTGGGCAGCCCTACCAGTTCCAATAGCAACCGTTTGCGCGAGCTGGCGGAAAAGCTGGGTACGGTGGCCTATATGGTGGACAACGCCGACGAGCTCCAAGCCCAGTGGTTTGAAGGCCGCTCCCGTGTGGGCCTGACCGCCGGTGCCAGCGCGCCCGAGGTGCTGGTGAAGGCCGTGATTGACCGCATCAAAGCGCTGGGCGCTGTGTCGGTGCGCAAGATGGACGGCATTGAGGAAACCGTGAAGTTCCCGCTGCCCAAGGGCCTGAAGCTGGACGCAGGTGAGTAGCGCATTCGCTATAAAAAAAGTAGCTGCTCGCGCAATAGAATAGGGCGCTAGAGCCTGATTTGACTTAAAAAATACGAGAACACCATGTTAGACATTACCCTGCTGCGCAAAGACCTGGATTCGGTGGTTGCCCGCCTGCTGACCCGCAAGAACCCCCAGGCCTTCCTGAATGTGGACGCCTTCAAGGCGCTGGAAGCCGAGCGCAAAACCATCCAGATGCGCACCGAAGAAATGCAGGCCAAGCGCAATGCCGTGAGCAAGCAGATCGGTATGCTCAAAGGCAAGGGCCAGCATGCCGAGGCCGACGCCGCCATGGCGGAAGTGGGCACCCTGAAAGCTGAGTTGGAAGCGTCGGCCACCCGCCTGGATGCCATTCAGGCCGAGATGGAAAAAATGCTGCTGGCGGTGCCCAATCTGCCGCACGACAGCGTGCCCGTGGGTGCGGACGAATCCGGCAACGTGGTGGCCCGCACCTGGGGAACCCCCAAGACCTTCGACTTTGACGTCAAAGACCATGTGGACCTCGGTCAGCCCCTGGGCCTGGACTTTGAGATGGGCGTCAAACTTACCGGCTCGCGCTTCACCGTGATGAAGGGCCAGATCGCCCGCCTGCACCGCGCACTCGCCCAGTTCATGCTGGACACCCAGACCGGCGAACACGGCTACACCGAGTGCTACACGCCCTACATCGTCAACGGCGACAGCCTGCGCGGCACCGGCCAGCTGCCCAAGTTTGAAGAAGACCTGTTCGCGGCCAAAAAGGGCGGTCAGGACGGCGGTGACGACAACACCGCGCTCTACCTGATCCCCACCAGCGAAGTGCCGTTGACCAACTTTGTGCGCGATGTGGTGTCTGCTGAGAGCGACCTGCCCATCAAGCTGACTGCCCACACCCCGTGCTTCCGGTCTGAGGCCGGCAGTGGCGGGCGCGACATTCGCGGCTTGATCCGCCAGCACCAGTTCGACAAGGTGGAGATGGTGCAAATCGTGCATCCCGAGAAGAGCTACGAAGCGCTCGAAGACATGACACGCCACGCCGAAGTCATTCTGCAAAAGCTGGGCTTGCCCTACCGCGTGATGAGCTTGTGCACCGGCGACATGGGCTTTGGCGCCGCCAAGACGTATGACCTGGAAGTCTGGCTGCCTGCACAAAACACCTACCGCGAAATCAGCTCGGTCTCCAACTGCGAAGCCTTCCAGGCCCGCCGCCTGCAAGCCCGCTTCAAAAATGCGCAGGGCAAGAACGAACTGGTGCACACCCTGAACGGCTCCGGCCTGGCCGTGGGCCGCGCGCTGGTGGCCGTGCTGGAAAACCACCAGAACGCCGACGGCAGCATCACCGTGCCCGAAGTGCTGCGCCCTTACATGGGCGGCTTGGAAGTGCTCAAGGCCTGAGCTGCCGGGAGGTCGGCGGAGCCTGCTAGAATCGCGGCTTCGTTTCGACCGACACGATTCCAGGAGAGGTGGCAGAGTGGTCGAATGTACTTGACTCGAAATCAAGCGTAGGGGCGACCCTACCGAGGGTTCGAATCCCTCCCTCTCCGCCAAGAACTGGTTTTTATCAATCCGATATAGACCCCCAAAAGCCCCGAAAGCCTAGTGCTCAGGGGCTTTTTTGTTTTCTATTGTCCGAAATGGACTGTTGCAAGCCAAGCGATCTTGGGGGTATCTTTGGGGGGATCGGTGAAAGTTTGTGGGGGTATGTCCCAAAAACTGCCGAATCGGAGCCTTTCATGCCCCTGACCGACCAAGCCATCAAGAAAGCCAAACCCGGCCCCCGACCTATCAAATTGAGTGACGGGAAGGGGCTGTATCTGTTGATCACTGAGGCAGGCTCAAAGCTGTGGCGCTGGAAGTACCGGGTAGACGGGAAAGAAAAGGTCATGGCCTTGGGAGCCTATGACGAAGTTTCATTGGCTGAGGCGCGGGACTCAATGGAGGAAGCGCGCAAGGTGCTCAAGGCTGGCACAGACCCCATGGCGGAGCGCAAAGCCACCAAACTGGCAAAGCAGAAAGCGGCAGACAATTCATTTCAATCCGTTGCTTTGTTATGGTGGGAGCAATGGCGAGGCGCAAAGAGCCCACGCCACGCTGATGACGTGCTGAGGCGCTTGAAGGCCGATCTATTCCCTGCCATCGGAAAACGCCCTGTATCGGCCATAGAAGCCCCTGAGCTGGTTGCTATGGTCAAAGGCATCGCAGGCCGGGGCGCTTTGGACATTGCCAAAAGGGCTTTACAGACATCAGGGCAAGTTTTCAGATACAGCATTGCCCATGGGTTAGCCAAACGCAACCCGGCGACCGACATCAAGCCTGCCGACGTGTTGGCGACTCGCGCAAAGGTGAATTACGCGCGGCTCGACTCTAAGGAGCTGCCAGAGCTGATGCGGCATATAGACGCCTACCAAGGCGCGACGGTGACCCGTCTTGCCATGAAGCTGATGGCACTCACGTTTGTTCGCACGTCTGAGCTGATCTGTGCTCGGTGGGAGGAGTTTGATCTGGAGGCCGGGCGATGGGACATACCAGCGGCGCGCATGAAAATGAAAACGCCTCACATCGTGCTGTTGTCATCGCAAGCCATTGAGGTTTTGCAGACATTGCACATCGTTTCAGGCCATGGCGCTTTGCTTTTCCCCGGTGAGAGGGATCACGAAAAGCCCATGAGCAACAACACCATCCTGAAAGCACTGGAGCGCATGGGCTACAAAGGCAGGATGACGGGCCATGGTTTCCGGGGCATCGCGTCAACCGTGTTGCACGAGATGGGTTTCAATCATGCCCACATTGAGCTGCAACTTGCGCACCAAGAGCGCGACCAAGTGAGTGCGGCTTATAACTACGCCACCTATTTGGATGAGCGCGCAAAGATGATGCAGCACTGGGGCGACTATCTGGAAAACTGCACCAAAGCCAATGTGGTGGCCTTCAAGCGCAAGACCGCATAAACATAGAACAACACTGTTTTCGCCAGCCCTAGGCTGATCCCCGAAAACCCGTTTTCCCTGACGGGCTGGGCTGGCAACTATTCACAGGGGCGCTGGGGGGCGCATGAACAAGTTGCTGAAGTTGAAAAAGTGGATGACGTTAGAAGATGCAGCTGTCTATCTGTCTACCGCTTTAAGTGAACCGGTTAAGGTCGCTGACCTTTTACAGGCGGCGTTGGACAAAGAAATCACCCTCTCAGTCAACGTAATTAGTAGCCTCTATGGAAAACGCGCTACCGTCGTTTCCAAGGAAAATGCGCGTCGAACTGAGGGCATCCCTTTAGCTGGTTTCGCCCCCTACGAGGTGATTCTGGGGATGAGACTGGACAATGAACGTTACTTGGATTTTCATGGTGCGGTTGTTCAGTCACTAGAGGGGTTGTTTGACCTACCTATGCTTGGAGGGGAATCAATTTACCTTGAAGAAAAGTTTCATCAAGTCTCAACCGGGGTTGAAATAGACCTAACCAATCTTGACGGTACGTTCTTGCAGGAGCCTCCTTCGGCTGATTGGGGGGAGGGAGATTATTTTCAAGTCTTTCAGTACTTTGAAAGAACGCTGGATTGGAATGACCTGAAGTGGTACCCAGTTGGCAACTTGCCCGACACTGTTTTTCTTGTCGTTCGGACAAATGAATTGAATCGCTTTTTGAACAAGGTGGGGTGTCGAGACGCCGCGATTGAGTTACAAAATCGTCCAGTAGAGACGAAAGAACGAAACACCTTACTTTGCATCATTGCAGCCCTTTGCAGGGAGGCGAAGATACCTTTCGAGAATCACTCAAAAGCGGCGGGTTTGATACAAGGTGCGGCGCAACAAATGGGCGTATCTGTTGGTGAAACAACGATTGAGGGGCACTTGAAGAAAATTCCAGATGCGCTTGCGACCCGCATGAAATAGGGAAACTTTGGGCAGTTGCCTATTTGCTCTAGGCAGTTGCCCCCATGCCGCTTTACCAATTTTGAGAATTGACTCCGAGCCAGCCTAAACCGGGTTGGACAACTTAGGAGCTATTCCATGCTTGATAAAGCAACGGTTCAAGGTACCGACCAAAAGCCCCATTACGCGCGAGCCAAGGTGGCCTGTGCTTACTTCCAAATCGCAAGGTCAACCCTGTGGCAGTGGGTGAAATCGCGTCAAGGGTTTCCGCAACCTTTGAAGGCCGGGGAGAAGGTCACGCTATTCGACATCAATGCCATCGACGCTTTTCTCAAAGCTCAGGCAGCGAAGTAAGGAGGGCACGCCATGGCAAAAGAAAAAGCCACTTCCCCCGAGAAGAAAGCGGCCCTTGAAGCGATCCGAACAGAGTTTAAGGGTAACGACAGCGCAACGCAAAGAAGGCGGCTCATGGAGGCGTTTAAGCGCGGTTGGGCTATCTCTACGTTTGAGGCGATGCGATACCTAGACATCTATTTCCCACCGGCACGAATCAAAGAGCTTCGCAACCTTGGGGAGAAGATCAAGACGCATTGGGTCAACGTCCTGACCGAATCGGGCGACCGTCACAACATCGGCTTGTACGTTCTGGAAAGCGGGGCCAGCCATGAAAGCAACTAACGGCGCGATCCTGGCCCATTGCAAAGGGGCGGTGCTGCGAGTGTGGTGCGCCATGCCTTCGCAGTACTTAACAGACCTTTTCAAAAAGCTAGGGTGGCCTAGATGAGCGGGGCCGCTATCTTGAGAATTAAAAAGCTCACAGGTAGCGGCATCATCGGCAAAGCGGCGCGCCATAACAAGCGCACCATTCAAGCGGAGATGGGCGCGTCATCGTCGATAGACCCGACACGCTCCCACTTGAATGAAACCCTAGTGGGGCCGCTTACCCCTGATGCTGTGGCACAGCGAGCCAAAGACCTGATGGCAGCGGCAGGGCTCACAACCCTGCGCAAAGACGCTGTGCTGGGGTTGGAGTTGGTGTTTAGCCTGCCAGTGGCGCACGGCTTGAATGAGCGTGATTACTTCATGGCCTGCACAGCATGGGCGGGTGACTACTTCGGCGGCGCAAAGAACGTGCTGAGTTCTGACTTGCACCGGGATGAAGCACAACACCATTGCCATGTATTGATCCTGCCACTGGTGGACGGGCGTATGAACGGCGGAAAGCTCATGGGCAACCGTCAAACCTTGATGGCGATGCAGCAAAACTTCTTTGATGCGGTTGCGTCGGTCTATGGCCTGCACAAAGCCCCTGCAAGGCTCTCAGGACTGACGAGGCAGGCAGCGGCAAAGACCGTGCTTCAAACGCTCAGGGCAGGCGCTGATGCGGCTCTGAAAAGCAAGGTATGGGCTTCGATCCGCGATGCCATAGAGCGCGATCCAGTGCCCTACCTTCAAGCCTTGGGAGTAGATGCGCCAGCCCCGGCAAAGCGCATGAGGACGATGGCGGAGATATTCACTAGCAAGGGCAAAGGAAAGCGCAAAGAGTCGATCTCTATAGACTTTGGATCAACCCAAAAAGGGCGAAGTCTATGCTCTGTAGAGTTCCCCCAAAAAGCACCTTCACCCACTACGCCAAAGCCTGACCCGATAGCGGAGCACCAAGAGCTTGTGCGCGTCAGAGAGTCAGAGCTAGACCCGTCGCTATTCAACCCAGAGACGGGCGAATATTTCCAAAGACCCCCAAAGCCTGAGCTTCACCAAAAGAGGGCAGCACAGCAATGGGTGGCAAACGCCTTGGGCGTACGGCGATAAATACCGAACAGGACGCGCGCACGCGCGAGGAAACAATGACTTAGCCAAGAGGCTTCGTTTTCTGTGGAGAAAAACATGGCAAAAGGTGGATCACGGTATGGGGCTGGCAGACCTGCTTACAAGGTCAAAGGCGAGCAACTGCAACGCGTGGACGTGCGGGTATGGGCACGAAAAGGCCTGTTAAGTGGAAACAGGTTTTTTAACTGGAGCTGGAATCGGGGTGGCGAGCCTACGGGCAGCATAGGGGTGAAAGTGACGCCACAAAGCGCGGTAACGCTGGAGTACAGCCTGACCTATGACGGAGAGCGGCGCAGCATTAGTGAGCGTGTGGAGCTGATCTACAAGCCCTGCAACTTTGGAGGGGCGCGGCCTTGGTTTCAGTGCCCACGCTGTGCCCGGCAGGTGGCAGTGCTTTACATGCGATCCGGGCGCTTTGCTTGTCGCCATTGCCAGCGGGTGGCGTACAGCTCGCAGTCTGAGGACGTAATGGCCCGGACTTGGAGAGAGCAGCGGCGCATAGAGGAAAAGATTGGAGAGGACTGGCAGCGGCCCAAAGGTATGAGGCAGCGCACATATGACCGGCTGATGGATAGGCTCGCAGAGTGTGAACAGAGGAGGGATGAGGCGTTTTGTGTGGCAGCGGCGCGACTACTGGGTGAAAGATCTACTGGTCGTTCGCGTAGGTAGCTCCCCACCGGGCCAATGTTCGAGTTGGCAGGGGCATCAAAATCGAATGGGGGTATTTCTGGGGGTAGCTTGAGATACGCAAAGGAAAAAAGTGCTATTTCATGCGGGTTACCAGAGATGATAGGAAAGACTCCCTCCCGCCAAATGATGAAGCCTGCAGCCCACAAAGTTGCAGGCTTTTTTCTTGCGTGTGTGCTGTCATTTCTCTGCAACCCCATGGCGGCATAGTCGGGCGTTCATCCACGTGTTTTCTTTGACTCAAGCCATGAATAAGCCCTTGTTTTCCCGCCGCATCAGCCTGGTTGCGATGCTGGGTGCCGCTCTCTTGCTGGTGCAGCCTCACGCTCACGCGCAAGGCGGATACCCTGAGAAGCCGGTCAAGATCGTCGTACCCTTCGCGCCCGGTGCCGGGACCGACGCCATGGGCCGCCTGATGGCCCAGAAGCTGGGCGAGGTGATGGGGGGCAGCTTTGTGGTGGACAACCGCACCGGTGCTTCCGGCGCGATCGGTACCCAGTATGTGGCGCAGCAGCCTGCGGACGGCTATACCTTGCTGCTGGTAGCCTCTCCATTCACCACGGTGGCCGCCTCCCTGCCCACTGCGGGATACGACCCGATCAAAAGCTTCACGCCTGTGGGCATGATCGCCAGCGGCCCTTTGGTCTGGGCGACCACGCCACAGACCGGCATTAGCTCCATGCAGGACCTGGTTGCCAAGGCCAAAGCCCAGCCCGGTGCACTGAACTACGGCTCCGCCGGTGCGGGTGGCGTGAACCACCTGGTGCTGGAATTGCTCAAGGCACGCACCGGTACTTTCATCACCCACATTCCTTACCGGGGCGTGGCGCCTGCCACCATGGACATGATCTCGGGCCAGGTGCAACTGGTCACCGGCACTATTCCTGCCTTGCTGCCCATGATCAAGGAAGGCCGGGTCAAGCCATTGGCTGTGACCAGTGCCAAGCGCTCCAGCGCCATGCCGGAGGTACCCAGCATGACGGAGGCCGGCTTCAAGGGCTTTGATGTGCAGAACTTCTTTGCCTTGGCTGCACCTGCAGGAACTCCGGCTGCGGTGATTGAAAAACTCAACACGGCCCTGAACAAGGTTGTCGCTTTGCCCGAAGTGCAGGCCCGCTTCAAGCTCGATGCGGTCGATGCCATGCCCGGCACTCCGGCAGCACAAGCCCGCTTCATCGAGGCGGACTATCAGGCTTGGCGCGATGTGGTGCGCAGCCAGAACTTGAAGATCGAATAAAGCGTCCAGGCCCCTGTCGTTTCAGCGGGCGTTCTGCTTCAAGAAATCCACGAAGCGCGGAAACACATCCTGCGCGGCGTTCTTGCCGATGATCACGTCCGCATGTCCGTAACCGGGGATCACGGCCAGCTGGTGCCGGCCCGGCGTTACTTGCTCCAGCCGTTCGTAGCAAAGCACATTGGAGTCGAGGAAGAGGGCATTCTCCTGCCCCGCCACCAAAAGCATGGGGGTGGTGATGTCGGCGGCGTCCTGCAGGTAGTTGTCGGGCAGGTGGCGGTAGCGCACGTCACTGGGGTCGAACTTCACCGCCGTGTTGTTGGCTCCCACCATTTTGCGAATGTGGCGGTAGTAGTGCACCCCACTGCCACCAAACAGATCGCCGGTGCGGCGGTGGGTGACTTCGTGCAGGTTCTCATGCCGGAACAGTACCGGGTAGCCGTAGCCCCACATGAAGCTGGTCATGTGGCATTCGGGCACATCGCATTCGCGGTGCATGAATGACACGCCTTTGGCCAACAACTTGCCCGGCGAGATACCGGCCTGCTGGCTCCACTCCGGGTTGAGGTAGTCCACTCCCAATACCGACTCGGCCAGAAACGGGCCCACCGCCAGCTTGGCCTTGGCAAAGGTGCCCACCTTGGGCGTAAGGGCCACGCCGTTCACGATGATGCTGCGCACTCCTTGAATGGATTTACCGAACAGACTCATGGCCACTGACAGCGCGCCCAGGCAGTGGCTGATGATGTGGATGCGCGCGTCCGGCCCCACGGCGCGGCGCACCACGTCGAGCGCAGCAGGGTTGTCGTAGAGCGCCACGTCATCTACCGTAAAGCGGTGGCGGGTGTGGTTGTAGGGCTGGCGCTTGCTGATGCGCCCGTCCAGCGTCCACACATCGGTAAAGCCTTCGTCCAGCAGCACCTGGGTCAGGTTGCGGTGCTCGGGCATGATGAACATATCGCTGGACGCTGTCAGCCCCGGTACCAGCAGCACTATGTCCTTGCAGGGCGCGCGCTGGAAGCGCAGCAGGCTGATGCCCAGACCATCGCCGGTGCTGGCGTAGTGGGTACTGACCTCGGCGCCTTTCACGCCTTCCAGGCTGTGCAGCGGAATGGTGCGGATACGCGGCTCCCGGCCATGGCGGCGTGGCAGTCCGTGCGTCTCCCACAGCTTGCCCATGAACAGCCTGCCGAAGCGCTGAATGGCATCCAGCTTGCCGGACAGCGTCGGTGCATCGGCACGGAAAGTGGTGAGCTGGTGCAGAAAGTCGCGCACCGCTATGTGCAGAATGCCACTGGCCAGCAGCGTGGCAGCGCCTTCCGCCTGTGCACCCACATGGCCCGCATAGAGGTTCACATACAGCGTGGTGGTGTCGGACCAAGCATCAAAGCCGAAGTCATTGCGAATGTCTTTGCGCCCGCTCAGGGTCAGTGGCTCACCGGCTGAATTCTCCAAATGCAGGCGGTACAGCATGGTTTTGCGGTCGGCGTCGCCGCTATTGGCAAACAGGTTGAAGTCGCCCGCCAGTACCGGCCGTTGCCCGCCGATGTAGCTGCCGTCCAGGTAGCCGATGGCTTGGGCTTGATGGGCCGGGTCGCGGATGAAGGCGTCCAGATCCTCCATGGCGATGGTCAGGTGAAACATCAGGGCCAGCCCTTGGGCCCGTCCCTCGTCGTAGCCCTGTTGGCAGGTGTGCTGGCCGGGGCTGATGAAGCCCTTCATTTCTTCGGTAAACCGGAAGCCAACCGGTGCGCTGTGCTGCTCAGGCATGGGGAACTCCCAGGGTGTCGTCGGGGGCGTTGCCGGTGATGTCTTCTGCAATCCACTCTGCAAGCGCAGCGATGGTGGCGCTGGGGTTGGCGCCCACGCCGGTGGGCAGGATGGAGCCATCCGCCACATAGAGACCGCGGTAGCCAAATGCCTGTCCCCGACTGCCGGCTACGCTGCTGACCACCCCATGTGCAGCGTCTTCGGCCAAGGCGCAGCCACCCAGCGGGTGCACGGTCACGTTGTTGCGCACCGGCCAGGCCCAGGTGGGCTGGGGGATATAGCTGCTGGCCTTGGTGAACTGCTTGAAACGTTTGCCGCAGGCCACGATGGCGTCGTACAGCGGGCGGCTGGTGGCTTGCGGCCAGTCCAGCGCCAGTTTGCCGCCCCGCAGGCTCAGCACGCCATCGGCCGCATCGCGTCCCATGAAGAGCAGCACGCTGCTGCGGTAGGACACATCGCCCTTGAGCAGGGCGTGGAAGTAGGCCACCACCGAGCCGCCCCACTTGCCGGAGCCCAGCGACTGCACGATATACGTCCATGCCAGGCGCAGGGTTCTGGCGATGCGAGTGACGATGTAGCCAGGGCTGAGCGCAGGGCGAATGCCCTCCACATACCAGGCCGCAAACGAGGGGTAAGCCGCGTCCTCCAGCAGGAAGGCGGGCTTGCCGTCTACCGGCTGTTGCAGGCCATAGTCGATGTACTGGGTGATGACCGGGCCGTAGTTGGGATCGGCATCGCGTTCGCCACCGGTCACAAAAGACAGGAAGTCGCCATTGCCGGAAAAGCCTTGGCCCAGCTTGCGGCTCAGGCGGGGCAGGGTGCCGAGTTCATCGCGGCAACGCAGCAGCAGTTCGTTGCTGCCCAGGGTGCCGGCAGAGACCACCACGCGGCGGGCCAAGGCATGGCGGGCGTTGCCAGCGTCGTCCCGGTAGTCCACCCGGTAGCCGTGACGGCCGTCGGCAGTGGTGTCCTCAATGCCGGCTTCGTTGAGCGGGGTGATGCGGGTGGCTTCGCAGCTGGTTTCTATCCGGGCGCCGTGCTGCTTCTCCGCAGCAAAAAGGTAGTTCAAATCCAGGGTGTTTTTGGCGTGCACATTGCAGCCCACATCGCACTCGCCACAGTAAGTACACGACGTTTGGCTGGCTCCATAGCGGTTGCGCTCCTGCTCGCCCATGGGCAGCGGCGCACCCTGTTGCGCCGCGTAACCTTTACCGAAGAATACACAGATGTCGGCCGGGCGGCTGGTGGCGCCGTCGGCCTTGGCAAAGTCGGCATACAAGGTGGTGCGCTGGATGGTGCGTCGCGGGTCCCCGGCGGCAGCTGGCACCGGGCGGGCTCCCAGCACGCTTTGGCTGATGCGGTAGTACGGAGCCAGCGCAGTGGCATTCACTTGGGCCGGCCAACGGGTCTCGAACACCCAGGCCGGGGCCGGCATGAACACATTGGCATATATCAGCGAGCCGCCGCCCAGAGCAGCGCTGACCACCGCGTCCATGCGGTGGTAGTTGCGGATGTCAAACAAGCCATTGAGCTTGCGCGGGCGGCCGGGCTCGGCCTCCGACCAGAAGTTGTGGGCAAAGTCGTGCGGGCTGCGGGCAAAGCTGCCCTTGGGGTAGCGTTTGCCGCGCTCCAGCAGCAGTACCTCGCCCGGCCATCGTGCCGCCAAGCGGCAACAGGCGACGGCACCGCCGAAGCCGCTGCCGATAATCATTGCTTCCCAAAGGCGTTCTGCCTGCATGCTTCCCCCCGGACAGCCTGCGGAGGTGGACATGAAGCCGCAGGCAGGTTAAGTTAGCACAGCGTGCGGCCTTTGCACATCGGGTTCCGGCGCGCAAATTGCACAAATAGCCACATCGTTCAGGGACGAAGATGAATCCGAATGCCTCCCCCTTGCCGATCAGCCAAAGTTCACCCCCGTCACCGCAGTCTTTGCGCGTGATGCTGCAGCAGTTGCTGGGCCTTGGCGAGCAGGAAATCATGCCGGCAGTCAGCCGGCGCAGCAATACCTTACTCTTCACCGTCATCGGAACGCTCACCTTGCTGGTCTTCGCCTTCGGCAACTTGCAGCAGACGTCGGACTCCCGGCTGTTCTCGCTGGGCGTTGTGCAGTTGCTGGAGGTGGGCTTGCTGCTGGTGCCCGCCATTTTGCTGACCAGCCGGGGGGCGCCGCCCGTGGTGTCGGAGAACATCCTCGTCTTTGCGGGCTTCATCATCTTTGCCTCGAACGTGGTGTTCGGCGGGCAGACCGGCGACTCGCCCTACTGGACCTTTGTGTTCCCCTACCTCGTGTTCTTTCTGCGCGGGCAAAAAACCGGGTGGATCGTTGGTGTTGCCTTTGCCCTGGTGGTGCCCAGCCTGATGTACTACAGCACCCACCACTGGGGCTATTGGAAGTACCTGGATGCGCACTGCTTTTATTACGGCGTGGCCTACTTTTTCAATGTTGTCATCGCTGCGTACTTCAACCTGTTGCGCAGCCGCTTTCAGGCGCATTTGTGGGATCAGGTGGCCTTTCATACAGGCGAGGTGCAGCGGCATTGGGAGGCTCTGCAGCACAACGCCTTGCATGACGTACCTTCAGGGCTCTTGAACACGCAGGGGCTGACCACCACGCTGGAGGCCTGCCTGAAAGAGCGGGCCGGCAATGATGCGTACCTCTTGGTGGCCCATGTGCGCTTCTTCCGGGTGCCGGAGCTGGTGGGCATCGTGGGCTCGGTAAAAGTGGACGAGTCGCTGCGCCAGCTGGCGACCTTGCTGGAGCAGCAGCTTCCAGGGCTTCTGGCCTTGGGCCGGGTGGGTCAGGACACCCTGGGCATTGTCCTGCACAGCCCGTCGGTGGGGGCTGAAGCGGTGCGGCCGCTGCAGGCCATTGCCCACTTGCGTGACGCTGCCGATTTGGGGGAGTTCGCCGTGCATGTGGAACTGGCCTTCGGGGTGGCCGCGCAGCGTCTGGATGCAGAGGCTTCGGCCGATGAGCTGATGCGCAATGCAGGCCAGGCTCTGCTGTTTGCCGTGGACAATCGCTTGGAATACCAGTTTTTTGACTCCGCCTTGCGCAGCCATTTTGTAGACCGCAACCACCTCTACGAAAAGCTGCGCGAGGCGCTGCTGCAGAAGCGCTTGATGCTGCACTACCAGCCGCAGGTGGACCTGGGCACAGGCCGGGTGGTGGGCGCTGAGGCGCTGGCACGCTGGAATGATCCGCAGGACGGCATGATTCCGCCGGATAAATTCATTCCCATCATCGAGTCCACCGGCTTGCTGCGCCGTTTTTCCGTCTGGACCGTGGCCCGCGCGCTGGAGGACTGTTCAGCCTGGCAGGCCAGGCTGCCCGGTGTGAGTGTGTCCATCAACCTGTCCGCCGATGCCTTGCACGAGCCCGAGGTCCTGCAAACCATACAGCGCCACCTGAGCGACAGCGGGCTGGAGCCCCGTCTGGTGGTTATCGAGCTGACCGAGAGCGTGTTGCTCAAAGCCCCGGAGGACGCCTTGGCCCGCATGGCCAGCTTCATGGCCTTGGGTGTGCAGCTCTCGATCGATGATTACGGTGCTGGTTTCTCCTCGCTCACCTACCTCAAGCAGTTGCCCGCGCAGGAGATGAAGATCGACAAGTCCTTCATCGCCAACCTGGCCGCCGGCAGCAAAGAGCAGGCGATTGTGTTGTCGTCCATCGAGCTCGGGCACGACCTGGGCCTCAAGGTTCTGGCCGAAGGCATTGAGGACGAGACGACCTGCACCCTGCTACGTGAGGCTGGGTGCGACCTGGGGCAGGGTTGGCTGTTTTCCAAGGCATTGCCTTTGGCGCAATTCCAGACCTGGTCCACCGAACGCAATGCCGCTGTATCGTGTTAAACCCTAAGCGTAAACCCAAGCAATCCATGCAGGCAACATCTCCCTCCCCCGAAATCATCTGGCCAGACCACTTTCATCCCGCCAACGCGCCGGTGCATGTATGCAATGAGATGTTCATCCCTGCCAGCGCAGAGCACATTTGGGCCTGGCTGGTGCGCGCGCCTTTGTGGCCGACCTGGTATGCCAATTCCCGTGTTGACTGGGTCAGTGGCCTGAGCAGCGACCTGGCCCCTGGCGTTCAATTCGAGTGGAAGACTTTTGGCTTGGACATCCGCTCACAGGTGCAGGAGTTTGAGCCTTGCGAACGCATTGCCTGGGACGGCAGGGGCCTGGGGGCTTACGTCTACCATGCGTGGCTTCTGATTCCGCAAGCAGGTGGTTGCCTGGTGCGTACCGAAGAATGCCAACATGGCTGGGGCGCCCGCCTCATGCACTTTCTGCGGCCCCACCGTATGGTGGATGGCCATGATTTGTGGCTCAAGAGCCTGTCCATCCAAAGCCAGACCGGCTTGCCGCCGGCATTGTGAGGCCCGTTACATGTTGCAAACAGTCTCTTCTGCGGTGTTGCGTGTGCTGCTGGTGTCCCTGCTTTTGCTGACCGGTGCACACGCGCAGCTGCCCAAGCGGGACCTGACGGTGGAGCTGCGGCAGGTGGAGGAGGGGCGGGAAGACGGTGCCATGCGCTGGGGCACCCAACCCGACACGCCGTGGATCGCGCCCCAGAAAATTCAGGTCCGCAATGGCGACAAGGGCAGCCTGCGCATGCACCAGTCGGTGCCCATGCAGTGGGTGCAGTCCGCCAACAGCCAGAGTCATAGCATCAGCGCGGGCGACACTTCGGTGAGCAGCAGCGGGGGTGGCGTCACGCAATCCGTGCAGTGGTTGGATGTGGGCCAGAGCATCACCGTGACGCCGCGCTGGCCGGGTGGCAACAAGGATGCGACGGTGGAGGTCGATGTCCAGCAGGCCGACATGGCAGTGCGCAATAACGCGGACATGCCGCGCCAGGCCCGCCACCAGCTCAGCACCACCGTGACCACCCCTTTGGGCCAATGGGTCACGATTGCGGCGACCGGCCATGCGCCGGCCCGTCCGGGGAAATTCAGTAGCGAAGGCGGTGCCGAGGCGCGGCGCCTGTTGCAGCTGCGAGTGCTGGCGCCCTGAGTGCGCTCAGATAGCCCCCGGCTGCCTGTGCCTGCTTAGCGTGCGAGCGGGTTGGGCGTAGGCTCGGCCACCTTGTGCAAGGTGTCGCGGTCGGTGTGGTGGAAGGGCTCGTCCCGGCCCAGAATCTGCAGCACCGTGTCTTCGTCATAGCTCCAAGTGCCATCGGTGTGGATGCTCACCTTGATGCGGAACTCGGTGGTCTTGAAAGCGTGCTGCAAAAATGGCGCGGAGCAAATGCCATAGGTGTCCAGCCCGTGGGTGGCGACCAGCTCAAACTCGGTGGCGTCTGCACTGGCCTTGCCGGCTGCCATGGCCACCTGCCCGCGCGGGATGGTCAGCGTGTGGATGACCGTGCCGGTGGCGGGCTCCCACAGCCAATAACCCACCTGGTCGTGGTAGGTCTTGACCTGGTCCGGCTTGGTGACATGGGTGTGGTAGCGCAGCCCGTAAAGCAGTTGGGGGCCGTTGGTTTGCGGGTCGATCGGCTGCAACTCGATGCGCTCATGAAACGCCTGCTTCTTGGGGCCTTCGGCCTTGGGCTTCACATCGAGGCCACGCATACCTTCCCAGACGCCTGCCATGCCCCGCAGCGGGCCGAGGTTGGCGAGGGTGTTCACATCCACAGGATGAGGTTCGGTGTAGATGTCTTTGGGAAAGTCACTCATGGTATTTGTTGTTCGGTTGAGGATTAAATCGGCTGCTGGCGCCCGCAGATAGAGCGCAAGCAGCTATTAAATCAATAGCAAATCAGCTGTACGCTTTGGCAGCTTTTTCTTTGGCGGCCTCTGCGGCAGCGGCGGCCAGTGCATCCAGGGCCGCGCTGGCAGTCGCCACGCCCGCAGCATCCACGGGTTCCAATACCGCTTGCAGTGCGGGCAGCCCGGCGGCACCCTCGCGCTGCAACTGCGCGATGGCCTGGCCGGCGTCTTTGCCGGACGTAAAGGCCTTGCTTTGCAGCAGCACCGCGCCGTCCGCTGCTGCGAGCTTGAAGTAAAACTGGCCGTCTTGCTCGCGGTACTGCTTGAAGGACGCCAGCGCCACCTTGTCCGCTTTGGCCAGGCCGGTTTGCGCTGTGGCGCTCAAGCGGCGCAGGCCTACGGCGCTGCGCACCTGGGTCATGAAGGGGGTCGCAATCGCGCGCGCCTTGGCGGCACCGGCCAGCAACAAAGCTTCCACTTTTTCGGGGTGGGCCATGTAGTCTTCATACGCGGCGCGCATGGGGGCAATTTCTTGGTCAATGCGCTCGAAGAGGATGGTCTTGGCGTCCCCCCAGGCAATGCCGTCCGCGAAGGCCTGGCGCAATTTGGCGGTTTCTTCTTCCGAGGCAAAAGCCTGGTAGATCTGGAACAGGGCCGAGCCTTCCGTGTCTTTGGGCTCGCCGGGCGCGCGGGAATCGGTCTTGATGCCGGCAATCAGTTTCTTGAGCTGCTCGCGGCTGCTGAACAGCGGAATGGTGTTGTCGTAGCTCTTGCTCATCTTGCGGCCGTCCAGGCCGGGCAGGGTGGCGACCGACTCTTCTATCTCGGCCTGGGGCGGCACAAAGTGCTCACCGTAGCGGTGGTTGAAGCTGGCCGCCATGTCGCGCGCCATTTCGATGTGCTGAATCTGGTCGCGGCCCACGGGCACCTTGTGCGCGTTGAACATCAGAATGTCCGCGCCCATGAGCACCGGGTACATGAAGAGGCCGGCGCTCACGTCCGCATCCGGGTCCACACCGGCGGCGGTGTTTTTGTCCACCGAGGCCTTGTAGGCATGGGCGCGGTTGAGCACGCCCTTGCCGGTCACGCAGGTCAGGAACCAGCACAACTCGGGGATTTCGGGGACGTCCGATTGGCGGTAGAAGGTCACATGGGCGGGGTCCAGGCCCGCAGCCAGCCAGCTGGCCGCGATTTCCAGCGTGGAGCGCTGGATGCGTGCCGGATCTTCGGTCTTGATGAGGGCGTGGTAGTCGGCCAGAAAGTAAAAACTCTCCACGCCTGGCGCCTTGCTGTGGCGCACGGCGGGCCGGATGGAGCCCACGTAATTGCCCAGATGCGGGGTGCCGGAGGTGGTGATGCCGGTGAGGAAGCGGGTAATGCTCATGGGTACAAATCTATCAGTCAAACAAGCGGCAAGCTTGAAAAGGTTCAGCGCGCCAGAAAGGAAAAAGGGGTCAGCAACAAGTCCAGCAGGCCAAAGGTGAGCGACATGACCGGCTGCATCCACAGGGTGCTGAGCACACCGGCAATTACCAGCGCCATCACGATGAAGAAACCCCAGGGCTCAATGCGCGAGAAGGCCAGCGCCTGCTTGAGCGGGAGCAGCCCGACCAGGATGCGCCCGCCATCCAGCGGGGGCAAAGGGAACAGGTTGAACGCGAACATCACCACGTTCACCAGCACGCCCCCTTCGCACATTTTCAGGAAGAAGGGTTCGCTCACCCCCACGCCGCTCAGCAGGTACATGCCTATGCCCCAGGCCAGTGCCATGGCCAGGTTGGCACCCGGGCCGGCCAGGGCCACCCAGATCATGTCGCGCTTGGGGTTGCGCAGATTGCCAAACCGCACAGGGACGGGTTTGGCGTAGCCGAACAAAAAGGCACCGGAGGTCGCAAAGTACAGCAGCAGTGGCATCAGGATGGTGCCCACCGGGTCGATGTGCTTGGCCGGGTTGAGGGTGATGCGCCCCAGCATGGCGGCCGTGTTGTCGCCGAAATACAGGGCCGCATAGCCGTGGGCCGCTTCGTGCACGGTGATGGCGAACAGCACCGGAAGGGCGTAGATGGCGATGGTTTGGATAAGGTTATTGATGTCCACGAGGACGATTGTCTCAGACAGGCGGGGTGCTCAATTTCCCCTTCCATTGAAAGGGCGGGCTCGGAAGACGAGTTTCATGGGGGTCTTTGGCTGAAGCGTGATGTGCACTTCGCGTTCGGGCCAGGGCTGTTGGGTGGGCCAGTGCAGGGAGAAGCGTTGCAGCAGCAGGGCAGCGATCACGCCCATTTCCAGCATGGCAAAGTGCTGGCCCAAACACACGCGTGGCCCGGTGCCAAAGGGCAGCCAAGCACTGCGTGGGAATTCGGGTGCGCCCGGCAAGAAGCGCTCGGGTTTGAAGTGATCGGGTTCAGCGAACCAGCGTGGATCACGCTGGATCAGGGCGGGTGTGATGGTGACCAAACTGCCCTTGGCAATTTTCCAAGGTCCGCAGTCGAGATCGCGTAAGGTGCGGCGCGTCATCAGCAATGCGGCGGGCGGGTACAGGCGCATGGCCTCTTTCAGGCTTGCTTGTAGCCAAGGCATTTGTTGAAGGCGTTCGGATGTGGGCGGCGCGCCCTGGAGTACGGTGTCCACTTCGGTTTGCAAGCGAGCGAGCACTTCGGGGTGCCGGGCCACTAAGCCTGCCCACCATGTCAGGGCGGTGGCACTGGTTTCGTGTCCGGCCTGAAACATCACCATGGTCTGGTCATGCACCTCTTGGGTGCTCAGTCCCTGGCCGGGGTTTTCCGGGTCTTGGGCGAGCAGTAGCATGGCCAGTAGATCTGAAACCTGCGTCTCATCGACAGAGCCTTGCCCTAGGGCCCGGCGACGCGTCTCGATTTGCGCCGCGATCAGGGCGTTCAGAAAGTCTCGCGCTGCACGCGCTCGGCGCATGCCAGCCGACGGCCACCACATCGGCAAGTTCCATGGGCGGAATAGCTGCGCGTAACCTTCCGCACTGAGTTCCCGGATGGCGGTGCTCACGCGTGCCGAGTCAATCGCATTCGCATGCCCGAACAAGGTTCGCACGATCACGTCCATGGTGATGTGTGTCATCAAGGCCTGCACATCCAGCGGCTGCTCGTTCACTGAAGTGGTCAGCGTTTGCAAGGCCTCGTCGCAAGCGCTCACCATGTGGTGTGCATATGCGGCCACTCGTTTGGGGGTGAAGCCAGCGAGCATCATGCGGCGCTGGCGTTGCCAAACCGCACCCTCAGTGACCAAGACGTTTTGCCCCATGCTTTGGGCAAAGTTGTCAGTAGCACGCTCCCAGCGTATCCAGCCATCGGACTGATCGACCAACACCTGTCGCATCCAGTCGGGGTGGAACACATGCACCATGCGCTCCCAGCCCACGCGCCATGCCGCTATATCAGGATGCTGGCTTTGCACTGCACCGATAAAGCCTAGATAGTCTTGCCGCATAGGGCGCAGGCAGGTCAGTCCGGCCACGGCAAAACGGGGGCCGGGTAAGGCTTGCGCAGCCGGGGGTAAGGGGGTGTTTGTTTGTTGCATGGTAGGGACTATGGTTCACAAAGATGCTTTCGTATTGAAGCCAAACGACATGTTGAGTTCGCATGCGGCTGGGCATGGGACTGGCATGAAACCGGCCTGGAACTGGCCTGGAACTGGCTATTGGCACTCCTATACTTGTTGGCATGACTGGATTGGTTTACGTGCAAGGGTCGTTTGCGCCCTCCTGGATCGCTTTGCCGCCTTGGGCGTTAAGCGACTGCATCGTGGCGGTGGTGGGGCGCAGCACCGTGGGGGTCGCGCTGGCCCCTGAACAGCGGCTGTGCCATTACCCGAACTCGCCCCACTTCACGGTAAGTGCCTTGTTCAGTGGGCATGCCGAACTCGTCAGTGGCATGGGTAATCCCACCGAAGGACCCCGCTGGCGTGCCTCTGCACTGAGCCTAGCGGGCCCCAGCACCGAGCCTCGCAGCACCGTGGTCGCACCGGATAGTCATGGCCTGGGGGTGTTTTTTTATCCCGATGCGTGGCAACGCCTGAGCGGCATGGTGGCCGACGATTGGATCAATCGCTATGCACAAGCAGCCGCGCTATTGCCAGCGCCGTTGCAGGATGCTTTTGACGGTTTGTGGCAGGCATCGGACGATGCGCAACGTTTGGATATTTTTTTTGAACGCTTGAAGCCGATTTGGCAACGCACGCGTGCAGCGCAAGGCCACTTTCCGCGGCAACGCGCCGACACTTTGCGCAACTGGAGTCATGCGTTGGCGCTTCGAGCCGCGCAAACAGGGATAGGCAAAAGCCTGCGCCAGGCTGAGCGGCGCATCAAGCAATGGACGGGTACGTCCATGCGCACTCTGCATAGTCGTGCCCGTGCGGAGGAGGCGTTCTTTCGGGTGATGGAACGCATGACATGGGCTGAAGTGCCCGATTGGGCTGACATGGCACATGACTGCGGGTATGCGGATCAAAGTCACTTCATACGCGCGGTTCGCGAAGTGACGGGGTTTACACCGCAGGCATTTCATCGTGGCTTGCAAGCCGAAGAATCTTTTTGGATCTATCGCACATGGGCGCTCTTGCTAGGTTTGAGTCCTGTGCCTGCTTTAGAGTAGGGTTGCGTGATGGGATGCCCTAGCCCGGTGTTGAATCAACGAGGAAACTACAGTCCCAAGTTCGCAGGGTCTCCCCTTCCATGACGCAGTACCTCAGGTTCGTCGCCGGTCAGGTCTATGACGGTGGTGGGCTCCAGCGCGCAGGCACCTGCATCGATAACGGCAGCGATCTGGTGTTCGTAACGTTCCCGGATGTCCTGGGCGTCGTTGAGCGGCTCGGACTCGCCTTTTGCTATCAAAGTAGTAGCTAGTAGCGCAGAGCCGTAAAGGGCTAGCAGCTCCTGGAGCACTTGATGCTCTGGCACCCGCAAGCCTATGGTTTTGCGCGAGGGGTGGCTGACCCGGCGCGGCACTTCCTTGCTGGCTTCCAGGATGAAGGTGTAGGCACCCGGCGTAGCGGCCTTGAGCAGACGGTACTGCTTGTTGTCCACCCGTGCGTAGTTGGCCAGCTCACTCAGGTCACGGCACAGCAGCGTCAGGTGGTGCTTGTCGTCCACCCCACGAATAGCGCGCAACTTGTCGGCCGCAGCCTTGTCGTCCAGGTGGCAGACCAGCGCGTAGCTGGAGTCGGTGGGGACCGCCAGAATGCCGCCTTTTTCCAGCAGGGCAATGGCCTGCTTGAGCAAGCGGGGCTGGGGGTTGTCGGGGTGAACGTCGAAATACTGCGCCATGGTCGGGTGGCGGATGAGCGCCGGTCCTCAAGGGTTGTCGGGTTACTGGATGCGTGCGCTCAGCAGTTCCCACACGGGGGTCAGGCCTGCGGGCAGCGGGGGCAGAGTGCCCAGCTCGGTGTGGCTTTCCAGGGGGCTGTGGAAGTCGCTTCCACGGGACGCGGCCAGCCCGAACTCTTTGGCGGTGCCGGCGTAGGTCAGGTATTCAGCCGCCGAGTGGCTGCCGGTAACGACTTCCACGCCCTGACCACCGTGGCCTTTGAATTCCGTGAACAAGGCGAACTCCTCGTTCGGGGTGAATTTGTAGCGCGCCGGGTGGGCGATGATGGCCATACCACCGGCCCGGCTGATCCACTGCACGGCGTCCTTGAGCAGGGCCCAGCGGTGGGGCACATAGCCCGGTTTGCCTTCGGTCAGGTACTTGCGGAAAACTTCATTGGTGTCTTTGCAGACCCCGGACTCCACCAGAAAACGGGCGAAGTGGGTGCGCGAGATCAGCTCGGGGTTGCCGACAAACTTCAGGGCGCCCTCAAAGGCGCCGTGGACGCCGACTTTGGCCAGTCCGTCGGACATTTCCATGGCCCGCTCTTTGCGCCCGCCGCGCGTGCGTTGCAGGCCCTGGCGCAAGTCGTCGTTGTCAGCATCAAAGCCCAGGCCGACGATGTGCACGGTCTGATTCAAAAAGGTGACTGAAATCTCCACGCCTGTGAGAAAGCGCATGCCCTGGGCGTGCGCAGCATCGCGGGCGCGCTGCAGGCCGCCGATCTCGTCGTGGTCGGTCAGGGCCCAGAGTTCCACGCCGTGGGACTTGGCGCGCTCAGCCAGGGCTTCCGGGGTGAGCGTGCCATCGGACACCACAGAGTGGCAATGGAGGTCAGCGTTGAGTAGGTGGGTCACCGCTTCATTTTAGGCGCTGGCTCCCGCCTGTGCGCTGCCACTCGGGCTTAAAACGGTACCGGTGCGTTGAATTCGAGCATATGCCCGCTGACAGGGTGGGGAATGGACAGGGTGCGGGCATGCAGTTGCAGCCGGTCTGAGAGGGCCAGGGCCTGCGGCGTGGCGTACAGCGTGTCGCCCAGCATGGGGTGGCCCAGCGCCTGCATGTGCACGCGCAGCTGGTGGGTGCGGCCGGTGACCGGTTCCAGTTCCACACGCGAACATCCACGGGCGGCATCTACGGCGGTGCAGCGCCAGCGGGTCAGTGCCTGCTGACCTTCGGCATGGTTCACCGTGCGCTTGGGGCGGTTGGGCCAGTCCACCAGCAAGGGCAGGTCAATGTCCTGCCAGTTGTCACTGACCGGCAGCAGGCCGATCACCACGGCCTCATAGCGTTTGTCCACCAACCGTTTCTCGAAAGAGAGGTTGATGGCCCGCTGCGCCACGATGCCTCGGGCCATGACGACCAGGCCCGAAGTGTCCCGGTCCAGGCGGTGCACGATCAGGGCTTCGGGGTACTCCTCTTGCGCGCGTTTGCTCAGGCAGTCCTGCTTGGCCTCGCCCCGGCCCGGCACCGTCAGCAGGCCGGCCGGCTTGTTGAGCACCAACAGGGCTTCGTCCACGTACACCACGGGCAATTCGGTCTGGATAGGTGGGTGGTAGTGGTCGTCAGGGCTGTGCATCGGGGTGGCTGATCAGGCGCTGCACAGTTTCGCACAGCTCGTTCACGTCATTGGGTTTGTAAATCAGGGCGCTGGCGCCTTCTTCCAGGGCGCGTTGCTCGATTTCCGGGGTCACATAGCCGGAGGCGACGGCCACCGGCAGGTCAGCGCGTATGGCTTTGGCGTCCCGCAGCAAATCCAGGCCGCTGTAGCCGGGCATGTTGTAGTCAGTGACCAGCAGGTCGTAGCTTTCGGGCTGGTTGCGCAGGGCGGCTTCGGCTTCCAGCGGGTCAGTAAATGCGGTGACTTTGAAGCCTTTGCGGGTCAAGACCCGGTTCACCAGAAAGACCAAGGCCTGATCGTCGTCCACGTACATGACATGTTTGCCCCGGCCTTCCACGGTGGCAAGTGGCTCGGGTTCCAGAACTTCGACAGGGGCCTCACCAGTGGCGGGGAAGTACAGCGTGAACACGCTACCTTCGTTGGGGGCGCTTTGCACATCAATGCCGCCCTGGTGGGTTTGCATGATGCCGTGCACCACCGCCAAGCCCAGGCCGGTGCCCTGGCCCACCTGGCGGGTGGTGAAGAAGGGCTCGAAGATACGCTCTATGGTTCTTTCACTCATGCCACTGCCGGTATCCCGCACGCGCAGGGTGACATAGCGGCCCGGCGTGACGCCGATGCGGTCATTGAACGGGAGTGACAGGGTGGTACTGCCCAACTCAATCGTGACGGAGCCTTTTTTATGACCCAGCGCCAGAATGGCATTGGTGCACAGGTTCAGCAGAGCTTGTTCTACCTGCGTGGCATCGGCGAGCACCAGGGGGCAGCCTTCGCTGATGATGAGTTTGAAATCGACCCCCGGAGGAATGGCGACCCGCACCAGGCGCTGGGTTTCATGGATGACTTCGGCCAGCTGGATAGGTACCCGCTTGGGCGGTTCATTGCGGCTGAAGGTCAGAATCTGGCGCACCAGATCGCGTGCACGCCGCCCGGCTTTCTCGATTTCGTCCAGGCTCACCAACGCCGACGAGCCTGGGGCGGTATCTTGTTTGGCCAGACCGACATTGCCCAGAATCGCGCTCAGAATGTTGTTGAAATCGTGCGCAATACCGCCGGCCATGGTGCCCATGGCCTGCATTTTCTGCGACTCGCGCAGCTGGGTTTCCAGGGCGATTCGTTGGGCTTCGGCCAGTTTTTTAGAGGTCAGATCGCGCGCAAAAATGGTGGTGATGGAACCTTGCCCCCCCGGCTGGCCGCGCATGGCGATGGCATTCGGGTCATCCGAGCGGAAGGGCGTGCGGTTGCGCAGGCGCCGTTCCAGTGACACGCTGATTTCCACATAGATCTGCTTGCCCCCCAAGGTGGTGGCTGTGAACTCGCCCAGCATGGCTTGCGCGGGCACGTTGCCTTCGCTCAGGGCTCTTTCGACGTCCGGCAGGAACTGGCCCAGGCGTGCACCGAAAGCCTGCTCTACCGGGCATTCAAACAAGGTGGTCGCGGCCGGGTTGAATACGGTGATGAGTTGCTTGTCATCAATGCACAAAATGGCATCCAGCGACGAGTTGATGATGGCCGCCATGCGGTTTTCGCTGAGCAGCAGGTCTTCATTGCGCTGGCGCAGGACGGCCGCACTTTCCAGCAAGGCATGGCGCTGGGTGAGTAGCGGCCCTTGGTCGATCACGGCGCAAATGAAGTGGGCCAGGTCGTCGCTGGGGTTTTCAATGCGGGCGATGTGCAGGTCGCCGGTGAACGTGCCTTGTGTACCCGACAGAAATTGCACCTCATTGACTTCGCTGGTGCCTTCCTGGCGGGCGCTGGAGAAGGCGACCGCCACTTCGTCGGTGTGCTCCGGGCCCACAAAGGGCAGCAGAAAGTTCAGGGGAGGGTCGTTTTCCAGTGGCTGAAAAAGGCGCAGTGCCATCGCATTGCTGGCCAGCACCAAGCCGCCTTCGTCCACCACCATCAGGGCCAGCGGCACATTGGAGAAGAGGGTGGCGAAACGTTCCGAGGCGCCTTCGGCTTCCTGCTGGGAATAGCGCAGCGCCTTGTTCTGGATCTCCAGCTCGGCCTGGTATTTGCGCAGGTCTTCAATCATCTGCGATGGCGCGTAGCCATCGACAATCATGTGTTGCCCTGCACGTCCCACCGTCCACGGAGCGGGGACGGTACGTAGATTGAAGCGCGGTCTGCGGTTGCGGGGGAAGGCAGACATCAGCGGCGGACCACGTGGTCCCCGGGCTGGTAGTCAGCGGCTTTCAGGGGGCTGTGGGCCGCAATGAATCCACGTAGCACGTCCGCATCTACGAAGCCTGTGTCCACGTAGCCCGGGTGGTGGACGACTTTGGGGTAACCGTCGCCACCGGATGCGACAAAGTTGTTGAGCGCCATGCGGTACTTGCCTGCAGGGTCAATGGCTTTGCCGGCCACAGTGGCCTGCAATACCACTCCTTTGTCAATGACAAGGCGTATCCCTGCAAACTGAGGGAAAGCGCCAGAGCCTGGTGTCATTTTGGCAATTGCACTCAGATAGTCCATGACTTCTTTGCCGGTGAAATCCACCACGGCGATGGTGTTGCCGAAAGGGTGTACGGTAAGCACGTCTTTGTAAGTGATCTTGCCGGCGGGCAGGGAGTCCCGCACACCACCGGCATTGACAACGGCAAAGTCCGCCTTGGTCTTTTCCATCATGGAATGGCCAATCATGACCCCTAGTGCGGCGGGTTGGCTGCGGACTATGCTGCGGTCGCCTTCCAGTTTTGCATCACTGCTACCCACTTCCACCATGAGCTTTTGTTGCCCGAAGTCCTGGAAAGGCTTGAGCAGTTGCAACATCTCGGGGGATTCGGCAATTTCCGGGGTGTAGGTCACCAAGGTGGTTTTGCCATCGGCGCTCTTGACCGGCTTCTTCAGGTTGATGGGAATCAAGGCGTATTTCACCAGCTTGAACTCGCCGTTCTTGTAGGTGAAATCGGCCCGGCCCACATACTTGCCCCATTCATGCGCCTGCACGATCCAGGTGCCGTTCTGCCGGTCGGGGGCGCAAGCTTGGCCCGGCACGTAGGCCGTATCGCGGACGTTTTCGGCCTTCATGCACACCGGGTTCTGGCTGTGGCCACCCACCACCATGTCGATGCCTTTGACCGCACGCGCCAGCTCCACATCGCCGGGAGCCTGGGTGCCATGCATGCCGTTGGCATAGTGCCCCATGTGGGTGGCGGCAATCACGACGTCTGCTTTGCTGCGCAACTCGGGAACCACCTTGGCAGCTTCCGTCTGCGCGTTGCGGAACTCGACGTTGCGGATGTTGTCGGGGTGCACCATCTTCTGGGTGTCTTCGGTGGTCAGGCCCATCACCGCCACACGCACGCCGCCCAGATTAAAGAGCTTGTAGGGCCCAAACATGCGCTTGCCATCGCGGTAGATATTGGCTGACAGCATGGGGAAGGTGGCCAGGTCGCGCTGCATCTGCAGCACTACCGGCGGTTTGTCGAACTCGTGGTTGCCCACCGCCATGGCGTCATAGCCCAGCAGGTTCATGCCGCGGAAGTCGGGCACGGCGTCTTGCAGGTCCGATTCGGGCACGCCGGTGTTCACGTCGCCACCATCGAGTAGCAAGCTGTAACCGCCGGCTTCAGCCACTTCCTTGCGAATCTGGTCGACCACGGTTTTGCGCGCGGCCATGCCGTATTCGCCATCCCGGTTTTTCCAGAAACGGCCGTGGTGGTCGTTGGTGTGGAGGATGGTGATGGCGTATTCCTTGTCTGCTTGGGGGCCGCCGGTGGGCAGACCGGCACAGCCAGCCAGTACGAGCGCGGAACACAGAGGGAGCAGTCGGAACGAAGGGTGCATGGAGTGCCTATCGGTTGGGGAGATTGCGAATCTTGTTTATATCAAACTCAGTCACGGGCAGCGCCTGATTGCCCCAGCTGTTGCGGATGAAACTGAGCACGCTGGCCAACTCCGTTTCGTTGAGCGTGAACTGGAAGGGCGGCATGCCGAAAGGCTGTGGTTTTCCGGTTGTGGATGGGCCATAGGCACCTTTGAGCAAGACCTGGACCAGGTTGTGGGTGTTGCTCATCAGCACGGCGCGGTTGCCGGCCAGGGCGGGGTAGGCATTCTCCACCCCTTCACCGCTTTTGCCGTGGCATTGGGCGCAGTGGTTCTCATAGAGTTTGGCGCCCAGTGCATTTTCACGCGCCGGTCCGGCCGGTTGGGACGAGGCCGCAACAGGCTTGTTCAGCGTCTGTAAATACAGGGCCATGGACAAGGCGTCTTCCGGTTGCAGGTACTGGGTGCTATTGCGCACGATCTCGGCCATCGGGCCCATCACGTAGGCTTGCCGGTGTTGCCCCTGTGTCAGCAGAGTGGCGATGTCAGTGGCTTCCCAATTGCTGAGTCCGGCTTCCGATGGGTCATTCAAGGCGGGCGCGTACCAGCGGCCATCGGGCAGGGTGGCTCCGTTCCAAGCGGCGGATGTGCGCAGACCTCCAAGCCGGTTGCGCGGGGTATGGCATTCGGCGCAGTGCCCCAAGCCCTGCACCAGTTCTGAGCCTCTGCGTGCAGAAGGGGTCTTATCTACCTGGGTAATGGTCGTTGTTTCCACCTTGCTGAAGTGAAGAATGCGCCACGCAGTGAGTGCGGTTTGGGTGCCCAGAGGCCAAGGTAACTCGTGCGCCTTGTTCTTCGTGTCAGACGCGGGCAGGGTGCGCAGGTAGGCGAATAGGGCATCGCTGTCGAAGCGGCTCACCCGGGTAAAGCTGGTGTAGGGGAAAGCGGGGTTCAGGACTCTGCCGTCCGGCCCCACTCCCTGGTTCATGGCGCGCCAGAAGTCCTCTTCACTCCAAAGGCCGATGCCGGCGGTGGGGTGGGGTGTGAGGTTGCTTGCATACACCCGACCGAACGGCGTTGGCAAACCATCGCCGCCCGCATAGTTCGCTCCACCTCGTGCGGTGTGGCATTGGGCGCAATTGCCTATGCGTGCCAGATAGGCGCCGCGCTGTACCTGCGTAGCATCTTGCATCGCGGGTATGGCCTTGGGCGAAGGCGTTGACGTGCGCATCGCCGGGGCCACCCATTCCGCCACCACTACAAACAGCAATGTCGCAGCGCAGAGTCCAGCAATTATCTTTTTCATGGTGCGCTCCCGCACTCCGGCAAGGGGCTCAGTTGCGCGGATCGCGCCGGACGCACCGACACTGCGGTGCTATTCGCTGGCACGGGTTGGGACGACAACCACTGGGAAATGGCATTCACGTCTGCATCGCTCAGGCGCTTGGCAATGGTTGCCATGCAGTCGGGGGCGTGGGCTCTGCGCTGGCCGGTTTGCCAGCCGCCCAACTGGGCGTTGAGGTAGTCACGTGGCAAACCGAGCAAGCCCGGAATAGCAGGTTGCAGTCCCGTCAGGGCCTGGCCGTGGCAGGCGATACAGGCAGGTAGCCGTCGGCTTTCATCACCTTGCAGCACCAGCGCCTTGCCGCGCGCCAGGATGTCGGTCCCCACCGTTGCGACGACCGGCGGGGGGTAGGGTATTCGCAGGCTGGCGAAGTGTTCGGCCATAGCGCGCAGATAGTCGTCGCTCAGCGGTGCGATCAGGTGCTGCATGGGGCTGTAATGGCGGCGCCCTTCCCGGAAGTTTTGCAACTGCCGGAACAAGTAGGCGGCGGGCTTGCCAGCCAGCCGCGGGTAGAAACCATCGGGCCCCGCCCGTCCCTGTTCCCCGTGGCAGGCGGTGCAGGCACGGGTGCGCTCGGTCATGTTATTTCCCTGCGCATGGCTTGCCAGTGGCCATGTCAGCATGGCAAAACCAAGTGGTACAAGCGCCGTCAGGGCCGTGCGCAGAAAGGAGGGCAAGCTGGCTCGCATGGGGGGAGCTTACCCCAGCAGCATCAGGCCGTTTTGTCGGGCCAGACTACGGCCTTTTTCAGTCCGTACCAGGAGTGGAACGACGCGCCGTAAGCGCTTTCGATGGTATGCCGTTTGACTTTCAGTGTCGGTGTCACCAGGCCGTTCTCTGCGGTCCAGCTGGTGGTGATCGCTGCCAAAAATGCGAGTTTTTCATGCGGCTCCAAGGCCTGGTTCAGTGTGTGCAGATAGCTCTCCAGGCTGGCCTCCAGCTCCAGCCTTCCCGTTGCAGACTGACTCTGTTTCATGGCGTCAGGCGAGAGCATGGCCAGGGCAAAAGGCTGGGGGAAGTCTGCGCCGGTGACCGCACAGGCTTCTATGGCACTGTGCATCACGAGTTTGTCTTCTATGGGGACGGGCGCAATGTATTTGCCCTTGCTGGTTTTGAAGAGGTCCTTGAGGCGTCCCGTGATCCGCAGGCAGCCTTCATGATCCACCAGGCCCTTGTCGCCGGTGCGCAGCCAGCCATCCGGGGTGAGGGCTTGCACAGTGAGTTCGGGGTCGCGGTAGTAGGCTTTCATCAGGCCCGGACTTCGCATCTGGATTTCCCCGCTGTCCGCGTCAATGCGGCTTTCTACGCCGTCATAGGGCTGGCCGACCGAGTCGGTCTGGCGCGATCCGGGCAGCGTGGAGTGTGAAACGCCGCTGTTTTCAGTCATGCCATAAACCTCCACCAGGTCCAGACCCAGATGGCGGTACCACTGCAATACGTCGGCCGGCATGGGGGCCGCACCGCCTGCTGCGATACGGCACTGGTCCAGGCCCAGGCCTTGGAGGATTTTGCGTCGCACCAAGGTGCCAATCCATGGAAGACTAAGTAGTATCCGCAATCGGCCGGCGGGAACCCTGCTCAGGACGCCCTGCTGGAACTTGACCCACAAGCGTGGCACTGAAAAGAAAATGGTGGGTCGGGCGCGCTGCAAGTCTTTCAAGAACGTGTCCAGAGACTCCGCAAAGAAAACGTGACCACCGTAACGCAGCGATGCCTGCTCAATCAACATGCGTTCAGCCACGTGGGCCAGAGGCAGGTAAGAAATGTAGCGGTCGGCAGCGTTCATCGGAAAGCGGAGAGTCGCACAGCGCACCCCCCAGGCCATGCTGTTGAAGGTGTGCACCACACCTTTGGGCTTGCCGGTGGTGCCGGAGGTGTAAATGATGGTGCTGGTGTTCTCCCCTGCGGGTTCAGGGCTTGCCGTGAGGGGCTTGGTGGCGCTGACCAGTTCCAGCCACTGGTGGGCGTGCATATTGGGCGCCAAGGGCAGGGCAATCAGGGGGAGTTCCGGTGGCACGCCGGTGCGCAGGTTGGCAATGTCATCCATCTTGCCCACAAACAAAGCCTTGCTCTCGCTGTGCAAGAGGATGTAGCTCAGGGCTTCGCCGTTGAAAGTGGGGTAGATGGGCACGGACACATAACCCGCCATGGCAATTGCCAGGTCGGCCAGAATCCAGTGCGCACTGTTTTTCCCGATGATGGCGATCCGGCTGCCGGCAGGCCAGCCCTGGGACTGCAGCCACTGGGCCATGCAGCGCACCTGTCCGCCTGCCTGCGCCCAGGTGATTTCCAGTACCTGCCCGCCACTCATGGGTTGGGAGAGGTAAATCTCATGCGGGCGTTGCTTCTCCCAACGGTATAGACAGGCTAATGGGAGGTCGGCAGCTTGCACTGCAATGGAAGTCATGGGGAGCCTTGCGTTGTTTGACGGGATTGTTGTTTTGCGCTGGTGGAGCGGCAATGGTGATGACCCTAGGTGCCGCATGCCTTCGGACCCCGTGTTTGTACCGATTCAGCGGAGATGGGCGAAAGCTTGCTCGATCTCAAGATCCGACTGTGCCTGCGCCACGCAGGGCAGAAACCAGCCCTCCGCCTTTTCATCGGCACTCAGGCCCGGCCAGTCAATCCGGTAGCGTACGCTGCCAGACAGCAGCATGCACATGCATTCGCGGCAGGTTCCATTGCGGCAGGAACTCGGTAACTCCACACCTGCTTTCAATCCGGACTCCAACACGCTTGCCATGCCATCGGTCTGGAAGTGCAGGCCCTCGGGCAGCACGGAAACGTGGTGGCCTGAAGCAGGTGTTGCGGGGCTTTCGGGGGTAGTCATCGGGTGAGGGCAGGGCGCTCAATGAGTGGAAAAATGGCAGCGCTAGAGGCCTTTGTCGAATGCTGCGACAATCACGCTCTTTTTTTCAATTTTGCTTGAGTTTGCGTTAGACATGTCCAGTACGACTACTTTCAAGGTTCGCCCCGCCACACTACGTGATGCCAAAGCCATCGCTGAACTCCACAACTCTTCTGTTCGCGAAGCCTTCAAAAGCATGCTGGCCGATACACCGGTTCCCGTGACCCCCTTGGACAAGCGCCAAGCTTACTGGCGCGAAGCGATTGAGTACGCCGAACCCCAGGTTCAGGTGGCTCTGGATGAGGACAAAATTATCGGTTTTGTGGGCTTCGACCGCTCCCGTGACAAGGGCACCCCACCCACCATGGGAGAGATCTGGGCGATTTATGTGGCTGCCAGCCACTGGGACAAAGGCGTCGGCCTGGCCCTGTGGGATGCCGCCCGCGAAGGCCTGCTCGAAGAAGGCTGCGCCAACGTAAGTGTGTGGCTCCCGATTGCCAACGAGCGTGCCATGCGTTTCCATGAGCTTGCCGGCTTCAAGCGTGAGATGAACACCGCCAAAACCGTGCAGATCGGTGCGGTCAAGATTGAGGAAATGCGCCTCAAGCGCCCCCTGAACTAAGGCTGCAGCCTGACGCGGCGAACGCCGTGTGGCCCTACCTCGGCTGAAGGTAGGGCATAGCTGGTGCCTGCGGTGCCAGCAAGCTTTCCTGTCCCGTGCCGCAAAGGCATGTCGCGGACCGGCAAGCCTGAAACCTCCCCACTTCCCTTTTTCCCTCCTCTGTTTTTCTGTGCCGCTGACTCGGGCTGCTTTTTCACGCCTGAGCGGCCCCGGGTTCATGCCTCGCCACGCTCCGTGTCGTTGGCCTTGAGTGCGCGTTGGCGTGCCTGACAGGGTAAACCCGATCACCAATCTTGTTTCTGGCATGTACATTGCATGCAAGTATTTGTGTATCCAGTCTTACAGGAAATGCCTCATGTTGGTGCTGAACGATCCCTCCCTTTTGCAAACCCGCGGTTTTGTCGCGGGGCGTTGGAGCCATGCTGTGTCCGGGGCAACGTTCGTCGTATGCAACCCGGCCAGTGGAGACGTGCTGGCTGATGTGGCCTGTATGGCGGGGGATGAGGCGCAGCAGGCGATTGATGGTGCGGCTGCTGCGCTGGCTGGATGGCGCAAAACGGTGGCCACCCAACGCTCGCACCTGCTGAGGGCGTGGGCAGGTTTGGTGCGCACCCATGTCGAGGATCTGGCCTTGATTCTGACGTCGGAGCAAGGCAAGCCCTTGGTGGAGGCCCGTGCCGAGGTGTTGTCGGGCGCTGCATTCCTGGAGTGGTTTGCAGAAGAAGCCCGTCGCGTGGATGGCGAAATTCTTCAAACCACCCGCAGTGACCAGCGCATGTACGTGTTGAAAGAACCTGTGGGCGTGTGTGCCGCCATCACGCCCTGGAACTTCCCGATGTCCATGATGGTGCGAAAAGTAGCCCCCGCATTGGCGGCGGGTTGCACCATCGTGGTGAAGCCCGCCGAGCAAACCCCCTTGTCAGCCCTTGCACTGGCTGAACTGGCGGTGCGTGCGGGATTGCCCGAGGGCGTGCTGTCCGTCATCTGTGGTGCACCCCAGGAGATCGGCAAGGTTCTCTGCGAAAGCCATACGGTCCGTAAACTGAGCTTTACCGGTTCTACTGCCACAGGCCGCTTGCTGATGGCGCAATGTGCCCATAACGTCAAGAAGCTCTCGCTGGAGCTGGGTGGAAACGCGCCCTTTATCGTTTTTGACGATGCGGATGTGGATGCCGCCGTAGAAGGTGCCATGTTCATCAAGTTCAGGAACATGGGCCAGATGTGCATCAGTGCGAATCGCTTGTATGTGCAGGCTGGCATTTATGAGGTCTTTGTGGACAAGCTGCAACGCGCTATGAAGGCGCTTACGGTGGGCGAGGGCACGCAGATGGGTGTACAGCAAGGGCCCTTGATCAACCCCGCCGCCGTAGCCAAGGTCCAACAGCACATTGAAGACGCAGAACAGCGCGGCGCCACGGTGCTGCTCGGAGGCCGGCAGCATGACAAGGGGCACACCTTTTTTTCGCCCACGCTCTTGCGGGATGCCGGCCGGGACATGTTGCTTGCGCGCGAAGAAACCTTCGGGCCGGTGGCCGCCGTGTTCAGGTTCGACACCGTGGAGCAGGTCCTGGAAGCCGCGAACGACACCCCTTATGGCCTGGCCGCTTATTTCTACAGTCGGGACCTGCACAAGGTGTGGGCCGTGGCAGAGGCGCTGGAGTTCGGCATGGTCGGTGTGAACACCGTCATGATCGCCAACGAAGTCGCCCCATTCGGTGGCGTCAAGCAATCAGGCCTCGGACGGGAGGGCTCCCGCCATGGAATCACGGAGTACCTGGAGCTGAAGTACGTTTGCATGGCAGCGTGAAACACACGCCACACCATAGACCCAAGCAAAAGGACGCCACATGCTCGAACAGCCCCTCAACAACCCTGCTGCATTTCCGCTAACCGCAGAAGAAGAGGCCTACGCCTTTCTGTTGCACCGCATCCGGATGGGGATCACCAAAGCAGGGGATCGCTTGATACCCGAAGAAATCGCTGCGGAAATCAACACCAGCCGGATGCCGGTGCGCGAAGCATTCCGTCGGTTGGCCAGTGAGGGTTTGCTCACCATACGCCCCAACAGAGGAGCCATTGTCCGCGGGCTGGATGTTGACGAAATGGAAGAAGTGTTCGCCATGCGGGCGGTATTGGAAGGTCTGGCCGGTCGCATGGCACTTCCCCGCATACAGCCGCAGCACCTCGATCAGCTGCGTTATCTGGTGGAGCAAATGGACCGCGTGGGGCAGGACGTCTCCCGCTGGGTAACTGCCCACCGCAGTTTTCACGAGTACCTCTGCCAATTGTGCGGAGGTTCCCGCCTGCAAGCCCAAATTGCATCTTTGCACTCTGTTGTGGAGCCTCATATGCGCATGTGGCTGGAACATGCGGAGAAGCCGGAAAGCTCGCGGGAAGAACATATCCAGATCATTGATGCCATTCAAGCCGGCAATGCGGATGCGCTGGAGCAGGTGATCCGTGAACACATTGAGGCGACGGTTCCACCGTTGCGCAAACGAATGGGGGCAACCCCGAAAAAGGAAGGCCAATAGGCCTGGGCAGGAGGAGGCAAAGTGGGTACTGTTTTTTTCAAATCTTTTACAAGGAAGCACGACATCATGAAAAATCGTTTTGGACATTGGACCGCCTTGTTCACGCTATGCGTTGCGGCAGGTCTGGCACACGCCAAGGAATGGAAAGAAATCAAGATCGGCTACGAAGGTGGTTACCCCCCTTTCTCGTCGATGCAGGCTGACGGATCCCCTGTGGGTTTCGATATCGATATTGCGCAAGCCCTGTGTGCCCAACTCAAAGCCAAATGCACCATGGTGCAAACCAGCTGGGATGGTCTGATTCCGGCCCTGCAATCCGAAAAAATTGACGCCATCATTTCATCCATGGCGATCACGGAAGAGCGCAAGCAGAAAGTCGCGTTCACCAACAAGTACTACAACTCCCCCCGTCGTTTGGTGGCCGCAAAAAACTCCCCGCTCAAGGATGCAAGTCCGGAAACCCTCAAGAGCAAGCGCGTGGGTGTGCAGCGTGGCACCCTGGCTGACAAGTACGGGACCGCATTCTGGGCACCCAAAGGGGTGCAGATGGTGCGTTACGGCACACAGGATGAGGTTTATCTCGACCTGCGTTCAGGCCGCATAGACGCAGCACTTCAGGATGCCACCCAAGCGTACAGCGGCTTCTTGACCCGACCCGAAGGTGCGAACTACAAGTTTGTGGGCGAGCCGATTGTGGGCAGCACGCCCGAGCAAAAAGTGTTGCTGGGGGAAGGCTACGGCATTCCTGTGCGCAAGACGGACGACGACCTGCGCCAGCAGCTGAACCAGGCGCTGGACAGCATTCGCGCCAACGGTGTCTATCAAGGCATTGTGAAGAAGTACTTTGACTTCGACATCTATTGAGTTGACTGTGTGCTGAACGTGCCAGGGCCTGCTCTTCCGGCAGGCTCTGGCGGCTCCGCCGTACTTGTTGAAAGTCTCCATGTCTGAATTGCAGAATTACCTGCCTGCGCTCCTGCGCGGTGTGCGGGTCACCTTGAGCCTGGCCTTCTTTTCTCTACTGATAGCCCTTGTATTGGGCTTGCTGGGGGCATTGGCCCGTCAGTATGGGGCCCGCCCTGTGGCCCGACTCGCGACTGCCTACTCCACGGTCATACGCGGAGTGCCTGAATTTGTTATGTTGCTACTGATTTTTTACGGCGGACAGATGCTGCTGAACAAGGCAGCAGCGGCCTTGGGGATGGGCTCGCCTGATGTGGATGCCTTCAGTACCGCCGTACTGACCCTGGGTTTCATATTCGGGGCCTATTTCAGCGAAACATTCCGTGGGGCGATGATGGAGGTTCCGCGCGGACAGATGGAAGCGGCCTACGCCTATGGATTTACACCGGTCAAGGCGTTCTGGTGCATCCTGTTTCCCCAGATGATCCGGCTGGCCTTGCCCGCCGCTTCCAACAACTGGCTGGTACTGCTGAAAACGACGGCCACGGCATCCCTGATCGGCTTGCATGACGTGATGTTCATGGCCGATCAGGCCGGACGCGCCAACGGCGCGCCGATGACCTTCTACCTCGCTGCTTGCGTGCTCTACCTGATCCTGACCACGGGCAGCGGTGCCTTGCTGGCCTATGTAGGGCGAACCTATGCCAAGGGCGTGCGCCCGATGAGGTTGCAGTCATGAGCGCCGACGTGTTGCTCAACACCGCGTCCCAGTACTGGGACGGCCTCTGGATCACGGTTGTTCTCACCCTGGGTTCCTTGGCTCTGGGCTTGTGCTTGGCCATTCCCCTTGCGGTCTGGCGCATCTCCGTGCGCGCCTGGGTCAGCAAGCCGGTGGCCTTGTACACCTGGGCCTTCCGCGGAACACCGTTGCTGGCCCAGTTGATGATTGTGTACTACGGCTTGGGCCAGTTCGAATGGCTGCAGAACGCCTGGCAGCAAGGGGATATTCTGTGGCTGTGGCTGCGTGACCCGTTCTGGTGTGCCCTTCTGGCTCTGACCTTGAATACGGCGGCCTACACCACCGAGATTCTGGCCGGGGTATTGCGAACGACACCCTATGGCGAGGTCGAAGCCGCCCAGGCATATGGCATGGGGCGCTGGCAGGTCCTTCACCGCATTCTGCTGCCCTCTGCTTTGCGGCGCTTTATCCCTGCCTACAGCAATGAAGCCATCTTCATGCTGCACGGCACCTCACTGGTAAGCGCCATCACCATCGTGGACCTGATGGGGGCCGCGCGCGACTTCAATGCGAACTTCTATGTCCCCTTCGAGGCCTTTATGGCGGCCGGAGTGGTGTATTTCGCATTGACATGGCTTCTAACCGTGGTGGCCCGCATGGCCGAGCGGAAATACCTGCGACACACACGGCCTTTGTCGGCTGTGACCGCACACTGATTGAGGAACATTGGACATGCATGGATTGACGGTGGAGAACCTCCACAAAAGTTATGGCAAGCACGAAGTGCTCAAAGGCGTCTCGCTCAAAGCCGGGCCGGGCAGTGTGATCAGCCTGATCGGGTCTTCCGGATCCGGAAAAAGCACCTTTCTGCGCTGTATCAACTTCCTGGAAACCCCCAGCGCAGGCAGGATCAGCCTCAACGGTCACAACGTCCGCATGGTGCCGGGCCGCCATGGCGACCTGGAGGTCGCCGACCGGGCCCAGCTGCAGACGCTGCGCACCAAGCTCGCCATGGTGTTTCAGCACTTCAACTTGTGGTCCCACCTGACCGTGCTGGAAAACGTGATGGAGGCACCGCGCTCCGTGCTCAAGCTCAGCCGGGCAGAAGCGCACGAACGCGCCCAGCGTTATCTGGCCCAGGTGGGCATGACGCGCCACCAGGACTCTTACCCGGCCCATCTGTCCGGCGGGCAGCAACAACGGGTTGCGATTGCGCGCGCGCTGGCCATGGAGCCTGATGCGCTCCTGTTTGATGAACCGACCTCCGCCCTGGACCCCGAGCTGGTCAACGATGTGCTCAAAGTCATGCGGGAGCTGGCGGAAGAGGGCCGCACCATGATCGTGGTGACCCATGAAATGGCGTTCGCCCGCGAAGTGTCCAGCCACGTGCTCTTCCTGCACCAAGGGGTGATCGAAGAAGAGGGGCATCCGAGCCAAATATTTTCGGTGCCGCGCAGCGAGCGACTGCAGCGCTTTATCCACGGTACGCAACGCTGAAGGCCTGTGTGGCCGGACCTGCGCCGGGAAACCTATCAAACCATAGAAAGAACATATGAGCACTTCACTACACCAGGCAGATATTGCCCATCACTTGCATCCCTATACCAACCACAGCCTGCACCAGCGCCTAGGCCCGATGGTGATAGAGCGGGGGGAGGGCGTTTATGTCTACGACAGCGAGGGCCGCCGCTACATCGAAGGGCTGGGGGGCTTGTTTTGCGCTTCCCTGGGCTTCAGCGAGAGCCGGCTGGCCGATGCGGCGGACCGCCAGATGCGCAAGCTGCCCTTCTACCACTCGTTCGGGCACAAGGCCAACGAACCGGCCATACGCCTGGCCGAAAAGCTCATCGCCATGGCTCCGGTTCCCATGTCAAAGGTGTTCTTTGCCAACTCGGGGTCCGAGGCCAATGACACGGCCATCAAGCTCATCCGTTACTTCAACAACGCACTGGGGCGGCCGGAGAAAAAGAAAATCATCGCCCGCACGCGGGCCTACCATGGCGTCACCGTGGCATCGGCCAGTCTGACCGGACTGCCCTATAACCACCGTGATTTCGACCTGCCGATTGCTGGCATCCTGCACACGGACAACCCGCACTACTACCGCCACGGCCTTCCCGGTGAAAGCGAAGAGGACTTTGCGACGCGTTGTGCGGACTCGCTGGAGCAACTCATCCTGCGGGAAGGGCCGCACACCATTGCCGCCATGTTTGCCGAACCCATCATGGTCTCCGGCGGAGTCATCGTGCCGCCAGCCACCTACTGGCCCAAGGTCCAAGCCATTCTCAAGCGCTACGACATCCTGCTGGTGGCCGACGAAGTGATCTGCGGCTTTGCGCGCACCGGCAACATGTTCGGCTCCGAGACCTATGGCATGGAACCCGACATGATTTCTGTGGCCAAGCAGCTCTCTGCCGGCTATCTGCCCATTTCCGCCCTCTTGGTCAATGACAAGGTCAATGCCGCCCTGCTCAGCCAAAGCGAAAAAATCGGCACCTTTGGCCACGGCTTTACCTACAGCGGCCATCCGGTGTGCGCCGCAGTGGCGCTGGAAACATTGCGCATCTATGAGGACGACCGCATCCTCGACCACGTGCGCAGCATCGCCCCCCACTTTCAGGCCCGTGTGGCCGCCTTGGGGCAGCACCCCCTTGTGGGTGAGGCACGGGGTGCCGGCCTGGTGGCTGCGTTGGAAGTCGTGGCGAACAAGCAGACCAAGACGCCGTTTCCACCTGCGATGGGCGTCGCAGCCCACGTCGGCGTGCGGGCGCTGGAGCATGGGTTCATCACCCGGGCATTGGGCGATACCGTGAACTTCTGCCCGCCCCTGATCATTACCCGTGCGCAGATAGATGCAATGTTTGATGGCGCCGAAAAGGCGCTGGACGATACCCTGCAATGGGTGCAGGCCACCGGAACCACACAGAGCTAGGAGAGACCATGCGAAACTTTGAACTACCCGGCCGTTCCATGGCCATGGCTCGCAACGGCATGGCCGCGAGCTCCCACCCCGCAGCCACGCAGGCGGCCATCCGCATCCTGGAGGCAGGCGGCAGCGCCATGGATGCGGCCATTGCGGCCTGCGCCGTGCAGTGCGTGGTGGAGCCGGGCTCCACCGGCATAGGCGGCGACTGCTTTGTACTGTATTCGAAGGCAGGAACCGACGACATCGTCGCCTACAACGGTTCGGGCTGGGCACCGGCGGCGGCCAGTGTCGAGCGTTTGCAGTCTCTGGGTGTAAACAGCATTGAGCGGTACTCGCCCCATGCGGTCACCGTGCCCGGTGCGGTGGATGCCTGGACCCAGCTGTCCCGCGACTACGGCCAACTGCCATTCCACGCCCTCATGGCGCCCGCCATTGCTTTGGCGCGCGAGGGCTATGCGGTGGCCCCCCGTGCCGCTGCCGACTGGGCCAATAGCCGGGACTGGTTGCGCAAGGACCCCCACGCCAGCCAGCACCTGCTGGTACAGGGCGAGGCCCCGCGTGCCGGCAGCGTGCACCGGCAACCCCTGCTGGCCGCCACCCTGGAGCGCATTGCCCACGGAGGGCGCGACGCGTTTTACACGGGGGAGGTGGCCGCAGACATCGTGGGCTACCTGCAAAGCAAGGGCGGCCTGCACACGCTGGCTGATTTTGCGGAGTACCGGGGGGAATACGTGCGTCCCATCCGGGCTGGCTTCCGGGGCTATGAAGTGCATGAATGCCCGCCCAATGGACAGGGCGTGATTGCCTTGCTGATCCTCAAGATCCTGGAGTCCCTGGAGGTGGGGGCAGACCCTCTGCACCCCGACCGCTTGCACCAGGAGATCGAGGCGACCCGCATGGCCTACGCCCTGCGCGATGCCTGGCTGGCGGACCCGCGCCAGGCGCCGCCGGATGTGGACTGGTTGCTCAGTGATGCGCTGGCGGATAGCCTGCGCGGCCAGATTGACCTGCGCCAGCGTCTGGACCCCTTGCCCCATCCCGCGCCCCCTTCCGGGCCCGCCACCGCAGAGCACAAAGACACGGTCTATATCACCGTGGTGGATAAAGACCGCAATGCGGTGAGCTTCATCAACTCCATCTTCCACCCCTTCGGCAGTGCGCTCATGGCACCTCAGTCCGGTGTGCTGCTGCACAACCGCGGGCAAAGCTTCTCGGTCCAGGCCGGCCACCCCAACGCCATTGCACCGCACGCACGGCCCATGCACACCATCATTCCGGGCATGGTCACGCGCAATGGCAAAGTGCAAATGAGCTTCGGTGTCATGGGCGGGCACTACCAGGCCATGGGCCACGCCCACTTCCTGTCCAAGGTGCTGCACTACGGCATGGACATGCAAAGCGCCATGGATTTGCCGCGCATATTCCCCAAGCCCGGCACGCAAGAAGTCGAGGTAGAGTCCACCATGCCTGCGCAGAGCTGCGATGCCTTGCGCCAGCGCGGCTTTCAGCTGGTGCCACCCGCCTGGGCCATCGGTGGCAGCCAAGCGGTCTGGATCGACTGGGAGCAGGGCGTCCTGGTGGGCGCCTCCGACCACCGCAAAGACGGCTGTGCCCTGGGCTACTGAGCCCCGGCCCTGCAGATAAATACACGCACAAGGAACACGCAATGCAAACGCAAGTGCCCATCAAGGGGGACGGCGCCATCCGCCGCCCCGGGCTGTACGGATCGTCCAAAGAAAACACCTATGCCGGTGTGGTGTCCTTCATGCGCCGCATCTACACCAAAGACCTCACCGGGGTAGACCTCGCCGTCACCGGGGTGCCCTTGGACATCGCCACCACCAACCGCCCCGGCGCACGCCTGGGGCCGCGCGCGGTGCGGGCCGCCAGCAGCCAGCTGGGGGTGCTCTTGCCCTATCCGTGGGGCGTCAACCCTTTTGATCGCTATGCCGTCATCGACTATGGCGACTGCTGGCTCGATGTGCACAACGCGCACAGCGTCCACGCCACCATCGTCGAGCATGCCCGCACCATCCTGGCCTCCGGCGCCAAAATGCTCACACTGGGCGGCGACCACTACATCAGCTACCCGCTGCTGCAGGCGCATGCCGAGAAGTACGGCAAGCCGCTGTCCATCATCCACTTCGACGCCCATTGCGACACCTGGCCGGACGACGCGCCCGACAGCTTGAACCACGGCTCCATGTTTTACAAGGCGGTGAAAGAAGGGCTCATTGACCCGGCCCACTCGGTGCAGGTCGGCATACGCACCTGGAATGACGACTTCATGGGCGTGAACGTGCTGGACGCGCCCTGGGTGCACGCCAATGGCGTGCCTGCCACGATTGCCCGCATCCTGGAGATCGTGGGGGACAGGCCCACCTACCTCACCTTCGATGTGGATGGCTTGGATCCGGCCCATGCGCCGGGCACCGGCACGCCTGTGCCCGGAGGCCTGTCCACCGCCCAGGCCTTGGCCATTCTGCGTGCCCTGACCCCGGTGAACCTGGTCGGGGCTGATGTGGTGGAAGTGGCCCCCGCCTACGACCATGCCGACATCACCGCCCTGGCCGCAGCCCATATTGCCAGTGACCTCATCTGCCTGTTTGCACACCGCGCAGGCGCTTTGGCACAGCGCGGGAACGGATCTTGACCATGCAACGCCCCCGCTTTCTCCCGGACAACTTCACCCTCACGCTGCTGGGCGTAGTCACGCTGGCCAGCCTGTTCCCCGCCCAGGGCGCAGTGGCCCAGGCGTTTGAATGGATCACCACCGCCGCCATTGCCCTGCTGTTTTTCATGCACGGTGCCAAGCTCTCACGCGCCAATGTCGTGGCCGGCCTGAGCCATTGGCGGCTGCACTTGCTGGTGCTGGGCTTTACCTTCGGGCTGTTCCCGTTGCTGGGGCTGCTGCTCAAGCCGGTGTTTGCCTGGACGCTCAGCCCCGAGCTGGCGGTGGGCATGCTGTTCTTGTGCACCTTGCCGGCTACGGTGCAGTCGGCCATTGCGTTCACCGCCATGGCGCGGGGCAATGTGGCGGCCGCTGTGTGCAGCGCGTCGGCTTCCAGCATGATCGGTGTGTTCGTCACGCCCTTGCTGGTGAGTGTGTTGGTGGCCCCCGGCGCCATCGCAGGCGGCAGCGCGCTGGACGCGGTGATCCACATCATGGAGCAACTGCTGCTGCCCTTTGCGCTGGGCCAATTGCTGCAACCGCTGGTGGGTGGGTTTGTGAAGCGCCATGCCGCCACACTGAAGATGGTGGACCAAAGCTCCATCCTGCTGGTGGTGTACACCGCCTTCAGCGCCGCCGTGATAGAAGGCCTCTGGAATCACGTGCCCCTGCCCATGCTGCTGGCCCTCACGGTGGCGTGCTGCGTGCTGCTGGCCTTGGTACTGGCCATCACCATCTGGAGCAGCCGCAAGCTGGGCTTCAGCAAGGAAGACCAAATCACCATCATCTTCTGCGGCTCCAAGAAAAGCCTGGCCAGCGGTGTGCCCATGGCCAAAGTGCTGTTTGCCGCCCCGCAGGTGGGCATGATGCTGCTGCCCTTGATGCTCTTTCACCAGATCCAGCTCATGGTCTGCGCGGTGCTGGCGCAGCGCTATGGGCAGCGCGTGGACTAACGCAGTTTGCTATTGATTTAGTAGCTGCTTGCGCATATTTGGTGGGCGCTGGAGGCAGTTTTTGCTATTAACCTGCTCCTCATAAGCCTATTCCAGTAGTTGCAACTCCCGGAACGGCGCCCATCTTTGCAGCATCGACTACGCCCCAAGCCGTGGAAGCAACACCCTGCAATGCCGGTGAGCATTTAACACTTTTATCTGCACAGAAGGAGCCTGTTGCAGCATTTACCAAACCAATTTTGGTTCCAAACATCGCAACTATCGCTTTAACTGGATCTGTCGTTTTTTCCTCCTGTTTGATTCTTAATGTGAAAAGCGAATGCCAATGGCATAAGCAATAAAGCGATCAATCCATATATATAGAGTGCGGCTTTTATAAGCCTCCAATAGTTTTTCTCAATACTCTCCCTTCCCATGGAGTAGGCGCCATCGTTGCAATCGATCGCCCAGATTCTTCTTCGCGTTAAATAGGTGAATTTCGGTATATCCACTTGCAGTACAACATGGCAACCCAGCAATTTTTGGTTGTTGTCGCCGAAGGGCGTGATAAATTCGTTTGCACCGAAAGTATTTAAAAATACAGGAAACTCAAAATCCATAATCTCTCCGCTATCTAACTGAACAGTTATGTGCGGATCTTTTCGGGCTGTTTCTATAACCACACCTTTGACTTCTGTTAGGCCTTCCGAAGGTGGCTCTAGATTTACCAAAAATGTAGATACCATTGGCTGTACGGCCAGCAGCAGCCAGAACACTGTTGCGAATAAACAAACCTTCCAGTTTTGTCTTAAATAATTTTTCATTTGGAAACTCTGCAAAACTCACGCCCCTGAGTGCTACGCGTAGCCTTCCGATACAAAATCTCTACCCATGCAACAGAGTAGCCTGAACCTCAACTTGAGCCTCAAGAAGACCCGCAAGCGGGAGTTTCTGGAAGACATGGAAC
>CAUOXL010000010.1:0-154489 GCA_963508575.1 uncultured Rhodoferax sp.
GCACTTAACAGAGGTCAATATGTTCGAGAAGGTCACTCTGGAGCAAATGGTGGACAACGCGCTCAGGGGCGGTGACTTCGAGCACATCCACGCTCAGACCGAGTTGTTTTGAAACTGGGGAAATTTACCGGACAGTAGTGAGTATTTTGCTCAAATGGGCTGCAAGCGCTCATGGAATATGCGTATGCAGCTCCTGTTTTGATAGCGATTCGGAATGCCGTTGAATGTCGACTATTCATCTCCGCGGGTGCTCCGCGCTCGCTTGACTCCACTGCGCTGGGCTTTGTCTTCCCGTCTGCGCACACGGGATGCGTAGCTGGGCCGGGTGGCTTTGCGTAGCACGGGTTCAATGGCCGCCGCTTCCAAAATGGTGCGCAAGCGTTCGTAGGCATCTTGGCGGTTGAGTTCGCGGGTGCGGTGCTGCTGGGCTTTGAGAATCAGCACGCCATCGCGCGTGATACGGCTGTCCGCGCTTTGCAGCAAGCGCTCTTTGATGGCATCCGGCAGTGATGAAGCAGGTATGTCAAAGCGCAAATGGATGGCGCTGGAAACTTTGTTGACGTTTTGCCCACCGGCTCCTTGTGCGCGAATGGAGATCAGCTGTGCTTCCGCGGCAAAGCGGTCAAAAAGAAAAGCCACGGTGGGGTGTTTAGGCGGTTAGACTGCCTCGCACCATACCACTCCCGACAAGGACTCTCCCATGGCCAAAGGTCAACAAAAATCCAACAAAGAGTCCAAGAAGCCCAAGAAGGACAGCACTGCGCCCAAGCCGCTGTCTAGCGGGGAGCCGGTGCGCGCTACCGTGACGACTGCGGTGATGCCTCGTGGCAAGCTTAAAAACAAGGCCTGACGCATCTGGCCTTGCCGGCTCTTACAGAAGCGCTTGGGTTTCTGAGTAGGTCGGGGGCTGGCAGCCCGCCCGGGAGCAGTTGATGGCAGCGGCCTGCATGGCCTCCTTCAGGGTTTGGCTCACGCGCCCCTTGCCGTCGGGATTGAGTACCCAGTCACCCAGGCAATTGCCCCAGAATGTGTCGCCTGCACCGACCGTGTCGACCACGGTGGTCCGGGGAATGTCGGCTTCTGCTGAGGCGCCGTCCACTTCCAGCCAAGCGCCCTGGCCGCCAAAAGTCAATGCGATGCGGCTGGCGCCTTGATCGCGGAACAAGGCTGCAATCTGGGCCCCCTGTGCGCGGCTGGGGGTATGCACACCGAGCAGCTCCAGGTCTTCGTCGCTGGCCTTGATCCAGTCAGCCAATCGGGCGACTTCTTTGACCGCATGAACATAGGCCGGCAGATCTGTGGCCACTTTGGGCCGCAGGTTCACATCCATGCTGATGGTCCAGCCCAGTTTCTTGGCGCCTTGGATGAGGGCTTCCACTTTGGTGTGCTCCGGGGGCAGGAGCATCAATGACCCGGTATGCAAGACCCCCGGGGGATGTTGGGCCAACATGGCCAACACACGATCTACCTGGTAGTCCCGGTCCGCAATGCCGTCGCGGTAAAAGCCGTAGCTTGGCTGTCCCTTGGTGATCTGCACGACGGCCAGTGAGGTCGGCAAGCGACTTTCGTCGCTCAACGGATGTACGCCGTCCTGGATCATTTGTTGCTTGAGCTGTTGTCCGAAATGGTCGGTAGAGAGAGGGTTGACGTAGCCTACCGAGGCACCGCGCAATGCTGCTGCGCGAGCCAAGTTGTAGGGGCTTCCCCCAATACAAGGGGTCAGTGTTCCATCCCCTTGCGCAATGCAGTCCATCAATGCCTCGCCAAGTACCCAGATAGTTGCCGTCATTTTTTACAGATTGATGCTTGTGTTCATGAGTTTCCTGGCGAATTGTGACCGAACTACCAGCATCTGGCGCATTAAATAAATCTATGAGTTTTACTAATTAATCCTGCTGCTTGATGGGTTCAGAGCTTGTCAAGGCGGCTATCGAGGGGACTTACAAACGAGTTCAACTCCCAGCCAGTTGCCAATCTGCTTTCCTGGAATTCGCCACCGTTTGGCGGGCTAAAGCCCGAGGTACTGTGCTCGGCGGGCTTGCTTAGTCGCCGGCGGGTGACCGCTGCCTGTAAATGCTCGCGGACATCCTGAAAGCGGGTGTCTATGGGCTTTCTAGCGTTAGACACTGCGGCATGTTCACCTAAAAAGGCGGTTCGGATCTGGGTCAGGTGGGGTAGGTTCTCTGGGTCCACAACCCAGTAGCGCACATTGCACTGCTCAAGCAGACTGTGTTTGAGTGTCTGGTTTCCCATAGACAAGCCCCCCGCCCCGGGAACGTCAATGCAACCTATAACGTGGCCGTCCGGGCTGCATACGGTGAAGGTGCAGTACAGCCCGTTGAGCAGTTTGTACCAATGGGCGGCTTCGGCTTGGTCGGTGGGGCTCGTGAATCGGGTCACCGGAAGTTTGACTAGCACTTGTTGGTCAAACATTACTTTGGTCAGCCAGAGCCAGACCTTGCGTTCTTTGCTGTTGACTATGGGGCGCAATCGGAGCGGCCAGCTGGATGGGATCCGGCGCTCTTGTCGCTGCAGGTAACGGTTGCGCCAATGGAGCAGCGCGGCTCCGGAGGCGAGTCCGGCCAGAAAATAAAAGAACATGCTTACACCCTGAATGTAAGGCCTTCTTTGAAGCCTTTGATTGCTGCAAAAGTCTACCCGCCTTTCGCATTTCATGCCATTGATTTGGCAGCGCGGCAAACCGGTGCAACAGGGTATAGAAGCGGTCAGGGAAGTGGCTGGTAAATCTTTTTGACGTCCGCCTGATGTGCCAACAACACGTCGACAAGCGCCGGATCGAAATGTGTACCGGCATGTTGTCGCAGGTAATCCAGAGCAGTATCCAGCTCCCATGCAGGGCGATAGCTGCTGGAGCAGACCAGAGAATCCAGCACATCCGCAATCGCGGCGATGCGTCCGACAAGACTGATGGATTCCCCTTTGAGTCCTGCCGGGTAGCCGCCTCCATCCCAGCGTTCATGATGTTGGCTGGCGACCAAGGCGGCAAGTGCATGAACCCGCGACTGAGAGCGCAGCAGCATGGATTGACCTTCGCTGGTGTGCGTGCGCATAACATGCCACTCATCGTCGGAAAGGGGGCCTGGCTTGGTCAGGATCTGATCCGGGACAAAGGCTTTGCCTACGTCGTGCAGGGTTGCAGCCGTGCGCACAAGCTCTGCTTCGTCTTCGCTGCTGCCTGTGAGGCGGGCCAGTAGTGCTGCGATGTCTCCCACACGCTGCACTTGCAGGCTGGATGCATCGCTGCGTTGCTCAATCGCGCTGCCGAGCAAGGAAATCGTATCGCGCTGCGTGCGCTCCCTCTCGTCCCGCAAAAGGAGGCAGTCATACGTAATCGCCACATTGCGGGAAAACAGTTCTAGCAGCTCCTGTGCCTGGGAGTTGATGGGGTCAGGAAACTCCATGTAGATCAGGCTCTCGCTGCCGGCCTTGGTGCAGAAGTAACCCGCATAAAAGCGCTCGCCGTGGCGGCTGGTCCTGGCGGCCAGTGAGTCCCGGATAGCGTTCTGCACCGCAAGCGGCAGGCTGGCGACCTGATCATCCACCATCAATCGTGAGTAAGCCTCTGTGACGGCCAACACCTTGAGCTGCCCATGGGCCGCGTTGGCGGTATAGGCTGCCACCCGGCTGGCGCACAGTCCTTCCCCATTAAGTCCCAGCAGGTAGTTAAGTTGCGCTAGCACGGCTGATGCGAAGCTGCGCAGGTTGTTGGAGTCACTGACCTCACAAATCGCTTCAATGGAGCGGATCAGGCCCTGGCGTGCATGCTCAATACGCATCAAATCCCGGTAGGCGCGCAAACCGGCGTAAAAAACGGTAATCAATTTGCGCCGGGTGAGATCCGTCTTTTCCTTGTAGTCGTTGATGTCGTAGTCACGAATGACCTGCTCTTCAGGCGCCTGGCCGGGTTGGCCTGTGCGCAGCACGATGCGCACATTGAGGTTCCCGAGGTCTTCGCGGATGTATTTGGCCAACTCCAGCCCGGCGTGTTCTGACTCCATCACCACGTCCAGCAGAATTAGTGCGATGTCGTTGAGCTCCGACAGCAGGGCGCGGGCTTCGGCGGCGCTGTAGCAGTGGGTGAAGTGCAACGCACGCCCATCCATCTCAAAGCCGGCCATGACCAGCTTGGTAACCTCATGCACGGCGGGCTCGTCGTCGACCACCAGCACTTGCCAGGGTGGCAAGGTGTGCTGCCGAACATCTACCTCTAACTCGTCAGTAAAGACCAAATCGTCAGTCATGGCACAGATTCCGGTTGGAAGGTCAGGCTAGACAGTCTAGCGGAAGTCACTGCGATACTACGCGTATGCAGCTTCAGGAAATTCTCTATACCCAAGGTTTCGGCACCCGCCGAGTGTGTGCCGGTTTGATCCAGCAGGGGTTGGTTCAGGTTTATGTGCCAAATGAGGGCCCTGCGCCCGTCACTATTGCGCAAGCAGCTACTGAATTTGTAGCGGAGGGGCTGCGTTTCCGAGTGCAGGGGGTGGACTGGCCTTATGCCGAGCGCGCCTACCTGATGCTCCACAAGCCTGCCGGTACCGAGTGTTCGCAAAAGCCGTCCACTTACCCCAGCATCTACACCCTGTTGCCCAGCCCGTTGCGCCTGCGGCCCCAGAAAGCGGCAGTGCAAGGCGTGCAAGCGGTAGGGCGGCTGGACCAGGACACTACCGGCATGCTGTTGCTCACCGACGACGGTAAGTTCATCCACCGCATGAGCTCGCCCAAGCACCATGTGCCCAAGGTGTATGAGGTGACGGTGAAGCACCCTCTGGATGACAAGCAGGTCAACAAATTGCTCAGTGGCGTGGTGCTGGACGATGACCCCAAGCCGGTTCGCGCAGCGGCCTGCGAAGCCGTGAGCGAATTCCACTTGCGCCTCACCCTGACCGAGGGCAAATACCACCAGGTCAAGCGCATGCTGGCAGCTGTCAGCAACCGGGTGGAGGGTTTGCACCGGTCCCGCATCGGTGGCGTGTCGCTGCCGGACGACCTGGCCCCGGGCCAATGGCGTTGGCTGAGTGCCGAGGAAATTGCCGCTGTGCAATCCAAGGAGTAGACCCATGAATGCCGTCCTGGACGCTTTCTGGCGGTCGCTGGTGTACTGCCTGCACCCCAAGCTCATGCTGTGGTCGCTATTGCCCCTGGTGCTCATGGTGGGCGTGACCGCAGGCTTGGGCTACTTTTACCTGGACGGCTTGCTGGCCTGGGTGACCCAGTTGCTCGAATCCATGGACTGGCTGCAAATGATGTGGGGCTGGCTGGAGTCGGTGGGGGCTGGCAAACTCAAGACGGTGCTGGTGCCACTGCTTGTCATCCTCATGCTGACACCGCTCGTGCTGGTGGGCTGCCTGTTTGTGGTCGCCACGCTGATGGCCCCCATGATCGTGCAACTGGTGGCCACGCGCCGTTTCCCCACCTTGGAGAAAGCGGCCGGGGCCTCGTACATGGCCAGTGTAGGGTGGGCGGTTGTGTCCACAGCAGCGGCATTGCTGGCCTTGGTGCTGTCCATGCCCCTCTGGCTGGTGCCGCCTCTGGTGCTGATATTGCCGCCGCTAGTTTGGGGCTGGTTGACCTACCGCGTGATGGCGTTTGATGCCTTGGCAGACCATGCCAGCGCGGAGGAGCGCCGTGAGATTTTCAAGCGCCACCGCTGGTGGCTGCTGGGTATGGGGGTGGTCACCGGGTACCTGGGCGCTGCGCCCAGCCTGGTGTGGTCTCTGGGCTTCATGGCTGTGGCCCTGGCGCCGTTTCTGGTGCCGCTGTCTATCTGGCTTTACACCTTGATTTTTGCCTTCTCGTCGCTCTGGTTTTCGCATTACGGATTGACTGCATTGCAGACCTTGCGGGCAGAGCGCATGTCTGACTCCGCCACGATGCGGACGCCTTTGATGGCGGACACCATTGATATGGAGCGTTTATGAAATTCGGCGTCATCATCATCGGGGACGAAATCCTGTCCGGCAAGCGGGCGGACAAGCATCTGGCCAAGTCCATTGAGCTGCTGGGTGCGCGTGGTTTGTCCCTGGCGTATGCGCACTACCTGGGGGATGACCCTGAGCGCATCACCGCCACCTTGGCAGCGGCATTTGCCTCCGGAGACACGGTGTTCTCTTTTGGTGGAATCGGCGCAACGCCGGACGACCATACCCGCCAGTGCGCGGCCCGTGCGCTGGGCAAAGATTTGGCGTTAAGCGATGCAGCCCGTGCCTTGATTGTGGAGCGCATGCAGGACGTGGCCCGTGAACAAGGCGCTGCCTACGAGCCGGACCGGCCGGACAATGTGCACCGCCTGCAAATGGGCATGTTTCCGGAGGGGGCTGCCATCATTCCCAACCCCTATAACAAAATCCCCGGCTTTAGCCACCCGGGAGCGGGGCAAGGGGGCGTCCATTTTGTGCCGGGCTTTCCGGTCATGGCCTGGCCCATGGTGGAGTGGGTGCTCGATACCCATTGCAGTGCATGGTTCCAAACCGGTGCCTGGCGCGAGCAATCGGTCATTGTGTTCGGCGCCATGGAGTCTTTGCTGACCCCGCTCATGGAGCAGCTGGAGCAGCGGCACCCGGTCAAGGTGTTCAGTCTGCCCAGCGTGGACCACCCCCAGTACGGCAAGCACATCGAGCTGGGAGTGAAAGGCCATCCCGGGGCGTTGCCGGCGGCCTATGCCGAGCTTTTAGCAGGCTTGCGCATGCTGCAAATGCCCTTGGGCCCTGAATTGGTGCGTTGAAGGGTGTGCATTGTTTCGGTGCGTGTTTTGTCTTGCACCATCATGGTGCCATCGGGGTGTGTCTGTCGTCGCGGCGAATGGGTTCTTTGGTCGGGTGGGGGCAAAACTGTGTTTTAAGGATGCAAAATAGCGCGGTTTGCTGAATTGCCTTTGGTGCGTGCTTTGGCACAAAAGCTGCATTAACCGCTGTGCAAATCTTTTTACAACCGTGCAACAGGAGTATTTGATGGCCAAGACCGTCGCAGATGTGATGAAGATGGTGAAAGAAAACGAAGTCAAGTTTGTTGACTTCCGTTTCACCGATACCCGTGGTAAGCAGCAGCACACCACCGTGCCTGTCTCGCACTTTGATGAAGACAAGTTCACCTCCGGCCATGCATTCGACGGCTCCTCCATCGCTGGCTGGAAGGGTATCGAAGCGTCCGACATGTTGTTGATGCCCGATCCAGGCACCGCCAACATCGATCCTTTCTTCGAAGAAACCACCCTGATCATGAATTGCGACGTGGTGGAGCCTGCCGACGGCAAGTCCTACGACCGCGATCCACGTTCCATCGCCAAGCGCGCTGAAGCCTACCTGAAGGCTTCCGGCATGGGCGACACCGCGTACTTTGGTCCTGAGCCTGAATTCTTCTTGTTCGACGGCGTGCGTTGGTCCACAGAACCGAACAACACCTTCTACGAAATCGAAGAATACGAAGCACCCTGGAACACCGGCTCCAAGCTCGAAGGCGGCAACCGCGGTCACCGTCCCACGGTCAAGGGCGGCTACTTCCCCGTGCCTCCCGTGGACAGCACGCAAGACATGCGCGCTGAGATGTCCCTGATCCTCGAATCCCTGGGCATCCCGGTCGAAGTGTTCCACCACGAAGTGGCGGGCGCTGGCCAGAACGAAATCGGCACCAAGTTCTCCACACTGGTGGAGCGCGCTGACTGGACCATGTTGCAAAAGTACGTGGTGCACAACGTGGCCAATGCTTACGGCAAGACCGCCACGTTCATGCCCAAGCCTTACCACGGTGACAACGGTTCCGGCATGCACGTGCACCAGTCCGTGTGGAAAGACGGCAAGAACCTGTTCGCCGGCGACGGCTATGCCGGTTTGTCTGATTTCGCGCTGTACTACATCGGCGGCATCATCAAGCACGCACGTGCCCTGAACGCCATCACCAACCCCGGCACCAACAGCTACAAGCGCCTGGTTCCTCACTTCGAAGCTCCGGTCAAGTTGGCTTACTCTGCCAAGAACCGTTCCGCTTCCATCCGTATTCCTTTCGTGGCGAACCCCAAGGGCCGTCGCGTGGAAGCACGTTTCCCCGATCCATTGATGAACCCTTACCTCGGCTTCGCAGCCTTGTTGATGGCAGGTCTGGACGGCGTGGAAAACAAGATCCATCCCGGCGAAGCCGCCACCAAGGACCTCTACCATCTGCCTCCCGAGGAAGATGCCAAGGTGCCAACCGTGTGCCACAGCTTGGATCAAGCCTTGGAGCATTTGGACAAGGACCGCGCGTTCCTGACCAAGGGTGGTGTGTTCACGGACTCCATGATCGATGCCTACATCGACTTGAAGATGCAAGAAGTGACCCGCTACCGCATGTCGGTACACCCTGTTGAGTACGACATGTACTACAGCCTGTAATTGCCGCGCTGCAAAGCACTGCGATGAGCAAAAAAGGACGGCGCGAGCCGTCCTTTTTTTTATGGAACACTTGCTCACAGATGGCCTCCCCAAGGTCGGGGATACTCAGGGGTTTTGTTCCTGGGCACTTTTTGGCGCATACTGAATCCCAGCGCTCTTGAAACGATAGCGCAGACACCGACACAGCATGAAACCCTCACTCCTGATCCTTTTGCTCACTGCAGGTGCCAGCTCCGGCGCAGCAGCGCAGGAGCGCATCTACCGTTGCGGCAACGAATACACCAACACCGTCACCGACGCACAGGCCAAGACCTGCAAGCTTGTCTCCGGCGGCAATGTCACGGTGGTGCAAAGCCAGAGACCCGCAGGGGCTGGCGGTGCAGTGAAAGCGGCGGCTGCACCCAGCTCCGCGCCCAGGATAGACACTGCGGACCAGCGTGCCAAAGACTCTGATGCCCGCCTGATTCTGGAGGCCGAGCTCAAAAAAGCCGAGGCCCGGCAGGTCGAGTTGCAAAAGGAATACAACAACGGAGAGCCTGAGAAGCAGGGTCCCGAGACGCGCAATCACCAGAAATATCTGGACCGTGTCGCCGAGCTCAAGGCCGCGCTGGCTCGCAATGAGAGTGATATCGCAGGCATACGCCGAGAACTCGGCCGCTTGTCGGCGGCGAACTCCAAGCAGTAAGCCCGTCCGCATGTGGCCTGAGGCCGCTATGCTGACGGCACATTCTTCATCCCATCCACCGGACAAGCCTCATGGAGCGCTTCCATTCTTTCGACTTGCTGGCCACACTCGTGGCGGTGGTCACGGCCGACGCTTCGGTGCAGTTTTCTAACGCAGCGTTGGAAGATGCCCTGGGCATCTCGCGGCGAACCATCGTGGGTTCCAACTTTGCGGAGCTGTTTGCCGAGCCGGCCCAGCTGCACAGCGCCTTGGAGGGCGCGCTCGACAATGCGTTCGCGGCCTTGCGTTACGACGCTATGCTCAAGCGTCACGGTCTGGATGCCATGCCGGTCCACGTGATCGTGACGCGCACCGAGCTCTCCAACGACATCATTGTGGAAATGGTGCCCCAGGAGCAGCAGACCCGCCAGGACCGCGAAGAACGACTGGCCGAACAGGCCCAGACCAACAAAGAGCTGATCCGTAATCTCGCCCACGAAATCAAAAACCCTTTGGGGGGTATTCGCGGTGCCGCGCAACTGCTCGAGATGGAGATGGAGTCCCCCGAACTCACCGAGTACACGCAGGTCATCATCCATGAGGCGGACCGCCTGCAGAGCCTGGTGGACCGCTTGTTGGCACCCCACCGCCGGCCCCACTTGGTGGGCGATGTGAACATCCACGAGGTGTGTGAGCGCGTGCGCTCCCTGATCCTGGCCGAGTTCCCCAAGGGTTTGCGTGTGGTGCGGGACTACGACACCTCCATCCCCGAGTTCCGGGGCGACCGCGAGCAGCTCATCCAAACCGTGCTGAACATTGCCCACAACGCCTGCCAGGCCCTGGCCGAGCGCATTACGGCGGGTGACGGTTGCGTGACATTCAAGACCCGGGTGACACGGCAGATCACCTTCGGCAAACAGCGTTACCGGTTGGCATTGGAATTGCATGTCATCGACAACGGACCTGGCGTGCCAGATTCAATCAGAGACCGCATTTTCTACCCCTTGGTTTCGGGTAGGGATGGGGGATCCGGACTGGGGCTCACACTGGCGCAAACCTTTGTTCAGCAACACCACGGGCTGATTGAAGTGGACAGCGTGCCGGGCCGTACGGACTTCAAAATCTTGATTCCGTTACCGTAACAGACTGACAAAGAATATAGGGTGCCGCACAACATGAAGCCGATTTGGATCGTAGATGATGACCAGTCCATCCGCTTCGTGCTGGAGAAGGCACTGCTGCGTGAGCACCTGCCCACACGCAGCTTTTCCAATCCACGCGATGTACTGACGGCACTGAGCACCGCCGCAGACGATGAGGGCCCGCAAATCCTGGTGAGCGATATCCGCATGCCCGGAGGCTCCGGCCTGGACCTGCTCGAAAAAGTCAAAGCCAAACACCCCGGTCTGCCCGTCATCATCATGACTGCCTTCTCGGACCTGGACAGTGCGGTCAGTGCCTTCCAGGGCGGCGCGTTTGAATACCTGCCCAAGCCCTTCGACCTGCCCAAAGCGGTAGAGCTGATCCGCCGTGCGGTGGAAGAAAGCCAGCGCGAAGAAGTAGCCGAAGAGCGCATGGCCGAGTCCCCGGAAATGCTGGGCCAGGCGCCCGCCATGCAGGACGTGTTCCGTGCCATCGGGCGCCTGAGCCAGAGCAACGTCACGGTGATGATCACCGGCGAATCCGGCTCCGGCAAAGAGCTGGTGGCCCGTGCGCTGCACAAGCATTCTCCGCGCGCCGATGGCCCGTTTGTGGCGATCAACACCGCAGCCATCCCGAAAGACCTGTTGGAGAGCGAACTCTTCGGCCATGAACGCGGTGCCTTCACCGGCGCGCAAACCATGCGCCGGGGCCGCTTCGAGCAGGCCGATGGCGGCACGCTGTTTCTGGACGAAATCGGCGACATGCCCTTTGAGCTGCAGACCCGCTTGTTGCGCGTCTTGAGCGACGGCCACTTCTACCGCGTGGGCGGACACAGCGCTGTTAAATCGAACGTGCGGGTGATTGCGGCCACCCACCAGAACCTGGAGCAGCGCGTCAAAGATGGGGTGTTCCGGGAGGACTTGTTCCACCGCCTGAATGTGATCCGCCTGCGCCTGCCGGCCTTGCGCGAGCGCAAGGAAGATGTGGCCATGCTGACCCGCCACTTCCTGCAGCAAAGTGCCAAGCAATTGGGCGTGGAGCCCAAGCGCATTTCGGACTCGGCACTGACCTGGCTGGAGGGCTTTAGCTTCCCCGGCAACGTGCGCCAGCTGGAAAACATCTGCCACTGGCTGACCGTGATGGCGCCTGCGCAAGTCATTGAACGCAAGGACCTGCCGCCTGAAGTGACCTTGGGCCGTGCAGAAACCGGCGAACCCCTGGCAAGCAAGCCCGTGCTCACTGCCGCGCCCGAGGCCCAGCTCAAGGACGTACCGCTGGATGCGCATGCCCCTGCGGCAGCGAGCCACGAGTCGGAAGACCTGTCGCACGTGTTGGCCCGCGCCGCTGCGGCCCATGGCCCGCTGGAAGGCTGGGAGGCCGAACTGGAGAGTGAGGCCGTGGCTTTGCTCGGTTCCGGTCAGCCTGAGGTGTGGGACACCCTGACGCGTCGTTTTGAATCGCGCCTGATCCTCGCTGCCCTGGCCAACACCAAAGGCCGGCGTATCGAGGCCGCGCAAAAGCTGGGCATAGGCCGCAACACCATCACCCGCAAGATCCAGGAGCTGGGGCTGGAGTGAGTTTGAAGCAAAAAGAGCTGCTGGCGCACGTCGAATATGCGTAAGTAGCTCCTGATTTGATAGCAAAAAGCCGGCGCCTATGCCGGCTTTTTGTATGCAGAGTTTGCTCAGGCTGCCGGGGTGATGTCCACCACCACCGGCGCGTGGTCGCTGGGGCGCTCGTTCTTGCGCGGGGTCTTGTCGATGGTGCAAGCCGTCACCAAGGGCTTGAGGGCGTTGCTTACCAGAATATGGTCAATGCGCAGGCCGCGATTGCGGCGGAAGCCCGCGTCGCGGTAGTCCCACCAGCTGTAGGACTTGGGCGGCTGGGGGAACAGGCGGTGGCTGTCGCTCAGGCCTAGCGCAATCAGGGCGCGCAGGTGGTAGCGTTCTTCCTCGGTGCAGTGGATGCTGCCTTCCAGGTTCACCGGGTCCCACACATCGTCCTCGTCAAAGGTGATGTTGTAGTCACCCATCAGCACCAGATTCGGGTGGGCGGCCAGCTCGACCTTCACCCAGCGGCGCAAGGCGGTGAGCCATTCCATCTTGTATTCGAACTTGTCGCTGCCCGGCTCCTGCCCGTTGGGGAAGTAGGCGCCAATCACGCGAACCCCCTCCACAGTTCCGGTGATCACGCGGGACATGTCGTCGTCAAATCCGGGGATGTTTTTGATGACGTCGCTGGCCGGTGTGCGCGAGAGCAGGGCCACGCCGTTGTAGGTCTTCTGGCCGAACCACTGGGCGTGGTAGCCGATGGCCTCAAAGGCGTCGGCGGGAAATTTGTCGTCGGTGAGTTTGAGCTCTTGCAGGGCCAGCACCTCCACCGGATTGGCAGCCAGCCAGTCCAGCACTTGGGGCAGGCGCACGCCTAAAGAGTTGACGTTCCAGGTAGCGAGTTTCATGGTGCGGTGCGGGTGTAGGTCACAAAACTGTAGGGCAGCCCGCTGGCGGCCACATGGCGCTCGCGGGCGGTTTCCTGCCAGGCAGTCGTGCTGAGGGTGGGGGCGAAGGCGTCGCCATCAAAGGGGGTGTCAATTTCGGTGACCACGGCGGAGTGCGCCAGCGGTTCGGCCAGGGCGTAGAGCTGCGCCCCGCCGATCACCCAGACGTCTGCATCTTGCTCACAAAGTTGTAGCGCCTCACGCAGTCCAGATGCGCGCTGGGCACCGGTTTCACTCCAGTCTGGCTGGCGGGTGATGATGATGTTGGTGCGACCGGGCAGCGGGCGGAACCTGGGCGGCAGCGAGTCCCAGGTCTTGCGGCCCATGATGACCGGGCAGCCCAGCGTGGTCCGTTTGAAGTGGGCCAGGTCCTCGGGCAAATGCCAGGGCAGGGTGCCGCCCGCGCCGATGACGCCGTTAGAGGCGCGGGCGTAAATCAGGTGAAGTCGGGGCATGTTGGTCGGGTCAGGGATCGATGATGACCAAGGTGCCATGGCTACCCGCAGCTACGCCATGGGGGATGCCTGCGGGCACGATGCAGACTTCGCCAGCACGCACTTCGGTCACATGGCCCTGCATGTCCAAGCGCATGCAGCCTTCCAGCACCAGAAGTGCTTCATCGAAGTCATGCACTTCGTCTGGATAAACGCTGCCATCCATGCGCAGCACCTTGAAGTTGACGCCAGCGGGCCGCCCCACCACGGTGGATTTCCACACGCTGGGCAAGCTGTTTGCAATATTCAGGAGATTGATTGTTTCCATTTGCATAGGTGCCATCACACCGCGACCGGCGCCTTGATGGCGGGGTGGCACTCGTAGCCCTGCACCTCAAAATCTTCGAACTGGTAGTCGAAAATGCTCTCCGGCTTGCGCTTGATGTGCAGCGTGGGGTAGGCTTTTGCGCTGCGGCTCAGTTGCAGCTCCACCTGCTCGGTGTGGTTGCTGTAGATGTGGCAGTCGCCGCCTGTCCAGATGAAGTCGCCCACCTCCAGGTCGCACTGCTGGGCCACCATGTGGGTGAGCAGGGCGTAGCTGGCGATGTTGAAGGGCACACCCAAAAAGATGTCCGCACTGCGCTGGTAAAGCTGGCAGCTCAAGCGGCCCTTGCCACCCGCCTCGGTGGCCGGCGCCACATAGAACTGGAAGAAGGCGTGGCAGGGCATCAGCGCCATCTTGCTCAGCTCGGCCACGTTCCAGGCGCTCACGATGATGCGGCGGCTGTCGGGATTGCTTTTGAGGGTTTGGATGACGTCGGCAATCTGGTCGATATGGCCGCCGTCCGGCGTGGGCCAGCTGCGCCATTGCACGCCGTACACCGGCCCGAGGTCACCGGTTTCGGGGTCGGCCCATTCGTCCCAGATGGTGACGCCGCGTTCTTTGAGCCAGTGGTTGTTGCTGGACCCGGTCAGAAACCACAGCAGCTCCTGGATGATGCTGCGCAGGTGCACTTTCTTGGTGGTGACCAGCGGGAAGCCCTCGTTCAGGTCGAAGCGCATCTGGTAGCCGAACACGCTTTTCGTGCCGGTGCCGGTGCGGTCGGATTTGAAAACGCCCGTGCTGTGCACATGGCGCATGAATTCTTCGTACTGGCTGCGCACGGGGCGCGGGATGGAGGGGCTGGTCATGGCTGAAATTGTAGGTGCGTCGGGGTATGCCATATCCGCATATTACGAACACATTTCAGCATGGGATTGCGGTGTTTTTCGCTGGCTGTGCGGCCGCAACACGCGCAGAATCTGGCGCTTCGCCAGACTCGGCCTATCGCAACCCTTGCAGAAACGCATTTCACGCATGTCTCAATCCGCACCCCAGATGGTGGCCGCCCTGGCCACAGGTTCCGAACAACAGCAGCAATTCGTGGGTGCCGACGGCAGCGTCAGCCTGCATGAAGCCGCGCTGGCTTACCACCGTGCCCGCCACTCGGACGATATAGGCGGCAAGATCGAAATCCAGGTGACCAAGCCCGTGGGCAGCCAGGACGACCTGTCGCTGGCGTACTCGCCCGGTGTGGCCGTGCCCTGTCTAGAGATTGAGCGCGACCCGGCGCTGGCTTACGAATACACCGCCAAGGGCAACCTGGTGGCCGTCATCACCAACGGCACGGCAGTGCTGGGCCTGGGCAACATCGGCGCGCTGGCCGGCAAGCCGGTGATGGAGGGCAAGGCGGTGCTGTTCAAGCGCTTTGCCGGTATCGACGCGTTTGACATCGAGATTGACGAGACCGACCCGCAAAAACTCATCAACACGATTGCCAGCCTGCACCCCACGTTTGGCGGTATCAACCTGGAAGACATCAAGGCGCCCGAGTGCTTTGAGATCGAGCGTGCCTTGCGCGCCCGCCTGTCCATCCCCGTGTTCCATGATGACCAGCACGGCACCGCCATCGTGGTGGCCGCCGGCCTGATCAACGCGCTGCACTTGCAAGGCAAGTCGCTGGAAGCGGTCACGCTGGTCTGCAACGGCGCCGGTGCGGCTGCCAACGCCTGCCTGGAGCTGCTGGTGAGCCTGGGTGCGAAGAAATCCAACATCATCGTGTGCGACTCCAAGGGCGTGATCTATGCCGGTCGCGGTGCCAAGGGCGACGACGGTGAAAAAGCCGCCTGGGCCCGCGACACTGCCGCCCGCACGCTGGCGGATGCGCTGCAAGGTGCCGACGTGTTCCTGGGCCTGTCCGGCCCCGGTGCGGTGAACCAGGACATGGTGCGCAGCATGGCCGCCAAGCCGGTGGTGTTTGCACTGGCCAACCCCGAGCCCGAAATCCGCCCCGAGCTGGTGATCGCCGCCTCGCGCGAGGCCATCACGGCCACCGGCCGCTCGGACTACCCCAACCAGGTTAACAACGCGCTGTGCTTCCCCTACCTGTTCCGCGCTGCGCTGGACGTGGGCGCCCCGCAGATCAATGAAGCCATGAAGAAAGCCGCCGTGTTGGCGCTGGCCGATTTGGCGCGTGAAGATGCGGCCTTCAGCAAAGACAAGCTGCTGCCCACCTTGCTGGACAAGCGCCTGCTGCAAGCCGTGTCTTTGCGCGTGGCGCAAGCGGCCGCCGACAGCGGAAGTACACGCCGCCCGTTTGATGCGGAGGCTTACAAAGCCCGTTTGGAGCAACTGGCGCGCAAGCTGGCACGCAGCTGATAGACGCAGGGCCGGCTCAGGTCATCCGGTCCAGCGCTGCGGCCAAGGCCAGCAGCGCCAGCAGGATGAGCACCACTACTGGCATGACTGCACCCAGCCCGGCCCAGGTGGCCAGCAGCCCGAAACCGGCGGGGATGACGGAGCCACCGGCATAGGCAAACGCCATCTGCCGGCCGATCACGGTGCGCGCCACATGGTCCGGAAAGCGACGCGCGGTTTCGTGCATCAGCGACGGAAACACCGGCGCACAGCCCAGTCCCATGAGCACCAGCCCGAAGCTGGCGGCGTTGCCCAACACGCCGGGCACGGCAAACACCAGTGCACCCAAGGCGGCTACGCCAATACCCAGTCGCACCAATCTGCGGTTGCCCAGGCGGTTGGCGATCAGGCCCACGGCAAAGCGCCCGGCGGTGATGGAGCCGAAATACACCGACACCCAGATGCCTGCGTGTGCGGGCGTGAGGCCACGGTCGGTGACCAATATGCTGGCGGCCCACAGGCCGGTGCCCATTTCAGCGGCTACGTACAACAAAAAAATAAAAGGCGCCAGCCAAGTTGCCAGTCTGCGTACCGGCTTGAAAGTGATCGCGCCATGACCCTCTTCCCCGGCAGGGGGCTTGGAGTGTTCTTTGGCCCAGAGCGACAAGGTGGAAAACAACACGACGGCCATGACGAGTTGCATCAGTCCTATGCTGCGCACTCCTAAGGCCCAGCCGCTGCTGCCGGCCAGTGCCAGACCCATGATCAGCGGGCCGGTGGTAGCCCCCACCCCCCAGAAGCCGTGTAACCAGTTCATGTGGCGGGATGAGTAATGCGCCGCCACAAAGTGGTTCAGGCTGGCGTCCACCGCGCCGGCACCCAGCCCCAGCGGCACACCCAGTGCCACCAGCCAGCCGAACGAGGGCGCGATCGAGAAGCCCAGTAGCGCCAGCGCCGTCATCAAGCAGCTGGTCGCTACCACGGCGCCGGTCCCCATGCGCTTGGCAATGGCGCCGGCAAAAAAACTCGCTGTGGCCCCGGCAATGGTGACGGTGATGATGATGGCGCCCACTGCCGCGAGTGGCTGCCCCATGTCAGCGCGAATGGCCGGCCAGGCCACGCCCAGAATGCCATCCGGCAGCCCCAGGCTGATGAAGGACACATACACAATGCCCAGAAGAATGAGATGCGCCACGGCGGGTTCCTGAAAGCGGGTTGAATGAGGGATTTTTAAGCCAAAATGGCTCTAGCGCCCGCTGAATATGCGCAAGCAGCTACTCAATTGATAGCACCCTACCCGGGTTGAGCAGGTTGTGCGGGTCCAACGCACCCTTGATGGCACGCATGGCGCGCAAGGCGACCGGCGATTTGTGGTGCGCCAGCTTCTCGCGCTTCAAGCTGCCAATGCCGTGCTCCGCAGAAATCGATCCGTTGTAGCGGTCGACCACCTCGTACACCAGGGTGTTGATGGGGCCTTCCTGGTCACGCAAAAAGGCCTCGGCATCCGCGCCGTCCGGGGCCTGCACGTTGTAGTGCAGGTTGCCGTCGCCCAAATGGCCGTAGTTCACCAGCCGCACGCCGGGGAAGTGCTGCGCCAGCAGCGCGTCCACCTCGGTCACGAAGGCGGGTATGCGGGACACGGCAATCGAGATGTCGTGTTTGATGTTCAGGCCCTCCTGCGCCTGCGCCAGCGGAATGCTCTCGCGGATGTGCCACAGCGCGCGGGCCTGGGCAAGGTTCTCGGCGACTACGGCGTCGAGCACGCAGCCTTGCTCGAGTGCGGCTTCCAGCAAGCGCTCGAATTGTTCACGCGCGTGGCTCTCGGACTCGTGGTCGGAATTCTCCAAAACAACGCAGTAGGGGCTGAGTCCCCCAAACGGCACGTTCTGTTGTAGAAAGTGTTTGCGCACCAGGCTCAGCGCAAAGTCACCCATCACCTCAAAGCCGGTCAGGCCGGCGTTCAGGTGCTGGTGCGCCAGGCCCAGCAGTTGCACCGCCGCGTCCAGCGAGGGGACAGCAGCAAAGGCGGTGAGTTGGGCCGCAGGCAGGGGGTACATGCGCAGGGTGGCCGCGGTGATCACGCCCAGCGTGCCCTCGGAGCCAATGAACAGGTGGCGCAGGTCGTAACCGGTGTTGTCTTTGCGCAAGCCGGTCAGGCCGCTCCAGACCTCACCCTGCGCGGTCACCACCTCCAGGCCCAGGCACAGCTCGCGCGTGTTGCCATAGCGCACCACTTGCGTGCCGCCTGCGTTGGTGGCCAGGTTGCCGCCAATGGTGCAGCTGCCTTCGGCGGCCAGGCTCAGGGGGAACAAGAAGCCTTCTTTCTCGCATGCCTCTTGCAGGGTCTGCAGCACGCAGCCGGCCTCTACCGTCACCGTCAGGTTGGCCGCGTCGATACTGCGGATGCGGTTCAGGCGTTGCAGGCTCAGCAGCACCTGGGTGCCCGTGGCGTCGGGGATAGAGCCCACCACCATGCCGGTGTTGCCGCCCTGGGGCACCAGGCTCACGCCGGCTGCCGCGCAGGCTTTCACCACGGCGGCTACCTCCTCGGTGGTGCCGGGGCGCACCACGGCCAGGGCGCGGCCGCGCTCGCGTTTGCGCCAGTCTTGTTCATAGGCGGTGAGGTCCCCGTCGGTGAGTACATGGGCTTCACCGACGAGGGTGCGCAGCGTGGCGCGCAGGCTTTCTATGTCTAACTTGGTCATGGGGCGGGGCGGGTGGTGGGGTCTTCGGTGGGGGGAGGCAGCGCCTTGGCGTGCTTCAGGCGCAGGCGTATATGGAAGGTGCAAGCCACAAACAACACGATGCACAGCAGCACCTCCAGCAGAGCCAGCCAGTTGCCGGGCGCCTTGTCGCTCCAGGCACGGACCACGCCTTCGGTGAAATACAGCCACACCATCAGGCTGAGCCAGCGGTAGGTGTACATGCGGCTCTTGAGCAGGCCGGCCAGCGGGATGCACAGGGGCAACACCTTCAGCGCCAGCGTGCCCCGGCCGGTGGGGGCCAGCCACAGCTCCCACACCAGACCCAGAAGAATCAGGGCGATCAGGCTGATGACGGCGGCCCAGCGGGCGATGACAACAGAGGATGCGGGAGTAGCAGCGTGCACGGAATAGGCGCCAGTGGATGGACAGCCGCGTAGCTTAAGCCAAACGGCCCCAAGGATCAGCATGGCGGCCTGCTCCCCTGTTGTCAGCGGATTGCCCTATTGCCAATACCGCGTGGCCCGTTTACTGTGCTCGGTGTCCTGACTGGGAAAGGGGATTCATGATCTGGCGGAAGCTTGCGCAAGCTTGGTTGGTGGGGTGTTTGGTGACGTGCAGTGGACTGGCGCAGTCCGAGTGCACCCGCATGGTCGTGACCTCCGACCCGGCCTATCCGCCCTTGCACTGGTATGACGGCGACACCTTGCAAGGCGCCAGCATCGAAATCGCCAAGCGTGTGCTCAATGACCTGAAGATCGATTTCGAAATCCGCAGCGTGGGCCCCTTTCCGAGAGTGATGGCCCTGGCTGAGCGGGGCGAGGTAGACATGGTGGTCACCCTCAAAAAGACGCCTGAGCGGGAAGCCTTTTTGCTCTACCCCCAAACTGCGGCCCTCCCGAACCCGGTGGCGGTGTTCACGTCACGCGACCGGCCTTGGGTGTATCGCGACAAGGCCGACCTGATAGGCCGGCGCGGTGCCATGGTGCGCGGCAATGTTTTTGGCAATGGCTTGGACGAATACATCAATGGCAAGCTCAACATGCAAAAGGTTAACCGGCCTGACGCTGGCTTCAGCCTGCTGCTGCTGCGACGGGCAGATTTTTTCATCACCGGCTACTACACGGGCATGGCCTTGCTTCTCAAGCGCGGGGATGATGCCAACATCGTGGCCCAAGAGCCGTTTTTGGTGGATACCCCCAACTACCTCACGCTCACCCGCAATGGCAAGTGCGCCGACAAGCTGGAGCTGATCGAAGCCCGCTTGGCTGCTCTGAAGAAAGCCGGAGTCCTGGACGAGATCCTGCGGGCCAGTTTCCAGCGATGGATGAACCATCCGGTGATGATGGAGCGCTGAGACTTACAGCCGGTCACAAGTGCGGCACGGCGGCGGTGGCATGATGCGGGCCATGCAAGCCAAACCCCTTTTGACTTCCTGGTTGCAGGACATCGCCAGCATCCCCTGGCGGGACACAGCGATCACCCTGCGCGAGCGCTTCCGCGAAGACCGCCTGGGCCTGACCGCCAGCAGCCTGACCTTCACCACCACCATTGCACTGGTGCCCCTAATTACCGTGGCGCTGGCAGTGTTTACTGCCTTCCCGATGTTTGCCAAGTTTCAGGATGTGCTTCAGAAGTGGCTCATCGAGAGCCTGGTGCCCGACAACATCGCCCGCCAGGTGCTGGGCTACTTGAATCAGTTTGCCGGCAAAGCCAGCCGCCTCGGCGTGGCGGGCCTGACCATCCTCTTGGGCACCGCGCTTGCGCTGATCTTCACCATAGACCGCACGCTCAACAGCATCTGGCGCGTGAAGAAGCGCAGACCCATTGCACAACGGGTGCTGATTTACTGGGCGGCCGTGACCTTGGGGCCCTTGCTGCTGGGGGCCAGCTTGTCCATCACTTCGTATGCCATCACGGCGTCCAAAGGCGTGGTGGGGGGGCTGCCAGGCGGGTTGACGCTGTTGCTCGACAGCATGCAATTCGTGCTGGTTGCAGCCGGCACCGCCGCGATGTTTCATTTTGTGCCCAACACCCATGTGCGCTGGGGCCATGCGTGGATGGGGGGCCTGTTTGTGTCTACCGGCATGGAACTGGCGCGCAAGGGGCTGGCGATGTACCTGGCCAAGGTGCCCACGTATTCGGTGGTGTACGGTGCATTTGCCACGGTACCGATTTTGCTGATCTGGATCTATGTGGCCTGGGTCATCGTGCTGCTGGGTGCGGCGCTTACGGCCTACCTGCCCAGCCTGATTGCAGGTGTACCCCGCCGCAAGCTGGGCCACGGCTGGCAGTTTCAGCTGGCGCTGGAAGTGTTGCACCTGCTGGACATGGCCAAGGGCTCGGAGGACCGTGGCCAGACCCTGTCAACCCTGCGCCTGGCGCTGCGTGTGGACTCCCAGCGCTTGGAACCGGTGATGCAAACCCTGCAGGAGCTGGACTGGGTAGGCCAGTTACAAGAAGCCAGCGACAAAGACGGCCAGGCCCGCTACGTGCTGCTGGCCGACCTGAACCAGACCGTGCTGGAGCCCCTGATGCAGCGCCTGTTGCTGACGCCGGAGCCTTTTACCGAGAATTTATGGAAATTGGGCCGCTGGCGCACGACTAGTGTGCGCGATGCGCTACAAAAAGTATAGCGCTAGGCTCTGTGGGTGGGGTTTGGATGGGGGCGCTGACGCCCCCGGACCCTATTTGCGAACTTGGTTGCCGATGAAGCCGCCCACCGCAGCGCCACCCACCGTACCGACGCTGCTTCCGCCGGTCAGTATGGCCCCGGCCACTGCGCCAACGCCTGCCCCGGTGATGGTGTTCCTGTCTCGTGATGACAGATTTGCGCATCCGCTGGTGAAGAGAACGGTCACGATGGTTGATGCCGCGATGGCGGCTTTGGCGAAGGAAATCATAGGGGCCTTGTGTAGGGGAAAGTGATGAAAGGGAACAGGCGTTTCGGTGTACATGACACGCACACAGACAAACCGGCTGAAGGGGAAGTGAGTAAGCCGGACTCGTCGCTAAAACTGCCTATGGCTGCATCATTGCCGATAGTCTTTGGGTGTGCAGCTTGAATTTGTATCGGCCGGTATCCGTACTACGTCTTTGTAAAGTTTGGATACAACTATCGCGGCTGGAGGTGGCGGCGCCGACAGCCAACTATGCCGGAGATGGCCAAGAGCGCAGAAAGCTGTGGCCAGCCCCTCTTAATCTTGCGCCAGGCCCTGCACCTGACCACTCAGGAGGCAGACGCCCCAGCGCCATGCGAGGCACTATCTGGCGAAGTGCCCAGCAGCGTTAACGCCAGCTGGCCGGGCGGGGCCGGCAGGTCAGTAGATGGGCGGAATTCAGGTGGGCATGGGACCACCTTGCTCTGTACATGAGTCATCTTGTGTCGGATGAGGATTGCAATGGGTGCAATTCCGTGAACAACGCTCCGCTCAATGTCAGCCGTATGCGGCCTCGTACCTATATCACTATGGTACTTACGGTGCTGGTCCGGGCATAGTCCAAACCCTCATGGAAGAGCAGCAGAAATGGTGTACGCTGGTTTTTCGCTGCACTCCACAGCGGAGAATGTCGTTTCAGTTCTGCCCCATTTTGCCGATACCCTGAAGGGGGCTCGCCATACGAAGGGACTGATTCGTGTGTTGTACCGTTTTGGAGTTGGTGAGCTACCAAGCCCTGTCCATGAAAGGTTTCTATGAAAAAAAGCACAGTCGCGCTAGCCGCACTCTCTCTCTCCCTGGTGGCCAATAGCACCATGGCACAGTCGGCAATGAAAATTTGCCATGAAAACGAAGATTCCTATCCTTGGATATTCAAGGATCGCGCAGGGTTGACCACGTCTCTTTTGAAAATGGCGGAAAAGGTGTATGGCGCCAAGGTCGATGTGGTGGCGCTTCCTTGGAAACGATGCCTGGACGATGCCCGATCGGGTGCAATTGATGGTGTGGTGAAGATCAGTTACGCAGCTGATCGCACAGATTTTTTGGTCTACCCCATGGCTGGTGGAGCCCCGGACGCCAGCAAGCGCTTGCTGAACGATAGTTACAGCCTTTTCAGAATGAAAGGCTCGACCGCTGCGGCTTGGGATGGCAAAGCACTCAAAGTCGATGGTGCAGTGGGAGCCCAAACAGGCTTTTCTGTGGTGAAGCAACTGCAAACCCTTGGCGCTCGTGTTGATGACGGGACGCGTTCCGCAGATGCGAACCTGACCAAGTTGGTGGGCGGTCGAGTGGCAGCGGTGGCTCTGCAGTCGGAAGAGGGGGAGATCAGCGTGACCAGCAATCCGGAATTCAACGGAAAGGTGGAACGTGTCAGCCCCGTGCTGGTCGAAAAGCCGTACTTTGTTGCTTTCTCCAAGCAGTATTACGGCAAGGAAGAGGCCTCCGCTAAAAAGCTTTGGGATGCGATTGCTACGGCACGCGAATCCGCAGAATACAAAGATCTTGTCAAGAAGTTCAAGTAGTCGCCTAATGATGCTGCCTGTATTCGCTAGTAGTTCGGGCGGCGTCTTCCATTCATTAATCGCTGAGGCGGAAAAGCTCTACTTATGAAGACCAGCAGCATCAAGTTTCGATTGAATTTCTTGTTCGTACTTATCATCTCTTTGTTGCTGCTGGCATTTGGAGTGGTGAATTACGTTCGAACCAAAGCCTCCTTGGAAGAGTCAGACAATAAGCAAATCGAAGCGACTCTCGTTCGTTTAGCAGCGGCCTTGCCCACTGCACTCTGGAATTTGGACAAGGCCCAGATCGATCAAACTCTGGCCTCTGAGATGTCCGCCGATTTCATGGTGGGTATTGCCATTACCAATGGCGAAAAGTTTTTGGGCGGGAGTATCAAGACGCCTGACGGGAAGATCGAACCCGGCACGACTCCGCCATTGGCAGATGCCAACAAAAGTGTGGATTTGGTTTATTCCGACAATGGAAAACCCAGTACGGTAGGCAAGGCAACGGTCTATGTCTCTTATTCGGGCATCCAGCAGGCGTTGCGGCAGGAGCTGAGCTGGGTAGTGCTTCAGATTCTGATCTTGGACGTTATTATTATTCTGGTTCTTTCACGCGTACTAAATTCGTTGGTTCTCACACCGCTCTCCAAAATTGGTGAGGCGTTGAATGACATCGCCGTTGGAGACGCTGATTTGGCGCGCCGACTTCCAGAAGGCAATTCGGATGAGTTCAACGCTGTTGTAAATGGTTTCAATACCTTTATAGGGCGCTTGCAACAAATCATTGTGCAGGTCAGTACAGGCATAGGCTCTATCGCTCATGCCGCAGATGAAATCGCCAGCGGCAATATGGACTTGTCTTCACGCACAGAATCGCAAGCGAGTTCTTTGGAGCAGACCGCTGCGTCCATGGAAGAGATGACCCAAACGGTGAAGCAGAATGCCGAGAACGCGAGAATCGCCAATCAGTTTGCGCAGGGCGCTTCTGCAGTCGCTTTCAAGGGAGGAACGGTGGTGGCAGATGTGGTTAGCACTATGGGCGAAATCAACCAGTCATCCCGCAAAATTGTCGACATCATCAGTGTGATCGACAGCATTGCATTTCAAACCAATATTTTGGCGCTTAACGCTGCGGTGGAAGCTGCGCGGGCGGGGGAGCAGGGTAGGGGATTTGCGGTCGTAGCCAGTGAAGTTCGGAGTTTGGCAGGTCGATCTGCTGCAGCTGCGAAGGAAATCAAGAGCTTGATCGATGACTCTGTCCGCAATGTCGACGTTGGCACCAAATTGGTGAGTGAAGCCGGCGCGACAATGACGGACATTGTTGATAGTGTTGGCAAAGTGACCAGCATCATGGGAGAGATACAAAGTGCAAGCGAGGAGCAAACGCTGGGTATCAATCAAATCAATGAGGCTGTCCGACTTATGGATAACACGACCCAGCAAAATGCTGCGTTGGTTGAAGAGGCCGCTGCAGCTGCTGGCTCCATGCAGGCCCAAGCTGCCGAATTGCGCACTGCCGTTAGCGTGTTTAAGCTAGGGAATTCTGCGTTGACTTTGCAATAACGCCGCTCAGGCAACTGAGTTAGATTTTGTTCCGTTTTTTTGGGATCGGGAGGGGTTACAACCTGATCTTCTCCGTTCAGATGTCCTTGTACATGCGCCATTCGCCCATGATGCTATAGAGCGGGTGTTTGAAGCTGGTGGGCTTGTTTTTCTCAAATCCGAAGTGGCCCACCCAAGCAAAGCTGTAGCTGCAAAATATGTCGTACAACAGGTACTTCGGCTTGTCGGTGGTCAGCAGCATGGTCAGGCAGACCAGGGTGAGTGTGGAGCCCAGAAAGTTCAGGCGGCAGGTCACTGTCGCTGTGCTCCCCAAAATAAAAATGATAGAGCTCAGTAAAGCTTTGGAAGCTACGTGGGGCGATGACGCTGGATGGTGAGTTGCTGGAGTACATGGTTGCTCTCCTCGCTTGGAGCGTGCATGGTCCTTCTGCAGGGGCGCGCTAGGCAAGGGCGTTTGCCCTAGGGACTCCCCAAAAACTGTTGCAGGGCCGACAGGGTTTCTTCTGGCGCCTCCGTCATCTGGTGGTGGCCTACTGCGATCTGCACGGTCTTGGCGCGCACGCCTGCTGCTTTGGCTGCTTGCACCAGCGTCTGCGCGGCTTTGGGCGAGGTCATCTGGTCCTGATCACCCAGCACGAACAGCACCGGGCAGTGCACCTGTGACATAGCCGCTTCGCCGCCTCCGTAGCTGTCGCAAGCCTTGAAGCCGCGGTGGAACACATTGACCGCCGTGTTGCTGGCCAAGACTCGGCGGCCCAGTGCCATGCTGGCTCCGTAGACCCAAGTGCCCGGGCCCAGCGCTGAGGGCGGTGCAGCCAGCGTGCTGCGCGAAAACACGTTGATCATGGTGAGCGCCTTCATGGGCTCATGGAGCGAAGTCTCCAGCACTGCCGGGGACACTTTCATGGGGTACGCGGTGCCCACCAGCACCAGGTGGGTGGCGCGTGAGCCTAGTCGGCTGGCGGCCTCCAGCGCAATCAGCGAGCCCCAGCTGTGGCCGACCAAAGCTGCTTTTGCTATGCCCGCTGCATCCAGCAGGGCCACGATGAAAGCGGCGGCTTGCTCCACGGTTTCCGGTGCCTCGCCGACGCTGCGGCAGTGACCGGGCAGGTCCACGGCCAGCACGTTGTAGCCGTGGTGGGCGAGGTAGCGGCTTTGCAGAATCCAGACACTGTGGTCATTGAGCATGCCGTGGATCAAGACTACCGTGGGTTGAGCGGCATCGAAAGGCTTGCCGGCGGTGTAGCAGTAGGTGTTGGCACCGTTGACTAGTAGTTGCATATGGCCTCCTGCCGGGCCGCCCCCAAGGAGGCCAGCGCCCCCATGGGGGGCAGCGGATACACGAGGTGATGCGCGTGGGGGTACATATCAGTTTCCTGCTTTCTCGGCCGCCTTCAGCGCGCGTTTCAGGTCGTCAATCAGGTCGTCCGAGTCTTCCAGCCCAATGGACAGGCGGATCGTGCCCTGCGTGATACCGCCCGCAGCCAGCGCCTCATCGCCCATGCGGAAGTGGGTGGTGCTGGCCGGGTGGATGACCAGGCTGCGGCAGTCGCCCACATTGGCCAGGTGGCTGAATACTTTGAGGGTTTCAATGAACTTCTTGCCCTGCTCGCGGTTGCCTTTGAGGTCGAAGCTGAACACCGAACCCGCGCCCTTGGGCAACAGTTTTCTGGCCAATGCGTGGCTGGGGTGGCTCTCCAGCAGCGGATGGCCCACGCGGCCTACAAAGGGCTGGCTGGCCAAAAACTCCACCACCTTTTCGGTGTTGCTGATGTGGCGGGCCATGCGCAGGCTCAGGGTCTCAATGCCTTGAAGGATCAGCCAGGCGCTGTGCGGGCTCATGCAGGCGCCGAAGTCGCGCAGACCTTCGCGACGGGTGCGCAGCAAGAAGGCCCCCACCGTGCTTTCCTCGCTGAAGTTCATTTGGTGAAAGCCATCATAGGGCGCGGCCAGCTCCGCAAACTTGCCGCTCGCATCAAAGGCACGCGCCCAGTCAAAGCTGCCCCCATCCACCACCACGCCGCCAATCACCGTGCCATGCCCGCTCAGGAACTTGGTGGCCGAGTGGTAGACCAGATCAGCCCCTTGGGTAAAGGGCTGCACCAGCCAAGGAGAGGTGAGGGTGGAGTCCACCAACAGGGGCACACCCGCCTCATGCGCGATCTGCGCGATGGTGGGTGTGTCCAGCACATCCATACCGGGGTTGCCCACGGTTTCCCCGAAAAACAGGCGGGTGTTGGGCTGCACGGCTGCGCGCCAGGCATCCACATCGCCGGGTTTCACAAAGGTGGTTTCAATGCCGAAGCGGGACAAGGTGTAGTGCAGCAGGTTGTGTGATCCGCCGTACAAGGCGCTGGACGACACGATGTGCCCACCCGCGCCCATGAGGGTGGCAATGGCTAAGTGAAGCGCGGCCTGGCCACTGGCGGTGGTGATGGCGCCTATGCCGCCCTCCAGCGCGGCGACCCGCTGCTCGAGCACCGCGTTGGTGGGGTTGCTGATGCGGCTGTACACATGGCCTGGGCGCTCCAGGTTGAAGAGGGACTGCGCATGCTCGCTGGACTCGAACACAAACGATGTGCTCAGGTGGATGGGTACGGCGCGTGCGCCAGTGGTGGGGTCTGGTGCGGCACCTGCGTGAATTGCGAGGGTGTCGAAGCCGGGGTCTGCGTAACCAGCCATGGGGGTCTCCTGTGATGAAACCTTGATGAAACCGCGATGAAACCCGCGCATTGTGGGCTATATTTGCTACTCGAATTCAACCCCAGTGTCACGAGGAAGTCCCCATGAAAGTCAGCGATATCCTGCGCGTAAAAGGCGGAACGCTTTACACGACCACGCCCGAGGACTCTCTGGCCGATGCGGCCCAGCTGATGGCGGAGAAAGACATCGGCTCCTTGGTCGTGATGTCCCATGGTTTGGTAGTGGGCATGCTGACCTTCCGTGAAGTGATTCAGGCCGCTGTCAAAAACGGCGGCACCTTCGGCACCACCAGCGTGTACCGCGCCATGGACCCCGGCCCGCTGACATGCACCCTGGAAACCGAGATGGATGAGGTGCGTCGCATGATGCTGGAGCGCCATGCCCGCTACATGCCGGTCATCGATAACCGCATGTTGCAGGGTGTGATCAGCTTCTACGACGTGGCCCGCGCCGTGGTGGACAGCCAGAACTTCGAAAACAAGATGCTCAAGGCCTATATCCGCGACTGGCCCGAGGGCGAGGCCGAAAAGCCGGAAGCTGAGAACACGTAAGAGCTAGCCGCCGGGCCGCCCCAAGGCGAGCTAGCCCCCTTGGGGGGGGCAGCGACCCGCTCAGCGGCGGAGCGTGGGGGCAATGCTTTAGCCTTCGCTGGCGTGAATCATCTCCCGCACCCGCGGGTAGATCTGCTGGTTCCACTTGCGACCACTGAACACACCATAGTGCCCCACACCGGTTTGCACATGGTGTGTTTTTTTATAGGGGCGGATGTTGCTGCACAGGTCTTGCGCAGCTACGGTCTGCCCCACAGCGCAGATGTCGTCCCGTTCGCCCTCCACCGTCATCAAGGCGGTGCGGCGGATAGCGGCCGGGTTGACCAGGCGCCCGCGGTAGCTGAGCTTGCCCAGCGGTAAGTCGTAGGTCTGGAAGACCTTTTCCACAGTTTCGAGGTAGAACTCGGCCGGCAGATCATTCACCGCGAGGTACTCGTCGTAAAACACGCGGATCACATTGGCCTTTTCCACATCGCCGTTCACCAGGTGCTGGTACAGGTCTTTGAATGACTGCTTGTGCCGCTCCGGGTTCATGCTCATGAAGGCGCTGAGCTGCACAAAGCCCGGGTACACGCGGCGCATATAGCCTTTGTGGGGCAGAGGCACATGGCTGATGAGGTTCTTCTCAAACCAGTCGATCGGCTTGCTGACCGCCAGCTTGTTCACCTCGGTGGGGTTCACCCGGCAGTCCACCGGGCCGGCCATCAGCGTGAGGCTGCGGGGCTGGGCGGGGTCGTCGTCTTCAGCCATCAGGGCGGTGGCAGCCAGCGCTGCCACGCAGGGCTGGCATACGGCCACCAGGTGAGCGCCGGGGCCAATCGTCTGGGTGAAGCGGATCATGTGGTCGATGTAATCGTCCAGCCCAAAAGGGCCGTGGCGCAGCGACACATCGCGGGCGTTGTGCCAGTCCGTGATGTAAACATCGTGGTGCTGCAGCAGGGTGCGGGCGGTTTCTCTCAGCAGGGTGGCAAAGTGGCCCGACAGCGGGGCTACCAGCAGCACTTTGGGCTGGGGTTCTGCCAGCGCAGTGGTTTTGCGGAAGTGCAGCAGGCTGCCGAAGGGCAGACTCAGCACCGTTTCTTCTTCAATCAGGTAGACCTCGTCGTCTACCGTCACGGAGTGGATTCCGTAGTCAGGCCGTGAGTGGGTGAGACGCATGCGCGAGATCACCTCCATGCCCGCCGACATTTTGCGCAGCCAGCTGCCCTCGGTCTGGTTTATCCACAGCATGGCACTCATGCTCTGCGCCATGAGACGCAGGGGGGAGCTCAGATCGGTGTGGTTCTGGTAGGCCTGATACAGCATGGGAGTCCTGTCTTGGTGCGGCAAAAGCCTGGTAATCCTCCCTAGGCAATTTGCGCGCCAAGACCACGGATCGGGCTAGTGCCGCCGTGCTTGGCACAACCCTTGCACGGGATGGGGCACACCGACAACCCCGAAAGCAGCACCATGGCCAAAGCGATTCTTACCATCAGCAGCAAAAACTACGGTGCCTGGGCCCTGCGAGGGTGGCTGATGGCCAAACTGGCGGGGTTGGATTTCTCGGAAAAAGTGATTTCCCCCGACGACCCGGCCATGCGTGCCGAGATGCTCTTGCTCTCCAGCAGCATGCTGGTGCCGTCCCTGCAGCACAACGGTGTGACGGTGTGGGACACCCTGGCTATCGGCGAATACCTGAACGAAATCAAACCCAAAGCCGGCTTGTTGCCCGCCGACATCAAGGCGCGTGCCCATTGCCGTGCGGTCTGTGGAGAGATGCATTCCGGCTTTGCGTCCATGCGTGGTGCATTGCCCATGAACATCAAGGCGCATTTCTCCGGCTTCAAGGTCTGGTCCCGCGCGCAGGCCGACATTGACCGGGTGCTGGCCATCTGGAAAGACTGTCTGGAAAACTACGGCGGGCCCTACCTCTTCGGCAAGCAGCCCTGCATTGCCGACGCCATGTATGCACCGGTGGTCACCCGCTTCATGACCTATGACGTCAAGCTGGACAAACAGGCCGCCGCCTACTGCAAGCTCATGATGGCCTTGCCGGCCCTGCAAGAGTGGGTGGAAGCCGCCCGGGCGGAGCCGGACGAGATTGACGAGTTGGATGCGGAGTTTTAAGGCTTCGCATCTCGCAGCTTCAGGCTGCTTTTTGTTCCGGCCAAGGGGTCGGTGCAGGAATTTCGCAGACCGGCTCCACATCAATGGACTTGAAGTCCGCCGGGGACACGATTTCCAGGTACTCCATGTCGGGGGAGTAGTCGAACAAGTAGTGGCGAATGCCGGGACGCTGGTGTACCACATCGCCGGCTTGCACCAGGGTTTCTTTGTCCTCGTACATGAAGCGCGCCCAGCCTTTGGTCATGATGACGATTTGAAAGTCCGCCTCATGCCGGTGCCAACCTGTGCCTTTTTCTGGTGCCATATTGGCTTTGACCAAGTGCGCAATCACTTTTCCGTGCGTGGCTTCGGCGATGCCCAGATCGCGGTACAGGAAAAAATCACGCAATCCCCCGGACACAAATGGCGTGTCTTCAGGTTTGACATGGGAGAACTTGGTTGCAGTGCGATCTAGCATGGCTCACTCCTGGTTCAAATGGCGGGAAAACACTGAAATGGTGCGCCGCAGCACGATGCATGAACTGTTCCAGCCCGGTTACCGGCTCACACAGTCGCGTCAGGGATAATCGGGGCACTATGAGCGGCAACACCTTCGGACACACATTCACGGTCACCAACTTTGGTGAATCCCACGGCCCGGCCATCGGCTGCATTATTGATGGTTGCCCCCCTGGTATGGAGCTCTCAGAAGCCGACATCCAGATCGACTTGGATCGCCGCCGCCCCGGCACCAGCCGCCACGTCACCCAGCGCAATGAGCCGGATGCGGTGCAGATCCTGAGCGGTGTGTACCAGGGCAAAACCACAGGCACTCCGATTGCGCTGCTCATCCAGAACACCGACCAGCGCAGCAAGGACTACGGCAACATCCTGGACACCTTCCGCCCCGGTCATGCGGACTACGCTTACTTTCAGAAATACGGTATTCGTGACCCGCGTGGCGGTGGTCGCTCTAGCGCTCGCCTGACAGCACCCATGGTGGCAGCAGGTGCTGTGGCCAAGAAATGGCTCAAAGAAAAGTACGGCACCGAGTTCCGTGGCTGCATGACCCAAGTGGGTGAGCTGCCTATTGCTTTCGAGTCCTGGGAGCACGTGCCTAACAACCCTTTCTTCGCCCCCGTGGCCGATGTGCAGGCCCTGGAGGACTACATGGATGCATTGCGCAAGGCGGGCGACTCCTGTGGTGCCCGCATCCGTGTGACCGCCCGCCATGTGCCGGTCGGCCTGGGGGAGCCTTTGTTTGACAAGATGGATGCCGACATTGGCTACGCCATGATGGGAATTAACGCCGTCAAGGGCGTGGAAATTGGCGCGGGTTTTGCCAGCGTAGCCCAGCGCGGAACCACCCATGGCGACTCTCTGACTCCCGGAGGCTTTGCCACCAACAACGCCGGTGGCGTGTTGGGGGGCATTACTACCGGACAGGACCTGGAGGTGAGTATTGCCATCAAACCCACCAGTTCCATCATCACGCCTCGCGCCTCCATCGATTCCCAGGGCAACCCCACCGAAGTGGTGACCAAGGGCCGTCATGATCCCTGCGTCGGCATCCGTGCTACGCCTATTGCTGAGGCCATGTTGGCGTTGGTGGTCATGGACCACGCCCTGCGCCACCGCGCCCAATGCGGTGACGTGGTGCCCACGCTGACGCCGATTCCGGGCAGCGTTTGAGCGATACGCCGCAGCAGGCCACTGCACCGGGCATGCGGCAGGTCTTGCCCTTTGCCGCACTCTCCGCCGTGTATTGCGCGCACGGCGCGCTGATGAACCCCTTTTTGCCGCTGTGGTTGAAGAGCCTGGGCTTGAGCCTGGTGAGCATCAGTGTGCTCACCTCCATTCAAGCTGTGACCCGCATATTTGCGCCCTATGCTTGGGGTGCTTTGAGTGACCGCACCGGCGAGCGCGCCCTCCTGCTGCGTTGGGGCGCGGCCTTGGCCTTGATTGCGTCTGCCGGGCTCTGGTGGAACGGCGGCTTCTGGTGGTTGGGTCTGGTGCTGTTAGTGGTCTACCTGCAAACCAGCGGCATGATGCCCATGACCGAAGCGGCGGTGGCCCATGTAGTGAGCCGGGGTGGGATGTTTGACACCAAGCTCTACGGCCGCGTGCGCTTGTGGGGTTCGCTCGGCTTCATGTTGGCCGTGATGGCCGCAGGTGCCTGGTATGAGCATGTGGGTATGGCCAGCTTTCCGCTCATCGTGTCCTTGAGTTTGGCAGCTTTGCTGGTGTTTGCCTTTCGCATGCCGGACGTCAAGGAGCAGCATGTCGAGGTGCGTACCACTGCGGCACCCATCCTTCCAGTGATGGCCCAGCCAGTGGTGCGCTGGTTGTTCGCTTCGGTGTTTTTCCACATTCTTTCGCACATGGGCATCTACAGCTTTTTTTCGCTGTATCTGGATTCCCTGGGCTATTCCAAAACCATGATCGGCGTGCTGTGGGCGGTATCGGTCACGGTCGAGATCGGCTGGTTTTTTACCCAGAGCCGTTGGATACCGCGCCTGAGCCTGAGTGGATGGTTGGTGTTGTGTGCTGCGGTCATGGCATTGCGCATGGGGGTCACCGCTTCCATGGCTTCGGTGCTCTGGCTGCTGGCGGTCATGCAGGCGCTGCACGCGCTCACGTTTGCGGCGCACCATAGCGCCTGCATTGCGCTGGTGTCGCACCACTTTCCCGGTAGCTTGCGCGTTCGGGGGCAGGCCTTGTACATCGTGGTCGGCTATGGCGTGCCGGGTGTGATTGGTGGTCTTGTGGGTGGACAACTCAGCACACGCTGGGGCCTGCAAAGTGTGTTCTGGGCCACCTCAGCCATGGCGGTGTGTGCCACCTTGTGTGCGGTGCGGGTGTGGCGGCTTCATCATCCTGCAAAGTCCTCAGACTGACGCGCTGGAGTGACGGGCTTGCTCAGGGCACGATGGTGGTAAACAGATAGGTCGCCAGCAGCACCAGGTGCACCACGCCCTGCAGCACGGTGGTGCGCCCGGTGCTCAGGGAGAGACTGGTCACAAACAGGGAGAGCAAGAGCAGTACGACCGACTTCACATCCAGTCCCAGGGTCAGCGTCCAGCCGGTTGCCAAAGACACCATGGCCACCGCAGGAATGGTGAGCCCGATACTGGCCAGCGCCGAGCCCAGGGCCAGGTTCAGGCTCGTTTGCAGGCGGTTGGCCTGGGCGGCGCGGAACGCCGCCAAACCTTCCGGCAGCAACACCACCATGGCAATGATGATGCCCACAACCGCTTTGGGCGCACCCGCGTGTGCCACGGCAGATTCAATCGTAGGTGCCAGGGCTTTGGCCAGAAGAACCACAGCGACCAGGCCCAGGAGTAACAAACCGCCACTCAGCGCTGCCACCTTGGTACCGGGGGGCGCCGCATGGGCTTGCGCATCGGCTTGGGCGGGAAGAAAGTAATCGCGGTGGCGCACGGTTTGTACCAGCACAAAAGTGCCGTACAGCACCAGAGACACCACCGCCACAAACGCCAGTTGGCTGGGGCTGTACACCGGCCCGACCACACTGGTGGTGTAGTTGGGCAACACCAGCGTCAGCACCGCGATGGCGGCCAATGTGGTCAGCGATGCGCTCACGCCCAATTGGCCGAAGGTCTGCTCCCGGTGCTTGCTGCCGCCGGCCAGCAGGCACAGGCCCACAATGCCGTTGAGAATCAGCATCACCGCCGCAAACACGGTGTCGCGCGCCAGCGCAGTGGTTTGCGGACCACCCGCCAGCATCATGGAGACGATCAAGGCCACCTCAATGACCGTAATGGCCAACGCCAGCACCAAGGTGCCGTAAGGCTCGCCCACCTGATGGGCGACCACTTCGGCGTGGTGCACTGCAGACAATACGGTCCCCACCAGCCCGGCAGCAAGCAGGGCGATCCACCAGCCGCCGGCCAAGCCGGCCCAATTGCCGGCCAACAGGCACCAGGCCATCAGGGGCCAGGCGATAGACCACGCGGGCAGGGGGGTATGGGGCGCTTGCATAGGGCTTTTCTCGAGCGGGTGAAAAAGCACCATTGTCGGGAATGTGGAGGCGCTTATGCCACGGTTCGCCTGATTTTTTGGCCAGCAAAGACTGCGGGTAAACCCCGCTTTTTTCGCTGGTATGGCGTGTTGTCTTGTACCTACACTGAGCCGCTCGGGCCTTGTCTCTTTTTTTACCTGTGGAATGCCTATGCCGCTTTTAGATTCCATGACCTTAAGCCGGCGCATGACGCTGACCTACGCGCTGGTGCTCGCGCTGACTCTGGCGGTTTTGTACAGCGGTTACTCGGCTCTGGATGCGGTGGTGGCACAAGCGCCCCAGTTCAAAAACCTGGCGCAAGATGCACAAAGCAGCATGGTGCTGTTTGCGGTATTGGCAGTTCTGCTGGGGACGTTTTTTGCATATCGTGAAGTGCAAAGTGTTTCCAGTCCCTTGGCCGATGCCATTCATATTGCCGAGACGGTCGCCTCCGGTGACTTGAGCCATGACTTTGAAAACTCACGGGGCGGGGAATTCGGTCGCTTGCTCGACGCCATGGGCACCATGGAAGACACCCTGACCGACCTGGTGACCCGCATTAAGGAAAGCACCGAACCCCTGACAATGTCCAGTGGTGACATCGCACAGGCTAGCGCCAAACTCTTGCAGCACACCCAGATGCAGACCCACGCCTTGGACTCGAGCGCTGCGAGCATGGAGGAGCTCACCGCGACCGTCCGCGAAAACGCGCAACGCGCCCAGAGTGCAAGCACGCTGGCTGTCAGCGCATCGGGCATTGCTCAGCGGGGTGGTGAGGTGGTGGGGGAAGTGGTGAGCACCATGCAAGCCATTGCCGACAGTTCACGCAAAGTGGTGGACATCATTGCCGTGATTGAAGGCCTCTCTTTCCAGACCAATATCCTCGCGTTGAATGCTGCGGTAGAGGCAGCCCGCGCCGGGGAGCAAGGCCGCGGCTTTGCCGTGGTGGCCAGTGAGGTGCGCTCATTGGCAGGGCGCAGCTCGGAGGCGGCCAAGGAAATCCGCCAACTGATCAGCCATTCGGCAGAGCAGGTGGAGAGTGGCTCCCAGTTGGTGGGTCGGGCCGGCAACACCATGCAAGACATCGTGAACTCGGTGCGCCAGGTCACCGAAATTCTCGGTGAGATCTCGGCGGCCAGCCAGCAGCAAAGTCACAGCGTGCAGGAGGTCAGCAGCTCGGTGGTTCAGATGCGCGCGGACACACGCAGCAACCACCAGCAGGTCAATGACACGGCCACAGCGGCCGAGGCCATGCGCCAGCGGGTGCAGGACCTTCAGCGCGCCGTGGACCAGTTCAAGGTCTGACCGTGGTCAGAACTTGTAGCCGATACCGATGCTGTAGACGGTCTCTTGCAGTGCGGCCGTGGTGCCATTGCTGAAGGTCACATCACGGAACTGGTTCAGGTCGTAGCCGGCCTGTACATAGAGGTTTTTGTCCAGCATCTTGCGCACGCCAATTCCATAGCCCACGCCCTGCACACTGCTGGTAGCTACGCCGTCGGTGCTGGCGGCGGTGCCGTAAATGGAAGACAACTTGCCGAACAACTGGTAGTTGTTGGACAGGGCTATGGTGGGCACGATGTCCAGAGAGTAGCGGTTGTTCACGGTGGCCGCCGTGCCGGTGGCGTAGCTGCCGAAGGCATGGTTGCCGGAGCTGTAGCTGGCACCCAGGCCCACCGCGAAAGTCGGGGTCAGGGACCAGTCGTAGCGTGCCTGGACGCTGGCACTGGTGGTGGCACCACCGTCCGAGCTGCCATCGGTCGCACTCACGCTGCCGCGTGAGAATTCGGCTAGGGTGCCGATGCTGAAGCCGGACAGGTCCGAGGTCGCGGCGGGGTCAGCGGCGAAGGCCGAGCCTGCGGCCAAAGTGCCCAGAACAACAGAAGTGATCAACAGGTTTTTCATGGAAAGGTTCCTAAGTGAGGGGACCTTCATGGTGCGCGCCCGCTGTGAAGCCGGTTTACTGTGCTGGCAAAGGTGGGTAAAGCTGTGTAATGCGCTTGCAGGCAGGTGTCTTCTGGGCAGGCTTTAGGTGCCAAAAATGCCTCTGGCGCTCGTCCTATGTGCGCAATGCGCTTCTAAATTCATAGCGTATGACATACTCTCTGGGCTGCAGCGTGGTAGCGCTACAGTCGTGATTTGGTAAAGCTCCACCGGGTTCGTATGCAAGGCAAACACATTCAGGTTCTCTTGGCCGTCATCGTGGTAGCGCTGGGCGCAGTGCTCTTGCTGCCGCATGGTGAGCTGGTGCAAACGCTGGCGGCGGTGCCCATCTTCGGCGCCCTGTCGGCGGTGGTAGTGGACATCCTGCGCGAGCAGGGCAAGCGGCAGCAAGAGAACCAGCTCGCTGAATCCCAGCATCGGTTTTCGCTCGCTGCGGGCTCGCACATGGCGTCCACCGCCTTTGACAAACACGTGGCTTTTTGCGAGGAATATGTGGCCGAGGTCTTGTCCGCATTGCGCACCCTGTTCCGCGAAGGCCCTACGCAGGAAGCCCTGGACCACTCCGACCGCCTGCTGCAAATCAAACAGAAATACGTACTCTGGATCACCCGCGATGTGGAGGCCCGGCTGGAGCCCTTTGAGCGGGCCCTGCGCCGCATAGGCGCCAACGATCGGGCTGAGCGTTTGTTCCCCGAAGGTGAAGGCAGCGTGCAGCGCATGACTGAAACCTACCGCCAGTTTGCCGAAGTGCTGGGCACCGAGCACATGGGCACCGAGTGGGAGGGCGAACCCATCACCGATGTAGCCGCCGTCAGCCGCGTGGTGGCCCAGCTGCGCGACATCCTCGGCGTGGAAGAGCTGACCCGCCTGCGCGCGGCCATCGTAAGCAACGCGTTGGCCTGATCTCGTCACCGACCGGGAAGCCGGGGCTTGGGTGTCGGAGCGATCAGGCCGGGCTTGCTGATGACCCACGGGTTTGGGGCGTGCAAGGGGACGCCGGGCAGGCTGGCACTCCTTGGAAAAGCATTGGTTTTTTTTGGATATCGATGCATTAGTTGTTGCTTTGCCGAATCGGATGTTTGTACTCAATGAAGAAGATTTTTCAAAAATGAAGTGCAGTAACTCCCTGCTTATGCTTGAATTGCTTTTCTTAAAAAGGTGTACAACCGGGGTAGAAACAGTTGCAAGCCGTAGAGTGCTGTGCGTGGCACGCGTTCTACAGGTTTTCGGAGGGCAATGAATGAGCATCCATCCACCAATACCCAATCCGCAGGACGCCGTGGCTACCCCTGCGGCGGCAGAGCCTCGCCTGGTGGTGTTAATCAATACGGTATTGCCTATCTGGTGCAGGCATATCGTGTCCATCAGGCGTCACTCTGAACTGGCGGTCACCGATATGCTGCAGGCGTGCGGCCAGTTGCAAACGCAGGCAGAGAAACACCCGGCTTTACTGGAATCTGTAGACCAGTTGTTACAGGCCTTCCAGTACCAGGACCGTCTCAGCCAACGCATGAGTTTGCTGGAGGATGACATCACCCGTTTGATTCAGGTCTTGTCCGACAAGGATCAACCCATTCCCGAGGTGGATGCCTGGCTACTGCGGCTGGAGAGCCAGTATGCAATGCAAGAACAAGCCCAGGACCACCATGGGCAAGCACCGCAAAACAAGGCCCACAGCGCTGGGCAAGAAGCGCAGTTCTTTTGAGGAAGGCAAGACAGCAATGACGAAGACCATATTGGTAATTGATGACTCGGCAAGCCTGCGTCAGGTGGTCTCCATGACCCTGACTGCGCAGGGCTACCAGGTGTTGGAAGCCGGCGATGGGCAACAAGCACTCAAGTTGCTCGATGGCCGCACCATCAACATGGCAATCTGTGACGTGAACATGCCCAACATGAATGGCATCGAGTTTGTCAAGGCAGCCAAGAACATTGCCAGCTACAAATTCATGCCCATTCTCATGCTGACCACCGAGAGTCAGGAAGAAAAGAAAGAGCAGGGCAAAGCAGCCGGGGCCAAGGCCTGGATGGTGAAACCATTCGCCCCGACCCAGTTGCTCAACGCCGTTACCAAGCTCTGCGCCTGACCCGCAGCATAAGGGGGTGTGATGAATGCATTTCGACTACCGCCAGAGCTGACCATCTATGCTGTGGAGTCTTGCCACGCAGAGCTCCTGGCGTGGCTGCAAGACCTTGAGCAACAGGGGGGTGCCAGTGATACTCCGGCGGTAGATGGCTCGCAGGTCCTGCAGATCGATGCGGCAGGCCTGCAACTTCTGCTCAGCCTGAGAGCCAGTGTTCCGTCTTGGGAGCTGCATGCACCCAGTGACGTGTTGAAGCAAGCTTGTAGTGACTATGGTTTGCAGTCTCTGACCACGCACTAACCCACCAACTAAGCAGGACAGGAAATGAGCAAGACGGACGCTGATTTCATCGCCCAGGCGTTGCCGGCATTCATGAGCGAAGCGGCGGAACAGATTGATTTGATCGAGTCACTGCTGCTGCAACTTGAAGAGTCCCCCCAAGACAAAGAGCTATTGGATGCGCTTTTCCGTTGCGCCCATACCGTCAAGGGCTCTGCGGGAATTTTCGGCTTGGGCAAGGTCGTCGGTTTCACGCACCACGTGGAGTCTTTGCTGGACAAAATGCGTGACGCCAAAGTCGTTTGCTCCCCCGCCATCAATACCTTGCTGTTGCAATGCAATGACCAGATCAAACATCTGGTGCAAACCGCCAGCAACGATGCTGCCGACACGGTGGTGGAAGGGCTGTTGCGTGAGCAACTCATTGCCCAGCTGGAACATTACGGTGCTTCTTCCGTAGCGCCGGCCAATGCTCCCCAGGCACATGTCCCGGTTCCGTCACCGCCCGCTGGCGACGGCCAGGCTGATTGGCGGATTACTGCCCGCTTTGGCCCGGATACGTTCCGCAGTGGGTTGGATCCTTTGTCCCTTCTGCGGTATCTCATGGGGCTGGGGGCTGTCCGATCCATCGAGCCTCTCATCGATTCTGTGCCGAACCTCAAGCAGATCAATCCTGAGGATTGCCATCTCGGCTTTGTACTGCTGCTGCGCACCAATGCCAGCCGGGAGTTGTTGACGGATGCGTTCAGCTTTGTCGAAGAGGACTGCCAGTACGCGCTGGAGTCGGTTCCTACGCCTGAAAGCGTGTTGGTCAAAGCCATTGAGAACATGCCCGAGGTTCCTCGGCTTGGCGATATTCTTGTGAACGCAGGCGCGGTGGACTCCCAAACGATCAGCATGCTCCTGAAAGAGCAGGGCGCTGACGCTGGCAAACCCCGGCTGGGCGAATTGCTCACGCGTGAGGGGAACGTTGCCCCCGAGGTGGTCAATGCGGCACTCGGCAAACAACAAAAAATCCGTGAAAACAGCAATCCGGCAACCGAAGACCGCTACATCCGGGTGCAGGCCGATCGGCTGGATACCGTGATCAATCTGTTGGGGGAACTCGCCATTGCGAGTGCCGGCTCCATTCTGCTGGCGCGGAATAGTCGCCAGGTCGCCTTGCTCGAATCCAACCTCTCCATGAGTAGCCTGATCGACGAAATCCGTAATGGCACCCTGGGTTTGCGCATGGTGCCTATTGGTGAGACGTTCAGCCGCTTTAGAAGGGTGGTGAGGGATACGGCATCGCAGTTGGGCAAAGAGGTGGTTTTCGAGATATTCGGTGGCGACGCCGAACTCGATAAGTCCATGGTTGAGAAAATTGCCGACCCCCTGATGCACCTGGTACGCAACTCCCTGGATCATGGCTTGGAGACGCCAGAGGAGCGCGTTGCTGCAGGTAAGCCGGTAGAGGGGCGCCTTGTGCTGCGCGCCCGGCATGAGACCGGGGCCATTCTCATCCAGATTCAAGACGACGGGCGGGGCATTAACCGCGAAAAAGTGCTGCAGCGCGCATGGGATCGAGGCCTGGTTGAGCGCGGTGTCGTACCTGGTGACGATGAGATCAATATGCTCATCTTTGAACCGGGCTTCTCGACGGCAGAGAAAGTGACCGATCTGTCCGGACGGGGCGTTGGCATGGATGTGGTGCGGCGCAATATTGAAGCCCTGCGCGGCACGCTCAAGCTGGTAAGTAGTTCCGACAAGGGTTTGCGTGTTGATATCCGCTTACCGCTCACTCTGGCCATCATCGATGGGTTCCTCGTGGGCGTCGGTAAGTCCAAGTTCGTTCTGCCCTTGGAGTCGGTGGTGGAGGTCATTGAGGCGGCGGATGCGAGCGTCAAGGCCGATCCATCCGGACGCCACTGCGTCGAACTGCGCGGGGCTGTTCTGCCGGTTGTGCGCCTACGTTCACTGTATGACATCGAGTCGGGCAACGTGAGCCGAACCAGCGTGGTGGTGGTCCATTCGCCCAAGGGGAAATACGGTGTGGAAGTCGAAACCTTGCTGGGACAAAACCAGATCGTTATCAAGTCGCTCGGGCGCTTGTTCAAGACCCTTCGCGGCATTTCCGGATCTTCGGTTTTGGGAAGTGGCGAGGTGGCCCTGATCCTGGATGTCGTTTCCTTGGGTGAGTTGTCATCCACCGCGTCAATCACGTCAAACATATCAATGTGATCTTTTCTTGGAGGTAGCTATGGCAGTACAACAACATGCTGGGACAGAGTCTGTGGGCTTTTTGGGCAAGATGTTTGCAGGGGAGGCGCTTGCCGGTCTGGAGCAGTCGCTTTTCGATGCCAGAGCACAGTTGCAGGCAATGGGTAAGTCGCAGGCGGTCATCGAGTTTGCGATGGATGGAACGATCTTGACCGCCAATGCCAACTTCTGTCGCACGCTGGGCTACACCCTCGAAGAAATCCAGGGGAAACACCACAGCATGTTTGCCGCACCGGGGGGCAGTACGACTCCCGAGTACCGTGCTTTCTGGGACCGTCTGGGGCGAGGCGAGTTCGATGCGGGTGAGTACAAACGCATCGGCAAGGGGGGCAAAGAAGTTTGGATACAGGCCAGCTACAACCCTGTCATCGGCGTAGATGGCAAACCTTTCAAGGTCGTGAAATACGCTGCAGACATCACCGAGCAGAAGCTCCGCGCGGCTGACTTCGAAGGGCAACTCAATGCAGTGAGTAAAGCCCAGGCGGTGATTGAGTTCGATCTGGACGGCACGATACGCACGGCCAATGAAAATTTCTGCCGCACACTGGGCTATTCCTTGGATGAGATCAAAGGCCGGCACCACAGCATGTTTGCTGCGCCGGGAGTGAGCACTACCCCCGAATACCGTGCCTTTTGGGACAAGCTGGGGCGGGGAGAGTTTGACGCCGGGCAATACAAGCGCATCGGCAAGGGGGGCAAAGAAGTGTGGATTCAGGCCAGCTACAACCCCATCATGGACATGAATGGCAAGCCGTTCAAAGTCGTCAAATATGCCACCGACATCACTGAGCAGAAGCTCCGCGCGGCTGACTTCGAAGGGCAGCTCAATGCGGTGAGTAAAGCCCAGGCAGTGATTGAGTTTGAGCTGGACGGCACGATACGAAATGCCAACGACAACTTCTGTAACACGATGGGCTACACCCTGGATGAAATCAAGGGGCGGCACCACAGCATGTTTGCGGAAGCAGGTGTCAGTGGCTCGGCGGAGTACCGGGCTTTCTGGGACAGACTGGGGCGCGGACAGTTCGATGCGGGGCAATACAAGCGCATCGCCAAAGGGGGCAAAGAGGTTTGGATCCAGGCCAACTACAGCCCCATTATGGACATGAACGGCAAGCCGTTCAAAGTCGTCAAATATGCAAGTGATGTCACCGAGCAGGTCAAGGCGGCCCAGATGCTGAGCGATGCTGTGGCCCAGGCACAGCAAGTCACAGGCGCTGCCCAGCGAGGGGATCTGACAAAGCGCATTCCTATGGAGGGCAAGTCGGGTCAGGTGGCTGCGCTGTGCGAAGGCATTAACAGCGTGGTCGACACCACGTCGGTCATCTTCGATGACATGGGCAGGGTGCTGGGCGCATTGTCGGTGGGTGACCTTTCTCAACGAATTACCCGCGACTACGAGGGTGTGTTTGGCAAGGTCAAAGAACATGCCAATACCACCAGTGACAAGCTTAGTGACATTATTTCTGATGTGGGCCGCGTGCTTTCGGGCATGGCGGATGGCGATTTGTCGCAGCGCATAAGCGGTGATGCGGATGGCGTATTCCAGCAGCTCAAGAATGATGCCAATTCCACCTGTGAGAAGCTGCTGCAGATCATCGATGAAGTGCGCGCTGCAGCGGACGCCTTGTCAGGTGCCGCGAACCAGGTCAGTGCCACGGCCCAGAGCTTGAGCCAGGCCGCCAGTGAGCAGGCATCCAGTGTGGAAGAGACCACTTCGCAAATGGATGTCATGTCGGCGTCCATCAACCAGAACAGCGACAACGCAAAAGTGACGGATCGCATGGCCTCCAAGGCGAGCCAGGAAGCGACGGATGGAGGTGCCGCTGTTTCACAGACAGTGGGTGCGATGAAGCAAATCGCCACCAAGATCGGCATCGTCGACGACATTGCCTACCAGACCAACCTGCTGGCGCTCAATGCCGCGATTGAAGCGGCCCGCGCGGGGGACCACGGCAAAGGGTTTGCGGTAGTGGCTGCTGAAGTGCGCAAATTGGCTGAGCGCAGCCAGGAGGCAGCCAAAGAGATAGGGGATTTGGCGGCGAACTCCGTGTCTACTGCAGAGCATGCGGGCAAGCTGCTGGATGAGATTGTGCCCAGCATCAAGAAGACCAGCGAACTGGTGCAAGAAATTGCAGCAGCCAGTGCCGAGCAGAGCAGTTCTACCGTCCAGATTGCCGGCGCCATGGGGCAACTCTCCAAGGCTACCCAGCAGAATGCCTCGGCTTCCGAAGAGTTGGCTGCGACCAGCGAGGAATTGTCCGGTCAGGCCCAGCAACTGCAGGAGAGCATTGGTTTCTTCAAAAGCACGAGTGGCATGCCAGCCGGTTTGCCGATAGGGCGTACCGTGCAGCTGGAGCGGCGTTCCACAGGTCGCCAAGGCGCGCCTTTGCTCACCACACCGGCACCGGTCCGTGGCGCTGCGGGCGGCAACTTCCGACCATTTTGAATGAAAGGGGGACGCCATGGAGGCAACTAGTGCGGTGGTGCCCGGTGTCAATGGCAGCGAGGGACAAGATGTTCCTGCATTGCAGTGTCTGACATTCAGTATTGCCGATGAGTTGGTCGCTATCGACATCAGGAATGTGCGCGAGATCATTCAGCATGCCAGCGTTGCGCCTGTGCCGATGATGCCGGAGTTCATCCGCGGCGTTATCAATCTGCGCGGCTCTGTGGTCCCTGTGATAGACATGATGTCCCGTTTCGGCATGGGGCGTACCCCCATCGCCAAACGTACCAGCATCATCATTTATCACAGCGAGTCGCAAGGCGAGAACGTGGAGCTGGGATTGTTGGTCGGTGCCGTGAGCGAAGTCATGGATGTCAGTCAACGCGATATTGATGACGTACCCAGCTTCGGAACCACGGTGCGACGCGACTATGTACGTAATCTGGGGCGCATCAATGACCGCTTCGTTCCCATCCTCGACTGTGATCGTGCGCTCAATATGGACAACATGGCTGAGCTGGTTGCCAAGGCGCACGGCGTGAATTGAGGATGCATGACGCAATTGCTTCTTCCTGAACACGTCTACAAGCAAATCGCAGATTTGATGTATGACGCAGTCGGTTTAAGTTTCAACGATTCCAAGCGGTTTTTGATTCAGTCCCGACTGACCTCGCGCATTCAAAAGTTGGGGTTGGCCAGCTTTGCTGAGTACGCCTCTTTGCTGGGGGATGAGTCGCAAACGACCGAGTTCCAGGTTGCGGTCGATTTGCTCACGACCAACGAAACCTACTTCTTTCGCGAACCTGAGCATTACGATGTGCTAGAGCAGCACATTGCGCGCTGGGGAAACAGGCAGTCGCTCCGCATCTGGAGTGCTGCGAGTTCTTTTGGGGATGAGGCCTACAGCACAGCCATGCTGCTGGCGGACCTGCAGGTGGCGGGAAAAGTTGCCGAAGGGTGGTCTATTTTGGCCACGGACATCAGCCAGCGGGTTTTACTCAGCGCGAAGGATGCGGTCTATCCTCGTGAGCGCTTGCGCGCAGTCTCTCCGGAGCGCATGCGCCGTTACTGTCTGAAAGGTGAGGGCGACTTGGAAGGATTGATCAAACTGCAGGAGAAAGTCACGCAGCATGTCCGGTTCGGGCAGCTCAACCTCTGCAAGCCTTTCGATTGGAATCAAGCGTTTTTCGACGTTATTTTTCTGCGTAATGTGTTGATCTACTTCGATGCACAAACCAAGGTTGATGTGGTCGATAGAGTCTTGGCCATGCTGCGCCCGGGCGGTCTGTTTTTCATCGGCACCGCCGAGGGAAGGGTACCGTGCAAGACACCATTGCACGCTTTGCGCCCTGGAGCTTTTGTCAAGAAAGAGTGAGCATGCAGAGCTACGAACTCATGCCCGGCGATGTGGCCTTGGCCTATGCGGGCGACGAGCTCAAGACGCTTTTGGGATCCTGTGTGTCGGTGATTCTGACCGACCCCAAGCGTACTGTGGCTGCCATGTGCCACATCGTCCACACCGGTACGCCTTCTCGCACGCAGTTGCATGACAGCACCTATGGCGAAGTAGCGCTGCAAGTGATGGGAGACCTGTTGCGCAAAGCTGGCCTGAACCCGAGCATGTGCCATGCCTTCGTCTATGGGGGCGGCAACATGTTTCCAGCCATGGCGCATGGACCTAGTCACGTAGGCGCACGCAACGTCGCATGGATTCAACAGGTACTTGCCGATGCCGGCGTGGTGCTCGTGCATACATCGCTGGGGGGCACTGCCTATCGCAAGGTGTCGTGGATCGTAGGGCAGGGCATGCCCCGGGTAGACGAAGAAAATATAGACAGGGAACTGACATGACGATCCAAGTTTTTGTGGTGGATGACTCCGCCGTGGTGCGGCAGGCATTGGTGTTTATCCTTGCAGACCAGCCTGACATTAGCTTGATGGGGTCTGCCCCCAACCCCCTGCTGGCACAGGCCGCATTCAAGAAAAAGCGCCCAGACGTGTTGTTGCTGGACATTGAGATGCCGGGCATGGACGGCTTGACGTTCCTGCGCCAGATCATGAGCAGCGACCCCATACCCACCGTGATCTGCTCGTCATTGTCGACGGAAGGGAGTGCAGTGGCGCTCGAAGCCTTGGCGGCCGGTGCGGTGGCGGTCCTTGCCAAGCCGGCCATGGGGGTGAAAACCCATCTTGAGCAGTCGCGTCACGAGATGATCAGCGTGCTCAAGGCCGCCGCGCGTTCACGTCCGCGCACGTATCGCGCGGTCACGGCCACTGCACCCCAGGACAGCCATGACAGAGGCGTCGCCTCCACGCTGATGGCCAACCCGAAGGTGCATGCTTTCGCGATGAACAAGCCCGTGGTGTTGGGATTGTCTACCGGGGGGACACAGGCCCTGGAGTCAGTGTTGTTGCAGCTGCCTTCTGATGGACCGCCGATTGCAGTGACTCAGCACATGCCGGAGAAGTTCACCGCGATGTTTGCCCAGCGCCTCAACGGCCTGTGTGCCATGAGTGTGCGTGAGGCCAAGGATGGAGATCGCTTGGAGCGTGGCCTGGTGCTCATTGCCCCCGGTGGCCGACACATGCAGCTGTATAAGAGCGCTGGTCAGTACTACGTCAAAGTGATGGATGGCCCCCCCGTCAACCGCCACAAGCCATCAGTGGATGTACTGTTCAAGTCTGCCGCAGAAAGTGCCGGACGGGATGTGTTGGCCATCATCATGACCGGCATGGGGGATGACGGAGCGCGGGGTCTGAAAATGGTGCGCGACCGCGGTGGCCGCACCGCTGCGCAGAACGAGGAAAGCTGCGTCGTTTTCGGCATGCCCAAAGAGGCCATCAAGCTGAACGCAGTCGATCACATCCTCCCATTGGACGAGATCGCAAACGCCATTTTGGCCTTTGATGCCAGAGCCTGATGGGAACCCGGACACGCGGGTTCAAAGGATTTTGGAACGGTATGCGCCGCAAGCAAGCAAGAGGTTGTCGTTCACCGGTAGCACGTAGGAAATTTTGCCGCGCATTTCATTGGTTTTGAAGTCCACGATGTTGTACTCGACCCAGCCACCGCCCTCCGCATGGCGTTTCCAGCTGTTTTCGTACATGTGGTCGCCATCCTGTCCGTTGAAATCCCATAGCGTCGTTCCGACTTTGCTGTTGTCTACACCGTAGGCTTGGAAGACGCCATCCCGGTCGAAGGCCAGAATATACAAATCCTTGTAGAGGAAGCCGCCGTCCGGGTTCTGGAAGGCCTTGAGCGCTTCCGCTACGCCGTGTGATTGGGCATATGCCACTGCCTTCTCGGCCATCGCTTTGGCCTGGGCCGCTGTGGCCCGGCGCAGCTGCATAAACGAAATGGACTGCTCCAGTTCCTTGGAGCGCTGAATCAGCCGGCTGGAGCGGTGAGAGGTCCGGTCTACCAGCTCCGAGTTGTCAATGGTGACCTGATCGAGACTGCCTACGGTTTGCACCACCTCGGAAAGTGCCTGGCTTTGCCGGACAGAGCCGTCGGCCATGGCCGACACGTTCTGCGCAATTTCCGCAATGCCGGTGCTCAGGCTGTTCATCATTCCGCCTACTTTCTGGATCACGTCGACTGAATGGGATACTTTTTCGGCGGAATCCATGATGAGCTTACGCACTTCAGCAGCGTCCATCTGGCTGCGGTGGGCGAGGCTGCGCACCTCTGCCGCCACGACGGCAAAGCCCTTGCCTTGCTCACCTGCGCGCGCCGCTTCCACCGCCGCATTGAGTGCCAGCAGATTGGTCTGAAATGCGATTTGGTCAATGCTGGTGACGATTTCTGTCATGCGGTTAGAGGTGGACTGCAGCCCGTCCATGCTTTGCACGGCAGCATTCATGAGGACGCTGGCAGATTGCGACTCGCTATGCAGGTTCTTCGTCATCATGCTGACGATTTGCGATGCTTCGGAATTGCGGCCCACGGTTTCACTGACTTTGGTGACATGCGTCGTGGCATGGTCGAGACTGCGTGCCTGGTTCTGGGTGCGTTCGGACAGCAACTGGCAATCCTCCACCAGCGAGGTACTTACCTGGCTGACCAGACTGGATGCGCTGTGCACATCGGTCACCAAGGTAGACAGGACCTCCAGCATGGCGTCGAAGTTCTGGCAAATGTCCCCTAACTCATCTGCGGAAACAGGTTTCACTAAGGTCGCCAGATTGCCCTTGCTGCCTTCCACCATGGCGTATTGGAGTTGCCGAAGTCCCCTCATGGTGGCAAACCAGAAACCGAGTAACAAATACGTGCTGAGCAGCAAGGCAAGCAAGCCGAACGAAGCCACGGCAATGATCGAATATGCCATGCGATCTTTTCGCTTCTGTAATTCCGCGGTCAGCACACCGCTGCCGTAGCGGTTGGTCATCCTTTCGGTCTCCAGGATGGAGCCGCCGGCTTTGTATGCGCTTAGCAAGGCGGCCTCGTCGAGCTGGTCTGCGCTATGCAAGGATTGGCTGAAAGTCGCGGCGTCGTGAAGGTGTTTCTCCAGGTCCGGCTTATGGAGGTCCGGCGCGTAAACGGCCAGTTGCTGGAGAACCCGCTCCAGCATCCGATCCCACTCCTGGAGTCGGGTGCTCAGTTTCTTCAACTCCTCAATTCTTGCCTCCGGGGAACCGACCTTGCCCACGAGCCTGGCGAGTTGCAGACGTATGAGGCTGATGACTTCTATCCGGTGGGGTTCGATCTCGACTTGAATCTGTTGAACCAGGTGAACTTTCAAGACTCCCTCAAGCATCAGTTCGCTGCGTACAGAAGCAAGGTAGATGAAGCCGATGATGTCATCGGCAAGCTTTTCATAGGGCGTCAGATCGGCCGTGTCGCCGGTGGAGGGGGATTTGAGAACCAACTGCTCGTAGCGACTTTGCAGCGCCTTGAAGTCGGATTCCAATCGCAGCTCCGGGTGTTCCTTGAGGAGCGCTTGGACATCTTGAAGGCTTTTGGTCGCATCCTCAGGGGCAGGTTGCGGTTGGGGGAGGGCAGGGATGTCGCGTATGGCCAGACGGTTGCGGGCTTTTTGCGTCTGGGTCAGCATGTCCACCAGCTCCGACGCCAGCAAGGAACCAGTTAACTCTTTCTTGGTGGCGGTGTAATCATTCCAACTCGAAATGAAAAGCATCAGTCCCAAAACCAGCAGGGGGACTGCCACCAGTGCCATGACGACCCCCAGCTTGAACGATATTTGCATACGGCTCATGAGTCGGGTCGATGGACGCAGCCATAGGGGAATCTGATCGTCTGCTTGTAGTTGCACGTACACCCTCACCTTCCATGGAATCTTTCCCTCAATAGTACAAGCCCCGGTCGATAAAGGGGAGCCTTTGAGGATCACAAATGGCCTTCATTTCGGCAGTTTGCGCAGTGGGGTCAAAATCCGGCGAGCACTTTTTGCAGAGCCTCAAGACGCACCGGCTTGGGCAGGTAACCATCCGCCCCGGCGCGCAGCATCGCGGCCTCATCTTCCGGTTGGGTATGGGCCGTCACCATGACAACGGGCTGATGCCGGCCGGTGGACTGCTCTTGCCGGCGGATGTGTTGCAGCGCTTGCAGGCCATCCATGACGGGCATCATCACATCCATCAGCACCACATCGAAGCGGTGTTCCTTCAAGCATTGCAGGGCCTGCTGGCCGTTTTCCACCACCATGCCGGTATGCCCGAGTTGCTTGAGCAAGGTCTTGAGCAGCTTCTGGTTGATGAAGTTGTCTTCTGCCACGAGGATGTGGAGTACGCGACTGCCCATGTCAGCACTCCACGATATTGACGGCCAGACCGCCGCGTGCTGTTTCCTTGTATTTGGTCTTCATGTCCGCTCCTGTCTCGCGCATGGTCTTGATCACTTTGTCCAGGCTGACAAAATGGCTGCCATCGCCGCGCAGGGCCATACGGGCTGCATTGATGGCTTTGACCGATGCTATCGCATTGCGTTCGATGCATGGAATCTGCACCAACCCGCCCACCGGGTCGCAGGTCAGGCCCAGGTGGTGCTCCATGCCGATTTCGGCGGCGTTCTCCACCTGCTCCGGCGTGCCCCCCATGACAGCGCACAGGGCGGCGGCGGCCATGCTGCAGGCCACGCCCACTTCGCCCTGGCAGCCCACCTCGGCCCCGCTGATGGAGGCGTTCTCTTTGTACAAGATGCCGATGGCCGCAGCGGTGAGCAAAAAGTCGATCACGCCTGCATCGTTGGCGCCAGGCACAAAGCGGCTGTAGTAGTGCAGCACGGCGGGGATGATGCCGGCCGCGCCGTTGGTGGGTGCGGTCACCACGCGGCTGCCGGCGGCGTTTTCTTCGTTCACGGCCAGGGCGTAGAGGTTGACCCAGTCCATCACCTGCAGAGGGTCTTTGAGTGCAGCCTCGGGGTTGCTGGTGAGTGCAGCAAACAGGCTTGGCGCGCGGCGCTTGACCTTGAAGCCGCCGGGCAGAATGCCCTCGGTGCGGCAGCCGCGCTTCACGCAGTCTTGCATCACATTCCAAATGCGCAGCAAACCTGCGTCAATGTCGGCATCGCTGCGCCAGTGCTGCTCGTTGCGGCGCATCACTTGGGCGATGCTCAGGCCCTCGCGCTGGGCAACCTGCAGCAGGGCGTCGCCACTGGTAAACGGCAAGGGCAGCACGGTGGCGTCAGGCGCAATCACCTTTTGGCGGCTGCCGTCGGCGGCTACCTCGTCACTCACGATAAAGCCACCGCCTACGGAGTAGTACACCCGGTTGGCCAGCTCTTCGCCCGCAGCATCCAGCGCCACCAGCCGCATGCCGTTGGCATGGAAGGGCAGGGGCGCTCGCATGAAGAGCAGGTCTTCTTTTTCGTTGAAGGTGATGGCGTGTTGCCCTGCCAGCAGGATGCTTTTGCTGCTGCGGATGGTAGCCAATGTGGGGGCGATTTGCTCCACTTCCACCGTGTCGGGCTCCAGGCCGGAGAGGCCCAAGAGCACTGCCACATCGCTGGCGTGGCCCTTGCCGGTGGCGCCCAGGGAACCGTGCAGCCAGCAGCGTACGGTGGCGGTGCGCGCCAGCAGCCCCTCGTGCTGCAAGCGGCTCACAAACAGGCGCGCGGCCCGCATGGGCCCCACCGTGTGCGAGCTGCTGGGGCCGATGCCGATTTTGAACAGGTCGAACACGGAGACTGCCATGGTGATGTCCCGATGAAAGTGGTTTCGTCAAATTAGGCGGGGCCGCAGTGGGGGCGGGTGGCCAGCAAAGTGCCGCCACCCTGAGGTGCACGGTGGGCGGTGCACTCCGCGTCTGTCAGGTGCCGGCGTATTCCGCCACAGGCACACAGCTACAGAAGAGGTTGCGATCGCCATACACGTTGTCCACCCGGCCCACCGTCGGCCAGTACTTGGCTGCTTTGAGTGTGGCCACCGGGAAGGCGCCGACCTCACGGCTGTAAGGGCGGTCCCACGCGGCGCCGATCACACTGGCAGCGGTGTGGGGAGCATGCTTCAAGGGGTTGTTGTCCTGTGGCCAGACACCGCCTTCAACTTGCGCAATTTCGCCACGGATGGCGATCATGGCGTCGATAAAGCGGTCCAGCTCGGCCAGCGTCTCGCTCTCGGTGGGTTCTACCATCAAGGTGTTGGGCACGGGGAAGGACAGGGTGGGCGCGTGGAAGCCATAGTCCATCAGGCGCTTGGCCACGTCTTCGGCCATCACTCCGCAGGTTTCCTTGAAGTGGCGCAAATCCAGAATGCACTCGTGAGCGACGTGCCCGTTGGCAGATGCGTACAGCGTGGGGTAGTGCTCCGCCAGGCGGGCACTGATGTAGTTGGCGCTCAGGATGGCGACTTCGGTGGCTTGTTGCAGGCCGTCCGGGCCCATCATGCGGCAGTACATCCAGCTGATCGGCAGCACGGCCGCGTTGCCCAAAGGCGCCGCGCTCACTGCGCCCGTGCCGGGCACACCGCCGGTAGCATGGCCGGGCAGGTAGGGCACTAAGTCTTCCACCACGCACACAGGGCCGACGCCGGGGCCGCCACCGCCGTGGGGGATGCAGAAGGTCTTGTGCAGGTTAAGGTGGCTCACGTCGCCGCCAAACTCACCGGGGGCTGCAGTGCCCACTAGCGCGTTCATGTTGGCGCCATCCACATACACACGGCCGCCGTGCTGGTGCACCAGAGCGCACAGCTCTTTCACGGACGTTTCAAACACGCCGTGGGTGCTGGGGTAGGTGATCATCACGGCCGCGAGGTTGGAGCTGTGCTGTTCGCACTTGGCAGAGAGGTCGGCCATGTCCACGTTGCCGTTGGAGTCGCATTGGGTCACCACCACTGTCATGCCGACCATCATGGCGCTGGCGGGGTTGGTGCCGTGCGCGCTGCTGGGGATCAGGCAGATGTTGCGGTGGCCCTGGCCACGGGCCTCGTGGTAGGCCTTGATGACCAGCAGGCCAGCGTACTCGCCTTGGCTGCCGGCGTTGGGCTGCAGGCTGATGCCCGCATAGCCGGTGGCAGCGCACAGCCAGGTGCGCAACTGGGCGTCCAGCTCGGCATAGCCTTCGCGCTGGTCGGCGGGTGCAAAGGGGTGGATGTTGGCGAACTCGGGCCAGGTGATGGGGATCATCTCGCTGGTGGCGTTGAGCTTCATGGTGCAGGAGCCCAGCGGGATCATGCTGCGGTCCAGCGCCAGGTCCTTGTCGCTCAGCATGCGGATGTAGCGCAGCATGCCGGTCTCACTGTGGTGGGTGTTGAACACCGGGTGGGTCAAGAAGGCGCTGGTGCGGCGCAGGGCGGCGGGGATCAGCGACTCCGCTCCGGCTTCCAATGCTTCCACCGTCGGCAGGGCCTGGCCTTCGGCGGCAAACAGGCTCCACAGCAAAGCAAGGTCTGCACGGGTGGTGGTTTCGTCCAGGGAGATGGCGATGTGCTCTTTAAAGTAAATTCGCACGTTAGCGCCCATGGATACTGCGCGAGCAGCTATCGATTTAGTAGCAGAGCCGGTCTTGATGGTCAGCGTGTCAAACGCCGTGTTGCTGGTGGGCACATGGCCCAAGGCGCGCAGACCCGCCGCCAGGATGGCGGTGAAGGTAGCCACACGCTGGGCGATGCGGGTCAATCCGGCAGGGCCGTGGTACACGGCGTACATGCTGGCCACTACGGCGGGAAGCACCTGCGCGGTGCAGATGTTGGAGGTGGCTTTCTCGCGGCGGATGTGCTGCTCGCGGGTTTGCAGGGCCAGGCGGTAGGCAGGGTTGCCGTGCACATCCACACTCACACCCACAATGCGGCCGGGCAGGGAACGCTTGTATTCGTCGCGGCAGGCCATGTAGGCAGCGTGCGGGCCACCGTTGCACAGGGGCATGCCAAAGCGCTGGGTGGTGCCGACCACGATGTCGGCATCCCACTCGCCGGGCGGGGTCAGCAGGGTCAGGGCCAGCAGGTCAGCCGCCACGATAAAGGCGGCTTGCTTGCCATGCACGGTGGCCACGTCGGCACGCAAGTCATCAATGCGGCCACTGGTGGCGGGGTACTGAGCCAGCACAGCGAAGTAGTCGCCCGCCAGTGCAGCGTCCCACTCGGCAGCGGAGTTTGCCAACTGCACGGTGATGCCCAGCGGCTTGGCGCGGGTCTGGATGACTTCAATGGTTTGCGGGTGGCAGTCGCCGGCCACCACAAAGGTGTTGCTCTTGCTCTTGACCGAGCGGCGGGCCAGCGTCATCGCCTCAGCGGCGGCGGTGGCTTCGTCGAGCATGGAGGCGTTGGCCATGGGCATGCCGGTCAGGTCGCACACCATGGTCTGGAAGTTCACCAGCGCTTCCATGCGGCCCTGGCTGATCTCGGCCTGGTAGGGCGTGTAGGCGGTGTACCAGGCGGGGTTTTCCAGAATGTTGCGCAGGATCACGCCGGGCGTGTGGGTGCCGTAGTAGCCCTGGCCGATGAAGCTTTTGAGCACCTTGTTCTTGCTAGCAACCGCCTTCAGCTCCGCCAGTGCAGCCGCCTCAGAAATGGCCGCCGGAATCGCCATGGCGCTTTTGCGCGCGATGCTGGCGGGCACGATGCTGGCAATCAAGTCGCTGCGCGACTTTTCGCCGATGGCTTGCAGCATGACGGCTTCGTCATCCGCAAAGATGCCGATGTGGCGGGCCTGGAATTCGCTGGCGTTTTCCAGCTGGGCAAGGGTGGGCGTGGGTGCAGAGGTAGACATGGCGGTGGCGTTCGGTGGTGGGCAGAGGTATCAGGGGCAATTTTTCGACGGGCCGCCCCTAGAAAAATTAGCCCCCTTGGGGGGCAGCGACCCGCGCAGCGGCGGAGCGTGGGGGCTAGCCCGCCGCGAAAGCGGTGTAGCTGGTTTCGTCCATCAGGCCTTCGAGTTCGGCCGGGTTGGACAGCTTGACCTTGAAGAACCAGCCGGCGCCCAGCGGGTCGGTGTTGGCCAGCGAGGGGTCGTCGCGCAGGGTTTCGTTGACCTCAAGGATTTCGCCGGTGACGGGCATGTAAACGTCGGCAGCCGCCTTCACGGACTCGACCACGCCGGCCACGGCCTTGGCGTCAATGCTGGCGCCCACGGCGGGCAGATCCACGAACACCACGTCGCCCAGCGCATCCTGCGCGTGGTGGGTGATGCCGACGGTGGCGATATTGCCTTCGACCTGGAGCCATTCGTGATCGGCGGTGTATTTGATAGACATAACGTTCTCCTGAAACTAAAGATGAGGGTTTGCGGTAAAGGGTTGAACCACCGGAACTGGAACCTGCCAGACGCCACTGTAGCGGCTGAATCTGCAGTTTCCGGCTCGGTGGTGTCTTGGATCAGCCGCGGTAGTAATTCGTGGGCACAAAGGGCATGGCGCTGACTACCATGGGCACCGGTTTGCCGCGGACGATGGCCACCACCGGGGTGCCCAAAGCCGCCAACGAGGCGTCGATGTAGCCCATGGCCACGCACTGGTTGATGGTGGGACCGAGCAGGCCGCTGGTGACTTCGCCGATGCGTTTGCCCGCGCCATCTTGCAGCTCGGTGTGCTCGCGCACCGGAATGCGCTCCTGAGCAACCAAGCCCACCCGCTTTTTAGTGCCTTTTGTGCCACTGGCGCCCGTGGAATCTGCGAGAGCTGCTAGTATTTTTGTAGCGCCTGGGAAGCCGCCTGCGCGTGCGCCACCGGTGCGGCGCACCTTCTGGATGGCCCAGTTCAGGCTCGCTTCGACCGGCGTAGTGGTGTTGTCAATGTCGTTGCCATACAGGCAGAGGCCCGCTTCCAGGCGCAGGGAGTTGCGGGCGCCCAGGCCGATGGGCTGCACTTCGGGCTGCGCCAAGAGTGCGCGGGCCAGGGCTTCGGCATGATCGTTATGGACCGAGATTTCGAACCCGTCTTCGCCGGTGTAGCCGCTGCGGGTGAGGAACACGTCGATTTTTTGGTTGCCGGTGTCGACCGTGAAGTCTCCACCGGTCATGAACACCAGCTTTTCCACGCCGGGCGCCAAGCGGGCCAGCGCCGTCACTGCTTGGGGGCCTTGGAGGGCCAGCAGTGCGTAATCGGGCAGGGGGGTGACCTGGCAGCGGCTGCCAATCTGGGTTTGGATGTGGGCGATATCCCCCGCCTTGCAGGCACCGTTGACGATGACGAACAGCTCGTCCTGCGCCTTCTTGAAGAACATCAGGTCATCAATGATGGTGCCCTCTTCGGTGAGCAACAGGCCGTAGCGTTGCTTGCCCACGGGCAGGTCGATCACGTCCACCGGCATCAGGCTCTCGAAGGCCGCGCAGGCGTCGGGGCCGCTCAGGCGCAGCTGGCCCATGTGGGACACATCAAACAGGCCGGCGGCTTTGCGGGTGTGGTGGTGTTCGGCCATCAGGCCGGCGGGGTACTGAACCGGCATGGAGTAGCCGGCAAACGGCACCATGCGGGCGCCCAGCTCGATATGCAGGGCGTTGAGCGGCGTGGTCAACAGGGATGTTTCAGTGGCGGACATGGCGGCGATCCAGACAATCCCGGCGCAGGGCGCCGGAGGGGCAATCCAAACCCGGATGTACGCCCATTTGCGCCCATCCGGTGCTGCCCCCGCTGTCCGCTTTACCTGAGAGATTCGCCGGGCCTGCGTGCACGGTGGGGTGCGCAGACTGCGGGTTGCTCCTTCGGTGGTTTGCAGGCCGCTGTGCGGTGCAAACTCTCTCCAGTGGGGTGTTGCCGGCTATGCATGCATGGCCGGCACTCGTCAGTCCTTTTGCCTGAGCGTTCAGACCGCTGCAATCAGCCGTCCTGCGCCTTCGGCGGCCACCGCGCGGGTGACTCTCTCCTGACTGGGCGGGATTCTAAACCACCGCCAGCATCGAGCGCTCCGCGAGCGCCCTGATGCGCACACTCTTACATGCCCGCGTAGTTGGGCCCGCCGCCGCCTTCGGGTGTGACCCACACGATGTTCTGGGTCGGATCCTTGATGTCGCAGGTCTTGCAGTGCACACAGTTCTGGGCATTGATCTGCAAGCGGTCGGTGTTGTCTTCGTTCTTGACGAATTCATACACCCCGGCCGGGCAGTAGCGGGCTTCGGGGCCTGCGTACTTGGCCAGGTTGATGCTCACGGGCACCGAGGCATCCTTGAGTGTCAGGTGGGCGGGTTGCTGCTCTTCGTGGTTGGTGTTGCTGATGAACACGCTGCTCAAGCGGTCGAAGGTGAGCTTGCCGTCCGGCTTGGGGTAAACAATGGGTTTGCACTCGGCCGCAGGCTTGAGGTAGGCGTGGTCAGGCTTGTCACGGCGTAGCGTCCAGGGGATGTGGCCGCGCAGCACGAATTGCTCGAAGGCGTTCATCAGCGTGGCGGTGGTCAGACCGTACTTGAACCAGTTCTTGAAGTTGCGGTCTTTGTTCAACTCGGTGTGCAGCCAGCTCGCCTCAAACGCTTCGGGGTAGGCGCTCAGTTCGTCGTGCTGACGGCCCGCGACCACGGCGTCATAGGCGGCCTCTGCGGCCAGCATGCCGGTCTTGATCGCGGCGTGGCTGCCCTTGATGCGGCTTACGTTCAGATAGCCGGCATTGCAGCCGACCAGGCAGCCGCCGGGGAACACGGTTTTGGGCAGGGCGTTGATGCCACTGGCATTGATGGCACGTGCGCCGTATGACAGGCGTTTGCCGGTGATTTCACCTTTGTCGTTCTCGAAGTAGTAGCGTACGTTCGGGTGGGTCTTCCAGCGCTGGAATTCCTCAAACGGGCTGAGGTAGGGGTTGCTGTAGCCCAAGCCGGTGACAAAGCCCAGAGCCACTTTGTTGCCTTCCAGGTGGTACAAAAAGGCGCCGCCGTAGGTGTCGGACTCCATGGGCCAGCCGGCGGTGTGCATCACAAAGCCGGGCTTGTGGCGGCTGGGGTCGATTTCCCACAACTCCTTGATGCCGATGCCGAAGCTTTGCGGATCGCGGCCTTCGTCGAGCTGGTACTTGGTGATGAGCTGCTTGCCCAAGTGGCCGCGCGCGCCTTCGGCAAACACGGTGTACTTGCCCAGCAGCTCCATGCCGAGCTGAAAGCTGTCCATCGGCTCGCCGTTTTTGCCCACGCCCATGTTGCCGGTGGCTACGCCCCGGACCGCAGGTACGCCCCCGTTCTCGGAGCCATCTGTGTAAAGCACTTCCGCTGCGGTGAAACCGGGGAAAATTTCTACGCCCAGACTCTCTGCTTGTTCTGCCAGCCATTTGGTGACAGCGCCCAGGCTCACGATGTAGTTGCCGTCGTTGTGCGCGAACGGGGGCAGCACCATGTTGGGCACGCGGAAGCCGGACTTTTCGCTCAGGAAAATGTAGGCGTCGTCCGTCACGGCTTGGTTCAGCGGGGCACCCAGTGCCTTCCAGTCCGGAATCAGTTCGGTCAGTGCCTTGGGGTCCATGATGGCGCCGGACAAGATGTGGGCACCCGGCTCTGAGCCTTTTTCGAGGACGACCACCGAGACATCGGTGCCTTTCTCCGCCGCCAGTTGTTTGAGGCGGATCGCCGTTGCCAGACCGCCGGGGCCTCCGCCAACGACGACCACGTCGTATTCCATGGATTCACGGGGGCCGAATTGAGCCAGTATTTCCTGGTTTGTCATGGTGTGTCTCGCTTGATAATGGGTGGTCTTCTTGTCAGCGTTCGCGCGCTGGAGCGCACGCGACCGGCAGCAGATTTTATTCGCTGATTTTCAAAAAAAGAACGACCGTTCTTTTTTAATTTGTGGAGGCACTCTAAATGGCGTACAGCATCGATCTTTCCGGGCGCATTGCATTTATTACAGGTGCTTCCGGCGGGCTGGGGGCGCAGTTTGCCCGCACCTTGTCGGCAGCCGGTGCCGCAGTCGTGTTGGCCAGCCGCCGTATTGACAAGCTCAAGGACCTGCGTGCCGAAATCGAAGGGCAGGGCGGCGACGCCCATGTCATCGAGCTGGATGTGACCGACCACGACTCGATCAAGTCGGCGGTAGCCCATGCTGAGACGGAGGTGGGCTCGATTGACATCCTCATCAACAACTCCGGCGTGAGCACCACACAGCGCATCCAGGATGTGAGTCCGGACGATTACGACTTCATGTTTGACACCAATGTGAAAGGTGCCTTTTTTGTGGCCCAGGAAGTCGGCAAGCGCATGCTGGCCCGTGCCAAAGGTGCGGCGCCGGGCAGCTACACCGGCGGGCGCATCATCAATATTGCGTCTATGGCTGGCTTGCGCGTGTTGCCCCAGATCGGGGTGTATTGCATGAGCAAAGCAGCGGTGATTCAGATGACCAAGGCCCAGGCACTGGAGTGGGGCAAGTTCGGGATCAACGTCAACGCGCTGTGCCCGGGCTACATCGATACCGAGATCAACCATCACCACTGGCAGACCGAAGGCGGACAAAAACTGGTGCAGATGCTGCCGCGCAAGCGCATCGGCCACCCGACCGACCTGGACGCCATGTTGGTCACTCTGTGCTCGGACCAGAGTCACTTCATCAATGGAGCTGTGATTGCAGCGGATGATGGTTTTGGAATTTGAGGCTTGCAAAGAAATAGGCAGCAGTGCTAACGCAATGGTGGTTATTTGCTAGCCGGGGTGATTGCCGGTTTGGCTGCGGGGGCTCTTTGGGGCTTGGTGTTTGTGGCGCCCGCATTGGCACCGGGTTTGTCGCCGGTGGATCTCACCGCCGGGCGTTTTGTGGTTTTTGGCCTCACATCGCTGTGCATGATCGGTTTTGGCTTGTTGAATGGAAGTTCACGTCTGCCTACCCTTAAGCAAGCGGGGACTGCACTGCTGCTAAGTGTGTTGGGTTTCTCTGGCTACTACTTACTGCTGGTTTACGCCATCCGGGATGCGGGTGTGGAAGTGCCCACCATGATCATCGGGACCATTCCCGTGTGGGTCATGTTGCTCGGCAAGCCTGTTGGCTTGCGCTGGCGCAGTCTTGTCCCTGGCTTGTTGTTCACCTTGGGGGGGGTCTCCATGATGATGGCTGCCGATGCGAGCAGCGGTGCTGTGCAGCCACAGGGCTGGGTATTCTGGCGCGGGGTGATTTACGCCTTAATGGCCATGGCCTTCTGGGTGGCTTTTGCGATCATCAATTCGGCGTGGCTCAAGCGGCACACTGAGGTAAACCTCAAGGACTGGACCAGTTGGATGGGTGTGAATGCGGGACTGGCGGCTTGGCTCTTGTGGCTGCCCATGGGAACACCAGTCAATGAGCTATTGGCGCACGCTGATATTGCGTTTTCTGCTATGGTTTGTATAGCAACTGGCGTAGGATCAGCGTGGATCGCTACCGTGCTGTGGAATTACGCGAGTCGGCGTTTGAGTGCCAGTTTGTGCGGGCAGCTCATCGTCTCAGAAACGTTGTTTGCTTTGGGATATGCATTTCTGGTCTACGGTGACTGGCCGTCCGTTTTGCAATGGATGGCCAGTGCGGTGTTCGTACTGGGCATGGTGGCTTCCATCAGGGCGCACCGCTGACAGTGATTCGCCATGAAGGTCGCCTCTGTGCTTTTGTAGAGATCTATTTCGGCGCCAGGCGGATGGCTCCATCCAGACGAATGACTTCGCCATTGAGCATGTCGTTCTCAAAAATGTGGATCGCGAGTTTGGCGTAGTCGAGCGGAGTACCCAGACGCGAAGGAAAAGGAACGCCAGCAGCCAGCGAGTCTTGCACTTCCTGGGGCATGCTGAACAGCATTGGTGTACCGAAAATGCCAGGGGCGATGGTCATGTTGCGGATGCCGTTGCGTGCCAGATCGCGGGCTATGGGCAGGGTCATGCCAACTACGCCGCCTTTGGACGCACTGTAGGCTGCTTGGCCGATTTGTCCGTCGTAAGCGGCTACTGAGGCAGTGGAGATCATGACGCCGCGTTCCCCGGTCGATTCGGGCTCATTTTTGCTCATGGCTTCGGCCGCCAGCCGGATCATATTGAAGCTCCCTATCAGGTTCACGGTGATGGTTTTGCTGAAAGAGGTGAGGGCATGGGCGCCGTTTTTCCCCACCGTCTTCTCGGCCGGTGCAATGCCGGCGCAATTCACCAATCCCATGAGCTTGCCAAGCGACAAGGCCTTGGCAACCACAGCCAGACCATCGGCTTCATTGCTGACGTCGCACTTCACGAAAGCGCCGCCCAATTCGTTGGCGATCGCCTCGCCTTTCTCAACTTGCATGTCCGCGATGACCACCTTGCCGCCTTTGGCCGTCAGCATGCGTGCGGTGCCTTCGCCCAAGCCAGATGCGCCGCCGGTCACGATGAAGACTTTTCCTGCGATATCCATGGAGAACTCCTAGTGAAGATGAGAGGGATTTACGCTGACGTAAACGTTAATTATGGTGCTGCGCAGTTAATGGTTTTTGAACTTTCTGCTCCGTTTTCTACGAGAAGCGGTTTTTATGCTGCTATACTTCGGCCTCTCGGATAAATGTAGGCGCATAGCTCAGCTGGTTAGAGCACCACCTTGACATGGTGGGGGTCGTTGGTTCGAGTCCAATTGCGCCTACCAACTTTTCCGGATGTCTCTTGCCACTAGGGTATTCCTAGGGCAGCATCAGCCGGTCCCTCTCTAGAATGTGCTGCAGCGCAACACTTACTTGGCTCCCACATTTTGTGCTGAGCGATCGCAATGCAAAAAAACTCCACCAAAGACTCTAAGACGACGCAGCGGGTAATTAAGAAATATCCGAATCGCCGTCTCTATGACACTGATACCTCTACTTACATCACGCTAGCTGAGATCAAGCAGTTGGTGATGGAGAGCGAGGCGTTCGCGGTGGTGGATGCCAAGACGGGGGATGACCTGACGCGTAGCATTCTGCTGCAGATCATCCTGGAGGAAGAGGCCCATGGTTCGCCCATGTTCACTACACCGGTGTTGTCGAGCATCATCCGTTTTTACGGACATGCGATGCAAGGCATGATGGGCGGATACTTGGAAAAAAACATGCAAGCGCTCATGGAGATGCAAGCACCCATGGTGCAAGGTGTCATGGGCAACAATGTGTTCCAGCAGATGCAGGAACAGATGCAAAAACAAACCGAGCAATTCCTCGGCACCTTCGGCCTCAAGCGCTAATCGCGGCGGTCGGTGTCTGGGGGCGGGCTCCGGAACTTCGCTATATGACTGATATTTTGACCCCCACCCAGACAGCACAAGTTGCCCCTAAAGTCGGTTTCGTGAGCTTGGGTTGTCCCAAGGCCTTGACGGACTCCGAGCTCATCCTGACCCAGCTCAGCGCGGAGGGCTACCAGACTTCCAAGACTTTCCAGGGCGCGGATTTGGTCATCGTCAACACCTGCGGGTTTATCGATGATGCGGTGAAAGAAAGCCTGGACACCATTGGCGAAGCGCTGGCTGAAAACGGCCGCGTAATCGTGACGGGTTGCTTGGGGGCAAAAACGACAGATGGCGGTGAAAACATGGTTCGCCAGATGCATCCCAAGGTGCTTGCCGTGACCGGGCCGCATGCAACCCAAGAGGTGATGGATGCGGTGCACTTGAATCTACCAAAGCCGCACGACCCATTCCTGGATTTGGTTCCGCAGTCCTTTGGAGTGGCTGGCGTCAAGCTTACGCCGCGTCATTACGCTTATTTGAAAATCAGCGAGGGCTGCAACCATCGTTGCACCTTCTGCATCATCCCCAGCATGCGGGGTGACTTGGTGTCTAGGCCCATTGGAGATGTGCTGACCGAAGCGCGCGCTTTGTTCGAAGGTGGGGTGAAAGAGTTGCTGGTCATCAGCCAGGATACGTCAGCCTATGGGGTGGATGTGAAATACCGCACAGGGTTCTGGGATGGCAAGCCGGTCAAGACACGGATGCTCGAGTTGGTGCAAGCCTTGGGCGATATTGCTGAGCCTTATGGTGCCTGGGTCCGTCTGCACTATGTGTATCCCTACCCCAGCGTAGATGAGATTGTTCCTTTGATGGCCACGGGCCGTGTGCTGCCGTACTTGGATGTTCCTTTGCAACACAGCCATCCCGATGTGCTGCGTCGCATGAAGCGGCCGGCCAGCGGCGAAAAGAACCTCGAGCGTTTGCAGCAATGGCGGGAGGCATGTCCCGAGCTGGTGGTGCGTAGCACGTTCATTGCCGGCTTTCCTGGCGAGACGGAAGATGAGTTTGAGCACTTGCTCGACTTTGTGCGTGAAGCCCAGATTGACCGTGCGGGTTGCTTTGCCTACAGCGCGGTCAATGGTGCAACTGCCAATGACTTGCCGGGCATGTTGCCGGTGGAGGTGCGTGAAGAGCGCCGCGCCCGATTCATGCAGGTCGCTGAAGAAGTGTCTGCAGCGCGGTTGCAACGCCGTGTCGGCTCTGTGATGCAAGTATTGGTGGATTCCGCGCCGGCTTTGGGGCGCAAGGGTGGGGTGGGTCGCAGTTATGCGGATGCTCCTGAAATTGATGGCGTGGTGCGTCTGTTGCCTCCCGAAAAAATCAGCAAGACACTGAAGGTGGGTGAGTTCACCAAGGCGCGCATTGTGAGTGCGCAAGGCCACGATCTGGTCGCACTTCCCATCTGATTTATTGGCCACTGACCGATGTATCCAACGGTCAGTGGCACGAATCACACAGGCAAAAAAAAGCCGCTGTTTTCACAGCGGCTTTTCATTAACTACATTACCATTGTTGGTGCCCAGAAGAGGACTCGAACCTCCACGATGTTACTCGCTAGTACCTGAAACTAGTGCGTCTACCAATTCCGCCATCTGGGCATCTCAGGAAAGAGAGAAGTATATCAAACATTTAGGCCAAAACAGCAATTTGCTGGAAGAAGTTGAAGGAATTGTTCAAGGGCATCGGGATGGGCACGGCTTCGTGTCCCGCGATGACGGTGCTCCCGATATTTACCTTCCCCCCAATGAAATGCGGGCCGTGCTGCACAAAGACCGCGTCAAGGTTCGGATCGTGCGAAGTGACCGAAAGGGTCGCCCTGAAGGTCGCGTGGTGGAAATCACCGAGCGCTCCAAACAACCCATCATCGGCAGGCTGTTGCAGGAAAGTGGTGTCTGGCTGGTGGCGCCTGAAGACAAGCGTTATGGGCAAGACGTATTGATACCCAAAGGTGCTACCAGTGTGGCCAAGCCGGGGCAAGTGGTGGTGGTGGAATTGATTGAGCCCCCCGCATTGTTCGGTCAGCCTGTGGGGCGCATCAAAGAGGTATTGGGTGAGGTTGATGATCCCGGCATGGAGATTGAAATTGCAGTGCGCAAATACAGCGTACCGCATGAATTTTCTGATGCTTGCGTCGCCCTTGCGCGGACGCTGCCCGACAAGGTCCGTTCTCAGGATAAATTGCGTCGCATTGACCTTACTGACATCCCGTTGGTCACTATCGATGGTGAAGACGCGCGGGACTTTGATGATGCGGTGTATTGCGAGCCTGCTAGCAGAGGACGAGGCAAGACGGCACTTAAAGGTTGGCGATTGTTGGTGGCAATTGCAGATGTCAGTCACTATGTGGAGACAGGCAATGCCATTGATGTAGATGCCTATGACCGTGCGACCAGCGTGTACTTTCCACGCCGTGTCATTCCTATGCTGCCTGAGAAACTGTCCAACGGTTTGTGTTCACTGAATCCTGAGGTTGAGCGACTGTGCATGGTGTGCGATATGTTCGTCACCGAAGACGGTGAGGTCGATGCCTACCAGTTCTATCCCGCCGTGATGTGGAGCCACGCACGTTTCACTTATACAGAGGTGGCCGCCATTCTGGGCAACACGCGAGGTCCGGAAGCCAGCAAGCGCAAGGAACGTGTGCAGGACCTGTTGAACTTGCATGGCGTGTACCAGGCATTGCTCAAGTCCCGCCACAAGCGGGGCGCTGTGGATTTCGAGACTACCGAGACGCAGATTGTGTGTGATGAAAACGGACGCATTGAAAAGATCGTTCCGCGTACCCGCAACACCGCGCACCGCTTGATTGAAGAGGCCATGCTGGCCGCTAATGTCTGCAGTGCGGATTTCATTGCCCAGAACAAGCACCAAGGCCTGTTCCGCGTGCACGAAGGGCCGACGCCCGAAAAGCAGGAGATGCTGCGCAATTACCTGAAGGCCAGTGGCATCGGCATGACGATCAGCGACAAGCCCGCCCCCGGCGAGTTTCAGGCGATCGCAGAAGCTACCAAAGACCGGCCGGATGCCCAGCAGATCCACTCGATGCTGTTGCGCTCCATGTCGCAGGCGATTTACACGCCCATCAACAGCGGGCATTTTGGCTTGGCGTTTGATGCCTACACGCACTTCACCAGCCCTATCCGGCGGTATCCGGATTTGCTGGTGCACCGTGTGATCAAGGCGATCCTCTCCAAGAGCAAATACCAGCTGCCGACGTTGCCGACGCCTGGTGAGGCGCACGCCAAGCTTGCGCGACGTCTGGAAAAAAATCTGGCGTCACGGGTAGCCAATCCGGAAACCAAACCCAAAAAACTCAATGCGGAAGGGACTGCCTGGCAGGCGGCTGGTTTGCACTGCAGTGCGAACGAGCGCCGCGCTGACGAGGCCAGTCGCGATGTGGAGGCTTGGCTCAAATGCAAGTACATGCGCGAGCACCTGGGCGAGGAGTATTCAGGCGTCGTGTCCTCGGCGACCACGTTCGGCCTGTTCGTAACGTTGGACGCCATGTATGTGGAAGGTCTTGTCCATATCACCGAACTGGGTGGGGAGTACTTCCGGTTTGATGAGGCCCGGCAGGAGCTGCGGGGTGAGCGTACCGGTATCCGCTACGCGATCGGTACGCGGGTCCGTATCCAAGTGAGCCGAGTGGACTTGGATGGACGCAAGATTGACTTCCGTTTGGTGCAAGAGGGAGCGGGATCCATACCCAGACTGCCTCCCGAAAAAGGTGTCGGCCGCGACATCAAACCGGGTCGTGCTGATTTCTCGGGACGTTCAGAGTCGGACGTTGGGACGGGTGCTGCCTTCAAGGGCAAGGTTCGCCAACAGCGAAGTGCCGCAAAGTCTTCGCGCAGCAGCCGAGGTGCCGAAAAGGCAAGTCCTTCAACGAAAAAAGTCGCAAAGAAGCGCAGATAGTCTGAGTTTTTTGCTATTAAATTGGTAGCTGCTAGCGCATATTTCATAAGTGCTAGCGGCTACTTTTATATGGATTCCAGTAATCCGCTGGCGGTGAGCGACATGGGCTTTGCCCACTGGTCCGCCAGCGCACCGTGACGGTAACAGGCTTCGCAGGCCGCCTTCCAAGCACTTGCGTGGCGCGCCAATGCAGCGCCTGTCATCCCAGCGAGTACGTCGCCTGTGCCGGCAATGGCCAGTTTGCCGTTTCCGGTGGGGTTGATGTGAGGCGTGCGATCCGGCGCAGCGATGATACTGCCTGATCCTTTGAGGATTACAGTGCACTTGAATTGCTCGGCTAGGCGCTGGGCGGCTCGCAAGCGGTCTGCTTGCACTTCGCCGACGCTGCTGCGCAGCAAACGTGCTGCCTCCAGCGGGTGTGGGGTGATCACCGTCGTGTCCGGGGCGCGTCGCTGAAGTAGGGTTTGGAGGTCGGTGGACGCGGCGATGGCATTGAGTGCATCGGCATCCAAAACCAAGTGCTTGGACTCCATCAACCAGTGGGGGAGTGCGTGTGCAATCTCCGCTCCGCCGCCACAGCCGACGACCAGAGTCAACTGTTGCGGCTGCAGTGCGTCTGTATGGCGCTGCATGAGGTCTGCAGGTATGGGGACGGAAGTGTTTCCTTGCGCTGAGGGCAGCAAAGCCAGGTACACCCTTCCGGCTCCGGTCTGCAGTGCGGCCCGGGCCGCCAGTACGGCGGCGCCTTGCATGCCGAGTGTGCCGCCCGCAATGGCGATATCTCCAAAGCTGCCTTTGTGGGAAGCATGGCGGCGCTGTTGGATAGTCGGCAGAGGGTTGAGCCACGCAGTCGGCTCCGTGAGGGCGTCGATCCCCAAGGTGTTGAGCCAGACATTGCCGCAGACATCTCGCCCCTGCAATGTCAGTAAGCCCGTTTTCAAACTCAACATAGAAAGGGTATGTGTGGCCGTCACACAGACGCCGGGTGCCTCACCGGTGTCGGCACTCAGTCCGCTGGGAATGTCGGCGGAGATGACGTCACACAAGCGCGCGTTGATGCGACCGATCCAATCAGCGTAGGCCCCGGTTGGCGCATTGCTCAGTCCGATACCCAGCAGGGCATCAATGCATGCGTCCCAACGATAGGGAGCGTGATCATGGATGTGTACGCCTGCTTGGTGTGCCCTTGCGAGCGCTTGCCCCGCATCAGCTGGCAAGGGTTTGTCGCCCGTGGGCATGCTGACATGGACCTTTTTCCCCCACTGATGGAGGTGAATAGCGGCTTCAAGGCCATCACCACCATTGTTGCCCCGCCCGCAGGCAACCCAAAAAACTTGAGCATGCGGTGATACCGCAAGGGCGAGCTTCGCCAAAGCCAAGCCGGCCTGTTGCATCAGGAAGCCCGGCGGATGATTCAGTGCGGCGTTTTTCTCCAGTGTCCGGGATGCGATTGTGTCGAGAATGGGCAGGCGCCCAAAAGTCTTGGGGCCCGCAGTGGAAAGAATCCACTCATAATTCATAGGTGTCGCCCTCTCGGGCGAGGCGGATATCCATACCTCTGCTCAAGTGGGCGTTGTGATCCAGTGCTTCGGCAAACGCCAGTTCCAGGGCATCGTCACTGCGGGTCGGTTCGTGGTGCGTGCAAAAGAGGACTTTGGCGCCGGCAGCGTGGGCTGAGGCGATGCTGGTGCTGAAGGTGCCATGCCCCCATCCTTTTTTGGAGGGGTATTCAGCATCGGTGTAAGAGGTATCAGCAATGTAGACATCGACTCCCTTGATGGCTTCCAGGATGGCATTGTTTTTTTCGTCGACAAAGGCCTGATAGTCCGCGTACCCTTCATCACCGGGTTCGTAGATGTTGTAGGGCGGCTCATGATCACCAGTGAAAAACACTGACTTTCCGTCGCAGTCGATGCGATACCCGAAGTCCACCACCGGATGGTTCAAAAGGCAAGGTGTCACGGTGGCGCTGCCAATCTGGATGGGCTGGTCGGGCAAGAGCGTGACGTACTCGATGCGAGCCTTCATCTCTTCCTCGCGCACTGGGAAGTAGCTGTACTGCAGTTGTACTGCCATCACCTGCTCAATGCCTTTGCCAGAGACCGGGTCAAAGCCACCATGCAGTCGCAAGGTGTTGCCGGGGATGAAGTTCGGGATGAAGAACGGCAGGCCCTGAATGTGATCCCAGTGTGAGTGGGTGATCAGGACATTGGCGGTCACGGGCATTTCTGCCAGCAAGGTTTGGGAGAGTGGAAAGATGCCGGTGCCGGCATCCAGAATGATCAATTCGTTGTTGTCAGTACGGATCTCAATGCAGGTTGTATTGCCGCCATACCGCACGGTTTTGGGGCCGGGCGAAGCTATGGAACCGCGTACTCCCCAAAACCTGACTTTCATGAACCTGTCCTTTATAACTTGGCGAATACTTGGGCTTCTTCAAACAGGCTTGTCATGTCGCCCAACGAGGTGATTACCTGCTCCAGATTGCCACCGAGGCGCTTTTGCAGCGGGGCTGGAAGTTCGTCAATACAGTGGTTTCCGGCAAAACCGAAAGCCAAGCGCTTGCTGATTTGATTGGCACCAAAAACGCAGGCAATCATGTCGGTATCTTTCAGGTTGTCAGCGCGTTGATGGCGGATCGTCTCCACCAAGGAAGGCGCGAAACGCCATTTTTCCACAAGCATGGCACCCACCACGGCGTGGTCAGCGCCTATGGTGGTTTGCAGAGCGGAATGTAAGGAGCTGTTGTCTGCTGCGCTCATAGCCAAAGCGGCTTTGAATTCTTGTGGCATGAATTGGGCAAACACCATCTTGCCAAAATCATGCAGTAGACCGGCAATAAAGCAATCCATGGGGTCTGCATCGTCCACCTTCAACGCAAGTTGCTTGGCGATGCTGGCCGTGGCCAATGAATGCAAAAGATACTGTTGGACATCGAAGCCAGCTTGGTTCTCTTTGGGAAGCATGCCTATGGCCGCGATGCTCAAGGCCAGATTCTTGATCGTGTTGAAGCCCAGGTAGACCACCGCATGGCCGATGGTGGTCACTTGCCGCGGCAAGCTGTAGTACGCAGAGTTGACGACCTTCAAGATTTTGACGGTTACCACCGGGTCTTTGTCGATCACATCGACCAGATCCTTGGGCGTACTGTTGACATCCCGAGTCAGTTCCAGGATGCGTTGGACGCTTTTGGGAAATGCGGGCATCCCATCCACTGCGGCTGCAAGTCGTTGTGACAGTTCTGGGCTCATGACTTCTATTCCCTGTGCTGCTTGGCCGGCCGTAAATACATGTTGGCCATGCCTATCGATTGAAGCGCTGCGGACTGATCGGTTCACACGGCAAGCTGGTGGACTGGCCTGCAATTTGTTCGGATAGTATCCGTGCACTGGCGGTTGCCAGCGTCCAGCCATGGGCCCCATGTGCCAAATTGAGCCATATCCCCGGAAGCCCCGCACTTCCCACCAAAGGAAGGCCATCCAAGGTAAATGTGCGGTGGCCGCGCCAGATTTGGGTGCCGGCAGGGTAATTGGCCGCGCCAGGAAAGTACTGATCCAGTGTCCGAAACAGCTTGCTCACGACGCGTTTGTCGTGTTCCTTCGATGCAAGCCTGTTCAACTCAGCGCCACCGCACACCCGCAATCTCTTTCCGATGCGAGAGATGGTGATGCCTGACTTGCAGTCCTGCAGGGCGCTGCGTGGTGCATTCAATGGCTCGCGCACTGCCACACTCAGTGCGTAGCTGTCGATGCGGGCGGTGGAGGTATGGAGGCCGCTTTTCAGAAAATTCTCCGAAGGGAAGGATTCAGTACATATGACTACGTGATCGAAAGACTGAACGTCACCGTTCTTGAGGCGAACTTGGGGTCTGCTCTGTGTTTGTAGCCCTGTGACTTCCGTGTCAAAGTGAAAGTCCACCCTGTTGCGTTGTGCCGCCTGCTTGAGCAGAAGCGAGAACTGGCGACAGTTCATCACACGGTCGCCAGGCAGGTAGATCGCCTTAAACACTTTGTCTGCTCCATGCAGTGCAGGCTCATGGGCTTCCAATTCCTCCCGGTCCAAGATCCGGAAACTTTGCTCTGCGTCCTTCAGGCATTGGAGGTGCGCCGAATGCCGATTCAGTTCTGCCTCGCTACTGAGCAAAATCAAATGCCCTTCACTCTGTTCGACTTCCCATTGATGGTGCGAGATCAAAGCATCGGTAATCCCCATCCCCAGTCGCGCCATTTTCTGACCGAAAGACTGGGTGGTACTCATCTTGTTTGCAGCTGCTCCTGAGTTCTGTGACCACAGCCAATGGAAGTTGACTGGTGTCGCCCAGCGGGAGTGGGACATTTGGCGGGTGCTTTGCCAAAAACGGCGCAATCTACTTCCCGTAAAGTTGGGGGGCGAAAGCGGCAAGATAAAGCTGTTGCAATGAATGCCGCCATTCGCAAAGCTCGAAGATTCACAGGCAGCGCCACTTTTTTCAAACACGGTGACTGCATGGCCGGCTTCGGCTAATTCATGGGCTGTCGCTATCCCGACAACTCCCGCGCCCACAATGGCAATTTTCATTTCAACTTTCAAAATCGGATGCGTCTTAGGTATAGGCTTATTTTTTCATAGGTTTCGGTTGGATTGATGGATTTGACGTGATGCGGGGACGCAAAAAGGTGCTGCTGGGTCGCTGAGTCCGCGGATACGCTACATGTTATACTCGACAGGCTTTGGCGGCTGTGCCTGCCAAAGTAATCACAAACCATCCCCATAAGGTGTTTCCCGCCGCGTTCACTGCGGGCAATCAGCGGGGTGGATTTCAGACCTAACCTTCGGAGTTAAACATGGCAGTAACAATGCGCGAAATGCTGGAAGCCGGTGTCCATTTTGGTCACCAAACCCGCTTCTGGAACCCCAAGATGGCCCCGTTCATCTTCGGTCACCGTAACAAGATCCACATTATTAACCTGGAAAAGTCGCTCCCGATGTTCCAGGAGGCTGCCAAATTTGTGCGCCAGTTGTCTGCGAAGCGCGGCACCATTCTGATGGTGGGTACCAAGCGCCAAGCCCGTGAAATTGTCGCCACTGAAGCGCAGCGCGCTGGCGTTCCTTTTGTGGACCAGCGTTGGTTGGGCGGTATGTTGACCAACTTCAAGACGGTCAAGACTTCCATCAAGCGCCTGAAGGACATGAAAGTCCAACAGGAGGCTGGGTTGGACAGCATGAGCAAGAAAGAGCAGTTGATGTTCGCCCGCGAGCTGGAAAAGCTGGAAAAAGACATTGGCGGTATTCAGGATATGAATACTTTGCCTGATGCTATTTTTGTGATCGATGTGGGCTACCACAAAATTGCGATCGCTGAAGCACGCAAGCTCGGCATTCCTTTGATCGGTGTGGTGGACTCCAATCACTCTCCCGAAGGTATCGACTATGTGATCCCCGGTAACGACGACTCTTCCAAGGCAGTGACTTTGTACGCTCGCGGAATTGCTGATGCAATTCTCGAAGGCCGTGCGAACGCTGTGGATGACGTTGTCAAGGCGGTTGCCGCTGAAGGTGATGACGAGTTTGTTGAAGTGAGCGAAGCTTCCGCCTAAGCACTTCTGCACCCGAAAAAGGGGGCTTCGTTGCCCCTTTTTTTTAGCCCATATTTAAACTGTTGAAATTCGGAGAATACAAATGGCAGCAATTACAGCGAGCATGGTGGCAGAACTGCGTGGCAAGACCGATGCGCCCATGATGGAGTGCAAAAAGGCTTTGACTGAAGCGGATGGAGATATGGCCAAGGCGGAAGAGATTCTGCGTGTCAAGTTGGGTAGCAAAGCTGGCAAGGCTGCCGCACGTGTGACAGCTGAAGGTGTTGTGGCGACCAGCATCGCCAATGGCGTTGGCGCGTTGATTGAAGTCAATTGCGAAACAGACTTTGTGACCAAGAACGACAGCTTCCTGGCGCTGGCTAATGCGGCCGCCCAATTGGTGGCAGTGAATAATCCTGCAGATGTGGCAGCTTTGGGTGCTCTGGCGTATGAACAAGATGGTTTCGGCCCTACCCTGGAAGATGTTCGTAAGGGACTGATTGGCAAGATCGGCGAGAACATGACCTTCCGCCGCTTCCAGCGTTTTGCTGGTTCCAGCAAGCTGGCTTCATATCTGCACGGCACACGTATTGGTGTGGTGGTTGAATTTGAAGGTGATGAAGCTGCTGCCAAGGACGTTGCCATGCATGTGGCTGCGATGAAGCCGGTTTCTTTGTCTGCTGACCAGGTGCCTGCAGAGTTGGTCGAGCGCGAGCGTTCCGTGGCGGCAGCAAAGGCTGCTGAAGATGCTGCTATTGCTACGGCTGCAGGCAAGCCTGTGCAGTCTGCAGAGATCGTTGCCAAACGTATCGAAGGCGGTGTTCAGAAGTTCCTGAAAGAAGTTTCTTTGTTCAACCAGCCTTTCGTCAAGAACGACAAGCAAACTGTGGAGCAGATGCTCAAGTCTGTGTCTACCACTGTGAAGGGCTTTACCCTCTACGTGGTGGGTGAAGGCATTGAGAAAAAGGTGGATGACTTCGCCGCTGAGGTTGCTGCGCAAGTGGCTGCGGCCAAGCAGTCTGCTTGATCTGAAAGCAAAGTTGTTGGTTACCGAACGGGAGTCGTCTATGAGTCAATCCACACCTGCTTACAAGAGAATTTTGCTCAAGTTGTCCGGCGAGGCATTGATGGGCGACGACCAGTTCGGTATTAATCGGGACACCATCGTCCGCATGGTGGATGAAATTGCCGAGGTGACCCGCTTGGGTGTGGAAGTCGCTGTCGTGATCGGCGGCGGCAACATCTTCCGTGGTGTAGCGGGTGGTTCTGTCGGAATGGATCGGGCGACTGCCGATTACATGGGTATGCTGGCTACAGTAATGAACGCACTTGCTCTGGGCGACACAATGAACAAGGCCGGACTGACCGCACGCGTCATGTCCGCGATTGGAATTGAGCAAGTGGTAGAGCCCTATGTACGCCCTAAAGCCTTGCAATACCTCGAAGAGGGCAAGGTGGTGATCTTTGCGGCAGGTACGGGAAATCCGTTTTTCACTACCGACACGGCTGCCGCTTTACGGGGTGCGGAAATCGGTGCTGAAATGGTGCTGAAAGCGACAAAGGTCGATGGCGTCTACACGGCGGACCCCAAAAAGGACCCGACTGCAACCCGCTATTCCAGCATTTCATTTAATGAAGCTATGACCCAGAATCTGGGCATCATGGATGCTGCTGCCTTCGCCCTCTGTCGAGATCAAAAGTTGCCGATCAAGGTTTTCTCCATTTTTAAACACGGTGCATTGAAGCGTGTGGTGATGGGTGAAGATGAAGGCACATTGGTGCACGTGTAAATTCTGGCTGCAGATTGATCGCATAGGAGTTAGCAAGCTATGTCCGTTGAAGAAATCAAGAAGACCGTGGATGGCAAGATGGATCAGTCCATTGAGGCCTTGAAGAATAACTTGACAAAAATCCGAACTGGTCGGGCCAACCCGGCCTTGTTGGATACGGTGCATGTCGACTATTACGGATCAATGGTTCCATTGAGCCAGGTTGCCAACCTCTCTCTTATTGATGCCCGTACGATTAGCGTGCAACCTTGGGAAAAGAACATGGCCCCCAAGATTGAAAAGGCGATCCGCGATTCGGACTTAGGTTTGAATCCATCCAGCATGGGGGAGTTGATTCGGGTTCCCATGCCAGCAATGACGGAGGAGCGTCGCAAAGAACTGACCAAGGTTGTCCGTGGGGAGGGGGAGGGGGCCAAAGTAGCGGTCCGTAACCTGCGTCGTGATGCCAATGAGGCTGTCAAAAAACTGGTTAAAGACAAGCTGGCTTCGGAAGATGATCAAAAGCGCTGTGAAGCAGATGTGCAAAAGACGACTGACAAGCACATCGCGGAGATTGATCGATTGGTGGCTTCCAAAGAGCAAGACATCATGGCGGTCTAACGCTGTACCGCATGTCGGCTTTAGTTTCACCCAGCCCGTTGCATGTGGCCATCGTTATGGATGGGAACGGGCGATGGGCTTCCAAGCGTTTTCTTCCCCGCTTGGCAGGTCATAAGCAGGGTGTAGATACGCTCAAACGCATTGTCAGAGCCTGTCCTTCCCGGAGTATTTCAACGCTTACAGTTTTTGCATTCTCTTCTGAGAATTGGAATCGTCCAGTGGACGAGGTATCCGGCCTAATGGATTTACTAGCTGGCGCACTGGCCAAGGAAGTATCGCAGCTTAAGCTGGAAGGTGTCCGTCTCCGCTTTGTCGGAAGCCGATTCGGGCTGTCCGAGAAAGTGCAGTTGGGTCTTCGCCAGGCTGAGTTGGAAACTGCGTCCAATCAGGGTCTGATTTTGAACGTGTGCTTTAACTATGGTGGACGCTGGGATATCGTTCAAGCTGCCACCACACTGGTAAACAGCGGAGATGCCATTACTGAGGAAAATCTGACCAAGGCCATGGCGCTCCATCCCAGCCCGGATCCCGATTTGTTCATCCGTACCGGTGGTGAGTACCGGATCAGTAATTTTCTGCTTTGGCAGTCGGCGTACGCCGAGTTTTTTTTCAGCCCCGCATTGTGGCCTGATTTCAGCGAAAGTGACCTTGATGTTGCATTGACTGAATTCAGAAGCCGTGAGCGGCGCTTCGGCAAGACTTCTGCTCAGGTCCGCTAAGCGCGCCTTGCGCTTTCTGAAGGATTTTTTATGCTGCGCTTGCGTATTCTTACTGCGGTCGGCCTGTTGGCAGTTTTGGTTCCTGCGGTTTTTTATCCGGACCCATTTGCATTTGCAATTGTTGCAGGTGTATTGATGGCGTGTGGAGCTTGGGAATGGTATCGGTTAAATGGTGCAAGCCCGAACCAATCGCTCTTGGCTGGAGCTTGCTGTGCTCTTGCGTGTGGCGTGTTGTGGCTATTAGAACCTTCCGCCTACACCCTGCAGTGGGTATGGCTGGTGTGTGTGATTCTCTGGGTTGTTGGTGGCGGTGCATTGATACGTTCCGGCGTACCTGCATGGAATGACTTGAATAGAACGCTTCGCCAGCTGATCGGTTTCCTTGTGTTGTGCGCAGCCTGGTTAGCAGTGGTCTCTGCTCGTGCTCGTGGGATTAATTTCCTGTTCTCTGTTTTGGCATTGGTCTGGGTGGCTGATATAGGCGCATATTTTGTCGGGCGGTCTTTGGGCGGGCGTTTTTTCAAAGACAGACTGGCGCCGGACATCAGCCCTGGGAAAACCCGAGAAGGCGCCTTGGGTGGAGTTGTCGGTGTGTTGCTATTGTCCGTTCTGTGGATCTATGTCGAGCGGACTTGGATGTTGGATTCCGCCAGTATTTATAGCGACCTGGTCGGCCGGCATTGGGCTTTCATGGCTCTTTCCGTTTTGTTCCTTAGTGCAATGAGCATATCTGGCGATTTGCTGGAGTCTTTGGTGAAGCGTGCCGCAGGTGCAAAAGACAGTAGCCAACTACTACCAGGTCATGGCGGCGTGCTGGATCGGGTGGATGCGCTGTTGCCTGTAGTTCCTTTGGCTATGTTTTTACAGTCTTTCTCATCGGGTCTTCTATGAAGAAAATCACAGTGCTGGGGTCGACTGGTTCCATTGGGGTCAGTACCCTTGATGTCTTGAGGCGACATCCAGAGAGTTTCTCTGTGTTTGCGTTGACTGCTTCCACTAACGTCGAAGTGATCCACGCCCAGTGCATAGAATTTCAACCGCAATTCGCGGTCATGGTGAGTCCCTCTCATGCGATGGAGCTTCAAGCACGGCTCAAACAATCCGGGGTAAGTACGGAAGTACTTTCGGGTCCGGCCGCATTGGATGAGGTCGCCAGACATGCTGACGTAGATATGGTCATGGCGGCCATTGTCGGCGCGGCAGGATTGTCATCCTGCATTGCAGCTGCATCCGCCGGAAAGAGATTGCTTCTTGCCAATAAAGAAGCACTCGTCGTGGGTGGGGGCGTATTCATGTCAGCCGTAAGACAGGGTGGAGCGGTTTTGATGCCCATTGATAGCGAGCACTCCGCTATTTTTCAATCACTGCCGGATAGTCGGGTGCAATGGCCTTCCGTGATCGACAAATTAATCCTGACGGCCTCAGGGGGACCTTTCCGAACCTGGAGCCCAACGCAGATCCGCGAGGCGACGCCTGAGCAAGCATGCGCACATCCGAATTGGGTCATGGGGCGAAAAATATCGGTGGACTCGGCGACCATGATGAACAAGGCGCTGGAGGTCATTGAGGCTAAATTTTTGTTCGATGTGCTTCCTCAGCAGATTGACGTCATCATTCATCCGCAAAGTGTGGTGCACTCCATGGTGCAGTACGTGGATAACTCGGTGGTTGCTCAATTAGGCACTCCAGACATGCGCGGGCCTATCGCTTATGGCTTGGCTTGGCCACAGCGAGTTCCTTCAGGTTCAGCGGCCCTGGATTTTTCCAAAATGGCAGCACTGACTTTTGAGTCGATTCATTCTGATGAACATCAAGCCCGGTTTCCTGGATTGAAGTTGGCTTGGGAAACTTTATCGGGACAGGCCGGATCTACGGTCGTATTGAACGCAGCAAATGAAATTGCGGTGGCCGCATTTTTGGATCGTCGAATTCGTTTCGATCAAATTCATACCGTGAATACACACACATTGACCCAGATGAACTTCGTGTCTCCGGACGACTTGATGTCTTTGATGGCGTTGGATGCAGAGGCTCGAAGTATGGCTGAGCAGATTTGCACTTCACTGCGGTCGTAAACCGGCAAAAGGTATCCCATGCAAACTGTTCTGGCTTTTCTCGTCGCAATTGGTTTGCTGGTTGCAGTGCATGAGTGGGGGCACTTTTATGCAGCCCGACTTTGTGGAGTCAGGGTTCTCCGGTTTTCAATCGGATTTGGTCCCAGGCTATGGGGGTGGACATCAGCCCGGACGGGTACGGACTTTGTCCTGAGTGCTATTCCACTCGGTGGCTACGTCAAGATGCTCGATGGTCGTGAGGGGCCTGTCGCTGAGTCAGAGGCATCTGAGGCATTTGATAGGCAGTCCTTGCGTCGTCGATCATTCATCGTAGCGGCTGGACCGCTGGCTAATTTGTTGCTGGCGATAGGCCTTTACTCCATGGTGAATTGGCAACCCGTCACTTTGGCCGCTCCTATTCTTCCGACACCCGTCGCGTCATCTTTGGCAGCAAAGGGAGGGTGGATCGGTGGAGAGCGGGTTTTGGAAGTGGGTGTATCGCAAGATGACTTGAGTCCTATCCATACGTTTGAAGAGTTCCGCTGGTGGCTTACAACGGCGACTTTGGATCGACGGGTCCTGTATGTGAAGTTCAATGAGCCTGGCAGCGATGAGTTTGCAGATAGCACGTTGCGTGCCCTGGATCTGGGCACCTTGGGGGGGAGCGCCGCAGATGCAACGCTTTTTCAGAAGATCGGCTGGCTTGCTCCTTTTTCCAAGCCACTCATGGGTGACTTGAGCGCAGAGGGTCGTGCCACCGCAGCGGGCCTCCTGCCAGGTGACTTGGTAGCAGCGGTGAATGGGCGTCCCATACGCGATGCCAGCCAGCTTAGAGCGTTAATACGTCACTCCCCCGACATACAGATGACTTGGCAAGTCATGCGAGCTAACCAAGTCGTGACTATCGTTATCACGCCAAAGGCTGAAAAACAGGGGGAAGAGGTCATCGGTCGTGTCGGGGCCTTCATTGGAGGCACTCCTGATGTGGTGTCTGTTCAATATGGCTTTGTCGAAGGCATTGCGCGCGCTGTTGAGAAGACGTGGGACATTTCACGCATGTCTTTGCTCGCCATGGGGCAAATGATCACAGGTGAAGTTTCCCTTCGCAATCTGAACGGGCCATTGGCCATCGCAGACTATGCGGGCAAATCTGCCGCCTTGGGCTTATTGCAATTCCTGAGTTTTTTGGCACTCATCAGCATCAGTCTCGGGGTCTTGAACTTGCTTCCCTTGCCAGTCTTGGATGGGGGGCACCTGATGTATTATCTTTGGGAGGGGCTGACTGGTCGTCCGGTGCCGGAGAAGTGCTGGGACTTGCTACAACGCGTGGGTGTCGCATTGCTGTTTGTGATGATGTCCATCGCTTTCTATAACGATGTTATGCACATCTTGGCTTAATCTGCAGCGCCGCCTGATCCGTCCCCCGGAGAATCAACTTGAGTTCAATGAAAAACTATCGTCATTTCCTTCGTCTTGTAGCCTGCAGTGGATTGCTAGCTGCCGTAGTGCATAACACATGGGCCGTGGAGCCCTTTGCAGTTCGTGATATTCGCATAGAGGGCCTGCAGCGCGTCGAGGCTGGTACGGTGTTTGCCTCGATGCCTGTACGCGTGGGCGATACATATACAGATGAAAAGGCGGCAGCATCCATTCGATCTTTGTTCGCGTTAGGGTTGTTCAAAGATGTTCGAATAGAGAGTAAAGATGGTGTTGTGGTTGTCCTCGTTGAGGAGCGTCCCAATATCGCAGATGTGGACTTTTCCGGAAGTCGCGAGTTCGATAAAGATGTACTAAAACGTGCCTTGCGTGATATCGGTCTTTCAGAAGGGCGTCCGTTTGACAAGGCACTAGTCGACCGGGCGGAGCAGGAGCTCAAGAAACAATACATCAATAAAAGCATGTATGCGGTAGACATAGTGACCACCGTGACCCCTATTGAGCGCAACCGGGTGAATATCAGCTTTGCAGTCACTGAGGGCGATACTGCAAAGATCAGTGAAATCAATATCGTGGGGAACAAGAGCTTCCCATCCAGTACTCTCCGTGGGCTCTTTGATTCGGATACGGGAAACTGGTTGAGTTGGTACACCAAGTCCAACCGCTATACGCGTGCCAAGCTCAATGCGGATATAGAAACCTTGCGCGCCTACTACCTTGCGCGGGGATTTCTGGAGTTCAAGGTCGATTCCAGTCAAGTGGCTATCTCCCCGGACAAGAAGGATATCTCCATCACGGTGAACGTGACAGAGGGCGAGCAATTCGCTGTTTCCAAGATCAAGCTCGCGGGGAACTTTCTGGGGAAAGAGCAGGAATTTCAGTCTTTGGTCACTATCAAGGCGGGCGAGCCCTATAACGCGACCGACGTAGCCCAGACCACCAAGGCGTTCACTGACTACTTTGCCAATTTCGGCTATGCCTTTGCACGTGCAGAGGCACGAACGGATATTGATCGTGCGACGAACCGCGTAGAAATCACCCTGGTTGGTGAGCCATCCCGCCGGGTATATGTGCGACGCATCAATGTCGCCGGCAATGACCGTACCCGTGATGAAGTGATTCGCCGCGAGTTTCGTCAATTGGAAGCTGCTTGGTATGACGGAGAGAAAATCCGGCAATCTCGCAATCGCGTAGATCGTCTGGGTTATTTCAATAGTGTCGGTATTGAAACGCAGGAAGTGGCGGGCTCCCCTGATCAAGTGGACCTTACCATTTCGGTAGTAGAAAAGCCGACCGGCAGTATCAGTCTAGGCGCGGGTATATCCAGTTCAGACGGGCTGGGGCTTTCATTCGGCTTTAAGCAGGAAAATGCTTTTGGTTCCGGTAACTCCCTGGGTATTGAGGTCAATACCAGTAGAACAAACCGGACCGTAGTCCTCAGCACTACCAGCCCTTACTTCACAGATGACGGCGTGTCACGAACCTTCGATGTGTATCAACGCACTTCGCGTCCGTACAATGATGTAAACACCTATGCGCTTGAAACGACTGGTGTGGGCGTGCGTTTCGGAGTCCCTTTTTCAGATTCGGACACTGTGTATTTTGGACTGGGGGCAGACAAGACACGGATCATTACGGGTACCCTTCTGCCTAAGGTGTATGCGGACTATGCCAAGGAATTCGGTTTTAGTGCCACGTCGGTGCCTTTGACATTGGGTTGGGCCCGCGATACCCGCGATAGTGCGTTGGTCCCTAGTACCGGGAACGTGATTCGTACGAATGCGGAGTGGAGTGTAGGCGGTGATATGCGCTACATCCGCGGGACAGCACAGTATCAACTTTTTGTACCTATGAGTCGGACGGTGACGGCCGCTTTCAATACGGAATTGTCACTCGGAGCTGCGACGGGGTCCAGTTCGTACCCTGTATTCAAAAACTACTATCTTGGAGGTCTGGGATCCGTGCGGGGTTTTGAACAAGGTAGTTTGACAACAGCAGCCCAGCGTGCTGCGTCCGCAAGTGCGACGGGCGGGGCCAAGAAGCTGGTGTTTAATGCAGAGGTGCTTTCCCCATTACCCGGGGGGGGCAATGACAGAACACTGCGGGGCTATGCTTTTGTTGATGCAGGAGGCATCTATGGCCCCAACGAAGATATTCAGTTTTCCGACTTACGGGCCTCATTCGGTGTGGGCATCAGCTGGATTTCCCCTGTCGGGCCTTTGCGGCTTGCGATTGCCCGTCCGTTGTCAAAGTTTGATGCAGATAAAATGCAGAGCATCCAATTTCAGATCGGAACAACCTTCTAATGAAAACAGTACACGTGAAGTGGGCGCTATGTGCCTCGTTGGTTCTTGCTGTGGGTACGGGCTTTGCCCAGGAGTCCAAGGTCGGATATATCAATACGCAGCGTATAACGACCGAATCTGCGCCTGCGAAGGCTGCCCAGACCAGGCTGGATCAAGAGTTCTCCAAGCGTCAGAAGGATTTGACGGATTTGCAGCAATCGCTCAAGTCCATGAGTGAAAAATTTGAGCGTGACGCCCCCGCCATGTCGGAAGCACAACGTGCGACTCGCCAGAAGGAATTTGCCGAGCAAAACCGCGACTTCCAGCGCAAGAATCGCGAATTCCAGGAGGACCTGAACGGCCGCCGCAATGAGGAACTGCAGAAAATACTGGATGCCGCCAATCGTGCCGTCAAGCAAGTGGCTGAGGGGGAAAAGTACGATATGGTGTTGCAAGAAGTGGTTTACAGCAGTGCGCGCCACGACATCACCGAAAAGGTTTTGAAGATTCTCAACGCCGGTGCCAAATAAGCTTTGACGACACAGGCTGTTCATGTGAAGCCCATTACGCTCGCTGCTCTGGTTGAACAACTGGGGGGCGAGCTTGTCGGGTCTGCCGACGGTTTGATTACCGGCCTGGCTCCTTTGGAGTCTGCCACTGGTACAGACATCAGTTTCCTCAGCAACCCCAAATACCAACAGCAACTCACTCAGTCACTGGCCGGCTGCGTGATTGTGGGGCCTGTCATGGCGGCCTTGGCATCAGCCCGTGGGCCATGCATCGTGACACCCAACCCCTACCTGTATTTCGCCAAGCTCACCCAGCTATGGCGCAAACGGACAATGCGGGATGTTTCCGGTATGCCGCTCATTCACCCGAGTGCCGTGGTAGACCCCGAAGCCCAAATAGCAGCAACGGCCCGTATCGGGCCTTTGTGTGTGGTTGAAGCTGGCGCTTCAGTGGGCGAGGGTAGCGTGCTGAGGTCGCGTGTTACCTTGGGCGAGGATTGTCATATTGGCGAGCGCTGCATCGTCCACTCCGGGGTGGTGATTGGCGCCGACGGTTTCGGTTTCGCACCGGATGGCGGGCGCTGGGAAAAGATTGAGCAGCTCGGCGCAGTCCGAATCGGCAATGATGTGGAAATCGGCGCCAACACCTGCATTGACAGAGGCGCCTTGAGTGACACCGTCATTGAAGATGGTGTGAAGCTGGACAACTTGATTCAGATCGGTCACAACGTGCGCATAGGAGCGCATACCGCGATGGCAGGGTGCGTCGGTGTTGCAGGTTCCGCGACCATTGGGGCGCACTGCACTATCGGCGGCGGAGCCATTATCCTGGGCCATCTGACACTGGCTGCCGGCGTACACATTTCCGCTGCCACTGTGGTCAGCAAGTCCATTCACAAGCCGGGTACTTATACGGGCATTTTCCCGCTTGATGAGAATGCAAACTGGGAGCGCAATGCTGCTTCACTGAAGCAGCTCCATAGTTTGCGTGACCGAATCAAAACCTTAGAAAAAGAGAACAAGCCATGATGGATATTCACAAAATTTTGAAACAACTGCCTCACCGCTACCCCTTCTTGCTGGTAGACCGTGTCTTGGAGTTGGACAAAGGCAAAACCATCAAAGCGCTGAAGAACGTCACCATCAATGAACCGTTTTTTGAAGGGCATTTCCCCCATCGTCCGGTGATGCCGGGTGTATTGATGTTGGAGGCTTTGGCCCAAGCTGCAGCGCTGTTGGCATTCGATGCCTTGGATACGTCGCCCAATGACCAGATGGTCTATTACTTTGCCGGCATAGACGGGGCCCGCTTCAAGCGCCCAGTGGAGCCAGGCGACCAACTCCACTTGAATGTGGAAATGCTGCGCATGAAAGCCGGAATCTTCAAGTTCAAGGCCAGTGCCACCGTAGGTGATGAGTTGGCGTGTGAAGCTGAGTTGACTTGCGCGATGCGCGCGATCAGCTAAGGGGCGGAGCGTGTCAAACGTTCACCCCACTGCGATCGTGGCGCCCGGTGCTGAGCTGGACAGCTCGGTCACGGTTGGTCCGTACACCGTCATCGGGCCGCATGTGCGCATTGGTGCCGGCACCACGGTGGGGCCTCACTGTGTGATCGAGGGGCATACCACCATCGGCGAGAACAACCGGATTTTCCAGTTCAACTCCTTGGGAGCGATTCCGCAGGACAAGAAGTACGCGGGTGAGCCGTGTGAGCTGGTCATTGGTGACCGCAACACCATTCGTGAGTTTTGTACCTTCAATATCGGTTCCCCTGGCGATGCGGGCGTTACCAAGGTAGGCAATGACAACTGGATCATGGCCTATGTGCATCTTGCGCACGATTGCATGGTGGGAAACAACGTCATATTTGCCAATAACTCCCAACTGGCCGGCCATGTGCATGTGGGCGATTGGGTGATTTTGGGCGGCTTTACGGTGGTGCATCAGTTCGTGCGATTGGGCGCCCACAGCATGAGCGCCATGTGCTCCTTGCTGTTTGCGGATTTGCCCCCGTTTGTGATGTGCCAGGGTCAGCCGGCTGGTGCGCGTTCCATGAACTTCGAAGGCCTGCGCCGCCGTGGTTGGTCCCCGGAGCGCATTTCCGGCGTGAAGGCGATTCACAAAGCCTTGTACCGGGACGATCTCACACTGGAACAGGCCAAAGAGCGCATGGCCGCGATGGCCGTGGAGCGGCCGGAAACGGCACCAGATGTGGCCATGATGAACGACTTCCTGGCTGATGTTTCCGCGAACCGCGGCATCGTGCGTTGACCGTTTGCCTTCATCTGTGATGGAAAGCAGCCTACGCGCGAAGGAAGCGCCCGTCATCGCGATGGTGGCAGGCGAAGCCTCTGGCGATTTGCTGGCGGGCCTGCTGCTTGCCGGCGTCCGCCAACGTTGGCCGGAATCGACAGCACACGGTATCGGCGGCCCGCAGATGGCGAAGCAGGGCTTTCAAGCCTGGTGGCCACACCACAAGCTGGCAGTCCATGGCTTCAGCTGGGAACTGTTGCGGCGCTACCGTGAAATCGTGGGCATTCGCGCTGCATTGGGTGACCGCCTGCTGAGCGCTAAACCGGACGTATTCATTGGCGTCGATGCGCCCGATTTCAATCTTGACCTGGAAGCCCGCCTCAAAGCGCAGGGGGTGAAGACGGTGCATTTCGTCTGCCCATCGATCTGGGCCTGGCGCCCGGAACGGGTGGAGAAACTGCGGCGCAGCACCGACCATGTGCTGTGCATCTTTCCGTTCGAGCCGGAGTTGCTGGCGTCGCATGGGATCAGCGCAAGCTACGTGGGCCATCCCCTTGCCAATGTCATTCCCATGGAACCGGACAAGGCAGCCGCGCGGCGTGCGTTGGGCCTCTCCGATACCGATGAGGTGGTGGCCATCCTGCCGGGCAGCCGCCAGTCGGAGATTCGCCATCTCGCTTTGAGGTTCTTTAGGGCTGCAGCGCTTATCCAGTCTGCGCGACCAGCTATCAAATTCATAGTGCCTGCGGTGCCGGGCTTGTTGCCTGAAATCGAGGCCATTGCGCTGCGCAGTGGCATGGCGGGGCGCTTGCAGCTCTTGACCGGCCAGTCCCACACCGCCTTGGCAGCCTGTGACGTCACCCTGATTGCCAGCGGCACGGCCACGTTGGAAGCGGCCCTGTTCAAGCGCCCCATGGTGATCGGGTACCACATGTCGTGGTTGTCTTGGCAGATCATGCGGCGCAAGCGCTTGCAGCCGTGGGTGGGCTTGCCCAATATCTTGTGCCGTGACTTTGTGGTGCCTGAGCTGCTGCAAGATGCGGCCACTCCGGAAGCCCTTGCTTCTGCAGTGCTGCAATGGCTGGATGCCGCACGACAAGCGCCTGAGAAAATCACAGCGCTTGAAACCACCTTCCGCGCGCTGCACACCGAACTGCAGCGCGACACCGCCGCCCTTGCTACCGATGCCATTGAACAAGTCCTCCAAAGCTAAAAGCGCAAGTGCTGCCAAGGTGCAGCAAGTGGCCTTCAGTTGGGACATTCCAGGGTTGATCGCCGGAGTGGATGAGGCGGGGCGTGGCCCGCTGGCCGGGCCGGTGGTGGCTGCTGCGGTCATTCTGGATGACTTGCGACCCATTGCCGGGCTGAACGACTCCAAGAAGCTCAGCGCTGCGCGCCGCGACAAGCTGTTTGACGAAATCCGCGCCAAAGCCCTGTGCTGCTCCATCGCACAGGCTAGTGTGGAAGAAATTGACGAAATTAATATTCTTCAAGCCACTCTGTTGGCCATGCGCCGCGCGGTGGAAGGGTTGCGCCTCAAACCCGCCAAAGTGCTGGTGGATGGCAACCGCCTGCCGGTGTTGGATGTGCTGGCCGAAGCCATCGTCAAGGGCGATGCCACGGTGCCCGCCATTTCGGCTGCCTCCATCCTGGCCAAGGTGACCCGCGACCGTTGGTGTGCGGAGTTGGACGCCCGATTCCCCCAGTACGGCTTTGCCGCCCACAAAGGCTACGGCACCGCCGAGCACCTGGCCGCTTTGCAGACCCATGGTGCTTGTCCCGAGCACCGCAAAACCTTTGCACCGGTGACCCGCGTGCTCTAAATCCTTTATGGCCGAACCCCTCTTCATCAGCTCCCGCGAAAACGCGCTCCTCAAGGAGCTGCGCAAGCTCAGCACCGACAACACGGCGTATCGCAAGGCCGGGCGCTTCTGGATTGAGGGGGATCACCTGTGCAGTGCGGCGTTGGCGCGTGGCGTACGTCCTACGGTGTTGGTAGTTTCTGAGTCTTTTATGCCACTGGCGCCCGTGGAATATGCGCAGGCAGCTATCAAAACTGTAGTAATTCCGGATGCCCTGTTCCGGGAGATCAGCGGGCTGGAGTCGCCCGCCAAGGTGGGGTTTGTCGTTGATTTGCCGGAGTTTGCGGACATCGAGCCCTTGGCTGCCACCGTGATCCTCGACCGGGTGCAGGATGCCGGCAATGTGGGGTCTATCCTGCGCAGCGCCGGGGCTTTCGGTTTCCGTCAGGTGCTCGCGCTCAAAGGCTCTGCTGCGCTCTGGAGCCCCAAGGTGCTGCGGGCCGGCATGGGCGCGCACTTTGGCCTTCGCCTGATCGAAGGGCTGGAACTTCAAGACTTGGATGCCTTGCAAGTTCCCTTGGTGGTGACCAGTTCGCACCAGGGCGGTCTCGTGCAAAACCTGGATTTGCCACACCCCTGTGCTTGGGCCATGGGGCACGAAGGGCAGGGCGTGTCGGATGCGCTCATGGCCAAAGCCACGGTGTTCGCCCGCATCGGTCAACCGGGCGGGGAAGAGTCCCTCAACGTGGCCGCAGCTGCAGCCATTTGCTTGCATGCCAGCAGTTTGAAGCTGGGCTGAAACCGAATTCTGGTTAGCCCTCGGTTATAATCAGAGGCTTTCCAGAAAACAGCCGTCCCAAGCGCACCTCTGCACATTCCCTCGTAAAAAGCATCCGCCAGGAGTTTCCTCCCGCGCGGCACCCGCCAAGAGCCTGTCTTGAGCGCGTTTGGGCGTACCCGTAAAACATTCGGAGAAACCAGTGCTTTTGTCTCTCAAGGGAACTACCCCACCCGCCATCTTGGCGCTCGCAGACGGCACGGTCTACATTGGCAATTCCATTGGAGCCGCAGGCTCCACCGTCGGTGAAGTCGTGTTCAACACCTCCATGACCGGCTACCAGGAGATCCTCACGGATCCCAGTTATTGCCAACAGATCGTTACCCTGACTTACCCCCACATCGGCAACTACGGTGTCAACCCCGAAGACGTGGAGTCCCACAAAGTCTTTGCTGCAGGTTTGATCATCAAGGATCTGCCCCTGGTGGCCAGCAATTTCCGCAAGACCCAAACGCTGACCGAGTACCTGGTCGCTGAAGGCACGGTGGCGATTGCCAACATCGACACCCGCCAGCTGACACGTCAGTTGCGCACGCAGGGCGCGCAAAACGGCTGCATCCTGGCATTGGCGGCTGGCGAAGCTGTGACCAAGGAGACCATCGAAAAGGCGGTGGCTGCTGCCAAGGGCGCCCCCAGCATGGCCGGACTCGATCTGGCCAAGGTGGTTTCCAGCGCCAGCAGCTATGCGTGGACGGAGGCTGAATGGACGCTGGGCAAGGGCTACGGCGAGCAAACCGCGCCAAAGTTCCATGTGGTGGCCTATGACTTCGGTGTGAAGAAAAACATTCTGCGCATGTTGGCGGAGCGCGGCTGCAAGGTCACTGTGGTGCCCGCGCAGACGTCCGCTGCCGACGTGCTCAAGCTCAACCCGAATGGCATCTTCCTGTCCAACGGTCCTGGCGACCCGCAGCCTTGCGATTACGCGATCACGGCCGCCAAGGAACTGATTGAAACCGGCACGCCTACGTTCGGCATTTGCCTGGGCCACCAGATCATGGCGCTGGCCAGTGGTGCCAAGACTTTCAAGATGAAGTTCGGTCACCATGGTGCCAACCACCCTGTCAAAGACCTGGACAGTGGCCGCGTGTCCATCACCAGCCAGAACCACGGTTTTGCGGTGGACGAGAAGACCCTGCCCGCCAATCTGCGCCCCACGCACGTCAGCTTGTTTGACGGCACCTTGCAGGGCTTGGAGCGCACCGACAAGCCGGCATTCTGCTTCCAGGGCCACCCTGAAGCATCGCCAGGCCCGCACGACATCGGCTACCTGTTCGACCGTTTCATCGCGGAAATGGAAAAGAAGGCAGGCTGATCAGCATGAGCTTCTACGGTGTCACCGACCTCTGGACCTACGTGTTAGGCGCTTTGGGCATCATTTTGTTGCCCGGCCCGAACTCGTTGTTCGTCCTGTCGGTGGCTACCGTGCGTGGAGTCAAAGCCGGTTACCAGGGCGCCATGGGCGTGTTTGTGGGCGACACCATTTTGTTGTTGCTCACGGCTTTGGGCGCAGCAGGGCTGCTGCGCTCATATCCTGCCTTGTTCATGGTCGTGAAGTACGCAGGTGCGGCCTACCTGACCTGGGTAGGCGTCAACCTCCTGCTGGCCGCCATCCGCAAATGGCGCAGCGACACACCGATTGCGGCCGAAGCTGCCGTTGCTGAAGCTTCAAGCAATCTGCAGAATCCTTTCAAGCGGGCGCTGGTCATCAGCTTGCTGAATCCCAAGGCGATTCTGTTTCTGCTGTCCTTTTTTGTGCAGTTCATCGACCCGAGCTACGACACCCCCGCTGTGCCATTTCTGATTCTGAGCGCCATCATCATGGTGTTCAGTGCGATATACCTGTCTGCCCTGATTTTTGCAGGCGCCCGCCTGGCCCAAGGTTTTCGCCGCCGCAAGCGGCTGAGCGCGACCTTGTCCAGTGCCGTGGGTGGCCTGTTCGTCTGGTTCGGCGCGAAGTTGGCAACCGCCAGCCTGAACTGACCCTGATTGATTTGATTAAAAAGTAAAAAGCCCCAAAGCTAAGAGTCCACCATGCCAAAACGTACCGACATCAAAAGCATTCTCATCATCGGCGCCGGCCCCATCATCATCGGGCAGGCCTGTGAGTTCGATTACTCCGGCGTGCAAGCATGCAAGGCTTTGCGTGAAGAGGGCTACAAGGTTATTCTGATCAACAGCAACCCTGCCACGATCATGACCGACCCGGCCACCGCCGATGTCACTTACATCGAGCCCATTACTTGGCAAACGGTCGAAAAGATCATCGCCAAGGAAAAGCCTGACGCGATTCTGCCCACCATGGGCGGCCAGACCGCGCTGAACTGCGCCCTGGACCTGTGGCACCACGGCGTGCTGGACAAATACAAAGTCGAGCTGATCGGCGCAACACCGGAAGCCATCGACAAGGCCGAAGACCGCCTCAAGTTCAAGGACGCCATGACCAAAATCGGTCTGGGCTCTGCGCGCTCCGGCATCGCCCATAGCATGGAAGAAGCTTGGGCTGTGCAAAAGACCTTGGGCTTCCCCACCGTTATCCGCCCCAGCTTCACGCTGGGCGGCACCGGCGGCGGTATCGCCTACAACTCGGAAGAGTTCGAAACCATCTGCAAGCGCGGCCTGGAAGCTTCGCCCACCAACGAGCTGTTGATCGAAGAGTCGCTCTTGGGCTGGAAAGAGTACGAGATGGAAGTGGTGCGCGACAAGGCGGATAACTGCATCATCGTCTGCTCCATCGAGAACTTGGACCCCATGGGCGTGCACACCGGTGACTCCATCACCGTGGCCCCTGCACAGACCTTGACCGACAAGGAATACCAGATTCTGCGTAACGCCTCGTTGGCAGTGTTGCGCGAAATCGGCGTGGACACCGGCGGCTCCAACGTGCAGTTCTCCATCAACCCCAAAGACGGTCGCATGGTGGTGATTGAGATGAACCCGCGCGTGTCGCGTTCTTCCGCACTGGCTTCCAAGGCAACCGGTTTCCCCATTGCCAAGGTCGCAGCCAAATTGGCTGTCGGCTTCACACTGGACGAGCTGCGCAACGACATCACCGGTGGTGCGACGCCTGCATCGTTCGAGCCTTCCATCGACTACGTGGTCACCAAGATCCCGCGTTTTGCGTTCGAGAAATTCCCTGCTGCCGACAGCCGCCTGACCACCCAGATGAAGTCGGTGGGCGAGGTAATGGCCATGGGCCGTACCTTCCAGGAGTCCTTTCAGAAAGCCCTGCGCGGCCTGGAAGTGGGTGTGGACGGCATGAACGAGAAGACCCAAGACCGTGAAGTGCTGGAAAAAGAGTTGGGCGAACCCGGCCCCGAGCGCATCTGGTACGTGGGTGATGCATTCGCCCAAGGCATGAGCGTGGACGAAGTGTTTGCGCTGACCAAGATAGACCCCTGGTTCCTGGTGCAGATTGAGCAAATCGTCAAAATCGAGCTGGAGATTGAGCGCCTGCCCCAGCCTGCCAGTGGCAGCACGCTGGACAAGATTGACGCGGCGACCCTACGCAGCCTGAAGCAAAAAGGCTTCTCTGACCGCCGCTTGGCACGCCAGTTCAAGACCACGGACAAGGCGGTGCGCGAAAAGCGCCGTGCTTTGGGTGTGCGCCCCGTCTACAAGCGCGTGGACACCTGTGCGGCCGAGTTCGCGACCAACACGGCCTACATGTATTCCACCTACGAGACGGATGGTTCCGAGTGCGAAGCCGCGCCTACCGATAAAAAGAAGATCATGGTTCTGGGCGGTGGACCCAATCGCATCGGCCAAGGCATCGAGTTTGACTACTGCTGCGTGCACGCCGCCTTGGCCATGCGCGAAGACGGGTTTGAAACCATCATGGTCAACTGCAACCCTGAAACCGTGTCTACCGACTACGACACCTCTGACCGCCTGTACTTCGAACCCCTGACGCTCGAAGACGTGCTCGAAATCGTGGACAAGGAAAAGCCGGTTGGCGTGATCGTGCAGTACGGTGGCCAGACGCCTTTGAAGTTGGCACTGGACCTCGAAGCCAATGGCGTGCCCATTATTGGCACCACCCCCGACATGATCGACGCGGCGGAAGACCGCGAGCGTTTCCAGAAACTGTTGCACTCCCTGAACTTGCGCCAGCCGCCTAACGCGACTGCGCGCACGGAGCCGGAAGCGCTGGAGAAAGCCGCTGCGCTGGGATACCCCCTGGTGGTGCGCCCCAGTTACGTGCTGGGCGGCCGTGCCATGGAAATCGTGCACGAACAACGCGACCTGGAGCGCTACATGCGCGAAGCCGTGAAGGTGAGCAATGACAGCCCCGTCCTGCTGGATCGCTTCCTGAATGACGCCATCGAGTGCGATGTAGATTGCATCCGCGATGCAACCGGCGACACGTTCATCGGTGGTGTGATGGAGCACATTGAGCAAGCCGGCGTACACAGCGGCGACTCCGCCTGCTCCTTGCCGCCCTATAGCTTGGGTACTGACACGGTGACCGAGATCAAGCGCCAGACCAAGGCCATGGCCGGAGCCCTGAACGTGGTCGGTTTGATGAACGTACAGTTCGCTATCCAGAACGTGGACGGCAAAGATGTGATCTATGTGTTGGAAGTGAACCCCCGTGCCAGCCGCACAGTGCCTTTTGTGTCGAAAGCTACCGGTATCCAGTTGGCCAAGGTGGCGGCACGCTGCATGGCCGGCCAATCCTTGGCCAGCCAGGGCATCAGCAAAGAAGTGACACCTCCGTATTTCAGTGTGAAAGAGGCCGTGTTCCCCTTCGTCAAATTCCCCGGCGTGGACACCATTCTCGGACCTGAGATGAAGTCCACCGGCGAGGTCATGGGCGTGGGCAAGACCTTCGGGGAAGCCTTTGTGAAGAGCCAGTTAGGCGCGGGTGCCAAGCTGCCGCGTGGCGGCAAAGCGTTCATCTCGGTCAAGCAAACTGACAAGCCCCGTGCGGTGGAAGTGGCTCGCAAGCTGGTGTCTTTGGGTTTTGAAGTGGTGGCTACCAAGGGTACTGCGGCTGCTATCAACGCAGCAGGTGTGAGCTGTGGCGTGGTCAACAAGGTCACCGAAGGTCGCCCCCACATCGTGGACATGATCAAGAACGAGGAGATCTCCATGGTGGTCAATACCGTGGAAGAGCGCCGCAACGCGATTGCCGACTCGCGCCACATCCGTACCTCCGCTTTGCTGGCCCGTGTAACCACCTACACGACCATAGCGGGGGCTGAGGCTGCGGTCGAAGGCATGAAGTACCTGGACAGTCTGGACGTGATCTCGGTACAAGAGATGCACGCAGAACTTCTGGCTTGAAGAGGCATTTTTAGCGCCGGGCCCTCCCAAGCTAAAACGCGGCCCCGGTGCGGGGCGACCCGCTTAGCGGTGGAGCGCGGGGGGGGCAATTACTTGGCATAATCGGGCCCAACCGCAAAGGACAGTGCCGCGCGCAAGCGCCGCACTGTCCTTGTACTTTGAGGCTCCCAAAACCTAGCAAGAGACACCATGGCAACCTATCCCATTACCAAACGCGGCGCTGACATGCTCAAGGCCGAGTTACACAAACTCAAGACTGTCGAGCGTCCCTCGGTGATCCAGGCGATTGCTGAAGCCCGTGCCCAGGGTGACCTGAGCGAAAACGCGGACTATGACGCTGCCAAAGAGCGTCAAGGCTTTATTGAAGGTCGCATTCAGGAAGTCGAAGGCAAACTGTCGGCCGCCCAAGTGATTGACCCGTCCACCATCCAAGCCGAAGGTCGTGTGGTATTCGGAGCTACGGTGGAACTGGAGGACGAAGACAGTGGTCAGCAGGTGAAGTACCAGATCGTCGGGGAGGACGAAGCTGATTTGAAGCAAGGTCTGATCAATATCAGCAGCCCGATTGCCCGTGCGCTCATTGGCAAGGAAGTCGGGGATACCGCTGTCGTACAGGCGCCCGGTGGCGAGCGCGCCTACGAGGTCGTGGCGGTTCATTACATCTGATGCGGCAACTTCCTGTCTGGTTGGCGGCCGCATGGGCCATGAGCCTGACGATGCTGGGTTTTCTGGTCGTGCCCATGCTGTTTGTGCACCTGCCTACCCCGGCGATGGCCGGCCAGATGGCGGCCAAATTGTTCAGTGCCCAGGCGTGGGTGTCGGTGGCCTGTGCTGCCATGCTCTTAATGACATTTAGATCAAATCGCTTGTTGGTGCCCGTCGAATCTGCGCGGGCAGCTACACTTTTTGTAGTGGGCGGCGTGCTGCTGGCATTGCTGGTGGAGCTGGCTGTGGCACCCCGTATCGTCGCCCGCGAAAACCTGGCCCTATGGCACCGTGTGGGCAGTGCGATGTACTTTGTACAGTGGGTGTGCGCGTTGGTGGTGTTTAAAAAGATGGTTGCTGCGCGATGAGCGCTTGTGACTTTATCTAGCCCCGGGCAATAGCATGGAACTGGTTTCAAGGCATCTCATCTTGCATGGAAGTTTGGTGCTGTTGTTTGCTTTGTTGCTGGGAGCGCCTTACGCTCGCGCTATCAAGCGACATGCTGACGCACAGGTTGTCAATTCTTGGCGAGTGGCGCATCAATCCCTGGCGATAGGTGCATTGCTCTTGCTGGTGCTGGCGCCGATCTTGACTGTGATGCCAATCCCGAGTGTGCTCAAGTGGTCGATTGCCATCGCAATGATTGTTTCCGGCTACGCTTTTTGCATCGCTACACCTTTGGCGGCCATTACCAAAGACCGTGGATTGTCCTCTGGTGCCCAAGGCTGGGCCCGCTGTGTTTACCTTGGCAATATGTTGGGTGCTCTGTCTTCCCTTGTTGCTGCAGTTCTTCTGGTCGGGGCAGCTTTGTTTATTCTCTAACGTTCAGCGCACTCCCAAAAAAAAGCCCGCAGCAGTGCGGGCTTCTTAGCATGCTTTTCGAAGCAGCGTCAGGTCTGGCTGCGTTTTTTGACGCTGGTCTTTGGCTTCGGCTTGGCGCGTTTGATGTTGCCACCGGGCGTGAGGCGTTGGTTGCCCAGCACACGCAGGGTTTTGACTTCGGGGCGGGTGCCGGGGCGGCCGAATTTCAAGACCTTGAAGTCACGGGGGCCGGGCATGCGGTCTTCATCCACCGCTTTTTCCTTGGCCGGCTTGGGCCGCCAGAGCACCAACAGTTTGCCGATGTGCTGGATGGGTGCAGCATTGAGTTCTTCCGCCAAGGTGTTGAACATCTCGTCGCGGGCTGTGCGGTCGTCAGAAAACACGCGGACTTTGATCAGTCCGTGGGCATTCAGGGCGGCGTCGATTTCTTTTTTTACGTTGGCAGTCAGGCCATCGCCACCGACCAGAACCACGGGGTCCAGGTGGTGGGCTTCAGCACGGTGTTCTTTGCGCTGAGCGGGTGTCAATTGGATTTGAGGCATGTGGGTATTATCAACGCAATGAAAACGCAGAGCAAAACTAACAAGCCCGATAACAAGGCAGGCAACAAAAAGGTCAACAAGGCATGGTTGCACGACCATATCAATGACCCCTACGTCAAGCTTGCTAACAAAGAGGGCTACCGCGCACGTGCTGCCTACAAACTCAAGGAGATTGACGAAGCCCTGCACCTGATCAAGCCGGGACAGTTGGTCGTGGACCTGGGGTGCACACCCGGCGCCTGGAGCCAGTACCTGCGTCGCCGCATGTCGCCCCAAGGGGCTGCCGTAGGGGAGATGAATGGCACCATCATCGGCCTCGACTTGTTGCCCATGGAGCCCATCGAGGGTGTCACTTTCATTCAGGGAGACTTCCGCGAAGCCGAGACCCTGACGCAGCTAGAAGCTGCTTTGGATGGACAAAAGGCCGATCTGGTCGTCTCTGATATGGCGCCCAATCTGTCCGGCATCTCTTCTGCCGACGCTGCGCGGGTAGAGTATTTGATTGAGTTGGCCATTGAATTTGCCCAGAATCACATGAAGCCCCAAGGGGCCTTGGTCGCCAAGGTGTTTCATGGTGGGAGCTACAACGAAGTGGTTCAGCGCTTCAAACAAGCGTTTGTGACGGTCAAACCACTCAAACCCAAAGCCTCTCGTGACCGATCGTCAGAAACTTTTTTGATCGGGCTGGGACTCAAGGATTTTTGAACTCCTCTTGACAAATCCCATGCTTTTTCTATGGCCGCAATAGTTTAAAAAACGAAGGTCCGTGCTTGAAAGGCCTAAAATGGGTCCCATGTACGCGGAGCATGGGCCTTCGCGTCCTTATTGGAGCTTCGCTTGAATAATCAGTGGTTTTCTAAAGTTGCAGTGTGGTTGGTGATCGCCTTGGTGCTGTTCACCGTGTTCAAGCAATTTGACTCACGCGCGGCAGCGTCGGGTGCGGTCGGCTATTCCGATTTCCTGGAGCAGGTGCGGAACAAGCAGATCAAGAGTGCCATCATCCAGGAAGGGCAAGGCGGAACCGAAATCATCGCTAAAACCAGCGATGACCGCACGATCCGCACGACTGCCACCTACCTGGACCGTGGTCTGGTGGGTGACCTGATCGCCAACAACGTCAAATTTGATGTCAAACCCCGCGAAGAGGGCTCTTTGCTCATGACCCTGCTGGTTAGCTGGGGCCCCATGTTGCTGTTGATCGGCGTGTGGGTGTACTTCATGCGCCAGATGCAAGGCGGCGGCAAGGGCGGTGCGTTCAGCTTCGGCAAGAGCAAGGCGCGCTTGTTGGACGAAAACACCAACACCGTGACTTTTGCCGACGTGGCAGGTTGCGACGAAGCCAAGGAAGAAGTGAAGGAAGTCGTGGACTTCCTGAAAGACCCCAGTAAATTCCAGAAGCTCGGTGGGCGTATTCCTCGTGGTTTATTGCTGGTCGGCCCGCCCGGTACCGGCAAGACCTTGCTGGCCAAATCGATTGCCGGTGAAGCCAAGGTACCGTTTTTCAGCATTTCTGGTTCCGACTTCGTGGAAATGTTTGTCGGCGTGGGCGCATCCCGCGTGCGCGACATGTTCGAGAACGCCAAGAAGAATGCGCCTTGCATCATCTTTATTGACGAAATTGACGCCGTAGGCCGCCAGCGTGGCGCAGGTTTGGGCGGTGGCAACGACGAGCGGGAACAGACGCTGAACCAGATGCTGGTGGAGATGGACGGCTTTGAGACCAATGTCGGCGTTATCGTGGTGGCTGCCACCAACCGCCCTGACATTCTGGACGCCGCCTTGTTGCGCCCCGGCCGTTTCGACCGCCAGGTGTATGTGACCTTGCCCGATATCCGTGGCCGTGAACAGATTTTGAACGTGCACATGCGCAAAGTGCCTTTGGGCCAGGATGTGAGCGCCAGTGTGATCGCCCGTGGTACCCCCGGCATGAGCGGTGCCGATCTCGCCAACCTGTGTAACGAAGCAGCCCTGATGGCAGCCCGCCGCAATGCGCGTTTGGTCGAGATGCAGGATTTCGAGAAGGCCAAGGACAAGATCATCATGGGCCCCGAGCGCAAGACCATGGTCATGCCTGAGGAAGAGCGCAAAAATACGGCTTACCACGAAGCCGGCCACGCCCTGATCGGCAAGATGCTGCCCAAGTGCGATCCGGTACACAAGGTCACCATCATTCCCCGTGGCCGTGCCTTGGGCGTGACCATGAGCCTGCCCGCGCAAGATCGCTACTCGTACGACAGCGAATACATGCTGAATCAGATCAGCATGTTGTTCGGGGGCCGTATCGCGGAAGAGGTGTTCATGAAGCAGATGACCACCGGCGCCTCCAACGACTTCGAGCGTGCAACGTCGATTGCCCGCGACATGGTGACCCGTTACGGCATGACCGATGCCTTGGGCCCCATGGTCTACGCAGAGAATGAAGGCGAAGTGTTCCTGGGTCGTAGTGTGACCAAGACCACCAGCATGAGCGAGCAGACCATGCAAAAGGTGGACTCGGAAGTGCGTCGCATCATTGACCAGCAGTACTCCTTGGCCCGCAAGCTGATTGAGGACAACCAGGACAAGATGCATGCCATGGCCAAGGCCTTGCTGGAGTGGGAAACCATCGACAGCGACCAGTTGGATGACATCATGGCCGGCCGTGAGCCCCGTCCTCCCAAGGATTGGACACCCCGCACGCCGCCCAATAGCGGTGGTGGCAGTGGTGGAGCCACTGCGGTCGCAGCAGACCCCGCTCCCAACGCGGCTTGATTTGCCAGTCATGACCTGACAACAGGGCCTTCGGGCCCTGTTGTCATTGGGGATAATCAAACGCTATGCATTGGCAAACCTCCCGTTTCTCGCTAGACCTCAGCCGCCCCCGCGTCATGGGCATCGTCAATGTCACGCCGGACTCGTTTTCGGATGGCGGGCAGCACGCCACCAGTCAGACCGCAATGGCGCATTGCGAGGCCTTGCTCAAGGATGGTGCGGACATTCTGGACCTCGGTGGAGAGTCCACCCGGCCTGGGGCGCCGCCGGTTACGCTAGAGGAAGAGTTGGCTCGTGTGCTGCCAGTCATCCGCCATGCCGTGACCTTGGGCGTGCCTGTGTCGGTGGATACCTACAAGCCGGCCGTCATGCAGGCTGCGCTTGATCTAGGGGCGGACATCATCAATGACGTCTGGGCTTTGCGCTGGGCGGGCGATGCAGAGGGCAAGACCGGCAAGGACGTCGTCGCAGCGCACCCGAATTGCGGCGTATGCCTGATGCACATGCACCGTGACCCGCAGACCATGCAGGTGGCACCCATGGACGGCGATGTGGTACCCCAGGTGCTATCGTTTTTAGAGCTACTCACGCAGGACCTGCGGGCGCTAGGGGTCAAAAAGACCCGGATTTGCCTGGATCCCGGCATCGGCTTCGGCAAAACCGTGCAACAGAACTTTTCGCTATTGGCGCGTCAGGCGCAGGCGATTCCGCAAGGCTATGCGGTGCTGGCGGGCTGGTCCCGCAAATCATCGTTGGCGGCGGTGACCCATACGTCGCTCGCGCAAGCGGCGGGCATGAACATCGAACTGCGCCGTGCGCCCAGCGTCACAGCCGCCATATTGGCGGTGCAGAACGGTGCGCATGTGGTGCGCGTGCATGATGTGCGTGATACGGTCAGTGCTTTGCGGGTGCTGGCCGCCATGCAGGCTGAAGAAATGCCCCCACGCTCCACCGCTGCCCCCACAACCACATAACAAAACAGGAAATTCATCATGGGACGACAATATTTCGGCACCGACGGCATACGCGGCACCGTGGGCCAAGCCCCCATCACCCCCGACTTTGTGTTGCGCCTTGCGCATGCGGTTGGCCATGTGCTCAAGGAAACTGAAGCACGCCCCACCGTGCTCATCGGGAAAGACACCCGCATCTCCGGCTACATGCTGGAAAGCGCGCTGGAGAGCGGCTTCAACTCCGCTGGAGTGGACGTGGTCCTGCTGGGCCCGTTGCCCACGCCTGGCGTGGCCTACCTCACCCGCGCGCAGCGCGCTTCTCTGGGCGTGGTGATCAGTGCGAGCCACAACCCATTTGCCGACAACGGCATCAAGTTCTTCAGTGCCAAGGGGAGCAAGCTTCCCGACGCGTGGGAACTTGCGGTGGAGGCGGCACTTGAAAAACCCCCGGTGTGGGTCGAGTCCGCCCAGCTGGGCAAGAGCCGCCGGCTGGACGATGCGGCCGGCCGCTACATCGAGTTTTGCAAGAGCACGTTCGCCAATGACCTGACCCTGAAGGGCATGAAGATCGTGGTGGACGCGGCCCACGGCGCGGCGTACCACATTGCGCCCAAGGTTTTTCACGAGCTGGGGGCGGAAGTCATTGCCATCGGCTGCTCGCCCGACGGGCTCAACATCAACAAGGGCGTCGGTGCCACCCACCCCGAAGCGCTGGTGCAAGCGGTCAAAGACCATCGCGCGGATTTCGGTGTGGCGCTCGACGGCGATGCGGACCGCCTGCAGTTGGTGGATGCGAATGGCCGCCTCTATAACGGTGATGAGCTGCTGTACCTGATGGCCGATGACCGCCTGGGCCACGACGAACATGTACCCGGCGTGGTCGGCACGCTGATGACGAACATGGCGGTGGAAGTGGCCCTCAAAGCGCGTGGTGTGCAGTTCGTGCGTGCAAAAGTAGGCGACCGCTATGTGCTCGAAGAGCTGGAGAAGCACCAATGGATCTTGGGCGGCGAAGGCTCTGGTCACCTGCTCGCGCTGGACAAGCACACCACGGGTGACGGCCTCGTGTCTGCGCTCCAAGTGCTGCAAGCCTGCGCGCGCAGTGGCAAGACTATGGCCGAGTTACTGGCGGGTGTGAGCCTGTTCCCCCAGACCTTGATCAACGTGCGCCTGACCCCCGGCCAGGACTGGAAGAACAACACCCGCATGGCCGAAGAAACCAAGGCCGCCGAGGCGGCGCTGGGCGACAGCGGCCGTGTGCTCATACGCGCCAGTGGTACGGAGCCGCTGGTGCGCGTGATGGTCGAAGCCCGCGATGCGGCACTCGCCCAAAGCTGTGCCCAACGCATCGCCGACACCTTGAAAGCCTGAGCCATGAGCCACCCCATCCGTGTCGTGCGTGCCGACTACGCCAACCCCGTGCATGCGGCGGCCCTCGTCATGCTGCTCGACGCCTACGCCAGCGACCCCATGGGCGGTGGCGAGCCCTTGAGCGACTTTGCGAAGGCGCAATTGGTGCCGGCACTGGCGGCGCGGCCGCAGGCCTACAGCGTGCTGGCCTTTGCGTCTGCAGACGACTCCGTGCCCGTGGGTTTGGTGAACTGCATCGAAGGTTTTTCCACCTTCAAATGCCTGCCGCTGGTCAATGTGCACGACGTGGCGGTGCTGGCGGGCTACCGGGGGCAGCGCGTCGCTGAACAGATGCTCGCCTTGGCAGAAGACATCGCGCGTGAGCGTGGCGCCTGCAAGCTCACGCTGGAGGTGCTCTCGGGCAACACCGGCGCCGAAAAGTTGTATCGCCGCGTGGGCTTTGCCTACTACGAGCTGGACCCCGCCATGGGGCAGGCCGGTTTTATGCAAAAGTGGCTCACCTGACCGCCACACGAATCCCCGCACAAGGCTCCCCATGTTCAAAATCTACTGGACCGACCTGCAAGGCCAATCTCACGGCACAGAGACCGCAGACCTGGTGCAGGCCCTGCAAATCACCAAGGAAAAGCGCGATGCGGGCTGCACTTTTGTGACCATGGCCAGCGAGAACCCGCAACACGTGGGCAAGCAGGGCGTGGACGCCGTGGTGGACGGCAAAACCCCGGACGGGCAGGACTACGATTGGTCCAAAGCCGGGCGCGCCGGCCGGCCACGCCGGGGCGACAAGCTCATCACGAACAAAGACCATTGAGTGAGGACCTTCGCTTGTCCGGCAGCCAATCCTTGACCGTGGCGGATGCCCTCAAGTCCCTGCAGGATGCGGTGCAGGCCGAGAACACGCTGATCGCCAGCCGGGTGACCTGGTATGTGACCTCGCAGGCCTTTTTGCTGACGGCCTATGCCACGTCCTGGAATGCCCACTTCGGCTGGCCCGGCTTCTTTCATTGGGCCTTGCCGATTGCCGCCATCGTGCTGTCGGGGATCATCTTTACCTCCATTTACGCAGCTACCTGGGCGCAAGACGTGTACCTGCGGGAGCAGACCCACCTCATTCACCGTGCAAAGGCCGAGTTGGCGCTTTCGGCTGCTGAATTGTTGGCGCTCGATGTTTACGAGCGCACCACTGTTCCGCAGCGCACGAACGCCCGTGGCCACATCGTCGGTGCCCGTGTGCACGGGCTGGTGCGGATCACGCCCTTGCTGCTGCCTGTGGGCTTCAGTTTGATTTGGCTCTATGCCTTGGTGCTGGCGCCGCGACTGGGCTGAGTCATTGCAAGGCACTTGCCTTGATCTGAGTAAAAAGTGCCTCCAGCGCACATGGAATATGCGCGACCAGCTACTCTTTTGATAGCGCAGTCAAGGCCCCAAGCGCAGCAAGTCCCACCGGCCGCTCGGCCAACCAGGGCACGACATAGCTGTGCTGTGACAGACCATGGGCAATGCGGTCCATCTGTTTTTCTTCCCCGGCCAGTCGTGCTGCCAACAGCGGATCGCGTGTGCCGGCCGCAGCCATGCTTTTGTTGATCACCCAAGCGTAAGGCTCAATCTTGGCGCGGCGCAGGTCGTCTTGCAGCGCGGCCGCTTGTGACACGGGCGTGATTTCGGGCAGGGTGACCAGCACGATTTTGGTGTGCTGCGGGTCTTGCAGGCGCATCAGCGGCGTGACCAGGCGGCCGGGGTTGGCATCTCCATATTCGCGCAGCATCTGGCGGTGGTAGGCGCCGGTGGCATCCATCAGCAGCAGGCTGTGGCCGGTGGGCGCGGTGTCCAGCACCACAAAGGCACTGCGCGCCTCGGACACGATGCGCGAGAACGCGTGGAACACGGCCACCTCTTCGGTGCAGGGCGACTGCAAATCTTCGCGCAGCAGGGCAATGCCCTCCGCATCCAAGCCCGGTGACTTGGCCGCAATCACTTTGGCGATGTATTTCTCGGTCTCGGCCTTGGGGTTGATGCGGTCCACCTTCAGGCCGGGCAGGGTGCCATCCACCGTCACTTGCAGGTGGTCGGCAGGGTCGGTGGTGCTCAGGTGCACCGAGTGCCCGCGTTGTACGAGCCCTGCGGCAATGGCGGCAGCGACGGTGGTTTTGCCCACGCCGCCTTTGCCCATCACCATGATGAGCCCGCGGCCTGGGGCGGCGAGCGCATCGGTGAGCGCGCTGAGTGTGTGATCCGGGTGGGTGGGCGCGTGCTGGGCCGGGCCTGTGGCAGGTGCGGGAAGTGCTGATGCATTTGGTGCTGCGGTGTCGTCGCAGGACAGCAGCGCGCGCAGGGCGGGCAAGCCCACGGTGTCCAACGCGCGCAGGGGAATGCGGTCTTGCGGCAGCGCCTGCAAATGTGCGGGCATGGCGGCCAGCGCTTCGGCTCCCAAGGCTTCAAAAGCCGTCGCCACTGCATCGCCCGCCACGCTGGCATGGAACACACCGTTGATGGCCAGACGCTGCTTGTTCAAACCCAAGTCTTGCAGCTCCAGCGATGTGCGCGCGGCTTCCGTCATGGCGCCCCCATCCGGCCGAGTGACCAGTACCACCGTGGTTTGCGTTGCGTCGCTCAAAGTCTGCAAGGCTTGGGCAAACCGGGCCTCTTGCATCTTCAGGCCGGCATGGGGCCCCAGGCAGGATGCGCCACGGTCGTTGTCTGGGAGAAAACCGGTCCAGGCTTTAGGCAGGCTCAGAAGGCGCAGCGTGTGGCCAGTGGGCGCGGTGTCAAACACCACGTGCTCATAGCCCGCCGCGTCGCCGCTGAGCAGGTGGGCGAATTCGTCAAACGTGGCGATCTCGGTGGTGCAAGCGCCGGACAACTGCTCCTGCACCTGGCTGCGCTCGGCCTCGGTACTGGCCGGGTCCATTTGGGCCAGCACCCGGGCGCGGTAGCTGTGGGCGGCGTTGTCGGGGTCGATGTTGAGCACCGACAGGCCGGGCACGCCTGGCATGGGCATCGGTGCTGACCAGCAGCACATGCTTGCCGCTGTCGGCCAGCGCAATGGCATAGGCCGTGGACAGCGAGGTTTTGCCCATGCCCCCCTTGCCGGTGAAGAACAGGTGGCGGGTGGGGTTCTGGAGGAGGTGCAGGTGGATGGTGTGAAGCCCGGGAGCGCAGTGCTCAAATCAAGGCGACCACCCGGTGTGCAAGACCGGCCGCTGAGATTGGGTGGGCTGCGCGTCTTGCGAGGCGATGCTCAGCGCGGCATGTCCACGGGTGTTGGTGTGCTCAGGTCTGCCATGGACGCCACGCGTTCGCCGGTCCAGCGCTCGATGAACGGAATGACTTGCTCCGAAGCCATGGGGTGGGCTAGCAAGTAGCCTTGGCCAAAAGTGCACCCTATCTGTGAAAGGGTTTCGCGTTGTGCCTGCGTCTCTACGCCTTCGGCAGTGGTTTCGAGCTGCAGCGTGCGGGCTAGCTGAACGATGGCTTGGACAATGGCGGTCGCACCTCCGTTGGAGTTGGCTTCGTCGAGGATGGACACAAATGAGCGGTCTATCTTGAGCTTGTCCATGGGAAAGCTGCGCAGGTAAGAAAGTGAAGAGTAGCCTGTGCCAAAGTCATCCAGCGCTACACGTACACCCTTGGCCCGCAGACTTCGTAGCAATGATTGCACGGAGTCAGCATCCCGCATCAGGCTGGACTCTGTGAGTTCCAGCTCCAGCCGGCCAGCCGATAGCCCAGTGCGCTGCAGGGTTGCCAGTGTGGTCTCAAACATGTCTGCGCGTTCGATTTGTACCGCTGAAACGTTCACGGCCACCCGCAGTGTAAGAGGCCAGGCGTTTGCATCGTGGCAGGCTTGTGTCAGCACCCAGGCACCCAGTGGCACGATGAAACCACTGTCTTCTGCCAGCGCGATGAACTCTGAGGGGGGTACTAGCCCCCGCTTTGGATGTTGCCAGCGCACCAAGGCCTCGAAGCCGGAGATGGTTCCGTTGTCCAAATCGATTTGGGGTTGGTAGTACACACGGAAATCGCCTGCCTCCAGGCTTTCGCGCATATCACTCAGCAGACCTAGCTTCTGTTTAGCCTGTGCCTCCATCACAGGGTCAAAGTAACACAGCGCATCACGACCGGCCGCCTTGGCGGCATAAAGTGCCATGTCACAACAGCGCATTAGATCTGCCGCCGCACTGGCATCTGCGGGGGAAAAGCTCACCCCGACACTGCCATGCATGGCAATGCTGTAGTCTTGGTGCAGCCAAGGTTCAGACAACATCTGGCGCAGCTTTTGGTGGCTTTCTTCAATGCTTGTGCGTGGCAGGTTGCCTGGTAGCAGCCAGGCAAATTCATCTCCCCCCAAGCGCGCAACCAGGCCCCGGCCGTTTGCGGCGGCGCGTAAACGGCCGGCTACCTCGCGCAGCAGTTCGTCTCCGGCGATGTGTCCCAGCGAATCGTTGACTGTCTTGAAGTTGTCCAGATCCAGCAGAAATAGCGTGCATGGCTGGATCGTGCCATCGGCTGGAAAAAACGAAGCGAGCTGCTGCTGAAACTGGTGCCGGTTGGCCAGGCCCGTGAGGGGGTCAAAGTTCGCCAATTGGGTCATCTCCAGATGGTGCAGATGCGCTGTAGTCACATCCGAGCCCACACCCCGCCATCCGGCAAAGTCACCCAACGAGTCAAATTGCGGTTTGCCGGTGAGGGACCACCAACGCATTTGGCCTTGTACCCAGACCGGCACCACGGCAGCACGAAATGGCGCGCCTTCCTTCAGGAGAGCCGTCAAGGGCTCTAGCACCGCTTTTTGTTCGGAAATTGGCGCGGGGGTGAGCGCCCGCAGCAGTTCCAGAAAATTGCGTCCCACCAAGGCGCCTGGGCTCTCGCCCGCAGCCTGGGCCAAATGTACCGAAGCATGGCGGAGCACCCCAGTCGCATCGGTTTCCCACAGCCAGTCGCTGGCGTTTTCCTCAAAGTCGCGCAGTAGTAGGCTCACCAGCTGCCGTTGGCGGTTGATTTCAGTTTCAGCCATCAAGCCCGCCACAAAGCGGCGTGAGCTTAGTAACACACCGCTTACCAAAAAAATGCCATAAAACACCAGTAGGCCAGCCAGAATGCCATAGTCCTGCCAATAGACGGTGGCGATTCCAACGCCTACTACGGTACAAAAAAGAAAGGACCAGAGCAAGCCTGCTAGGGGAAGCGGCGAGAACATCCACGCGCCAATGCCGATCACTGAAGCCACTGTGCCCGTCAAAATGGCCCGGCCATTTGCGTCCAATGCGTCAAACAGGCACAAAGTAATCACGCCGTAGAGGAACGCACCAGCCCCCAGGTCTGCGGATAACCACCAGCATGAGCGGCGCGCAACGTTTTGTGGTGTCGCTGCTCTCCAGCGGAAGTGTCGCCACACTAACAGGTTGGCGGTACCTATGACCAATTGCAGCAGGCAGCAGACAACGATCACACCGATGTGTTGATGGGTCTGAAAGGCTATCAAAATGCTGATAACAACGATTACATAAGTGCCTAGCGCAGACAAGGGGAGTTGTTTGGCGATTTCCTGAAACTGGCGTGTCCGGTAGGCGTCACTCACCTCGGGGGGCGCGTTGGGATCGCCAAAACAAAAGGCCAAAAAGTTGCGCATATAAAACTTACTTTGAACTGGTGCTACGACTTGCCTTGCCCCCTGTTCAAGTGGAGGTGCAGGGATGCAGTGAACCTAATCGGTTACCGGCAACTCTGTCGATCATGTTGGCATAGCTGGAACTTTAGCAGCTAAGGTTTTGCTCCGGTACAAGCACTGCAGTGGAACTTGCCGTCGCGTAGTTCCAGAGTTTGGGGATCGGCTCCTCGGTCTGGGCGTCATGGTGTTTGAACAGGGCGGCAAAGGGGATGAATCCCAGCGCCAGCTATTGGCGATATGGCATTTCTCCCTCATTGGTGCTACCTAGGCAAGAATGGGCAAGGTGCGTTCTTTGGGAGCCACAGTCAGATGTACGGATCGTGCTGTGGCTTGCGGGCAAACACCGTTGCTTAGTGCGCAGGGGCGATGGCCCGCGCGGAGTGGTGTGTAAGCAGGCGAGTGCGCTACCGGCTACGCTGATTCACCCGCTTCATCAGTTGCTCAGCGCTCTCTTTGCGTTCTGAGTAGCGGTCCACCAGATAGTCCGACGCGTCACGGGTGAGCAGGGTGAACTTCATCAGTTCCTCCATCACATCAACCACGCGGTCCAAGTAGGCAGAAGGCTTCATGCGGTCGTCGTCGCCGAATTCCATGAAGGCCTTGGCCACCGAGCTTTGGTTGGGGATGGTGACCATGCGCATCCAGCGGCCCAGCACGCGCATCTGGTTGACGGCGTTGAAGCTTTGCGAGCCGCCGCTGACCTGCATCACCGCCAGCGTCTTGCCTTGGGTGGGGCGCACGGCACCGCTGTTGAGCGGTATCCAGTCGATCTGCGCTTTCATGATGCCGGTCATGGCGCCATGCCGTTCGGGCGATGTCCAGACCATGCCTTCGGACCATTGCGTTAGTTCGCGCAGCTCCTGTACCTTGGGGTGGGTGTCAGGCGCGTCGTCGGGCAGGGGCAGGCCGCTGGGGTTGAAGATGCGGGTCTCGGCGCCCAGGGCCTGCAGCAGACGGGCGGCTTCTTCGGTCAGCAGCCGGCTGAAGGACCGGGGTCGCAGCGAACCGTAGAGCAGCGCAATGCGCGGCGCGTGGGTGGAGGGCGCCGGGCGCAGCGCAGCGGCATCCGGCAGGCGGAAGTGCGCGGCCTCCAACTGGGGCAAGGTGCTCAGCACATCAGACATGCCATCAGACACGTTGGCCCTTGTCATTCACCACGGCTTCGCCATCTTCTTTGGTGAAGGCGGCTTGCTGGGCCTGCGGCAGGATGTCCAGCACCAACTCCGAGGGGCGGCACAGGCGGGTGCCCAGGGGCGTCTCCACCACAGGGCGGTTGATGAGGATGGGGTGGGCCAGCATGAAGTCCAGCAGCTCGTCGTCGGTCCACTTTTCATTGGCCAAATCCAGCTCGGCATAGGGCGTGCCTTTGTCGCGCAGCAGGGGGCGGGGGCCGGTGCCCATGGCAGTCAGCAACTCTTGCAGGCGGGCTTTGGTGGGTGGGGTTTTCAGGTACTCAACGACCGTGGGTTCCACGCCGCTGTTGCGGATCATGGCCAGGGTGTTGCGCGAGGTGCCGCAGGCGGGGTTGTGAAAAATGGTGATGGTCATACAGATGGTTTCTTGGGTGAAAGTGCGTGGGCCAAGGCGACGCCCAGACCTACGCCTACGACTTGCGCCAGCACAAAGCCGATGGCGCTACTTGGTGCGATGCCGGCAAAGCTGTCGCTGAACATGCGGCCCATGACGGCCGCCGGGTTGGCAAATGAGGTGCTGGCGGTGAACCAGTAGGCCGCGCCTATGTAGCAGGCCACGAGGGCCGGCGCTTTGCCCTCCGGTGCCCGCAGGATGGTGAACAGCAAGCCCCCGGTGGCCACCGCTTCGGCCACCCATTGGCCCCAGCCGGTGAACTGGCCGGCAGCGTCCCAGCCGCCGCGCAGGTGCTGGCTGAAGTGCAGCAGTGGCAGCTCGAACATGGCGTTGGCCAGGGCGGCCCCAGCGACGGCGCCGGAGAGTTGTGATGCTATAAAAAGAGTAGCTGTTAGCGCACTATTGGTGTGCGCTAACTGCCCTTTTGACCACATAACGAGGGTGACCAACGGGTTGAAGTGGGCGCCGCTCACTGGCCCCAGGCTTTCGATCAGCACGTAGAGCGCGAACACGGTGGCCAAGGTGTTGGCCAAGAGCGCCACGCCATCGTTACCACCACTGATGCGCTGGGCCATGATGCCCGAGCCTATGACGGCGCAGAGCAGAGCGGCGGTGCCTGCGAATTCGGCTAACAGTTGCATTCGCAGTGGGCTGGGAGCGCTGGCTTCTGGTGCGCTGCGCCGGGGCGGCAGCGCGCTCTGCTCCGTGTCCCCCGCCCGCTTTGCGGGCTCCTCCTTGACCTGCGCAGAGCGCGCTGCCGCCCCGGCTTCGGTGGTGGCGCTGGGCTTCGCTTTCAAATTCGTGGGATCGCTCATGCTTTTGCCAGGTCTTTAGCGGTGCGCTCGAGAACCATGGCGTCGAGCTTTTCCTCTGGCAAATTGACCAACAGGTCCAGACGGCGGCGGATGGCGTGCAGGGTGTTCTTGAAGGCTTCGGCCTTCTGTTCGTCGCTACCGTCACCGGCAGAAGGGTCGGCATAGCCCCAGTGCGCGGTGGCGGGTTTGCCGGGCCAGAAAGGGCAGACTTCGCCAGCGGCGTTGTCGCACACGGTGATGATCAGGTCCATGTGCGGTGCGTCGGGCAGGGCGAATGCGTCCCAGCTTTTGCTGCGCAAGCCCTCGGTGCTGATGCCGGCATTGCGCAGGGTTTGCAGGCCGATGGGGTGGGGCTGCTGGTTCTCGCGCGGGCTGCTGCCGGCCGAGAAGCCTTGGAATCGGCCACCGCCGATGTGGTTGAGTGTGGCCTCGGCCAGGATGCTGCGGGCCGAATTGTGCGTGCACAAAAAGAGTACGTTGATGGGCTGGTGGGTCATGACGGTTCTCTGGGGGGGGGGACAAAGATGCGGGTGTGTTTGCTATGAATTCAGGAGCTGCTCGCGCATGTTTTATGAGCGCTGGAGGTCGATTGCATGCCTATTTGTCGCTAGCAGGTGGTGCAAGCAGCGGCCGTGACATTCACCGCGCAGGCCGCACCTTGGCAGCAGTGCTCGGTCAGGTAGGCCAGCACCCCGTTCATGCGGGCGAAGTTGGCGCGGTAGATTAGGTTGCGCCCGCGCTGTTCGCTGTCAATCAGGCCGGAGTGCGCCAGTTCTTTGAGGTGAAACGACAAGCCGCTAGGCGTGGAGGCCAGGTGCTCGGCCAGCACGCCGGGCGTTAAACCGTCTTGCCCGGCCACCACCAGCGCCTTGAAGATGCGCAGGCGCTGGGCTTGCGCCAGGGCGGTCAGGGCTTTAAGGGTCTGGGCTTCGTCCGAAGCGCTGTTGATGTCGGTGCTCATATTTCAATAATACTTGAAATATTGAATTAATCGGTGTGGCGCTCACCATGTCATGAAAACTTCACTGAACTGCCACGTCCGGGTCATGGCGTCTGACCACACTTCTTGGTCATTGCAACCGCACTCACCGAGGGGGACCACAATGACAAGCACCGCCATCCACACCACGCCCACGCTGGCATCGCCCACCCTTCAGGCCCCGGTCATGCCGGCCGCAGCGCTACCCGTAGCGCCCCAGCAGGTCGAGCGCGGCACCGGCATTGAAGTGCAGTGGGCCCGCCACCAGGACAACGTGCGGGCCGCCCAGCGCCTGCGCTATGACGTGTTTGCCGGCGAGATGGGGGCCCGCTTGAATACGCCCTTGGCCGGGCACGATGTCGATTTGTTTGACAACTTCTGCGAGCACTTGCTAGTGCGCGACCAGGCCACCGGCCAGGTGATAGGCACCTACCGCGTGCTGACCCCGGCCCAGGCCAAGCGGGTGGGCAGTTTTTACAGCGATACCGAGTTCGACCTGACCCGCCTGCGGTCTTTGCGTGATCGCATGGTCGAGCTGGGCCGTAGCTGCGTGCACCCGGATCACCGCCACGGCGGCGTCATCATGGCGCTGTGGGGCGCATTGGCCGAGTTCATGGTGCGCAACCAGCTCGACACCATGATCGGCTGCGCCAGCATTCCCATGCTGCACAACGGCGTGGTCAGTGGCGATGTGGCGGCCAGCATCTGGCGCCAGGTGCAGGCTACCCATTTGGCACCGATTGACTACCACGTGCGCCCCCGCCTGCCGCTGCCCATCGAACAGCTGGACAGCACGCTGGACGTGGAGCCACCGGCGCTCATCAAAGGCTACCTGCGACTGGGCGCCAAGGTGCTGGGTGCCCCGGCCTGGGACCCGGACTTCAACACCGCAGACCTGCCCATGCTCATGCGCATTGCCGACCTGCCGGCCCGTTACCGCAAGCACTTCCTGGGGGCGTAATGCGCAGCACATTCGACGCCCTGGGAGCCAACTTGCATGGATTGGTGACGGGCGCCGAAGGCCCGGATACGGACGATGATGTGGGCCAGCGCCGCTACCGTGCGGTGTTCGTGTCAGACCTGCATCTGGGCACGGCGGGCTGCCAAGCCAAGCCGTTGTTGGACTTTTTGAAGCACCACCCCAGCGACCACCTGTACCTGGTGGGCGACATCATCGACGGCTGGCAACTGCGCCGCCGCTGGTTCTGGCCCCAGGCCCACAACGACGTGGTGCAAAAGCTCTTGCGCCGCGCCCGCAAAGGGTGCCGTGTGGTATTCATCCCCGGCAACCATGACGAGTTTGCCCGCGCCTTTGTGGGCCACCAGTTCGGCGGCATCGAAGTGCACGACGACACGGTGCACACCACCGCTGACGGCCGCAAGCTCTGGGTCACCCATGGCGACTATTTCGATGCGGTGATCCAGCGCGCCAAGTGGCTGGCCTACACCGGCGACTACGCCTACGAATTCACCCTGCGGATGAACCGGCACCTCAACCGTTTGCGTGCCCGCTTGGGGCTGCCGTACTGGTCGCTCTCGGCCTACTTGAAACACAAAGTGAAGATGGCGCTCAATTACGTGACCGACTTTGAAAAAGCCGTCGCCCAAGAGGCCCGCCATCGGGGGCACGACGGCGTGGTCTGCGGCCATATCCACCGGGCTGAAATGCGCACCATTGACGGCACCTTGTATTGCAACGATGGCGATTGGGTCGAGAGCCGCACCGCGCTGGTCGAGCACATGGACGGCCAACTGGAATTGGTGCACTGGGCCGACACGCCAGCCAAACCGGCAGCGGCCCTGTTGCCCGCACCCTTGCAGGAGACCATCGCATGAAGTTGGTGTTGGTCACAGACGCCTGGCTGCCCCAGGTAAACGGAGTGGTCACCACGCTGGTGGAACTGGTGCGCGAGCTGGAGGCTTTGGGCCACCGGGTGCAAGTGATTCACCCTGGCTTGTTCCGCACGCGCCCCTGCCCCGGCTATGAGGGCATAGACCTGGCAGTGCGCCCCGCCAAGCCCCTGGCCGAGATGCTGGACGCCGCCGGTGCCGATGCGATCCACCTGGCCACCGAAGGCCCGCTGGGGTGGGCTGCGCGCAGCTACTGCCGCAAGCGGGGCTTGGCGTTCACCACGGCGTACCACACCCGGTTTCCGGAGATTCTGAAGGCCGCACTCAAAGTGCCGCTGTGGATGGGCTACGCGCTATTCCGCCATTTCCACCAACCGTCTTCCGGGGTGCTGGTGCCGACCTCCGCCATGCTGCGCTTGCTGCATGACAAGGGGTTTAACAATCTGCGTAGCTGGACGCATGGGGTGGACACGCGATTGTTCAGCTACCAGGACAGCCCGCAGGTGTACGCCCCGCTCGGGCCTATGGCGCGGCCCGTATCCTTGTTTGTGGGACGGGCCTCGTATGAAAAGAACATCGAAGCCTTTTTAAAGCTCGATGTGCCGGGTACCAAGGTGGTATGCGGTGTCGGTCCTTTGGAAAAAGACCTGCGCGAGCGCTACCCCACCGTGCGTTGGCTGGGGGTGCTGCCGCGTGCCGAGTTGGCGCAGGTATATGGCGCGGCCGATGTGTTCGTGATGCCCAGCCGGCACGAAACCTTTGGGCTAGTGATGCTGGAAGCCATGGCCTGCGGCACGCCGGTGGCGGCCTATCCGGTGGAGGGGCCCATCGAGGTGGTGGGCGTCCCCGCACAGGGTGGGGTCACGCACAGTGACTTGCAGCAGGCCTGGTATGGTGCGCTCAGCGTTCCGCGCCACGAGGCGCGCAACCGGGCTTTGCAGTTCAGTTGGGCGTATGCCTCGCTGATGTTTGCGGCGCATCTGGTGCCGGCCCGTGCCGGTGCACGTTTGCCACGCGCAGCCGTGGCTGCGGCAGATGTCACAAATATGTCATCTGAGGCGTCAAAAATCTGACACTTATCAGTCATTTGAGTAACGCTATGTGGACCTCGTTTCAGGATCGTGCCTCCATTGCAGACCCCCGTCTGCTGGACCGCGACCTCAGTTTGTTAGCGTTCAACGAGCGTGTGCTGGATTGGGCCGTGCGGGAAGACGTGCCCTTGATGGAGCGCCTGCGTTTTCTGTGCATCGTTTCCAGCAACCTCGATGAGTTTTTTGAAGTCCGTGCCGAGCCTCATCTGAGCGCTGCCCGTGCCCGCGACGACAAGGGCCAGTATTCGGTCGCCAGTTTTGACCGTCTTTCAGATGCCTTGCACAAACTGGTGGGCCGCCAGTACACGCTGTACAACGAGCAGCTCATGCCCGCCTTCGAGGCGCAGGGCATACGCATCATGTCGCACGGCGAGCGCAATGCGGTGCAGCGTGCCTGGGTGAAACAGTACTTTGAAAAAGAAGTGCGCCCGCTGCTGATCCCGGTGGGTTTGGACCCGTCGCATCCTTTTCCGCAGGTCGCCAACAAGTCGCTCAACTTCATTGTGCGTTTGAGCGGCAAAGACGCCTTCGGCCGCGAGAACGACATCGCGATTGTGAAAGTGCCCCGCGTGTTGCCGCGCCTCATCCCCATGCCGCCCAAGGTGGCAGGGGGCAAGGCCTTGTTCGTGTCACTCTCCAGCGTTATCCGCGCCCACCTGGCCGAGCTCTTCAACGGTCGGGAGGTTTCGCAGTACTCGCAGTTCCGCGTGACGCGGCATTCCGACCTGGCGGTGGACGAAGACGATGTGCAGAACCTGCGCATGGCGCTGCGCCAGGGCCTGGAGCACCGGCACTATGGCCAGGCGGTGCGCCTGGAGGTGTCGGCGGGTTGCTCCGAGTACCTTGCCGACTTTTTGCTCAAGCAGTTTGAGTTGCCTGCCAAGGCCCTGTACCGCGTGCATGGCCCGGTGAATCTGGTGCGGCTCACGCAGTTGATCGACCTGGCCGGACGTCCCGATTTGTGCTTCGCGGCCTACAAATCCCATTTCCCGGTGCAAATGCACCCGGGTCGCTCCATCTTTGAGCAGCTCAAAGAGCGCGACATTCTGATACACCAGCCGTATGAGAGCTTTGATGGCGTGCTGTCTTTCTTGCGCGAAGCGGTGAACGACCCCCAGGTACTCGCCATCAAGCAAACCATTTACCGCACCGGCACCGACTCCGAGCTGATGGAGTTGCTACGCGAAGCCGTGCGGCGGGGCAAGGAAGTGACGGTTGTTGTGGAACTCAAGGCCCGCTTTGACGAAGAGGCCAATATCAACTGGGCCGAGATGCTGGAGTCCATAGGCGCCCAGGTGGTGTACGGTGTGGTGGGGCTCAAAACCCACGCGAAGATGATGCTGATCACGCGGCGTGAGGGTAAAACCCTCAAGCGCTATGGCCACTTGTCCACGGGCAACTACAACCCGCGTACGGCGCGCTTGTACACCGACATCAGCCACCTGACGGCGGATGCCTCCATCACCACGGACATGGAGCACGTGTTTGTGCACATGGCCAGCCAGAGCAAGCTGCCGCGCCTGTCCAAGCTGTGGATGGCACCTTTTCAATTGCACCGCAACACCATTTCCAAGATCGACGCGCTGGGTCGTGCTGCAGCAGCGGGGAAAGACACCCGCATCGTGGCGAAGATGAATTCCCTGACCGACGAGGCCCTGGTCCGCAGCCTGATTGCGGCGGGCCAGCAGGGCGTCAAGATAGATGTCATCGTGCGGGGTGCCTGCATCCTGCCGGCGCAGGTGCCCGGCTACACCGACAACATCCGGGTCCGCTCGGTGATCGGCCGTTTGCTGGAGCACTCGCGGGTGTTTTACTTCCGTATCGATGCGCAGGACGAGCTCTATTTGTCGAGCGCAGACTGGATGAACCGCAACATGGTGCGCCGTGTGGAAGTGTCCTGGCCGGTGACCGACGAAGGTCTGCGGCAGCGCCTGATTGACGAATGTTTGGTGGCCTATTTGCATGATGGCGTGGACGCCTGGGACATGCGTGCCGATGGCCTGTACTACCGCAATGGCTTGGTAGAGCAGGGCCATGCCCATAGCGCACAAAAGGCGCTGATGGAGCGCTACGGCCGATTTGAAAAACGCTGAGGGGAGAACCAAGCCATGGACTTGATTTTGTGGCGGCACGCAGAGGCCATAGACCTGGATCTGGTGGGCGATGACATGTTGCGCTCACTCACTGGCAGGGGTGAAAAGCAGGCGGCTCGCATGGCAGCCTGGCTGGACCGGCAGCTGCCGGATGGGGCCAAAGTCTGGGCCAGTCCGGCAACCCGCACGGAGCAAACGGCCATGGCCTTGCAGCGCAAATTCAAAACGCATTCTTCCCTGGCGCCTTTGAGCAACGTGGATGATTTGTTGCGCCTGGTGCAGTGGCCGCATGCCAAAGGCTGTGTGGTGGTGGTCGGCCACCAGCCGACGCTGGGGCAGACGATTTCCCGTTTGCTGGGATTGAGCGAGAGCGAGTGCGCCGTGAAGAAGGGCGCACTCTGGTGGCTGCGCCACCGGGAGCGCGACGGAGTCGGGCAAACGGTGGTGGTGACGGTGCAGTCACCCGAGCTGCTCTAAGCCCGCCAGCACACTCCGAGAAGGATTGGATCAGGCCTTTTTGCCTTTGGCAGGGCGGCCGGTTTTCAGGCTGGGCACTGCGGACAACGCGGCCTTGAAAGCCGCATCGCTCAGGGCGGCAATGGCCTTGACGCCGGCGCGGATCAGCTCGGTTTTTTTGACCGGGCTGCCCAGCTTGGTGGCGCGCAGTTTCAACACATTCAGTACGTCATATTCGTTCTTGGGGATGGTGAAGCTGTCACGAACCATCTTGGGTTTTTTCGTTTTGTCCACCTTGGCTGCTGGCACTTTGGCTGCTGGCTTTGCCACGGGCTTGGCAACCGGTTTGGCAACCGGCTTGAGCGCTTTGGCGGCCACTTTGGCTACCACTGGCTTGGCAGCGGGCGTGGCGACAGCTTTGGCTACAGCCTTGGCCGGAGCTTTTGCTGCGGGCTTGGCAGCCACTTTCTTGACTGGTTTGGCCGCTGCCTTGGTTTCTTTTTTGGTGGTCTTGCTAGCGCTGGCCTCGTTTGCGGGCTCGGCAGCAGCTTTGGCAGGCGCTGCAGGAGCAGCGGTTTGTTCAACAGCAGGGCTTGCTGTGATGGCTGGGTTTTGCTCGGTGGTGGTCATGCGGGAACTCCTTTTTAAACGATATATATAGTTTATACCGTTATTTCATATGCGCCTCCAGCATGTATTGGAAACTGGCTGGTGTGGGCTGTGTTGCGATGTGTTTGTCACTTCACTGTCATTCTGCGGCTGGAAACTCATGTCCTTTTAGTCGTTTGGAAGCTCGCCATGCCGTCAACCCAGTTGCGTTTGGTCAAGGGCCGTGAGCCGATACACAGTGGGCAAAGACCCCTGGAGGCGATATTGCAAAGCCACGCCCTGTGCCCGGTGTTTCAGCCCATTGTGAAACTCGATGATGGTGCCGTGTATGCCCACGAGGCCTTGATCCGCGGGCCGCAAGGCAGTGCATTGCACACGCCCGATAAGTTGTTGCAGGCTGCCGCCCATGAGGGGTTGGCCTATGCGTTTGAAAGCGCCTGTGTCTCCGCGACGCTGCGCAGCTGGGGTCGCCTGAAAACAGCAGGGCGCTTGTTCGTGAACATCAGTGCAGATGCGCTGATCAAAGCCTTTGATTCCCGTGGGCGCGAAGGTCTGCTGCATTGGATACAGGATTTTCATGTGATCCCCCGCATGCTGGTGCTGGAGATTACCGAGCACGAGCGTGTGGAAAGCATGGACCGGCTGGCCGAGGTGGTGCATGCCATCCGCTCTGTTGGTTTGTCTCTCGCGCTGGATGACTTCGGCGATGGCCGTTCCAGCTTGCGGCTGTGGTCCCAGATCAAGCCGGAGGTGGTGAAGATCGACAAGTATTTCACCCGCAATATCAGCGCCCATGCCGACAAGCTCAAAACCATCCAGGCCTTGCAGCAGATCGCCGCAATTTTCGGCACCGCGCTGGTCGCAGAGGGCATTGAAACCGCGGAGGACTTGCGGGTGCTGCGCGACGTGGGCATTGAATTTGGTCAGGGTTATTTTCTGGGGCGCCCTGAGGGCAGCCCGCTGCAGACCTTGCCGGTAGAACCCCGGCGCGTTCTTGGGGAGCGCCAGGTGGCGGTGCTGCCGGAACTGGGTCGCCTTTCCCAAGGTGGGCATTTGCGTAGCCTGTCTTTGCTGAGGGCGCCTACCGTGACGCCTGACACCCACAACGACACGCTGGCTCGCATCTTCTTGGAAAATCCGGTCTTGCACGCGGTGGCGGTGCTGCAGGGAGAGCGCCCGGTGGGCATCATCAACCGGGTGCAATTCATGAATGAGTACACCAAGCTGTATTACCGTGAGGTGTGGGGCCGCAAACCCTGTGGTGTGCACGCCAACCCCGAGCCGCGGCTGATTGAGCGGGAACACAGCGTGGATGAGCTGGTGGGCATTTTGACCTCCCAAGATCAGCGCTACCTGACTGACGGATTTATTGCCACGGAGAATGGCCGCTATGTAGGGCTGGGCACCGGGGACCAGTTGGTGCGTTCGGTGACGGAGACGCGCATCGAAGCGGCCCGGCACGCCAACCCACTCACGTTTTTGCCGGGCAATATTCCCATCACCCAACACATCGAACGCCTGCTCAAGAAGCAGGTGTGTTTTGTGGCCTGCTATGCGGACTTGAATCATTTCAAGCCCTATAACGACTACTACGGTTATTGGCGGGGCGACGAGATGATCCGCCTGCTTGCCCGCATTGCGATGGAGCAGTGTGATTCCCAGCGGGACTTCCTGGGGCATGTGGGCGGCGACGACTTCATTTTGTTGTTCCAGAGCACCGATTGGCGGGAACGCTGCGAACGGCTGGTGGCCGAGTTTGCCGAACGTGCCCGTGCCCTGTTTGACGACAAGGCACGGGCCGCAGGGGGCATAGAGGCGGAGGACCGCCACGGCGTGCCCCGGTTCTTCCCGTGCACTACCTTGTCCATCGGAGCGGTGGTGGTGGATGGCCAGCTTTGCACCTGTGCAGAGGCCGTGGCCAACCTGGCCGCTTTGGCCAAGCACGAGGCCAAACGGACCCCCACCGGGCTACACGAAACGGTGCTGGCCTAAAGGCCGCTGATGTGCAAGCTCCATGGCGCCTTTTGCCATGCGAGCTCTTCTTCGCGCAGCAAATGGGCGCTCTGCGGGTAAGCAGCGGCCCAGGCGGCGCGGCAGCTCAGGTGCACTTCGTGGCTGCCGGCGGGCCCTGCGGCCAAGGTCATGCCCTTGAGGTCCGGGTCGCGGCGCGCGTGGCACAAAATCACGGCTAGGCGCAGGCAGATTAGTTGCAGTACCAAATCGTCCTGGGACAGCACCGGTTCGAGTTTGCGCAGCTTGCCGCGGTGGCCCAACACCAGCAGGCTCAGGCGGTGCATCTCGGAGAGCGAGAAGCCTGCCGCATCGGCGTTATCCAGAATGTAGGCACCGTGCTTGTGGTAGTCGCTGTGCGAAATGTGGCAGCCGATTTCATGCAGCTCGGCGGCCCAGCCCAGCTTGCGGAGTAGGCGTTGCGCAACTGCGGTGTCGAAGCCGCCTACCAGTTGCTGTAGCAAGTCGGTGGCCACCTTGGCAACCCGTGTGCTATGAAGCATGTCCACATTGAACTTGGATGCGAGGCGCTGCACGCTTTTGGTACGCAGGTCGCCGTAGTCACGCGCGCCGCCGGTGAGGTCGCAGAGCAGGCCATGGCGCAAGCCGCCGGCGGCTTGCTTCATTTCTGCAATGCCCAACAGGCTGAAGAGGGCCCGCATCACGCTCAGGCCGCCGCCTATGATGGCGCGGCGGTCATCGCGCATGCCGGCCATGCGCAGGCGGTCCGCGCTTTGTGCGCTTAACAAGCGTTCCAGCAACCAGTCCAGCCCTTCTTGCGTGAGCACGCCCTCGGGCCAACCTGCGGCTACCAGTACATCACCAATGGCGCCCACCGTGCCGGCGGAGCCATAGGCGGTGTCCCACAGGTCGGGGCGGTAGGCGTCAAACGCCTCGTCCAACACCGCTTTGGCGGCGACTTCGGCAATCTCGAAGGCTTTTCGGGTAAAGACGCCGTCGGGAAAGTAGCGCTTGGACCAGGCAATGCTGCCTACCCGGTACGACTCCATGGTGGCAGGTACCAAACCCTGCCCCAGAATCAGCTCGGTGGAGCGGCCTCCCACATCAATGACCAGCCGGCGCTCATTGCTGACGGGCAGCATGTGGGCGACCCCTTGGTAAATCAGCCGGGCTTCTTCCCGACCGGAGATGACGTCGATGGGAAAGCCCAGTACCGCATTGGCTTTCTCCAGAAAGACGTCGCGGTTGCGGGCTTCACGCAGGGTCTGGGTGGCAACGGCCTTGACTTCGTGCGGCTTGAAGCCGGCGAGGCGTTCTCCGAAACGCGCCAGACACTCCCAGCCGGCCTGCATGGCTGCGGGGGTGAGGTTGCGCTCTTCGTCGAGCCCGCCACCCTGGCGCACGGTTTCTTTGAGGTACTCGGTGCGCCGGAACTCGCCGTGATCCACCTGTCCGATTTCGAGTCTGAAGCTGTTGGAGCCCAAGTCCACTGCAGCCAGGCGGTTTCCGTTGTTCATGAATAAGTGAGGTGAAAAAAGTGTTCGGCGGGGTGTGCATGGTACCGCTGCGGGATGCAGGGGCAGCGATTCATCCCACAATTTTGCCGTCCGCGCCCAGCATGCTTTGGGTGACCAGGACAGCGGTGCGCTTGCGGGAGTCCGGATTCAGCCGCAGGCCGGCCAGGTCCATGGGTTGGCGCTTGCCAAAGGCCTGAAGCACATGGGGCCGGCTCAGGCTACTTTCCAGGCTTTGGAGCACCTCCGCGCAATAGCGGGCGGATACAAAGCCCGCCAGGCTCTGGGCGGTCGGGGGCTCGTCATACAGGCGGCCCAGCACCTCGCGGTAGGTGCGCACCAGGGGCAGGTTGCTGTTGAGCGCGGGCACACTTTGGGTGGCAATGACGGGGGTGAAGCGGGACACGCCCCATTGCTGCAGGGCTAGCACATTCACATCCGACATGGCGATGATGTAACGCTGCATCGCTTGCTTTTCAATGCCTTGCGCGAATTGCGCCAGCTCCGGGGTGCCGCCCAAAAAAATCAGAATGCGGGGGCTCTGGGCATTCAGGGTGGTGGCCAGCATGTCCAGAGTGGTGCTGGGCGCATAGGTACGTACCTTGAGTTTGAGTTCGGTGGCGGCGCGCTCCACATCGTCGCGGTAGGTGGCCATCTCCAGGGCGCTGCCGTAAACCGCGCCCACTTCCTGCACGCCCATGACGGAAAGCGATTTGACGGCGTAGGCAATCTGCTCCTGCCGCGTGGCAAAAATGCTGAAAGTGTTGTCGCTGCCGTCGCCGGGATTGTGTAGCCAGGGGGCGACGTGCGGCAGATCGGGCAGCTCCCTCCGCAAGATGGCCGCCAACTGGCTGGCAAGCTTGTCGCCCGCTGTGCCTACTGCTGCGACGCATTCCGTCATGCCTTTGAGGGTGTCCACTACGCCGCGCAAGGATCTGGTGCTGCCATCCACCTCCAGCACCACATGGCGTACCGCCCTGTTGCGGATGCCACCGCGCGCATTCAGGTCCTGCCACGCGGCCCGGGATCCGACCAGAAACTCCCGAGAAACGTCGATTTGCGGGGGGGATACATCCACCACTTGCACGACCATCGGGCCGCCGGAACCCAAGGCTGCCTTGGGCACTTGGGCAAAAGCGACAGGAGTCGACAGGGCAACACTGCCCGCAGCCATGCGGGAAAGCAAGGATCGGCGGGTCAGTCGGGAGGGGGGCTGGAGCATGAGGAATGAATTGCTATAAAAATAATAGCTGCTAGCGCTTATTGCATAAGCGCTAGCAGCCAATTTGACTGGAATCTGGGTGTTTACTTGCCGGGTGGCAGCAAAACAGCGTCCACCACGTGCACCACACCGTTGGTGGCCAGCAGGTCGGCTTCGGTGACGGCAGCGTTCTCTACCGTGACAAAGGTTCCGGCTTTGGACACAGCCAGAACCGCGCCATGGAGAGATTTCACATTGCTGTTTTTGATGTCAGCGGCAGCGAGCTTGCCGGGCAGCACATGGAAGCTCAGGACGGCCTTGAGTTTTTCCGGGTTGGCGGCCAGTTCGTCCAGGGTCTTGGCGGGAACTGCCTTGAATGCATCATTGCTAGGTGCAAACACGGTGTAGGGACCGGTGCCATTGAGGGCGTCGGTCAGTCCGGCCTTGACGACCAGGGCGTTCAGGGTGCTCAGGGACGGGGTGCGGGCGATGGTGTCGGCCACGCTGACGGGCTGGGACACGGTGGCACATCCACTCAAACCAGCCATGACTGTGGCTGCGACCAGGAGTGTGCGGCGGGAGAGGGTTAAAACGGACATGGCGGGCTCCAAGGCTGAAAACCGCAGAGCGTAAGTACCTTTTGCGTCAGATTTATGACAATTGCTTGAATGTGTGGAGCTGGTGGTTTGCCCGCTTGCCCTCTCAGTTTCTCGGTCCTTCGTCACATACTTGTCATAAAAGATTCTTAAAGTTCACCCTGTTCGAAATTCCTAACCCTAAGACAAAAGGCTTCCCATGACATTGACATTGCAACGTATCGCCTTGGCTGCCGGAGCAAGTGCTGCTCTGGCTGCTTCCGGTTTCGCCTCCGCACAGGAAATCACCGGTGCGGGTGCGTCCTTCCCTGCGCCTATCTATTCCAAGTGGGCCTCTGATTACAACAAGGCCACGGGCGTGAAGGTGAACTACCAATCCATCGGTTCCGGTGGCGGCATCAAGCAAATTGACTCCAAAACGGTGGATTTCGGCGCCTCTGACGCCCCTCTGACCGACGAAGTCTTGAAGCAAAAGGGCCAGATGCAGTTCCCCACCGTGTTGGGTGGCGTGGTTCCTGTGATCAACGTCAAGGGTATTGAGCCCGGCCAGTTGAAGCTCAACGGCCAGGTATTGGGCGACATCTATTTGGGCAAAGTGGCCAAGTGGAACGATCCTGCCATCAAGGCCTTGAACCCTGGCCTGAACCTGCCGGATGCTCCGATTGCCCAAGTGCGCCGTGCAGATGGCTCCGGTACTACCTTCATCTTCACCAACTACCTGAGCAAAGTGAATGCCGAGTGGAAGGCCAAAGTGGGTGAGGGCACTGCGGTGAACTGGCCTGTGGGCGCCGGTGGCAAGGGCAACGAAGGTGTGGCTGCATTCGTGGCGCGCCTGCCCAACTCCATGGGCTATGTCGAATATTCCTACGTCAAGCAGAACAAGCTGAACTACGCCATCATGCAAAACGCAGCCGGCAACTTTGTGAAGCCTGATGACGATTCGTTCAAGGCCGCCGCCGCAGGGGCCGACTGGAACAAAACCTTCTACCAGATTCTGACCAACCAGCCCGGCAAGGACGCATGGCCTATCAGCGGTGCGACCTTCATCCTGATGCACCTCAAGCAGGACAAGCCTGCCAATGCGTCGGAAGCCCTGAAGTTCTTCAACTGGGCCTATGCCAATGGTGCTCAATCCGCTACTGCGCTGGACTATGTGCCCATGCCTCCTGCGGTGATTGCCGCCATCCAGAAATCCTGGGGTGAAATCAAAGACGGTGCTGGCAAGCCCATCGCCTTCAAGTAAGCGCTGTTGAATAGACTTTGACGGAGGAAATCCCCATGTCATCTACACTCGTTCATGGGGATTCCCCGAGTCAGAACACCGTTCAACCACCCTCCCGCGTCATGACAAAACCACCACCGATACAACGCGCCCGCTCCGGTCCCATGGCGGATCGTCTCTTTGGCTATGCTGCCAAGGCTTCCGCCCTAGTTACCCTGGTCTTGCTGCTTGCAATACTGGCCTCCCTGACCGTGAGTGCGTGGCCCGCGATCAGTAAATACGGTCTGTCTTTTCTGACCAGTACCACCTGGGATCCTGTGCAGGAAGACTTTGGTGGCCTGGTGATGATTTACGGGACCCTGGCCACTTCGTTGATTGCGCTTTTGATCGCGGTGCCTGTGAGTTTCGGAATCGCATTGTTTTTGACGGAGTTGTCTCCCGCATGGCTGAAGCGCCCCTTAGGGACAGCTATCGAGCTGCTGGCTGCCGTTCCGTCTATCGTGTATGGCATGTGGGGTTTGCTGGTTTTCGGCCCGGTGCTGGCCACCTATGTGCAGCAGCCTGTGCAGGCCATGACGGCTGGTATTCCATACATCGGCGCATTTTTCTCCGGCCCGCCGGTGGGTATCGGCATTCTGTCTGCCGGCATCATTCTGGCCATCATGATTATTCCGTTCATCGCGTCGGTGATGCGCGATGTGTTCGAAGTGACCCCTCCTATGCTGAAAGAGTCCGCTTACGGCTTGGGTGCCACGACGTGGGAAGTCGTGACCAAGGTGGTACTCCCGTACACCAAGGCAGGCGTCATCGGCGGGATCATGCTGGGTCTGGGGCGCGCCATCGGCGAAACCATGGCGGTCACCTTTGTGATCGGCAACTTCAACCAGCTGGATTCCCTGAGCCTGTTCCAGGCCGCCAACAGCATTACCTCCGCATTGGCCAATGAATTCGCAGAAGCTGGCGAGGGGCTGCACCAAGCGGCGCTGATGTACCTCGGTCTGGTGCTGTTCTTCATCACCTTTGTGATTCTCTCTTTGTCCAAAGTCCTGCTGGCGCAATTGCGCAAGGCAGAAGGAGCCAAGTCATGAGTGCAACCCTGTCTCAAGTCCGTACCGCAAGGTTTGCACACCGCAAGCGCGTCAATATCCTGGCGACCGGGATGGCCTTGGCCGCCATGGCTTTCGGTCTGTTCTGGCTGTTCTGGATTCTGTGGGAAACCTTCCGCTTGGGCATTGGCGGGATGACCTTTGCCACCCTGACGCAGATGACCCCGCCACCCAACGAGGCCGGAGGTTTGGCCAACGCCATCTACGGTTCTTTGCTGATGGTCGTTCTGGCTACTTGCGTAGGCACTCCTATCGGCGTGATGGCAGGTATCTACCTGGTTGAGTTCGATAGCAAAAGCTGGCTGGCGGCCACCGTGCGCTTTGTGAACGATATTCTCTTGTCGGCGCCTTCCATCGTGATTGGTTTGTTCGTCTATGCCGTCGTGGTGTCCAGGTTCAAGTCTTTCTCCGGCTATGCGGGCATTCTGGCCTTGTCCTTGATCGTGATTCCGGTGGTGATCCGCACCACGGAAAACATGCTGCAACTGGTGCCTGCGGGTTTGCGTGAAGCGGCCTATGCCCTGGGCGCGCCCAAGTGGAAGGTGATTTTGAGTATTACGCTGAAGTCCGCCCGCGCCGGTGTGATTACCGGGGTGTTGTTGGCAGTGGCCCGCATTGCCGGCGAAACGGCCCCCTTGTTGTTCACGGCATTGAGCAACCAGTTCTGGACCTCTTCTCTGAGCGAGCCCATGGCTAGCTTGCCGGTGACCATCTTCAAGTTCGCCATGAGCCCGTATGAAAACTGGCAGCAGTTGGCTTGGGCAGGCGTGTTCCTGATCACCCTGGCTGTTTTGGGATTGAACATTCTGGCGCGGGTGCTGACCCGCTCCAAAGCCTGATGCGCGCCGCGCACTGACGTCAAAAGGATTACCTGTATGTTGAACACACCTAGCGCCCCGACCAAGTCCAAGATTTCCGTCAAGGACCTGAATTTCTATTACGGCAAGTTCCATGCCCTCAAAAGCATCAACATGGAGATTCCCGAGAAGCGCGTGACCGCCTTCATCGGCCCCTCCGGTTGCGGCAAGTCCACGTTGTTGCGCATTTTTAACCGCATGTTTGAGCTCTACCCCGAGCAGCGCGCAGAAGGCCAGATTCTGCTGGATGGTGAAAATCTGCTGACCAGCAAGGAAGATGTGGCCTTGCTGCGTGCCAAGGTCGGAATGGTGTTCCAGAAGCCCACGCCGTTCCCGATGTCCATTTACGACAACATCGCATTCGGCGTGAAGTTGTTCGAAAACCTCAGCTCCACTGACATGGAAGAGCGCGTGGAGTGGGCATTGCGCAAGTCTGCTTTGTGGACCGAAGTCAAAGACAAGTTGCACCAGAGCGGCTCCAGCCTCTCCGGTGGTCAGCAACAGCGTTTGTGTATTGCCCGTGGCATTGCCATCAAACCTGAAGTTTTGTTGCTCGACGAGCCTTGCTCTGCGTTGGACCCGATTTCCACCGCCAAGGTGGAAGAGCTGATTGTGGAGTTGAAGAATGACTACACCGTGGTCATCGTGACCCACAACATGCAGCAGGCGGCCCGTTGCAGCGACTACACCGCTTATATGTACCTGGGCGACCTGGTCGAGTTCGGACCCACAGAACAAATGTTCTTCAAGCCGACCCGCAAAGAAACAGAAGACTACATCACTGGCCGCTTCGGCTAAGCAAGGAGAGGACCCCATGCCCGATAAACACTTATCCACCCAGTTCGACAGTGAGCTGACCTCGGTTTCGTCCCAAGTGATGGAGCTGGGGGGGCTGGTGGAATCCCAGATCCGCCAAGCTATCTATGCCTTGTCGCAATTCAGTGTGGAAGTGGCTGACGAAGTCACTGCACGTGAAGCCCGCGTGAACGAGATGGAGCTGGAAATCGATCGTGACCTCTCCAGCATCATCGCCCGCCGCCAGCCGACAGCCCGCGACTTGCGCTTGCTGATTGCCATCTCCAAAACCACCGCCAATCTGGAGCGTGTGGGGGATGAGGCCGAGAAGATTGCACGCATGGTGCGTTCCATTATTCATAGCGGCGCGCCACGCTCTCTGCCTTCGCTGGAGTTGCGGGTGGCGGCGGATTTGGCGTCAGGCTTGCTGAACAAAGCCCTGGATGCGTTTGCCCGCCTGGATGTGAATGCAGCCGTTTCCATCATGAAAGAAGACGACCTGATCGACGCCGAGTTCGATGGCTTTGTCCGCAAGCTGGTGACTTACATGATGGAAGACCCCCGCATGATTTCGCCGAGCCTGGACTTGTTGTTCCTGGCGAAGGCCATCGAGCGCATCGGTGACCACGCTAAAAATATTGCCGAGTTCATCATCTACGTGGTCAAGGGTGAAGATGTACGTCACTCGTCCATGGAAAAAATCGAGTCTGTCGTCAAATGAAAACCATGCCCGCCGTTCTGGTGGTCGAAGACGAATCGGCCATTGCGGAATTGATTGCAGTGAATCTCAGACACAACGGGTTCCGGCCCCGTTGGGCCATGGACAGCGATTCGGCACAGCGCGAAATTGATGCGGGCGTGCCGGATTTGATTCTTTTGGACTGGATGTTGCCCGGCGAGAGCGGACTGACCTTGGCCAAGCGTTGGCGAGCAGATCCGCGAACCAAAGAGGTGCCCATCATCATGCTCACGGCCCGTGGCGACGAGGCAGATCGGGTGGCAGGTTTGGATGCCGGCGCGGACGATTACATTGCCAAGCCCTTTTCCACGAAAGAGTTGTTGGCCCGCGTGCGTGCGGTCTTGCGCCGCCGTACCCCCGAGAGCACCGGGGAGACTTTGTCCATTGCCGGTTTGACGCTGGATCCGGCGACGCACCGGGTCACTTTCGAGGACATGGCACTCAAGCTGGGGCCAACGGAGTTCAAGTTGTTGCATTACCTCATGGGGCATGCCGAGCGTGTGCACAGCCGTGCGCAGTTGTTGGACAACGTCTGGGGCGATCACGTCTACATTGAAGAGCGCACGGTGGATGTGCATGTGAAGCGTCTGCGCGAGGCCTTGGCGCACGCAGGCTCCATGGTGGAGACCGTGCGTGGTGCTGGTTACCGCCTGACGGCCAAGCCCGCGACTCCGGTTCAATCCGCTACGCGCGCGATCGACCAGGCGAACGCCTGAGCGACTACAGTTCACGGATGTTTTTTCGCGTTCTGTCGTTCCTGCTCCTGCAGGTGCTGGGTGCAGTCCTGGGTTGTTGGCTGGCCGGTCAGCATTCGCCTGCGTGGGGGGCTGTTGCCGGCACCTTTGCTGCCGGTTTGTGTTGGCTGTTGATCGATGCGTTGCGGGGAGCTCGGCTGATGCGTTGGCTGCAAGCCGGCGAGTCCACCGAGTTGACCTTGGGTTACGGCTTCTGGACAGAACTGGCAGACCGTACGCGCCGCCAAATGCGCTCACGGGAGCGCCGTGTGGCGGAAGGTGAGACCAAGCTTCAGGACTTTCTGGCGGCTCTTCAGGCATCTCCGAATGGCGTTGTTCTACTGGATGCCAGCGGCCGCATCGAATGGTTCAACCAGATGGCCGGACAGCACTTTGGGTTTGATGCACGCCGCGACATGCTGCAGCACTTTGGCAACCTGGTGCGGGATCCGGGCTTTGCCACTTACTACGCCAGTCATGATTTCTCCCACGGTTTGGTTATGCCAGGGCGGGAGAATACGGGTTCTAAGCCGGTTCGTTTATCGGTGCATTTGCATCCGTATGGGGAAGGGCGCAATTTATTGCTGTCCCGAGACATTACGGCGGTGGAACAAGCCGAGGCCATGCGCAGGGATTTTGTGGCCAATGTCTCTCACGAGATACGTACCCCATTGACGGTGCTCGCCGGCTTTGTAGAAACGCTTCAGACGCTTTCTTTGGATGAAACGGAGCGACAGAGCTACTTGAGTTTGATGTCCCAGCAGGCAAGCCGCATGCAGAGCCTTGTCAATGACTTGCTCACCCTGTCCCGACTGGAAGGGAGCCCTGCGCCTTCCGGCTCTGATTTGGTGGACATGGTGCAGTTGCTGCAGCAGTGTAAACAAGAGGCCCACCACTTATCTTCGTTGGTATGGGGGCAAGCACAGGACATTCAGTTTTTGGTGTCGGATGCTGTGGCCGTTACCGGTTCCCTCTCTGAGTTGCACAGTGCGGTGTTCAATCTGATTGGTAATGCCATTCGCTACACACCGGCAGACAAGAGCATCCAGGTTCAATGGCGAAAGACGCCGGATGGCGAAGCAGAACTCTCTGTACACGATACGGGACCTGGTATCGCGCCCGAGCATCTGCCTCGGCTGACAGAGCGGTTTTACCGGGTAGACAGAAGCCGATCCCGCGACACGGGTGGAACTGGTTTGGGCCTTGCCATCGTCAAACATGTCGCACAGCGCCATGGGGCAGAACTGCACATTGAAAGCATTCCAGGCCGTGGTTCTACCTTTACCTTGCGCTTCAAGGCCGCACGTTTGCGGCTCCATTGATCTGTCGCTTTTGGCTGTGGGGCGCTTGACGCCTCAAAGCCGCTTCAAAATCCAGAACATCTCTGAGTTGGCCACAGGATGCTGAACCAAGGTGTGCGGGGCCCATATAGATCTGTCGATGTTGGACAAAATCTCAGCGTTGACGCCCGGCTCCGTCAGTAGCCAATCACAACGGGCTGCGTTGTTGACGGGCCGCAGGTCGAGGCCGCCGTACCACTGGAGTGCCGCAATGTGCGCGGTGTCCAGATTCTGTACTTCCGCGCAGTGTTCTTTGGGAATTGTTTGGGCGGTTTGTCGGACCATGGTGCGCGCGCTTTGTGCGTAGTCCAGCAAGGGCATCCACAAGGTCATCAACAGCAGCCAGCAGAGTGATGCTCCACTCGCGGGCAGGACCAGGCTCTTCCAGATGGCTGCACGATGGCGTCCCGCCCGCCAACGAACGAGCCATGCCCACGCCAAGGTGGCTGTCAGCGCAAATACAAAGGGAAGTATCTGGAAGTTAGCCTCATACCCCGGAGCCAGACGGGCCACATTCGCTGCGGGTTGCGGAGGCGTGCCGGTTTGCATGGCGATCCACACCACCCAGATGATGACTCCGCAACCAGTGAAGAATAGCAGGGTAAACCAGTCAATCAAGGCCGCGACTTGCCTGCGAAGCGTCGGCAATGCGAAGGCAGCCATGGCTGAGAAAGCCGGAAGTGCCAAAAGCAAAGTCCGGTCTGGAGCTCCGGAGAGCAGCATGGTGAGCACGCTGGTCACAATAAACCAGGATGGCAAGAACAGGTGACGACTGATTTGGAGATTGAATAGCTGTTTGCGCCAGCGCCAGACGCTGTAGAGCGCGAGCGGCCAAGCGGGCCACGTGAACCAGAGGAGCAGCTGTATATGTCCGTTCCAGTAGGTCCAAGTCAGGGCGGGCCACTCTACCTTCCACATCCAAAGCCCCAGTTTCCAGGACAGAGTGGCGATGGCAACAGACACTAATGCGAGGGTCAGCGCTTCTAGTGCGATGTAGCTTTTTTCTCTTTCATGTTCTACGCCCGTATGTTTGTCCATGGCATGAATGCAGGCCCCACCCACGCCGAATAGCAGGGATAGGGCAGGCGCTCCGCTCAACGCCAAACCGGCGAGTCCGACGATGGCGCTGATGTAGGGTCCGGTGCGGTGGTAGGGTAGTGCGCTGAGCGCGTAAAACAGAAGCGCGCTGAATCCCAGTTGAGCGAGCGCGGGCGTAGTTTCATGTGCGAGTTGTGCCAGCCCGAGGGAGGCCAGGAATGCCAAGAGCCCGCCATCTGCCATGGCGCGCGCGTAGTCTGTAGGCTTCGCTTCACCACCGAATGCAAACGCGACGGGTTGGGCTGCCGGAGTGCGTGCCAGATAATAGCTTCCGTACCAGGTCCCTACAAAAGCCAGTGTCAATAGCAGAGCGAAGGGCACCCGCACCCAGAAGTCCGCAGGCCATCCATCAGGCGTCCACTGCAGTGCCAAAGCACCGATCCAATACGGGAGCAGGGCCGGAAATTCCGGCTTGATACCGAGCAGGGTTGGCTGAATCCAGGAAGTATCACCCCGGGCGAGTGCCGCCATGAATCCCAGGGCACTCAGGTCGGCGGTTCGCCACGCATCACGTCCTATGAAGCCTGCGCCGATAAAGGCCAGACACAACAGTATCAGAGCGGGGCGCGGGAGGCGCCGGACGGAGGCTTGCGCAACGATGGCTGGATTCGGAAGGTTCACGCGGATGAGTGGAAAAACAGGTTTGAATCAAAAAAAAAGCAGCCCGGGATTCCGTGCTGCTTTTGTACCAACCCAGGCCAGAGCCTGAACTGCGATTACTTCGCTGCGGTCTTGCCGAAACGGTTGCGGAATTTTTCCACGCGTCCGCCCATGTTGTCCACGGACTTTTGGGTGCCGGTGTAGAAGGGGTGGGATTCGCTGGTGGTATCGAGCTTGAAGAGTGGCAGCTCGCGGCCGTCTTCCATCTTGATCATTTCCTTGGTGTTTGCGCAAGAGCGTGTCACGAACTTGAATCCGTTGGACATGTCCTGGAAGCAAACTTCACGGTAGTTGGGGTGAATGCCTTCTTTCATACTCTTCTCCATCAGTTGCGCTAGCCGCGCCGGTCCTTGCGCAAACCCTGCGCAATACAAAAAACTCGGCGTACTTGTCGCGAAAACTCTCGATTATAGCCCAGTCAGAATCAGCCGCCTCTACGCATCATGTCGAAGAATTCGCTGTTGTTCTTGGTGGCGCGCATTTGCTTGAGTACCATTTCCATGGATTCGATTTCGTCCATGTTGTAGAGGAACTGGCGCAGGATCCGGGTTTTTTGCAGAATTTCCGGCTGCAACAGTAGTTCTTCACGGCGGGTACCGCTGCGGTTGAGCTGGATGGACGGGAAAATCCGCTTTTCGTACAGGCGACGGTCCAAATGCACTTCGCTGTTGCCGGTGCCCTTGAACTCTTCAAAAATCACTTCGTCCATACGGCTGCCGGTATCCACCAGTGCGGTCGCAATGATGGTGAGTGAGCCGCCTTCTTCGACGTTACGGGCCGCACCCAGGAAGCGTTTGGGGCGCTGCAACGCATTCGCATCCACACCACCGGTCAAGACTTTGCCGGACGATGGAACCACGTTGTTGTAGGCCCGGGCCAGTCGGGTGATTGAGTCCAGCAGGATCACCACGTCTTTCTTGAGTTCTACCAAGCGCTTGGCACGCTCGATCACCATTTCGGCCACGTGGACGTGGCGTGCTGCGGGTTCGTCGAAGGTGGACGCAATGACCTCTCCTTTGACAGTGCGCTGCATTTCGGTCACTTCTTCGGGGCGTTCATCTACCAGCAACACCATCATGTGGCTGTCAGGGTAGTTGGCAGAAATTGCATGGGCGATGTGCTGCATCATCACCGTCTTGCCGCTCTTGGGCGGTGCGACCAACAGGGCGCGTTGGCCCTTGCCGATGGGGGCGATGATGTCGATGACCCGGCCGGTGATGTTTTCGTCGGTTTTCAGGCCGTCTTGCTCCAAGCGCATTTGGACCTTGGGGAACAAGGGGGTCAAGTTTTCGAACATGACCTTGTGCTTATTGCCTTCAGGGGGGCCGCCGTTTACCTTGTCCAGCTTGTTCAGCGCAAAGTAGCGTTCTCCATCTTTGGGGGTACGCACTTCCCCTTCGATCATGTCTCCGGTGTGCAGGTTGAAGCGGCGTACCTGGCTGGGACTGATGTAGATGTCATCGGTGCTGGCGGTATAGCTGGTGTCGGGGCTGCGCAGGAAGCCGAAACCGTCGGGCAGGATTTCCAGCACGCCATCGGCAATGATTTGCTCGCCGGCGCGGGCCCGCTTCTTGATGATGGCGAACATCAGCTCCTGCTTGCGCATGCGGCCAGTGTTTTCAATCTCAAGTTCTTCGGCTTGCTTGAGCACTTCGGACACGTGCAGTGCTTTGAGTTCGTTTAAATGCATGGAATGGGTCCCGTCAGGGCGTTAACCGGAAATCGGCAAAGAAACCAGGGTTGGTTCAAAAAATTCAGGGGAGTGGGGAATGAGGCAAGACCGGGTGCTTGGCCTCGGTGTCCTGAGCCTGATCTGGCTGACCGCCTTCAATCCGGCGGGTGAACACAAATATTATGACAGGAAATTGCGACCGTGCTGCAGTGTCACGGTCGCAGGGGTGAAAGGTGTATCAGGCCAGTTGCTGGTCGATGAAGGCAGTGAGTTGTGCCTTGCTCAGCGCACCCACCTTGGTGGCAGCCAATTGACCATCCTTGAACAGCATCAAGGTCGGGATGCCGCGGATGCCGAATTTGGCAGGAATGTCCCGGTTTTCGTCCACGTTCATCTTGGCGATCTGCAGCTTGCCTTCGTAGGTGGCGGACACTTCGTCCAGGATGGGGGCGATCATTTTGCAAGGGCCGCACCACTCCGCCCAGTAGTCCACCAGGATGGGTTGGGCAGACTGCAACACATCGGCTTCAAATGTGGCGTCGGTTACGTGTTTGATGAGTTCGCTGGCCATGGAGATTCCTTTGGAAGAGTGCTAATGCAGCTAAAGTTGCGGCATTGTGACAGAAACCAAGCCCTTTCATGCCGCCCCGCAGGCTATTGCAGGCATAGCCAAAAGTGATGCAGACCGAGGGCTGCGGGCCTTCTCGTACCCGGCAAGTCACCCAGCCATGGTCTTGTGGACGGCGCCTGAGCGCGGCCTGGTCCATCGGCTTCAGCAGTGGATGACGGGGCGTGGTGCCCATGCCGGTCGCGTGTTGGTTTTGTTGCCTTACGCGCAGCTGCTGCCATTGGCGCGCCGGGTGTGGTCTGATCTGCATCCCCAAGGTTTTGCTCCTCGATTTGAAACGACGTCCAACTGGCTGGCATCCTTATCCGCACGGAGCCTGCAGGCTACCGACATCAGCCATGACATGGCGCTGGATACCTTGACGGCGCAACAACTGTTGGTTCAGGCAGGCATGGGGGCTCAATCCGCCCTGGCAGGGCTGTTGGCCGAGACGGCGCAACAGCTTGCACCCTGGGCTGCAGCGGCAGGTCCGCAGGGCCGCCAGACATGGGCGTCGCAAGCCCGTGCTGCGGTGGCGGTCGGCATGGAAAGTCAAGCGCTTGCATGGGAGGCGCAGGTCGCCCGTGTCGCGGTGGAGTGGGCCGCAGTGTCTTCTTATTCCACGGATGTGTTGTTCGATAGGGAGGTGTTGCAGTCTTGGGACGCCGTGGCCTTGGTGCAAGGGTTGGCTTCCGATCCGGTTTCCACCGCGCTTCAGGCCCATTGGGGCAGCAAAGCGGAGTTGTTCCCGTTGGACGTCGCAGAGCCCCATTCAGAACCCTATGTCCATGCCGGAAGTGCAGTCAGCCCGTTGTTTGGGGGGCTGCATTTCCATGCCTGTGTCGATGCGGAAGATGAAGCTCAGCGTGCGGCGGCATGTGCCATCGCGCATGTGGCGGCTGACCGCTATCCCGTGGCGCTTGTTTCGTCCGACCGTGCACTGACGCGACGGGTACGGGCCATGCTGGAGTCTGCTGGCATTGCCATGCGGGATGAAAACGGCTGGAAGCTTTCCACCAGCCGGGCTGGAGCGGCGCTGATGGCCTTGCTGCGTGCGGCTGTGTGGAATGCCAGCACGGACGCCGTGTTGAATGCGTTCAAGCAGGCCCCGGCCTTTGGGTCTGCATTGCAGGCGCTGGAGCAGGCCCTGCGCAAAGAACAAGTGCGCGACTGGCGCCATATGTCCGGCTGCAAGCCCGTCAAGGACTCTGAGGCTTTACGCGCAACGTGTTCCCTAATAGATCAAGTGCGCAGTGAGTTGAGTGGCAGCCGCTCTTTGCCCTCCTGGCTGGCCCGCATGCAGGCGGTGTTGCAGACCAGCGGCTGGTGGGACACCATGCAGGCCGACGAAGCCGGAGCCAAGGCCTTGGGTGCCTTGCGCTTAACACCACCGGAGCCGCAGGCCTGGGCGGACTATGTGGATGCGGCTTTGTGGGCCGGCGCCCGCATGGACCTGAGCGCTTTCTCGTCCTGGGTGAACCAGGTGCTCGAAGCCCACAGTTTTCAACCCGCATACCCCGATGAAGAGCAAGTCGTGATTCTGCCCATGAGCCAGATGCTGGCCCGGCCCTTTGCGGCCGTGGTGCTGGCCGGTTGTGACGAGGTGCGTTTGAACCCGTCGCCGGAGCCTGCAGGCATTTGGACGCCTGCCCAGCGCGCCGCTTTGGGCATGCCATCGCGCGCTGAATTGGAATCCCGCCTGCGCGCCTCCTGGCGCCAGGCCTTGCAGGCGCCGGTGGTGGAGGTGCTGTGGCGCAGCAGTGACGACACCGGTGAACACATTGCGGCCAGCCCCCTGGTGCAGTGCTTGCGCCTGCAGCCCGGCGCGTCGGAGGTTTTTGCCCATGACCCACGCACATTCAAGCAGGTCATGCCCGCGCCCGTGTCCCCGCCTCAGCCACGAGGCGACCGCTTGGTAGTGCGCCAACTGTCAGCCAGTGCCTACGAAGATTTGCGCATCTGCCCCTACCGTTTTTTTGCACTCCGGCAACTTGGCCTCAAAACCGTGGACGAGCTGGAGTCTGATGTCGACAAGCGGGACTTCGGGCTCTGGCTGCACGCGGTACTGCAGGAGTTTCACACCGCTTTGCAGGCAGCGCCTGTGAGTGGGTTTGAGCCGCGCCGTGCTTTGCTGGAAACCTGTGCGAACTCGGTGACCGCAACCATGGGCTTGCCGGATGGCGAGTTCCTTCCCTTTGAGGCAGCGTGGCCCAACGTCCGCGACGGCTACTTGCAATGGCTGGACAAACACGAGGCCCAGGGCTGGACCTATGCAAGTGGCGAAACCGCACACACCCAGCCGGTGGGCAGTGTCACGCTCATGGGGCGCATAGACCGCACGGATACCGGCACCGGCGGCGCGACCATGGTGCTGGACTACAAAACCGAGCCCGCGGCCAAAACCAAGGAGCGGGTCAAGAACCCGCTGGAAGACACCCAAATTGCTTTCTATGCCGCACTGCTGCCCCACGACACCTTGCAGGCCGCGTACATCAATGTGGGCGAGCGGGACGGGACTGTGCCCGTAGAGCAAAAAGACATTGTGTTGGCCCGCGACGCCTTGGTGGAAGGCATTGCCACGGACATGGCCAGGCTGGCGGCTGGTGAGCCCTTGCCCGCGCTGGGGGATGGCGTGGCCTGCGACTACTGCCAGGCGCGGGGCTTGTGCCGCAAAGATTTCTGGAGCGCGCCATGAGTGCCATGCACGACACCGCCGCCTACGAGGTGAATGGCCGCCATGTGGCGCGGGCTGATTTTTATGCCATTGCCTGCGACCCCCGCCGCAGCGTGGCGGTGGAAGCCTGTGCCGGCGCCGGCAAGACCTGGATGCTGGTGTCCCGCATGGTGCGCGCCTTGCTCGATGGCGCTGCGCCGCATGAAATTCTGGCCATCACGTTTACGAAAAAAGCCGCCGGGGAAATGCGCGAGCGGCTGTATGACTGGCTACGCAGCTATGCGCAGGCCGATGACGCCACCTTGCGCCGCGAGCTGCAACTGCGCGGTGTGCAGGGTGAGCCTAGTGGGGAGCAGCTGGCTAGGCTGCGCGGTCTGCACGAGGCGCTGCTGCTCGCCGGCCGGCCGGTGCAGGTGCGCACCTTCCACAGCTGGTTCGCGGCCTTGCTGCGCAGTGCGCCGCTGGGCATGTTGCACCAACTGGGTTTGCCCACGCAGTACGAGCTGCTGGAGAACGATGCCAAGGCCATCGCCCAGGTCTGGCGCCGTTTTCACACGCGCATTGCCCAGGATGCGGCGGCGCGTGCCGACTATCTGGAGGCAGTGGGCGTCTACGGGCGCCACGGCACGCTCAAGGCACTGGAAGCCGCCATCCACAAGCGCACCGAGTTTGCTTTGGCTGACGAACACGGCGTGGTCGATGCCTCGGTGCAGCACTTCACGCAACAATTTCCGGCCATGGCGGATTGGGTGCAGCCTCAGGACCGCTTGTTCAGCGAGGTGGTGCAACAGCTGCTCTGGGCGAGTGCCAAGGCGCTGGGCGCCAGCAGCCTGAAGACGTGTACTGAAGCCGGCTCGGAACTGGAGAAGGCGCTGACGGCACGCGATGCCACGGCGATCTTCAAAGCCTTGTTCACGGACAAGGGTACGCCCCGCAAACTCAGCGAAAAAGTAGTCGGCATTGAGACCGTGCGCGAAGCGCAGGCCTTGCTGTTCGAAACCAAAGCCGCCTTGGACCAGCACCAGGCCTGGCTGCACCAGCAGCGCATGGCCCGCCTGAGCCGGGGCCTGCTGCAAGACTACGCCGCCCTCAAGCGCGAGCGGGGCTGGATCGACATGGGCGACCTGGAGCAGGCGGCGCTGCGCTTGCTTTCGGACGAAGAGATTTCAGGTTGGCTGCAGGAGCGTCTGGATGCGCGGGTCAAGCATTTGCTGATTGACGAGTTTCAGGACACCAACCCCTTGCAATGGCAGGCTCTGAGCACCTGGTTGCAGGGCTACGGCGGTGCGGGCAACCGCCCCGGCGTATTCATCGTGGGCGACCCCAAGCAGAGTATTTACCGTTTCCGCCGTGCCGAGCCGCAAGTCTTTCGCGCGGCCAAGGCTTTTGTGGTGGAGGGTTTGCAGGGCGATGTGCTCAGCTGCGACCACACGCGGCGCAATGCGCAGGCCATCATCGGTGTGGTGAACACGGCCATGCTGGCCGCGCAGGACGCGGGTGAGTTTGAAGACTACCGGCAACACACCTCCGAGTCGGTGGACGCCGGTTCGGTGTGGAAGCTGCCGCGTATCGAACGCGCCGCTAAGCCTGAGGCAGATGCCTCGGAGGACATGGGCTGGCGCGACAGCCTGACCACGCCCCGCCACGAGTCAGAAGACACCCTCAAAACCCTGGAGTGCCGGCAGGCCGCCCTGTGGCTGGCCGGGCAGCTCAGCGGGCGCGGCGGGCACTTGCGGCCGCAGGACATCATGGTGCTGGCCCGCAAGCGCGAACGCCTCTCGCTGATGCAGAAAGAGCTGGCCGCATTGCGCATTCCGGCTCAGCAGCCAGAGAAAAATGAATTGGGCGAGATGCCCGAAGTGCAAGACCTGGTGGCCTTGCTCGATGTGCTGGTGTCGCCCGCGCACGACCTGTCGCTGGCACGCGCGCTCAAGTCTCCGCTGTTCGGCGCGAGCGATGAAGATCTGGTGGACTTAAGCCTCTTGCACCAAACGGCCCGCCGCCGGGCCCGCGCGGCAGCCTCTGAGGCACTGGTACCTGGCTGGCTGGCCGTGTTGTGCGAATTCGCCGCCGCCGACCCGGACGTGGAGGGCGGCCTGCCCCTGAGCGCCCGCATGCTGGCGGCGGCCCGCTCCCTCACCCGCTGGCAAGGCTGGGTGCAGAGCCTGCCGGTGCACGATGCCCTGAGCGCCATCTATGACGACGGGGACGTGCTGGCGCGCTTTGCCGCTGCCAGCCCGGCGGTGCTGCGCGAGAGTGTCTTGGCCAATGTGCGCGCCTTGCTCAATGCCGCCTTGCAGGTGGACGGCGGGCGCTATAGCACCGCCTACAGCCTGGTGCGCGCGCTGCGTGCCGGCGGCATTCCTGCGCCGGTCAGGGCCGATGCGGGCGCGGTGCGCCTGCTCACCATCCACGGTGCCAAGGGGCTGGAGGCGCCGCTGGTGATCTTGCTGGACACCGATGCCGAAGGCACCCGGCCCGAATCCATGGGCGTGCTGGTGGACTGGCCGGGCGAGGCCGCCTACCCCCGCAAGTTGGTGTTTCTGGCCAGCGAGTCCCGCCCGCCCGCCTGCGTGGTGGACACCCTGGCCCTGGAGCAAACCGCCCGCGCGCGGGAGGAGCTCAATGCTTTGTATGTAGCGCTTACCCGCACCCAGTCCACCCTGGTGCTCTCCAGCACCGCGCCCCACCGCGAGCGCGAGGGCAGCTGGTGGAAGCGCTTGCAGCAATGGGCGGCGGACCTTGCGCCTTTCGCGGCGTCGGCTCCATTGGACAGCGCTGAGCAGGCTGAGGCGGGCGATGCCACGCCGTTTTCCTTGTGGGTACTCCCCACCGAAGGTTTGAAGCAAAAAGTGCCTCCGGCGCTCGTGGAATATGCGCGAGCAGCTCCTGAATTGATAGCAAATGAAGCGCCGGAAACTCTGGAGTCCCGCATCGGCCAGGCCATGCACCGTTTGCTGGAATGGCTGCCGCTGCACGAGGGGCCGGCGCCTGCGGAGGGGGCGTGGACGCCTGAACAGTGCGCGCAGGCTGCACGCACTTTTTCGCTCACCGAAGCGCAGATGCAGCAAGCCCTGCGCATGGCGCAAGGCATACTCGGTGGGGAGGGCGCGTGGGCCTGGCAGCGCAGCGCATTGAAGTGGCACGCCAACGAAGTGGCATTGACCCACGGGGGCCGCACGTTGCGCCTGGACCGCTTGGTGCAGCGAGGCGACACTTCGGCCTGGTGGGTGCTGGACTTCAAGTCCTCGGCCAACCCGCAAGACCTGCCCGCCCTGTGCGCCCAACTCCGTGAATACCGCGCCGCGCTGACGGCTGTTTATCCGGGGGAGGCCGTGCACATCGCGTTCCTGACGCCGCAAGGCCGCTTGATTGAAATTTTGTAATGGACTCCCTTGACTGATTTGCCTACCTCTTCCCGTTCTGAATCCCAAGCCCTGCAGGTGGACCTTGCCATTGTGGGCGGCGGCCCTGCCGGGCTCATGGCTGCCCAGGTGCTGTGCGATGCCGGTGTGGCCGTGCATTTGTTTGACGCCATGCCTTCGGTAGGCCGCAAGTTTTTGCTGGCCGGCAAGGGCGGCCTGAACCTGACCCATTCCGAGGGCGCCGACACCTTCGCCGGTCGCTACGGCGAAAGGCGCAGCGCGATTGAGGCGCTGCTGGCGGGGCTGGACGCCACCGCGCTGCGTGAATGGGCCCATGGCCTGGGCGTGGAAACCTTTGTGGGTAGCTCTGGCCGGGTGTTTCCCAAAGACATGAAGGCGGCGCCTTTGTTGCGCGCCTGGCTGCACCGATTGCGCCACCCCGCAGCAGGCGGCGGGGTGCAGTTCCACATGCGCCATCGCTGGACAGGGTGGGCGCAGGGCGCATCTGCCGAGCCGGGCCACCAAGCGCTGATGTTCGACACGCCAACCGGTCCGGTCGCGGTGCAGGCCCGTGCCGTGGTGTTGGCGCTGGGTGGCGGCAGTTGGGCGCGCCTGGGTTCGAACGGCGCCTGGGTACCTGTGCTGGCAGCGCGTGGCGTGGCCGTGGCGCCCCTGGTGCCGGCCAATTGCGGCTTCGATGTGCAGGGCGGGTGGACACCGTTTTTCCGCGACAAGTTCGCCGGCCAGCCCTTCAAGTCGGTGGCGCTCAGCTTCACCAATTCGCAAGGCGTGGTGTTCTCGCGCAAGGGCGAGTTTGTGGCCACCCAAGGCGGTGTGGAAGGCAGCTTGATTTACGCAGCATCTGCTTTGCTGCGCGACGACATAGTCCGCCATGGCAGCGCCACCTTCCATCTGGACTTGCTGCCGGACATGCCTGCTGAGAAGGTGCTGGCCGAAGTGCGCCACCCGCGCGGCAGCCGTAGCCTCTCCAGCCACCTCAAGAGCCGCTTGCATCTGGACGGCATCAAGAGCGCCATCCTGTACGAGTGCCTGGGCAAAGAGGCGGTCAATGACCCCGAGAGGCTGGCCGCAGCCATCAAGGCATTACCAGTGACCCTGCAAGCTGCACGCCCGATTGACGAAGCCATCAGCAGTGCGGGCGGTGTGTTGTTTGAAGTGCTGACGCCCCAGCTCATGCTGGAGCAAGTGCCCGGTGTGTTTTGCGCGGGCGAAATGCTGGACTGGGAAGCCCCGACCGGCGGCTATCTGCTGCAGGCCTGCTTTGCCAGTGGCAAGCAGGCGGGGCAGGGTGCGTTGGACTACTTCCGTTCTAAGTGAAATAGACTCCTGGCCCTCGTTGGGTCAGCGTGTAATGCTCCTGAATAGATAGCGTCAGGAGCCTGCTGGCGGGCTGGGCGCGCTGCCCGGGCCGCTCAGCCGGGCTGCTGCGGCACGAACACAGTTGCGGCCAGCGTGTTTGGCCTCGTAGAGCGCCTTGTCCGCGTCGCCGACAAATTGCGAAGGGCTGCAGTGCATGCCTGGGATCGCACTGGCCACGCCGATGCTGGTCGTTATGCGCAGGGTGTGGCCCTCAAACACCACCTCCAGGGCTGCAATGTCAGCGCGGAACTCCTCGGCCAATTCCAGGGCATCACCCAGGGTGCTGTTGATCAGCAGCACGGCAAATTCCTCGCCGCCGTAGCGGGCCAGCAGGTCGCCCGCGCGCTGCACTTTTTGCCGCATGTAGTCGGCCAGGGCCCGCAAGCAGGCATCGCCCGCAGGGTGGCCGTAGCTGTCGTTGACGGTCTTGAAATGGTCAATGTCCAGCAGCAGCAAGGCCAGCGGTTGCTTGAGCCGGCTGGCACGCTTGTGTTCGGTGAGTAGCGCCTGGTCGAAGAAGGCACGGTTGCCGATTTGCGTCAGGCTGTCGGTCATGGACAGGCGCTGCAATTGGTCGTTGGCCAGCCGCAGCTGGTCCATGGCGGCATGGAGTTCGTTGGTGCGGGCTTGCACCCGGTTCTCCAGCTCGCGGTTGGCATCGGCGGTGGCTTGCAACATGGCTTGTTGGGATGCCCGTGCCCTTTTGGCTTCGGCCAGGGCCAAGGTTTGGGCGTGGATGCGCAGGATGCGGTCGGTGTTGATCCGGTCGGCCAGGGTGAAAGACAGCAGCACGACCAGCGACAAGATGCCGATCTGGGAGGCATTGTTCACCCAGAAATTGCCGGGCAACCAGCCGAACTTGCTGATCGTGAGCACGCTCACGCCGACAAACACGGCCGTCCAGGAAAGGCAATAAAACCGTGCAAAGCGCGCCCCTAGCCACCAGCGCCAGTAGCCTATGCTCAAGGCCGCACATGACACCGCCAGAATGAAAGCAGACGTGGCCCGGATGATCCATTCATAGGGCAGCGTGAAGCAACCCAGCAGCAGGCCCGCGCTGACCAGCGCCATGCCTTGCATGAGCCGGTGAGCAGGCATTGAAAACCGGTGCAGCTTGAGAAAGCTGTCTGCAAACAGGCTGGCAGACAGACAGGCCCAGGCGATGGAGAAAGGGACGGCCACGCTGTTCCAGCGTATGGCATCGGGCCAGACGATCGCGAAGGCATAGCCATTCAAGGTGGCCCAGAACATCAAGTAACTGGCGACAAAGCTGATGTAGTAGAGGTAGTTGATATCCCGGGTGGAGAGGTAGACAAACAGGTTGTACACAATCATCACCAGCAACATGCCGAACACGGCGCCGGCCAGCAGGTTTTCTTTGGCGGCTGCTGCGTGAAAGGCCGCAGGTTGCCACAGGCGCAACGGGGCTTCCACGGTGCCCGTCGACGCAATCCGCAACACCAGTTGATTGCGCCCAGGCTCCAGGTTCAGGGGCATCACAAAGTTCTGGTGCTGCATTACGCGTTGGGCAAAGGGTTGCTCATCGCCCAAGGCGTAGCGGGTGATGATGCGGCCTTCGACGAAGTGGAACAGGCGCAGGTCGTCCAGAAACGGGCGGGGGAGTTCGATGAATCGTGTCACCTGCTTGCCGGTCTGGTTGTCGAGCGCGAAGCGGAACCAGTAGGCGTGCTTGGTGAAGCCGAAGTTGGGGCTGGTGCGGGTGACCGGCATCCAGGGCTGGCCATCGGCCATCGCCTGGTTCACTTGCAATTGCCGGCTATCGTCCTGCAAATAGGCCATGTTCGCACCGATGTCGATGTGTGCGACGCTCTCGGCGCTGAGGGTGATGACAGGGAAAGTGGCGGACGCGCTACCGACTTGGGCGCCTGCTGCCCCACTCAGTACAAGACACAGGGCCAGCGCCCAACGCATGAAACCCGGAACCATAACAAGGTGGCGTCCTGAGAGGGGGAAGTTGTTAGTTGACGAGCCTGACCCCGGCACTGGCTCCACAGTTAGGGCTGCTTGGTTCCCCACCTGACCCGGTTGGCCGCTTCACCATGCGGGAAGGCCCGTCAGCGGCTATTGTACCCCTGACTAGCCCGTAGAATCCCCGCATGTCCTATCTCGTGCTCGCCCGCAAGTACCGCCCCCGAAATTTCACGGAAATGGTGGGGCAGGACCATGTGGTGCAAGCCTTGACCAATGCCCTCACGACGCAGCGCCTGCACCACGCCTACCTGTTCACCGGTACGCGGGGCGTGGGCAAGACCACCGTTTCGCGCATCCTGGCCAAGTCGCTGAACTGCCAGGGCGTGGACGGGCAGGGAGGCATCACCGCCACGCCTTGCGGCGTGTGCCAGGCCTGTACCGATATTGATAGCGGCCGCTTCGTGGACTACACCGAGTTGGATGCTGCATCCAACCGGGGGGTGGATGAAGTCCAGGCCCTGCTCGAGCAGGCCGTCTACAAGCCGGTGCAGGGGCGCTTCAAGGTCTTCATGATTGACGAGGTGCACATGCTCACCAACACCGCCTTCAACGCGATGTTGAAGACGCTAGAGGAGCCCCCTGAGTATCTGAAATTTGTGCTCGCCACCACCGACCCGCAGAAAGTGCCGGTCACGGTGCTATCACGCTGCCTGCAGTTCAATCTGCGGCCCATGGCACCGGAGACCATCCGCGAGCACCTGACCAAAGTATTGGACGTGGAGCAGGTGAGCGCCGAAGCCCAGGCCCTGCGCTTGCTGGCCCGTGCCGCCCGTGGCTCCATGCGGGATGCACTGAGCCTGACCGACCAGGCGATTGCTTTCGGTTCCGGCCAGTTGCAAGAGGCCACTGTGCGCCAGATGCTGGGCAGTGTGGATCGCTCGTATGTGTTCCGGCTGATTGAAGCCCTGGCGGCAGGTGATGGCAAGACGGTGGTGGAGACGGCGGAGGCCTTGCGCCTGAATGGCCTGAGTGCCGCCTCCACCCTGGAAGAAATGTCTACCGTGCTGCAGCGCATGGCCGTGGCGCAGGCGGTGGGCCAGGGGGCGCTGGACGAGGGCGACCCCGAAGCAGTGGATACCGCCCGCCTGGCGGCTGCCATGCCCGCGGACGAAACCCAGTTGCTCTACAGCATCTGCCTGCATGGCCGTGCGGACCTGGGCCTGGCACCAGATGAGTATGCGGCCCTCACCATGGTGCTGCTGCGCTTGCTGGCTTTCAAGCCTGCCCAAGGCGAATTGGCTCAAAAAAAAACTCTAGCGATTCCTGAGCGGCCGCTTGCGGCTGCACCCCTGGTAGTTCCCGCTGCCCCCGTCAATGCAGTTGCCCAAGGTTCTGCTGCACCAACTGCACCAGCCGTGCCTTCCCTTTCTGCGGTATCGACACCTGCCGCGCCTGCAAATATTGCCCTTCCTCCTGCTGCGCCGGTGCCCCCCAAAGCGGTTCAGCCTTGGGAAGATGCCCCGGTGGCGTCATCGGTGAGCGCGCTTGCCGCACCTGCAGCTACTGCACAAACCCCCCCGCCTATGGTGCCTCCGGGACAAGTGCTCCCGGTGCGTGACAGTGGTCCGGTGCATGCGCCCGAAGAAGCGGACGACGATGAGGTGTTGGTGGCGGAAGACACGGTTGATGACCCGGTCGATGACGCGTATGAGGCGCCCTGGGTCGATGAGGTAGATGAGGATTACGAGCAAAATGTGCCGCTAGCGCCCATCGTGTCTGCGCCACCAGCTACTAAAATCGTAGCAATTCCGGTGCAGGAGTTGCAGGAAAGTGCCCTTGATGAGCCTCTGTCAGCCTCCGGTTTTGAGCCCACCGAGGAGGGAGACTTCTGGCACCAGACCGTCATGCAGCTGGTGGAGACCGAAGCCATCACCGCCATGGTGCGTGTGCTGGCCTTGCAGTCCCAGCTGATCGCGCGGGACACTGACCAATGGCAGTTGCGCCTGGAGCGTGAATCCCTGAACCAAGCCAGCACCCGCGAGCGCCTGACCAATGCCTTGCATGCTGCCGGTTACCCGGTGCAGCTCGTCATTGAAGTGGGGCGGGTGGTGGACAGCCCGGCCCGCCGCAATGCGGCCGCCTCGGCGGAGAAACAGCAGGCTGCCGAGCGGATAATCCTCGAGGCCCCTTTTGTACAAGCCATGATGCGGGACTTCGGCGCGAAAATCGTGCCCGGATCCATCAAGCCCCTATGACGGGCGATCACTTTTTTCTTTTTTCTCACCTCTCTTAAGGAAGACCATGTTCAACAAAGGACAACTCGCGGGCCTCATGAAGCAAGCCCAGGCCATGCAAGACAACATGAAGAAAGCCCAGGACGAGTTGGGCAACATCGAAGTCACCGGTGAATCCGGTGCCGGCCTGGTCAAGGTCACCATGACCTGCAAGCACGACGTCAAGCGCGTGGCCATCGACCCTAGCCTGCTGGCCGATGACAAAGACATGCTCGAAGACCTGGTGGCAGCTGCCTTCAACGCCGCCGTGCGCAAAGCGGAAGAAACATCGGCTGAAAAAATGGGCAAGATTACGGCTGGCATGCCGGGCTTGCCCGGTGGCATGAAGTTCCCGTTCTGAACACCGCCCACAGCCACTTGCCATGTCTGACACCAACGCGCTCGACACGCTGATCCAGGCCCTGCGGGGCTTGCCGGGCGTGGGGGTCAAGTCGGCACAGCGCATGGCATTTCATTTGTTGCAGCACGACCGGCCCGCGGCGCAGTTTTTATCCCGCGCGCTGCAGCAGGCGGCAGAGTCCGTGCATCACTGTGAGCGCTGCCACACCTTCACCCAGGATGCGGTGTGTGCCACCTGTCTCGATGAGCGACGTGACCGCACCCAACTCTGTGTGGTGGAAACACCTGCGGACCAGAGTGCCATGGAGCGCACCGGAGCCTACAAGGGCCTGTACTTTGTGCTGATGGGCAAGCTCAGCCCCTTGGACGGGGTGGGGCCGAACGACCTGGGCTTCAAGAAGTTGTTTGACCGGGCGTGTGATGGTGTCGTGCAAGAGGTCATCCTGGCCACCAACTTCACGGCCGAGGGCGAGGCCACGGCCTATGTCATCGCGGAGGGGCTCAAAGCACGGGGCTTGCGTCCGACCCGGCTGGCGCGGGGGGTGCCTGTGGGCAGTGAACTGGAGTATGTGGACCTGGGCACCATTGCCCACGCGCTGGTTGATCGCCGTTAGGCATTGTTGATTCCGATTTACTGAAAGACAGTTTGTTCATGCAATACGCCCACTTCACCGTCGCCTATTGGTGTGTCCTGATTGCGGCGATTTTGCCCATCGTGTGTGCCGGTATCGCCAAGTCCGGTCGCATTGGCGTGCCGCGCAAACAAGGCGGTTACGACAATGTGAACCCCCGGGAATGGTTGGCCCGTCAGACAGATTGGCGTGCCCGTGCCAACGGTGCGCAGGCCAACAGTTTTGAAGCGCTGCCCTTCTTCATTGGCGCGGTCATCATTGCGCACCAACTGGGGGCGCCCCAGGCGCGTCTGGATGTGCTGGCATTCCTGTTCATTGTGCTGCGCCTGTTCTACATCATGATGTATGTGGGCGGCATGGCCAATCTCCGTTCGGCCGTCTGGTTTGCCGCGTTTTTGGCCAATGTGGGTATTTTGCTGGTGGGGTACCGCTGAGTACGTTGGCACTGAAGATAAAAAAGGGCGCCTAGCGCCCTTTTTTAATGGTTTTTCTTTTTGTTGTCGTTGCTGGCAGCGGTTCCTTTGCCGGCTGTTTGGGTCGGTTTTGGTGACGTCTTCGCCGCGCTGGTATTGCTTCTAGGCTTTGCCGCTGCTGTGGCTTTGGCCTTTGATGGAGGGTTCGCCTTGGCAGAGCTGCGGGCTTTGGCGCGTGCGGGCAGGTAGAGCACCACAGCTTGTCCTTGCTTGAACCCGGCGGAGAGGCTGACCTTGTTCCACTCCGCCACGTTCGCGGCCGAGGTTTTGTATTTGCGGGCAATGCTCGCCACCGTTTCCCCCCGGCCTGCTTTGACCGTGCTGCGTTTGAGGAGGACTTCGGGAGCCAGCGAGAGCTGACCGTTGTCGGCCACCTTCTCTGTGACATCGGGCATGTGGGTGTTGCGGGGAACCAGTAAGGTCGACCCTGCACGCACGACCACCCGGGGCGGAATGTTGTTCATGCTGCGCAAGTCCGCTTCGCTCATCCCCACTTTTTTTGCAACTTCTGCCGGGCGCATAGTGGTGGGGACCACCCAGGCGGTCCAACTGGCCAGCCTGCCGCTGTAACTTTCCAGGTTGGACTGGAAGATTTCTGCGTTGTCCCAAGGCAGCAGAATCTGCGGGGTACCTGCCGCAAGAATCACTGGCCGGTTGAGGGAGGGATTCAATGCCTTGAAGTCATTGAGCCCCACTTCAGCCAGTCTGGCGGCCAGTGCCACGTCAATGTCCCGCCGTATGGTGACGCTCTGAAAATAAGGGTGGTTTTCAATCAGCGGCAAGCGCGAGCTGTATTTGGCCGGGTGCGAGACGATGTTTTTCACGGCTTGCAGTTTGGGCACGTAAAGCCGGGTCTCCATCGGCATGTTCAGGTCGGTGTAGCCCGTGGGCAGTCCCGCCCGGTTGTTTTTGGCAATGGCGCGTGACACGCTGCCTTCGCCCCAGTTGTATGCCGCCAGTGCCAAGTGCCAGTCGCCAAACATGCGGTGGAGTTTTTGCAGGTAGTCCAACGCTGCGCGGGTGGAAGCCAGCACATCACGCCGGTCGTCCCGGAAGGTGTTCTGCTTGAGTTCAAAGTATTTGCCTGTAGCCGGCATGAATTGCCACATGCCTGCCGCTTTGGCGCTGGAGACCGCTTGGGGATTGAATGCACTCTCGATAAAAGGCAACAAGGCCAACTCCGTGGGCATGTTGCGGACTTCCAATTCCTCAACGATGTGGAACAGGTATTTCTTGGACCGTTCAGTCATCCGGAATATGTAGTCCGGGCGACTGGAATACCATTGTTCCCGGTCCCGTACCAGGTCGTTTTCGAGGTCGTTCATGCCATAGCCGCGTCGGATGCGTTCCCACAGGTCTGCAGGTGGCGCAATGGCTGCCACGTTGCGGGAGCCTTGGGCGATGTCCACTGCCGTCAGGGGCACAGTTCCGCTCCGGGACGCAGCGACTGGCGCGGGCGCGGCGTGGGGGCGGACAATTTCCCGGCTGGTGCGCAAGTGCAGACTGTCATCCTCAGAGGTGGAGGGCTTTACAGGGCTTGCCGCCTTAGAAGCAGGCGAAACGCCTGAAAGAGGGGGGTCTGCGGGCATAGGGGAATTCAAGGTGCCCGCACAACCCGTCAGGAGCACGACCAAACCGGCCGTGGCGATGTGTAATAGATTCATTGAAAGGTGTTTTTCCATTGGCGCAGGGCAGCAAACACGCCTGCGGCGGCAACGCCAGCTGCATCGTGCGACTGAACTGCATCAGCCACACTACTCAGGTGCGTACGTAAAAAAGGATTGATGTTCCGCTCCAACCGCATGTTGGAGGGAAGGGTCGGCGCCCCACCGGCCCGCAGGGCGCGGCAATGCACATCGTAGTCGATCAGCGCTTGATTGCTAGGTTCAACCACGAGCGCGAATCGCACATTACCCAGGGTGTACTCATGCGTACAGCACACTTGCGTGTTGTCCGGTAGTCGTGCAAGTTTCTGCAGTGACGCCTGCATTTGGACCGGTGTTCCTTCAAACAGCCGTCCACAGCCTGCGCTGAACAAGGTGTCCCCGCAGAAGAGCAGCGGCGCACCCTGCCCGGGCTCCCCGAAAAAGGCGATATGGCCGGCGGTGTGGCCAGGAACATCCATCACTGTGAACTCGATGCCCAAGGTCTCTACGCGATCGCCTTCGACGAGCCGAATGATCGGCTCAGGCATTTTTTCATGTGCCGGCCCCCAGACCTTGGCACCTGTGGCTTCGCGCAAAATTGGTACACCGCCCGTGTGATCGCCGTGGTGGTGCGTGACTAAAATGCTGTGCAGTGTCAGGGACTCGCGTTCCAGGGCTTCAAGCACCGGTTGGGCCTCCCCCGGATCGACCACCAGCGCTTCTTGCCCGTTGTGCAACATCCAGATGTAGTTGTCAGTCAATGCGGGCAGTGGTAGTAACGTCATGAGCGACCAAATTATAGGTTTGCAGGAATGGTTCCGATCCCCCGCAGGGGCATACTTGCTGGCCTGGGAGCAGGCGCAGTTGGATGAAGCGGTTGCCGACCTGTTCGGCTACCACGCGCTCCAGTTGGGCGTGCCCGAGTTGGAGGCACTGCGAACGAACCGGATGCCGCATCGCTGGTTCACCATCGAGGAGTCTGACGCGCAGCCCGGCAAGCAAGGCGCGGTCGTGGACTTCTATGCAGACTTTACCGCCTTGCCTTTTCCCGCGAACAGTTTGGATTTGCTGGTGTTGCCCCATGCATTGGAATTCAGCCTCGACCCGCATGCGGCGCTGCGTGAAGTGGAGCGGGTATTGGTGCCTGAGGGCAAGGTCGTGATCTGCGGGCTGAACCCCGCCAGCTTGTGGGGGTGGCGACAGCGGCGAAGCCGTTGGTACCAGCGCCTGGGGTGGGGGCAGGCGTTTTTGCCGGGGTGGGGCGACCTGATCGGCTATTGGCGTCTGAGGGATTGGCTGCGATTGCTGAGTTTTGAAGTAGAGGCCGGGCGCTTCGGTTGCTACCGTCCCGCCGTTGACTCGGAGGAATGGTTACGCCGTTTCTCGTGGGTGGACCGGATGGGGGGGCGGTGGTGGCCTATTTTTGGTGCGGCATACTTTGTGGTTGCCACCAAGCGGGTTCGCGGGATGCGTTTGCTTGGCAGCGCCTGGAAAGCGACTGCCAAACGCAGCACGGCCGCAGTGCCTGTGACCCAACAGAGTCGCAAGACCCGGAATGAAAATTGAATAAGGACAGAGTGTGACGGACGTGTTGACAAAAGTGGTGATGTACACCGACGGTGCTTGCAAAGGTAACCCCGGACCCGGTGGCTGGGGCGTGTTGCTGCGGTCTGCTGATGGCACCGAAAAGGAGCTCTTCGGCGGTGAACTGGGGACCACCAATAACCGGATGGAAATGATGGCCGTGATCGAGGCCTTGTCGGCATTGAAGCGGCCCTGTCAAATCACCTTGCATATTGACAGTCAGTACGTGCTCAAAGGGATTACCGAATGGTTGCAGGGCTGGAAGGCCAAAGGCTGGAAAACCGCCTCCAAGCAGCCCGTCAAGAACGTGGACTTGTGGCAGCGGCTGGACGCCCTGGTGAGCGGTGCGGGCCACACCATTGATTGGCGCTGGGTGAAGGGCCATGCCGGTGACCCCGGAAACGAACGGGCCGACGGATTGGCCAACCGGGGGGTGGATGTCGCATTGCGCCAGCGCGCCTGAATACCTGCCCGCGCTGCATTAGCCGCCGATGTAGCTCATCTCCACCCGCTTTTCGCCGGGCGTGTGATCGGCAGCGCCGGATCCGCGCAAGGCGGAGTAGCGGTCAGCACGTGCCCCCCAAACAGCAGCGATGGCCTCTTGGATGTGTTCAGGGGATGCCCCGCTGCGCACCACGGTGCGAAGGTCGTGGCCTCGGCCGGCAAAAAGGCACAAATAAAGTTGCCCCTCGGTGGACAAGCGGGCCCGGTTGCAGTCGCCACAAAAGGCCTGTGTCACGCTGCTGATGAGGCCGATCTCACCTGCGGACTGGTCGTGGGCTCCACAGGCGCCTGCATAGCCCCAGCGTTGGGCTGTTTCTCCGGGTTGGGTACTTGGCAGGGGAATCAAGGGCAGGTGCTCGCGCAGTCGCCGCAATACCTCCTGAGAGGGTAGTACGTCGTCCATGCGCCAGCCGTTGGAGGCGCCCACGTCCATGTATTCGATAAAGCGCAAGGCCACACCGCTGCCACGGAAATGGCGGGCCATGGGCAGGATTTCCTGTTCGTTGGTTCCCCGTTTGACCACCATATTGACTTTGATGGGCCCCAGTCCTGCGGCGTGGGCAGCTTCAATCCCCTGCAACACATCGGCCACCGGAAAATCCACATCATTCATGGCTTTGAACGTGCGGTCATCCAGGCCGTCAAGGCTGACGGTGACACGTTGCAAACCCGCATCTTTGAGCGAGCGGGCCTTCTTGGCCAGAAGCGATCCGTTGGTCGTAAGCGTCAGGTCCAATGCTTTACCCTCGGGCGTGGTCAGGGCAGCAAGCTGCTCAATCAGCGTTTCTATGTTCTTGCGTAGAAGCGGTTCCCCACCGGTGAGCCGGATTTTTTGCACCCCCAATGCCACGAATTGCCTGGCCAAGGTGGTGATTTCCTCAAAGCTCAAAAGGGCGCTGTGCGGCAGGTAGGGGTAGTCCTTGTGGAATACTTCTTTGGGCATGCAGTAACTGCACCGGAAATTGCAGCGGTCTGTGATACTGATACGCAGATCGCGCAAAGGCCTACCCAATCTGTCGCCTACGGCGCCATGCTGCATGCGCCCTGGCATGCCGGTGCCCGATCGTATGGGCACAGGGATGCCCGAAGAGCGCTCATCGATCAAGGGAAAAACACGTGAAGTGCGGCTGGTCATGCAGATGTATCAAAGTTATGTGCTGTGAGGCCCGCAGACAGGGCAAAATCAGCTCGCAAAAAATAGCAAACGTCGTTGGGTTGAACCCATGCAACATAAACCGGTCGCCATATTACTGACATTGCTATCCCTCCGGGGGACTGCACAGAACGATGAGGGGATGCTTCGACCCGGGGCCAAGGGGCGACCGGGTGCCTCCCGGGTGTGCGGGGGCTTTTTTCCTGCCACGCCGTGCAGATGGCAAAAAGCCGGAAACCGGCTTGCTGATCCTGCTTGTCGTCATCTCTATCAGAAGCTCCCCGGTGTGTTGCGCGTGCATGCGGTCCGTTCAGCGGCGTGGACTGCGCATGAAAACATCCTGGCCGGGCCATTGTGTGGTAGGGAGCTGCAGGCATGACATTTCGCGGAATCCGGTTCCGGATATTTCTGGCGGCCCTTGCTCCGGTATTTGTGGCTGTACTGGCATTGGTGGTGGTGTTCTGGTCGGCCCGCATGTCCGACTTGGATGAGGCGCACATGACGCGGGCGCGATTGATTGCGCGACAGCTTGCCATGTCCAGCGAGTACGGTTTGTTTTCAGGCCATGTGGCGACGCTGCAGGCGATTTCTGCAGGCTTTCAGAAAGAAGTGGATGTACGTTCCGTTGCTGTGTTTGACAGCAACGGACAGCTTCTGGCCAAGACCGGGAGCAGCCGCTATGGCGAACTGTCGGAAGCCCAGGGCGCCCGGTACATCGCCGCACAGAAGTCACGTGGTATTGACGTCATCTGGGAGGCCGTGTCCGACAGCAACCTGACTATGGATGATTTCTTCGCCCCCAGCACAGTGCGGCCTGCGAGTTCGGCTCTTGGTTATGTCGTGCTGGAGGTGTCACGTGAGCGTTTGGCTGAACGGGCTCGCGAAACCATGGGGGTGGCGGCCGTAATCGGTATGGCGGGTCTTTTGCTCGGGGGGCTGTTGGCCTTGCGCTTGGCCGCCGGGGTGATCGGTCCGGTCATGCGGGTGTCCCGCACCATTGAACGTATGGGGGAAGGCGATTTGTCGCCCGTCTTCGATGCCTTGCCCTCGGATCCTCTTTTTGATTTGCAGACCCGACTGAACCAGATGGCGCAGCGCCTGGCCTGGGGGCGTGAGGAGTTGGAATACCGGATAGAGACGGCCACCCGTGAGCTGCGCCTCAAAAAGGAAGAGGCCGAGACGGCCACCCATGCCAAGTCCCGCTTTCTGGCCGCCGCAAGCCATGATTTGCGGCAACCTACCCACGCGCTGGGTATGTTTGTGGCCCGACTGGGGCAGTTGCCGCTGGATGCAGAGACACGGCGGGTAGTGGGGAGCCTGGAGGCTTCTGTCCAGTCCATGCAGGACTTGCTCGATGGCTTGTTGGACGTATCCCGGCTTGATGCCGGTGCCGTGCAAGTCCACCGGACAGCCGCTCCGGTGGAAGAGATTTTTCAGGGCCTTCGCAAGGCCTTGCTGCCCCTGGCAGAGGGGCGGGGCCTGCGCTTTCGGGTGCGAATCTCCCGTGAATGGTTTCTGAGTGATCCGGTACTGTTGCAGCGCATGTTGGTGAACCTGGCCCACAACGCAATTCGATATACCGAACGTGGCACGGTCTTGATCAGTTGCAGGGTCACAGAAGGTGGCGAACAACTGCGCTTCGATGTGGCTGACAGCGGAATTGGAATCTCCCCAGAGCATCAGCGGGAGATATTCCGTGAGTTCTACCAAGTGGGAAATTCCGGACGTGACCGCGCGCAGGGCATGGGGTTGGGGCTCAACATTGTGGAGCGCACGGCCAAGCTGCTGGGCCATACGGTGTCCTTGCGATCCCAGCCGGGCTGTGGGACCCGCTTTTCCATCCGTGTCCCGCGGGCGCTGCCCCGTGAAGTACCAAATGTGTCCGGTGTCTTCAGCGAGCCCACGGGCTTTGATGAGCTGGAGGGGATGCGCATTCTGATCGTCGAAGATGACGGGTTTGCCCTGGAGGCATTGCAAGAGCTCTTGCGTTCGTGGGGGTGTGCGGTGAATGCTGCAGCCGGGGTGCAGCAGGCCCTGGACTTTGTGAATGCCTATCCGGCGCCCGATCTGGTACTTTCTGATTTCCGCCTTGGAGAAGATCGCAATGGCATGGACGTGATTGCGATGGTCCGCTCCCATGCAGGGCGGGAAATTCCCGCTTGCCTGATGAGTGGTGATACGGACGCCGCGTTGCTGCAGTCCGCCAAAGCAGCTGGACTGACTCTTTTACACAAGCCGGTGCGACCGGCCAAGTTGCGTAGCCTGTTGCGGCGCTTGGCTATCAATAGCGGGCCTGCTGCCCGGAGTCATCACGAGGCGGCCGTGGCAGGCCGGTAGCCGCTGCGCGCCGCAGCGACCACGGCTTGGGTGCGGTTCTGCACATCGAAATGGCGCAGGATCGCCGCCACATGGGTCTTCACCGTTTCCTCAGAGACATTCAGACTCGCACCGATTTCCTTGTTGGAGCGACCGTCTAGCAGTTCACGGAGCACCAATTCCTGCCGCTGGGTGAGGGGGGGCTTGTCCAGGGTGGGTTCGGCGGTGGCCAGGTCAGCGCGTCCCTCCAGTTCCCCGGGGGAGTACACATCGCCATTCAGCACCATGCGCACGGCATGCAAGAGCTCATCACTCAAAGTGGATTTGGTCACAAAACCTGAGGCACCGTTCTGCAAAACCTGTCGCATGATCTGGGTGTTGGCAGAGCCCGACAACATCACGATGGGGAGCTCGGGGTGGCGCTGGCCAAAGATGTCGAGTGCGGCCAGGCCCGTCATGTCCGGCAGGTGGTAGTCCAGCAGCACCAGATCCAGGTCCGGATGTTCTGCCGCTTGCTCGAACGCCTGCGCACACGTGCCTGCCTGTAACACGGTCACATTTTCATCCAGTCCCTTCAGGACTTGATGCAAGCCTTCACGCACGAGGGCGTGGTCGTCAATCACCAGAATTTTCACAACAAATCTCTCTACAGGCGCTTAGTAAGGTAGCTGTTACATATTAGCGCACACAGAGTGCCATCACAGGCTCAATACCCAGGCCCGCAGCGCAGGGCATGCGGGCCTCGTCTGCCCGGCGCCCCTGCGGATCAGCTGCCGTGCAGCTTCATCATGAGGGGGACGATCAGCAAGGCCACGATGTTGATGATCTTGATCAGCGGATTGACGGCCGGACCGGCGGTGTCCTTGTAGGGGTCGCCCACCGTGTCACCGGTGACCGCCGCCTTGTGCGTGTCGCCGCCCTTCTTGTGGGTCATGCCGTCTTTGTCAACAAAGTCGTCCTCAATCAGTTTCTTGGCGTTGTCCCAGGCACCACCGCCGGTACACATGGAGATGGCCACAAACAGTCCGGTGACGATGGTGCCCATCAATAAGCCGCCCAGCGCTTTGGGGCCCAGCACCAGCCCGACCACGATGGGGACAACCACGGGCAGCAGGCTGGGGATCATCATTTCCTTGATAGCGGCGGTGGTCAGCATGTCGACGGCGGTGTCGTACTCCGGCTTGCCGCTGCCGTCCATGATGCCCTTGATCTCCTTGAACTGGCGGCGCACTTCCACCACCACCGAGCCGGCGGCACGGCCTACGGCCTCCATGGCCATGGCGCCGAACAGGTAGGGGATGAGCCCGCCAATGAACAGGCCGATGATGACCAACGGGTCGCTCAGGTCGAAGCTGATGTGCTTGCCGTAGGCGTCCAGTTTGTGGGTGTAGTCGGCAAACAGCACCAAGGCCGCCAGTCCGGCCGAACCGATGGCATAGCCTTTGGTGACGGCTTTGGTGGTGTTGCCCACCGCGTCCAGCGGGTCGGTCACGTCCCGCACGCTGGCGGGCAGCTCGCTCATCTCGGCAATGCCACCGGCGTTGTCGGTAATAGGGCCGTAGGCATCCAGGGCCACCACAATGCCGGCCATGCTGAGCATGGAGGTGGCTGCAATGGCAATGCCATATAGGCCCGCCAAGGCAAAAGCGCTGTAGATGGCCGCACACACAAACATCACCGGCCAGGCGGTAGAGCGCATGGACACACCCAAGCCCGCAATGATGTTGGTGCCGTGCCCCGTGGTTGACGCCTGGGCGATGTGCTGGACCGGCGCGTATTGGGTGCCGGTGTAGTACTCGGTGATCCAGACCAAGGCCCCGGTCAGCACCAGCCCCACGGTGCAGGCCCCGAACAAGCGACCGGCCGACAGGATGTGCCCGTCAGTGAGCGTGATCGCGCTGGGGAACATCGCCTGCGTGACCCCGTAAAACGCCAACAGCGACAACACACCCGCCACGGCCAGGCCCTTGTACAGCGCCGGCATCACGTTTTTCATGCCCGGAGATGCCTTGACGAAAAAGCAGCCGATGATGGAGGCCACGATAGACACCGCACCCAGAGTTAAGGGATATAAAACGGCATTGGCGCCCGCCCCACCTGCGAGAAGTGCTCCTAAAACCATAGTGGCGATCAGGGTGACTGCATAAGTCTCAAACAGGTCGGCGGCCATGCCGGCGCAGTCGCCCACGTTGTCGCCCACGTTGTCGGCAATCACGGCCGGGTTGCGCGGGTCGTCTTCCGGAATGCCGGCTTCCACCTTGCCCACCAGGTCAGCGCCCACGTCCGCCCCTTTGGTGAAAATGCCGCCGCCCAGGCGCGCAAAGATGGAAATGAGGGAGGAGCCGAAGGCGAACCCGATCAGCGGGTTGAGCTTGGCGACGCTGACCGCACCGTCCGGCACCAGAAACCAGTAAAAGCCCGTCACGCCTAGCAGGCCCAAGCCCACCACCAGCATGCCGGTGATGGCGCCGCCACGGAAGGCCACGTCCAGCGCCGGCCCGATGCCGTGCGTGGCGGCCTGGGCCGTGCGCACATTGGCCCGCACCGACACATTCATGCCAATAAAGCCGCAGGCGCCCGAGAGCACCGCGCCCAGCACAAAGCCCACCGCAGAGAGGCTATCCAGAAAGACGCCGATCAGAATGGTCAGCACCACGCCCACGATGGCGATGGTTTTGTACTGCCTGGCCAGGTAGGCAGCGGCGCCGGTCTGGATGGCGGCTGCAATTTCCTGCATGCGCGCGTTGCCCGCGTCCTGGGAAAGAATCCAGCTGCGTGCCCAAAAGCCGTACACCACGGCAATCAGTCCACAGCCAAGCGCCAGAAGTAGCGCAGTGTTGCCGGTCATAGAGAACCTCCACTATGGTTGTTTCGCAAAGATGGGAGCAACGCCAGCGTTGTCCCCGCTGCGTTGCTTCCTCCGTGCTCCAACCCTGCATGACAGAGGGAGTAGATTGGCCAACGGAGCCAATGTAACGGGCTTCGCCGCGCTGTGGGAGATTTCGCCCGTGCGTAGTCAGTAAAATTCGGGTTAATCCGTACGTTTCCTGTTTCAACTCAAACCAAGAGAGATTGCATGTCCCTAGACAATGTCACCCCCGGCAACAAAGTGCCTGAATCGTTCAACGTCATCATTGAAATTTCGATGAACGGCGACCCCATCAAGTACGAAGTGGACAAGGCCTCCGGCTGCATCTTTGTGGACCGTTTCATGAATACGGCCATGCACTACCCCACCAACTACGGCTACGTGCCCAAGACCATCGCGGGTGACGGCGACCCCGTGGACGTGCTGGTGATCACCCCCGTGCCCTTGCCACCCGGTGTGGTGGTGCCCTGCCGTGCCATCGGCATCCTGAAGATGGAAGACGAAGGCGGTCTGGACGGCAAAGTGCTGGCCGTGCCCACCGACAAAATCCTGCCTTTGTATTCCCGCTGGAAGACGCTGGAAGATCTGAACCCCATTCGCCTGAAAGCCATCGAACACTTCTTTGAACACTACAAAGATCTGGACACCGGCAAATGGGTCAAGGTGCAAGGCTGGGGCGGTGTGGACGAAGCCCACAAGGAAATTCTGGACGGCATCGCCGCCTACAACCAGCAGTAAGCGGCCCAAGCCCGGCACGCACAGTTAGGTGTGTTTTTGGCCTCTAGCGCTTATCCGGTAAGCGCAAGCAGCTATTAAAACTATAGCGCCCTGCAGGCAGCTGCAGGGCGCTATTTTTTCGTCCGGACGCGGCGGCTTTTAACGTTGCGGGTCCGGGAACAGCAGACGTGCCAGCGCACCACCGGGCTGAAAGGCCTGCCATCGGCCTTCGGTCTGGGCCAGCCGGTCGGCCAATACCCACCATGCGCTGGGGTTCAGGCCCAGGCCGATATGGCTGGCAAACACTTCCACGTTTTCGGTATGCGGCTGCTTGCGGCTTTTGGCCTGCAGACTCGCCTGCCAGGCCACGACGCCGTCGCTGCGTGAGTACACCGAGGTGGTGGGCACAGGGGGGGCCCCCGCCAGGTCAAACTGCTCAATGGCGTCGGTAATTTTGTGCCCGGCGGTCAGCTCATACAGCTTCCAGGCATTGGTGCTGGTGTGGTGTCCGCCGAAGGGCGTCCCCAGCGTGATCACCGTGCGGACCTGCTCGGGCAATTCCTTGGCCAATTCACGGGCATAGATGCCCCCCAGGCTCCAGCCCACCAGGCTGACCTTGCGGCCCGTGCGATGTGCGAGATCCAGAATGTGCTGGTGCGCGGTCTCCAGCACACCGGCACGCGGGCCGAAGTTGCAGCCCTGCTTCCAGCCGGAAACCTCATAACCGAGGAACTTCAGATACGCGCGCAGCGGCAAGGTGGAGCCGTCGTTGGCCGTCAGTCCGGGGAAGACCAGTACCGGATGGCCGTCGCCCTTGGGCGCTTTGGCCAGCACAGGCCAGCTCGGAAGCACAGCCCAGAGTTCCCATGGTGCGCGCAATTCCATGGCGATGAGGTGCCAGCCGGGAGCGGCGGGCGCGGGTGGGGCGGATGGGGAAGGGCGTGGGGTGGCCATGAGGAGGCTGATGCGGCACGGTGGTGGCGCCGGCAAGTCGTGGGTCTGCAAGGAAGTTACCAGCATCTGCGGTGCTTGGCACCTGCCCGGACGCCGTTTAGGTGCGTCACTCCATCTTGCCTTCAAATCAAACAAACTTAATTACACCTTTTTATTGATTTTTTGATAAAAAAATGATTCAATTAATTTATTGAGAGTTTTTGATTTAATTAAATTTCATCTTTCATCTTTCATCTTTCATATGAACATGACTAACTCCACAGAACCGTTCGCCCCCACCGATTCCGGCCAATACCTGAGCCTGTATCTGGGCAGTGAGGAATACGCGATCAACATCCTGCGGGTGCAGGAAATCCGCTCGTATGAGGCGCCCACCAAGTTGGCGAACTCGCCCAGTTTTGTGAAGGGGGTGATCAACCTGCGTGGTGCCATCGTGCCTATCGTGGACCTGCGGCTCAAGCTCCAGCTGGCCTCCGTGGCCTACAACGAGCTCACCGTGGTCATTTTCCTGAACCTGGGGGGCACGGTAGTCGGGGTGGTGGTGGACGGTGTCTCAGACGTAGTCACGCTGGATGCCCAGGCCATCCAGCCCGCGCCGCAGTTTGAGTCCGCGCTGGAGTCCCGCTTCATCGTGGGGCTGGCCACGCTGGGCGAGCGCATGATGATTGTGATGAATATGGATGCCCTGATGGGCAACGTCGGGATGCCCGGCGTGCTCGTGTAAGCAAGCGGTAACGCAAATATTGTGCGATGGGCTCCTAGTTTCATCCTACATTCGGGCTTATTTGTGTAAATCATTGGAGTTTGTTTATTTGCTTGACGGAGACACGCATATGAATAACGTGAAAATCGGTTTTCGCCTGGCGGGCATGGTGGGGTCCTGATGGCGATGCTGCTGCTCTTGGGCGGCGTGTCCTGGCTGCAGATGGGGGTGCTCAACACCGCAAGCAAAGATCTGGCGTTGAACTGGCTTCCCAGCGTGGAAACCATTAACAAGATCAATACCACCGCATCGGATATCCGGCTTCATCAAGCGCAGCACATCATGAATACGGATGACGCCGCCATGGCGAGGATAGAAAAAGATCTCGCGGCCGAGCTGGACACGTTTTCCCAGTACCGCAAGGAGTACGAAAAGCTCATCAGCAGCCCGCAAGAGCAGCAGCTCTACGACCAGTTTTCAGACGCTTGGGCCCGCTTGGCCGATGTGAACAAGGGCATGATGGAGCACTCCCACAACAACCGGAATGATGCGGCCCGAAAGATCTTTGAAGGGGAGTCGGCCTCGTTGCAGAAGACCATGGGGGACTTGCTGAATAACTTGGTAGACCTCAATCAGCAAGGCGCTCAGGACTCTTACCAGTCTGCCACGCGCGCATTTTCGACGGCCCAGATCTGGGTGGTGGCGGTGGTGGTGGGGGCGGGCATCTTGGGCGCGGCGGGCGCGGTGTGGTTGATCCGATCCATATCCCGGCCTTTGAAAGACGCCATACAACTTGCTGAACGTGTGTCCGATGGCGACCTCAGCTCCCAGATCACGGTAGGCGGCAGGGACGAAATCGGCCAACTGCTGGCGGCCTTGCAGCGCATGCAGGGCAGCTTGGCGGCCGTGGTGTCCAAGGTGCGCACTAACGCGGAGCACGTCTCCACCGCCAGCGCCGAAATCGCCCAAGGCAACAACGATCTGAGTGCCCGCACCGAACAACAAGCCAGCTCCCTGGAGGAAACCGCCGCCTCCATGGAAGAGTTGGGCTCCACCGTCAAACAAAACGCCGACTCCGCCCGCC
>CAUOXL010000011.1:0-147526 GCA_963508575.1 uncultured Rhodoferax sp.
ATTTGTACAGGTATAAAAATTCCGACAAACCCCGCACTTTGTAAGTAACGGAGTGAGCCACTGATTTCACGATTGTTGCGCCTCGGTACGAGCTTGAACATCCCCCAATCGGGTGTTTTTTGAACGTCGGCTTCCGCTGCATAGCGGCTGTTTATCGTATCCGCATGTTGAGCCTGGATTGAAAGTCCGCTTGCAGGCCACGAATCCGAGGGGTTTGAATTCCGCTTCGGGTCGAAAGCAAGCATCAATTCCGACTCCAGCGCCCATAAAACCTGCGCCACAAGCTATCGTTTCAATAGCAACCCCACCATCACCACACCCACCGCCACGGCAAACCACATCAGCGCCACGCTGCTGGTCGCGGTCATGGCGCCGCCGGCTACCACCGGGCCGACGACGGCGCTGAGGGAATAGGCCATGGAGAGGCTGCTGACGTTCCAAGTCATGTCGGGCGTGGGGGTCTTGGTGGCGGCAATGAGTGACAGGGTGAGGAAGGCGGTGATCAGCCCGCCCAGCACAAACAGGGTGACAAACGCCACCGGCACGTCGGGCAGGCCCGCGATGTTTGGCGCATAAGCCAGCAGCGCGGCGGCCAGGGCAGTGCCCAGCGCAGCCAGGGCGCCGGCGGCACGCAGGCCCCAGTGGTCGGCCATCCAGCCCACGGGGTATTGCAGCAGCAGGCCCCCCAGCCCGAAGGCGGTGAGCAAATGGGCGATGCCCTCCGCGTCAAATCCGCGATCGCCCGCGAACACCGCAAACAAGCCGGCCAGGGCGGACTCCAACATGCCGCCGCACAGCGCAATCAACAGCCCTTGCCGGAAGATGCGGTGCGGCCACGCTGCGCGGGCGGACTGGGGCCAGCTGTTGGCGTGGTGCGCCTCTTCCACCGGCGGGGTGCGGGCAAATGCCAGCGGCACCAGCGCCGACACGATAAAGCCCACGCCCACCCATAAAATGGTGTGCCCCTGCAGGCCCACCCCAGCGGCAATGGCCGGCGCCACCACGGGGGCGGCCGCAATCAGCGTTTCATGAAAACCCACCAGGCGCCCGCGCGCGTGGGCGGGGGCAATGTGGTAGAGCCAGGGCTCCAGCCCCACCCAGCGCAGGCCCAGCCCCAGGCCACCCAGCAGGCCGCAGGCCAGGTACGCGGGCCATGGCAAAGACGCCATAGGCACCCATGCAATACCCAGCAAGGCCACCACCGAGCATGCCATCCCCACCACCACCACGGTGCGCGCGCCCCAGTGGCGGCACAGCCAGGGCGCCAGCCCCAGGCCGGGCATTTGCCCCATCCACAGGGATGCGGCAAAAAAGCCCAACTGCGCGGCGCTCAGGTCCTGCAGGGCCAGCCACACCGGCACCATGACATAGACGATGCCGAACTGCCCGACCTGCGCCAGGGTGGACACCACGTTCAGCGCGGTGATGGTGCGCCAGTCGTAGGCGGGGCTTGCAGGGAGTTTGGGCATGGGGCAACGCGGTGTGAGGGGGGGGCCAGTCTATACAAGTTACTAAAATTTCCCTCTTTACGCCCCACCGGACACCGACAACGCGATGACCACCCCCTACAAGACCCTGGCTCCCCAACGCCTGGCCGCCGTGCGCGAGCGCGAGCGTGCCGCCTATGCCGCAGCCAACCCCACGTCGCAAACCCTGTCGCAACGGGCGGCCAAACACCTGATGTTTGGCGTGCCCCTGCACTGGATGAGCGACTGGTCCACCCCCTTCCCGCTGCACCTGGCCCACGCCCAAGGCGCGCGGCTGACCGACGCCGACGGCCACCGCTATGTGGACTTTTGCTTGGGCGACACGGGCGCCATGTTCGGCCACAGCCCGCCCGCGGTGGCCCGCGCCCTTGCCACGCAGGGCGCGCAAGGCATTACCACCATGCTGCCCGGCGAAGACGGCGTGTGGGTGGCCGAGGAGCTGGCCCGCCGCTTCGGGCTGCCGGTGTGGCAGTTTGCGCTGTCGGCGTCGGATGCCAACCGCTTTGCCATCCGCTGGGCGCGTGCGCTCACGGGGCGCACGCAGGTGCTGATCTTCAATGGCTGCTACCACGGCACAGTGGACGATGTGTTTGTGGACCTGGTGGACGGCCAGCCCCGCACGCGCGACAGCCTGCTGGGCCAGGTGGTGGACATCACCCGCACCACGCGCAGCGTGGAGTTCAACGACCTGGCCGCGCTGGAGGCTGCATTGGCCGATGGCCAGGTGGCCTGCCTGCTGGCCGAGCCGGCCATGACCAACATCGGCATGGTGCTGCCCGAGCCCGGCTTTTGGGAGGCGGCGCAAGCCCTGTGCCGCCGCTACGGCACGCTGCTGCTGATCGACGAAACCCACACCATCAGCACCGGGCCCGGCGGCTACACCCGCGCCCACGGCCTGCAGCCGGACCTGCTGGTGCTGGGCAAACCCATTGCAGGCGGTGTGCCCTGCGCGGTGTATGGCTTTAGCGCCGAGGCAGCTGAGCGCGCCGAAACCGCCAAGCGCAACGCACCACCCGGCCACAGCGGCATAGGCACCACGCTGACCGCCAATTTGCTCACCATGGCCGCCATGCGCGCCAACCTGGCCGAGGTAATGACGGAGGCAGCCTACGCCCACATGTTCACCCTGGCGACCCGCTTGGCGGATGGCTTGCGCGCCATGATTGCACGGCACCGCCTGGGCTGGTGTGTGACGCAAGTGGGCGCGCGCACCGAGTTCCAGTTCACCCCCACGCCGCCGCGCAACGGCAGCGAGGCCGACCGCATCCTTGACTCCGCGCTGGAGCAGAACATCCACCTCTACCTGCTGAACCGGGGCCTGGTGATCACGCCCTTCCACAACATGATGCTGGTGTGCCCCGACACCACCGCCGACGATGTGGACCGCCTGGTGGCCGGCATGGAAGCGTTTGTGGTGGACACCATCGCGCCCTGAGCGGAGCCCCTACGCCAGCGCGTTTGGCGTACCGGAAGCGAAAGTAAAAAAAGGCGACCCTGCAGGGTCGCCTTTTTGCTATCAAAATAGTAGCTACTCGCGCACATTCCATGTGCGCAAGAGCACGATTGGACCCCTATTTTCTTGACTGGCAGTTATTTGGCTGTGGGCATCACAAACTCGGCACCCTTGCCGATGCTCTCGGGCCAGCGCTGCATGATGGACTTTTGCTTGGTATAGAAGCGCACGCCTTCTTCGCCGTAGGCGTGCATGTCGCCGAACAGGCTCTTCTTCCAGCCCCCGAAGCCGTGCCAGGCCATGGGCACCGGAATCGGCACATTGATGCCGACCATGCCCACTTGCACGCGGCGGCTGAATTCGCGCGCCACATTGCCATCGCGGGTGAAGCAGGCCACGCCGTTGCCGAACTCGTGGTCGTTGATGAGCTGCAGCGCTTGGGCAAAGTCCGGCACGCGCACGCAAGCGAGCACGGGGCCGAAGATTTCTTCTTTGTAGATGCGCATCTCGGGGGTCACATGGTCGAACAGCGTGCCGCCCAGCCAGAAGCCTTCGCCACAGCCTTCACCGGCTTGCTTGCCGTCAAAGCCCCGGCCATCGGCCAGCAGGGTGGCGCCCTCTTGCACACCGAGGTCTATGTAGCCGCTGATGCGGGCGTGCGCCGCCTGGGTGACGATGGGGCCCATCTCAGCCGCGAGGTTGGTGCCGTTGAGCACCTTGAGCGTCTTGGTACGTTCCAGCAGTTTGGGGATGACCTTGTCCGCCACATCGCCCACCAGCACCGCCACGCTGATGGCCATGCAGCGCTCGCCGGCAGAGCCGTAGCCTGCGCCTATGAGGGCATCCACCACCTGGTCCACATCCGCATCGGGCATGACCACCATGTGGTTCTTGGCGCCGCCCAGGGCCTGCACGCGCTTGCCGTGGTGGGCGCCGGTCTCGTAGATGTAATTTGCAATAGGGGTGGAGCCCACAAAGCTCACGGCCTTCACATCGGGGTGGACCAGCAGTGCGTCCACGGCTTCCTTGTCGCCCTGCACCACGTTGAACACGCCATCGGGCAGACCGGCTTTCTTCAACAGGTCCGCAATAAACAGACTGGGGGACGGATCAATCGGGCTGGGCTTGAGCACAAAGGTGTTGCCCGCCGCAATGGCCACGGGGAACATCCAGGCCGGCACCATGACCGGGAAGTTGAAGGGCGTGATGCCGGCCACCACGCCCAGCGGCTGGCGCAGGGTCCAGTTGTCGATGCCGGTGGACACCTGGTCGGTGAAATCGCCCTTGAGCAATTGCGGAATACCGCAGGCGAATTCGACGATGTCGATGCCGCGCGACACCTCGCCCTGCGCGTCGGTGAACACCTTGCCGTGCTCGGCGGTGATCATGCGGGCCAGTGCGTCTTTGTGCTCGTTCAGCAGCTGCAGGAAGTTGAATAGGATGCGCGCGCGGCGGATAGGCGGCGTGTCTGCCCAGGCCGGAAAAGCCGCCTGGGCGGCAGCTACGGCAGCGTTCACTTCCGCCGCGTTGGCCAGTGCCACCGAGCCGGTGACCTGGCCGGTGGCCGGGTTAAAGACATCCTGGGCGCGGCCGCTGGTGCCGGGGGTAACCTGGCCGTGGATGTAGTGGGAAATGGCAGTGATAGGGGACATGGAATGTGTTTCTTTAAAAGGGTCAGGTGCCAGCAGCAGGGGCCAGCATCCATTCGTGGGCAGGGTCGTTTTTGAAGACCCAGAAGCGGTGGGGGCCCGCCATCACGTTCAGGTAATACGAGTCATAGCCGTGCGGCGCCACCACCGGGTGGTAGCCCTTGGGCACCATGACCACGTCGTGGTTCTCGACGGCGCAGGCCTCGTCGATGCTGCGGTCGTCGGTGTACACGCGCTGAAAGGCAAAGCCTTGCGGCGGGTTGAGGCGGTGGTAGTAGGTTTCCTCCAGCTGCGTCTCCACGGGGGGTTGCTCCACATCGTGCTTGTGGGGCGGGTAACTGCTGCTGTGGCTGGCGGGGGTCATCACCTCGACCACCAGCAGGTGGGCGGCGGTAGGGTCGTCATGCGGCAGGATGTCGCACACATAGCGGGTGTTGGTGCCCTTGCCGCGCACGCTGCGGCGCATGGTAGCGGGGTCGATCACGCGCACGGCACGCGCTTGCGCGTCGGTAGGCGCTGTGCACAGGCCCACCTCGGCGTTGCGCACGCCGCGCAACGTGACCGTCTTGCCGGCGGGCACGTAGACCGCGGCGGGCGACTTTTCGTCAAACACGCTGTCGCGGGTGCCGAGCTTGGCGTAGGTGGTGCCGTCCACGCTCACATCTATAGAGCCTGTGAGCACCACCACGCACAGCTCACGTGCGCCGGTAGCTACGGTTTCTGTAGCGCCAGCTTCGAGGCGCACGGCGCGGAAGCCCACGTGCGTCCAGCCTGCACGCTCAGGGGTGACGTTGACAATCTCGCGGCCCGAGGGCGCGGCCTTGGCTAAGAGGGGGCTGACCATAGTGGTGTCCTTTGCAAATCAGGCGAGGCTTTTGACCAAGCTATTCAGTGTCTCGTAACCCTTTTTGGCGTACTGGTAGCTGGGGGCCACGGCCGGGTCTTGCTCGGCCTCGACCACCAGCCAGCCTTCATAACCCGCGTCGCGCAGCACCTGCAAGGCGGCTGCGTAGTCGATGGTGCCGTCGCCGGGCACGGTGAAGGTGCCGTTGAGCACGCCGTGTAAAAAACTCCAGCCATCGTTGCGGGCCTGGGCAATCACGGGGGTGCGCACGTCTTTGCAGTGCACATGCACCACGCGCTTGACGTGCTTTTTGAGCAAGGCCACCGGGTCGGCTGCACCACCAAAGTAGGCGTGGCCAGTGTCGTAGAGCAGGAAGACTTTGGCGGGGTCGGTCAGCGTCATCAGCTTGTCGATGTCAGCCGGGGACTCCACATAGGCGCCCATGTGGTGGTGGTAGGCCAGCTTGATGCCATAGGTCTGGATAAGGTGCTCGCCAAAGGCGTTCAGGCGCTCGGCATAGCCTTGCCAGAGGGCTTCACTGGCGAACTGGGGGCGCTTGTTGACAGGGGTGTCCATCTGGCCTTGCACGGTGCCTGCGCACTCGCCATAGACCACAACCTTCACGCCGTTGTATTGCAGCTTGCGCATGTGGGCCTTGCAGCGTTCGATCTCGGCGGCCACGGCCTCGGCATTGCTTTGGCCGGGGGCGACTTCGGCCAGAAAGCCGGAGTACCAGCCGGACACGCAGGCCAGGCCGTACTCGTCGAGCTTGGCTTTGAGCGCGGGGCCGTCTTTGGGAAATTTGTTACCCAACTCAAAGCCGACGTAGCCGATTTCTTTGCCTTCGCGCAGTGCGGTTTCCAGAGGCGTTTCACCGCCTAACGAGGGCATGTCGTCGTTAAACCAAGAGATGGGATTGATGCCGATTTGTACGTTCCAGGTCATATCAATGCTTCTTTCAAAACCAAAAAATCAAACACGTTGTTCTTGCTTGCCGGCGACATAGCGGGCGTGGGCGTCCAGCACCTCGCTGCGTGCGGACACTTCGGGAATTGCCACCTCCCACCAGCAGCCACCCTCGGTGGTGCGGGTGTGGGTGGTGTCTATCACCAGCACCTGGCTGCGCGTGGCAGCGCGGGCTTTCACCATGGCGGCCTTGAGCTCGGCCACGTTGGCCACATGCACAGCGTCTGCACCCATGCTGCGGGCGTGGAGCGCAAAGTCGATGCGGCTGGCTTCGCCACCCTCGCCAATGCAGTCGTCCAGCAGGTTGTTGAAGGCCGGGCTGCCGGACGCGGTTTGCAGGCGCTGGATGCAGCCGTAACCCCGGTTGTCCAGCACCACGACGATGATCTTTTTGCCCAGCATGACGGAGGTGGCCAGCTCGGAATTCATCATCATGTAGGAGCCATCGCCCACCAGCACGATCACCTCTTGCTCGGGCCGGGCCAGCTTGACGCCCAGGCCACCGGCAATTTCGTAGCCCATGCAGGAGTAGCCGTATTCCATGTGGTAGTTGCCGGGCCGGCTGGCGCGCCAGAGCTTGTGCAGCTCGGCAGGCAGGGTGCCGGCAGCGCAGATGGCCACATCGTGCACGCCGCTGTCGCCACCTGCGTCGTTGAGCGAGTCGCGCACGGCGCCAATCACCTCGGCGTCATAAGGCAGCACGCCGGGCTGGGGTGCGGCGGTGGTGAGCGCGGTCACCCGCGCATTCCAGAGGGCCGCATGTTGTCGAGCGAACGCTGTCCAGGCGCTGTCCGCCGCCCAGGGGCCGAGTGCAGCACTCAGGGCTTGCAGGCCCACCAGCGCGTCGGCCACCAGCGCGGTGCCACTCCACTTGCTGGCGTCAAAGCTCTGCACGTTCAGGCTGAGCAATTTGGCCTTGGCAAACAGGGCGTGCGAGCCGGTGGTGAAGTCTTGCAGTCGGGTGCCCACGGCAAACACCACATCGGCCTCGCGGGCCAGTTCATTGGCGTTAGGCGCACCGTCCACGCCGATGGCACCGAGGTTCAGCGGGTGGTCCCAGGCCAGGCTGCTTTTGCCGCCGTGCGATTCCACGACCGGCACGCCGTGCGCTTCGGCAAAGGCGCGCAGCGCATCGCCCGCGTGGCTGTACAGCACGCCTCCACCGGCCACGATGAGGGGCTGCTTGGCCGTCTTCAACAAAGCGACTGCCTTTTGCAGTTCGCGCGCATCAGGGGGTGGGCGGCGGAACTGAATCAACTCGGGGTGCAAAAAGCTCTCGGGACAATCAAACGCATGGGTCTGGATGTCCTGCGGCAGGGCCAGGCACACCGGGCCGCAGGCGGCGGGGTCCGTCATGATCTGAATGGCGCGCGGCAAGGCGGTCAGGATTTGCTCGGGCCGGGTGATGCGGTCAAAGAAGCGCGTGACGGGGCGGAAGCAATCGTTGGCGCTCAGGTCGCCCTGCTGGAAGCTCTCGACCTGCTGCAGCACCGGGTCCGGCGCGCGGGAGGCAAAGGTGTCGCCGGGCAGCAGCAGCACGGGAAGGCGGTTCACATGCGCCACGGCGGCGGCCGTGACCAGGTTCGTGGCGCCGGGGCCTATGCTGGTGCTGACCGCCATGATGCGCTGGCGCATGTGCGCCTTGCTATACGCAATGGCCGCATGGGCCATGCCCTGCTCGTTGTGGGCTCGGTAGGTGGGCAGGGCCTGGCGCTCGGCCCACAGGGCTTCGCCGAAACCTGCCACGTTGCCGTGGCCGAAGATGGTGAACACCCCGCCGCAATAGGGCTGGATGCTGCCGTCATGCATTTCCACCTTCAGGGCGGCAAGGTGCTTGACCAGGGCTTGCGAGAGCGTGAGTCGTTGGGTGCTTTTCATGTTTTATTCCGTCAAGCGAAGTTCAAGCAGCGGCACGCAAGGGCAGGGGCACCGCTTGGCGGCGGTTGCGCCAGGCATCCACCAGCGTGGTGAAGTTGCCGGCCACTTCGCTCACAAATGCTTCGTCCGATAGCGTGCCGGACAACCAGGCCAAGGAGGCATCGGCCCAGAGGCTGCGGCCCACCATAAAGCCCTTGACCACCGGGTTGGTGGCGAGCTTGAAGCTCTCCACCAGGTGGGGAATGGGCTGGTTCAAACCGAGGATGACGGCACCCCGGCAATACGGGTCGCGCTCGTCGATCAGCGCCTTCAGTTCAGCCCAACCGCGCTCCTGCATGGGCGCCAGCTTCCACCACTCGGGCTTGACGCCCAGGTTGTAGAAGCGCTTCACCGCGCGCAGCACCGCAGCGTCTTCCTCGCCCGCGACCACCATGGCCTTGGGCAGGATGATTTCGAGCAGCAGCTCGTTGCCGCTGGCGCGGGTGGCTTCCCATAGCTCCAGCACTTTTTGCTCTTGCTCCAGGCGCAGGGTGTAGTGATCGTCCGGGTGGTAGTGCACCAGGCACTTGACCACCTGCTGGGTAGGCCAATGGGTGAGCGCGCTGCCGATGGAGCGGGTGCCGTCAAAGCGCAGGGGGCGCGAGCCGGGCAGCTCTACGGGGCGGCCTACCCACCAGCCACGACCGGTGGCGCTGGCAAGTGCATCAGCGCCGTAGCTGCCGCCATCCACCAGCACGCCGGTCGCGCCATGCAGGCCACTGCCCTGCTCGACACGCTCTGCAGCGGTGACCAGCAGTTTTTTGAGCGCAGGAATGCGGGACTCGGGGGCGCCTGCCTGGCGGCACAGGTCGAAAAACTGGCTGCGGTGGTCAAAGGCCATCACGCACAACTCGTTCCACACCGGGCGTGCTGCGGTGACGCGGTGCAGGTGGGCGAGCTGCTGGTCCGCATCCACCTGGGGGTTGCGGCTGCCACTGAACCAGTGCAGCAACTCGGGCGGTGTGGGCATGGCCGCAGAGCAGGCGTGGCGGGACACCACAATGGCGCCGCAGGCATTGGCCGTTTGGGTGGCTTGCGCCCAGTCTTTGCCCTGCAAGAGGCTGGCCATGAGGCCGGAGAGAAACGCGTCGCCTGCGCCCAGCACGTTGAGCACCTCGACCCGCTCGCCCTGGAAGGTGGGGGCATCGTCAATCGCGGCAGGTATGGCGCCTTCAATGACGGTGCAACCGGCTGCACCGCGCTTGACCACCAGCACGGCCTGGCTGTGCGCACGCACGGCGCGCAGGCTGGCCATGAGATCGTTGGGCACGCCACCGGCAATAAAAAACTCTTCTTCGGTACCGACCAGCAGGTCGAACTGCGGGAGCATTTCTTGCAACTGCCGGGTGACAGCGGCGTCGGCCACATAGCGGTTTTCACCCGCGCCACGGCTGGTCAGGCCCCAGAGCACGGGGCGGTAGTCAATGTCCAGCACGCGCACCACGCCATGCTTGCGGGCGAATTCCAGGGCGCGGGTAGAGGCAGCACGGGTGCCAGGGGTGGAAAGGTGGGTACCGGTGATGGCCAGCGCCCGGCAGCGAGCGATGAAGGATTCGTCAATCAGCGCGGCATCCACCGCCATGTCAGCGCAGTTTTCGCGCACAAACAGCAGCGGGAAAGTGTCCCGGTCCTTGATGCCCAGCAGCACCAGGGCGGTGAGGCGCTGCGGGTCCACCTGCACCTGGCTCACGTCGCAGCCATTGGCCTGCAAGGTGGTAGTGAGGAAACGGCCCATCTGCTCGTTGCCCACGCGGGAAATCATGGCGCTCTTGCAACCCAGGCGGGCTACGCCAAAGGCCAGGTTGGCCGAGCTGCCGCCCAGGTACATGGCCATGCTGCGCGCGTCTTCCAGGGCGCTGCCGAATTGCTCGGCATACAGGTCCACAGCCAGCCGGCCCAGGCAGGCCAGGTCAATGTCGCGCCCCTGCGGAAATTTCAAATGTGTCATATGGGTTTTATATCGTTACGCCTTCAAGGTCGGCCATGAGTTTTTGCATTTCCTCACCGCCGGCCATCATGTCCAACACCTCGTCTTTGCTCACGTCCTGCTTCAGGTAGGTGCCCAGCGACTTGCCCCGGTTGAGCAGCGTGAAACTGTCGGCAATCGGGTAGGCGTGGTTCACATTGTGGGTGATGAAGATCACCGAAATCCCCCTAGCGCGGGCCGTTGCGATGAGCTTGAGCACATTGGCAGATTGCTTGACACCCAGTGCGGCGGTGGGCTCGTCCAGGATCAGCACTTTGGCCCCGAAGTGAATGGCACGGGCAATGGCCAGGCACTGCTTTTCGCCACCGGACATGGTGCCCACCATCTGGTTCGCGTCCCGGATGCGGATACCCATGTCCCGCAGCTTGTCGCCCGCCGTTTGGGCAGCGAGTGCATGGTCCATCACCGGCAGGAAACCCAAGACTTGCCTGATGGGTTCGCGGCCCATGAAGAAGTTGCGTGCCACGCTCATCAAAGGCACCAAGGCCAGGTCCTGGTAGACGGTGCCTATGCCCGCGTCCAGCGCCTCTTTGGGCGAGGCAAAGCGCACCGGCTTGCCATCAATCAGGTACTGGCCCTTGTCGGGCGCGTGCACGCCGGCCAGGGTTTTGATGAGGGTGGATTTGCCGGCGCCGTTGTCACCGAGCAGGCAATGCACCTCACCTCGGCGCAGGCGCAGGGTGACGCCGCCCAGTGCAATGACGGGGCCGAAGAATTTGCTGATGTCTTCCAGCTGAAGGATGTAGTCGCTCATGATGATTCTGCTCAATAGAGTTAGCGGCGGCCGCCGGCAAAGCGGGAGCGGATGTAGTTGTTAAAGAGCACCGCAATCAGCAGCATCAGGCCCAGGAACACGCGGTACCAGTTGTTGTCGATGCTGGTGTAGCCGATGCCGATTTGCACCATGCCGAAAATGAGCGCGCCAAAGGCCGCGCCAATGACGGAGCCATAACCACCGGTCAGCAGGCAGCCCCCGATCACGGCGGCGATGATGGCCTCGAACTCTTTTTGCAAACCCCGGTCTGCTGCTGCGGAGCCGGCATCAGCGACCTGGAGCACTGCAAAAACGGTGGAGCAGAAGGCCATGAAAATGAACAGGCCTATCTTGACCTTGGCCACGGGGATGCCCACGTTTTTGGCGGCATTGGCGTCGCCGCCCACGGCTTGAATCCAGTTACCCACCTGTGTGCGGGCCAGTACAAAGGCGCCCGCCCCTGTCAGCGCCAACCACCACACCACAGCCTTGGGGATACCGGTAGCGAGCGCAGTGCCATCGTCGCGGGCTGCCAGCACGCCGGCTTGGGCCAGGCTGTCAAACAGGCCGGTCAAGGTATAGCCGTGGAACAAGAAGGAGATGATGGGGTCCTGGGCAAACATATCGCGCAGCACCAGATCGCCATTGCCGCTCAGGATGGTCTTGCCCGTGAAGATCACGGACACTGCGAGGGACAGGCCGCGCAGAATGAAGAAGAAGGCCAGCGTCACGATGAAGGATGGCAAGCCGGTGCGCACCACCAACCAGCCATTGAGCCAGCCCAGGCCCATGGCGGCGACAAACGCGAACACCACCGACACCGAGATCGGCCAGCCCCAGTAAAGAGCAGGTATTGCCAACAGCATGCCGGCAAAACCGATCATGGAGCCCACCGACAGGTCAAATTCGCCGGCAATCATCAAGAGCGCGGCGCCCACGGCCAGCACGCCCAGGTAGGCGGCCACGGTGCTCCAGTTGATGATGCCTTCGGGGTTGAACATGCCGGAACCACCGGCGCTGAAGGCGAACATGACAAAGACCAGGAGCGTGCCGGCCAGGGCACCGAATTCGGGGCGGGCCATGAGTTTGCGCACAAGGCTGAGTTCGCGAACCCGGTCATCAAGGGGTGCTTTGGTGGTCATGGTGGGGGCGTTGGGGGTCATAGGAATTACACGAAAAGTCGGTTTAGCAGGTCAGGCCGGGACCGGCTGGCGGAATAGCCAAACGGCGGCCCCGGTGGCAGGTGATTAGCGGAACTGGCCTGCGTACTTCTCCACCTTGCCGATGTTGTCCTTGGTCACAAAGCCGGGACCGGAGCCGATGTGGCGCGGGCCGTAGGCAGGTGCCAGGCCATACTCGCTGAAGCGGGCGGTGGTCTTGGCATTGGCCTTAACGGCAGCAGACACGGCGGCCAAGTCGGTGCTCTTCTTGGACTTCATGGTGGCCAACACCGCAACCGGCACATAGCCCTGCAGGTACGGTTGCTGGTCGATGCCGAACTTCACCGAGCCGTCCTTGATGCCCTTGGAGATTTCGTCGGACAAGTCAAAGGTGGCCATCCACATCTTGCCTTTCAGGCCCGCTTTTTCCAGCGCCTTCAAAGTGGGGTGTGCGGATGTGGGGCCCAGGGTCAGCACCGCACCGGTACTGGGGTTCTGGCGCAGGTAGGCCGACACCTTGGCTTCAATGCCGGTGGGGTCATCGCCGGAGTCGATGGTGCTCTTTTTGAAGTCGGCGCCGATGGCCTCGGCAAAACCGCGGCAACGCTCAAAGGAGGCGGGGTTGGTGGCGTAGTGGTTCACGCACAGGAAGGACTTCACACCATCGGCCTTGGCACGCATGCCCGCGCCCTTGCCGGCCTCGTATTCGGGCTGACCCACGTGCATCACGGCGCCCAGCTTTTCGCTTTGCTCGGTGGTGCCGGAGTTGATGGTGATGACCGGGATCTTCTTGTCAGTCAGCTTTTTGATGGAGCTTTGCAGTACGTTGAAGTCGGCAATAGTGACGATGACGCCGTCATAGCCTTGGGCGGCTGCTTGTTCGATCAGGCGGGCCATGTCGGCCAGGTCGCCGTTGGGCGGGTTGCGGTAGTCCACCTGCACGCCATAGTCTTCCCCGGCGTGCTTGACCGAGTTCTTGATGGTGTTCCACCAGGAATCCGAATCCGGGGCATGGCTGATCAAGGCGATTTTGGACTGCGCTGCAGCCAAGCCGCTCACAGCCAACAAGGCACTCAAGAGGACGGTTTTCGCGAATGTCTTGCGGGACAACTTCAGGTTCTTCATACGGTCTCCTATCTTTTAATGTCACGAGGGTGAGGTGAAAACTTCACTGCAACGCAGCAGACGCACGGAACTCGCCGGCATCTGAGAACAAGTCTATCGATTCTTGCCGAAATTAGAAAACAATTTCTAATAGGTATATACCCTAGAATAAATTTTCTTTCTATATGAGCTTCATCCCGGATAATTTGTTTCAATAAATAGCCCCGCATACGTATGACCAGCTCTCTCCCCACTCCCGACAACGAAGAAGCCCTGATTGCCGCCATTGCTGCCGGCTATTCCGGGCTGAGCCGCCAGCTCAAGCAGATCGGCAGCTATGTGGAGCAGCACCGTGGCCAGTTGGGCATCCAGTCCATCCAGCAGGTTGCCGAACGCTGTGAGGTACAGCCCAGTGCCGTGGTGCGCTTCGCCAAGCATTTCGGCTTTAGCGGTTTCACGGAAATGCAAAAGCTTTTCCGCGACGGACTGGCACGCCAGATCTCGCCGAGTCGGGATTACCAGTCGCGCATCCGCAGTGCCATTGAGTCCGGCGCCAAAGACCTGACGAGCGCAGACATCGTGCACGCAGTGATTGGCGGCGGGATTGCGGGCATGGAAGAGCTGCAGAGCAGTCTGCAAGAGCCTGCGTTTGAAGAAGCGGTGGACTTGCTGTTTCGCGCGGACACCGTGTGGCTGATGGCCTCACGCCGATCCTTTGCCATCTCGACCTACCTGACTTACGCGCTGCAACACACGGAGAAGCGGGTGCAGCAGATCACCGCCATGGGCAATATGCAGGATGGCCAGTTGCGCGGCTTGCGCCCCGGCGATGTGATGGTGGCCATTTCATTCGCCCCGTATGCACCGGAGACTGAAAGCATTGTGGCCGACGCCCACGCGCGTGGCGCCCGCATCATTTGCATTACCGACAGCAGCCTGAGCCCGATGGCGCAGTTTGCCCAGACCTCCATCCTGGTGAATGAGACCAGCGTTTTCGGATTCCGCGCGCTGACCAACACCATGACGGTCGTGCAAAGCCTGTTCATGGCACTGGCCTACCGGCTGGAGCTGCAATACCAACCCACCCGCCCACGCACTGCTTGAACAGCGGGCATTTCTTTCCACACCTACCTTTACTCAGACAACACCATGAAAAAAGTTGCCCTCTTCGGTGCCGGCCGTATCGGCCTTATCCACGCTGCCAACCTCGCTGCCATGCCCGGCATCGAACTCACTGCGGTGAGTGACCCTATGGCGGCCAACGCAGCCTCACTCGCGCAGGAACACGGCGCCCGCGTCGACAGCGTGGAAGCCATCTTTGCCGACAAGTCCATTGACGCGGTTGTCATCGGCAGCCCCACCACCACGCACAGCGACCTCATCACCCGCGCGGCCCAGGCCGGCAAACACATTTTTTGCGAGAAGCCGGTGGATCTGTCTGCCGAGCGCGCACGCGCCTGCGCAGCCGTGGTGGCCCAGGCCGGTGTGGCTTGCATGATCGGTTTCCAGCGCCGCTTTGACCCCACTTTCAACGAAGCCAAGACCCGCCTGGACCGGGGCGACATCGGCAACCCCGAAATGCTGGTCATCACCAGCCGTGACCCCGGCGCACCACCCGTGGACTACATCCAGCAGTCCGGCGGCATCTTCCGCGACATGCTGATTCACGACTTCGACGTGTTCCGCTGGATCTTGTGCGGCGATGGCGACCAGGCCGCCTGGCTGAGCGCTACCGGCTCCTGCCTGACCGACCCTGCCATCGGCAAGGCCGGCGACTTTGACTGCACCGCCGTGACCATCAAAACCGTGAAAGGCCGCCTGTGCCAGATCAACACTACCCGCCGCGCCGCCTACGGCTACGACCAGCGCTTTGAGGTGATCGGCTCAAAAGGCATGCTGCAGTGTGGCAACCACAAGCCCAGCGAAGTGACCCAGGCCACCGCCCAAGGCACTTCCCAAGACAACCCCGAAGCCTTCTTCTTGCAGCGCTATGCAGCGGCTTACCGCCTGGAGATTGAGCACTTCTTCACCCAGCTGCAAAACGGCGGCAGCTTCCGCACCACGGTGCAAGACGGTGTCGATGCGCAGATTTTGGCGGACGCAGCGGCCGAGAGCGCAGCCGGCAACCGCGTTATCACCTTCTGAGTCACGCCATGAGCACCCCACTGCGTGTCGGAATTGCCGGTCTGGGCCGCTTGGGGCGGCGCCACGCTCAGGCATTGGCGTTCAGGACCCGCCACTGTGTACTCACCGCTGCCTGCAGTCCGGTGGAAGCGGAGCAGCACTATGCGCGCACCGAACTGGGAGTACGGCAGGTGTACACGCGCTACGAAGACCTCTTGGCCGATGCAGACGTGGACGCCGTGGTGCTTGTGACACCGACTTCCATGCACGCCGAGCAGACCATCGCCGCCTTGCAGGCCGGCAAGCATGTGTTGGTGGAAAAGCCCTTGGCGCTCGATGTGCCGGCGTGTGAACGTGTGCTGGCAGAAGCAGCCAAGCACCCGACGCTAGTGGCCATGGTGGGCTTTGTGCGGCGCTTCGACCCGAGCTACCTCCAGGCGCAACAGGGGGTGGCTGCTGGCGACATCGGCAGACCGTTTCTGGTGCGCTCGCAAACCTGCGACCAGAACGACCCGGACGGCTTCTTTGTGCGCTTTGCCCCGACATCGGGCGGCATCTTCATGGATTGCAGCGTGCACGACATTGATCTCGCACGCTGGATGCTGGGCCGCCCCAAGGCGCTGCGCGCCTTTGCCGCCGGCACCATTGCCCTGCACCCCGGACTGGCCGAATTCAGCGATGTCGATAACGGCATTGCCGTGGTGGAATTTGAAGGAGGTGCCAAGGCCGTGCTGTATGCCTCCCGCACCATGGCCCACGGCCACGAAACCAGCACGGAAGTCATAGGGACCACGGGCAAACTGCTGATCGGTGCACATGCGGCGCGGGACCGCATCATCACCAGCGACGTACACGGCGTGCGGCACGCCGTGGTGCACGACTTTTACGAGCGATTTGCAGATGCATTTGCAGCCGAACTCGCCGCCTTTGTAGCAGCCTGCCGGGGCGAGGCTGCACTGAGCCTCACCCTGCAGGATGCCCTGGAAGCCACCCGCATTGGCTTGGCCATTACCCGCTCCTTGCACAGCGGGATGCCCGAAACCATTTGCTGATCAGCAGCCCCTGACGGGCCCGGTCGCTTACGTCAATCCACAAAACTTCTTGAAGGGCCCGAGCACCGCATCGCCACGGAAGGGCTTGACGATCCAGCCTGTCACGCCAATGGCGCGCCCCCTGTCCCGCATCACCGGGTTGTCTTCGGTGGTGAGCATGATGATGTGTACCCCCTTGTTGGCCTGATCCGTGCGGATTTTTTCTGCCATGGCCAAGCCATCCATATTGGGCATGTTCACGTCACTGATTACCAGCTTGATGCCGGGGTCTGATTGCAGCTGCGCCAGCCCGTCGCGACCGTCGGTGGCGACCTTGACATCAAACCCGTTTTTCACGAGATAACTGGAAACAATCTCCCGCATGGTGCTGGAATCGTCAACCACCAAAACATTCGCCATGTCTACCCACTCCTTGCGGACGCATCTGCATCCGCGTCAAAACAAATCCAAATCACCGGTACTGACAGATTGTGTCGCCGAGTACTCTGCAAACTGCTCAGGCGACCAGTGCAGGTTGAATATAAACCGCTGCACGATCATCAAAGACGCTCCCCCGCGCCGGCCGGATTCGCGCAAAGCGTAACGCACACAGAGCTGCGGATCGGGCGACCCGAACGAAATGTATTTGTGTGCGTGATTGATCACGATGGGCACCTGGGTTTGCTGGCTGGTGAAGGCCTCCGGCGGGATATAGCGGTTTTTGAAAGCCCCCCAAATCAGGTTGGTGGTTTCCCCGAGCATGTTGTTGATGTCTCGGAAGCTGAGCTCGCCCCCCACTCCGTCGTAGCTCAGCCCTTTGAGCAAGCCCTGGCGCAGGGCACTTTCTTCGGTCTGCAGCATCATGTAACCGCGACACCAGGTGCTCTCAATGGGGATCAGGGTCGAAACCTCCCCGTGGATGATGCGGTCATGCACCACATAGGGCGCTTCCGCCTCCACCGCCGCATTCGGAAACATGGACCGCAAGGCGGTCAGCGTGAGTTCGACAATGCCATCCACCAATGCCGTGGGATACCTCAAACTGAAAATGGACCGTTCCACCCCGGCGCGCAACTGGTCGATATCGCCCGTCGGCCAGGGGTAGCGGATGAACTCCCGGTACAGCGCGTCCAGATCCCCACTGGCGGTTCGGCGCAGAAAGATCGGCAACTCAGGGCGCAGGCGGTGAATGGACTCCGCCAGGTGCAAGGCATCATGGGCGCCACAGGGCAGGTCTTCGGCCAGCAGAACCCCCGCGAGGTCTTTGTGCTGCTCCAGGCAGGATAAAGCGTCATGCGAGGTGCGCAGCAGGGGCATCAAACCCACCGAATCACAAAAGTCGGTCAGCACCTTGCACTGCAGGGGGTCATGCTCCAGCAGCAGTACCTTGGCTTCTAGGTGGGTGGTATCGGTCATCGCGCAGGCCTCGCAGTATGAGTTGAATTCCCTGTTGCCATCCTACACCGGCCCGGGGCCATCTCCCGTCGATTCGGGGCCACAAGGCGATCCCCCGCAACCGTCGGGCACTCTGCCTTTTCCCCCGAGCTCTCTGCGGACATTGCAGAGTCTGCTTGCCTGAACGCCCCGAGCATGCATAGCATCTTCCATGCACAACCCTGTCCGGATTTTTTCGTCTGCACTGATCGCGGCCCTTGGCTTGCTGAGCACCCCGGCGGCCCGCGCCGATGCATCGGATTGGAGCATTGGCGCCTACGCAGGCAAGTACCACGATGCCGAGCCCGCCGGTGCGTTGGCCGGCACGGCGAACTATGCAGAGCACTACATGGTGGCGCTCACCGGCAGCAAGACACTGTGGCGCCACGCGACGTGGCCCGTGGCGATTGAGCTGGACGGCATGCTGGGCCAACAAGGGGGCCTGGCCGACCTCACCGAGATTGCGCTGGCCCCGGCCTTGCGTTGGAGCGGCCTGCCCTGGCGCGACACCCTGCGCACCGACATCCGGCTGGCTCCTCTGGGGATTTCATACACCAGCCGGGTGGGGCCTCTGGAAACCGGCCCCGACGGCCGGGGCAGCCGCACCTTGAACTTCCTTTTTGTAGAAGCCGCATTCTCACGACCACAATCCAAAGACTCCGAAGTCTTCATTCGCCTGCACCACCGCTGCGCCATTTATGACCTGCTCAACAACTACGGGGCCAATGGCGAAGACTTTTTGAGTTTTGGTTTCAGACGGAAATTCTGAAAAACTCTTTGCCGGCATACAGAAGTTGCCACAAGGCACTTCGGCCTACGGGCGCAGAGGGGAAATCAGCGTGTGATTTGCGCGCTCCCGCTCGGTCACATCGACCAAGGTCGCGATGGTGCCCAGGGCGACCCCATGGCGATTGGTAAACGGGGCCTTGAAGTAGAGCACGTAGCGCACACCGTCGGGGGTGTTCACACTGTAGACCTCTTGGGAGCTCGTGTTGAGGTAGCCGGAATCATCGGGGTCTGAAATATCGATGATGTCATCCTCCAGCACATCGAAGTAGCTCGGCATCGGTGTACCGACCACCGCCGGAGCACTGACCCCGAACATGCGCTCCCACGCCGGGTTGACCAGCAGACAGACGTCGCGTGCACTGCGCACAAAAACCGGCAGGGGCAAGGCATCCACCAGCTGGCGGGTGAAGTGCAGCTGGTCCGCCTGCTCCGCTTCCGACTGCTGCAAGGACGTGACCAACTGTTCGATCTGCGCAGCCATGGCATTGAAGGTCCGGGCGACGGCCTGGGACTCCAAGGTGCCCTTCACCGTCATCCGGGTCCCCAGCTGGCCGGCTTGAAAGGCTTGCGTTGCCACCGACAAGCGGCTCAACATGCGGGCATTGGCACGCAGCAACAGGGTCAGCGCCACGAAGATGATCAGTACATTGAACGCCGACACAACCATTTGCGGACGGACGACTTTCCAGGCCTCCGCGACCGCATACCCCGGCCCCACGACCACGCGGAACTCCGCTTTCTGTCCCTCGGCCAAGGCGACCTCCAGACGCTCATCGACTCCTTCCATGTGAACCCAAGCGACAAACCACGCCGGTACGGCGGCACCCGCCACTGGCGCTTGGCGCACCGTGGTGAGCCGCTGGCCGTCCCGCCATTCCAGAAGCTCAAAACCGGGCGCATGCTGCAATTCCTCCTGGAGCCGCTGCTGGATCTGCACCGGCTCGCTGCGGATGCTGCGCAGAGCCGGCACCAGAAAGTGGCCCATACGCTGCACTTCTATGCTCACGCGCTGCCGCGCTTCCTGCACTTCATAGCTCACGAGATAGTGGTAACGCACAGATACCACGACCACCATCAGCACCGCAATAGGCAGGTACAGGCGTGGATAGGTCCCCCGGGTAAACCAGACGAGTAGATTTTTCTTCCCGGGGAACATGGGGCAACACAAGGTGGAATGGAATGACAGCAATTCAGTCTATACAGCGCCACAAGAATTTACAAGGTTTTACAAATTAGCCAACACCCGGACTCATTCCATCCGGCGGCCGACGGCCCATGGCAGCTTGGGCCATGCGTTGCCCCTGGCGGTTTCAGCGCACCAACAACACCGGCACTTTGCAGTGCGCCAGCACTTGGGTGGCGACCGAGCCCATCACCAAACTGGCAACGGCGCCATGGCCGTGGGAACCCATGATGACCAGGTCATATTTGCCCTCCGTCGCCGTTTTTGAAATCACCTCGCCCGGCGAGCCTGCTTTCCACATGCTCTTGGCGCTGATGTTGTGGCGCTGCAAAAACTTGTCAATCGGGGCAATGACCTTCTCGGCCTCGTCGGCATAGTATTTTTCGACGATGGCCTTGCCCACGGCAGCCCGCGCCCGGGGTGGCACCGCCACCGGCACGGTGAGCGCGGTGTACTCATTGGAAGGGGTGAACAAGGTGTCGTGATTGACCAGATAGGCCAACATTTTCTTGCTGTAAGCACTTCCGTCAACCGCCAGGAGAATCTTCATATCAGCCGCCTTTCAAGGTGAATAAAAGACCAAGGCTACCGACTAAGCCGCCTTTCGTACACCTGTGGCCCTGCAGCTTGTGGCACATTGCGCTGGATCAAATTTGTTAATGAAAATCCCGACTGGTCGTTGCCAGCTCGCCCAGCAGGTGCGTCAGGTCCACCACCCGCTTGGCAATCACATGGCGGACCTGGCCGCCGGTGGCCTCGTCGCGCTGCCACACACCGTACACCGCCATCAGCCGGGCGCGGTACACGGCGTCGCGGAACTGCTCTTTCACCGCTTTCCAGACGATGATGTTCACACTACCCGTCTCGTCCTCCAGCGTCACAAACACCACGCCTTTGGCGGTGCCGGGTTGCTGGCGCGCGGTAACGATGCCGCAGGCGCGCACCAGGCGGCCGCTGGGGTAATCGCGCATCTGCGCAGCGGTGAGCAGCTTCTGTTTTGATAGCTGTTCGCGTAATAGCAGCAAGGGGTGGGAGCGTAAAGTGAGTCCGGTGGCGGCGTAGTCAAAGGTGACTTCTTCGCCCTCCTCGGCCGGGGGCAGCGCCAACACCTCTTCCTCAATGGGAACGCCCTGCAGCAGCGCGGGTGCGGGGCGCAGGGCGGAGGCGTCCCACACCTGCTGGCGGCGGTGGCCGCTGAGGCTGATGAGGGCATCAGCACTGGCCAGCGCTTTGAGGTCACCGGCGTCCAATTGGCAGCGCAGCGCCAGGTCCTGGGTGCTGGTGAACGGGCCGCTTCTGCGCGCGGCGCAGATGCGCTCGGCCACTGCCTGCTGCAAGCCACTGACCATGCGCAGCCCCAGGCGGATAGCGGGTTGGATTTGCAGGGCCCATCCGTTGGCGGCCGGGTGCTGCACTGCGGTTTGCGGCGCGGCTGGGTGGGGCGCTTGCGGCGACTCCAGCGTGCAGTCCCACGCGCTGTGCAGCACATCCACCGCGCGCACTTCCACGCCATGGCGGCGGGCGTCTTGCACCAGTTGTGCCGGTCCGTAAAAGCCCAGCGGCTGGCTGTTGAGCATGGCCGCCAAAAAGCAGGCTGGCTCATGCCGCTTGAGCCAGCAGCTGATGTACACCAGCAGCGCAAAACTGGCGGCATGGCTCTCGGGAAAGCCGTATTCGCCAAAGCCCTCCATCTGCCGGAAGATGGCCTCGGCAAAGTCTGGCGGGTAGCCGCGCTCCACCATGCCGCCCACCAGCCGGTCGTGGTGGCCGCTGACGTTGCCATGGCGTTTCCACGCAGCCATGGAGCGGCGCAAGCCGTCTGCCTCACCGGGGGTATAGCCGGCCGCCAGGACGGCAATTTGCATCACCTGCTCCTGAAAGATCGGTACGCCATGGGTACGCCCCAGCGCCTCCCGCAGCGCGGGGTATGGCGACTCCGCCTGGACCGGCGCTTGGCGCGCCTTCAGGTAGGGGTGGACCATGCCGCCCTGGATGGGCCCCGGCCGCACGATGGCCACTTCGACCACCAGGTCGTAATACGTGCGGGGCTTGAGGCGGGGCAGCATGCTCATCTGCGCCCGACTCTCAATCTGGAACACCCCCACCGTGTCGGCCGCGCAAATCATGTCGTAAGTGGCGCTGTCTTCACGGGGAATGTCTTGCATGCGCAGCGGCACGGGCAGGCGCCTGTGCTGCGTCACCATTGCCAAACAACGGCGTATGGCGCTGAGCATGCCCAGGGCCAACACGTCCACCTTCATCAAGCCCACGGCGCTCAGGTCATCCTTGTCCCACTGGATGATGGAGCGCTCCGGCATGGACGCGTTTTCCACCGGCACCAGGCGGGTCAGCGGGCCCTGCGTGAGCACAAAACCGCCTACGTGCTGACTCAGGTGGCGCGGAAAGTTTTGCAGTTGCGTGGCCAGGTCCAGCCAGAGTTGCAGGCGGCGCGGCAGCGGCAAGGGCGAGCCATCCACCAACACGCCACAAGGAGCCGAGGCGTGCACACCAGCCCCCAAAGCCCCCTCGCGCCCAGCCACGCCCCCCGAGGGAGCCAGAGCGGCAGGGCGCACAGCGTAGGTCAAGGAGGAGCCCGCAACGCGGGCGGGGGACACGGAGCTGGGCGCCCTGCCGCTCTGGCTCCCGCCGCCCACACCCCGTGTTTTGGCATCAAAAGCGCTTCCAGCGCCCGCAGCATCTGCGCAAGCAGCTACTTTTTCGATAGCACTCTGCAGCCGCTCCACCAGCACCGCCCGGCTGTACATGCCCGGATGCTCCTTGGCCATGGCCGTGATCAGCACCTCGGGAATTTCCAGCGCATGGCCTACATCGCGCAGCGCGCTGCGGGGCCGGTAGTGGGCGACGGTAGCGGCAATCGCAGCGCGTTCGCGACCGTATTTGGCGTAGATGTACTGGATGACCTCTTCGCGCCGCTGGTGCTCAAAGTCCACGTCAATGTCGGGCGGCTCGTTGCGCTCTCTAGAGATAAAGCGCTCGAACAGCAGCGAGGTCTCGGCCGGATTGGCCTCGGTAATGTGCAAGCAGTAACACACCACTGAATTGGCGGCAGACCCGCGCCCCTGGCACAAGATGCCCTCACGCCGCGCAAAGCGAACGATGTCGTGCACCGTGAGGAAATACATCTCGTACTGCAGCTCGGCAATCAGCGCCAGCTCTTTGTCCACCCGCGTGCGGATGTCGTCCGGCATGCCAGCGGGGTAGCGCGCCAAGGCGCCCGCCTCGGTGTAGTGCCTCAGGGTTTGCGCGGGCGTCATGCCTGGCAACACCGACTCCAAGGGGTAGTGGTACCTCAGTTCGTTCAGGTTGAAGCTGCAGCGCCCCGCCACCACCCGCGTGTGAGCCAGCTCGTCGGGCGTAAACAGGGCCGCCAGCCGGGCGCGGCTGCGCAGGTGGTGTTCGGCATTGGCCTGCAGCGCAAAGCCGCACTGCGCCACCGGCAGGCCGCAGCGCACGGCGGTCAGCACATCGTGCAGCGGCTTGCGCGAGCGGGTGTGCATGCGCACCTGCCCGGTGGCCACCGGGGCCAGCCCGCTCACTGCTGCAATCTGCTGCCAGTGGGCCCGCTCCAGCGCCTGCATGCCGCCCAGCCCCGCCGTCACCGCCAGCCAAGAATGGATGCCAAAAAGGCCTCTAGCGCTCGTCGCTATTGCGCAAGCAGCTTCTGTTTTGATAGCAAGCGGCAGGTACAACAGGACCTCGCAATGCCGCAGCGTGTGCCAGGGCGAGGCCTCCGCCTGCCCCAACCAAGCGACCCGGTACTCGCCCTTGGGCGCCGCCCTGCGCGCGCGGGTGATGAACTCACACAGGTTGCCCCAGCCCTGCAGGTTGTGCGGCAACACCACCACCGTAAAGTTGCCGCCCGCCTCCAGCCCACCCTGCGCAGCCGGGTAAGGCACCGCAAACTCCGCCCCCGGCAGCAGCTGCAGCCCCAGGCGCTGCGCCTCGCCATGCGCACGCACCACCCCGGCCACCGAACACGCGTCGGTGATCGCCAGCGCCGCATACCCGAGCCGGTGCGCCCGCTCCACCAGTTCTTCCGGCTGCGAGGCGCCGCGCTGGAAGCTAAAAGTGGACAGGCAATGCAGCTCGGCGTAGGCCGGCGGCGTACGGGCTACCGGCAGCGGTGTACTGATGGACGTTAGGGATTGCATTTTTACTGTACAAAACCACAGTTTAACCAGCGGCTATCGCATACCCTAGTGAAGTGCCACGACGCCTTTGCAAGGTCTTTTCAGTGTCACAATGAATCGGCAAGAGTTCCTCACGCACCAGCGTGGGGCGGTTGTCATCAAGGGGAAAATTGACTATGAAATTCTGGGGAATCAAGCTGCGCATTACTGCAGGGTTGGCCGCCATGTTGGCACTGGCTTTGCTCAGCACGGCTTACTCGATTTACCGCAATGTGGACATCAAGCAGGACGCCCACATTGTTGCGATCTCATGGCTGCCTTCGATTGAAAATCTGGGTGTCATGAAAGCACAACTCGCGGAGCACTACCTCACAGTGCAAGAGGCCACGACACTGGCCCAATCTGCCGCGACATCCAACTTGGGCGCGCAGCTCAAAGAGCTTGAGGCCAAACTGCAAAAATCGACCGATGTGTATGCCAAAACGCTGTTGGACTACACCCCGGAGCAGGCCGAAATGGGGGATAAAGAGAAAGCGTTGTACGCCTCCTACCAAGCCAAGCGCGATGCGTACATGGCCAGTGTGCAGCCCTTGCTGACGATGCTGGCGGACAGTGCGGCGACCCCGGAGACACGCAATGCCGCGATTCAACAGTTTGCAGCCACTGCCCCTGCAGCGTTTCGCCAAGCGTATGCGGCGATGGACAGCATTTTGAAGTTCAACTACGCCGGCACCAGTGCCAATGCCGTGGACGTGAAGATGAAGTTGGGCAATGTCGAGAACATCTCGATCGCCCTAGCTGCCCTGTGTTCTGCACTTGGCATCGCTTTGATTTGGTGGATTCCGCGCAGCGTCATCAAGCCCGTCAACCAGGCGGTGGAGCTCGCCGAGAGCATTGCACAAGGCGATCTGTCGCGCACCATCTCTATTCAAGGCAACGATGAGATGAGCAGCCTGCTCAAGGCCTTGCAGCGCATGCAAGACAATCTGGCCCAAGTCGTGTCCCAGGTGCGCACCGGCTCAGAGTCGGTTTCCAATGCCAGCTCTGAAATCGCGCAAGGCAATAACGATTTGAGTGCCCGCACAGAGCGTCAGGCCAGTTCGCTGGAAGAAACGGCCAGCAGCATGGAAGAACTGAATTCTGCGGTGAAGCAAAACGCCGACAACGCCCACCAAGCCAACCAGCTTGCCATGACTGCCACCTCGGTGGCGGTACAAGGCGGTGAAGTGGTGGGGCAGGTGGTAGACACCATGAAGGGCATCAACGATGCCAGCCGCAAGATCAGCGACATCATCAGCGTGATCGATGGTATTGCCTTTCAAACCAATATTCTGGCGCTCAATGCTGCGGTAGAGGCCGCGCGTGCGGGTGAGCAAGGGCGCGGGTTTGCGGTGGTGGCCTCAGAGGTACGCAGTTTGGCAGGCCGTAGCGCAGAAGCCGCCAAGGAAATCAAGACCTTGATCAACAACAGCGTGGAGCGTGTGGAGCAAGGTACCGCGCTGGTGGACAAAGCCGGGGAAACCATGGCCGAGGTGGTGAGCAGCATCCGTCGCGTCACGGACATCATGGGGGAGATCAGCTCTGCCAGTCATGAGCAGAGTTCCGGGGTGGCCCAAGTGGGAGAAGCCGTGCGATCCATGGACCAGACGACGCAGCAAAACGCTGCTCTGGTGGAAGAAATGGCTGCCGCAGCGAGCAGCCTGAAGAGCCAGGCCCAAAGTCTGGTGCAGGTGGTGGCTGTTTTCAAGCTCTCGCAAGCCCAAGAACAAAGTGCCTCCCGTGGTACCCAACGCCCTGAATCGCTCCCCCCTGTTTCGGCCAAGCCGCGCCTGGCGCCACCGATCAGCAAGCCAGCAGCGATCAAACCCGCACGCATGCCAGTCAGCCAAGCCGCTGCATTACCCTCCAAAACGCCAGCCCTTGCACCGGCCCACAAGCCGGCAGCCCCAGCCCCCGCCCCCTCCCGTGCAAGCAGTGAGGATGACTGGGAGACTTTCTAACTCACCGGGGAATCGCTCTGACACAGCGATTCCAGGTTTACGGACTCATCGCCCCTGCGCCAGGTCCATGACCATGCGCCTGGCCAGGTAGATGCGCTGGGGAATGGCATCGATCAGCACATACTCCAATGGGTTGCTGTGGTAGCCAAAGCCCGGCAGCCCTAAACTTTCGATCACCGGTTTGCCCCCAGAGCGGCATACGCGGCATCGGTGCCTGCCCCACTGGTGGGCACAATGCCGATGGCCCCACCCACCTCTTGGTAAATGCCCATGGCTTGTGCACCATCTGCTGGCCCGCCTCGGTGGCGGTCAAGGCGGGACGCCCGTAGTCAACCGTGATGCGGATGTCCGATTTGGGCAGCTTTTTTGCGGCCCATGATGCGCTCCTGCAGGGCCGCCAACAGTCCGTCCAGCTCCGCGCGGCGGGCGTAGCGGATATTGGCTGCTTCCAGCGACGTTTCGTCAAGAGTGATGTTGGCCACCGCACCGGCTTTGCCCAGGGTCCAGTGAAAGATCAGCGTACGCGAGCCAAAGGAGCCGATTTCCTCATCGGTGTTGAGCAGCACGGTGATGGAGCCAAAGTCCTGGAAACCACGCGGCTTGAGTAACTGCAAGGTGTGCAGAATGACGGCCACCCCGCCTTTGCAGGCGCGCCACGATGTTCTCGGCCTGCCCCGGCACCGGCGTGTCACGCGGGCACTCAAAATGTCTTCAAGGCCTTGACCAGCTCCATATCGGTTCGGATATCCCCTTTTTCCGCTTCGTTGCTACTTTGTGCCAGGCGTGCCTCCAGCCGTGCTAACAGCGCGGCTTGTTGCTCAGGTGTGTGGGTGACTTTGCCCTGAACGTTGACCGAGGCAATGCCAGTCAGGTTGCCCGTGGAAGCCAGTTTGATCACACCACGCTGCACCAAGTCTTCGACAATGGTTTTCTCACGCGCCAGCGAAGGATCAAAGCCGGTGAGGCGCCAGTTGTTGTCGGCTTTGGCCGCCACCCGGCCTTTGAGCTCTTCCTTGATGTAGCGCACGATGAGGGCGCGGATGATGCCGTCATCTTCGCCGTAGCGTGTTTTGGTGTCAGACAGGGGGGTGAACTTTTTACCCTCCAACACGCCGCCTTTGCCCACGAGCTGGGCCAAGCGGTAAGCGTTCATGCCCACCACCACACTCATGTCAGGTGTCAGGGGCTTGCCGTCAGGGAACCGGATCTCCGTCACCCGCGCTCCCGGGGGTTTGCTCAGATCGATTGCGTAGTGAATGCCGCCAAAAAAGTCGTTGGTGCTGTATTTGGAGGCGCGGCGTACCGGGTTGAAGCTGGGCGTGACATCTCCAGGCTTGAGGGTGTTGAAGTAGTCTGCAGACCATTCCATATAGGTTTTCAGCTCCGCTCCGGTAAAGCGGTAGTTGGTGATTTCGCCCAGTGCGTATTGGTAGTTGAACGCGATGTCTTTGCGTTTGATGTCCCCCGCATCCAGACGGGCGGCCTGGTTGTCGATCTGCAAAGCCACTACGTCGGCTTGGCTGTAGTGCAAGCAGGCCGCATGGAACAGGGTCACCAGCGCAGTGTCTTCAATTTGCACAGAAGGCAATCCGGGCATGGTGGTCGGGGGCACCATGGGGCCGCCCTGGACTTGGCCGATCACGGCATTGGCTTGGGCGCGCAGCTCTTGGTGGTAAGGCGCATAAACGGCTTCCAGCGCAGGGTCAGAGGCTTCACCAGTGAGCGCCAGCAGTTCAGAGCTCTTGTTTTTGAGTGTCCAGCCTGTGTCGGTTTTTTCGAATGTCAGGTCTACCCGGCTGAGGTTTTGGGCAAACACAAATGGCTCGACCACCAGCGTGCCCCGGATGTCTTTGCCGGCAATGCGTTGGTGCATGTGGCCTGCGAACACCACATCCAGCCCCGGTGCGGCCGCGATCACATCGGTCACACCGGTTTCAGGAACGCCGTTCTCATTGCCTTCGCCCATGTGCATGATGCCGACAATCGCATCCACCTTGCCTTGCAGTTCGCGAATCGCTGCCTGCGTGTCTGCTACCGGTTTGCGAATTTCTATACCCTTGAGGTGGTCAGTGCCGGCTTCAAACTCCATGGTCATGGGGGTTGTAATGCCAATGAAGCCGATCTTGATGCCACCGCGCTCAACGACAGTCCATGCGGGCAAATAGCGCCCTGAACCATCGGTTTTGTAAATATTCCCACCCAGGGAGATGCCTTTGAAGGTGGACAGCGTGTTCTTCACTGTCTCCATGCCGAAATTGAACTCATGGTTGCCGGGTACAAACAGGTCATAGCCGATGGCGTTGAGCCCCAACATCATGGGATTGCGCGTATGGGTTTTGAAAGTTTCGGTGAAGTTACCCTGGATCAAGTCTCCTGCATCCAAGACCACCGTGTGCGGGTTGCTGGCACGGATGCGCTTGACCACGCTGGCAATTTTGCTCAAGCCCCCACTGGGAAATGCCGTGTCGGTGGCGTAATCCCAGGGCACAAAGTAACCATGAATATCCGAGGAGCCGAGCAAGGTGATCGTTCTGGTTTCTGCGGCCCCGGCAACCGTGCCGGCCAGCAAAAAGCCGCTGGTGATAGCGCACAACACCGTAGTGCGAATGGTGTACATCTCATTTCCTTCAATTCAATCAATGCCACCGCACATCGGGAAGGGCGGTGGCAACACAATGGACCCGGTCCATTTTCACCAAATTTTGCGCCCCCGCTCGCCTGCGGGCGACACAGATTGCACGAAAACGCCACGCCGGTGGCTGGCACCGTGCGTGCCGACTGGAGCCCCCCTGAGCCCAGCACGCGGCCGTCGGAAAGGATGTAAGGATTCAAAGAAGAAGACTGGGTGAACTCACCGGAGAATGCAGCGTCCAGCAAACCATCCGGAACCACTCCAAATGCTTAGCAAGCACCTACACACTCCCTTCCACCAAGTCGTAGGCGTCATGGCGTCTTCCCCGTTGGCCCGATGGAGTTCTCTTGCGCCCTGGGAGCTGACAGGTCCATCGGAAGCCATCGTTCCTCGTGCCTCACTGCTTGACCAAGAAATGGCCCAACCATGAAAACTGCGCCCCCTCCGCAATTGACGCCCATGCTCCGCCGAATCCACCATGCTGCCATCATCTGCGCCGACTACGCACGGTCCAAACGCTTCTATGTGGAAACGCTGGGCTTGAAAGTCGTGGCCGAGCACTACCGCGCAGAGCGCAAGTCCTGGAAGTTGGATCTGGCTCTGCCGGACGGTTCGCAGATCGAGTTGTTTTCTTTTGAGAACGCGCCGCCCAGGCCGTCATACCCCGAAGCACGGGGCCTGCGCCACCTGGCGTTTGAAGTGAGCGACGTCGGAATCTGCAAGCAGACGCTGGAAGTCCAAGGCATAGCGGTCGAAGATATCCGTATCGACGAATACACCCAGCGGCGCTTCGTTTTCTTTGCAGACCCCGACGGACTGCCGCTGGAGTTGTATGAAGCCGCTGGCCAGGCGCAACTTTGATCCGGGCGGGAGCCGAAAAAGCGCCCCCTCAATACAGTACCCGCCTAAACAAGCCAATCGCCATCTGGTAGCCCAGCAGCTGCAGCTCTGCGTCATAGCGCTCGCCTTCGTCGCGCATGAAGGCGTGCACGCCGTTGAACTCGTGCCAGGTGAAGTTGACCCCGGCTTTCACCAGCGTGCTGTACACCAGCGCGCGGCCTTCGGGCGGAATGTGAGGGTCTTGCTTGCCCCAGATCATTTGCAGCTCACCGTGGATCTCGGGCGTGCGGCTCAGGCTGTCGTTGCCGGCTTTGGAGGGCACCATGCCGGAATGGATGTCAGTGGCATAGAAGCACGAGGTGGCGCCGATGGCCGGGTTCATGGCTGCGCGGTAGGCCAGCCCACCCCCTAAGCAAAAGCCCATGGCGCCCACGCGGCCCGAGCAATAGGGCAGCGTACGCAGGTGGTCGATGATGGCTTGCGCGTCGCTGTCGTGCGCCTCCAGCGGTTTGGCCACTTTGTCGGCATTGCCCTTGTCGCGCCCGGCGTCGTCATAACCCAGCACGGTGCCTATGGGGTTGAGCTCATGAAACACCTCGGGCACCACCACCGCAAAGCCGTGCCCGGCCATGATCTGCGCGCTGCGGCGTATGGGGCCGGTCTGCTGAAAAATCTCGGAATAGAGAATGATCGCCGCGTACTGCTTGGGCGCTGCGCCCTCCGCCTCTTTGGGGCGGTACACAGTGCAGCGCATCACGCCGGTGGGCGTGGAGAGGTCGACTTCGTGAGACTGGATTTGCACAGCAATAACTCCGGTGAACAACGAGCCCCCGAGTATCCGGCACCCCACCCAGCGGAAGAACCGGAGGGAGCTACTCGCCCCCTGCAGAGTCTTTCTGCTTGGAGGTCCAGCGCTTGAGCTTGCGCTGCCACGGCCCTAGCGGCTGCGAGCGGTCGGCCTTGAGGGCCTCATTGGACTTGGCGATTAACTGTGCCAGCAGCGCCTCCTGCTCCGGGTCCTCGTGCGCGGGAAAAACCGGAAGGACCTTCACCAGATAGTCGCCTCGGGGACCGCGTATGGAGGTCGGGAAACCCCGGCCACTGAGCCGGTAGGTCAAGGCATTGCGGTTCAGGCGCATCTGCTGCATCCCGCCAGGGGTCGGCACCTCCACCCAACGCCCAGACATCCATGCATAGCCGTTGACGGGCATTTCACAACGCAGCAGTCCGTCACTGTCCAGGGTGAATAGGGGGTGGGGCTCTATCTTCACCTCCAGTTCGAGGCCCATGTCGATGTCGCCAGACCGCGCAGCGGGCACGCTCAAAACATGGCCATCGCGCACCCCTGCCGGAATGCGCACCCGTCGCCGGTAGGACACCGTCTGCTCACCGCTGCCATCGCACACTTCACAGGACTCGCGCTGGCGTCCGTCACCTCCGCAGTCTGTGCACGACTCTTCGTTCCACAACCAACCGAAGAGCGCCGGTTTGCGCACGGCACCGCTGCCACCGCAGGCCAGGCAGGCCTTGGCCAGAACGCGTTGCCCTTTGCCAAAGCAAGCGCTGCAGGTATAGGCCATGCGGCCACTCAAGGTGCGGGTGCAACCCAGGATTGCATCTTCCAGGGAGAGCGCCACTGTCCTGAAATGCGTTTTCGTCGTGCCATGGGGTTGCGCTGCCGCAGAGTCAGCGGCTTGCTCGGCGCCGGTGTCGGTGTCTTCCCCGTCGTCCATGCCCTCACGTTGACCGTCGCGCAACTGACGGATGTGTTGGTAGGCCTTGTTGATATGTTGCATGCGCCGACTGGCGTCGGCCGTCGCGTTGCGGTCCGGGTGCCAAGCGGCGACAAGACGCCGCCAGATTCTCTTGAGCTCCGCATCGCTGACACCGGGGTCCACGCCCAGTTCCTGGTATGCCTCCCGGGTATCCATGGGTGCGAACGTTTATTGACCTGCGCGCTTGGGCAGGACAGCGTCCAGATGGCTTTCTACGGAAGAGGCGGCCGCTTTCAAGCCATTCGCCACCGGCGCAAAAGCGTCACCGGCCGGATGGGCTTTTTGCACAGCATCCATCGTGTCATGAAACTGGGCCACGCTCAGTGCCACAGAGGCTTTCAGGTTCTGTTGAAACAGGGCCGCTGCCGTTTCAGACGAGGTCTTCAAAGCGTCAAACGCAGCCTGGGGATCCTTGGCGCCCTGGACTGCCTCCACAGTGCCCCAGATGGCCGTTTGCACTTCCGCGGCTTGGCTTTGGGCCAAGTCCGCCCAGGCTTTCAGCCTGTCTTGGAGGGTGCGAAACGCCTCTTGCGCGGTACCCAGATCAGACTTGGGAGCGAGCACCGCCATGGATTTGGCAATGGCGTCGAAGGGGGTATTTGTGAACATGTTGGATCCCTGGTGAAATTGTTGCGATGCAGCAATTATTACCCCAAAGATCAAACGATGCGATTGGTGTGACCCGTGGAGGCCAGGGGTCAAAGCGCCCCCACAAGGCGGCGCACAGACAAACGCCCGCTAAACCTGTACAAGGGGGCATGATCCGCCTGCGCCTTGCCATCCAGCTGCACTACCAGGTGCAGCCCCCGGGCGGCGACTTTGTGTTTCACCTGCATGCGGCCTTCACGCCGCGCCAGCGGGTGGTGTCCGAGTCGCTGCACTTCAGCCAGCCCCTGGCCTACACGCTGGAGAGCAGCCCGCCCTCCACCAACCGCGTCCTGCGTACCAGCGCCCTGCCCGGCATGCTGCAGGTGGCCTATGCGGCCACGGTGGACCTGGACCATTGGGTGGCAGCGCCCGCCACCATTGCAGAGGTACCTGTCAGCCGCCTGCCCACCAGCGTGCTGCCCTACCTCTACCCCAGCCGCTACTGCCAATCAGATTTGCTGTTGCAGTTTGCCCAACAGGAGTTCGGCCAGCGCTGGCAGGGCTACAGCCGGGTGCAGGCCATTCGCGACTGGGTGCTGCAGCACACCGCCTTCAGCCCCAACACCTCCAACAGCAACACCTCGGCCCTGGACACGCTGCAAAGCCGTGTGGGCGTATGCCGCGACTTTGCGCACCTGATGATCGCGCTGTGCCGCGCGGCCAATGTGCCGGCCCGCTTCACCACCGGCATCGACTACGGGGCCGACCCCGCGCTGGGACCGACCGACTTTCATGCCTACGTGGAAGCCTATGTGGGCGACCGCTGGTATTTGTTTGACCCCTCAGGCACCGCCATCCCCATGGGCTTGGTGCGCTTTGCCACCGGGCGCGATGCCGCCGACGTGGCCTTTGCCACCATCTTCGGCACAGTGCAAAGCAGCACGCCGGTGATCAGCATCGAAGCCATTCCGGGGGCGGACGGCCTGTTGCGGGTACCGCACCACAGCGCCGATGCGCTCAGCACCGACGGCTGAGCACCGCCACCCCAGCCCTGCAGCCTCAGACCGTGCCGGGCTGGCGCTTGGTTTGGCGGAATTTTTCTTCCAGCTCCTGGCGCAGCGCCTTGCGCATCTGGGCGGCCTCAAAGCGGCGCACTTCATCCGGCGTTTTGGGCTGCAAGGGGGGTACCGGCGCCGCCTTGCGGTTGTCGTCCACCGCCACCATGGTGAAGAAGCAGCTGTTGACGTGGCGCACCTCCTGGGTGCGGATGTTTTCGGCAATCACCTTGATACCCACTTCCATGGACGACTTGCCGGTGTAGTTCACGCTGGCCAGAAAGGTCACCAGCTCGCCCACATGGATGGCCTGCAAAAACAGCACCCGGTCCACACTCAGCGTCACCACATAGCGCGAGGCATAGCGGCTGGCACAGGCATAGGCCACCTGGTCGAGCAGCTTGAGGATGGCGCCGCCGTGCACGTTGCCGGAGAAATTGGCCATGTCAGGCGACATGAGCACGGTCATGCTGAGTTGGTGGGTAGGCAGGTTCATGGCAGGGTGCGATGCAAAAAGCGTTCCAGGGAATGTGCAAGCCCAAGCCTGCGCGGAGGCTCGCAGTGTAAGGGGCCGCTATATTTGGCCGGATGACATTGCCCGCCCCAACCCCAGCTTCAGGCTACCCAGTCGCCGACCACACCACGGCTCCGTCTGCCCTAGCGCCCCTTTTCACCGCCAGCGTGCCGGTGTTCGCCCGCTACCTCATTCAGCTGCAGGGCTTGTTGGTCAAGGCCGCCGCACACTGCGCGCAGCAAGGCACCCCGGAAGCTGAACTGTTGCAGGCCCGCCTGGCGCCCGACATGCTGCCACTGGGTGTGCAGGTGGAGATCACGGTGAACTTTGTGTTCCGGGCCTGCGCCCCGCTGGCTGGCCAACCCGTGCCGCCCCTCAGTGAGCACCGCGAAAGCTTGGCCACGTTGCAAGCGCGGGTGGAGGCAGCGCAAGCCTTTTTGCAAACCCTGCAGCCCCACGACTTTGCCGCTGCCGCTGAACGCACCATTCACGACCCGGCCGGCCAGACCACCGTGGCACTGGATGGCAGCACCTTTTTGCAGCAGTACGCGCTGCCCAACTTCTTTTTCCACCTCAGCATGGTCTATGCCCTGCTGCGCCAGCAAGGCCTGTCGCTCAGCAAAGGGGACTTTGACGGCTGGCATGTGTACCGGGGCTGAGCCTCTCGCTCAGGCAAACAAGCCGTGCAGAAACCACGCCAGCGCGTCAGGGTTTGCGGGCGTTGAACCAGAGGCCACCCCGGAGTGCGCGGCCAGCCGCTCGCGGTACACCCACACCAGCCCGACAAGCGGGCTGCGGGCAATGTAGTAGTCGCGCAGGGCGGGTTCGGCGTCCAACCAGCCGGCTTCCAGGCGCTGCGGGCCGGCCAGTAGCGTGAGTTCGCCGTGGTAACAGGGCGTGCCCTGGCAGGAGCCGCTTTGCTGCGGACCACTAGGGTGCGAGGTTTGGCGCACCACCAGCCGCTGCGGCACCGGCAGCAGCCAGGTGGGGTACAGGTCGGCCGTGGGCAGCACATCAGGCTCTGATTCAGAGTCTTTTTGACCTCTAGCGCTTATGGAATGTGCGCGAGCAGCTCCTGATTTCATAGCAAACTGATTCTCCTTGCGCGCCGCCTCCGCCCGCCAGGGCTGCCAGCGCTGCATGCGTTCGGGCCGGTGGTCGGCCTGCGGGGTGGCGCACTGCACGCTGTGCGGGCCCAGCCGGGCGGCCAGGCGCTCCAGGGTCTGGTGCAGGCTGTCGCCCTTGCGCACCTCTTCGGGCAGCAGGCTGTGGCTCTCGCCGCCCAGCGGCTGGGTCTGCAGGCTGCGCAGGCGCAGGTACAGCACCGGCGCGGGCAGGGTGACGCGGGCCAGTTGCTCACCCAGAATGCGCTGCAGGTGGCTCATGTCCTGCGTGGCCTCGGCGGTGCGCAGCTCCAAGCGGCCTTGCTGGCCGCCCTGGTGGTGGGCGTCCACATGGCGGGTGTTGGCGCGGCGCGCATCCAGCTCCCACCGCAGCTCCAGCGCCAGCACCCCGGCCTGGCGGGCGCGCAGCCACACCAGCAACTGTGCCAGCAGGCGGCGCGCGCCGAACAACAAGGCCGGTGCCGAATCCACACTCGCCGCCAGCTCCAGCGGGGCATCAAACACATCGGGCAGGGTGAGCCAGGGGTAGACCTCGGGGCGCTGGCCGTAAGCGCGGTCCAGCGCGTCCACCACCTCGGCGCCAAAGCGCCGCACCACGCCCCCGCGCGGCAGGGCCCGCAGCTGCCCCCAGGTGCGCACGCCCAGGCGGGCCAGCGTGGGCAGGTGGGCATGGGCCGCCGCTAGGGTGTGCACCGGCAGGGCATCGGGCAGCACCGCACGCACTGGTGCGGCCTGCCCGGCCCGGCAGGCGTGCACTTGCAGTGCAGCAAGTGCTATTAAAGATGTAGCGCCTTGCGCATATTCCACCTGCGCTAGCGGCCTGTTTGACGCTAAAAGCTGCTGCAGCAAGGCGGTGCGGCCGCCGAACAGGCGCTCGCTGGCAGACACCTCCAGCACCAGCGCATCGCCCACGCGGGCCACCAGCGGCGTGAAGCGCAGGGCCCACCATGCCAGCGCGGTGGAGGCATCCACCAGCGCAGGCTCGGAGGGGGCAGCCGCTGCATCAGGCGACGGCCGCAGCGCGATCCAGTGCATGGCCCGCCTCCGCTTCCATAGGCCCAACCGCATCGGCCATACCGCGTGCAGCAACGGCCAGCTCGCCCTGCGCGGGCGGCAGCGGCGGCCATGGCAGTGCGTGGCTCTCCGCGCCCCCCAGCGCCTGCGGCTGAAAAGCAGCGCGCGTGGCCTGTGCATCCAGCGGCGTGGCAGACCACATGCCCCACGCTGACGCGCCCCCCTGCTCCTCCGCCCCTTTAGCCTCCTGTGTCAAGGCACGGCTGGCGGCCAGCAGCAAGCCCAATGACTGGCTGCGGGCCTGCAAGCACAAAGGCTGGTCCAGGGGCGGGCCACGCCGCTTGAGGATGTCGACCTCCAGCCCGTCCAACCACCGCCCTTGCGATAGCCCTTGCAAGGGACCTTGCAGCGCGTGCCGGGCGCGGGTCAGTGGCTGCACCAGAAGGCGCAACACGGCGGGCGATGCATCGCTGCGCGCCCGGTCCGGCCGCATCACAAACAGCAGCTTGTGGTGCTCGGCCGCAGCCAGGTGCAGGCGACGCAGCTGCTCGCCCCGGGCCTGCGGCAGCCAGGCCAGCACGGCGTCCACCTCGGCGCAGCGCAGTAGCTGCTCGGTAGCCCAGAGGCGTCCGCTCGTCTCTTCATGGTGGCGTCCGCTCGCTTCATCCTTGACGCGCATGCCAGCCTCTGGCGCAACCGTGGCCAGCACCGACAGCAGCCGCCCCGAGCGCAAGCCCAGCCGGGAGAGCGCTGGCACGAATGGCAGCTGCGGCGGCCCCACCAGCACCACCGGGCCGCGCCCGCAGGCCGCCAGCGCGGGCAGCAACAGGCGCCATTCGCTGTGTGCGCCGGCAGGCTGCAGCAGCTCCACCAAGGCACCCACCGGCCAGCCGCCGCCGGGCAAATGCGCGTCCAACAAGGCATCCCCCGTGGCCTGCACCGACTGCACCGGGCGGGCCAGGGTGTGCGCGTGCCAGACACCGGCGTGAATGTCCTGCGGGTCCGGCACACCGGTGGCAGAGGGAACGTCAGCACGATTGGTATGGCGCACAGCGCTGGTCATGGCAAGGACTTTAACAAAAAGCTGTATTTTTATACAGTATATGGAAAAGCCCCCTGCTATCAAAATCAAGAACAGGGCTTGCAAGCCCGGCGGGCGCTGGCGGGGTGCAGGCGCAACGCGTGTGGAAGCCTTGATCTGCAACGATTCCTGTTGACTTAGAGTGCACTCTAACTCCTACCATGCATTCCGTGACCCACAACGCCATCTCGATTGGGGAACTGTCCCGCCACAGCGGGCTTTCCACCCACACCCTGCGCTTCTATGAGGCGCAGGGCATCCTGCAACCCGTCAGCAGAAATGCCAGCGGACACAGGCAGTACGACGCGAACGATGTGCTGTGGCTGGAGTTCGTACTCCGGCTCAAAGACACGGGCATGCCGCTGGCCGGCATCAAGCAGTACGCGGCACTGCGTGCACAAGGCGAGGCGACGTTGGAAGCACGGTTGGCGATGCTCAAGCTCCATCGCCAACGTCTGGCCAGCAAGATCGAAGAGCTCACGACCTGCGCTGCGGTGCTTGACGAAAAAATGCGCACGTATCGAAAGATGCTTGCCAAGCCCCCGGCGCCACCTTCAAAGGCAGCCCCATGAACCAGTCCCCCAGCGCCCCCGAATCGTCACGCTATGCCCGTGGATGGGCGAAGTTGCGCGAAATCGACGGCCACGCGGGCGAACGCGTGATCGACGCGCTCGCCGACATTGCCCCGGACTTTGCCAAGTACCTCATCGAATTCCCGTTCGGAGACATTTACTCCCGCCCGCAACTCGATCTGAAAACACGGGAAATCGGTGTGGTGGCCGCCTTGACGGCCCTGGGAAATGCAACACCCCAGCTCAAAGTGCATATCCACGGAGCGCTCAATGTCGGCTGCACCCGTGACGAGGTGGTGGAAATCATGATGCAAATGGCGGTGTATGCAGGATTTCCGGCTGCGCTCAATGGACTGTTCGCCGCCAAAGAAGTATTCGCGGAAAGAGATAACGCCCCATCGGCATAGCCCGTGCACCTGGGCGAGAATTTGCCCATGCACGACTCCCTCTACATGGCCGCCCTGAAACCCCTGTTTGCATCCGCCTGGCACGATGCCGGCGTGCGCACCGACGGCACCGCGCTGTGCGACGCGCTGCTGGCGGCCTACGCCGAGCCGCAGCGGCACTACCACAGCACCCAGCATCTGGCCGAGTGTTTGCACGGGTTTGAAGCCGTGCGGCATCTGGCGCAGCGGCCTGCCGAGGTGGCGCTGGCCCTCTGGTTTCATGACGCCGTGTATGACGTGCAACGCCACGACAACGAGGCCCGAAGCGCCGCCTGGGCCCGGCAGGCGCTCAGCACGGCCGGTGTACAAGCGGAGGTGGCAGCGCGCGTCTTTGACCTGGTCATGGCCACCTGCCACACCAGCGCGCCCGCCACAGGCGATGCACAGTTGCTGGTGGACATTGACCTCTCCATCCTGGGTGCCGACGCGCAGCGCTTTGCGCAATACGAGCAGCAGATCCGCAAGGAATACGCCTTCGTGCCCGAAGACCTGTTCCGCACCAAGCGCAAAGAGGTGCTGCAGTCGTTTGCCAACCGCCCCCGTATCTACAGCACCGACAACTTCCACGCGCTGCTGGAGGCGCGTGCGCGGGCGAATCTGGCGGAGGCGGTGCATGGCGCCTGTCTGACTGATAGCTCTTTTGCAAACACAAGGTGAAGAGCTTCAACCTGGCTATTTGCTGCTCAGCCAACAACCATGAACTTCACTCAGCGGGCTGTTCGATCCAGATCGAACCCGAACTCGACGGTTGCGACCAAGGGCTTCTCTAGCGGGTGGAAGCGCCAGCGTTTGAGCGTGGCGGCAATGGGATCCAGCAAGGCCGGATTGCTCACGCTGAGTACCTCATGACCAGCCAGCAAGCCGTCGGCACCTATGGTGATGCGCACGTGGGCCTGGCCCTTTCGCAACCGCTGCATCAATGCTTCGCCCCAATAGGGATCAGGCTGCTCAATAGCGCTGAGTTCGATCGCTGCCGGGGCCGCCGCGGGTGTAGCAGTACGGCCGTCGTCCAGATCAAAGCCGAACTCCACCGCCGCAGAACGCGGCCGGCTGATCCGCTCGAAGCGCCATGTGCGGATGGTGTCCAGCGCCACCTTGTCCAGCACCTTGTTGGAGCTGTTGACTACGCGCGCGGCTGCGGTGCGCCCGTCGATGCCCACGTCAAAGCGCACTTCGACACGTCCGCTGCGAAGCTCGGTCATGGTGGCGGTATCCCAGGCCGGCTCGGACCGTTCGGCGAGTACCAGATCGGGTAAATCTTCTCCGGCTAGGCTCGATGCGGCAGGGGCTGCGGCTTCTGTGGACCGACTGGGCTCCGGGGCCGACGCCGCCGGAGTGACTGCCGTGGCAGCAGGCACTGTCGTGTGCGTCTTCGCCGCTGCTGGCTTGGCCGCCAACACGCGCGGCTTGGCGGCGACAAGGGCAGGAGCATCCTTGTCGCGCTCTTTCTCCAGGGCTGGCGCCGGTGAGCGTGCGCCTTCGGCATGCAGCTTGATCCAGCGCAGCGGCGAATGCGCAGCCTTCAACGACCGCTCTGACTTGCCATAGTCGGGATCACCGATGCGTGGCATGGCAGCGGAACCCTGCGCCGCAGGCGTGGCCGGCACCAGAGCCTCCTGCGCCAAGACCTGCACCGAGACCATCATCAACGCGATGAAGGCCACCCGGCTGCGAACCGCCGCAGCAGCTTGGTTCATCGACTCAGCATTCATGCCCCGCCCCCCGGATCAACGCGCAGGTTCGAGTTTGATTTTGGTCCAGGTGGTTTCGTCAACGAACTCCAGGTCGTCGATGCTGCCCCAGTTACCGGCGAATCCGTTCACATAAAGACCGATGGTGCACTCGCCCTTCTCGGCGGACAAGCCCCGCACCACGTATTGTCTCCACTGCTGCCAGCCGGTGTTGGCAATGCTCACCGTGGGTTGCGGCACACCGCAGTCACGCGCAAACACCTTCACTGCGGCTTCACCGCCGCCTCCGGCAGCCCACACCTTGAAGCTATAGTTGCCCGGCTTGAGGCCCGTCAGGCGCTTCAGCATCAAAAACTTGAACGGGCGATGATTCATGTACTTGAACGCGTTGTCGCCCGAATGGGCGTTGGCCGGGTTGCGCTCCACCGACAAGCCGTCCACGTCACCGCGCAAGGTCCAGCCGTTCAGGCCTCCGTTCTCGAAGCCCGGCTCGACCAGAAGGTTGCGCGAGCCATCGGTGGGCAGCTTGACCGCAGTGGCCGGCAGCTCTGCCGGCGTGACCAGAATCTCACCGGCCTTGCCGATGTCTGTCGGCACATCTTCGATCACTGTACGCAGGAACTGCTTGACCACCACCTGACCATTCTTACCCCCCTTGTTGTCAGACACGGTGTCTGGTGCCTCCGGGTCCAGAATCCATTGCTGGCGAGTGCCAAGCACGTACTTGTACTGCAGCACATCGCTGGGCTTGACACCTTTGAGAACGTAACGCCAGACATCATCAAGACCCTTGACCATCACCGCACTCGAAAGTGACCACTGGTTGAAGTCGCCCGCCACCACCACCCCGCCTGCCTTGGCGTCGGCGTACTGAAATTCGATCTCGATGTCATTCCCTTGCTGACGGACCAGCACCTTCGCCTGGACCACACTCAGGCCGCTCAACAGCAGCAGGAGAAACACCTTCTTCATCAACACACTCCTATAAAACTGTGCTGCGCCAGAGGACCGTATCGGGCTCCGGCGCAGGTTCACGCCTTGATCAAACGTCCTACCGCTAGCCACCATTTCAGTGCTTTGCGGCACGGCACAACGCGCCGCGCGGGACCTGAGTTGCATCGCTGAGGGTTTGGAATGAAGCTGCGTGGCATGGAAGATCCAGCAGCTGCTGGCAATACCGTGGCGGAGTAGCCGCTGAACACCGCATACCCCGCATGCATCCGCCTGGCGCGCTTACTCTTCGCGAATCAACTCGAAGTCATCCACATTGCCCCAGACACCGGGCTTTGAATCGACCGTGACACCGATGGTGCAGCTTCCGTCGGACACCTTGATATCTTTCACCACCGCTTGTGTCCACTTTTGCCATCCTGTGTTGGTCCAGCTGGCGGCCTTGCGACCGGCCCCGCCACAGTCACGGGCAAACAATTCCAGGGTCTTCTCGCCTCCGCCACCCGCTGCCCAGGCCTTGAGGGTGTAGGTGCCGGGCTTGAGTTGTTCAAACCGGTGAACTGCTTCAAACTGGAACGGATCTGATGACCAGTAGTGCAGGGACTGGATGCCGCTATGGGCGTTGCCGGGGTTGCGCTCGTTGCTCACCGCAGCGGTGCTGCCCGTGAGAGTCCAGTACTTTAGATTGCCGGACTCGAAGCTGTCGTCCTCGACCATGTTGCGACGGGGCACCACGGTGACATGTGCCGTGACCTTCAAGTCCATGCTGACGGCTTCGCCCTTGAGCTGGAAGGTACCCACCTGGTCCAGCGCCTTAGCGGGCAGGTCTTGCCAATCGATGTACACAGGGCGCACGGCGTCATCACTGAAGCTGACCTTCACGCTCGCCGGCGGGCTCCACAACTCGCCCACAAATGCAGTGAGCTCCACCGGCCCTTGGCCTACCACCACAGGCGTTTGCTCGGGTCCGGCGGACTCGCGCACCCGCTTGAAGACAGCCAACGAAGGCAAGGCCTGGCCCTTGGCATCGAACATGGCCTGGTTGTCCCATCCATTGCCCTCGCCTGTGCGCCAGCCCACGCCGTTCATGCCGTACCACAGGGGTTCCCAATAGAACAGGCCGGCACCACGCCCGCCCGGCACTTTGGCAACCGCCTGGATCAAATCCCGCATCACGCTGGTCTGACCTTGCACTGTGGCTTTGTAGCCCACGGACTTTTGCATGCTGGCGTTGAACAGGTTGGGCCAGTTGTCGCCGTTGTCCAGGGTGTAGGCATAGGCCGTCTCCATCAGAATGACCTCTTTGCCGTAACGTGCCGAAATTTCATCGGCATTGGTCTGGAAGTCTTCGATGGTGCCGTGCCAGTAGGGGTAAAAGGACATGCCGATGAGGTCGTAGTCCACCTTCTCGGTGGTCAACAGATCGAAGACCCGGCGGTAGAGTTCATTCTTTCCTCCATCGGCCAGATGGATGGCGATCTGCATGCGCCGACCGGGGTGCACACCGGCCTCCACCTCGCGCGTGGCGCGTATACCGGCCCGCAACAGATTGACAAAGCCGGCATTGCCACCGATTTCTTCATCCGGGTGGCTTTTGAAGGTCTTTCCGTCCGGCCACAGCAAGCCGCCATTGAGCTCATTGCCGATCTGCACCATGTCGGGAAAGGCCTGTTCCTGGGCCAGGCGAAGCATCACTTGGCGGGTGTAGTCGTACACCGCCTGTTCCAAGGCCGCGCCCTTGAGCTTGCGCCATGCCGCAGGCTTGTGTTGTTTGTCCGGGTCGGCCCAGAAGTCGCTGTAATGGAAGTCCAGCAGGTACTTCAACCCCAGCGCCTTGGCCCGCTTGGCCAGTTTGACGGTGACCTCCAGGTCATTGTTGCCACCGCCCACCGCTTGTCCCTTCTGCCCGACGACGCGTCCATTTTCAATCACGCTCTCGGCATATACGGGGGTGTGCCACAGGCGCAAGCGCACCCAGTTGACGCCGTTGTCTTTCAGAATTTCCAGCGCATCCTTGCGATTGCCATGCTGATCGGCATAGCGCGCACCGCGTTTTTCCATTTCATGGAGGATGGAAACATCTGCGCCCATGATGAAATCTGTGCGCAAGTTGCTGACCGGCTCCACGGTGACTTTGCCGGGCTGCGTTTGGGCCTGTGCGAACACTGCGCCCAGCACCATGGCGGCTGCCAACCATTGTTTGACCTGTTTCATGTTTTGCCCTTAGAGGCCAGGCCCCACCCCCACGGGTGAAGCCTGGCATTGACACCTGTTACGCGTGCTTACCACCAGTACTCGGCTTGCACACCGATAGCGTCTGCACTCTTTTTGCTGCTGGACCAGCCCTTGGCCGTGGCTGCTGCGTCGTTCCAGTTGAAGTGCGAGTAGAACAAGCGCAGTTCAGGGCGGTCTTTGAGACCGCCACCGGTGGAGATCGTCGGGGCGATCGTGATTTTGTTCAAGGTCTGAACATCGCCGCTCTCCGGCTTGGCCGTGCTGAAGCCCACTTCGGTCAAAAGCTTGAAGTTGCCGGTAAAGGCGTAAGCCACACGGCCCCCCACTGCGGTGTACTCAGTGCGAGTCAGCTTGCCCACCGTGCTATTCCAGGTCTTGCGCTCTTCGAGGTTGGCTACGACAGCACCGCTCCACTTGCCCTTCTGGAAGCTGAGCTCGTCCGCAATCCGTGTTGCGGATTGCTGCTGTGCTTGCCCGGTGGCCCAGGAACCGGTAGTGGTGGTCCAGATTTCACCGTCACTGTTGGGGCTTGCACCACCGAAGGCGCTGCTGAAATTGCCATCCAATCCGGCCGCGCCGTTCGCAACCTGAATGAACAGGTTGTTGGCACCGCCCAGTCCCAGCGCATTCCACTGGCTATGCTGCACGCCAAGAGCGGCACCATCCGTACCCTTCACCCACTCACCTGATTGCAGTTTGGAGTACTCCTCGGTCTGCACCATGGTTCCCACCACTCGCAACCAGCCACCTTCGTTGACTTTGCTGGTGTTGTAGTCCACGTTGATACGCGTCGCCAAGCCCCAGCCGTTTTGTCGGCTGCTGGTCACGCTCGCATCCCGGCGGTAGTAACCGACGCCCAGTTTGCCGCCGGCCACGCTCAGGTTGTCCACACCGCCCCCGTTGCCATCAAGCTTGAAGTACTTGGTGTCGGTGATATGGATGTCCGCACGGCCTTGGTAGCGCTTACCCACCCAGAAGTTGGCTTCCGGGGCGAAGTCGGCGCCAGACACCTCGATGTAGGCTTGATTGGTCGTCCAGTTGGGGGAGGCCGCCATGTTGGGGCTGTTATCGGTAGTGGCGTTGGAGTAGTAGCCGGGCATCAGGTGTGCCGTCACGTCCAGGTCGCCGACCTTCATTTTGTTGGACAGGTCAATTTCGCCGAATACATCGCACTCGTTGCCCAAGCGGAAGGTGCCGCCACCGGACTCGCTGTTGGCCAGTCCATAACACTGGGTCGTGCGGGCACCGGACGAGATCGTTCCGGCCCGGAAATAGCCACTGGTGCTGAACTGTGCCTGCACAGACCCTTGCGCCATGAGCAAGGTAGCAGCAGCTACGGTGTGCAATACAAAGTTATTTTTCTTCATCGTCGTCTCCATGCGGCTTTGCGCCTGTGTGATGCAGGTCGCCCTGCGGTTAATAAAACGTTTAATCCTTGGGTGAAAAAAGGGGTGCATCACCCCTTTACGGCTCCCGCAGTGAGCCCGGATGTCAGCCAGCGCTGGGTTACCAGAAACAGCACGGTCAGCGGAAGTCCCGCCAGCACAGCCGTGGCCGCAAAGTCCCCCCAAAGGTAGCGCTGGTTGAACAGGAAGAGCCGCGAGCCGATGGCCAGGGTCAGGTTTTCTTCGTTGTGCAAGAGCACGGAGGCCACGGGGTATTCGATCATTCCGCCCAGGAAGGCAAGTACAAACACCACAACCAGAATGGGTGTTGCCATTGGCAGCAGCACGTACACGAAGGCCTGCAAGGGCGTGGCACCATCCACCGCAGCAGCCTCTTCCAGCTCGTGCGGCACACTTTCAAAGTAGCCTTTGATGAGCCAGATGTGCTGTGCAATACCACCTGTGTAAGCCAATGCCAGGCTCCAGTGGCTGTTCAAACCCAGCCAAGGCACATATTTCCCGATGCTCTCAAACAAAGCGTAGATGGCTACCAGCGCCAGCACGGAGGGGAACATCTGCAACAGGAGCAGTCCGTTGAGCATGGTGCGTTTGCCACGGAAACGCATGCGCGCAAAAGCATAGGCACTGGTGATGGACAGGAGCAGCGCGATGGTGGCGGACACAAAAGAGACCTTGAGCGAGTTCCAGATCCACAGTAGCACCGGGAACGGCGGCTTGACCAACTGCCCGTCGGCATCGACATAGGAAAAGCCCAAAGCCAGTTTCCAGTGTTCCAGGCTGAATTTTTCCGGAATGAGGCCACCGCCCAGAAAGTTGCCTTGCTTGAACGAGATGGACAAGATCACCAGGAAGGGCAACACCGTGATGGCCACAAAAGCCAGCATCCAGACATGCGCCAGCGCGACGCGCCAGCGTTGGGATTTTTTCAGTACGACAGCCATGTTCAGCGCCCTTCCTTGCCGACCTTGAACAGTTTCAAATTGAGTACCGCCAAGGTCCCCACCAGAATAAAAACCAATGATGAAATGGCGCACGCCAGGGCATAGTTCTGCCCGGAGTCCTGGAACGCAATCCGGTAGGTGTACGAGGCCAGCAGGTCTGTTGCACCGACCGGAACCATGGTGTCCAGATAGTCGGGTGCCCCTCCGGTCAGCAGCGCGATCAAAGTCAGGTTATTGAAGTTCGCAGCAAACGACGCCACCAGCAAAGGTGCAATCGGTTTGGCAATCAAGGGCAGGGTAATCCGGAAGAAGTTGGTCGAAGGACCGGCCCCGGCCAATGCCGATGCTTCATACAGCTCTGACGGAATCGCTTTGATCAGGCCCATGCAGAGAATCATCATGTAGGGATAGCCCAGCCAGGCGTTCACGATCAGGACCATGGAGCGGGCCAAGCCTGCCTCAGAAAACCAGCCCGGCCGGATGCCGAACAGCACATCCAGCACCGCGTTGATTTCCCCCAGGTTTTCATTGAACAGCCCGCGAAATACCGGGATAGAAATGAATGCAGGTACCGCATAGGGCAGGAACAACATGATGCGGTAGAAGTTGCGGTAGCGCAGCGCATCCCAGCTCAACAGCGTTGCCAGCACAATGCCCAGCCCGAAAGTGAACAGGGTATTGAGAGCGGCAAAACTGAATGTCCAGCTGAAGACACGTACAAACGGATCCAGAAACTTGTCCTCAGTAAACACCTTGACATAGTTTTGCCAGCCCACCACTGCACGGAACCCCGGCTCGACGGTGCTGCCATCGCCGCGCGTCCAATGACCGGTTCGCAGGTCGGCGATCAGCACCTGCCCGCTCGCCACTTCGGTCAAGGAGCCATCGGCGTTGGAAGCGTACTTGGGCTTCATGTTCACAAAGCGACGCAGGCTGCTCATGCGCAATTCCTGCCCGTCAGGAAGGATTGCGGTGACCCGGCCCAAGGCCTCTTTGTGTTGCAAAAGCTGCTTGAAGTTCAGTGCATCCTCCGGGGGCAGCACCCCCGGCAGCAAAGGAACCCGCACAGCCCCGTCCAGGGTGAAGGGCCCGGAGTAATAGGTCGCCCCGTCATCCGCCGTCATGCCCAGCTGGAATGCATCTCCACGGGGTATGACCTGAACCTCCAGGCCACTCCCCTGACTCTCCATCTGTCCCAGCAGTACCTCGCGACTGCGTTCCAGGGTCAGCAGATGGGCGGAACTGTAGTTGGTGAAACTGATGGCAAAGGTGTAGCCCATGGGCACGACAATAAATACCAGCGCAGCAAGCAAGCCCGGGAATACATAGCGCCACGCATAGAAGCGCGGCGAAAGGTACAGCACAAAGCCGAGAGCCAGCAAGGCCAAGGTACAGACAGCCAACGTCTTCTGGTGCAACATCAGCATGACCACCACCAAGGCCAGCACAGCCAAGACAGCAAGCAGGCCCAGGGCAGCGACTGCATAGTGCAACAGGGAACGTTTGCGCACGGTTCGACCTTCACTCATATTCACATTCAGGATCTCAGGAAGCAGCCCGTGAAAGTTCAATCCGCTGCAGTAATGCGCCTGGCGGCACGATTCAAGCCGCTGTTCACACTTTCACGGCCTTGGGTAATGTTCTGCAATGCGGCTGATGTGGCAGTCCAGAAGCGCGTCATCTCCGCAATATTGGGCATGGGGGTACCGCTCTGCGCCGCTGCCATGGCGCCGGCAATACGCGGGTCCGACTTCAACTCGTTGTAGAGCGCCTTGTTGGCTGGCACACCCAAGGGCACATGCGCATTCATGGCCTTGAGGGACTCCATGGAGAGCAAATAGCCCTCCAGAAACTCGTTGGCCAACTCACGGTTGGGCGTGGAGCTGGACAACATGGCTCCGACCACACCGACAAAGGGACCGCCCTGCTTGCCGTCCACCTTGGGGAAAGGTGCTACCCCGAAATCGATCTTGCTTTTCTTGAGGTTATTCCAACTCCAGGGGCCATTGATCATCATGGCGACCCGCCCCTCATTCATGCCGGCTTCCGCTTCTGCGTAGCTGGCCGTCTTGGGCATCACACCGGCATTGATGAGCTTCATCAAGGTCTCCATGCCACGCACCGATCCCGGGTTGTTCATGCCGGTATCTTTGGCGTTGTAGCTGCCATCCGGATTGCGCTTGAATGCGTAGCCACCTCCGGCCGAGAACAGTCCGTAGGAGTAGTACACCTCGGTCATGGGCCACATGATGGCGCGCTTGCTGCCGGCATTGAGTTTCTTGTCCAGTTCAATCACCTCTTCCCAGGTTCCGGGAGGCGTAGGCACCAGGGACTTGTTGTACAGCAGCGCAACCGATTCAATCGACAGGGGGTAGCCCCATACCTTGCCACCCATGGTCCAAGCACTCCAGGCCAGCGGATCAATCGCTTCTGTCGTTTTCTTGGAGGGCGTGACAGGACTGATCAACCCCGAAGTCGCCCAGCTCCCTGCGCGGTCATGGGCCCAGATCCAGATATCCGGGCCTTTTCCTGCCGCCGCTGCCTGCTCAAACTTGGCAATGGCATCTTCGGGATGCTCCACTTTGACGGGAATGCCAGTGTCCTTGGTGAACTTCTCTCCGATCTTGGTAATTCCGTTGTAGCCCTTGTCACCATTGATCCAGATGGTCAGCACGCCCTTTTCAGCGGCTTGTACCTGTGCACCCCATCCCGCGACCAGCGCTGCCGCAAGCACTGCCGAAACGCTGCGGCGTGTAGAACCTGTCAAAACTCTGTTCATCAATGTCTCCTCGTTCTCTGTTTTACGGATACAGGGCCTGCAAAGCCAGCCCCTCTTGATCGAATACATGCGCATTCTTCTCGGGAATATGCACATGGGCTACGTCGCCTACTGCGACCGCGCTGTCGCCGGGCAGTCGCAAGGTGAGTTGGGTCTGACCCGGCACATCCAGGTAGGCATAGGTCATGTCACCCAAACGCTCCACCCAGTTCACGCGACATGGCAGGGCATTGGCGTGAGCGGCATCCACCATGTACAGGTGTTCACTGCGGACACCCACCGTGACACGCTCACCGGCCTGCAGCGCGCCCGCCTGCACAGCCACATGGAGCACAGCGCCATCCGGCGTACAGACCTCCACACCGGAATCGACAGCCCGCACCACCTTGGCCTGCAAGAAGTTCATCTTGGGCGAACCGATGAAGCCCGCGACAAACAGGTTCTTGGGGCGCAAATACAGGTCCATGGGAGCGCCGACCTGGGCCACGCTACCGAATTTCGCGATTGCCTCACCACTGTGCAACAACACAATCTTGTCCGCCAAGGTCATGGCCTCGACCTGATCGTGCGTCACATAAATGGAGCTCGCCTTGCCGTACTCACGATGCATGCGCGCAATTTCCACACGCATCTGGGTGCGCAAGGCCGCATCCAGGTTAGAGAGAGGCTCATCAAACAGGAAGACGCCGGGGTCCCGCACCAATGCACGACCGATCGCGACCCGCTGGCGTTGCCCACCGGACAAAGCTTTGGGCAAGCGCTCCAACAGATGCTCGATCTGCAATACCTTCGCAATATTGCTCACCCGGCTTTGAATGTCATCCTTGCGGTAACCCGCCAATCGCATGCCGAATCCGATGTTCGTGGCCACATCCATGTGCGGGTAGAGGGCATAGTTCTGGAACACCATGGCCACGTTGCGCTCGGAAGGGGCCAGCTCATTCACACGACGGCCGCCGATCAAGAGCTCACCTTCCGTGACATCCTCCAAGCCGGCGATCATGCGCAAAAGCGTCGACTTGCCACAACCGCTGGGCCCTACAAAAACGCAAAATTCGTTGTCCGCAATGTCCAGACTCACGTCTCTGACGGCCGTGCTCTGCCCACCATCAAACGACTTGCTGATTCCCCGCAAACTCAAGCCTGCCATTACTGTTTCCCAACCTCAGAAAAGAAAATACGCTGTTCGCGCCACACCTGCACCCGGGCAGACAGAATGTCCGCGCTGCGCCCATGGGCCGACTGCCGCTCCCGGGCCTGCGGCTCCAGGTACACCGGTAACGCAGGGTCGGCCGCAATCACCTGAAGCACAAAGTGCGGCCATTTGCCATCCGTCGCAAAGCGGTCCAGACCGATATGCCATACCTCGCCATCCCAGAAGTGGTCGTCCACCAGCCGTCCATCGGCCAGCAAGCGTGCGCAATCCCCCCGGTAGTCCAGTTCCAACGCCACACGCAAGGCAGTCCCCGGGCCGTCAGTAGGAAGCTCGAGTTCCCACTGGCTTGCGACGTCGTACGCGGCATCCGCAGGTGCCAGTGGAACGGAGCCGTTGCGCCATGCGACGAACGGCCCCATGCGCACAGGCGGAGGGGTTTGGCAGTCTTGCAAGATCACGCAACCCACGTCTACTGATGTGTTCGACGTCACCTCACAGGCGCTGGACACTTCCACCCAACCCTCCGCGTCCGGAGAACCCAAGCCATGACCGGGGTACACCCGCGCTCTCGCATTGCAGCCTTCCCTCACCTCGAAAACCAGTCCGCCCGCCTGCGGATAGACCACGGCATCACTGATAAGCAGCCGCATCTCTCCGGCCAGCTCTATCCGCTGCGCCTGGTCAGCTTGGGCTGCCGACAGCAGTACCAGTGTGTGATGCAAGCCGTCGTCTGTTTCGACCCGCACCAACGCCGGGTATGCGTCTTTCCCGGGGGTGATATGCCAAAGCCCTGCGTTTTGCCGCACCTGGGCGGATGCCGCGTGCACCATGCGTACACGGGTGGCATCCAGCACCAATTGCGGCGCCACACCGGGCACGGCAAAAAGCACCAAGGTCTGGTGCAGCCCTGTCGTCCAACGTGTCAAGGGTTGCATCGTGGCCCAGTCCAGCGTAGCCGCCCCCAGTGCCAAGCCGAATGGCCATATGCAACTCACCCCATCGGCTATTGCGACAGGCGGAAACGAGTGCTCCCAGTCCTGACCCTGCACGCGCACGCGCACGTTGGCAAAGTCCGGCATGCGGTACTGCCGCACATGGTTATTGACAAACACAAACCCGCACCGCCCTGCGCCACGGACAGCGACGCGCACATCATGCAAATTGGCGGCATCGGGCACACATCCCTCCGGAATGGCAGCGTCCATGGCAGCCACATCACCGCCGAAGGCAGCCATGAAGCTATGGATCGTCCGCAAGCGACCATAACTCGGTCGTGCCAGTCCGTATTGGCCCAATGGGGCCCTGAAGTCATAACCCAGCACGGGCACGTCATTGGGGTAGCCGGTTTCCTGTGTTTCCTGCAGGCGTGTTCCCGGAGGATTGGAACCCCCGTGGTACATGTAGTAGCCATACAGATTGGCACCCGAGCCCAGCTGGACTAAGGCAGTGGCTGCAACATCCTCCGTGGTAACCACAGGCCGGCGGTGATAGGACACATGCATACCACCACCGGCTTCGGCCAGGAAGAAGGGGTAGCGCCGCTTGTCGATCCGGCCGCTGGCAGGAGTACCTTCGATGTTGCCCATCTCTCCAATGCTGCGCATGGTGTTGAACACAAACACCCCCGAAGGCGCTTGGGCACCCTGACTCGCGCCCCAAAACCCATCGGCATACGCACCGGACACAGGAATCACCTCGCGCTCCGGAATATCCAGCGTTGGCCAACCCGTCACGGTGTACAGGGGCACACGCAATCCAGCCTGTACTGCCAATCGCTTGAGCGCTTCGATATGTTCAGCACCACAGCCGGGGCCCGTAGAACCGTATTCGTTTTCTAGCTGTACGCCAACTACAGGACCGTCGTCTTCCCACATCAGTCCTTGCAACTGACGGCCCATGGCACGAAACCAACGCTCCACCTCCGCCAAATAGTCAGGATGATTGCTGCGCAATCCCGCACAACCCGATTGCACCCAATCCGGAAACCCGCCGTACCGCACCTCAGCATGAACCCAGGGACCGGGACGTAAATAACAGAGCATTCCACACGCCTGCACCAGTTCCACGAAGCGACGCACATCACAAGACCCTTGCCAGTGATACTGCCCGCGCACGCTCTCGTGGTGACTCCAGATGATGTACGAAGCCACAATGTCCACACCACCCGCGCGCATCTTGCGCAGCTCAGACTCCCACTCCGCCTGGGGGTAGCGCGAGTAGTGAAACTCTGCCATGACAGGCATCCAGGGCTCGCCATCCAGAACCAGGGAAACGTTATTGACATGCAAAGAGCGCTCCGGCGCCTGGTAGTGCCCCAGATTCAGGTAGCCGGACTCCACCTCACGCGGATGGAGCGGAACCCTTACATCGACCATAAAAGTATCTGTTTGCATGCAATAAATTAAACGATTAACCACTAAAGTGTAAAAGTGCTTTTCAAACTTTGCATCAGGGTTATCCCGAAATAAGGCCTATTTACGATCCATTGCACCGATCCGTTGACAGCTTTTCCGACTTCTGTTGGAATTGAAGGTTAATCCTTTAACCCACCAAAAACCATACATAACGGAGACATAGATTGATGAAACTGGGTGTTTGCTACTACCCCGAACAATGGCCTGAAAGCTTCTGGCAACAGGATGCACAAGACATGGCAAAACTGGGCATTCAAGTGGTCCGGATTGCTGAATTTGCCTGGTCACGCATGGAACCCGCCGAAGGCCGGTACGACTGGCACTGGCTGGACAAAGCCATAAACACGCTCGCACAGGCAGGCCTGAAAATCGTATTGGGCACTCCCACAGCAGCCCCCCCGCGCTGGCTGGTCGACAAGGATGCGGGGGTACTCCCCATGGACCCGCACGGGCGGCGCAAAGGCTTTGGTGCGCGCCGGCACTGCGACCTTTCGAATCCCAGCTACCGAGACGCCAGCGCCACCATTGTCGAGGCCATGGCCCGACGCTATGGTCAGCACCCAGCGGTAATTGCGTGGCAAACGGACAACGAATTCGGTTGCCACGACACACTCACCTCTTACTCACCCGACGCATTGCAGCGCTTCCGCCAATGGTTGGCGCAGCGCTATGGCACGGCAGCCGCGCTCAATGAGGCCTGGGGCAACGTGTTCTGGAGCATGGAGGTCCATGACTTCGAACAGATCGGACTGCCCGTGATGCTGGCCGCGCCTGCCAACCCCATTCACAGCCTGGACTTCAAACGCTTCGTCTCTGACGAGGTCTGCAGCTTCAACCGCATGCAGGCAGAGATACTGCGCCGGCATTCCCCGGGGCGCGATGTTCTGCACAACTTCATGGGTTTCTATGGGGAGTTCAATCATCACGACATGGCCCGGGACCTGGATATTGCCAGCTGGGACAGCTACCCGCTCGGTCACACTGAAACGGTGCCATTCATCACCGAGTCTGATCGGCAGCGTTGGTCTCGCACCGGCCACCCGGACTTGTCCGCCTACCACCACGATCTGATGCGCGGACTGGGTCGTGGTCGTTGGTGGATCATGGAGCAACAAGCCGGTCCGGTGAACTGGGCACAGTGGAACCCTGTGCCCATCCCCGGCATGGTGCGAGCATGGACACTGGAAGCCTGGGCCCATGGCGCAGAAGTGGTTTCGTATTTCCGCTGGCGACAACTCCCTTACGCACAGGAGCAGATGCACTCAGGATTGCACCTTCCCAACCGCGAACTGGACCAAGGTGGCAAAGAAGCAAAACAAGTTGCCCACGAACTGGCGTGCCTGCCCGCCGCCCAAAGCCAGCGCGCGCCGGTCGCGATGGTGCTGGACTACGAAAGCCTCTGGACGTACACCATTCAACCCCAGGGAGCTGACTTTCACTACCAGGAACTGGTGTTCCAGTACTACAGCACCTTGCGACAACTGGGCATGGACATTGACATCGTGTCTGCACACGACGACATCCACGCCTACCCGGCGGTCATTATTCCCAGCATGGCCTGCATTGGCCCGGAGCTCGCCGACAAACTGGCGCAGTGCCAGGGCCATGTGCTGCTGGGACCGCGTAGCGGCAGCAAAACTGCACACTTCGGAATCCCCGGCAACCTCCCCCCCGGCCCCTTGCAAACGTACATGCCTTTCCAGGTATTGCGCGTAGAAAGCCTTCGCCCCGGATCTTTCCTACCTATCCAACAAGAGGGTCGGACCGTCGGGCAGGCACAACGCTGGCGGGACGTATTGCGTCCCGCGACAGAGAATGAGCAAGCGCTGAAAGTGCATTCACGCTTCGCCGACGGACTCCCGGCCCATGTGCAATGCCAGCGACTGCACTACCTCGCAGCTTGGATGGGGGAAGGCCTGACGCACGTGTTGCACACCATTCTGGAAGCCGCAGGCATCTCCACCCAAACGCTCACCGGCGGTCTGCGCCTGCGCAGCCACGGACACCTGCGTATGGCCATCAACTACGGACCAGAAGCAGCCCGGGTGCCAGTGCCGCCTGGCACGCCTATGCTTCTGGGAAGCACGCAACTCCAAGTCGGAGACGTCGCTGTCTGGGATGCCTCTGCCGAGGTGTAACAATCCAGGTTCACTACAACTCGATCTCCATGGTCACCATTGCGCAAATAGCACAACAAACAGGGGTAAGCATCGCCACGGTCTCCAACGTTCTGCGCGATAGAGGAAAGGTGGGGCGCGAAACACGCGAACGCATTCTGGCACTCGCCAATCAACTGGGCTACCGCCCCAACCTGAATGCCCGCGCTCTGGTGGAGGGCCGTGCGCAAACCATCGCACTGGTCACATCCAGTATCGCAAACCCCTTCTATCCCGAATTTGCCCAGGCCGTGGAGGCAGCTGTACGCAAGCTGGGTTACTTCCTGATCATCTGCAATACCAACGACGATCCCGAACAGGAGAAGGCCTATCTGGATGCCGTCAGTGGTTCTTTGGCCCATGGCATATTGGTCATGAATGCGGACTTCGTGCAGCTGGACGCACTTTTGGACATGCACCGCCGGGGCATTCCGGTGGTGCTGTGCATGTGGGAACGACCACAAACCCCTCCCCTGTTGCCATGCGTTGCCGTGGACTTCTACCAAGCGGGTGCATGTGCCGCAGAGCACTTGCTCAAATTAGGGCATCAACACGTCGGCGCGATCGTCGGCAGCCAACCGACCGGCAACCATTTGTGGCGCTACCGCGGATTCAAGGAAACACTGGAGAAAGCCGGTATCGCCCTAGATGAAGCAAGGAATGTCCGATTCGGGCACGACTCCATCGACGCAGGTCGCAATGCGGCACACGGGCTATTGGCCGCGTGCCCCGAACTGACCGCCATCTTTGCGACCAATGACTTGCCGGCTGTCGGCGTACTCCAGGCGGCTGCAGATTTGGGCCTTCAAGTACCCTATGAGCTTTCCGTCGTGGGCATCACTGACATTCAACTGGCACACCAAATGCGCCCTGCACTCACCACCGTGGCAGTTCCCACCCAAGAGGCTGCGGACTTGGCCGTTTCTATGTTGATGGACGAAATGAACCGGGCACAGGACCAATTGCCCGTGATGCGCATCACCCAAGCCCCTCAACTGGTCGTACGCGGTTCGACCACACGGGCCAGAAGCAGCCCTGCCTAAAAGCTACCGAGCAAGGGGCGCTGGACGGAGCCGGCCACAAGTCAACCAGCCGCCACCTAGCTTGCCCTCACGGCCTGCGGTAACTCACCTGTTGCTTGCTCCAGTACAACGAATTCAAACTATCCAGCCGCACCGTTCCGCCGGTAGACGGTGCGTGCACAAAGCGGCCTTCGCCCACGTAGATACCAGCATGGTTGGCACGGCCGTTTTGCGCAAAAACGACCAAGTCACCCGTGCGCAAGCTGGGCGCAGGGATGCTGGTTCCCCAATGGATGAGGCCGGACGTCGAGCGCGGCGCCACTACGCCGGCACGCTGTTTGTACACATAGCCGATCAGGCCGCTGCAGTCGAAGCCGCTGGCGGGTGTATTGCCGCCGTAGCGATAGGGCGTGCCCACCAGGCCGATGGCCATGACGGTGACGTCATTGGCCTGCTCCAGCGTCAGGCGTGCAGCAGGTTGCGGTGATGCTGCGGGCGCTGAGGGCGAAGACGGCGTTGTGGGCGCACTGGAACAGCCCACCAACACCAGCGCGGTGCTGGCAAGCAATAAAGCCCACAGTGTGCGCATCACAGCTCCTCCACGCGTTGTCCAATCTCGGGCCAGCGGCTGCGAATAAACACCCAAGAACACAGGCCCACGCACATCATCAGCAACGAGGCAGTGGCCAGGCCGATAGTGGAATGCATGACCAACGGAGACACCACCCCGGCCACGATGCCATTGGCCGTAGAGCCCACAAACATCTGCAGGCTGGACGCCATGCCCCGGCGGTCAGGATGCAAGTCCAGCACCAGCAAGGTCACTACCGGCACCATGAGCGCCCAGCCGAAAGCGAAGATGGCGAGGGGGAACAGCGCCCAGCTCACATGTGCCTTGAACAGCACATTCGCCAGAAGATTGACCACACCAATGCTGAGCATGATGGAAAAGCCGTTGCGGATCTGGCGCTTCGGGCTAATCTTGCCGGCCACACGGCCGCTGACAAACGCACCGCCCATGATGCCGCCGATAGTGAGGATAAAAAACCAGAAGAACTGCTGGGGCTGCAACCCCAGGTGCTCACCCAGAAACACAGGCGCACTCAGCACATACAAAAACATGCCATTGAACGGAATGCCGCTGGCCAGCGCGAGCAACAAGAAGCGCGGGTCGGAGCCCAACTTCCAATAGCCGGCCAACAGATTTTTGACATGGAAGTGCTGGCGCTGTGCCGGCGGCAAAGTCTCGGGCAGCAGCAAGTAATTGGACACCCACAACGCGATGCCCACTGCAGCCAAGAACCAGAAGATGCCGTGCCAGCTGGCATGAATCAGCAGCCAGCCACCCACCATGGGCGCAATGGCAGGCGCCACCCCGAAGAAGATGGTGACCTGGCTCATGACCTTTTGCGCTTGCGAAGGCGGGTACACATCGCGAATGACCGCGCGCGAAATCACAATGCCCGCACCGGTGCACAAACCCTGCATGGCCCGGAAGAAGATGAGCTGGCCTATGGTCTGCGACAGTGCACATCCCACCGAGGCCGCCGTGAATGCCGCCAGCCCCCACAGCACCACCGGGCGCCGCCCGAAGCTGTCTGAGATCGCCCCATGAAACAGCGCCATGAAAGCGAAGCCGAACAGATAGGCCGACAACGTCTGCTGCATCTGCACCGGCGTAGCCCCCAGCGACTGGCTGATGCCGGCAAACGCTGGCAGGTAGGTATCAATAGAAAACGGGCCCAACATGCCCAGCAAGGCAAGCAGGATGGAGAACGCCCATTGCGGGGCGCGCCAGAGTTTTTGGGCTTCAGGAGTCATGGGGGCTGCAGGCAGATACTGTCTGCTATTGAACCACGAGGCAGGCCGGAGAGAGTCAAAGCGTATTCAAATACCTGCATACTGGCGGCCGGCACATAGGTTCACACACAGGGAAAACAGCAAAAGGGACTGCTTTGAAACTCGGTTTAGCGCTCAGGTTCACGCTCTGCACGGTATGGCTCAGCCTGAGCGGCTGGACCCATGCCGCGACGGCGCCTCCCATTGCCATTTACAGCGGCGATGGCTCCCCCCCAAAAATGTTTGTGCATGAAGGCCGGCAACGCGGTGTGCTGATTGACATCATGAACTACGCGGCCCAACAGATGCCGCAACACCGCTTCGAGCTGAACCTGTACCCTTGGGCCAGGGCCTATATGGCTTCCGTGTCCGGCCAGGGTGGCCTGCTGGGCATTTCCTAGACATGGCGGCGCGACGAGGTGTTTGACTACTCGGAGCCCCTGTTCGTGGACGAGGTGGTCATCGTGGTGCGCAAAGGCCAGGAATTCAACTACCAAGGCCTCAGCGACCTCCAAGGAAAAACCTTGGGCACCGTGCGCGGTGCCAGCTTTGGAAGTGCATTTGAGCGCGCGCACCAGGAAGGCATTTTTTCCGTTGAAGGCGACAACGGTGCGCGCAACCGCCTGAACAAGCTGGAAGCCGGACGTATTGACTGCGCACTGTTCAACGTGGGCAAAGCCGGCTTTCAGGAAACCCTGCGCCTCCACAAAATACCCCAAAGCCAATGGAAAAACTTTGTGGTGCTTCCGGTGCCCTTGCGCCGGGACCCGAACTACCTGGCCTTCCCCAAAACCATGCAAATGAGCGCGTGGTTGCAGGGTTTCAACGAGGTTATCCGCCAAGGCTATGCGCGCGGCGACATTCAAAAAATCATTGAACGCAACCTGCACGCCAGCCGCTAGCGCTCCAAGTCACCGCCATCCGCCGGCTAGTAAGCCCCGGAGACAAACGAGGCATGGTCCGAGGCCAGCCACACCACCCCTGCCACCTCGGCAGGCATCCCGAAACGCCCCATGGCGTGGGTCGCAGGGTCTTTGGATAGTTGGCTGACCATGGGCAACACACTGCGGAGGCTGATGGTTCGCTGGCGAACCTTCTCAACGCCGCTTTCAGCGCACCCTTTGCGCGGCCTCAGTCAGTCGCGCGCGCACTGGCCGGAGAGCCGGCTTCGTACTTGCGCCACACGCGGCGCAGGTCGCGCGCGGACGCAAAACCACAGGCCTCGGCCACACGCTCTACCGACAAGCCCTGATGCGCCAGCAATTCTTTGGCACGGGCGATACGCAGTTGCTGCTGGTACACCACCACACTGATGCCGGTGTGCTGTGCAAACAAGCGGCTCAGGTGCCGGGGGCTGACACAGGCCACGTCGGCCAGATCCGCCAAGCTCCAGTGGCGCTCCGGCTCTCGTGCAATGGCATCTTGCGCGCGGTGCACGGCGGGGTGCATGTGGTTGCGGTGTGCAAGCCATGGCGACATTTGCGGGTCGTGGGTGCCGCGGCGCTGGTACATCACCAAGCGGCGGGCCACGCGCGCTGCCAGCTCTGCCCCCGCCTCCTGCTCAATCAGGTACAGCGCGAGGTCAATACCGGTGGTAATGCCGGCACTGGTGAGCACAGCGCCATCGTCCACAAAAATGCGGTCCGACACCACCTGCGCACGCGGGGCCAGCGCCTGCAAGTCGGCAATCAGGGTGTGGTGGGTGGTGCAGTGCCGCCCGTCCAGGCAACCGGCCTGCGCCAGCAGCAAGGCCCCTGAACAGATGCTGGCCATGCGGGTACCTTGCCGGGGTACGGTGCGCAGCCACTGCACCACGGAACGGGCCTCGGGGGTGGCGTAATCCACCTCTTCATTGCTGTTGCCCACCACCAGCACCAGACTGCGCGCTGGCAGGGTGGAGGGTAGCGCCTCCAGCCCGGACAGGCCCGTGCCCAGAGAGGTCGGGATGTCATTCTGCGGGCCACAGGCATGCAGAACGATAGGCGCCCCCATGTCGCGCGCCATGCGCAAGGCCTCTGCCGGGCCGGCGTAGTCCAGCATCAACACATTCGGCGTGAGCACCAGATAGATGTGGAGTACGGCGTCGCTCATCCGGCTTTCCAGTAGTGCTGCACACGCGCCAGCCACCGGGTCATCACAGGCCCGCCGAACACATTGAGCAACAGGCCCGCCATCAGTAGCGCAGCACCGGCAAAGTGCACCGGACGCAAGGCCTCGCCGAACACCAGCCAACCCGTGGTCAAGCCCACCACCGGCACCAACAGGGTGAACGGTGCGACGCGGTTGGTGGCGTAGCGGGACATGAGATGCGTCCACAAGCCATAGCCCAGCAAGGTAGCTACCCACGCAAGGTAGGCGATGGCCGCGAAGGTGCTCAAGCCGATGTGCTGCATGGCCGAGGCTATTGCGTCAGGCCCCTCGATCAGCAGCGAGAGCGCCAGAAACGGCAAGGGCGGCACCAAACTGGCCCACACTACGAACGCTAGCTGGTTCATGGGGCCGTAGCGGCTCACGATGCGGGTCACGATATTGCCGCAGGCCCACATGACGGCCGCTGCCACGGTAAGCAAAAAGCCCAGCAGCGGCATGGGCACGCCAGCACCTGCCGGCCCCGCTGCGCTACCAATCAGCACCAAGCCGCAGGCGGCCAGCAACAGCCCGGCCATCTGGTGGGCCTGCCAACGCTCTTTGAGCCACCAGGCCGCCAGCAACAAGGTGAAGAACGATTGCGACTGCAGCACCAGCGACGCCAAGCCCGAGGGCATGCCCACGTGGATCGCAGTGAACAGAAATGCAAACTGCCCCACCGAAATGGTGAGGCCATAGGCCAGATACCAGCACAGGGGCACCTTGGGCGGCTTCATGAACAACAGGGCCGGGAACGCCGCCAGCGAAAACCGCAACGCACCCAGCAGCAAGGGCGGCACCCCGACCACGCCGACCTTGATGACCGCAAAGTTCACGCCCCACACCAGAATGACCAGCAGCGCCAGCCCCAAGTCTTTGGGGCGCATGGGCATGGCCGCGCTCATGCGGATGCCTCCACGCCAGCGTGTGGCGCGCCCCCTTGGGGCTTGAACACCCGCTCGGCAGAGGGCGGGTTGTTCGCCAGCTTGGCGGCCGGTCGCACCGGGCGGCGCACCAGATCACCACCGCAATTGGGGCAAACGCCTTGCAGCTTGGTGTCTGCGCAATCCGCACAAAACGTGCATTCAAACGAGCAGATGCGGGCATTCAGGGCGGTGGGCGGCAAATCGGTGTTGCAGCATTCGCAGTTGGGGCGGAGTTGGAGCATGGCGGTTCGCCCTCAGGGCGACGATTTAGTGGGCGGATGGCTGACCGGCGAGACAGGTATCGACATCGACGACATGCGCAAGCGGGTCTTACAAAAAACCTCCAGACGCTGCAAAGCAGCCTCAAACCAGGCATGAATGCCCTGCAAGCAGAAGGGCATTGAGGCGAAGCATTGCCCCCCATCAATGATGAGCAGTACGGGCTTCAGGGTAGATACTGAGGACATAAAAAGACACAATCATTTAACAAGCATCCGATCTTATGTATTCGCTTTACTTACATAAAGTTCAATTCAAGACACATACAGGACAAAAAGCGCCATCTGAAATTTTCATGAGCAGCTACTCGAATAGTAGCTCCGCTCTATTTAGTGCACCCCCGTCACCTAAAAGACTCCATTGCTCGCAAATGCCCAGACAATGCAGCAAATAAACCGCAAAAAGGAGACAGAAGATGGCACAAGCCCAACTCATGCTGGACTACGTATACGCGCACGAAATCAACCATGCAGACCAGATTTTCCTGACCCAACCCACAGGCGGCGGTCAGGTGGTGGACTACACCTGGAAACAGACGCTGGACCAGGCGCGCCGCATGGCTGCGCACCTCAAGGCCCAGAACCTGGAGCCCGGTGCACGGGTGGCCATCCTGTCCAAAAATTGCGCCCACTTCATCATGGCGGAGTTGGCCATTTGGATGGCGGGCTGCACCACCGTGGCCATCTTCCCAACCGAAACTGCCGACACCGTGCGCTATGTGCTGGAGCACAGCGAGGCCAGCCTGCTGTTCGTCGGCAAACTAGACATCTTTGAGCAACAGCAGCCCGGCATTCCAGCCGGTATGCCCATCATCGCCTTCCCACTCGCCCCGAAGAACAACTATGAGGCATGGGATGCCGTCACTGCACGCACCAAACCCCTGACCGGCAAGCCCGCACGGGGCGGCAAGGACATCGCCATCCTGATGTACACCTCCGGCTCCACCGGTCAGCCCAAGGGGGTGATGCACAGCTTCGAGCGCATCACCGCCGCGGCCGAAGGCATCAACAACGACACCCAGGCCCGCATTGGCGGCAAGACCCGCAACCGCATGTTGTCCTACCTGCCCTTGGCGCACGTCTTCGAGCGCGCATGGGTAGAGTCCGCCTCACTCGTCAACGGCAACACCCAGTTGTATTTTGCCGAGTCACTGGATACCTTCATCCAGGATTTGCACCGCGCCAAGCCAGTCACCTTCATCTCGGTGCCGCGCCTCTGGCTCAAGTTCCAGCAAGGCGTATTCGCCAAAATGCCGCCGAAAAAGCTGGACCGACTGCTGAGCATCCCCATTCTGAGCAAGATCGTGGGCCGCAAGGTGCTCAAAGGCCTCGGGCTGGACAACACCTTGCTGGCCGGCAGTGGCTCCGCGCCGATTCCTGCGGAGCTAATTGCCTGGTATCGCCGCCTGGGCCTGAACCTGATTGAGGGCTACGCCATGACGGAGGACTTTGCGTATTCGCACAACTCCACCGCCCAAATCAATGCCCCCGGTTGCGTAGGCGTGCCCCTTCAAGGCGTGGAAGTACGCATCAGCGAAGTCGGTGAGGTGCTGATCAAATCGCCCGGCCAGTTCGTGGGTTACTACAAGCGCCCGGACCTGGATGCGGAGGTCTTCACGGAAGACGGTTTCTTCCGCACCGGCGACAAGGGCGAACGACGCGCCGACGGCTTGCTCAAGCTCACCGGCCGGGTGAAAGAGCTTTTCAAAACGTCCAAGGGCAAGTACGTGGCACCCGCACCGATTGAAAACCGCCTCAACGCCTGCAACCGCATCGAGACCAGCATGGTGTCCGGCGTGGGCCAGCCCTCGGCCTACGCCATTGTGGTGCTGGCGGAAACCGTACGCCCCCAGGTGAAGTCGGACCCGGCATTCAAAGCACAGATTCATGCCGAATTGGAGCGACTGCTGGACAGCGTGAATGCCGAACTCGCGGAGTACGAAAAGCTGCAGATGCTGGTGGTGGCACCCGAGCCCTGGTCCATTGAGAACGGCATGCTGACCCCCACCATGAAGATCAAACGCGCCCGCATCGAATCTGCGGTGGAACCCCAGTTGGGGAACTGGTATTCCGGCAAGGAGAAGGTGCACTGGGCCTAAACCAACTGTATTTTTTCAGGGGCCTTCGGGCCCCTTTTGTCGGAGGTCAGCATGTTCCGAAGCGCAATCCTTGTCAAATCAAAGATTTATTTGATTTTTGATAGGGGATTTTTCAACTTCTTTGTCAGCGTCCTTTGACGCCTTCCGGAGTTTTCCTCAAAAATCCCAAGGCTACTCAGGGGAAGGTGGGAATCAATTGACTCAGATTCACTTGTGTTCCCTGGTCATCCTTTCCGCAAAGGAAATGCCCATCGCCGAAAGAACGAACGTGAAGTGGATGACCGCTACCATGGTGACGATCTGAATATTTTCCATCGTTAGGTCTCCACTCAAATACGTCTTCAGGGCGTGTACGCCTGAGATGGAAATGATTGCAAACGCGAGCTTTAGCTTCAGGTTATAGGTATTGACATGATCCAGCCAATCCGGCTTTTTCATATCGGTTTTGTCAAAGTGTCCGGTGGTGACAAAGAGAGACACACCTGCCAGTGCCACTACCCAAACAAGTTGAGCCACCATCGTCATGTCCACCAGTTCAAGCACCTTGATGATGAGATCAATTTTCTCCAAGTCGCCGAACAGTAATGTGTTCATCAGCTTGTAGGTCTCCAGCAGGAACTTGCCCAAGATACCAAAAATTATCCCAACCAGACCAATGTAAAAAAACAGCATGGTGAAACGCATGCCGTACAACAGGGAGCCAACTCCCGAAAGAAACTTTTCCACTTTTTTAATCCTCAGGTATTGATACTGCAATTCCAATGAATGGCAGTTTTGCGACGGTAAGCGCCCGTCATTTCAAAACGAATTCATCCGAGTATGCACGGTCCTTGAAGGTCGATTTCTCTGGGTGGGAAGCTGGTGTATTTCAACACTGCTGCTCGCTTCAGAGCCTCTTCCCGCCCTAGGGCTACGCTGAATAAGTCCAAATCGTCAGATTCAAACCTTTGTGAATCAATGACTTACGAGCGCTTATTTCGAAAAATGGGTACTTGTTCAGCATTGCCCTAGGCCTTATGGACTGGCAGTTTCCTCTACCGCAAACATCACCTTGCCGCGTCGGCCTCTCCAATCACCCAAGAGCAGCAAAATAGGCGCGGCTACAAAAACCGAAGACAAGGCAGCAATCACAATGCCAAATGCCATCGGTACTGCAAAGCTTGCCACTGCCGAGCCACCCCATATTGCCAGCGGCAACACAGCCAAAAACGCGGTCACTGAGGTGTACAGGCTTCGAGTCAATGTCTGGTTAACGGAGAGATTGATTACCTCCAGCAAAGAACTCTTGCGCATGGTGCGCAAGTTCTCACGCATGCGGTCATAAACCACCACCTTGTCATTGACGGAGTAGCCAACCAGCGTGAGCAACGCGGCAATGGCCGTAAGACTGAAATCAAGGCCTGAAATCGCGAATACCCCCAGCGTCAGTGCGACATCCAGTACCAGCGTGATAACAGCGCCTACTGCAAAGGGCCACTCAAAGCGCGCCCAGATGTAGATGAGCATAGCGATAGCCGCCAAAATGACGGCGAGCACACCCGCAGTAGCGAGTTCACCGCTGACTTTGGGCCCAACAACTTCAGTGCGCTGAAAGTCGGCCTGTGAATCGATCGCACGAATGGCAGTTTTTAAGCTCTCCACCGCATTGGTTTGCTGCAGTTCGCCACCGGGTTGACGCTCCACACGTACCAGAAGTTGGCCATCATTCCCCATCGCCTGCAGTGAGACTTCCCCAAGGCCCAAGCCATCGAGTTGTGCGCGGTAGCGGGCGATGTCTGCCTGTCCGCCGGACGCGACCTCCATTTGGATGCCTCCCCGAAAATCAATACCAAAATTCAACCCCGGCTTGACCATCAAGGCGGTTGAGCCCAATACCAACGCCACGCATAGACCCAGGCCCCAGAAACGCGCCTTCATGAAGTTGAAGTTTGTGTCATCCGGTACAGGGCGAAAACCAAAGAGCGGCTTGATCGAAATTGCTTTGAGACGACGCGCCCGAGCAATTGCGAGCATCATGACCTTGACCACCGAAACCGCGGTGAACATGGAGATCACGATGCCCAGTGCCATGGTGATGGCGAAACCCCGCACCGGCCCTGATCCAAACCAGAACAGGAGAACCGTGCCCAGCAACGCTGTCACGTTACTGTCCATGACCGTTGAATAAGCGCGTTTAAACCCGGCGTCTATAGCGGCAAGCGCGGGTTTGCCCTTGAGCGCCTCCTCTCGAATGCGTTCATTGATCAGCACATTGGCGTCAACCGCCAAGCCGATGCCCAGCACAATGCCGGCAATACCTGGAAGCGTTAGTGTTGCCCCCAGCAGACTCAATCCAGCGATGGTCAGCACTACGTTTAGCGCAAGTGCAACGTTGGCTAACAAGCCCCAACTGCCGTACAGCACAAACATAAACATAAATACGAACGTAAAAGCCGCAACGCCGGCGTAGATACCCTTCTGAATGACATCGCTGCCAAGGTCAGCTCCCACGCTGCGTTCTTCAATTACCGTCAGCTTGGCGGGCAATGCACCGGCCCGCAATAGTGCAGATAGAGTGCTAGCCTCGGCCACCGTGAAGCTTCCGGAAATTTGCCCCGAGCCACCAAGAATGGGCTCGCGGATGACGGGCGCACTGAGTACTTTTCCATCCAGAACCATCGCAAACGGACGGCCCACATTGGCTTCGGTAATCTGTCCAAAAAGTCGAGCGCCCACTTTGTCAAAGCGAAAGTTAACGACGGGCTCGCGGGTCGTCGGGTCGAAGCCGGCGCTGGCATCAGAAAGTCTGCTTCCATCAAGCTCAATTTTGTTGCGTACGGGAAAGCTGTTGCCTTCGTTGTCTTGCAGCATCCGCGTGTCTGGGTCGGCCTGATTGCCGATCATGTGAAAGCTCATCTTTGCCGTCGAGCCAAGCAGCGCCCGCAGTTGCGCGGGATCCTGCAGCCCTGGCAGTTGTACAAGAATGCGGTCTGCTCCGACCCGTTGAATCGTGGGCTCAGCTACGCCGACTTGGTCCACGCGCTGGCGAATCACCTCCTGGCTCTGCTCCACGGCGCGGGCGGTGGACTGAAGCAATCCCTCAGGCGTGAGCGTAAGCATCACGCCATCTGTTCCGCTGGCGGCAATGGCGAGATCCTTTCGCGTTGCCCCTACCGGGCTAGACAATCCTGCTAGCAGAGATATGGCCCGTTCTTGCTGAGAAGCGTTGCGTAATGTGATCAGTACGCTCAGTTCCCCAGCTTGCACCGAGTTCCAGGGCGTATCTGCTTCACGCAGAATACGCCGCGCATCTTCGGCGATATTGCGCACACGCTCGCGGCGCAATTCGGCGCCATCTACCTCAAGCACCAAATGTGAACCTCCACGCAAGTCCAAGCCTAAAGCGACCTGTTTACTCGGAAGAAAGGCAGGCCAGCGCTCCAACACGGAGGCAGGCAGGGCGTTGGGCAGGGCAAACAAGATGCCCGCCAGAAAGATGGCCACATACACAGCGACCAGAAAAGGGGAGTTTTTCATCAAGCACTCAACAAGGGCGCGTGCGCCGTCAAAGCTCACGCCGGATACCGAAAACAAAAGATTGAGGCGCTACTGATAACAACTCGCGTAAGGAGTTAACGCGAATGAAGCCAGCCGCTCAGGTTTTGAGTGCTTGAAAGGGAGGCGCCCGGGTCAAGGGCACTTGCCATTGTTGGGCAACATGGGCTGACAGCCCGGCAGGCAGCGGCTGTTCAGTCCCCTGTTCATTGGGGGCAAAGTGAAAGTCCAACGGTGGCAAAGCTGCCACGAAAGGCACCAATGACAACCCCGGCGGGCCAATAGTAGGCGCCGGCATCGCCATTTCGACATCCTGCTCGACACCGGCCCAGCGTGAGGCCTGTGACGCCCCACTGTGGCGCATTTGAGCCAGCATTCGGGCTTCAATACGGTTGGCAACAACATCTGGTGGTACGCCAATTGCACTGCCGATCCCACTATAGAAGAGGGATACCCACAACAACAGCGTCAGCATGAGCAGCTGCGCCCAGTTCTTCCCGTCTGGGCGAGGTCTTAGGCGATCAGCCATCTCCAGCGCGATGGCTGGCTGGAGTGCGGTTGACGTCTGAAGACCGTGAATGGACATGCTCGAGAGTTTAGCCAAGCTTCTGGAAAGCCCACTTAGCCCAACGCCCTGCAGGCTTATTCGTTCCGCACGCTTATAGTCCCGCCAGAAAGCCGCACCGTTTCTTTTTGCAAGACCGGCCGCCCCCACTGAACCCAGGGATTGAACTTCTTGATTAGCACTCGACTCTATCGAGTGCTAATATTGAGTCCGAACACAAGGAGGTTCTCTATGTCCGCATTGATTGCTGCCCCCCGCACCGCCCTGGCCACGGCCAACCCGTGGTCATTGGTGCCGCCGCTGGGGAACCTGGACGCCTATATTTCTGCTGCCAACCGCCTGCCCATGCTCACCTTGGAAGAGGAGCAGGAGTACGCGCGCAAGTTCAAGAATGAGAACGACCTTGAAGCTGCCGGTAAGTTAGTGCTTTCTCACTTGCGCTTGGTCGTGTCCGTGGCCCGCCAGTACCTCGGCTATGGTTTGCCCCACGGCGACCTGATTCAAGAGGGTAATGTGGGCCTAATGAAGGCGGTCAAACGCTTCGACCCGGAGCAAGGTGTGCGCTTGGTGAGCTACGCGCTGCACTGGATTAAGGCCGAAATCCACGAATACATTCTGAAAAACTGGCGCATGGTGAAAGTGGCCACCACCAAGGCCCAGCGCAAATTGTTTTTCAACCTGCGCTCCATGAAGCAACGCTTCAAGGGCGAAGACGCTGCCGCCGACCTGGACACCCACCGCGACACGCTGAATCCCGAGCAGGTCAACACCATGGCCCGCGAACTGAACGTGAAGCCCGAAGAAGTGCTGGAAATGGAAGCGCGGCTGGCCGGTGGCGACGTGCTGCTGGACCCCAGCCCTTCAGACGACGGCGAAGACGCTTTCGGCCCTATCGCTTACCTGACGGACACCAACCACGAGCCGGTCGCCATGATCGAAGCGCGCCAGCGTGACGTGTTGGCCACCGACGGGATTGCCACGGCCCTGGCCAGCCTGGACGAGCGCAGCCGCCGCATTGTGGAAGAGCGCTGGCTCAAGGTGAATGACGACAATTCCGGCGGCATGACCCTGCATGACCTGGCCGCTGAATACGGCGTGAGCGCCGAGCGCATCCGCCAGATCGAAGTGGCCGCCATGAAGAAGATGAAGACGGCGCTGGCTGCTTACGCTTGATCGCCCGGCGGCGCGTGCCGCTCGACTTCGCGCACAATGCCCCTGCCGGCCCCGCCTGCAGGGGCTTTTTCTTGGACACTGAGTTGATGAAACACACACGCCGCAACACTGCATTTGCTATGTTTTTCATAGCTGCTTGCGCACTATCTACGTGCGCCAATGCCCAAAAATCTTCACAAACCGGGGCGTGGCCGACACAACCGGTCCGCATCATCGTGGGCTTTCCTGGCGGGTCTTCGCCAGACCTGACGGCACGCGCGTTTGCCGAACCCTTGTCCAAAGCCTTAGGCCAGCCGGTGATCGTGGAGAACAAGGTGGGCGCAGCGGGCAATATCGCCGCCGATGCGGTGGCCAGAGCCACCGATAACCACACCATTGGCCTGATGATCAACGGCAACATGACGATTGCCAAGCTGCTTAACCCCAAGCTGAGTTACGACCCGCTGAAAGACTTGACCCCGGTAAGCCTGCTAGGCGTGTCGCCGCTGGTGCTGACGGCACCCGCCAATGCGCCGGGCAACAATGCCACCGAGTTTCTGGCCGCAGCACGGGCCTCCGGCGACAAGTGGAACTATGGCACGCCCGGCGTGGGCACCGTGGGTCATATCGGCATGGAGCTGCTCAAAGCCAAAGTGGGCATGGCGCCCCTGCATGTGCCCTACGCCGGCTACCCGCAGGTGGCCACCGCCATGATGGCGGGCGACTTGCAGCTCAGCTTGTTGCCCCCGGCGCTGGCTTCGGCCCAAATCAAGGCGGGCAAGCTCAAGGCGATCGGCATCACTGCCAGCGTGCGCAGTGCGTTGGCACCGGAGATTCCCAGCCTGTCTGAAGCTGGGGTGAAAGACCTGAATCTGGAGATCTGGAACGCGGTCGCCGCCCCCAACAGCATGCCCAAGCCGGTGGTGGCACGACTGTCCACCTTGTTCAGCGAGATTGCCCGCAGCCCGGAGATGCGCCAGAAGCTGTTTCAGCAGGGCTGGACCGTGCAAGGCACTTCCGCAGAAGGACTGGCTAACCGGGTGAAGGCAGATACAGCTTTGCTGGGCGGGATCATCACCCAGCAACGCATCAAGACGGACTGAGCCACTGTCTTGAACGCCAGCCTGCCCCGGGCCGGCTGGCGATGGGCATCAGCCCGAGTCCCTCAGGACTTCAGCAGTTGCTGGATGTCTGCCGCCAGCACTTGGGCACCGCTGCCGTAGCGGGTGAAGAGGCGTAAATTGCCTTGCGTGTCGTAGATGTAGCTGCCCGCCGAGTGGTCCATGGTGTAGCTGGTCGGGGTCTGGCCATTGACGCGCTTGTAGTACACCTTGAAGTCTTTGGCCAGGGTTTCCAGCTTCTCGGGCGTGGTGTAGAGCGCCAAGAAGGTGGGGTCGAAGTTTTCCATATAACCCTTGAGCACTTCAGGAGTGTCACGCGCGGGGTCTACCGTGACAAAAATGCCCTGCAGCTTGTCGCCATCGGCACCCAGTGCTTTTTTCACTTCTGCCAACTCGGCCATCGACGTAGGGCATACATCCGGACATTGGGTGTAGCCAAAGAACATGACCACCACTTTGCCCTTGAAGTCCCCGAGCCGCCGGACTTGGCCGTTGTGGTCGGTCAGTTCAAAATCTTTGGCATAGCTGGCGCCGGTGACATCGACCGAAGAGAACTTAGGCTTGGATTCAGAACAAGCACTCAACATGCCTCCAGCGCCCGTCAATATTGCGCAAGCAGCTATGAATTGAATAGCAGAACGTTTATTCATATGAGGTAATGGTCCAGCAGCAGAGCTGCAAAAAGGGCGCTCAGGTGAATGAGCGAAAAACGGAAGGTCGCGCGGGCCAGATCGTCCGAGTAGTTGCGCAACAGGCGCACGGCATACCAGCAGAACCCCAGGCACAAGCCCACGGCCACAATCAGGTACAGCCAATGGCTCATGCCATACACAAACGGCAGCAGACAGGCCGCCAGCAACATGAAGGTGTAGAGCAGGATCTGCAGGCGGGTGAACTCGCTGCCGTGGGTCACCGGCAGCATGGGCAAACCGGACTTGCGGTAATCCTCCACGCGGTACAAGGCCAGCGCCCAGAAGTGCGGGGGCGTCCACAGAAAAATGATCAGGAAAAGGATGAGTGCCTCAGGCCCCACATCGCCGGTCATGGCGGCCCAGCCCAATACCGGTGGCATGGCGCCGGAAGCACCACCGATGACGATGTTCTGGGGTGTCAGGGGTTTGAGGATCACGGTGTAAATGACCGCATAGCCCACAAAAGTGGCAAAAGTCAGCCACATGGTGAGCGGGTTCACCCAAACATACAGAATGGCAGAGCCGGCAGCACACAAAATGGCAGAGAAGATCAGGGTCTGGGTGTCGCTGAGTTCCCCGCGCGCCGTGGGCCGCCACGAGGTGCGCTTCATCTTGGCATCAATACCTTTTTCGACAATGCAATTGAAGGCAGCGGCAGCACCGGCCACGAGGTAGATGCCCAGGCAGGCTATCGCAGCCAGCATGACTTGGGCGCCCGTGGGGGCTCCGGGCACGGCCAACACCATGCCGATGAGCGCACAAAACACAATCAACTGGATGACCCGTGGCTTGGTCAGTGCATGGAACTGGGCCAGCACGGATGGCTTGGGGGCGGCTAGTGGTACGGTCATTCGAATTCTCTTTTCTCAATCTTTCAGCGGCCGGCAGGCTGGGTGCGGGATACCACGATCACCCAGACCATCACCATGACCATGGCGCCCGCACCACCGGTATGCATGACAGCCGCCAACAAGGGCCAACCCAACACCACATTGCTCAAGCCGGTAGCCAGCTGCAAAACCAACAAGCCTGCCAGCCACTGGGCGGGCTTTTTCAACGCAGGCAGTTTCCAGAGTGCCCACGCCAGGCTGCCCAGCACCAGCACCGTCACCAGGGCAAGCAATCGGTGCGCCATGTGGATCGCCGTCAAGGCCTGAAAGCTCAGGTGTTCGCCAGAGGCTGTCAGCCCCAAAGGACGCCATATTTCCGTCGCGGCTTTCCAGTCCATGGGCGGCCACATCACACCTTGGCAACCAGGGAATTCAGTACAGGCAAGGACTGCGTAGTTGGTGCTGACCCAGGCGCCGGATGCTGCCTGGATGATCAACATCAGCAACGCCGCCCATGCCCAGCGGTACACCCAAGACGGTGCTGCTTTCGCAATGGCTGGTGCGCTACCTCCAGAGGCAGAACCCATCGCGACCTGAGCCGTCAGCAAAGCCAAGAGCGCGTAGCCGCCCAGCAGGTGCAGGCTGACGATGGCGGGAAACAGTTTCATGGTCACTGTCCAAGCGCCGAATGCACCCTGAATGCACACCCACACCAGGGTCGCTGTGGGCCACCACGGGTTGAGTGCCAGTGCCCCCCCCTGCTTGCGGCCACGCCACGCCAGAATCGCCATCAGCGTGATCAGTGCGCCCACCGAAGTGGCCATGTAGCGGTGCACCATCTCAATCCAGGCTTTGCTGTGGGTGACCGGACCACTGGGCATTGCTGCTTGGGCCATGGCAATCTCGTGCTTTGCACCCAATGGGCTTGCGTTGCCATAGCAACCGGGCCAGTCGGGACAGCCCAAACCGCTGTCGGTCAAACGGGTGAATGCACCGAACAGCACGAGGTCAAAGGTGAGAAACAGGGTAATCACCACCAGTGCGTGATAACGGCTTACGGAACTGCTGCGGCGGTTTCGCAAATACACCCACAGCGCCGGTACCGAGGCCACCAGGGCTCCGATGAGGAGCACCCGAAAAATGGGGGTCAAATCGTACAAAGTCGTTTCCATGGGATTCAATCAATCACGTCCGGGGTTGTCCCAAAACCTTGCAGCCCGCAAAAGTCGGTCCAAGTCGCCCTTGGCTTTGAGCGCTGTTTCAGCATTCATGCCGGCGGGAAAGCGCATCATCAAATTGCCTATGGGATCCACTACAAAGAGGTGCTCCTTGATCTCATGGCCCGGTTCTGCGGACAACCACTGGGCAAGCTCCGCAGCAGGCAAGCGCAAGACCGTGGCACCCTTGAGTGCTGGCAAAAATTCTGGCTTCACCGGTGCGTCGTCATTGATCAACCACACCCAATCCAGGCGCTCTTTCTCTTTGCCCAAGCCTTCGCGCAACTGGCGCTGCAAATACAAATGTTGCTGGCAAGTGGCATCACACGCACCACCGGCCACACTCACAAACAGCCATTGGCCTTTCAGACTGGTCAAAGTTACGGGTTCGTCCGCCAAGCCTTGCGCTTGAATTGCCGGCAGGGGCCGCTGCGGCTCGATCAATTCGCCGAAATTACGGCGGCCTTCAGGCCGGATGACGTAGTAAGTGAAATAGGACGCGATGACGGGCGCGGCACACACCAGCATGACCAGCAGCATGCGGATTCTGCCGGCCCGCGTATCGAGGGTGGCCGACTGCAGTTCACCAGAGGGTTCCGGCAAAGAGTGAACGGTCAAACCAAGGGGGCGATCGTCGTGGACTGGAGCGCTAGACATGGGTAAAAGAGTCCTTGGAAGAGGCTAAAAACGGTCGCAATTGAAACCAGGCAAACAAGCCGAGAATAAGTGCGGCCAGGGCGAACCACTGCAGCGCATAGCCATAGTGCTTGTCGACACCCAAATGGATCGCGGGCCATTCGCGGAGCAATCCCTCCGAAGCCGTACCGGTTTGAACAATCGAAAGATCGGTCCTCAAAGCCAGTCCGGTTTCCAGCCGGAACAGCTGCAAGTCCAGATTCTGCCGGATCGGGCCAAGGGATGCCGCGCCCGGCTCATATAGCTTTGAAGGTGGCAAGGCAATTCTTCCGGAAATTTCAACGATGCCATGCGCGGTTTGAACGTCTGGCAAACGTTCCCGCGCTACAAAATTCCGAGGAATCCAACCGCGCTGCACCATCAGCACCTGATCAGAACCCTGGAGACGCAAAGGCGTCAACACGTAAAAACCGACTTTGGCCTGCATTTGCCGGTTATCCAGATACACCGTTCTTTCGGGCACCCACTGTCCCCGCAGGAGCACCGGCTGATGAAGCAAGGGCTCCACCGCAGAGTGGCTTGTCAGCGCCGCCCCGGAGAGCGATGGACGCGTCTCAGCCTTTTGGATCTGGCTTGCCAACGCCTCCTTTTGCGCAGCACGCCGTAGCTGCCAAAAACCCAAAGAGACGGTGAGCGCCGTCGCAAGGCACGCAGTCAATGCAATCAGCAGCCAACGCGTGGTCCGGTTCACGTAATAATTCTCCCCATGACGTTTCTCGTAATCTTCGCTTTCGTGGCCATTCTGGGCAGCTTGGCAGCCGCTCTGTTCTTCATGCTGCGCGGAGGTTCATCACAGACCGCCAAATCCCGGGGTATGGCCAGGGCACTCGGCTTGCGGGTTGGCATCTCCATCATCCTGTTCCTCTGCATTTTGCTGGCATGGAAACTGGGCTACATCCACCCGACCGGAATCCCCGAAGGTCGTTGAGCCCACTGCAGCAAAAAGGGCACCCTAGGGTGCCCTTTTTTCATGCAAACAAGGTTTACATCCAGTACACCAGAACATACAGCCCCAACCACACCACGTCCACAAAGTGCCAGTACCACGCAGCCCCTTCGAAACCGAAGTGTCGTTCAGGCGTGAAATGCCCCTTTTGCAGACGCAGAGTGATAAACAACAACATCAACATGCCTACCAAAACATGGAAGCCATGGAAGCCGGTCAACATATAGAACGTGGAGCCAAACACACCGGAATTCAGCTTCAGGTTGTAGGCGGTGTATGCGTGATAGTACTCATAGCCCTGCACAAAAAGAAAAATCACGCCCAAAAGCACCGTGGCCCACATGAACCCGATGGTTTTTGTACGTTTGCCGTCAATGAGCGCGTGGTGCGCAATCGTCAAGGTCACGCCGGAAGTCAGCAGCAAGGCCGTGTTGATGGTGGGCAACCAAAATGGGCCCATGGTGGTGAAGGGCTCCACAATGCCTGCCGGAGAAGCGGTTACTCCAGCGGCCAAGCTTGGCCATACCGCCTTGAAATCGGGCCACAACAAGGAGTTCTCCAAACTTCCAAGCGCCGGCACGGAGTGCGCGCGTGCCCACCACAGTGCTGTAAAAAACGCGCCGAAAAACATCACCTCAGAAAAGATAAACCAGCTCATGCTCCAGCGGTAGGAGATGTCGATTTTGCGACCGTACTGACCACCTTCGCTCTCAATGACCGCATCGCGGAACCACTGATATAGAACGAACAACCACCACACCATACCGAACAGCAGGGAATACTTACCCCACGCGGAACCATTGATCCATTGACCTGCGCCCAGAATGACGAAGAACAAACCAGCAGCCGCCATGACCGGATGGCGCGAAGGTCCGGGCACAAAGTAGTAAGGCGTTCCGCCATGTGTTGTTGAACTCATTTCTGCTCCATTTCTTCTCAAATCTTAGTTTTTGATGCGCGGTCCACCCTCAGGTGCCAACCACCCACTTTGCAAGACTGATCAAGCCGATGACCAGTAGCAATGCACCCACAATACCCACCAGAACCACATGCAAGGGATTCACTTTGGCCAGATCATCCTGATAACCCTGCTTGCTGCGAATGCCTAAAAACGACCATGCCACGAGTTTGACGCTGTGTACCCAGGAAGCCTTCTTGGGCGCTTCATTCACCGCCATCAGGAACCAGCACTTTCAAAAACCGACGGTTTGACCGCCGCTACAGGTGCCGGCGGAGTCTTCCCGCCCACTTCAAAAAAGGTGTACGAGAGCGTGATCGTGGACACATCTTTAGATAGTTTCGGGTCAATCACAAATACCACAGGCCAGGATTTCTTTTCACCGGGCTCCAGGGTGTATTGATTGAAGCAAAAACACTCCAGCTTGTTGAAGTGCGCCGAAGCCTGCATGGGTGCGTAGCTGGGAATGGCTTGCGCTGACATGCGACGGTTCTGCACATTCTGGAACTCATAGACCACCGTCATCATCTCGCCAGGATGGACAGTCAGCGAACGTTGCGCAGGCTTGAACTCCCAAGGCCCGCGTGAATTCGCATCAAACTCCACCGTAATCGTGCGAGAGGTATCCACCTGAGAGTTCGAAGGTGCCGCCTTTTGGCCGGAGATGACCTGTTCGCCGAGCGCCAAGATGTTGATACCGGTCATCTCGCAAATGGCCCTATACAAGGGTACCAGCGCGTATCCGAAACCAAACATAGCCGCTGTGATTACGGCAAGCTTGCCCAACATTCGGCGATTGGCACTCAGATTGGGCATAACTATTTACCCAGAAATATCATCTTGACCATAAATCCGGCAAAAAAGACCAGTGCGATAGAGGCAAGAATCAGCCCCAAACGCACATTAGCCTTTTTTTGATCCGCGCTGGCCATCAGCCGATCACCTTGGTCGCAGTTGCGTCCAACTTGGGTGGGTTCTCAAAAGTGTGGAAAGGGGCCGGAGAAGGTACTTCCCATTCCAAACCTTCTGCTGCCTCCCACGGTTTCTGGGGAGCTTTTTCACCCTTACCCAACATGGCAGGCAGTACCACACCAAAGAAGAAGTAGACCTGCGCCAGCCCGAATGCAAACGCCCCATACGTCGCAATCATGTTGAAGTCGGCAAACTGCATGGGGTAATCTGCGTAACGGCGTGGCATACCGGCCAGCCCCAGGAAATGCATGGGGAAGAAGGTCACGTTGAATGCGATCAGCGACCACCAGAAGTGCAAACGGCCCTTCCACTCAGGAATCATCACACCGGTCCACTTGGGCGCCCAGTAGTAGAAGCCAGCAAACATGGCATACAAGGAACCTGCAACTAAGACATAGTGGAAGTGAGCAACCACGTAATAGGTGTCCTGCAGCTGGATGTCGATTGGTGCCATGGCCAGGATCAGGCCGGTAAAACCACCCATGGTGAACACAAAAATGAAGCCCACGGCAAACAGCATGGGGGTTTCAAAGGTCATGGAACCCTGCCACATGGTGGCAATCCAGTTGAAGATCTTCACGGCAGTCGGCACGGCAATCAGCATCGTGGCGTACATGAAGAACAGCTGACCGGTGACAGGCATGCCGGTGGTGAACATGTGGTGAGCCCACACAATGAAGGACAGGATGGCGATCGAAGAAGTCGCGTACACCATGGAGGCATAACCGAACAGCTTCTTGCGCGCAAAGGCCGGGACGATCTGACTGATGATGCCGAATGCCGGCAAGATCATGATGTACACCTCAGGGTGTCCGAAGAACCAGAAAATGTGCTGGTACATCACCGGGTCACCGCCACCAGCGGGGTTGAAGAAACTGGTGCCGAAATGACGGTCTGTCAATGTCATGGTGATAGCGCCTGCCAACACAGGCATCACAGCGATCAGCAAGTAGGCGGTGATCAACCATGTCCAGCAAAACATGGGCATTTTCATCAGCGTCATGCCGGGAGCGCGCATGTTCAAGATGGTCACGATGATGTTGATCGAACCCATGATGGACGACGCACCCAGGATGTGCATGGCAAAAATACCAGCATCCATGGAAGGTCCCATTTGCAGCGTCAACGGGGCATACAAAGTCCAGCCGGCAGCAGGTGCGCCACCAGGCATGAAAAAGGATGCCACCAACATCAAAGCTGCAGGAATCATCAGCCAGAAGCTGAAGTTATTCATGCGGGCAAATGCCATGTCGGATGCACCGATTTGCAGCGGAATCATCCAGTTCGCAAAACCCACAAATCCGGGCATGATGGCACCGAACACCATGATCAGTCCATGCATGGTGGTCAGCGAGTTGAACAACTCGGGGTTCACTAACTGCAGACCAGGCTGAAACAACTCAGCGCGAATCAGCAGCGCCAAGATACCGCCGATGATCAGCATGGTGAAGCTGAACAACAAGTACAGAGTACCGATGTCTTTGTGGTTGGTCGCAAACACCCAGCGTTGCCAGCCAGTAGGGGCATGGTGGTGATCGTCGTGGGCGTGATCGTGATGGTCGAGTACGGCGCTCATGGTGAGGTCCTTTTAATTATTTAGGTTCTGCCTGAGGAGCATTACTTGCGCAATGCCAGCACTTCAGCGGGCTGCACTAACTGGCCGGTCTTGTTGGACCAGTTGTTTTTTGTGTAGCTGATAACCGCAGCGATATCGGTGTCACTGAGAGAGCGCCAAGCAGGCATGGACCCATTGTTTTGTCCGTTCAACAGGATTGCGATTTGCTTGGCTTTATCGGTATCCAGCACTACAGCCGCACCATCCAGCGCCTTGATGGGTCCCGCCCCTTTGCCGTTGGCCTGATGGCAGGCTGCGCAGTTTTGGGCATAAACCTTTTCACCACGCTTGATGAGATCTTCCAGTGCCCAGACTTTGGCGGGGTCATCCGCCTTGGCAGCGAGCTTCTTCTGTTCCGTAGCCACCCAGGTCGAATAGTCTTCCGCTGACAAGACCTTCACATGGATGGGCATGTAGGCATGCTCCTTACCGCACAGTTCAGCACACTGGCCGTAGTAGTCACCCACTTTCTCAGCGCGGAACCAAGTGTCGCGAACAAATCCGGGAATCGCATCTTGTTTAATCCCGAACGCGGGAACCATGAACGCATGGATCACGTCATTGGCCGTTGTGATGATGCGAACTTTTTTGTCCACAGGGACAACCAACGGATTGTCCACTTTCAGCAAATAGTTGTCGACAGACTCACCCTTCTTGGGCCCACCTGCATCCGACATGGCACGCTGGTCGCTATCGAGTGTGGATACAAAGCCGATGCCTTCACCCTCACCCTTGATGTAGTCATAGCCCCACTTCCACTGCATACCTGTTGCCTTGATGGTCAGGTCGGCATTGGTCGTGTCTTTCATGGCAACCACCACTTTGGTGGCGGGAAGCGCCATCAAGATCACAATGACAAACGGCACGATGGTCCAGATAACCTCCACAGTCACAGACTCATGGAAAGTCGCAGGCTTGTGGCCAACCGACTTACGGTGCTTCCAAATGGAATAGAACATGACGGAGAACACCGCCACAAAAATCACAGAACACACGATCAACATGAACCAATGCAGCCACTGCTGCTCTTGTGCGATCTTTGTGACCGCAGGGGCCAGGTTCAATTGATTGACTGCTGGCCCGCCCGGCAAGTCATTCACGGCATGCGCTTGCGTCAACAGGGAAGTGCCGGCAAAAGCACCAGCCGCCCACAGCATAGACGCCAGTTTTTTCGTTGTGTTCTTCATCTCGCTCACTTTTTGATGCCCCAAAATAATCCAACGCACCAGGCTCACCCGCCCCTCTCAGACAGCGCGCAATGCCGAACGTATTTCCCTAGCCAGCTGCGGACGCAACTCAGGCCGGATATACCGTCCGACCCGGATGACCCGCCCCCGCTCGGACAACTCGATCAACGAAGAGTCATCCACCCGGGGTTCGACCCTCACCCAACCCCTTTGAAATTCTGCGCGCTCCAAGCGTCCCGCATACTCCAACTCCACAACCAGGCGGTTTTCCTGCAAGGAAATATGCTCGCCGTCGGTCGAATGCCGCGCGTAACCCAAAAACGCTACCCCGACAGCAATCAGCTCAAGTGATGCAAAAGGAATCACCAGCGTGGCGCCTTGAAACCAGAAAAAAAGCCCAACCCCCAAAGAAACGGCGCAAAGCGATAAATAAGCCCACAGCAATTGCAGGGGCGTTAGGGAGCAGTTCCGCTTCAGAAACCAATGCACATGCTGCCCTTGTACTGTCGCAAAGCGAAACACCGAATTCGTCATGCGTGTCACCCGAAATTGGCCAGCCTTGCGCTGGTCCGGCCAAAGTTAAAGGGGGTTGCCGCCGCCTCTTTTCTTATCATTGTAAGCGAGTAACTGACTTGATCGGCATCAGTCTCAGGCCTCAACAAGGCCAATTTATGAGGGTTTTTCCTACTTCTTCAGGACTGCACGCATGTCGCTCAGAGAAACCTTTGTCTCTGGTTGCAGCCTGACCTTGGGCTTAGGCTTGAAGGCATGTCCATAGACCACCTCGAAGGTCAGAGTCAAGCGTCCATCCACGGAAGTCGCACCCAAGCGTTTGGTAATCCGTTCCAGCAAATCCTGCTTCCATGCCCTGGAGCGCAATCCCGCAAAACGGGCAACGTGCAGATTACGCCCCAAACCCCGCAACTCGTCCAGCAACTTATCGGCCGAAGAGTAGCTCAGGGTAATCCGCTCCATATCCATAACAGGCTCAGCAAATCCGGCATGCACCAGCATGTCGCCCCAATCATGCATATCGGTGAACTGGTGGTGAGGCTGCGGCCAAGCGGCCTCAGCGTACACGTCGCGCAACTCGCGCAGGGTATCCGGCCCCAGGCAAGAGAACATGGCAAAGCCATCGACTGCCAAGGCCTGGTGCCACCGGTCAATCAGTGCCTGGGGGTCTGCGGCCATATGCAAGACCATATTGGCCCACAGCATCTGCACCGGCTCGGCGGGCAGGCCGAACTGAACGGCACCGCCCCCCCAGCGTGCGGGGCTCCACCATGCCGGCGACAAAGCATCACGGCTCGTTGCCAACCCGGAAGGCGATTCTTCATGAACAAAGGCCTTGGCCAGCGGGAAGCGTTTCTGCACCAGCGCATGTGCCTCCAGCCCTCCCCGCGCAGGGGTCCAATCCAGCCAGGCAGACGGTTTTTGCACCATCCATTGCAGGCGGTCTTCCATGCGACGCGCCACCTCCTCGTGCAACCAAGGCGACCGCGCGACAGGCCCACGGGCCCAGCGGGCAGCAGCAACAGGATCGATAGTGGGGGGCTTGTGGGTGGTCATGGCCAAGGGATAGACGGAGCTGCGCGAGTATATTGGGCAGATGTTCCGCGCATGGGCTCAACGGTTAAGCCGCGCAGTGCCCAGCACCTGCGCCGTTTGCCACGCCTGGCCCACGCAAGCGGTTTGCGAGAATTGCATTCAGGCGTTTGCCCAGCCCGCCCACCGCTGCCCGACCTGTGCACTGGCACTTCCAGACACCCTCCGTCTATGCCGCGCATGTGCGCATTCGCCACCGCCCTGGGATAAGGCCATAGCCGCCGTGGACTACGCCTACCCCTGGGACCGGCTGATCGCTCACTTCAAATTTCAGGAAAACCCGGCATGGGCGCACCATTTCGCCCGCCTGATGCGCAGCACGCCATGGGTTGACCCGGCGCTAGAGGAGGCAGACTTTGTCATTCCCATGCCCTTGGCAACTGAGCGATTGCTGCAACGAGGCTTCAACCAGTCGGCATTGCTCGCAAGACAACTCTGCCCGGCCAAAACACTGGAGCACGTGCTGCTGCGCGTCATCCACACGCCAGCGCAAAGCGCACTGGACCGCAAAAGCCGCCGACAAAATGTCCGCAACGCATACGCCATGGAGCCCACCCGCCAGGGCGCAGTAGCGGGAAAGCGGGTGGTGCTCGTCGATGACGTGATGACCAGCGGCGCCTCCATGGGCGAGGCGGCGGCCACCCTGCGGCGGGCGGGCGCTACTCACATCACGGCACTGGTCTTCGCCCGTACCGGCGCCGATGCAATTAGTGCTTCTGCGTAGACAATGGCGGGATGTTTCATATTGTTTTGGTTGAGCCCGAAATCCCTCCGAATACGGGCAACGTGATCCGCCTTGCGGCCAACACCGGCTGCCGCCTGCATCTAGTAGAGCCCCTGGGATTCTCCATGGACGACAAGCACATGCGCCGTGCCGGGCTGGATTACCACGAGTACGCCGAGCTGAAGCGCCACGCCAGCTGGCAGCATTTTCTGGACACTGAGCAGCCGGCGCCGGACCGGCTGTTCACCCTCACAACGCGCGGCACCCGCAGCCCGTTTGAGGTGGCGTTTCAGCCCGGCGACTGGCTGGTGTTCGGCTCGGAAACCAAGGGCATCTCCGACTTCGTGCGCACATCTTTCAGCCCGGAACGCAGCCTGCGCCTGCCCATGCGGCCGGATCAGCGCAGCCTGAACCTGTCGAACGCCGTGGCGGTGACCGTGTTTGAGGCCTGGCGGCAGAACGGTTTCGGCACCTGAAGCACCCACGCAGCCCCTCGTTCAGGGGTATTGCCGCACCAAAGCCTCCGCCACGCACGCAGGTTTGACAGCACCTTCAAGCTCAACAGTGACTTCCCATGCCTGCTGCAGCCCCCCGTTATCCACAGGAAGCACCTCGAGCAACTTCAGGTGTGCACGCAAACGGCTGTTGACCGGCACGGGGGAAATAAAGCGGACTTTGTTCAGGCCGTAATTCACGCCCATACGCACGTTCAATACCTGCATGCTGGACTCCAGAAACCGCGGGATCAGCGAGAGGGTGAGAAAACCGTGGGCGATCGGGGTGCCGAAGGGGCCCTGGGCCGCACGCTGCGGGTCCACATGGATCCACTGGTGATCACCCGTTGCCTCGGCGAATTGGTTGATTTGCGCCTGGCTGATAGTCTGCCATTCGCTCACGGCTACCGTGGTTCCGACGTGGGCGGACAAGTCCGCCAGGGTATTGAAGGTTTTCATGCTGCCACTCTAGCCAGCCACCCGGCGATACCGTGTTGCCAGGGAGACAGCAGGAAAACCTCAGGCATCCAGCCACTGGCAAATAGGTTGCCACTGCTGCAAATCCCGCTCCACTTTGCCCGGCGCCACATCAAAAATGGTCAGCCCCCGTGCAATAGCCTGGATGTAGTTCTGGGTGTCGCGCACAAAGCCCAGCACCGGCAAATCCAGGCTATCCACAAAGTACTGCAACTGTTCGGAGGCCAAGGTGCGCTCGTCCACCCGCATGCCCACAATGCCCACCTTGAACTTGCCCGCCCGCGAACTCGCGGCCAGCTCGTCCAAAAAGGGTTTGGTCGCAAAAATATCGAACACACTGGCCTGCAGAGGGACCACGACATGCGTGGCGATTTTCAAAACCTCTTTGAGGCGCTTGCCGTGCAGGCCGGCCGGGGTATCCAGCACCACATGGCTGGTGCCCTTGGGCGGCTTGGCCACGCCATCCTCGCTCAACGCCCAACCGGCAATGGGCTTGGCGGCCGGCGGTCGCAAGCCCAGCCACAACTTGGCAGACTGCTGCTGATCCGCATCACCCAACATGACGGCATGCCCTTGCGAGGCAAAGTAACCGGCAATCTGCGTCGACATGGTGGACTTCCCGACCCCCCCTTTGGGGTTTGCAACAACAACCACTGGCATAGACCGCTCCTCCGCAAAATGAACTGCGCTATGTTACGGCCATGGCCACTGAAAACCAATCTCACCCTATCTACGTTGTTGCAGCTCACCCCAATTGGCGCAACTCCCACGTGAACCGCCAGCTCCGGCAGGCTGCCGCGTCCGCCGACGGGGTGACGCTGTGCGACCTGTATGAACGCTATCCGGACTACGCCATCAACGTGGCAGCCGAGCAGGAAAAGCTCGCCGCCGCCCGTCTGGTGGTGCTGGTGCATCCGGTGCAGTGGTATTCCATGCCCGCTCTGCTCAAACTCTGGCTGGATGAGGTGCTGAGTTACGGCTGGGCCTACGGCCACGGATCCATGGCGCTGCAAGGCAAAGACTTGTGGCTGGTGGCCAGCACCGGCGGGCCGGAGGCCTCCTACCACCCGCAGGGCTACAACCGCTATTTCTTCGACGCCTTCTTGCCCCCTTATGAGCAAACGGCGACTCTCTGCGGCATGCGCTTCCTGCCGCCCATAGTGCTGCACGGTGCGCATAGCGCCTCCCAAGCCGAGATAGCAAGCCACGTCGCCACCTTTGCCGAGCGGCTTCGCAGCTACCCCGAATGGCCGGAACTCGCGGAACTGGAAAACACCGCAACCTGCCCTGTGCCCGACGCAGACCGGCCAGCCGGCTCAGCCCCCTTGCAACGAGCCCTGTGACATGGAGCACGCACCCGCCTGGCTGATCAACAGCCTGATTTACCTGAGCGCAGCGGTCATTGCCGTTCCCTTGTCCAAAGCCCTTGGGCTGGGCGCCATCATCGGCTACCTCGCCGCTGGCATCGCCATCGGCCCCTGGGGGGCCGGGCTGGTCAACAACGTGGAAGACATTCTTCACTTCGCCGAGTTCGGCGTGGTGCTGATGTTGTTTCTGGTGGGCCTGGAGCTGGAGCCCCGGCGCCTGTGGAGCCTGCGCCGCTCCATCTTCGGCTGGGGCGCCCTGCAAGTGCTGGGCTGCACCCTCTTGCTCATGCTGGTCGCTATGGCTTGTGGCGTGGACTGGCGCTTGAGCCTGGTGGGCGCCCTGGGCTTGGCGCTGTCGAGCACCGCCATCGCGCTACAAGTGATGGGGGAACGCAACCTGATGCCCACCCAGAGCGGCCAGGCCGCCTTTTCCATCCTGCTGTTCCAGGACGTGGCCGCCATCCCCATCCTGGCTTTGCTGCCCCTGCTGGGCGCCAGTTCAGGGTCAAATGACGGCTTGGCGCCCATGGAATATGCGCAAGCAGCTATCAAAATAATAGCGGTCATTGCCGGCATTGTGCTGGGCGGCCGCCTGCTGTTGCGCCCCTTGTTCCGCTGGATTGCCCGGTCGCGCACGCCCGAGATATTCACCGCAGCGGCGCTCTTGCTGGTGGTGGGTATCTCGGCGCTCATGTTGTTGGTGGGCCTCAGCATGGCGCTGGGCGCTTTTCTGGCCGGCGTGCTGCTGGCCGAGAGCGAGTACCGGAGGGAACTGGAAACCGATATCGAGCCCTTCAAAGGTTTGCTACTGGGCCTCTTCTTTATCGCCGTGGGCATGAGCATCGACTTCGGCGTGCTGCTGGCCTCGCCCGGCACCATGGCGCTGGTCGTGGCAGGCTTTCTGGCCATCAAGGCCGTGGTGATTTACGCGCTGGCTCGCCATATTCAATTGCCGGGGCCGGAGCGCCCGGTGTTCACCCTGCTGCTAGCGCAGGGCGGGGAGTTTGCCTTTGTGGTGTTCCAGGCCGCTGCCGGGGCGAATGTGTTCCCTGCGTCCACAGCCTCGCTGCTCATAGGGGCGGTGGCGGTCTCCATGCTGCTCAGCCCCCTGGTGCTGGTGGCGGTGGACCGCTGGGTACTCCCCCGTTATGCCGGACGCAGCGGGCCTGCGCTGGAAGAAATTGCGGAGCCCCAAAGCGCCCCCGTCATCATCGCCGGCTTCGGGCGTTACGGGCAAATCGTGGGCCGCGTGTTACTTGCCGAGGGCATTCCCGCCACGGTGCTGGACCATGATGCCGACATGGTCGAAGCCGCCCGCAGCTTCGGCTACCGGGTGTTCTTTGGTGACGCCGCCCGCCTGGACCTGCTGCGTACCGCCGGCGGCGCCACAGCGAAAGTACTGGTCGTGGCGGTGGACGACGTGGAACAGTCTCTGGCGATTGTCGATCTGGCACGGGAACACTTCCCCTCCCTGTTCATCGTGGCCCGTGCCCGGGATGTGACCCACTGGAACCAGTTGCGCGAGCGAAATGTCACGCTGGTGGAGCGTGAGTTGTTTGAGTCCAGCCTGCGCAGCGCCCGCAGCGTGCTGGAAGTGCTGGGCCAACCCGCCCATACCGCACGCCAGAGCGCCATGCGCTTTCGCCAACACAACCTGCAGCTGTTTGAAAAGTTGCGCCCCCACTTCAAGGACCGCAGCAATTTGATTGCTGCAGTGAAACAGGGCCGCCAGCAGCTGGAAGAGCAAATGGCCCAGGAACGTGCCGAGCGGGAAAAGCAGCGGCGTCCGGGTTGGAGCGATTAGGCGGGACGACGTTCAAATTCACTCTTTTGGGGAATGGCGTCAACCCTTGCCTGTTGGTTAGGATCGACGCACAACAACCGGAGGAGACTATTTTGCGCTTTAGATTTTTTCTACGAATCACATGTCGACTGGCCATTGCGGCCGGACTGTTTGCCGGAACCGCTGCCCACGCCCAAACGCCTTACAACCGCATCGACGTCGGCACGCAACTGGACGCCCGAGGCATAGGCCTTGGTTTTTTCGCCAAGCCTATTCCGCTACCTGCCGGCGAATGGACCGTGGTCGGAAAGCATGAGCAGCAGCTCAATTTGAGTGGCGGAACGCCCGACGGCCCGAGCAGTACGCCGCGAATCATGCTGACCTTGCGCAACACCGCCCGCCAGGGAAATCCATTATTTGCAATCATCGTGGGCTTTACGCCGGACTCCATTCCCATCAACTGGGGAAACCAGCCCTGCACCACAAACAATCCCTTGGGCTTAGTTGACGACTTCGGTCTCAAGAGCAGTGACATGCTGTACGTCTGCGCGCGAGCTGATGCGGTCTACGACTTCAAAGAAACCATCCGCAACGTCAAAACCAACACCAACGAGTGGATGAAAACCTACCTGAGGGGACTGGCACCCTATGCCGATGACGTCCCAGCCAACGTGGTGCTGGTGGATGTTTATGGCAATAAGTTTCTTGGCAAGTGGATGGGTATCACCTTCTTGCTCAGGGCAGATGCCAATGCAGATGTCAATCCGGCGTACCGTGATCACATCCTGTCCTGGATGCACGCCACGGGCAAAAGCTGGACGAAAGTCATCAACAACGACGCCGCCACCTTGCCCACCCTAGAATCTTTCTGGACTGGCAAATAGCCACTCACCGCCAACGGGATGCCCCCAAGGAACAGGGGGCATCCTTCCGAAAGTTGGCATAGCACCGTGCTAACCTTGACTTCATGTTCAATCCATCCCAAGAAGACGTACGTCGATTTTTTTGCTCCGTTTACGCCAAGGCCCGCGCCGGTCATGCGATGGAAGCTATTGAAACCATAGCAGCCCAATGGATGGACGAGCATCCGGAATACCAGGCGGACTTTGCGGATGTGGATACCGCCTTGACCACGATGTACGAAGCGACCGAGGGGCGTACCAACCCTTTCCTGCACCTGAGCATGCACCTGTCCATCAGCGAGCAGTGCAGCATCGACCAGCCCCGGGGCATCCGTCAGGCCGTGGAGCTGTTGACGCACAAGCGGAACTCTTTGCACCATGCGCACCACGAAGCCATGGAGTGCTTGGGCACCATGCTGTGGGAAAGCCAGCGCGCCGGGCGGCCTCCGGATGGCGACGCCTACATCGCCTGCGTGCAGCGCCACGCCACCAAAGACTAAGCCTGCGCTTTCACCAAAGCGTCACAAGCTCTGTCACGGCGCTGCCATCAAGTCTGGGTAGCATGAAATTTCCATTTTCTGGAGACTTCGTGTATGCAAGACTTTCTCACACAACTCAAGATCCAGCGCTGGGATGACCACCGCTACTACCACCACAGCCGCATCAACCAGTCCTTGCACTTGGTCAGCGCAATCAGCTTTGTAGTGGCCTATGCGCTGCTCTTCAAAGACCCTGCCGTGGCGGCTTTGGTCGCGTGGCTTATCTCCATGACCACGCGCCAATCCGGCCATTTCTTCTTTGAGCCACGGGGCTACGACGAGGTCAACCAAGCCACCCACGAATACAAAGAAGAGATCAAGGTGGGCTACAACCTCCAACGCAAAGTGGTGCTCATGGTCATCTGGGCCGCAGCTCCAGTTGCGCTCTGGATCGACCCCACCCTGTTCGGTTACTACGAGGCCACCACCGGTATCGAGGCCTTCTTGCGCCACACCGGCGAACTCTGGTTGGCTGTGGGGGTAGGTGGCCTGATCTTTCGTACCGTGCACCTCTTCTTCATCAAAGACGTGATGTCCGGTCTGGTGTGGATGACCAAAATCCTGACCGATCCCTTCCACGACATCAAGCTCTACTACAAAGCGCCTCTGGCCTTGCTGCGCGGCGAACTCATTGAGCCCCGCAGGAACATGGACCACGCACCGGGCTGACCGGACCCGTCGCCGGGTTCCGGCCCTCTGTGGCTTAGAACTTGGCGGCCAGCATCTCCCGCAGGATGCGGCGCTTGATGGCCTTGTGCGTCTGGGCGCCATCGGTCCACCACCAACCGTCCTGCTGCATCGCCTGACCCGCCGCCACAAACCGGCGGGTCACTTCCTTAAAGTCCGCATCGCTGAAATTCAGGCTGAAGATCATGCGACCGGTTCCCACCCAGCTCAAGGCCAGCCCTTGCCAACGCAAATAGTGCTGAAACAACCAGTGGTAGCAGCCGGGCTGCGTGTAGGTCACGGTCCAAATGGTCGACAGGTTGGCCACACGTACCGGCAGACCCGCCGCCTCCATGGCATGGTTGAGCTGCTCTGCGCGGCGGTTCCAGACGCCATCCAGATTGGTGTAGAGCGCTTGTACCTCGGGTGTTTCGAGCCTGCGCATAAAGGCATGCATGGCGCCCATCACATAGGGGTGCGAGTTAAAGGTGCCACGGGCAAAGCAAATATCTGCGGGTGCTTCATCGCGGAAGCGGCGCATCCATGCGTGCTTTCCACACAGCACGCCGATAGGCAGCCCGCCACCCAGGGTCTTGCCGTAGGTCACCATATCGGCACGCACGCCGAAGTATTCCTGCGCACCACCGGGCGCCAGGCGGAAGCCGACAAACACCTCGTCAAAAATCAGCGCAATGCCGCGCTCATCGCAAATCGTGCGCAGGGTTTGCAGCCACGCGGTGTAGGCCGCTTTGTCGAACCCGGCTTTGCGCGAACCATCCAGCAACGAACCGTCGCTGGGCGCCGGCATGTTGGGGTGCAGGGCCTGCAAGGGGTTGATCAAGATGCAGGCAATGTCGCGGCGCTTGCGCAGCACGCGCAAGGTGCCCTCACCCATTTCGGACAAGGTGAAAGTGTCTTTGGCTGTCATCGGGTTGCCGATGCCGGGCTGCACATCGCCCCACCAGCCATGGTAGGAGCCGCAAAAGCGCACCAGCTTTTTGCGACCGGTGTGGTAGCGGGCCAGGCGCACCGCTTGCATCACGGCTTCGGTGCCGGACATGTGGAAGGACATCTCGTCCATGCCCGATACCTTGCGCAAGCGCTGCACGTTGTCGACCATGACCGGGTGGTAAGCCCCCAACACCGGGCCCAGGTCGCGCGCAATGGCAGCTCCTTCGTCAATGCACTCCTTGTAAAAGTCATTGCCCATCAGGTTCACGCCATAGGAGCCTGTCAGGTCGATGAACACATTGCCATCCAAGTCAGTCACCGTGACGCCGGAGGACGACTGCAAAAAGGAGCCGATCTTCAGGCCCTGCTGGACCATGGCCTTGAACTGGTAGGGCACGCGGTAGGCGCTGACGAACTGCATGTCCGACAAGCCATCAATGACCGAGGCGCCCGCCTCCAAGGTCTTGGGGTAGCGCTGTGCGATGCCTTGCACCAGTGCAGCGAACGCCGCTTTGCGCTGCGCCACCACATCGACTGGCGCACCGTCCACTGCGAAAACCTGGTGCTCGTCGTAGCTGTAGTTGGGCAACAAAGAGGCCAGCAAGCGCGCATTGCGCGGATGGCCTGCCAACGAGCGGTGCTTGGCCAGGGACAGCTCGGCACGCGCCTTCAGTTTGCGCAAGGCCGCTATGGCTGCCGCCGTGCCCACGCCGGCCAGCAGCAGGGTTTGCAGTTCTAGAGATTCATTCACGACATTCACCTTTCAATCCAACTTCATTACTCAAAATCACCATGCAACTACGTGTACAGATTCAAAAAATCCTCAGCCAGGAAGACCTGAACTTCCTGCTGACCAACCGCATTCCGCGCCAGGCGCTCACCCGCTTTCTGGGGTGGTTCAGCAAGATCGAGCAGCCGCTGGTGCGTGATGCCTCTATCGGTATCTGGAAGTTCTTCAGCGACCTGGACTTGCGCGAAGCCAAAAAGCAGCGCTTTTCCAGCATGCATGACTGCTTCACCCGCGAACTCAAGGACGGTGCCCGCCCCGTAGCGCAAGACGTGGATGCCATGACCAGCCCGGTCGATGCCATCGTGGGCGCGAGCGGCCCCATCGAAGGCACCCGCGTGTTTCAAGCCAAGGGCTTTCCGTACACCCTGGAAGACTTGCTGGGCCCGGATGCAGACGTGAGCGAATGGCGCGACGGCAGCTTTGTGACCTTGCGCCTCACCTCCAGCATGTACCACCGCTTCCACGCACCCCATAACTGCACGGTGGACGAAGTGCGCTACTTTTCGGGCGACACCTGGAACGTGAACCCGATTGCCCTCAAACGGGTGGAAAAACTGTTCTGCAAGAACGAACGTGCCTTCATCAGCACCCGCTTGAACGGCCCCGGCCCGCTGCAAGGGCAACGGGTCGCGCTGATTCCAGTGGCCGCAGTGCTTGTGGCCAGCATCCGGCTGCACTTTCTGGATGTGTTGTTCCACCTGAAATACGCTGGGCCCCAAAAATTCGCATGCAATGCGAGCTTCGAGCGCGGGCAGGAAATGGGCTGGTTTCAGCATGGCTCCACCGTGATCGTGCTGGCGCCCCAAGGCTTTGTGCTCGACGCAGGCTTAGAGCAAGGGTCGCGCGTGCGAATGGGGCAGCCGCTCCTTCGCTGGCAGGTCTGAGGCACGCCCCCGGCTCGCGGTAGCCGATGCAAACGGCCGCCCGTGGCGCTCCAGCACCGAGCGCAAAGTGTGCAAAAACGTATCGGCCACCGCATCCCAGCTGCGGTCGGCCACGGCCTTGGCAGCCGCCGCACGGAAGCGGGCGATGCGTTCAGGGTCCACGGCCAGTTTCACTGAGGCATTGACGAAAGACACGTCGTCACCTGTAGGCACCAGCACCCCGTTGTCACCGCTTTCAATCAACTCCAGCGCTGCGGCACAGTCGTACGACACCACCGCCAGCCCGCTGGCCAATGCTTCTGGCACCACGTTGCCGTAGGTCTCTGTCATGCTGGGGAACAAGAACAGGTCGGCCGAGGCATAGTGCGCCGCGAGGTCGCCGCCTTTTTGCACACCGGCAAAGTAGGCTTCCGGGCAGGCTTCGGTCAGCGCCTTGCGCAGCGGGCCATCGCCCACAAACACCAGTTTCACATCCGGCACGCGGGCCTTGATGGCGCGGAAAGCAGCCACCACCAAACCCACATTTTTCTCTTTCGCCAGACGCCCCACTAGCAGGATGACGGGCTCATCGCCCTGCACTCCCCATTGGCGGCGCAGCGTTTCCGAGCGGTGTTGCGGACCGAACTGCTCCAGCGCCACGCCGCGCGACAGCAGCGTCACGTTCTCGTAGCCGCGTGCGGTCAGGTCCTGCACCAGGCTGCGGGTGGGCACCATGGTGGCCTGGGTGCGGTTGTGCAGTTTGCGGAGGTAAGACTCGATCGGCGTTTTCAACAGGCCGATGCCGTAATGCTGCGAATAGCTCTGAAAATTGGTGTGAAACGAGCTGGTGATGGGCAGCTGCAGCTTGCGGGCGGCGGCTACTGCAGACCAACCCAGCGGGCCTTCGGTCACTACGTGCACGATGTCAGGCCGGCGCTCACCCCAGAGTTTGATCAGCCGGCTTTTTGAGGGCATTCCAAAGCGCAGATCACCGTAAGCCGGCAATGGCACGCCTCTGGAGAGCACCTCGTCCAGGCCTTGCTGTGGCTCGGCGGCTTGCTCGCGTGATTGACGCGGGCGCACCACTTGCACGGAATGCCCCTTTTGCAGCAAGCCGTTGACGAGCCACCCTAGCGTCATCGCCACGCCATTGACTTCGGGTGGGAAGGTTTCTGTCACGACGGCAATCCGCAAACTGGAGAGCTGCGGTGCGAAGGACTCAATGAGGAGGTCGTCGGAGGTTTTCACAAGCCCGAGACTAGGCACCCCACATAACAGCTTGATGATGTTTTTTTGACAGTTTGACGTCCATCAGGCCCGTCGCATGGACATCCACTGCCCGCGATAGACCGCACACACCAGCACCATGCCCCCTGTCACCAAAGCTCCGAATCCCCACACCAGCGTGCTGAGCTGCAAGTGCAGAGCGGTGGCCCCTGCATACATAGCCAACATCACCAGCATGCCCGCGTTCTCGTTAAAGCCTTGAACCGCGATAGAGCGCCCGGCGGTGAGCAAGGTGTAGCCACGGTGCTGCAACAGCGCATTCATGGGTACGACAAAGAAACCCGCCATCGCACCGACCACCACCATCAATACCGCCGCCATGACAATGGACTGAGCCCACAGCATGAGCGGTATGACCAGCCCCAACAGCAGCCCCAAGGGTAAGAGGCGGACAGCCCTTTCCAGTGCCACATAGCGGCTGGCGGCTATGGCGCCGGCCACCACACCCAGTGCAGTAACACCCTGCAAGTAAGCCGCCTTGTCCAGTGGCAAACCCAGGGCCTCATTGGCCCAACGCAGCACCACCAGTTGCAGCGTCGCCCCTACCCCCCACAACAAAGTGGTCACCGACATGGACATTCCGCCCACGGCATCCCGCCACAAAAGCGTGTTTTCACGCCAGAAGCGCACTGCCAGCGCACGCGGGTGAATCGAATGCGGGTCATAGCGCGCACCACTATCAGGAATGCCAAAGCACGCCAGCATGGCCACGCTATTCAAGGCCAGCAACACCAGCATGCCCGCCAGCAAGGCGGTGCCAGTAGCCCCCTGCCAGCCCCACAAATGCGCCCCCCGCAACACCGGCATCAGGGGGCTGATCAACAGCCCACCCAACACGGTGCCGAAAATCACGGCACACACCGTGGCGCCCTCAAAAAAACCATTGGCACGCACCAGCGCACTGGACGGCAGCAACTCGGTCATCAGGCCGTATTTGGCCGGGGCATACAGCGCAGCGCCCCAGCCCGCCACCACAATGGCCAGCAATGGGTCCACCCCGTACAGCAACAACACCATGGCCACCACCTTGAGGGCGTTCGACAGCACCATGACCCGGCCTTTGGGAAAGGCATCCGCCACCGGCCCCACCATCGGTGCCAGCAGCACATAAAACAAGGTGAACCCGATTTTGAGAAGGGGTATGCGCCAATCCGCCTCGGCCAGCTCAATGACACGGGCAATCGCCACGATCAGGAAGGCGTTGTCGGCGAGGGTGGAAACAAACTGCACCGCAAGCAGCACATAGAAGGCGCGGGGCATAGTTCGGGAGGTGGCGTGCATCACTCAGCAGAAGTTGAAGCTGCGCATGCTGCCGCGTGGATGTGAAGGCACGGTGACACCACAGGTGACACCGGGAAGTCTTAGCGCGGGGAAACCACGGCCGCACACCGAAAAAAAAGCCGCTCGGGGAGCGGCTCGCAGGTGGGGATGGGCCAGCGCCTACTTGAAGCGGCTCTGCGGCACCACTTTCATCTCGCCAGGGAGCGCGCCCACGTAGTTGGCCAATTCCTTCAACTCCGCATTGCTGAACTGCTTGGCGATACCGCCCATGATGGCGTTGCTGCGACCTACATTGGCATTGCCCTCCACCTTGTAGGCCTTGAGAGCCACATACAAGTAGTCGCTGTGCTGGCCGGCGATTTTGGGGTAAGTGGGGTCGATCGGCTTGCTCAGGGACTCGCCATGACAGGAGAAGCAGTTGCCCTTGGTCAGCATGGCGTTGATCTTTTCAGAACCTGGAGCCGCTTTTTCCAGCGCCGGAGCACCTTCAAGCACACCGCTGGCTTCGTAGTAGGCAGCCAGATCAGCAATATCCTGATCCGTCAGGGAAGCGGCGATACCCTTCATCGAGGGGTGCTTGCGCTCGCCCTTTTTGTAGGCATTCAAGGAAGCCGCAATGTACTTGCCGCTCTGGCCAGAAATCTTGGGGACTTTGTGAACTTCCGGGAAATTCGCCTGATAACCCACGATGCCATGGCAACCGATGCACATGGAATTCTTCTTGGCTCCTGCTTGCACGTCACCCTGTACGCCCTCGGCATGGGCAGCAAAAGCGGTCACGGAAGCGACAAGCGCGGCGGACACGGACAAGAGGATTTTGTTCATTTTGCTATGACAATCACAGAGTGATGACGTGGTGGTTGTGTCGAACCATTATATCGAGACACCCCTCCGTAGAACCCCTATGTTTGATCCCCATCAAGCAGCAACACTAACGCTTTTGCTATGAAATTCAACGGAACCAAAAACTACGTTGCCACCCAGGACCTGATGCTGTCGGTCAACGCCGCCATCACCCTGCAGCGCCCCCTGCTGGTCAAGGGCGAGCCGGGCACCGGCAAAACCATGTTGGCCGAAGAGGTGTCTGAGGCCTTAGGCATGCCTCTGCTGCAGTGGCACATCAAATCCACCACCAAAGCCCAGCAGGGCCTGTACGAATACGACGCCGTGAGCCGCCTGCGCGACTCGCAGCTCTCCGATGTGGATGGCGGTGAACGCGTCAAGGACATCAACAACTACATCATCAAAGGCGTGCTGTGGCAGGCCTTTACCGCCGACCAGCCGGTTGCGCTGCTGATTGACGAAATTGACAAGGCGGACATTGAGTTCCCCAACGACCTCTTGCGCGAAATCGACCGCATGGAGTTCTATTGTTATGAGACGCGCCAACTGATCAAGGCCAAACACCGGCCTCTGGTGTTCATCACCTCCAACAACGAAAAAGAGCTGCCCGACGCCTTTTTGCGCCGCTGCTTCTTCCACTACATCAAGTTCCCGGATGCCGCCACCATGCAAAGCATTGTGGAGGTGCACTTCCCCGGCCTGAAAAAAGAGCTGGTCAGCGCCGCCATGAAAACCTTCTTTGAGGTGCGCAACCTGCCCGGTCTGAAGAAAAAGCCCTCCACCAGCGAGCTGCTGGACTGGCTCAAGCTGCTGCTGGCCGAAGACATTCCTGCCCAAGCCCTGCAAAGCCAAGACAACAAAATGGCTGTGCCCCCGCTGGTGGGCGCGCTGCTCAAGAACGAACAGGACGTCACGCTGTTTGAAAAGCTGATGTTCATGCAACGCCATAACCGCTGATCGCCATGAGTTCCAAACTGTTGCTGGAAGGTGTTTCAGACGCCGTAGGTTTTGTAGGCGGCGCTCTATTGGGCTTTTGGATAGGCCGCCTGCTGGGCTTGGACTTGTTTGCGCCGGGTTACGGCAGCGCCAGCATAGGCGCCATTATGCTGGTGGGCCTGGGAGGGGGCATAGGCTTGCAACTGGCACGCAAATGGCGTAAGCGACAGACCGACACCCCCAAGGAATAAACATGGCATTTGTAGAGCCCATCACCCTGAGCGCGCGCGGCGTGACCCTGCTCCCGCTGGCACTGGAGCATGAAGCCGGCCTGCGCGCTGCCGCTGCTGATGGCGAGCTTTGGAACATCCGCGTAACCTCGGTGCCCGAGCCGGAAGCCACCCGCAAATACATTGAAGATGCGCTCGCCATGCGCGAGGCCGGTCACCGCTTTGCCTTCGCTGTCACCGAAACGGCCACCGGCAAAGTGCTCGGCTCCAGCAGCTACCACGACATCGTTCCCGCAGTGAAGCGCGTCGAAATCGGCTGGACCTGGTATGCCAAAAGCAGCCAGCGCAGCCACGTCAACACCACCGCCAAACTGCTGTTGCTCACCCACGCCTTCGAGACGCTGGGCTGCCATGTAGTGGGCTGGCGCACCGACAACTTCAACTTCGCATCCCAAGCCGCCATCGAGCGCTTGGGCGCCAGACGAGACGGCGTGATCCGTGGCCACGCCCTGCGCCGCGACGGCACCATCCGCGACACCGTGATGTACAGCCTGCGCAGCGGCGAGTGGCCTGAAGTCAAAGCCCACCTGCTGTATTTGCTGGACAAGCCGCGCTGAAGCCCACTGAATAACGGCGGACGAAAATGCACATCTGGCGATGGTTGATTGGTATGGGGCTGCAATTCTTGGCAATTGGTGTAATTTGGGCAGGATCATCAGTAGACCTGTCCGGTTCACATCGGGACCTCAGCCGCTGTGACAGCAGAGACGGCACAACATCAGGGCCAGACGTTATGGCGAATTGTTATGAAGGCTTCGCCCATGAACAAGGGTCGAATCGTTTTGAGCTGGTACAAAACGGCCCTTACATTTGTGGCACCTTCCAAGGGTGCGGGGGTTGGAATTGCAGCAAGGTATTTGGCGGCGATGTGGTAGGACGAGTTCACAGCCGCTCTGTGACTCTTTATTGGAGTGACGGCCACATCGAGAACGGAGAAGCGAACACAGAGACCTTTCGCGTTTCCTCAATGGGTGAATTGTCGATTCCCGGCACTAAACGAAAACGCACATACACAAAGACTACTCTGAGCCTAGAGAATCAAAAAGCAAAAGAGCTGTGCCACCCCCAATTCAGCACGCCCGTGCAGATTAAGGACTACGAACTTGATATTGAAGGCTCGCGCCCAAAAATTTCATGGGAATACCAAAGAGGGAAACCCGTGTTTACACCACCACCAGCCAAGAATCTGAAGTTAAAAAGTGACGACACAAGTCAAAGTTTTAGCGACAGAAGAGGCCCGTCCGGCAATCTGATCCCCCGCGTCGTTTGGATTGACAACACAACCGATATAGCCTGGAATATTTCCGTCGGATTGAATGACTATTCGGAATTTGGTGACGAGGCTTGCGCCAAATGGCTACAAAGCAGCGAGAGGGGCAAAAAACTCTATGTATGGGCCTACAACAAATCCTCGGCGGAGTTGTTGCCTCCCAAGTCAAAACGATATACACGTGTTTGCGCTGGCGACACTTTGGAATTGGAAAGGGACATGCCCCAATGAACTATTTTTCAATATCCAGAGAGCCCTAAGGCAATGCTGAACAAGTACCCATTTTTCGAAGTAAGCGCTCGTAAGTCATTGATTCACAAAGGTTTGAATTTGACGATTTGGACTTATTCAGCGTAGCCCTAAATGCTCCTTGACTTTTTCTACACCCTTCGCTCCGCCAAGCTGCCCGTCTCGGTCAAGGAATACCTGACCCTGCTCGAGGCGCTGCAAAAAGGAGTGGTGGGGCCCAACACGCAACCGGTGAATGGTGAGGCCGAGGCCAGCGGCTACAGCATTGACGACTTCTACTTCCTGGCCCGCACCACGCTGGTCAAGGACGAAAAACACTACGACAAGTTCGACCGGGCTTTCGGCGCTTACTTCAAAGGCATCGAGCAGGTCAGCGACTTCACCAAAGACATTCCGGCCGAATGGCTGCGCAAAAATCTCGAGAAGTTTTTGACGCCTGAAGAGCAAGCCAAGTTGCAGGCCATGGGCTGGAATGAGCTGATGGAGACCTTCAAGAAGCGGCTCGAAGAACAAAAAGAACGCCATGAGGGCGGCAGCAAGTGGATCGGTACAGGCGGCACCTCGCCGTATGGCGCTTACGGCCACAACCCGCAAGGCATCCGCATCGGGCAGGAAAAAAGCCGCAACCGCAGCGCAGTCAAGGTGTGGGACCAGCGCGCCTACAAAGACTACGACGACACCCAGGAGCTGGGCACGCGCAACATCAAGGTGGCGCTGCGCCGCCTGCGCAAGTTCGCCCGCGAAGGTCATGAGGACGAGCTGGACCTGGAGACCACCATCAGCAAGACGGCGGCGAATGCAGGCTTTCTGGACATCAAAATGCGCCCGGAGCGGCACAACAACGTCAAGGTGCTGCTGCTGATGGATGTGGGCGGGACCATGGACGACCACATCCAGCGGGTAGAAGAGCTGTTCAGCGCGGCCAAGACCGAGTTCAAGCACCTGGAGTTTTATTACTTCCACAACTGCGTCTATGACTTCATGTGGAAGAACAACCGCCGCCGCTTTGCCGAGAAGTTCGATACCTGGGACATCATCCGCAAGTACAACAAGGACTACAAGCTGATCTTTGTGGGCGACGCCACCATGAGCCCCTATGAAATTCTGCAGCCCGGCGGCAGCGTGGAGTACAACAACGAAGAGCCCGGAGCCGAATGGCTACAGCGGCTGATGAGCGCCTTCCCCCATTTCGCCTGGATCAACCCTGAGCCCCAGGGCGTCTGGCAGTACCGCCAGAGCATCGCGATCATCCAGCAACTGGTGCAGAACAAGATGTACCCCCTCACCCTCAAAGGCCTGGAAGAGGCCATGCGGCAGCTGACCAAGTAAGACCCTCGCCACTTCCGCCGCCGGAGGCCCGCCGCCCGATACAATCCCGCGTCCGGTCTTCGTAGTTCAATGGATAGAACGGCCCCCTCCTAAGGGGCAGATACAGGTTCGATTCCTGTCGAAGGCACCAGCCACTTTTGCCTCAAATCGGGCTCTAGCGCTCATGGAGTATGCGCAAGCAGCTATCAAAAAGTGAGCGAATCAAGGTTTGAACATCTTCGCTGCCTTGTCGACATGAGGGCCATACAGTGCAAGGTGTTTGATTCCCAGCGTGCTCCTGCTCAAAACGCTTGTGCCGCACGGGCCCGCCTCTGCCAAGGGAGTGGCGATAGGAGTCCAAATTTTTGGCGTTTTGCCCTGGATTTCCGTTGGATGCAACACGGCAGCCCTACTCCTGCTGCCCAATCTAGTTCCGCCAGCCCCACCTTGGTAAACATGCCTGCCCGTGATAGTCTCCATCCGGAGCCCACCACTTAGGCCCAAAGACTGAGTTTCTGGTTCGGTCACATCTGGAGAACGCGATGCATCCCCTGCACAGACTGGTGTATTTCAGTATTCCACGGCAAGGCATTTCCATGCCCGACATTCTGAATATCTTGAACACGGCGCGTACGCGCAATGCTGAATGCAACATCACCGGCTTCTTGACGTTTCATGAGCGTTGCTTTCTGCAGACCCTGGAAGGTTCGCGCGAGGCCTTATCTCACCTCTACTCCGGTATCTGCCGTGACCCTCGGCACCACAGCATCCTGCTCATGGGCTACGAAACCACCACCGCGCGCAAGTTTTCTGACTGGAACATGGGCTACCTGCCCTTGGCCAACGGCAAAGATCCCCGCATTGGCCGCTACTGTGTATCCGGCAACGAGCTCCGCCCAAACGACTTGAGTGTGGACGGTGCCGTGTCACTGCTTTGTGAGATGTCTCAGGACGCAGCAGCCACTGGGGCATAGGCGCCTCGACATTCTGAAGCACGATCCCCATTGCTTCAACGCTTCATGGGGCCTTCTTTGAAGGGAGCAAATCAGCACTGCCGTAGCGCAATAATGTCTTCCCGCACCGCAGCCGCCCAAGCCCTGCGGTCGCGCCCGCCAGCGGTTTGCGGGGCGCCAAAGGTCACCACCGCCTGAATGCCGTCGCTGCACAGCGTGCGCCACAGGGAGCCGAGCAGCGTGTCGTCGCCGATGTAGCAAGGCGCAAAGCTTTGCTGGCCCTGCACATCGGCAAACTGCAGGGCGACCGGCTGAATGGGCGCATTCACCGCAATAGCGGCCTGCAGCAGGTTGGCGTGGAAGGGCAGCACATGGGTGCCGTCGCCCGTGGTGCCCTCGGGGAACACGGCCAGCACCTCGCCCGCGCTCAAGCGCTCGGCCATGTGGTGCACCACGCGCATGGCGTCGCGGCGGGATTCGCGCTCGATGTAGAGCGTGCCGGCGCCGGTGGCCAGCGTGCCCACCACGGGCCAGTGCTGAATGTCGGCCTTGGAGATAAAGCGGCAATGCCGCGCGGCGTGGATGACCACGATGTCCAGCCAAGAGATGTGGTTAGCCGCCAGCAGCACCGGGCCGCCTGCGGGCGGCGTGCCATTTACTACCAATTTGATAGCTAACCGCGCAAGCATGGCGTGCGCCCAGGCCTGAACTTCTGCATCCCGCTCTGGCTGCGTCAGCCGGGGAAACACCATGCGTATGCGCCACGCACCCGCCAGCACATGCAGGAGTACACGGCTGATTCGCCAGAGGGCTTTGAGTTGGCGCATGGGCTAGTTCGCTCCCTGCAACTTCACGCTGCGGTATAGGCCACTCGGCCCCCGACCAGCGTGGCTTTCACGCGGCCGGGCAGTTCGTAGCCACCGAAAGGTGTGTGCTGCCCTTGGCTGACGAGTGCGGATGGCTCCACCACCCAATGGGCGGCGGGGTCGAAAACGCAAATGTCAGCCGCACCGCCCGCCGTCAGGCGACCTGCGCTGGCGGCAAAGGTGCCCAGCGCGCCGCCCAAGACGTTTGCAGAGCGGCTAGTGACGGTGGCCACCGCCTCTGCCACACCCAAGCCGCTTTCTTGCGCCCACTTGAGGGCCAGGCTCAGCAGCAACTCCAGGCCGGTGGCGCCGGGTTCGGCTTCGGCAAAGGGCAGGGTTTTTTCGTCGGCGCTGACGGGGTTGTGGTCAGAAACCAGCGCATCGATGGTGCCATCGGCCAAGGCGGCGCGCAGTGCGTCGCGGTCGCGCTGCTGGCGCAAGGGCGGGTTCAGGCGCATGCGGCTGTCAAAGTAGCCCATGTCCACATCGGTCAGGTGCAGGGAGTTGATGCTCACATCGCAAGTCACGGGCAGGCCCTCGGCCTTGGCCTGGCGCACCAGCTCCACACCGGCGGCGCTGCTGATGCGGCACAGGTGCACGCGGGCCTTGGTCGCGCGCACCAGCTCAAAGATGGTGTGCAAGGCAATGGTTTCTGCAGTCACCGGCACGCCGGAGAGGCCCATGCGGGTAGCCAGGGGGCCGCTGGCAGCCACGCCCTTGCCCAGGTAGGCCTCTTGCGGGCGCAGCCACACGGTATAGCCAAAGGTGCTGGCGTACTGCAGGGCGCGCTGGGTGACCTGGGTGTTGAGCAAGGGCACTTCGGCCTGGCTGAAGGCCACGCAGCCGGCTTGGGTGAGCTGCAGCATTTCGGTGAGCACTTCGCCCTGCAGGTTGCGGGTGAGCGCGCCCAGCGGGAACACACGGGCCTGGTGCAGGCGCTCGGCACGGTAGCGCAGCATCTCCACCAAGCCAGCTTCGTCCAGCACGGGCTCGGTATCGGGCGGGCAGACTACGCTGGTGACGCCACCGGCCACCGCAGCGGCCATTTCGCTGGCCAGCATGCCTTCGTGCTCATGGCCGGGCTCACGCAGGCGCACCGACAAATCGACCAGACCCGGCGCGACGATGCAGCCTTGGGCGTTGATGGTGGTTTGCGGGTCAAAACCGGCGGGCGCGGTGCCGATGGCCAGGATCTTTCCATCTGCAATTGCCATATCGGCCAGTGTGTCCACACTTGTGGCGGGGTCGATTACGCGGCCGCCTTTGATCAAAATTTTCATGGAGAGACCTTTGGGTTTGCGGCATGGTCCGCGCTGAGTATTTCCTGAAGAGCGGCGACCAGGGTTTCACATTCGGGCTGCGTGCCCACGCTGATGCGCAAATGGTTGCGGATGCGGCCCTTGGCAAAGTGCCGCACCAGGATTTTGCGTGTGCGCAGGGCTGCCAGCAGGTCTGCTGCGGCGTGTTGCGGATGCGAGGTAAAGATGAAGTTGGCGCTGGACGGCAGTGTCTGAAAGCCCAGCACGCCCAAGGCATGGGTTAGCCATTCGCGGCTGTGCACCACGGCCTGCGTGATGTACTGGAAGTACGCATGGTCTTCAATCGCGGCTTGGGCACCAGCCAAGGCCAAACGGTCCAGTGGGTAGGAATTGAAGCTGTCTTTCACGCGAGCCAAGCCCTCGATCAAGGCGGGGTGCCCCAATGCAAAGCCAACGCGCAACCCAGCCAGAGCCCGCGACTTGGAGAACGTTTGCACCACTAGCAGGTTGTCAAACTCGGGAATCAGGGCGGCGGCACTATGCGCACCGAAGTCCACATAGGCCTCATCGATCAGCACCACCGATTGGCGGTTGGCTTGCAGCAAGGCACGCAGTGCCTCCAGGCCCAGCGCCACCCCAGTGGGTGCATTGGGGTTGGGCAGCACGATGCCACCATTGGGTCGGGCGTAGTCTGCAGTGTTGACGGCGAAGTCAGCGTTCAGCGGGATCTGCTCAAAGGCAATGTTGTACAGCCCGCAGTACACCGGATAGAAGCTGTAGCTGACGTCGGGATACAAGATGGGCAGCGGGTGCTTGAGCAAGCCCAGAAAGGCATGCCCCAGGACTTCGTCAGACCCGTTGCCGACAAACACATGGTCGGCGCCCAAGCCAAAGTGCTTCGCAATGGCGCCCTTGAGGGCGGTTGCGTTGGGGTCGGGGTAGAGGCGGAGTTGCTCACTTGTCGCGTCGCGGACGGCCTGCAGTGCCAACGGAGACGGCGGGTACGGGCACTCATTGGTATTAAGCTTGACCCAGCCCCCAGTTTGGGGCTGTTCACCGGGCACATAGGCCTGGAGCTTGTCAATGCCAGTGCTCCAGTAGGGGAAGTTGGTCACGGTGCTACTCACGCCTCATTACCCGCGACGATGCTCATGACCGCCATGCGCACGGCGATGCCGAAGGTCACCTGCGGCAGGATCACGGCCTGCGCGCCGTCCACCACTGCCGAGTCAATTTCCACACCACGGTTGATGGGGCCGGGGTGCATGACGATGGCGTCAGGCTTGGCGAGTTGCAGCTTTTCTGGTGTGAGGCCAAAGCTCTTGAAGAACTCGTGCATGGATGGCAACAGCGCGCCGCTCATGCGCTCGTTTTGCAGGCGCAGCATGATGATGACGTCGCAGTCCTTGATGCCCTCTTCCAGCGTGTGGCACACGCGCACGCCCATCTGCGCCATGTCAGAGGGCACCAGCGTTTTCGGGCCCACCACGCGCACCTCGGCACAGCCCAAAGTGGTCAGCGCATGGATATCGGAGCGCGCTACGCGGGAGTGCAATACGTCGCCCACGATGGCGACCGTGAGGTTGGAAAAGTCTTTCTTGTAGTGCCGGATAGTGAACATATCCAGCAGACCCTGGGTGGGGTGGGCATGGCGGCCATCACCGGCGTTGATCACATGCACATGGGGCGCCACATGTTGGGCGATCAGGTAGGGCGCGCCGGATTCGCTGTGACGCACCACAAACATGTCAGCCGCCATGGCGCTCAGGTTGGCGATGGTGTCCAGCAGCGACTCGCCCTTGGACGCGCTGGAGCGCGCAATGTCGAGGTTGATAACGTCCGCGCTCAGGCGGGTGGCCGCAATCTCGAAGGTGGTGCGGGTGCGGGTGCTGTTCTCAAAGAACAGGTTGAAGACACTTTTACCGCGCAGCAAGGGCACCTTTTTGACTTCGCGGTCGTTGAGCGACACGAAGTTGGTGGCGGTGTCCAGGATGTGGGTAAGGATGTTTTTGGGCAGCCCTTCGGTGGACAGCAGGTGAATCAGCTCGCCGTGTTTGTTGAGTTGCGGATTGCGCTTGTACAACATGCTCAGGCCCCTTGCACATTAAAGGAAAACACACCCTCGGCGCTGCGCGCCAGAGCCAGAGACTGGTTGGCCGCCAGGCTGACGCGCGCGGCCGCGAACTCAGCCTGGATGGGCAACTGGCGCCCGCCGCGATCCACCAGCACCGCCAAGCGCACTTGCGCGGGGCGGCCGAAGTCAAACAGCTCGTTGATCACCGCGCGGATGGTGCGGCCGGTGTAGAGCACGTCGTCCAGCACCAGAATGTCGGCGCCATTTACATCAAAGGGCAACTGGGTCTGTCCGCCCGAGGACAGGCCCCGTTTGGCAAAGTCGTCCCGGTGCATGGCGGACGAAATCGTGCCGTGCTTGCCAGTAAGTTTCAGGTCTGCTTGCAGGCGCTCGGCCAGCCAGGCGCCGCCGGAGGTGATGCCCACCAAGCGGGTATCTGCATTGCACAACTGCTGTACGCCGCGCAGGAGTTCGCGGTACAGCGCCTCTGCATCCAAAGCCAAAATGGTCACGGGAGGTTCCTCAAAAATTGTTCCAAAATAATGCAGGCGGACATGGCATCGGCGTCCTTGGCGCCGCTGGCAATGGCCTCGGTGGTGCTGTAGCGTTCGTCCACTTCAAACACTGGCAGGCCGAATCGCCCTTGCAGCTGGCGGCCGAACTTTTTGGCGCGCGCAGTGTTTTCGTGCGGGGCGCCATCGGGGTGGTAGGGCACGCCGATCACGATGGCGTCGGGCTGCCATTCTTTAAGCTTGGTGGCCACACCATCAAAGCGGGCATTGCCTTCAGCATGGATGGAGCCCTGCGGCTGCGCCGTGCGCATCAGGCGGTTCCCCACCGCAACGCCGGTGCGCTTCAGGCCAAAATCAAATGCAATAAAGGTGGTGAGGGCAGGAGGCACAAGGGGAGTCGCGTCGCTCATGCGTGCCCCGCTTGTTGCGAAATCATCCAGGCCTCCAGCCCCAGTAGGCCCAGAGCCCGGTCATAGCGCTGTTCGACAGGCGTGTCGAAGATCAAGCGCTGGTCGGCAGCGACGGTCAGCCAGCTGTTCTCACCCAACTCGGTTTCCAGCTGCCCCTCACCCCATGCAGAGTAGCCCAAGGACACCAGCACCCGCTTGGGGCCGGACCCCATGGACAGGGCTTCCAGCACGTCTTTGGAGGTGGTCATTTCCAGCCCGCCGGGAATGGTCATGGTGGAGGCGTACAAGGATTCATCGCCGCTTTGGCCATCGGGCACCACCGTCTCGTGCAGCACAAAGCCGCGCTCGGTTTGCACCGGGCCGCCTTGAAAAACAGGTTGATCCACCAGGTCGGCCCGATGCAAAGGCAGATCAATCTTCTGGAAAAGAGCAGGCAGGGGCATGTCGGCCGGCTTGTTGATGACCAGACCCAACGCACCGCGTTCGGAATGTTCACACAGATAGACCACGCTTTTACCGAACAGGGGGTCCTCCAGTCCGGGCATTGCGATCAGGAAGTGGTTGGTGAGATTGAAAGGTGCAGAATCGCCGGACATGCTTTGATTTTAGCGGCTGACATGCAATCTCAATTCTCCATCGGGCTGGTTTGGTTCCGGCGCGACCTGCGCACCGACGACAACGCGGCACTGGCCCGCGCTTTGGCTTGCTGTGGAGCCGTCTATTGCGTTTTTGTGTATGACAAGGCCATTCTGGATGCGCTGCCACGCCAGGATAGGCGGGTGGAATTTATCCGCGATTCGGTGCTAGCGCTAGAAGACTCGCTGCAGGCATTGCGGGGGCAAGCTGCCCGCACGCTGATCACGTTGCATGCGTCGGCGCAGACCGCCATTCCAGAACTGGCCATGTCGCTGGGGGCAGATGCCGTATTCGCAGCCCGTGATTACGAACCCGCAGCCGTGGCCCGTGACACCGCAGTACAGCAACAGCTTCTGGCCTCTGGCAAGCAACTCGTCCTCGTGAAAGACCAGGTCATTTTTGAAGAGCGCGAGGTATTAACCCAATCGGGCAAGCCCTATGGTGTGTTCACCCCCTATCACCGAGCTTGGCTGGCCCGGATAGGTAATGCTCCGCTACCCCGCCACGACGTCCGGCAGGATTGCGCAGTGTTAGCTGCTGCGCCGGACGCCCTTGCCCACCCATGTCCCTCATTGGCAGATCTAGGCTTTGAAGCCACCAACTTGCGTGTACTTGGCATGCATGGCGGCTGTGCCGCAGGCAATGCGATGCTGCAAGATTTTTTGGCGAGGATGGACCGCTACGGCGAGGCACGCAACTTCCCCAGCATCAAGGGGCCCAGCTATCTGGGAGTGCACCTGCGCTTTGGCACCGTATCCGTCCGCAAGCTGGTGAACCTTGCGCTTGAACACATCCGTAATGGGAGTGATGGAGCCTCTGTGTGGTTGGCAGAACTTGCCTGGAGGGACTTTTACTTTCAGATATTGGCGAATTTTCCGCATGTGGCTACGCAGGCTTTCAAGCCGGAATACGACGCGATTGCGTGGGAGCAAGGCGAGCAAGCAGATGCCTTATACATGGCCTGGTGCGAAGGCCGCACCGGCTACCCTATCGTCGATGCGGCCATGGCCCAACTCAACCAGACCGGCTATATGCACAACCGGCTGCGCATGGTGGCGGGAAGTTTTCTTGTCAAACACTTGGGTTTGGATTGGCGCTGGGGCGAGAAGTACTTTGCCCTCAAACTCAATGACTTTGACCTCTCTGCCAACAACGGTGGCTGGCAATGGATAGCCTCCTGCGGTTGTGACGCGCAACCGTATTTCCGGATTTTCAACCCCGTGAGCCAAAGTGAAAAATTCGATGGCCAAGGGAAGTTCATCAAGCGCTACCTACCGCAATTGGCAGGCCTCTCGGAGAAAGCCATCCACGCACCTTGGCTAGCAAAACCCTTGGAATTGGCAGCGGCAGGCGTTCAGATCGGCAGCAACTACCCGGCACCGGTGGTGGACCATGCGAAGGCCAGAGCACGCACCCTGGCGCGCTATGGCTTTCTCAAAAAATCAACCGATCAGGCGGGAACTGCTGCGGCGCAATAGCCCCGCACCAGGCCAAGCAACTCGTCTTCTGAATACGGCTTGCCGAGGTAGTGGTCCACTCCCAACTCACGGGCGTGCTGACGATGCTTCTCAGCAATCCGCGAAGTGATCATGATGATCGGCAAGTCCCGCAGCTTGACATCTGCACGGATATTACGTGCCAGGTCGAAGCCATCCATGCGGGGCATTTCGATGTCGGATAAAACAACGGCTGGAACTTCTTCCTGCAGCTTTTCCAGTGCCTGCAGGCCGTCGTTGGCCAAGGCAACCCGGTAGCCTTCCCGCTTGAGCAAGCGCTGGGTCACACGGCGTACGGTGATCGAATCATCCACCACCAAGACCAAGGGCAATGGGGCGCCTGATGCCATCTGCGCCACCGTTTGCACGGGCTCACCGGTCAGAGCGTCGGCCATAACAAAGGCAGCAGGCGTTTCCGCGCCCAACGCTCGGGCTTGGTCACCATACACCGAGGCAAGTGCTACGGGGTTATAAATCAACACCACGGCACCGGAGGCCAACACGGACATGCCAGCCAGGCCTGGCAAACGTGCAAGTTGGGGGCCGAGGTTCTTCACCACCACCTCACGATTGCCCAAGACTTCATCGACGTGAACCGCCAGACGTTGGCCCGCGCTGCGGAAGATGGCAACCGGCAGCGTCTTGCCACCCGCGTCCATGCTCTTGGCGGAGACCTGCAACAAGGCACCACCCCAGAAGAAGGGAAGGTGCTCTTGGCCGAAACTGAATGCCTGCTGGGCATACGCAGCATCCAACTGGGCCGCCGGAACGCGTAGCACGGTCTCCATAATGTTGGCAGGGACGCCAATGGAGAACTCGCCCATACGCAAAATCACCACCTGCGTCACGGCGGTCGTCAGCGGCAGTACCAGCTTGAAGGTCGTGCCGGCATTCGCTTGGGTTTGGGTTTCAATACGTCCGCCCAAGGCATGGACCTCTGCCCTCACCACATCCATACCGATACCCCGCCCCGAAAGCTCCGTGACTTCGTCTGCCGTGGAAAATCCCGGGGTAAAGATCAGGTTGGCAGCATCCGCATCACTCATGGACTCGCCTGCACCGATCAGACCTTTGGCTTCTGCTTTCGCGCGGATACGATCCAAGTGCAGCCCGGCACCGTCGTCCGTGAAACTCACGGTCACATCGTTACTTTCCTGATGGACCAGGATCGTGATGTTGCCGGAAGCCGCTTTACCACCTGCTGTGCGATCTGCCGGCGACTCAATGCCGTGGGCCACCGCGTTGCGGAGCAAATGCTCAAACGCTGGGGCCATGCGGTCCAGCACGCCACGGTCTATTTCAATAGCACCGCCGGATATATCCAGCTTGACTTGCTTACCTGCATCTTTAGATGCCTGCCTGACAACGCCGTAAAGGCGATCAGAGATGCCATCAAACTCCACCATACGGGTCCGCAAAAGGTCTTTTTGCAACTCACGTGCTTGTCGGCCCTGTGCAATCAAGTCGTCCTCCGTGGCCTCCACGGAGCGTTGCAAATTGCGCTGCACCGTCGCCACGTCGTTCACCGACTCGGCCATCATGCGGGTCAGCTCTTGCACACGGGTAAACCGGTCGAATTCCAAGGGGTCGAATGCCTGAGCAGAGTCTTTGGTCTGTGCCAGACGCGATTGCATTTGCGACTCGGCTTGCAACTCGACGTCGCGCAATTGCTGACGCAGTCGATCCAAGTTGCCGGTAAGTTCTCCCAGTGAGGAGCGCAACTGATTCAGTCGCTCGTCCATGCGCGAGCGGGAAATCATGACCTCACCGGCTTGGTTCACTAACCGGTCCAATAGTTGCGAACGTACGCGCACCGAATGGTTGCCTTGTGCGCGCGGCGCCAGCATCGCAGGCGCTTGGATTGCGGGCAGCGCTTTGGGCAATGGAACCACTGCAGACGCCACTTGATCTTCAAGAGCAGAGTCCAGGGGGGCAGTCATGGGCGCATCGGCCACAGACTCACGGACCGCCTCTTCTGGCATTTGGCCCAACGCGGCAAATGCAGCTTGCAGTACATCGAAGCGGCCCAACAAGGGCTCCAACTGGATGGATTGCAGCCCTTCCGCACCGAGCTGCTCAATGGACGACTCCATGCGATGGCTCATTTCACCCAGACGCATGGCGCCTGCCAAACGCGCGCTGCCCTTCAATGTATGCAGCAAGCGAAGAACCTCGCTGCGGGCACCCTGGTTATCAGGTCTGGCAACCCATTGACGCAAAGCAGAACCCAACTGGGGCAAGAGTTCGGTCGCTTCCTCTTCAAAGATCGGAAGCAGGTCTGCATCCAGATGGTCTTGCGCATCAAGATCGTCGTCTTGCGCATCCAGTACCACGAGGGGAGCAGCCTCTGCCACCACATGTGGCAATACAGCCGGAACGTCCATTTCTACCGAATGCACAGAGGGCGCAACTTCGTCTACCGGTGGAGATTCCAATGACGCCTGAAGCTCATCCATTTCTGGTTCAACCTCAGCGGCGTCCTCCATCACCGGTGCCGGAAATTCGGTTTCGATGATGTCCTGCAAGGCATTCAGCACCTCGACATCCGCTTCTTTCACGAAGCCGGCAGCAAACTGGTGAAGCAAACGCCTTATATCCTCAGCAGATTTGCAAAACACCGAAGCGTGGGCAGCGTCCGTTTGGCGGTGCAACTGCACATGTTGCAAGGCTTGCTCCAGCGCCTTCGCCATATTGGAAAGTGCCATGAAACCGACAGTCGCCGAACTCCCCAAGAGGGAGTGCGCCAAGGAAATTACAGAATCCGAAATGGGATCAGAGAGTTCCATGGCCCACTCACCGAGCTCGGTTTGCAGACGCCGCGACCACTCGTCTGCCTCATTGAGGTAAACGTTGTAAAGCGGAATGCTCATACGCAGGGAGCCGATCACCTTCATCCCGTCGTCCGCCGCCGCAATGGCAGGCTCATCGGGAGAGGCAACAGCGGCCACTGACTCCGGTTCAGGGAACTCCAGCACCAAGCCGGGCACGCTTGGCTCCGAATCACCCAAGTCCAGCGGGTCCGGTGGCTGGAGTGACTGCTCTACAGATAGGTCCGTCGCTTCCGGGCTCAGGGTCAGCAACTCGGTCTTGGCCGCGTTCTCCACGTCACCAAAATCAAAATCAGACAGATCCAGCTCTTCAGGTTCTGAATCGGTCGCAATAAGCGACTCCAGGACGCCTACTTGCACATCCGGCTCCGCCGGCGGCTCAAACTCAACTATCTGCGTGGAGCCAAAATCCAGCCGGTCCAAGGTTGACATGGAAGACGACTGCGGGGTATCAGACGGTAGCTGCGCTGCACCCTGACTGTCGTCCGGAACGGCCTCCAGAAGGTCCGCCGTGCCTATCTCTGTCACCGCAAAATCCAGACTGCCGATATCCAGTGTTTCTGTCAACGCCTCAGAACGGACTTCTGTGTCGAACGAGCTTGCTTCAGCGGCAAGGGGAGCGATGACATCCGGCTCCATCAGAGGTGCTTCTATTGCCTCACTGACGGACCGATCAGCGGGTACCTCCAGAGGCAACCATTGATCCTGCAAGCGCAACGCATCCGATGTCTTGCGGAACTCCGCAGCGCTCCACGCGGAGGCATCACCCGACGCGATATCCCTCACCCAGCGCTCAAAAGCGGTCATCGCTTCTGTGGAGCTTGCAATCAAGGCATCACTAGCGGGGCGCTGCTCTGCCAAGGATGTATTCAAGAGCTGTTCATACGACCATGCTGCCTCGCCGAAGTCGTTCAGGCCCACCATCCGCGAACTGCCCTTGAGTGTGTGAAACGCACGACGCAAAGTTGTCTGGTCTGCCAGGTTGCCGGGGTCGAGTTGCAGGGCAGTGATCGCCTCACGTCCTCGCACCACGACCTCGCGAGCCTCCTCCAGAAAGATGTCCAGCAAATCGTCGCTGTCCTCCTCTTCGACTGCCGGGACAGTGCTAGATACAGGCACACGTGTTGCAGCCGGATCGACCGGGAGCGCCTGCAATTCATGCCCGCTCACCGCCGCCAACGCTTCCTTGTTCTGATCACTGCTGCCCAGCGTCGGAGCAGAGGCCTCTGGCAAGACGGTACGCTCCCGTCCCATCAAGGGCTTGAACTCCCCGAGTACCTCGTCATAGACAAACAGTGTTTTCGCCAAAGAACGTTGATAGCTGAGCATGTCAATGAGAAAACCCATCGCACCCAAGCTATTGCCGAGCTTCTCAAAAACACCTTGGCGCGCACTGGCTTCATCGACTTCATCGACAAGAAACTGCTCCACACTGGAGCGCATCCGCAGGGCTGCGATGGCCGGCTGATCCAAACCAAGCACGGAGAAAACACCGCGCATCTGCGCCAACTGGCTCGGCACCTCACGCAATGGACCTTTGTCGCGAGCGTCCCTGAAGAATTGATCCAGCGACTTCTCGACATCCGCCAGCGTGGACCGTAACTCATCGACCACACTACCCATGGTCTGGCGGTCACTAACTCTGCGGTAAAGGTCTTCCATCCACGATTCCATGGGCTCAGGCGCACCACCATCCGCGACATGCTGCAAACGCTGGGCAAGTCGGGCACTGCGCTCTACCATCTGGTTGTCGGTCGGATCCAGATCCTCGTAGGCGGCCTCGAGATACAACACAGACGTTGCAACCTCCATCGCAACAGCAGGGGAAGGGACAAGCCCGGAGCGTGACGTAGACTCAATGACCCCTGACAATGCCAAGGCCAACTCCCCGCTCTCAGCGTGCAACTTGGTCACGGCATCAGCGACAGCGGAAAACTGTTCGGCAGCAGCCTTCAGCCGATTGACATCCCCTCCAGCAAGGGCAGACCAGGTTTCAGATGCGGCCGCTATTCTCTTGCGAGCCAGCACCAACATGGCAGGGTCAAAACGCCCGAACTGTTCATGAACATAGTCCACCGGTTTGCTGCGGGTCAGACCATAAGCTGTTCGGACAGAGGCCAACACAGGCGCTTGCGATGCTTCTGACGGGATCGCCCGCGAGCAAAAGAAAACGATGTCCTGCGCCAATCGCTCAGACACGGAATGCTGGCCCTTGGCCAAGGCCACGTACTGCTGAAGAATACGCGAGGCTGCACGCTTGGTATAAACATCCCCGTCAAACAGCCGCAATGCCATGCCTTCAAAATAGGCTGCACTGATGACCCAAAAGATCTGCTCTTCCTGCGTCTGGGCGGATGCCGCCAACCCTAGACTGACTGACTGCAAATGCCTCGCGGCGTTCTCGTCCCCATGCTTGACCAGGCGCAAGACCGCATGGTCCATTTCACGGCGGACGTCCGGGCCGATGTTCCGAGGCACAGTCCCCTCTGGTACGGGTACTGGAATCCACTGCCACGCCGGAGGCCACAAATCTGCGGGGTGAATACGCTCCGCGCCCGCAAGTTCAAGCAATGCCTTGTACTGTGGAAACAGCGCCACTGATGAAGCCGATTTGCCCTTCAGGACGCCGTCAAGATACTCTGTCAGCGCAAAGCTGGCTCGCTCCATGCAATTGGCGGCCTCGTCACTGCAATGCTCAGGTCGCTGTACGTACCTTTGGGCCAGCGATTCCATGGCTCGCAAAAACTTGGCAGGCACCTCCAGCCCCACCATCTCTAGGGCTCCGACGGCCTGATGCAGCTGTTGACGCGCAATACGAAGATGACTCGCATCAAGCTCCGTCAGGTCGGAACCACGCGCCAACTCCGCATCCCGCACGAAGCGGCGCATCGCTTTGGTTGCACCATCCAATGACTTGCGCAACTCGTCCAGCACCCACGCCAAGGGCCCCAGATCAGTGATAGACAGCTCATTGTCTCCGGGAGCGACAAGGTTTGACGACATGGGTTCAGGCTCTCCAGGAAATCACGGGGCAATCGAACGCGGCAAGCCGCGATCAGGAAATCTTGAATCGGGACACCGACTGGCGCAACTCTTCCGCCATGCGGGACAGCTCCCGCACCTGGTTGGCAGTGGCACGAGTACCCTCTCCGGTTTGCTCTGTCACCGCGAAAATGTGCTGAATGTTGTCCGCCACCACGTTGGCAAGACCCGCCTCACGGGAGGCCGCGTTTGAGATCTGTTCAATCAAGTCAGCCACTTGGCGGGACACGCGATCAATTTCTGTCAGTGCGGTACCGGCGTTATCGGAGAGCTTGGCTCCCTCCACCACGCCCTGTGTGGAGCGTTCCATAGCGCCAATGGCATCTTGAGTATCCGTTTGAATGGCCTTCACCAGCGCCGCAATCTGACGCGTCGCATCCGCAGAACGCTCCGCCAATCGCTGCACTTCCTCCGCCACGACTGAGAACCCTCGCCCCGCTTCACCAGCCGAAGCCGCCTGAATGGCAGCATTCAAGGCCAGAACGTTGGTCTGTTCGGTAATGTCCGAAATCAGCTCGGTAATTTCACCAATCTCTTGGGAGGATTCACCCAGTCGTTTGATGCGCTTTGAGGTTTCCTGGATCTGGTCACGGATGGAGTTCATACCGCCAATCGCGTTTTGCACCGCCTGCAAACCGGATTCCGCCGCCTGGAGCGACTGACGGGCTACTGTCGCAGACTCTTGCGCTTGAGCCGACACTTCGTTAATACGACCCGCCATGTCCAGAACGGACTTACCGGTTTCACGAATCTCGTGCAGTTGCTCGTTGGAAGCTGCAAGCAGTTCGGTGGACGTCGCGTCCACATCAGCCGTTGTTTGGGCCACGCGGGCCGCTGTGTTCTGTACGTTGGACACCAAGGAGCGCAATTCTTCCACCGTGTAATTCACCGAGTCGGCAATAGCGCCCGTGATGTCTTCCGTCACCGTAGCTTCCTGGGTCAGGTCACCTTCCGCCACCGTTTGCAATTCGTTCATCAATCGCAAAATCGCGGCCTGATTGGCGTCATTGACACGCTTGGCTTCCTGCTCCTGACGCTCGGCCTCCAAGCGCTGATCTTCCGCAACCACTTGGCGTTTGCGGCTGTCCTGCAGCTGCACATAGGAAAGGCCACCGGCACAAATCAACGCAAACAACGCAGCAAGCACCAACAACGCCAAGGAGGCGCCACCGATACCGGCCTGGCCGGACAGTTTGGCCTGCAGGTCTTCCAGATTACGACGCAATGGCTCGCTGTCTGCAATGATCGCGCCTTGCGCCTCACGCGCAGATACCAAGCCTTGCAAGTTACCCAAAATAGCACCCGCCTGAACGCGGGTTTCTTCGTACATCTTGATCAACGCTTCGAGTTGCTCGCGGGTCGCAGGGTCTTTGGTTGCAGTCAGGCGCAACTCCGTACTCCCGGAGAGAAGCGCTTCAGAAATTTCCTTGAACGTATTCAAGTCTTTACCGAGCAAAAACACAGCTTCTGGACTTACGCCTTCGGCGGTCAGGAACTCGTTGGATGACTTCCCGATGCGCTGCGTCAACATCACCAACTGTCCCACTGCGGAAATCTCCGCCACCGGTGCATTCTGCTGAAGCTTCAGGGAAGAAACGGTTTCAGCGACTTCCAGCAAATCAGAGGACTGGCGGTTAATCAGACGCAGCGCCGCTCCGATTTGGGTCAACATTTTCTGTTGTGCAAGCACCGCCTGAGCATTTTTTTCCGCACGCTCAACCAGAGGAATGACTTTGCCTAACTCCGGGCTGAAATCTTCTCCCAAGGCATTGATGCGCATTTCATCGTCACCGGACTGCAAACCTTTGACGGATTTGACCAAGATTCCGGAGCTATCCGAAACATCAGGGAATGCCTGCGTACTCCCCACCACGGCCTGCGACACAGACTTTGCCAAACGCTGGGACTGCATCAACGACTGCCCGGTCGCCCCCAGCTGTTGCGCGACTCTATCCGACTGATTCAAGGCGTAAAAGGTGACGCCGGCCAAAACGACCAGGGCGCCGCCCAGCAACACGAACAAAGTCCGTTGGTGCTGAACCACCGTACGCCGCCCCAAGACAGGAATCGAAATCAGATCCCCCTCAGGCACCCCCGGCTCGACAGCCACCGGCACCTCCTGCGCTTGCAATGGTGCATTCCGCGACTCTTGAACTGTGTCACCCACGGCACTCGTGAGTGTCGCATCAGGCATCGCAAGGCTTAGGCGGGAGTCCAATTCCGACTCTGGCGGCTTTTTGGAAAAGAGGTTCTTTAGTTGATCGACAACGGACATGATGGGGCCTTACGATGTACTAAGCACTGATGCTCAAAAACTGCGGGGACTGGGAAAGAATGCGCAAGTTGATTTCTTGCCAGGCTTCCCCGGCACTGTCGATAAAAACGTTGCCGAAATAAGCCGGGGAGCCTACTGACGGACCATGCGATTGGGAAAAGGCATCGGGCCCGCGCAAGCCGGACAAGAGATCAATCTGAATCGCGCAATTCACATCCAAGGCGGCATTCAGCGTGACCACACTGGGCTCACCCACAGAGGGGGGCGGAAGCGATTCACCAGCTTCTGTGCCTATAAATGCCGCCAGCTCCACGACACCGAACAAGCCGCCACGGATGTTGAGCACCCCTTTGAACCAAGGCACGGTATAGGGGACCGTTTGAACACGGTTCAGCGGAACAATTTCACCGGATTGACTGAGTGGAAAGAGGTATCTCCGGCCTGCGGCTTGCACCGCGAGCCAAGCCACCGTCATGCCTTCTGCACGCGCAGCTTGCAACCGACTGGCAAGCCGGGCCTGAAGATCTCGAAGTGCGTCTCTATTGGCCATGGGACGCCAGCATTAACCCAGTGCTTTGATTTTGGCCAGCAGCTCTGCGGCATCGACAGGCTTGGTGATGTAGTCTTTAGCGCCCTGACGCATTCCCCAAACCCGATCAGTTTCCAGACTTTTGCTGGTGCACATGATGATGGGGACGTCCGCATACTCCGGCGTGCGGTTGATGGCCCGAGTCAACTGAAACCCGTTTTGGCCAGGCATGACGACATCCATCAAGATCAGCTGGGGCTTTTCTTCTGCCAGTCGCTTAAAGGCCTCGTCGGCATTTTCGGCTGCACGGACGGAGTAACCGTTTTTTTGAAGAATTTCCGTGAGATACAACAGCTCCGTCTTGGAGTCATCAACAATCAATACTTTTTGGATAGGCATCAGGCAGCTCCTTGCAGGGCAGATCCGAATTGCTGCACAGCCTGCAGCAATTGGTCTTTGGTGAACGGTTTGGTGAGGTAATCCTGCGCGCCGACCATACGCCCGCGGGCTTTGTCGAAAACGCCATCCTTGGAGGACAACATCACCACAGGAACACTGGAAAACTTGGCATTGCGCTTGATGATGGCGCATGTTTGATAGCCATCCAGACGCGGCATCAGGATGTCGCAGAAGATCAAGTGCGGCTGGTAATCATTGACTATTGCCAATGCATCAAACCCATCTTCGGCTAGCAACACCTCGTGCCCACCTTGCTTAAGAAAAATCTCTGCGCTTCGACGTATGGTGTTGCTGTCGTCAATCACCAAAACTTTATAGGTGGGGGATGTCATGCTCAAAAGCCTAAGCTCCAATACGTATAGGGCCAGTCAGGCGTAGCAAATTACACGCCTGAAACCCATCGTCAGATCTGCACCATCTCGAAGTCTTCTTTGCGAGCACCACATTCGGGGCATGTCCAATTCATCGGTACATCTGCCCACAATGTGCCGGGGGCAATGCCGTGATCTGGTGCGCCAGCGCCCTCGTCATAAATCCAACCGCAAATCAAGCACATCCAAGTTTTAGTATCAGTCACAGCTTATAGAGCCTTCAAATAGAATGCAACGATTGTATAGAGCAGGTTTTGTCCCAAAGACCGCCGCCCGACTAAAGAACGCCATTCTGCACGATGACTTACCCTAATAAAGGCCTCTAGATGTCGGCAACACCCTCCCCAGAAATCGAAGACACCATCGGCGATGATGGCCCCTCGGCCTGCGTGATGGCATTCAATGCGAACGACCCCAGTGGGGGCGCCGGCATCTCTGCCGACCTGACCGCCATTGCCTCCGTAGGCGCGCATGCCTTGCCGGTTGTCACCGGCGCCTATGTGCGTGATACCACGGAGATCGTGGACCACTTCTCCTTCGATGACGAGGCCGTCACCGAACAGGCACGCGTCATTCTGGAAGATGTTCCTGCGCAGGTTTTCAAGGTAGGCTTTGTGGGCACGCCGGAGAACCTGTCAGCGATCGCGGAGCTGTCGTCCGACTACTCTGCTGTGCCCCTGGTGGCCTACATGCCGGACCTCTCCTGGTGGGAAGAGGACAAGATCGACTTGTATCAGGACGCTTGCACAGAGTTACTTTTGCCCCAGACAACATTGTTGGTAGGAAACCACAGCACGCTCTCCCGATGGCTGCTGCCCGACTGGGAGTCCGAGAAAAGCCCCTCCGCCCGCGACATTGCGAAGGCCGCCAACGCATTCGGCGTGCCCTACACGCTGGTCACCGGCATCCCCCTGCCCGACCAGTTCATCGACAACGTGCTCGCCTCCCCAACCGCTGTACTGTGCAGTGAGAAGTTCGAACGCTTTGAGGCCATTTTCACCGGCGCCGGCGACACACTCTCGGCCGCCTTGTCGGCACTGATCGCCAGCGGCACGGAACTGAATGAAGCCGTGACGGAGGCCCTCAGCTACCTGGATCGCTGCTTGGAGAACGGTTTTCGCCCCGGCATGGGCCATGTACTGCCTGACCGTCTTTTCTGGGCCCAACCCGACAGCGACGATGAAGAAGACGGCGTGTTGTCTTCTGTAGAGGCCGACTTCGAAGTCCCCCCCAATTCCACCCGACACTAACTGACAGAAATTTTGTGACAGACCGTAACCAAGCCCTTTTTGAGCGCGCCAAGCGCGTAATTCCCGGCGGTGTGAACTCGCCCGTGCGCGCCTTCAAGGCCGTAGGTGGCACACCGCGATTCGTCCAACGTGCTCAAGGCGCCTACTTTTGGGACGCCGACGGCAAGCGCTATATCGACTACATCGGATCCTGGGGCCCCATGATCCTGGGCCATGGACACCCTGCGGTGCTGGAAGCCGTGCAGAAAGCGGCGTTGGACGGCTTCTCCTTTGGCGCCCCCACAGAGCGCGAAGTAGAGCTGGCTGAAGCCATTTTGGCGTTGCTGCCCAGCATGGACATGGTGCGCCTGGTCAGCAGCGGCACCGAGGCCGGAATGAGCGCCATCCGCCTGGCACGTGGCGCCACCGGCCGCAGCAAGATTTTGAAGTTTGAGGGTTGCTACCACGGCCATGCCGATGCGCTACTGGTCAAGGCTGGCTCCGGCCTGGCCACTTTCGGCAACCCCACCAGTGCCGGTGTGCCGCCTGAAGTGGTGCAACACACCCTGGTGCTGGAGTACAACAACATCCCGCAATTGGAAGAAGCTTTTGCGCTGCACGGCAAAGAGTTGGCCTGCGTGATGATCGAGCCGATTGCCGGCAACATGAACTTCGTGCGTGCCAGCGTGCCCTTTATCAAGCGCTGTCGCGAGCTGTGCACCGAGTACGGCGCGCTGTTTGTGTTTGACGAAGTGATGACGGGTTTTCGCGTGGCCCCCGGCAGCGCGCAGCAGGTGTACGCCCGCAGCCTGCCCGGCTTTGAGCCCGACATGACCGTGATGGGCAAAGTCATAGGCGGCGGAATGCCTTTAGCAGCCTTCGGCGGCAAGCGCGCGGTCATGGAGCAGCTGGCGCCTTTGGGCACGGTGTACCAGGCTGGCACCTTGTCCGGCAACCCGGTGGCGACCGCTTGCGGCTTGGCGACGCTGGCAGAAATCAGCAAACCCGGCTTCTACGAAGACCTGAGCCGTAAAACACAGTCCCTGATCAGCGGCCTGCAAACAGAAGCCGACCAAGCCGGTGTGGACTTCTGCGGAGACTCAGAGGGCGGCATGTTCGGCTTCTTCCTGTTCAAAGAGCTGCCGCAGAACTACGCCAAGGTCATGACCACGGACAACGCGCGCTTCAACACCCTGTTCCACGGCCTGCTGGATCGCGGTGTTTACATCGCCCCGGCGCTCTACGAAGCCGGCTTCATGAGTGCTGCGCACACGGATGCCGACATCGCAGAGACCGTCGCCGCAGCCGGCGAAGTGTTTAAATTGCTATCAAAATAGTAGCTGCTTGCGCATATAGAGAAAGGGCTGGATGCCAATATGGCTTCAAGCCCTTGTTGTATGGCACCGTAAATTCCGCGCTTACTCGCCGACGTAGTTCTCTGGAAAGAAGTGGCGCTCGATCAGCTCGATCAGGATGTGCAGCACCTTGATGTGCAGTTCCTGCACCCGGTCCGCGTAGGTGCCGCCAGGGGTGCAGATGTACACATCGCTCAAAGGCTCCAGCTTTTCGCTGCGCTTGCCGCTGAGGATGATGACCTTCATGCCCAATGCCTTGGCGGCTTCTGCGGCCTTGATCACATTCTTGCTGGTGCCACTGGTGCTAAGGGCCACCAAACAGTCACCAGGGCGGCCATGGCCCTCCACATAGCGGGCGAACACCTGCTCATAGCCGTGGTCATTGCCCACACAGGTCAGGTGGCCAGCATCGCTGATGGCGGTGGCGCCCAGGGCCTTGCGGTCTTTGCGGTAGCGGCCGGTGAGCTCTTCAGCGAAGTGCATGGCATCGCACATGGAGCCGCCGTTGCCGCAGGAATACACGCGCCCCTTGTTTTCAAACGTAGCAATGAGCAGTTGCGCGGCTTGCTCGATGGTCGCCAACGCGGCCGGGTTGGCCAGCAGCTTGGTCAGTGCGGTGTGCGCCTCTTGCAGGCTGGAGGTGATGTGGTTTTGCATGGAACCCATTTTCGCGCAAACCTCCATGAGTCCGGTACATCCGCGAAACAAGCCATGGTGGATTCGCAAAAGACAGTTGGAAACGCTATGAAAAATATAGCTACACGCGCACAGCCCATGTGCGCTAGCGTGTGATTCGACATAAAAAAGGCTGCCCTGTGGCAGCCTTTTTCCGAAAGCCCCTATCTGCCAGTTCAGTGGCGGAAGTGGCGCACGCCGCTGAACACCATGGACACGCCGCGCTCGTTGGCCGCGTCAATGACTTCTTGGTCGCGCATGGAACCACCGGGCTGGATGACGCAAGTCGCGCCATGGTCCACCACCACATCCAAGCCATCACGGAAGGGGAAGAACGCATCGCTCGCCACCACCGTGCCCGCCAAGGACAGATTGGCGTGGCCGGCTTTGATGGAGGCAATACGAGCAGAGTCCAAGCGGCTCATCTGGCCGGCGCCCACGCCCATGGTCATGCCGCCCTTGCAGAAAACGATGGCGTTGGACTTAACGTACTTAGCCACTTTCCAGGCAAACAGCAGGTCGTTGAGTTCTTCAGCCGTGGGTTGCTTGGTGGTCACGACCTTCAGGTCGCTCAAAGCCAACTCATGGTTGTCCGCCGTTTGCAGCAGGATGCCGGAGCCAATGCGTTTCATGTCCATCAGATTACGGCCTTGGTCCCAAGGCGTGTTTCCCCCCTTGGGCAGGTCGATTTGCAAAATGCGCACATTGACTTTGCTCTTGAAGACTTCCAGCGCTGCGGCTGTGAAGCTCGGGGCCATCAACACTTCCACAAACTGCTTGGAAATTTGCTGCGCGCCAGCTTCATCCAGCTCGGTGTTCAGGGCAATGATGCCGCCGAATGCGCTGGTGGGATCGGTCTGGAAGGCCTTGCTGTAGGCCTCGAGGGCGTTAGCACCCACAGCCACGCCGCAAGGGTTGGCGTGCTTGACGATCACGCAGGCTGGCGTGTCAAAGCTCTTCACGCACTCCCACGCGGCATCCGCGTCGGCGATGTTGTTGTAGCTCAGCTCTTTGCCCTGCAATTGCTTGGCAGTCACCAGCGAGCCGGGAGCGGGGAACAGGTCACGGTACAGCGCGGCTTGCTGATGGCTGTTTTCGCCGTAGCGCAGGTCTTGCACCTTGACGAAGCGGCCATTGCTCTGGCCGGGGAACAAATCCAGCACCGGGGCCTTGTCGCCTGCGGGTACGTCTTCACCGATTTGGATGGCAGACAGGTAATCACTGATAGCGCCGTCGTACTGGCTGATGCGGTTGAACGCAGCAATCGACAGGCCCAGCTTGGTCTTGTCGCTCACCACGCCGTTCGCCTTCAGTTCAGCGATCACGGTGTCGTACTGGGCCGCGTCGGTCAGCACCGCCACGTCTTTCCAGTTTTTGGCCGCGCTGCGCACCATGGCGGGGCCGCCGATGTCGATGTTCTCGATGGCGTCTTCCAGCGTGCAACCAGCCTTGGCCACGGTGGCTTCAAACGGGTAGAGATTCACCACCAGAAAGTCGATGGTGTTGATATGGTGCTCGGCCAGCGCCGCCATGTGGCTCGGGAAGTCGCGGCGCGCCAGCAAGCCGCCGTGCACACGGGGGTGCAGGGTCTTCACCCGGCCGTCCAGCATTTCGGGGAAGCCGGTCATCTCGGCCACTTCGGTCACGGGCAGGCCTTTGTCGGCCAGCAGTTTGGCGGTGCCGCCGGTGGACAGGAGCTTGACGCCCTGGGCATGCAGCGCCTGGGCGAGTTCGACGATGCCGGTCTTGTCCGAGACGGACAACAGTGCAGTTTTTTGTGCGTTCATAGTGCGGGGTAAAGTTAAACCAGAAAGTGTTTCACCGGACTCCCGCGCCAGAGCGGAAGCCGGCAGGAGGTTCAAGCAATCAGCTTGTGCTCAAGCAATTTTTTGCGCAAAGTGTTTCGATTCAAGCCCAACCACTGGGCCGCTTTGGACTGGTTCTGGGCGGCCTGAGCCATCACCACTTCCAACAAGGGCTTCTCTACGGCTCGCACCAGCATGTCATACATGCCGGCAGGCTCAGTGCCGTCCAGGTCCGCAAAATAAAGCCCCAGGCTTGTGCGCACGCATTCATCCAAATTTGTGCTGCTCATACTGCCATTTCCGTCATGTCATGTCCCCTTGCCTGACTCGTCGCAGCCTCCCGGGCGGGAATGCGATCCATTTTCTCTTTCAACTCATCCAAATACGTTTCCACCGCCGCCACTTGGGAGGCGCTGTCTTCCAACCGGTTCATGCGCTGGCGGAAGGTCTCGCCACCGGGCAGGTCTTCCAGGTACCAGCCAATGTGCTTGCGCGCCGAGCGCACGCCTATGAATTCGTCATACAGGCTGTAGTGGTCGTAGAGGTGCTCGACCAACAGCTTCTTCACCTCACTCACCAGCGGTGGTGCAAGGTGCGTGCCAGTGGCCAGAAAGTGCGCCACCTCCCGGAATATCCACGGGTAGCCTTGGGCGGCACGGCCGATCATGATGGCGTCGGCCCCCGTGGCAGCCAGCACCTCACGCGCTTTTTCGGGGGTGGTGATGTCGCCATTGGCCACCACCGGAATGCGCAAAGCCGCTTTGACGGCTGCAATGGTGTCGTATTCCGCTGCGCCTGTGTAGCCCTGCTCGCGGGTGCGGCCATGCACCGTCACCATCTGCACGCCTGCTGCTTCGGCAGCGCGAGCCAGCACCACGGCATTCTTCTCCGCCTGGCACCAGCCGGTGCGCATCTTCAAAGTCACAGGCACATTGCGCGGTGCGCAGGCTTTGACCACGGCCTCCACGATCTCGATGGCGAGCTGCTCGTCCTGCATCAGGGCGGAGCCTGCCCACTTGTTGCACACCTTTTTGGCGGGGCAGCCCATATTGATGTCGATGATCTGCGCCCCCCGGTCGATGTTGTAAGCCGCAGCCTCGGCCATCATGGCCGCCTCGGTGCCGGCAATCTGCACCGCAATCGGCCCGGGCTCACCATCGTGGTTGGCGCGGCGCGAAGTCTTGAGGCTGTTCCACAAATCCTTGCGGGACGTCACCATTTCGCTCACTGCGTAGCCGGCACCCAGCTTTTTGCACAATTGGCGGAAAGGCCTGTCCGTCACCCCAGCCATAGGGGCGACAAAGAGGTGATTCGCCAAAGCGAACGGGCCGATTTGCATGGGTAGAGTGGAAGCGGGGGGCAATAAAAAGCGTGAAGGCCCGCACTGCTGCGGGCCCGGCGCGTATTCTAACTGCTCAAAATTTCAGCAATTGAAATACCACCGGACTGCCGAGCGCCTATGTCCGCCTCCCTATACTGGGCTCCTCATGGACGCTTGGCTCACCCACCTTTTGCACCTGCTTGCATTGCCCGAATACAGCTTGAGCACCGTATTCGCCGTGTCGCTGATTTCAGCCACTTTGTTGCCCATGGGCTCAGAGCCTGTGGTGCTGGGCTTGGTGCATCTGCAGCCCGACATGTTCTGGCCCGCAATCGCGGTAGCCACGGTGGGTAATTCCGCCGGAGGCGCATTGACATGGTGGATGGGCAAAGCCGCAAGCGAAGTGGCGGACCGGTATGGCAACTCTGCCAGCCATGTACGGGCCCTGCGCTGGTTGCTCCGCATGGGGCCCAAAGCCTGCCTGCTCTCGTGGCTACCCCTCGTAGGCGACCCGCTGTGCGCGGTGGCCGGCTGGCTCAAATTGCCATTCTGGCCCTGCCTGGCCTACATGGCCATCGGCAAATGCCTGCGCTACATCACCATGACAGCGGGTGCCATCGGTTTGCTGTCACTGTGGTGAGCTAGTTACGCATCAGCGATGCGGCGCGCCAACGCCATGAAACCCGCGTCACTGACATCATCGGTCCCCAAAGCGCTCCCTTGCGCGTCGGCGGATTGGAGTTGCTGCATGGAACGGTCGTAATGGCGGTCGTAGTGTTTGACCAGCAGGTCTTCCACCAAGGCCTCGTACTGCCCCGTCGCAATCAGGCTCTTCCATGCATCCACTTGCGCCCGGCCACAGGTCGCCCCCAGGCGCTCCAGCTGAGCAATCAAAACCGGGCTGTGCACGAAATAGGCATAGTCCTGCAGCAAAAAACGCACACGCGCATGGACCGGCACATGCAAGCCCATCCACCGACCTTGCTGAATGCCCTGGTACACCGCATCCGGCAGGCGCAACAGGCCTATGCGCTTGCTTTCCGCCTCCACATACACCGGGCGCGCCGGATCAAACGCCGCCAAGGTATGCAACACCCGTGTTTCAAACATCTTCTGGGAGGGTTGCACCTGATCCGGCAGAGCGCCGAGTACCGAGCCTTTGTGGGCGGCAATGGCCTCCAGATTCAGCACCTGTTCGCCCAGTGCCTCCAAAGCCTCCAGCACCTTGGTTTTGCCGGAGCCCGTAGGGCCCGCAAGTACCCGGAAATCGAATCGGGGCGGCACGACCTCCAGCTCCGCCAGCACATGGTGACGCCAGGACTTGTAGCCGCCGCTCAGGCGCCGCGCCGTCCAGCCCACTTCATTCAGGATGTGGGTGAACGAGCCACTGCGCTGCCCGCCGCGCCAGCAGTACACCAGCGGGCGCCAGGATTTGGGATGTGTCGCAAACAGGGTTTCGATGTGGCGCGCCACATTGCGCGCCACCAGCACCGCGCCCACCTTGCGAGCCTCAAACGGAGACACCTGCTTGTACAGCGTACCGACCCGGATGCGTTCTTCGTCATCCAGCACCGGGCAGTTGATGGCGCCGGGAATGTGATCCACGGCAAACTCCCCCGGGGACCGCGCATCGATCACGGCATCGAAGTCACCCAGCTGGGCGATGTCGGCAAAGGTGTGGTTCAGCGACGTCACACAGTGCCCGCGGGAAACGGCATCAAGACGAGAACAGGAAGTTCATCACATCGCCATCTTTGACGACGTATTCCTTGCCTTCGGCGCGCATCTTGCCGGCATCCTTGGCGCCTTGCTCGCCCTTGAAAGCAATGAAGTCGTCAAACGCGATGGTCTGGGCACGGATGTAGCCCTTCTCAAAATCGGTATGGATCACGCCCGCCGCTTGGGGGCCGGTATCGCCCACATGGATAGTCCATGCGCGCACTTCCTTCACACCCGCAGTGAAATAGGTTTGCAAACCCAGCAGGCTGTAGGCAGAGCGAATCAAGCGGTTCAGGCCTGGCTCGGACTGGCCCAGTTCTTTCAAGAACTCCAGACGATCCGCATCGTCCATCTCGGAGAGTTCAGCTTCCATCTTGGCGCAAATGGCCACCACGGGGGCACCTTGGGCCTTGGCAAAAGCGGTCAAGCGGTCCAGCAGCGGATTGTTCTCAAAGCCGTCTTCTGACACGTTCGCCACAAACATGGCGGGCTTGGCGGTAATCAGGAAGAACTGCTTCAACAAAGGCAGCTCTTCTTTGCTGAAATCAATCGTACGTACCGGCTTGGCTTCGTTCAAGGCGGCTTGGCAGCGCTCCAGGATGGACACCAGCTTGACGGACTCTTTGTCGCCGGAGCGGGCCAGCTTGGTCACACGGTGCAGCGCCTTTTCTACGGCGCCCAAGTCCGCCAGGCACAGCTCGGTCTGGATGACTTCGATGTCGGCAATCGGGTCCACCTTGCCGGCCACGTGAATCACGTTGTCGTCTTCGAAGCAGCGCACCACATTGATGGTGGCATCTGTTTCGCGGATGTGGGCCAGGAACTTGTTGCCCAGGCCTTCGCCGGTGCTGGCACCCGCCACCAAGCCGGCGATGTCCACAAACTCCACGATGGCGGGAACAATGCGCTCGGGGGTGATGATGTCGGCCAACTGCTGCAGGCGCGGATCCGGCACCTCCACCACGCCCACATTGGGCTCAATCGTGCAAAACGGGTAGTTTTCTGCAGCAATGCCCGCCTTGGTCAGCGCATTAAAAAGGGTACTTTTGCCCACGTTGGGCAGGCCTACAATGCCACACTTCAAACTCATAACAAACCTCTAAAAACTGGGTGCCAAGTGTATGCCATACCTGTTTCCCCGCCTGTTGGTGGCACTGGCACGCTGGGCAGGGGCAGGAAAGCGGGCGTACTGCGGCGGCCCGGCAGCACACAGCGCGATGGCGGACATGGTGCTCGGGTGGGCACGCTGTGTGCCGCGCCAGGTCCAGTGTCTGCACGCTTCCTTGCCCGCATGAAGCCCGTTTCATCCACCTTCCTCGTCGCCCGCAACGCCCTGGCCTTGGCTTTTTTGTGTTGGGCAGTACTTTTCGGCCAATGCGCCTACGGGCAAGCGGTCGTCACACTCGATGACACCTCGACCAGTTTCAAGCTGCAGAATTCACTGACATTCCTGGTGGACCCGGATGGCAAACGCAGCATCGACGACATTCTCAAACGCGATGGAGACCGCCGCTTCACGACAAGCGACACCTCGCGCGGCCTGCCTTTTCAAGAAGGCAATGCCATCTGGGTGCGACTCAGCCTGAACCGCTCCCCACAATCCAGCGCCGGCTGGACCCTGGCGATTCCCATGCCCCACCTGGATTACGCGGCCCTGTACCAGCGGGATGGGCAGGGCGCTTGGACGCGCCAGCTTGCAGGAGACACGGTGGCCGTAGACAGCTGGAGCCACCCCACGCTATACCCTGAGTTCAAACTGGACATCCCGGCAGCCCAACGCCACGACATCTACCTGGAATTGCGGAATCACAAACCCGCGCTTATGCCCATCCTGCTGGCGACCGAGAGCAAGCGCAACAGCCAGCGGGAACTGGAACACGTGTTGCTGGGCGCCATGTTTGGCGCCATGGTGATGCTCATCGGGGTATGTGCCATTCATTACCTGCAAAGCCGGAGCACCGACGACGGCTGGTACGCGCTGTACATAAGCGGCATGGTGTTGGTGGTCAGCTGCCTGACAGGACTCTCCGGCTTGTGGCTTTGGCCGCAATCACCGGCATGGTCGGACCTGGCTCACATAGGCATGCCGGTTCTAGGCCCCAGTGCCACCTTGATCTTTGTACGGCACATGACCTCCCTGGATGCCGGCTTTCCGCGCATGTCCCAGGTGCTGTACGGCGCCGCCGGCTTCGGCATCCCCATCGCCCTGCTGGGTGCCGCCATAGACCGGGGCCTGGCCGACACCATCAATGCGGTCTACCTGGCCGCCTGTCCGCTGCTGTTGTTCGGGGCAACGGTACTGACCTGGCGGCGCGGCCATGCCATAGGCCGTTGGCTGACACTCACCTTCCTTCCCACCGGTTTGGTCACGCTCTACATTGCCTTGCAGAAGCTGCAAGTACTGCCCCAGTGGTGGCAGTCGCGTTACCTGATGATCGCCGCCGTGGCGCTCACCGTGCCGCTCCTGCAACAAGCCCTGCAAATGCGGGCCCGCGAGCGTCGCGAAATTCAGGAGCGTGCCGACGCGCTCCAGACACAAGACGCCTTGACCGGCCTGCTCACCCGCCCCTTGTTCGATACCCAAGTCGAGTTAGCCATCAAACGCGCCCGACAGCACCGGGAGCCCTCGGCCATCGTGATGGTGGAGGTGGTGAACTACGGCTATTTGCGGCAGTCCTACGGGGATGCCGTCGCCGAGCAATGCCTGCTGCGGGCGGCCGTGAAACTGCACCGCGTGCTCCGCGATGTGGACCCGGCAGGCCGCGTCGATACCGCGCACTTCGGCCTCGTGCTCGATGGGGTTGCCTCGCGCCAGGAACTGACCGAACGCATGGTCCGACTGGTTGCCTCCGGCCTCATACCGCTGCCCGGCCTGCGCCCAGAGGTAACTTTGCAGTTTCACATGAGCTGCGCCCTGCTCACCGAAGTGGTGGCCGACAAGCGCACCATCCAGCAGGAGCTGCGGGACGTTCTGCATGGCATGTCACCCCGCACGCGGCGCCCCATCCGCTTTCTGGAACCCGCCCCCACCCTACCGGCGGCCCTGGTTTCCGCAGTAGGCGAGCACTCCGGCCGGCCTTCCCTCACCCCTCATTCAAAGCCGTAACTTGCCGCTACCGGCTGGCCCACACGGAGCACCGTGCCGGCGCCAGTTTGCACGATGGCATTCATGCCGAAAGTGATCGCGCCATTCAGCCGGGCATCCTGGCGGTAGGCCAGCAAGGCGTCCCCCACCCCAGGATGGCTGTCGGCCGTGGCGGGGTCAATATTCGGAATCGGACAGCGGGCACAGGGCTTGGCCAAGGCCAGGCGGGGGCGGATCGGCCCCTCCACGGCCACCTCCAGCACGGTGAGGTGATCTTCATCATGCGCCTCCAACCCGCCCAGCACCAGATTGGGGCGGAACCGGTTCATGCCTACAGGGGGCAATCCGGCAGCAGCCAACCGGGCGTTCAGGGGCTCCATGGACGCATCCGTGGTGACCAAGACGGGGTAGCCATCGGCGAACTGGGTGTGGCTGGGCACACCGCCTGTCCACCGCGTGCTGCAAGGGCGCAGCGCCTGGGGTGCGAAGCGCACCAGGCGCACACCGGACTGGCTCAGCGCCTGTTGCAACCAGAGGGCTGCGTCGTCCCCCATGTCCAGGGCGTCCAGCCTGTCATCCCACACCTGCACGCGGCACACCGGGCCTTGCGCTTGCAGTGGCACTGAAAGAAGCACCAATCCCGGTCCGTGCAACTCCAGGGCCGTGGCGGTGATGCGGGGTTGCACCAAGGCCATACGGGGGCATTCGCGCTGGGTGAGAAACTGGCCATCGGCGTCTACCACCATCCAGTGCCGGTCCCACTCCAGGCCGGTTTCCAGCAGGCGGGCCTCCGTCACCGAGATTCCGGCCAGCGACTTGACCGGGTACATCATCAATGCGGCAATATGGCCGCGCACATCGGGGGTGAAACTGTCGGGCATGGGGCTTTCCTGGTGCATAGAGCCCGCATTGTGCACAGCCCTCCTACAATGCCCGCATGGCCCAAACCTATGACATTTGTATCCGTGGCGCTGGCATTGTGGGGCGCACGCTGGCGCTGCATCTGGCGGCCAAACGCTTGAAGGTTGCCCTGGTAGTGAGCGCTGCAGGCACCACGACGGCAGACGCCGATGTGCGCGCCTATGCCCTCAACCAGCCATCCCGTGCCCTGCTGGAAGCCGTGCGTTGTTGGCCTGCAGGGGAGAGTGCCACCCCGGTGCTGCAGATGCAAATCGAGGCCGATGCCCAAGCCCAGGTGAACTTTGCAGCAGCAGACCAGGGCACCGACGCACTCAACTGGATCGTGGACGTGCCGGTGCTGGAGCAGCAACTGGCGCAAGCCGTGCAGTTTCAGCCGCTGATCACCGTCGTCGATGCCCCCCAGCCCGCCACCCTCACGGTGGTGTGCGAAGGCCGGGCCAGCGCCACGCGCGAAGAATTCGGCGTGGAGTTCGACGTACACCGTTACGAGCAATGGGCCGTCGCGGCCCGTGTGGAGAGCGAACTTCCCCACGGGCAGACCGCGCGCCAGTGGTTCCATGAAGGGGACATCACCGCCTTGCTGCCCCTGGACGGCGTGCATGGGAAGCTCCATGCGCTGGTATGGTCCGTCAGCCCCGCGCGCGCGCAACAACTGCTGACATGCCCTGACCAGGCGTTCACCGATGCCCTGCAAACAGCCACCCGCATGGCCGTGGGCGCCCTGCAGCTGCGCAGTCCGCGCGCGAGTTGGCCCTTGCAGCACGCATTAGCCCGGCATTGGGCAGGCACCGCGCCCATCGCCGGCACACCACGCGCCTGGGTATTGGCCGGTGACGCCGCCCACAACGTACATCCCCTGGCAGGCCAGGGCCTGAACCTCGGGCTGGGCGACGTGGCCGAACTGGTCAGGGTGCTGGATGGCCGCGGCTACTGGCGCGGGGTGGACGATATGCGTCTGCTACGCCAATACGAACGCGCCCGCAAAGCCGAGTTCGCCATGGTGGGTGGCAGTGGCGACTCGCTGCAACAACTGTTCTCTCACCCGCACACGCTGGTACAAAGCGCTCGCAGCTGGGGCATGCGTGGCTTTGACAAGCTGGCTCTCCTGAAGCGCCGGGTGGCCCGCCGCGCCATGGGCCTGTAAGGCCTGCGGCATCTACATTTCTCTACCGACAGTCAACCCTATGCATCTCCCCCGTTCGCTCGCCGCTTCCTTGTGCCTGGCGCTGGCCACCCTCAGCACCGGGGCCACGGCCCAGGAGGCAGCAATCCGCGCCGCCATCACCCAGCGGGTACCTCAACTCAAGGCCATCGATGAAATCCGCCCTTCCCCCATGGCAGGCTTGTACGAGATCCGCGTCAACGGCTCCGAAATCTATTACTCCGACGCCAAGGGCAATTACCTCATTCAGGGCAACCTGTTTGATACCAAGGGCCAGCGCAACCTGACTGAAGAGCGCATCAACAAGCTCACCGCCATCAAATTCAGTGCGCTGCCACTCAAGGACGCATTCACCATCGTGCGTGGCAATGGCTCGCGCAAACTGGCCGTGTTTGAAGACCCCAACTGCGGCTACTGCAAGCGCTTTGAGCGCGACCTGCAGAAGGTGGACAACGTCACCATCTACATGTTCCTCTACCCCATCCTCGGGCAGGACTCCGTGGACAAGTCCAAAGCCATCTGGTGCAGCAAAGACAAACTGGCCGCCTGGCAAGACTGGATGCTGCGCGACCAAGCCGCTCCCGCTGCGGCGTCCATGTGCGACACCTCCCCACTGGCCCGCAACGTCGAGTTCGGCAAGACCTACCGCATCCAGGGCACCCCGACCCTGATATTTGAAAATGGCAACCGCGTGCCCGGTGCGATTGACGCCTCACAGATCGAAAAACACCTGAAAGAAGCCAAAGGCTGAAAGCCGGCGGTAACGCAGACGCATTACGCTCCTGAATTCATAGCTACCCGCCCTGATGTGACGGGCGCCAACCGGTGATTTGACATGAAAACTCCCGCCAAGCCCTCCCCATCGCCCCTGAGCGCAGCCCGCCCGGAGGCGGCGGTGCATTACCGGGTGGAAGTGGCGGACCTGCATGCCCACCTGTTCCGGGTCACCCTGACGGTGGCAGCGCCGGCGAGTCAGCAGGTGCTGCGCCTGCCGGCCTGGATACCGGGCAGCTACCTGCTGCGCGAATTTGCCAAGCACCTGCAAAAGCTGGAATGCCGCCAGGGCGGCAAGCGGGTCGCCGCCGAACAACTGGACAAGGCGACCTGGCAGGTGAGCTGCCGCACGGACCTTGCACTGGAAGTGCGCTACGAGGTCTATGCCTTTGACGCCTCCGTGCGCACCGCCTGGCTGGACGCGCAGCGCGGCTTCTTCAACGGCACCAGCCTGTGCCTGCAAGTGCCCGAAGCGGCTGCGTTGCCGCACACGCTGGAAGTGCTGCCCGTGGACGGCACCCACGGCTGGCAACTCGCCACCGGGCTGGAACCCGTGACATGCGACAAGGCCGGCTTCGGCCTCTACCGCGCGGCTGACTACGACACCCTGGTGGACTGCCCTGTGGAGATGGGCCCGTTCTGGAGCGGCAGCTTCGAGGTGTTCGGCGTGCCCCACCGCTTTGTGGTGGCCGGTGCGCCGCCCAGCTTCGATGGCGAGCAGCTGCTGGCCGACACCCGCGCCATCTGCGAAGCGGAACTTCGCTTCTGGCACGGCAGCGAGCTTGAAAGCTATCAAAAAGAGAGCGGCTTGCGCAAGAAGGGCGGGCGCAAGAGCCCGATTCCATTCAAAAACTACGTCTTCATGCTGGCGGCGGTGCACGACGGCTACGGCGGGCTGGAGCACAAAAACTCCACCGCGCTCATCTGCAACCGCAAGGACCTGCCGCGCCTGCCCCGCAGCACGCTGGCGCCCACCACGCACAAACAGCCCGAGGGCTACACCACCCTGCTGGGCTTGATCAGCCACGAATACTTCCACACCTGGAACGTCAAGCGCCTGCGCCCGGCCGAGCTGGCCACCTATGACTACACCCAAGAGAACTACACCGAGCTGCTGTGGTTCTTTGAAGGTTTCACCAGCTATTACGACGACTTGCTGCTGCGCCGGGCCAAGCGCATCGACACCGCGAGCTACCTCAAGCTACTCTCCAAAACCATCAACCAGGTCAACCAGACCCCGGGCCGCCTGGTGCAAAGCGTGGCGCAGAGCAGCTTTGACGCCTGGGTGAAGTACTACCGCCAGGACGAAAACACCGCCAACGCCACGGTGAGCTACTACACCAAGGGCTCGCTGGTGGGCCTGTGCCTGGACCTGAGCCTGCGCGCCGAGGGCAAGACCACGCTGGACGCCGTGATGCGCGGCCTGTGGACGCGCTGCGCCGGCGGCCCCATGGCCGAGGCGGATTTGCTGGCCGTGCTGCAGGAACTGAGCGGCCGCTCCTTTGCCAAAGACATAGCGCGCTGGGTACACAGCACCAAGGAACTGCCGGTGGCCGAGTTGCTGGAGCAGCACGGCGTGCAGGTCAACCGCGAGCCCGATCAAGTGGCGCAACAGCTGGGCCTGCGCGTCAAGGAGTCCGGCGGGCTGTTCATCCAGCAAGTGCTGCGCGGCGGTGCCGCCGAAAAGGCCGGCTTTGCAGCGGGCGACGAATGGCTGGCCGTGCAAACCGAGGGCGAGCCCTGGCGCATGCAAACGCTGGACGACCTGACGCTTTACACCGGCAAGGCCAAAAAAGTGACTGCCCTGGTATCGCGCGACAAGCGGCTGATGAACCTGCAACTCACCCTGCCCCCTGCCAGCCAGGCCGTGCGCCTGTCGGTGCGCGATGCGGCGGCGGCCCACCGCTGGCTGGATCAGGCATAACCCCCTACGCGCACGTGCGCCCACCTTATTTCGAGCCACCACCGGAGATCGCTACATGACTTACGAATGCATCACCACCCGTATTGAAGGCGAGCAGGTTGCCATCCTCACGCTCAACCGCCCCAAGCAGCTCAACGCGCTGAACGATCAGCTGATGGACGAGCTGGGCGCAGCGCTCAAGGCCTTTGATGCGGACCCCGCCATCGGCTGCATGGTGATCACCGGAAGCGAAAAAGCCTTTGCTGCGGGCGCCGACATCACGGCCATGGCCAAGCTCAGCTTCACCGATGTCTACAAGGGCGAGCTCATCAGCCGCAACTGGGAAACCCTGCGCAGCATCCGCAAACCGGTGATTGCCGCTGTGAGCGGCTTTGCGCTGGGCGGTGGCTGCGAACTGGCCATGATGTGCGACTTCATCATCGCCGCCGACAACGCCAAGTTCGGCCAGCCCGAGATCAAGCTGGGCATCATCCCCGGCGCGGGCGGCACCCAGCGCCTGCCGCGTGCGGTGGGCAAGTCCAAAGCCATGGACCTGGCCCTCACCGGCCGCATGATGGACGCCGCCGAGGCCGAGCGCGCAGGCCTGGTAAGCCGTGTGGTGCCGCTGGACAAGCTGCAGGAAGAGGCACTGGGCGCCGCACTGCAGATATGCGCTTTCTCGCAGGTGGCGGCCATGGCCGCCAAAGAGGCGGTGAACCGGTCGTTTGAAGGCACCCTGGCCGACGGCATCGCCTTCGAGCGCCGCATGTTCCACGCCCTGTTTGCCACGGCCGACCAGAAGGAAGGCATGGACGCTTTTGTCAACAAACGTACACCTCACTTTACGCACCAGTAAAAAACTGGTCTATAATGCCGGTCTTCGGTCGTATAGCTCAGTTGGTTAGAGCGCAGCATTCATAATGCTGATGTCGGTGGTTCAAGTCCACCTACGACCACCAAACAAAAAAACCCGCAGCGCGCAAGCACTGCGGGTTTTTTCTTGGGTGGGCCGCTGTTACGGCCTGCCGGTAGAATCCTCCCCTTCATTCACAGCCTCTGGATACACACCATGAACCGCTGCACCGTCTTGCTTGCCGCATTCTGCCTCTCGGGCCTCGCGGCTCCGCATGCCACCGCCCAAACCGGCATCACCAGCCAAAGCATCGCCACGCCAGACGGCACGGTGCTCCCCTTGCGCAACTTCCCCGCCAACGCGTTGCGCGGAACACTGGAAGTGCAAGCCCCCCCCGAAGTCCTGCTCGACAGCAAGCCGGACCGCCTGTCACCGGGCTCCCGCGTCCGCGGGGCGAATGGCATGCTGGTTCTGTCAGCGTCCCTCGTCGGCCAGTCCTTGCCGGTGATGTACACCCGCGAACCCAACGGGATGTTGCATGAGGTCTGGGTGATGACCGCGCTGGAAGCCGAAGCCATGCCGGCCAAGCCCTCCTACTCCAGGTAAATACCTTGCCGGGGCACGCCGGGCACCCCAGCAATAGCCTTATCGCACCCTGGCGCCCGCCCCATCTGCGCGAGCAGCTCCTGAATTCATAGCATTGAAGCGAATCCACCATGTCCAAAAAAGTCTTTATCAAAACCTTCGGCTGCCAGATGAACGAGTATGACTCGGACAAGATGGCCGACGTACTGGGCGCCGCGCAGGGCTACGAACCTACTGACGATGTGGAGCAGGCGGACCTGATTCTGTTCAACACCTGCTCGGTCCGTGAGAAGGCGCAGGAAAAAGTGTTCAGCGACCTCGGGCGCATCAAGCACCTCAAGGCCAAAGGCGTGCAAATCGGCGTGGGTGGCTGCGTGGCCAGCCAGGAGGGTGCCGAAATCATCAAGCGTGCGCCCTATGTGGATGTGGTGTTCGGCCCCCAGACCCTGCACCGCCTGCCCGAACTGCTGAACGCCCGCAAGACGCTGGACAAGCCGCAGGTGGACATCAGCTTCCCCGAGATCGAAAAGTTCGACCATCTGCCCCCGGCCAAGGTGGAAGGCGCGTCGGCCTTTGTGAGCATCATGGAAGGCTGCTCCAAATACTGCAGCTACTGCGTGGTGCCCTACACCCGCGGCACCGAGATCAACCGCCCGTTTGAAGACGTGCTGGTGGAAATTGCCGGCCTGGCCGACCAGGGCGTGAAAGAGGTGAACCTGCTGGGCCAGAACGTGAACGCCTGGCGCAACACCATGGGCGACTCGAGCGAGATGGCCGACTTCGCCACCCTGCTGGAGTACGTGAGTGACATTCCGGGCATCGAGCGCATCCGCTACACCACCAGCCACCCCAACGAGTTCACGCCCAGCCTGATTGCCGCGTACGAAAAGCTGCCCAAACTGGTGAGCCACCTGCACCTGCCCGTGCAACATGGCAGCGACAAAATTTTGATGGCCATGAAGCGCGGCTACACCGCCATGGAATACAAAAGCACCATCCGCAAGCTGCGCGCCATCCGGCCGGACATGTCCATCAGCTCCGACTTCATCGTGGGCTTCCCCGGCGAGACGGACGAAGACCACGCCAAGATGATGAAGCTCATCGCCGACATCGGCTTTGACAACTCGTTTAGCTTCATCTTCAGCCCCCGCCCCGGCACGCCTGCCGCCAACCTGCACGACGACACGCCGCATGAGGTGAAGCTGGCCCGCCTGCAAGAGCTGCAAGCCGCCATCAACGCCAACATTGCCACCATCAGCAACCAGCGCCTGGGCACGGTACAACGCATCTTGGTAGAAGGCAGCAGCAAGCGCGACAACGGCGAGCTCATGGGCCGCACCGAGTGCAACCGCGTGGTTAACTTTGCCGGCCATCCACGTCTGGTGGGCCAGCTGGTGGATGTGACGATTACCGAAACCCGCAGCTACACCTTGCGCGGGGAGGTGCTGACCACCGAGACCGTCGCCTGAGCGTTCTGCGCCTTCAGCCAAGGGCTCCTGCGGGAGCCCTATTTGCTTTTGGCTTGCCCTAAGTCAAGCATTTCGCAAGGGTAAACCCGCAAGGCGGACGTAAGATGGCCCGCGCCGGAGCAGCCCCGCACCGGCCTGATTTCAGCCATTGCCTTGGAGTTTTTCGACATGCCATCGGCCCCTCGCATCCAACACCCTGCCTTTCAAGCCAAGATCATGTCGGCCGAGGCCGCCGCCGCCCTCATCCCGGCTGGAGCCAATGTGGGCATGAGCGGCTTTACGGGCTCCGGCCACCCCAAGGCGGTGCCGCAGGCGCTGGCCCAGCGCATGGAGGCCTTGCACGCAGCGGGACAGGACTTCCAGATCGGCTTGTGGACCGGCGCCTCCACCGCGCCCGAGCTCGATGGCGCGCTGGCCAAAGCCCATGGCGTTTCCATGCGCCTGCCCTACCAGTCCGACCCCACGGTGCGCAAGCAGATCAATGCGGGCCAGATGCAATACACCGACCTCCACCTCTCGCATGTGGCGCAGCTCGCGTGGTTCGGGTTTCTGGGGCCGCTCAAGGTGGCGGTGGTGGAAGTGGCGGGCATCCTGCCTGACGGGCGGCTGATTCCCTCGTCCTCGCTGGGCAACAACAAAACCTGGCTGGACCTGGCCGACCACATCATTCTGGAAGTCAACAGCCTGCAGCACGCCGGGCTGGAGGGCATGCACGACATCTACTACGGCACCCGCATTCCGCCGCACCGCCGCCCCATCCCGCTGGTGGCACCCGGTGACCGCATTGGCGACTGCTATTTGCACTGCGACCCGGCCAAGGTGATTGCGGTGGTAGAGACCAGCGAACACGACCGCAACTCGCCTTTCACCCCGCCGGATGCCACGTCCGAGCGAATTGCCGGGCACATCATTCAGTTCCTGCAGCAAGAGGTTAGCGCCGGCCGCCTGCCTGTTGACCTGCTGCCCCTGCAAAGCGGCGTGGGCAACATCGCCAACGCCGTGCTCATGGGCCTGAACCACGGCCCGTTCAAGCACCTCACGGCCTACACCGAGGTGCTGCAAGACGGCATGCTGGAGATGATCAAGTCCGGCAAGCTGACCATGGCCTCGGCCACGGCGCTGTCGTTCAGCCCGGCGGCGCTCGTTGAGTTCAACGCCAATATCGACTTCTACCGCGAGCGCATCGTGCTGCGCCCGCAGGAGATGAGCAACCACCCCGAGGTCATCCGCCGCCTGGGGCTGATTGCCATGAATGCGATGATCGAGGCCGACATCTACGGCAACGTGAACTCCACCCACATCATGGGCAGCAGCATCATGAACGGCATCGGCGGCTCGGGCGACTTTGCGCGCAATGCCTACCTGTCCTTCTTCATGACGCCCTCCACCGCCAAGGACGGCGCCATCTCCTGCATCGTGCCCATGGTCTCGCACACCGACCACACCGAGCACGACGTGGAAATCATCGTCACCGAGCAAGGCCTGGCCGACCTGCGCGGCAAGTCGCCCACCCAGCGCGCCCAACTCGTCATCGAGCACTGCGCCCACCCCGACTTCCGCCCCGCCCTGCGCGACTACTTCAACCGCGCCCTGCAGACCGCCCCCGGCCGCCACACCCCGCACATCCTGAGCGAGGCCTTGTCGTGGCACGACCGGTTTGTAAAGACCGGGCGGATGCTGTGATTTGCTATTGAATTAGGAGCTACTCGCGCAAGTTTTATGTGCGCTAGCGGGTGATTTTGTTTGCAAATGGTCGCGAGCCAGCGGGTGGCGAGCAGCGCAGCTTGCGGACTCCGGCGCACCTCGCGGACGGCTGTCTTGGGTACGCAAGCAATACTTCGTCAACGGGGTGGTGGGTGCGACGCCTCTGTGGCAACCGCGAATGGCGTCTGCGCTCGCAAGCTGCGCTGCTCGCCTTGGGGAGGCGTGGTTGGTTTTGGGCTGGAAGCCGACTTTCGCCACGCTCCTAAGCAGTCACAAAGACCATGCTCAGACATTCATTTCTAATCTTGAATAGCAGACGAAGCAAGCTTTAGACCCAACGCACCCATGATGCCACCTGCGCAACGGTCAACCCATTTCTTATACCTAAGGTATGTACCTCTCGGCACCTCGGACGACAACGCGGTTGCAACCATTGCGTACCAGCCAGCCTCTATGCAAAACACCAGCGCGACGACAGCAATGTTGTATTGAATGCTTGGTGACATGGGCAAGAACGCAGCAAAGACACTAGCGTAAACGATGGCAGTCTTAGGATTGCTGACTTGCGTTGTAAAACCAAGAAGCAAGTAGCTTTGGCGGGGTGTTGAGCCTTCCGACTTTGCTCTGACGGAAACTTCAATCGGTTGCATCGCACCACGCCATATGCAAAAACCGAGGTAAGCGAGGTAGAGCCCACCGAAAACCTTCAGGGCAAGATAGAGCGCTGGCACGGCCAAAAACACAGCGTTTAAGCCAAGCAGCGAGGCAACTGCAAAAATCAGCGCGCCAAGTCCCATGCCAAGGGCCGCATTCAAACCGTTGGGTCGTCCGGATGATGCCGCTGTTCTGGCCACCATTACAAAACTAGGGCCAGGGCTTGCCGCACCGATGAAAAGTGTTGTTCCGATTCCGAACAGGGATGCAAACTCTTGCATAAATGGCTCCTGTGGTTGATGTGCAAATCGCTAATTCTAGAAGGAGGAAGCGCTCAGCCTCGGCGAATGTCGGCAAACGCCGCAAAGCAACCCCGCGACCATACCCGATCCGATTCCGCACACCAACCTTCTCACCCGCAGAGCGGGGAGTCCGGGGCCCCGCCGATTTCTGCGCGTTTGGCAGCATGAGGCGGGGGCCGGACTCCCCGCTCTGCCGCCCACATCACCGGCATTCACACTGCTATCAAATCAATAGCTGCTTGCGCAATACCCTCGGGCGCCAGAGGCCGATTTCTCCCCAAAACTGAAGCACCTCAGTGCTCAGGCGCCTCTGCCGCAGCCCGGCTTTCATGCGCGGTGAGCCACGCTCCTGCCGCGCCACACACCGCAATCAGGCCCATGCCGGCGAGCGTCCAATGGTCAGGCACGTGGGAGAACATCAGCCAACCGCCCAGCATGGCGAACGCGATCTGCGCGTACATATAGGGCATGAGCACCGCAGCCGGTGCGCGCTTGAAGGCCTGGATGAAGATGAAGTGGCCCAAGCTGCCCATGAAACCCATCAACAGCAGCCCGCCCCAGACGGCTGGCGAGGTGATGGGCGCCCACGCGAAGGGCAAAGCGACAGCGGCTACCAGCGCCCCGGTCCAGCCGGTGTAAAACTGCATGGTCATCGGGTCTTCGGTGCGTGCCATGCGGCTGGTCAGCAGCTGAAAGCCCGCATTGGCCAGCACCACGCCCACCGGAAACAGCAGCGCCCAATTGAAATCGGCTCCTTTGGGACGCACGATCGCCAAGGTACCGGCAAACCCGCCGGCCACGAGCAACAAGCGCAGGCGCGACACTTTTTCCTGCAGCATGCGGGCGGCCAGCAGCGTCACGATGAGCGGGGTGAGCAATAAGATGGCGGTGAACTCGCCCACCGGCATGTGCTTGAGGCTCAGGAAAGCGAACACGCTGGTGGCCAGCAACAAGCCACCGCGCGCGATGTGCAGGCCCAGGTGCTCGGTCTGCAACAAGGCGCGCCCCTGACGTGGCAGCTCAATGGCCGTGGTGGCGACCGCCTGAAACGTGTACCGGAAGAACATGGCCACCATCAACGGTGCGCTCAGCGACACCCATTTGGTAGTGGTGTCCAGGGTGGCGAAGCAGGCCATGGCCAGGACTGCCAGGCCTATGCCTTTGAGGATTTGTTGCGGTGTGTGTTCAAGCATCAGAAGGGCATCTTGGGCATGCCTTTCATGCCCCCTAGCCGCTTCATCATCTTCATCATGCCGCCGCCCTTCATCTTCTTCATCATCTCTTGCATTTGCTCAAACTCTTTGAGCATGCGGTTGACTTCTTGTACATGCACGCCCGCACCGGCGGCGATGCGGCGCTTGCGGGTGGCCTTGATGAGTTCGGGCTTGCGGCGCTCCAGCGGCGTCATGCTGTGGATGATGCCTTCCTTGCGCTTGATGTCTTTCTCCGCCTTGTCCATGTCTACCTGACCGGCCTTGGCCGCCATGGCCGCAGGCAGCTTGTCCATCAGGCTGGAGAGGCCGCCCATTTGCTTCATTTGCTGGATCTGGGCCAAAAAGTCATTCAGGTCGAACCCGCCACCGCTCTTGACCTTCTCGGCCAGCTTTTTCGCGGCTTCGATGTCCACGCCCGCTGTGACTTGCTCCACCAGGGCCACGATGTCGCCCATGCCCAAAATGCGGCCGGCGTGGCGCTCGGCGTCAAACACTTCCAAGCCATCGAGCTTTTCGCTGGTACCGGCAAACTTGATGGGCGCACCGGTAATTTGGCGCACAGAGAGCGCGGCACCGCCACGCGAATCGCCATCGGTCTTGGTGAGGATGATGCCGGTCAGCGGCAGCGCTTCCTTGAAGGCCTTGGCGGTGTTGACCGCGTCCTGGCCCTGCATGGCATCCACCACAAACAAGGTTTCGACCGGGTTCAACGCGGCGTGCAGGTTTTTGATTTCCAGCATCAGCGCCTCGTCAATCGCCAGGCGGCCTGCGGTATCCACCAGCAGCACATCGAAGAAGTGCTTTTTGGCGTAGTCCAGTGCGGCGCGGCCAATGTCGACCGGGTTTTGATCGGGAGTGGAAGGGAACCACTCCGCGCCGGCCTGCGCAGTCACAGTTTTGAGCTGCTCGATCGCGGCGGGGCGGTACACGTCGCCAGATACTGTCAGCACCTTCTTTTTGCGCTTGTCGATCAGGTGCTTGGCCAGCTTGGCGGTGGTGGTGGTTTTACCTGCACCTTGCAAACCTGCCATCAGGATGACCGCCGGGGGCTGCGCCGCGAGGTTAATGTCGCTCACGCCTTCGCCCATGGTCGCAGCCAGTTCGCGGTTGACGATGCTCACCAGCACCTGGCCGGGCTGCAGGGAGCCCAGCACTTCCTGGCCCAGTGCTTTTTCTTTTACCCGGGCAATAAAGTCGCGCACCACCGGCAGAGCCACGTCTGCCTCCAGCAGCGCCATGCGCACTTCGCGCAGCATGTCGGTGACGTTGGACTCGGTAATGCGCCCCTGGCCTCGCAGGTCTTTAACGAGGCGGGAAAGTTTGTCGGTGAGAGCGGAGGCCATATTGAAGTATTCCGGCAGGTGCGACCTGCGGTGTGAGCCGGACAGTGCCGGCAGGGAGCAAAACGCTAAACTGTGCACATGATTTTAGCCAGTGCGTCCCCTGTCAGCGTGACCTTGTCGGTTTTGGCGGCCTGCTCGTATGCGTGGCCGGCCCTGCGGGCGGCGCACTTGTCACCCGCCGCAGCCCGCGCATGGGTCGCATTGGCCTGGTTTCTCCACGGTGCAGTGTTGGCTTGGGGACTGCTGTCGCCCCCAGCGCAGTTCGGTTTTGCGCCCGCTTTGTCAATGACCGCCTGGGTAGTGGCTGCGGTGTATGCCATTGAGAGCCAGATTTACCCCCAGTTGCAAACCCGGTGGACCTTGTCTGCGGTCGGCGCGTTCGCGGTGGTGTTGGCCTGCGTTTTCCCCGGTTCCGCCTTGCCCAGGGCGGCATCTATCTGGCTGCCCACCCACCTGGCCTTCGGGGTGGCGAGTTATGGTTTGTTCGGCACCGCAGTGGTACACGCATGGATGATGGGCCGCGCAGAGGCCCGCATCCGGCAGGCGGCAGACCCGCATAGCGGCTTGCCCCTCTTGACGCTGGAGCGGCTCACCTACCGCTTTGTGGGCGCAGGTTTTGTGTTGCTGACGGCCACCCTGGCCATGGGCTATGTGTTTGGCGATGTGGTGTACGGCAAAGGCCATGCCTGGCACTGGGACCACAAGACGGTGTTTTCCGTACTTTCCTGGGTCACCTTCGCCGTCCTGCTGCTGGGCCGGGCACGCTTTGGCTGGCGAGGCAAACGGGCGGTAGCCGTTCTGTACACGGGCTCTGTGCTGCTGCTGCTGGGTTATGTGGGCTCGCGCTTTGTACTGGAAGTGCTGCTGGGGCGGTCCGCGTGAAGTACCTGGTACTGCTGCTGATTGCGCTGGTGGTGCTGTGGCGGCTGCGCAGCAAACACCGGGAGCCCAGGCACGTGCATGCCCCGGTGCCGGCCGATGCGGCGCCGGGCGCCGTAGAAATGCAGGCCTGCTCGCACTGCGGACTGCATATGCCGGCCACGGAGATGATTGCCGGGGCACGGGGCCGCTACTGCAATGAACAGCACCGTGAGTTGACCGAGCACTGATGCAACAGGAGCACACGGAACATTCCTGGTTCGGCCCCTCTGTGCTGGACAGCATTCCTGCCGCCAAGGATATGCAGAGCGACTTCAAGCGCTGGTGGCAGGCTTTCATGAGTGCGCGCCTGGTGCTGGGCACGGTATTGCTGTTGCTCCAAATCACGCTGCACGCCAACGGCTCTGCCCAAAGCCGGATCTTGCTCGCCGTCTGTGCGGCCTATTTTCTGGGCACACTGGTCACCCGCCTGCATTTGCGGCCACGCCCGCTGGGCGGCGCCTTCACCCGCTCCTGGGGGGTGCTGATAGGCATCGATGTGTTGGCGTTCTCGGCGTTGCAGTGGCTGCACGGCAATCACCTGAACTACACCCCCTTGTTTGCACTGCCCGTGCTGCTGGCCTCGGTGCTGGGCTCGCTGCGTCTGGCATTGGGAACAGCCGCAGGCATCACCATGCTGCTGCTGGGCAGTGCGGCCTGGGCCCAGTTTCAAAGCGCCCTGGACACGCCGGCATCCTTTGCCCAGGCAGGCTTGAGTGGCATCGGCTACTTTGCCATTGCCATCCTCTCCAACCAACTGGCCACCCGCCTGGCCAATGAAGGGCAACGTGCCCGTCAGAACCAGCTGGCAGCAAGCATTCAGCGTGAGGTGAATGAGCTTGTCATTGAGGCCATGCCTGAGGGCGTGATGATTGTCGATCCCGGCGGCATGGTGCGGGCCGCCAATCCGGCAGCCCGCAAGCTGCTGGGCCATGCGCCTGCTTTGCGTCTCGGCATTTTTGATCTCAAGACGGAGCCCGCCTGGCGCCCTTTGTTCCATTTAAGCCAACTCAGCCTGAGCAGCGGCCAGCACCAGGAAGCCGAAATTTCGCTGCAGCATGAGGACGGCGGACCACTCAAGGTGCTGGCTCGCACACGCTTGGCGGCGCCACAAGGGGTAGGAGAAGACAGCCTTTGTGTGCTTTTTCTGCATGACCAACGGCATGCCGAAGCCCGGCTACGCACAGAAAAGCTGGCGAGCATGGGGCGTATGTCTACGGCCGTGGCCCATGAGATCCGCAATCCCCTGGCGGCCATTGCGCAAGCCAATGCCCTGCTGGCGGAAGATTTGCACGACCCCAAACAGCTTCGCCTCACCACCATGGTCGCGCAGAACGCCAAAAGGCTGGAAAAAATCGTCGATGACATCCTGAACGTGGCCCGGGCACGGGGCGCCAGCTACGGCGAACGGGACGCCTTGCACGGTTTGAGCGAGGCTGTGCACAAGATCACCATGGACTGGGCCCAGCAACACGGACAAACAGGATTGATCGGCTTTGATGTGGATCCAGCGGTGCATTCGGTCCGCTTTGATCTGGATCATTTGCGGCAGATCATGGTCAATCTGCTGGACAATGCCCACCGCTATGCCAGTCGGCATGTGGAAGCCATTCAGATCACCGTGACCTACCGCGAGGAGCACGCATTTGTCGCCGTCTGGAGTGATGGCGCCCGCATGGACCAGACTGTGGAGCAGCATTTGTTTGAGCCGTTTTTTTCGTCCGAGAGCCGCTCCAGCGGCTTGGGCTTGTATATTTCCCGCGAACTGTGTGAGCGCCATAGCGCAACGCTCACTTACCAGCGGAATGGCCGTATACGCAACAACAAGCCTCACGAAGGCAACGAGTTCATGCTCACCCTGACACGGTCAACCCCTACCCCGTCCGCCGATGCGGGCCACGCTTCGCCATGGCAAGCCTCCCTGTATTGAGCGCCGCCCGGATTCTGGTCGTCGACGATGAGCCGGACCTGCGCACACTCTACGAACTCACCCTGCTTCGGGAGGGTTATCAGGTCGACACCGCAGCGAGCGTGCAAGAAGCTCAGCAAGCGCTAGCCGGTCAGCGCTATCACCTGGTGATCACCGACATGCGTCTCCCGGACGGCATGGGCATTGACCTGCTGAGGGGGCTGCGTCACCAGGGCCGCCCGGAGCGCTGCATGGTGATTACCGCCTACGGATCGGCCGAAAACGCGGTGGAGTCCCTCAAGGCTGGCGCGTTTGACTACCTGACCAAGCCCGTCGACTTGAAGCAATTCCGCACCGCCGTGGCATCCGCTTTGAATGCCAGCGTGACCCCCGATCCAACACTGGAGGTGAGCAAAGCTGCTGCAAAAGTCTCAGAGCGTGGGCCGGACGCGTCAGCGCTGGACATGATGGCGGGTGCCTCGGCTGCCATGGTGGCCGTGAAGGAACGTATCGCCAAGGTCGCCCGCAGCATGGCACCTGTGCTGATACGCGGGGAGTCCGGTACAGGCAAGGAGCTCGCTGCACGGGCGCTGCATGCGCATAGCCATCGCGCGCATGGTCCGTGGGTCGCTGTCAATTGCAGCGCCATTCCGGAGGCTTTGCTGGAGGCCGAGTTTTTCGGTGCGAGAAAAGGGGCGTATACCGGCGCAACGCAAGACCGGACCGGCTTTTTCCAGGCCGCGCATGGTGGCACCCTGTTTCTGGATGAAATTGGCGACCTCCCGCTCGCCATGCAATCCAAGCTCCTACGTGCCATCCAGGAGCGCAGCATTCGTCCATTGGGTAGCCATGCCGAGGAGGCGGTGGATGTGCGTTTGGTCAGTGCCACGCACAAAGACCTAGCGGCGGAAGTGGCTTCGAACACCTTTCGGCAAGACCTGTATTACCGCCTGAATGTGATCGATATTCACCTGCCCCCCTTGCGTGAGCGCAGGGAGGATCTGGGGGCCTTGTGCCAAGCAATCCTTCAACGGATATGCAGGGAAACCGGTAGTCCGCTTCCGGTGCTTTCCGCGACCATGCTGCAGAAGCTGAAGGAACATCCGCTCAAAGGCAATGTCCGGGAACTGGAAAACCTGCTGCACAGGGCCATGGCGCTGTCAGACGGAAACGCCCTGGAGATGGATACCGCATACAGCGACTCGGCGCCTGCCACTGGTGCGTTCCAGGCGAGCACCACCGTTGAAATGCCGGAAGGGTTGGATGTGCCCCTGTCTGCTGCCACCGTGCCGCTGATCCCCAACGACCTGCAAAGCCATCTGGATGCACAGGAGCGCGATATTCTGGTGCGGGCTCTGACAGAAACACGATTTAACCGGACGGCTGCCGCCCAGCGCCTCGGGATCAGCTTGAGGCAGATTCGCTATCGCATGGAGCGCTTGCACATTGACGTACCGGGAGAAGACCGTGACCCCCTCCCCTGAAGCCCTTCGCACAGCTGCATCCGAGTGGAGTGCAGGCTGGTGGCAGGCCGCACAGCACTTGCCCTCCCCCAACTTCGGCCCCCGACCGGCAGCCGCAGTCATTGACTTGGTGGTTCTCCATTCGATTTCGCTCCCGCCCGGTGTTTATGGAGGCAGGGAGGTGCAGCAGCTCTTTACCAATACCCTGGACTGGGATGCGCACCCCTACTTTCAAAGCATTCGAGGCATGGAGGTTTCCAGCCACTTCTTCATCCAGAGGACGGGGCATGTGTGGCAATTTGTAAGCTGCAATGCGCGCGCATGGCACGCCGGGAAGTCCCATTACAGGGGGCGAGACAACTGCAATGACGATTCCATCGGCATTGAACTGGAGGGAACGGATGAAGACATCTTTACCCCCGCGCAATACGAGAGTCTGCAGCGCCTGTGCACCTCCATCGCACTGGAGTACCCGGTTCAGTACTTAGCGGGCCATGAGCACATTGCGCCGGGCCGCAAAACCGATCCGGGCCCTGGATTGCACTGGTCGACCCTCAAGGACTGGCCCGCTATTTCCGGTTGGCAGCTTCCCGGTTGAGTGCGCCGAAACGACACCCACCATACGGATGCCGCGAACCGGAAAATAATTTTTTTCAACCTGCTCGGGTACGCCTGAAAGGTGCCACTCCAAACACCGTGCGCGTTTGCCGGCAAAAAGTGTCGAAAAACCGCGTCAACACTTGCGCCTGGTGACAGACCCAACGAATTTCAAGGGCTTGTGACCCGATAAAAACTCCGAGGTCCCCATGCCCCCCTGCTTGGCACTCACCAGAACCCGCCGGCAAGACAGATACACTACCGGTAGTGGCTTGCCACCACCACAGACCCCAGATATAGTGTGCCCTATTTGCTGCACATAGGCATTTGGCGCCACAGCCCCGACCGTGGCGGCCACCGGATCACCACAAAAAACATCGATTTAGACGAGGAAATCATGCAATCTATTTCTACCGCTGTTGCAACAGCCACCGCCCCCCTTCTGTCGCCGGCACCGGGGACAGAAACTGCGGCTACCAACGCATTTGCACACTTCCAGATCATTCGCCGCAATGGCGCCGTCGTCCCTTTTGAACCGAACAAAATTGCGGTGGCGATGATGAAGGCGTTCCTGGCCGTGCACGGCACCCAAGGCGCAGCGTCTGCCAGCGTCCGTGAAACGGTCGATGGCCTGACCCAGCAAGTGATTCGCGCCTTGGTTCGTTCACGCCCGGGCGGTGGAACCTTCCATATTGAAGACGTCCAGGACCAGGTAGAACTGGGGCTGATGCGCGGCGGCCATCATGAAATTGCCCGGGCCTATGTGCTTTACCGCGAACGCCGCACCCAGGAACGCGCCAAGCAAGTGGCGACCGAAGCGCCCGCCGCACCGGTTATTCATGTCATCGACAACGGTCAGCGCATACCGTTGGATCTGGCGCAACTGCAATCCCGCATTGAAACAGCTTGCTCGGGCTTGGGTGCCGATGTCAAGGCAGCACCTATCCTTGCCGAGACCATGCGCAACCTGTACGACGGCGTCCCCTTGGACGAGGTCTACAAGGCAGCGATCTTGGCCGCGCGTACCTTGATCGAGAAGGACCCTGACTACACCTACGCAACGGCGCGACTTTTGTTTCACACCATCTCCCGCGAGGTGCTTGGCCGTGACGTCGCACAAGCCGACATGCAAGAGGCCTATGAAGACTACTTTCCAGGCTTTATCAAGCGCGGTGTTGCAGCGGAACTGTTGGATGAAAAGTTGCAACAGTTCGACTTGAAGCGCTTGGGCCAAGCGCTCAAAGCCAGCCGTGATTTGCAGTTTGATTACCTGGGTCTGCAAACCCTGTATGACCGCTACTTCCTGCACGAAGGAAAAACCCGCATTGAATTGCCGCAGGCATTCTTCATGCGTGTCGCCATGGGATTGGCACTCAATGAGATCGACCGCGAAGCCCGTGCCATCGAGTTTTATGAGGTGCTTTCAAGCTTTGACTTCATGTCCAGCACGCCAACCTTGTTCAACAGCGGAACCCTGCGCTCCCAGTTGTCGAGCTGCTACCTCACAACGGTACCTGACGATCTGGACGGCATCTACGAATCCATCAAGGAAAACGCGCTGCTCTCCAAGTTTGCCGGCGGACTCGGTAACGATTGGACACGTGTTCGCGCCTTGGGCTCCCGCATCAAGGGAACCAACGGTGAGTCCCAGGGCGTAGTTCCCTTCCTGAAAGTGGTGAATGACACCGCTGTGGCCGTGAACCAGGGCGGCAAGCGCAAAGGCGCGGTATGCACCTACCTCGAAACATGGCACCTGGACATTGAAGAATTCCTGGAGCTGCGCAAGAACACCGGGGACGACCGCCGCCGCACCCACGACATGAACACTGCCAACTGGATTCCGGACTTGTTCATGCGTCGCGTCATGGAGAAAGGCACCTGGACCCTGTTCTCCCCATCGAACGTGCCCGATCTGCACGACTTGTTCGGAGCAGAGTTCGAGAAGGCCTATGTCGCTTATGAGGAGAAGGCGGCCCGTGGCGAGATCAAGCCATCCCGCACCGTACAAGCCAGCGACTTGTGGCGCAAGATGTTGACCATGTTGTTCGAGACCGGCCACCCTTGGATCACATTCAAGGATGCGTGCAATGTGCGCTCACCGCAACAGCATGCCGGCGTGGTGCACTCATCCAACCTGTGCACCGAAATCACCCTGAACACATCCGACACGGAAACAGCCGTTTGCAACCTCGGATCGGTGAACCTGTTGCAGCACTTGAAAGACGGTGCACTCGACCACGACAAGCTTAAACGCACGATTTCTACGGCCATGCGCATGCTGGACAACGTGATCGACATCAACTACTACGCGGTGAAGAAGGCTCGTGACTCCAACCTTCGTCACCGTCCCGTGGGCCTCGGCCTGATGGCCTTCCAGGACAGCCTGTATGAACTGCGCATTCCTTACGCCAGTGATGCCGCTGTCGAGTTCGCAGACCGATCCATGGAAGCCATCAGCTACTACGCCTATTGGGCTTCAACGGACCTCGCACGGGAGCGCGGCAAGTACTTTAGTTTCAAGGGCAGCTTGTGGGACCAAGGCATCCTGCCACCAGACACCCTCGATATGCTGGCCAGCGCACGTGGTGGCTACGTGGAAGTGGACCGTTCCTCCACCATGGACTGGAACGCCTTGCGCAACAAGATCGCCACTGACGGCATGCGCAATTCCAACTGTGTGGCCATCGCGCCGACTGCGACCATCTCCAATATCATTGGCGTGGACGCATCCATAGAGCCCTGCTTCGGCAACCTGTCAGTGAAGTCCAACCTCTCTGGCGAGTTCACTGTCATCAACAGCTATCTGGTGCGTGACCTCAAGCGCCTTGGCTTGTGGGACGACGTCATGGTGATGGACCTGAAGCATTTTGATGGCTCCTTGAGCCCTATTGACCGCGTACCACAAGAGATCAAGCAGCTCTACGCCACGGCATTCGAAGTGGAAACACGCTGGTTGGTGGAAGCTGCCGCACGTCGCCAGAAATGGATTGACCAAGCCCAGTCCCTCAATATCTACATGGCGGGTGCTTCTGGCAAGAAGTTGGACGAGACCTACAAACTGGCTTGGTTGCGTGGACTGAAAACCACCTATTACCTCCGCACCATGTCTGCGACCCATGTTGAGAAATCGACTGTCAGTGCGGGGCGTTTGAACGCAGTCTCGTCCGGCGGAGAGCCGCAAGGCTCTACTAAAATGTCCAGCGCATTGGAAGCTGCAGCCGCCGCTGCGCAAGCCCAGATGGAGCAGGCCAATCATGTCGCAACCGACATCAAATTCTGCGGCGTAGACGACCCGACCTGCGAGTCCTGCCAGTGATTTCAATAGCGTCGCAATACAACTTGCGATGCTATTGAACAACACTAATTTTCAGTGAATTGCATGATTACTTTTCAATTCAATTCACTGCTCACATAATCTGCCAATTGGAATCACCTATGTTGTCCTGGGACGAAGAGATCAAGCCCGCATCGCCGCAGAATCACGCGCACCTTCCGTCTGGAAATGACGTGATAGCGCAGGTATCGGTGCCTTCTGCAATCAGTACACAAGCCTCGGTTGCTACACCGGTCATGCCAAGCGCTGGAGGCCATCGCGTCAAGGCGTCCGACAAGCGCATCATCAACGGGCAGACCGACGTCAATCAACTTGTGCCCTTCAAATATAAGTGGGCATGGGAGAAGTACCTTGCGACTTGTGCCAACCATTGGATGCCACAAGAAGTCAACATGACGCGGGACATCGCCTTGTGGAAAGATCCGAACGGTCTTACTGAGGATGAACGTCGGATTGTCAAACGCAACCTCGGCTTCTTTGTGACGGCAGACTCGTTGGCAGCCAACAATATTGTGTTGGGCACCTACCGCCATATCACCGCTCCCGAATGCCGCCAGTTTCTGCTCCGCCAAGCCTTTGAAGAGGCCATCCATACCCACGCGTACCAATACATCGTGGAGTCTCTGGGGCTAGATGAGAGCGAGATCTTTAATGCTTACAACGAAGTCAAGTCCATCCGTGACAAAGATGAGTTTTTGATTCCGTTCATTGAAGCCATCATGGATCCCAACTTCCGCACAGGTACGCCAGAAAACGACCAAGTGCTGCTGAAGTCCCTGATTGTGTTTGCCTGTCTGATGGAAGGCTTGTTCTTCTATGTGGGGTTCACACAAATTCTTGCTTTGGGTCGCCAGAACAAAATGACCGGTGCGGCGGAGCAGTACCAATACATTCTCCGAGATGAGTCTATGCACTGCAATTTCGGCATCGACTTGATCAACCAGCTCAAGTTAGAAAATCCGCATCTTTGGACAGCGGAGTTCAAGACTGAAATCAAGGCGCTTTTCGAAAAGGCAGTTGAACTTGAGTACCGCTACGCTGAGGACACCATGCCTCGTGGGGTGCTTGGCATGAATGCCTCCATGTTCAAAGGCTACTTGCGCTACATCGCCAATAGACGGGCCACACAAATCGGCCTGGAGCCGCTTTTCCCGAATGAGGAAAATCCATTTCCTTGGATGAGTGAAATGATTGACCTAAAGAAGGAACGTAACTTTTTTGAAACGCGTGTTATCGAGTACCAGTCCGGCGGCGCGCTGTCCTGGGATTAATCCACTCGTCATGCTGTTCCAGTTTTCGCCCCAGTTCTACTGCCCTGCAATCAGTGCAATGGACGTGCGACACCAAGTTCATGCCGCTGGGATTGCGCCCAGTGGCATGAATCGCTTTCTGCCAACAACGCAGCGGAAAGTGCTTCTTGCACCTTGATCAAGGAGAACATGATGGCAACTGCAAAAAAACCGGCCGCTAAGAAGGCCGCTCCCGTGAAGAAAGCCGCTCCCGCCAAAAAAGCAGCAGCGCCTGCCAAAAAGGCCGTAGCAGCCAAGAAAGCCGCTCCCGCCAAAAAAGCAGCAGCACCTGCCAAAAAGGCCGTAGCAGCCAAGAAAGCCGCCCCAGCCAAAAAAGCAGCAGCGCCTGCCAAAAAGGCCGTAGCAGCCAAGAAAGCCGCCCCAGCCAAAAAAGCAGCAGCGCCTGCCAAAAAGGCCGTAGCAGCCAAG
>CAUOXL010000012.1:0-147448 GCA_963508575.1 uncultured Rhodoferax sp.
ACAGGTCGATGAGGCCGTGTATCTGCTCAATCACAGACCACGAAAGTGCCTGGGCTATCGCACTCCACATGAGGTGTTTTACAACCTTCCTGTGAGACCTCTTACACTGCACTCCGTTGCGCTTTGTACTTGAATCCGCCGGTTTAGTTGCGTCATTAGCACCGCCCGCGTAGCCTCATCCGCCGGGAACACATGCTCCACCCGCAGGGATGCCAGCGTGATGTCTTGCGGGGTGCCGAAGGTGGAAAACATGCTGAAGAATGCCAGCTCGCCATGCGGAGTGGCAAAGCGGGTGGTGAGCACCGGCGCCATCTGGCGCGGCCAGGCCGCCAGCACCCGCTTGCCCAGGCGCTGCTGCATCTGCTGCGCCAACTGCTCGACGCGGGGCAGGATGTCGGGCACCACGCTGGCGTCATCGCGCATGTGGGCCAGCAGGGCGGGGGCCACTTCTTCGAGGTTGGTGATGTGCTTCGTCATGCCCTCGGGGTGCAGCATGGCGTCGATCATGTTCACAGGCGCGCCGGGGGGCAGTTCGGCCACCCAGGGCATGAGGGTGGTGGCCAGCCACCGGGCGCCGCGGTTCATCTGCAGCACGTTCCAGGCGGCGTCCATCACCATGGCGGGCATGGGGTCGTGCGCTTGCAGCAGCTGGGCCAGCGCGTCGCGCACTGGGGCGAGCACGGCGTCGGCCAGCTCGCTGCCCCGGTAGACCGGGGCAAAGCCGGCCTGTTGCAGGGCCACGTTGCGCAGGGCGAGCGGGGCTTGCAGCTCGTGCAGCCAGCTCAGCAGTAGCTCGCGGCTGGGCTGAGCGCGGCCGCTTTCCACAAAGCTCACATGCCGCTGGCTCACGCCCATGCGCAGGGCCAGTTCCAGCTGGCTCAGGCGCCTGGACTTGCGCGCGGTTTGCAAGGTGGCTTGCAGGCTGTCGGGCTGGGCGTTATATGGGTGGATGGTGCTGGTTTCCATGCGGGCATTGAATCACAGCGCTGCGCATTCGCAATTACCTGCGACGTAATTGCACGCATGCATGGCGCTACGCAAACTTCCTTCCGTCAGCGTTGCTTGCTGGCGCCACTTCTCACAAGGAAATCTCATGAACAAGGCTTTATTGATCTTCGTGCTCGTTGTTTTTGCTGCCCTGACCGGCTACACGCTGCTGCACTACGGCGGGCTGTTCGCGTGGCTGGCGTTTTACACCCGCGACCCGGCCAGCTGGCAAATTTATGCCGACCTGGTGATCGCCACCTGCTTGCTGCTGGTGTTCATCCGGCGCGATGCACACGCCAACGGCCGCGCTTTTGTGCCCTGGGCGGTGTTCAGCCTGGCAGTGGGTTCGTTCGGGCCGCTGCTGTACTTCATCACCGCCAAGAAGCGCGTTGCGGGCTGAGCGGGCACAGGCGGGCACAATCGCGGGATGAAAGCTCCTCCCCGCCTGCAGTCTCTCCTGGAAGAAGGCCTCATCGACACCGTGGTACGCCAGCTCATGAGCGGCAAAGAAGCCATGGTGTTTGTGGTGCGCAATGGCGAGCACACCCTGTGCGCCAAAATTTACAAAGAGGCCACCCACCGCAGCTTCCGCCAGGCGGTGGACTACACCGAGAACCGCCGTGTCAAAAACTCACGCTCGGCCCGGGCCATGGCCAAGGGCAGCAAGTTCGGCCGGCAAGCGCAAGAAGCCGCCTGGCAAAGCGCTGAGGTGGATGCGCTGTACCGCCTGGCCGCAGCCGGCGTGCGCGTGCCACAGCCCTACAACTTTCACGAGGGTGTGCTCCTGATGGAGCTGGTCACCGACGCCCAGGGCGACGCCGCACCGCGCCTGAACGACGTGGCCTTTACCGAGGCGCAAGCGCTGCAACACCACGCCACCTTGATAGGGGAAGTGGTGCGCATGCTGTGTGCGGGCGTAGTGCACGGGGACTTGTCGGAGTTCAACATCTTGCTGGCGCACATTCCGGGGGCGGACGGCGAGGCAGGAACGGACGAGCCCGTCATCATCGACCTGCCTCAGGCGGTGGATGCAGCCGGCAATAACCACGCCCAGCGCATGCTGATGCGCGATGTGGGTAACCTGCGGGATTTTTTCGGGCAGTTCGCGCCCGCGCTGCTGGCAAGCGACTACGGCCCCGAGATCTGGAGCTTGTACCAGGCCGGTGTGCTGACGGTGGACACCCCGCTCACCGGCCGCTACGAGCGCACCCACGCGGATGTAGACATGCAGGCCGTGTTGCGCGAGATTGACGATGCCCGCGCCGAAGACGCCGCCCGCCGCCTGCGCATGGCAGCTGCGACCGGCGGTTGAGGCGCCCGGCGCGCACCACATTCCATTCGTAAAGAGAGATGTCGATGAAATTCAAAATGGCCCCCAATTCGCTGTTTGCGATTCTGTTGCGCAGCCCGTGGTGGTACAGCGTGGTGCTGGTGGCGGTGATCTGTGCGGTGAGTGCGGCGCTTTTGCCCAAGGACTGGGTTTTGTTTGGCGCCATGGGGGCTTTTCCGTTTCTGGTGACGGGTGGGCTGGCACTCAAAAGACAGTGGAACACGCCTTCAGCAGCGGCTGTCGAGGCGGAGATCGCGAGAATTTCGGGTTTGTCCTGGCGCGATTTCTCACAGGAATTGGAGGCCAAGTTTGCCCGTCAGGGCTATGCGGTGACGCGCATGCCGGAAAAAAGCGCTTCCCCGAGTGCGGCCGATTTCCGCTTGGAAAAATCCGGGCAGGTAACACTGGTCGCCGCCAAGCGCTACAAAGCGGCAACCCATGGCGTGGAAGCACTGGAAGCTCTGGTGGCTCAGAAAGAGGCGCTGGGTGCGGACCATGCGCGCTTCATCTGCCTGGGCACCTTGAGCCGGCAGGCGGCGCAGTACGCCAGGGAACATGCCGTCACGGTGGGGCTCTGAAGCGGGGTCACCTTGCGGCCCCACCCTTTCTGCAAGCGAGCTGGGCGGCTCTCGGGCCGGGCTTACGCTTGGCGGGCGCGGCGCATGGCATCGAGCTTGGGCTTCATGTAGAAGCCCATGAAGAAGCCGATGAGCAGCCCGACGGGCAGCGAGCGGCTGAAGGCCTGCCACCAGTAGGCAGACAGGCTGGCGTCCCAAGGGTTGTTGATCAGCGAGATCACCAGCGCCAACAGGCTCTCGATGGCCAGCGAGCTCAGCAGCGACACCACCACTTTGCGCCAGAACGCACCCATGCCAGGGGCCACAGCAGCCACCAGCTTTTCGAGCTGGCCTATGCCCAGCAGGATCAGCGGAAGAGCCACCAGACTGGTGGCGAAGTTGCGTGCCCAGAGCGCGAGAAACGCGGTGCCGACGGTGGCATTGGCCCAGGTCATGAAGGCGCTGAGCAACAGGGCGATGGTGGGCAGAATAAAAACAGGAGCCGGAATTTTGCGGAGAACAGAGGTAGGCATGACTTGGATAATGGTTGACAATATCAACAGTGTAGAACTATTGGTTGACTAAGTCAACCATAAACAAGCATGCCGACAAAACCCATTTCTCCCCCGCCTGATCGCGCGCTGGCGGTTGCCGCTTTTGTGGCGTTCATGACTGCATCCAGCAACGCACAGCAAATCATCAAGGAACGCATGGCGGACGCCGAGCTTGAGCACGGCCTGGGGCCGCTGCACTTGCATGCCCTGTGCCAGTGCCAGCGCAACCCGGGGGCCACGCAGCAGCAACTGGTGCAGTCCATGGGCCGCGACAAGGGGCAGATGGCCCGGCTGATCCGCGACCTGGAAGACCGGAAGTTGCTGCTGCGCAGCGCCGACGAGCGCGATCGCCGTGTTTGGCGTTTGCACCTCACGCCGGAGGGCGAACAACAGTGCAGCTGGTTTCTCGCCCTGGAGGCCACCTTGGCCCAGGACCTGTTCGGCACGCTGGACGGCGCCGAAACTGCGTCGCTCCTGGCGATGTTGCAAACCGTGCAGGCACGCATGGACAGCTGGAACGCACATGGGTAAGCCGGTTCCGGCGGCGCCCCATGCCGTGTCGCGCCTGCGGGCCGAGCGCCTGGCCCGCAGCAGCAAGCCCTTTCTCGCCCGTGGCGGCATGAAGGGCGAGCGCTGCCCGGGCTGCCGCATCAACCCTGCCCACTGCATTTGCAGCCTGCGCCCGCAGCTGCCGGTGCAGGCCGGCGTCTGCCTGATCATGGCGGACATTGAAGCGCTCAAGCCCAGCAACACGGGCTGGCTGATTGCCGATGTGGTGCCCGACACCTGGGCCTTCGGCTGGGCGCGCACCGAGGTGGACCCGGCCCTGCTGGCCCTGCTGGCCGACCCGCAATGGCAGCCGGTTGTGGTGTTCCCCGGCGAATTTGTGACGCCGGGACGCGTGGTAAACACGCTGCCCGCCGCCTCGGACCAGGAACAATTCGCCGCCGGGCCGCCCCAAGGCGAATTAGCCCCCTCGGGGGGCAGCGACCCGCACAGCGGCGGAGCGTGGGGGCAACGCCCGCTCTTCATCCTGCTGGATGCCACCTGGCCGGAGGCGCGCAAGATGTTCCGCAAGAGCCCCTACCTGGACCGCTTTCCGGTGCTCAGCCTGCAGCCCGAGCAGCTCTCGCGCTACCGCTTGCGCCGCTCGCGCCGCGAGGACCACTTCTGCACCAGCGAGGTGGGCGCCCTCTGCCTGGAGCTGGCTGGTGAGACGCATGCCGCGCAGGCGCTGGAGGCCTGGCTGGACGTGTACACCCACCACTACCTGCAAGCCAAGCACCAGCTGCCCCCGCACCTGGACACCCCGGCCCATCTGGCCTTGCAGGCGCTGGCCGCGCACGGCGACACCCGGCCACCCCGTACACTATGATTTTGATAGCTGCTTGCGCATATTCCATGTGCGCCAGGGCCCGATTTCTTTGAAAAAACCATGGAGACGACATGCCGCATTTAGTCATTCTGTACACCGCCAACCTGGACCGCGAAGCCGACATGTCGGGCCTGTGCCGCCGCTTGTGCGACACCATGCTGGCCCAGCGTGACGAGAGCGGCAAGCAAGTCTTCCCCACCGGCGGCACGCGCGTGCTGGCCTACCCCGCCGCGCACAGTGCGGTGGCCGATGGACAGGGCGACTATGGCTTTGTGTACATGAACCTGCGCATGGCCAAAGGCCGCAGCCCGGCGGTACACCAGCAGATGGGCGAGGCCCTCAAGGCCGCCGTGGGCAGCTACCTGGCCCAGGTGCTGGCCACCAAACCGCTGGGCATCACCCTGCAGATTGACGAAGGGCACGAAGTGTTTGACGGCAAGCACAGCACGCTGCACCCGCTGTTTGCCAAGCCCTGACATGCACGCTGCCGACAAGGCCTCCCCGCAGGGGGTCATGGCCGTGCTGCTGGCGCTGTGTGTGGCCATTCCCTGGGTGCAGCCCTTCAGCTGGGGGCCCAACCCGGACATGGTGCAGCGCCTGGTCACGGCGGGTTGCTGCGCGGGCTTTTTGCTGCTCTGGGCGCTGGGCAGGCGATGGCTGTCGCTGCACCTGCTGGTGCGCGCTGTGGCTCTGGCCTGGCTGGCCGCTGCGCTGCTCAGTGCCGCCATGGCGCTGCTGCAGTATTTCGGTGTCGCGCACGGCGCGCTGTCCGAATGGGTCACCGGCACGACCCCGGGCACGGCCTATGCCAACCTGCGGCAACGCAACCAGTTTGCCTCGCTCACCTCCATCGGGCTGCTGAGCCTTTTGTTCGTAGCGCAGTGGCCGGCCACGGGGGCCTGGTACCGGTCGCCGGGGCTGCGCCAGGGGTGGATTGCCGCAGCGGCACTGCTGTTGGCAGCGGGCAATGCCGCCAGCAGCTCGCGCACCGGAGCCGTGCAGTGGCTGATGATTGCCGGAATGGCACTGGTGTGGGACACCCACGGCCAACGCCCCCTGCTGCGCTGGAGCGTGCTGGCGCTGGGCCTGTACCTGGCGGCCAATCTGCTGCTGCCGCTGCTGCTGCAGATCCAGACCGGGCAGGAGCCACTGAACGCGCTGGACCGTTTCGGCGAAGACGCAGGCGCGCAAAGCCGCTGGGTGCTCTGGGCCAATGTGCTGGAGCTGATACGCGAGCGGCCCTGGTGGGGCTGGGGCTGGGGCGAACTGAAGTTCGCCCATTTCATGCACCCGTATGTGGGCGAGCGCTTCAACGACATTCTGGACAACGCCCACAACCTGCCCCTGCATCTGGCGGTGACGCTGGGGGTGCCTGCTGCTGTTGCGCTGTGTGGTGCTGTGCTGGTGGGGGCCCTGCGCGCGCGCCCCTGGCGTGAAGCCTCCGCAAGCCGGCAGCTGGCCTGGGGCGTGCTGATGGTGCTGGGGGTGCACAGCCTGCTGGAGTACCCACTGTGGTACGGGCCGTTCCAGGTGGCTGCCGTGCTGGCGCTGGGCATCCTGTGCGGGCGCCGCCTGCTGCAAGGGCCGCAGCTGCCGGTGCTGGCCTGCGGTGTGGCCGGCTTGCTGATCAGCGTCACGGTCTATTCCGGCTGGGACTACTGGCGCATCCGTCAGCTGTACGTGGCGCCGGACCTGCGTCCGGTGATGTGGCGTGAGGACACCCTGAACCGGGTGAGCGGGTCACGCCTCTTCCGGGACGAGGTGCAGTTTGCCTATGTCACCACCACCCCGGTCACCCCCGAAACGGCCCAGGCGCTGTACACGGCCTCATTGCAGACACTGCACTTTTCACCGGAGCCCAAGGTCATCGCGGTGCTGCTAGAGAGTGCCGCCCTGCTGGGCATGGACAGCCCGCTGACCGAGCACATTCGGAGGCAGTGGCGGGCGGCCTACCCCCAGGGCTACTGAGCACTCACCGCGCTGCGCTGCGGCGGCTGAACCACCAGCCCTCCAGGCTGTAGACCACCAAAGCCGTCCAGATCAGGCCAAAGCCTATGGCCCGCGCCGGTGCGAAGGGCTCGCCAAACAGCCACACACCAAGGAGCAGTTGCAGGCTGGGCGAGATGTATTGCAGGATGCCCATGGTGGCCATGGACACGCGGCGCGCACCGGCGGCAAACAGCAGCAAGGGCACCGCCGTCAAGGGCCCGGCCAGCAGCAACCAGCCCATGTCGGCCGCACTGCCCTGCACCAGCACGCCCTGGCCCTGCAAACCCCACCACAGCAACACACCGCCCGCCAGCGGTGCAAGCAACAGGGTTTCCAGGGTCAGCCCTTCCAGCGCCCCCAGGGCACCCACTTTGCGCAACAGGCCGTAGAAGCCGAAGGAGATGGCCAGCGCCAAAGCCACCCAGGGCACATGGCCCGAGAGGAACGCCAGCCACAGCACCCCGGCAGACGCCAGCGCCACGGCCCACCACTGCCCGAGGCGCGGGCGTTCGTGCAGGAACACAAAACCCAGCCCCACATTGACCAGCGGAAGTATGAAATAGCCCAGGCTGGCGTCCAGCACATGGCCGTTTTGCACGGCCCACACGTAGACCAGCCAGTTCACGCCCAGCAGCACCGCCGACAGGGCAAACGCCCCCATCAGCCGGGGCGCACGCCACGCCGCCCCCAGCCAGGCCCACTGCCGGCGCAGCGTCAACACTGCGATCAGCAACACCATGCACCAGACGGTGCGGTGCATCACCACCTCCAGGGCAGGGATGGCGGAGAGTTGCTTGAAGTAAATGGGGAAGAGGCCCCAGGCCAGATAGGCCAGGGCCGCATACATGACGCCGGTTTGCATGCGGCGAGCTTACCCGCCCCGGCCTTATGGAGCGCCTAGCAAGGCCGCCTTGAGCTTGGCATCGGCGGGCCGCTCGCCGAAGTAGTTGTACATGAGGCAGGTGAAAAACTCGGGTTCGGAGATCTCTGCCGCCAACTTGTGGTTGATGCTGATGACCGTGGCCTTGCCCGGTATCTCGTCCACGGTGAACATCTCTCCGACGCCCATTTTCTTTTTCTCGGCAAACAGCTCCCCCAGCTTGATGAGGCCGGGAATGCACTTGCCGAACTGCTCACGGGGCAGGTTGTCGCTCATGACCTGGGACATGGTTTTGCCCAGCGTGGTGGCATCGGTTTCGCGCACAAAGCTCACCCTCAAGCGCTTGGGGCCCTTGGCCGCCAACACCTCGGCAGGCGTTCTGGCTGGCGCGGCCAGATAGAGGCCCGCCGCATACACCTTGAACATAAATTTGGTGCGAAGCCCGGCGCCGTTGAGCTTGAGCGTGACCCCGCCGACGCGCGCCTCTGTGTCGAAGCCAATCCCCTCCACCGTCACATTGCCGGTCGACACGAATACTGGAGACTGCACCCCACCCTGGACCGCCGTCTGGGCATGCACGGACGGCACGAGGAGCATCGATGCCAACAGCCAAGCGCCCGCTTGCGCGAGCGGGGCCCTCAGCACGCGGCACCTTCTTTCACGGGACGACGCAACACCAGAAAGCCAAATAGGGTGGCCGTGATGTACATGCTCACGGAATACACCGCTGCCGGCAGGCCTAGTTGCATATTGCCCAACACCGACATCGCCACAAAGATGGCCAGGGTGGAATTGTGGATGCCGATCTCAAAACTCACCGCGGTGGCCAGCGGCTTGGTCAGCCCTGCGGCGCGCGACATGTAATAACCCACCAGCAGGCTGATGAGGTTAAAGCCCAACACGACCGGCCCCAGCGAATCGATGGAGGCGGTCAGGGCATTCCACTCTTTCACAATCGCAATCAAGGAGAAGGCGGCCAGCACCACGGCACTGAAAGCCTTCATGGGCGAGCCCATGCGTTCGCTGAACCCGGGCCGCCAGCGGCGCACCACCATGCCGATGAGCACCGGCACCATGACCACGGCCACCACTTCCAGCACCTTGCCGAACTGCAGCGGCACCACCTGCCCGCTTTGCAGGTAGGTCGCAATCGCCCAGTTGGCAATCAGCGGCAGGCTGACGATGGAGAGCACGGTGTTGATGGCGGTGAGCGAGATGTTCATGGCCACATTGCCGCCGAACAGGTGGCTGAACAGGTTGGCCGACACCCCGCCGGGTGAAGCGGCCAACAGCATCAGGCCCACCGCGTAAATCGGTGGCACGCCCAACACCACAATCAGCAATACGGCTGCGGCAGGCAGCACCAGCATTTGCAGCACCAGGGCCAGCAGGACAGCACGCGGATGTTCTCGCAGACGGACGAAGTCCTGCACGGTCAGGGACAGACCCAGGCCGAACATGACCAGGGCCAGGGCCAGCAACAACAGCGTGGGCAGCGCGGCAGTAAAGCTCATGCGGCCACGCCGCTGGCTGCCTGAGCCACGCCCAGGCGACGGCGGATTTCGTCGCGCACCTCCGTGCGCAGGTTGAAATGGAACGCCACCTCGGCCACCAGAAACAGCGGACCGACCAGCAAACCGATCAGGTCATCCACAAAGGCGGGCTTTTTGCCTTCATAGAAGTGCCCCACAAACTGGAAAACCCAACCCACCACAAACAAACCGATGCCCCAGCCCAACCAGACACTGGTGCTCTGGGCAGCAAACCACTGGCTGGCCGCCAGCGCAGCCGCCAGCAGCACGGCCATGGTGATGCCGAAGCGCGCATCCAGGCGCGCATAAAACCAGGCCGATGCCAGCGCCACCAGCACGGCGGGGCTCACCAGCAGGGCGCCCATCTGCCACTGCGGGCGCGACAGGAGAATGGTGACCGCCAACATGATCATGGGAATACCCACAAAGTGGGTGGCCACGTTGCGGCTATCCTGGTGGTAGGCGGCGTATTGGGTCAGGTGGTCGGTGAGGGTTTTCATGGCGGTCTCCAGAGTTGTGGGCAGATGATGGGCGCAGGTATGCTTGCCGTCTGTCAAGTACCCGACACAACGCCTGCCACCTAGTGAAAGCCCTGATGCCCGACATCTCCAGCTACCTGCCCATGCTGCAGACCGGCCGCTGGTTCGCCCGGTTGCCCTCCGACTTTGCCGACGGCTTGCTGGCCATGGCCCGCGTGCGCCATCTGCAGACCGGTGAAAAACTGTTCCTGCGGGAAGCCCCCCCGTGCGGGCTGTATGCCGTGGTGCGGGGCTCCATCCGTATTGCAGGCCACAGCGGCGATGGGGATACCGCGCGCGAGGCGGTGCTGGTGCTGCTATCGCCGCCCCAGTGGTTCGGGGAGATTTCGGTGTTCGACGGCTCGGCCCGCACCCATGACGCCCATGCCGCAGAGGCCTGCACACTGCTGCACATTCCCCACGACGAGCTGCTGGCATGGCTTGCTCACCATCCGACGAACTGGCGCGACCTGGCCGTGCTGATGGCCGACAAGCTACGCCTGGCTTTTGTGAGCATGGAGGAACAAACCGTGCTGCCCGCGCCCCAGCGCCTGGCACGGCGCCTGCTGAGCATGGCACAGAGCTACGGCCAGGCCACGGGAACAGACCGCACCTTGCGTGTGCTGGCCATCACCCAGGAACAACTGGCTTTGATGATCGGCGTGTCCCGCCAGACCACCAACCAGATCCTGCGCGACTTCAAGGCCCGGGGCGTGCTACGCGTACAGCGCGGCTGCATTGAGCTGCTGGACCTGCAGGCGCTGCGCTCAGAGTGTGAGTAGGTGTCACTCGCAGCCCCATAAAAAAACGCGCCCGGAGGCGCGTTTTTTTCATGAGGGGGAGTTCCCATCAGGGCTACCGCAGAACCGGCTCCGCCGGGCTGCAGGTAGCGCCCCCTTGCAAGGGGGAGGGCGGCAAAGCCGCCACGGGGGTGAACCTTATTTAGACACCACGCGAGCCATTTCCAGCACCTTGTTGGAGTAGCCCCATTCGTTGTCGTACCAGCTCACCAGTTTGACGAAGGTACCGTCCAAGGCGATGGAGGCTTCTGCGTCGTAGATGGAGGTGCGGCTGTCGCCACGGAAATCGGTCGCAACCACTTTGTCTTCGGTGTAACCCAACACGCCCTTCAAAGCGCCTTCGGATTGCGCCTTCAACTCGGCGTTGATTTCGGCAAGGGTGGCTGCAGTGTTCAGCTCGACGGTCAAGTCCACCACGGACACATCGCTGGTGGGCACGCGGAAGGCCATGCCGGTGAGCTTTTTGTTCAGCTCAGGAATCACCACGCCCACGGCCTTGGCAGCACCTGTGGAGGAAGGAATGATGTTTTCCAGAATGCCGCGGCCGCCGCGCCAGTCTTTGTTGGACGGGCCGTCCACGGTCTTTTGCGTGGCAGTGGCTGCGTGCACGGTGGTCATCAGGCCGCGCTTGATGCCGAACTTGTCGTTGATCACCTTGGCCAAAGGCGCCAGGCAGTTGGTGGTGCAGGATGCGTTGGAGATGATGGCTTGGCCGGCGTAGGTCTTGTCGTTCACGCCATAGACGAACATGGGGGTGTCGTCTTTGGAAGGCGCAGACAGGATGACCTTCTTGGCGCCTGCGTCGATGTGCTTCTGGGCGGTGTCCTTGGTCAGGAACAGGCCGGTGGATTCGACCACGATGTCGGCACCGACTTCAGACCACTTCAGGTTCGCAGGGTCGCGCTCCTGGGTCAGACGGATCTTCTTGCCGTTGACGATGATGTTGCCACCGTCCACCGACACGTCGCCCTTGAAGCGGCCGTGCACGCTGTCGTACTGCAGCATGTAGGCCAGGTAGTCAGGCTCCAACAGGTCGTTGATGCCGACGATTTCGATGTCCTTGAAGTTTTGCACCGCAGCGCGGAACACCATGCGGCCGATGCGGCCGAAACCATTGATACCAATTTTGATTGTCATTTGCTTCTCTCTCTGGAATAAAAAAATCGGAGTAACTGAAAACCTGAATTACTTGCGGGCCAAGGCGGTCTGCACGGTGTCGGCCACGTTTTCAGGCGTGAAGCCAAAGTGCTTGAACAGTACCGGTGCGGGAGCGGACTCACCGTAGGTATCCAGACCGACCACAGCGGCCGTGCCGTACTTCCACCAGCCGCCGGTGGAGCCCATTTCCACCGCGATGCGGGGCACGCCGGCCGGCAGCACGCTGGCTTTGTACTCGGTGCTTTGCAGGTCGAAAGTGGTGGTGGAGGGCATGGAGACCACGCGCACCGCGATCTTGCGCTCGGCCAGCACCTTTTGCGCAGCAATGGCCAACTGCACTTCGGAACCGGTGGCGATGATGACGGCCTGGGTCTTCTTTTTGATGCCCACATCGGCGGGCTCGGACAACACGTAAGCGCCCTTGCTGATGGCATCCAGACCGGAAGCGTCAGGCGCTACGGCAGAGTCCGTCTTGGCAATGTAGGCAATGTTCTGGCGGCTCAACAAAAGGGCGGTGGGCTTGGCCTTGTTTTGCAACGCCACGGTCCATGCCACGGCGGTTTCGGCCGTGTCGGCGGGGCGCCAGACGTCCAGGTTGGGAATCAGGCGCAGGCTGGCGGCGTGTTCGATGGACTGGTGGGTGGGGCCGTCTTCGCCCAGACCGATGGAGTCGTGAGTGAACACATGCACCACGCGCAGCTTCATCAAGGCCGCCATGCGGATGGCGTTGCGGCTGTAGTCGCTGAAGGTCAGGAAGGTACCGCCGTAAGGGATGTAGCCACCGTGCAAGGCCACGCCGTTCATGATGGCGGCCATGCCGAACTCGCGCACACCGTAGTTGATGTGGCGGCCGCCCTGGCCGGCTTCGTTGGTCACCACATCGCCGGTCAATGCGTCAAAACGCAGGTTGGGCGTGCTCTTGGTGTTGGTGAGGTTGGAGCCGGTCAAATCGGCAGAGCCACCCAGCATTTCGGGCAAGGCAGCGGTGAAAGACTCCAGCGCCAGCTGGCTGGCCTTGCGGCTGGCCACGGTTTCGCCCTTCTGGTGGGCGGCAATCACCGTGTCCACGGCGGTCTGCACAAACTTCTTGGGCAGCTCGCCCTTCATGCGGCGCACGAACTCTTTGGCCAGCTCGGGGAAGGCGGTTTTGTACGCGGCAAATGTGTCGTTCCACGCAGCTTCTGCGGCCTTGCCTTTGTCCTTGGCGTCCCAGTCTGCATAGACTTCCTTGGGGATCACGAAGGGTGCGTGGCTCCAGCCGATGGACTCGCGGGTGAGCTTAATTTCTTCAGCGCCCAAAGGCTCGCCGTGGGCCTTGGAGGTGTTGGCGCGGTTGGGGCTGCCCTTGCCGATATGGGTCTTGCTGATGATCAGGGTGGGGCGGTTGTCGGCGCCGGCCTTGGCTTGGGCAATGGCGGCAGACACAGCGGCCACGTCATGGCCGTCCACGGGGCCGATCACGTTCCAGCCGTAGGCTGCAAAACGCTGGGCCGTGTTGTCGATGAACCAAGGGGCCACCTGGCCGTCGATGGAGATGCCGTTGTCGTCATACAGGGCGATCAACTTGCCCAGCTTCCAGGCGCCAGCCAGTGCTGCAGCTTCGTGGCTGATGCCTTCCATCAGGCAGCCGTCGCCCAGGAACACATAGGTGTGGTGGTCCACGATGGCATGGCCTTCGCGGTTGAACTCTTTGGCCAGCAGCTTTTCTGCCAAGGCGAAACCCACGGCATTGGTGATGCCTTGGCCCAAGGGGCCGGTGGTGGTTTCCACGCCGGGGGTGATGCCGAACTCGGGGTGGCCGGCCGTCTTGCTGTGCAGCTGGCGGAAGTTCTTCAGCTCAGTGATGGGCAGCTTGTAGCCGGTGAGGTGCAACAGCGCATAGATCAGCATGGAGCCGTGGCCGTTAGACAGGATGAAACGGTCGCGGTTCACCCAATTCGGGTTGGACGGGTTGTGACGGAGGTGCTCACCCCACAAAGCCACTGCCATGTCGGCCATGCCCATGGGGGCGCCGGGGTGGCCGGAGTTGGCTTGTTGCACAGCATCCATGGACAGTGCGCGGATGGCATTTGCCATGTCTTTGGTATTGGGGGTGGGGGCCATTGGGGGGCAACTCCGGGAGGTAGGTTAAGAAAGAGAGGAAGCGAAAACTGCGGCGATTTTACCGGTGCGGGTGTTGGCAGGTCATGGGCTATGCTTTTGGCATGCGTCTTCTCTTCAGCCCCACCACACTCCCTTCGCTCTATGGCGGGCATTCGGGCAACCCCGTCCGCTGGCGCTGTCTGCCGCGCGGGACAACGAGCATACGTAGCACCATGGCCGTAGGTACGCGCTAAACGTATGCAGGGACTTCACTTGACGGCCGACCTGCGCGGCTGCCGCTGCCCGACGCGCAGGCTGACGGACGCAGCCGAACTGCTGGTGTTTTGCGTCCAGAGCGTGAATGCATCGGGGCTCCAGGCCGTTGCACAGTTATCGCACCGTTTCCCCGATACCGATCAAGGCCCCGGAGGAGTGACCATCACGGTGCTGCTGGCCGAATCTCACCTGTGCGTGCACACTTGGCCGGAACAGGCCGCAGTGACGCTGGACGTGTATGTCTGCAACATGGGAGGTAACCACTCCCGGCAAGCGCACCACTTGTTGGACACGCTGCTGCTGCACTTCGATCCGAGCTCTTCCGCGCAACATGCCATCCATCGGGGCGGCGACACCGCAGGTACTGCGTGATTACTGGCCTGGGGCCGCTGCCGGAGTACCCGCTGCCGGGTCTGGCCACGCAGGCTTGACCGCCAGCGCCGGGCTGATGGTTTGCCCATCCACGCCCAGGCTTGCGATAAAGCCCCCCCAGTTCCATTCGGCGTAGCGCCAGTCGTCCCCCACGCGCACCACGCCTTCGGGCGGCTGCACTTCCTGCACGGGCACGTTCTTGAGCGCCACCGCCATGTAGTCCATCCACGCCGGCAAGGCCAGGGCAGAGCCGGAGGCGCGCGTGCCTAGGCTGCGCGGCGTGTCATAGCCCACCCACACCACCGCCACCAGGCCGGGCTGGTAGCCGGCGAACCAGGCGTCCACCACATCGTTGGTGGTACCGGTTTTTCCGTACAGGTCGGGGCGCTTGAGAGTGGCTTGGGCCTTGGCGGCGGTGCCGGAGCGCGTCACCTCCTGCAGCAGGCTGGCGACCATGAAGGTATTGCGCTGCGACACGGCACGCACCGTCTCGTCCAGCACCTGGGGCTGGGCTTCAAACAGCACTTCGCCGCTGGCGCGGGCGATCTTCTGAATCAGCACTGGGTTCACGCGGTAGCCGCCGTTGGCCAGCACCGCATACGCACCTGCCATTTGCAGGGGGTTGGTGGAGCCACTGCCCAAGGCCTGGGTCAGGTTGTCGGGCTGGCGCTCGGGGTCAAACCCGAAGCGGCTGGTCCACTCGCGCGCCCCCACGGGTGAGAGCAGCTGCATCAGGCGGATGGACACCAGATTTTTGGAGCGGGCCAGCGCGCGGCGCAGGGTGATGGGCCCATCCGAACTGCCATCGTCGTTCTCGGGGGCCCAATCGCCCACGTTGTCCATGGGCGCATCGTTGACCAGCGACTCGGGCTGCATGCCACTCTCGATGGCGCCGGAGTAGATAAAGGGCTTGTAGCTGGAACCGGGCTGGCGCCAGCCCTGGGTCACGTGGTTGAACTGGTTGCGGTGAAAGTCAAAGCCGCCCACCAGGGCACGGATCTCGCCATTGGCCGGGTCCATGGAGACCAAGGCCCCTTCGGCCTCCGGCCATTGCACCAGGCTCCAGGCCTTGCCCTGCTGCAGCACCCGGACCACCGAGCCGCGCCGCAGTTTGAGCTTGGCAGCAGCCGAGTCCCCCAAGCCGGACTGCGCAGGACGCAGGCCGGCACCGTCGATGGTGAGTGCCTCGCCCGAGCCCAGCACCACGCGCACGGCCTTGGCACTGGCGCGGGTGACGATGGCAATGCGCAGGTCTTCGTCATCGTCGTAATCGGCCAGCGCTTGGGCCACGGCCGGATCGTCGTCCTTCAAGTCGTCAGCCAGCGGTTCCTGAGCTTCCGGACCACGCCAGCTCTGGCGCAGCGAGTGCTCCACCAGCGTGTGGCGCAGCGCCTTGTAAGCGGCCTGCTGGTCGGCCGCGCGCAAGGTAGTGGTGACGTTGAGGCCGGTGGTGTAGCTCAGCTCGCCGAACTGGGCAAAGACCTGCTGGCGCACCATCTCGGCCACGTATTCGGCATGCACTTCCACCTCGTTGCGTTTGCGCACGTTGAGCGGTTCAGCCTTGGCTGCTTGGTATTGCGCCTCGCTGATCACGCCTTGTGAGCGCATACGGCCCAAAACCACGAGTTGGCGCGCGCGGGCGCGCTCGAAGTTCTGGATGGGATTGGCAAAGTAGGGATTCTGGGGCAAGCCGGCCAGCATGGCGCATTCGGCCGCACTCAGCGCAGAGAGGGTTTTGCCGAAGTAGGTCTGCGCCGCCGCCTCAAAACCGTAAGCCCGTGCACCCAGGTAGATCTGGTTCATGTAGAGCTCCAGAATCTGGTCTTTGCTGAGCTGGGCCTCGATTTTGTAAGCCAGCAGCGCCTCCTTGATCTTGCGCTCCAGCGTGCGCGAACGGCTCAAAAAGAAGGTGCGCGCTACCTGCTGGGTGATGGTGGATGCCCCCTGTGTGCGGCCCCCGGTCAGGTTCGCCACAATGGCGCGGGCCACGCCTATGGGGTCCAGCCCGCCATGGCTGTAGAAGCGGGAGTCTTCCACGGCCAACAGGCTGTCTTTCATCAACTTGGGAATCTGCTCAATCGGCTTGTAGACGCGGCGCTCGGTGCCGAAGCCGGCTACCTCCACACCATCAGCCGTGAGCACCCGCAGCGGCTGCTTGGGCTGGTAGTTGGAGAGAGAAGAGGTGTCAGGCAGCTGGGTCGAAAAAAACGCGACCGCAGCGCCCAGAAACAGGGCACCCAGCCCCCCCAGCACCAGGCCGGTTTTGAGGATGCGCATGGGCCAGGGGCCCCAGGAAGTGGTTTGCATAGCGGCTCGAAGATGGAGCGCGCATTATCGGCAGTGCGACGCCGTAGCTCTTGACTCCAAGGTTACGGAATGTTCAGCACCGCCACAAAGATCAGCTGCCGGCGTAGTGGCCCAGAGTGAACGCCTCTTCAAACACCGAGTAGCCCGCCCAGTCGCTATGGGCAAATCGCAAGCGCCCAGTCTGCAAGCCCAATTGCTCTGTTTTTGATAGCTTCTTGCGCACACCAGACGTGCGCAAGAGGCCTGTTTGACCATCATTCTGCGGCACCGGAATGGCCATGGCGTGGCCATAGCGGGTGATGTCCATGCGCGTGGCTTTGGCAGCCAGGTCCGGGTGGGCCACGGACAGCTCGGCCACGATGGTGTCACGCCACGCCGCCCAGGGCTGCGCCAGCAGCTGCTGGCGCCCGGCCAGCGGGCCGCCGGGCACATCGCCCAGCGCGCGGTAGTGGGTCAGCACGGTGGCCCCCGGCACCGGCCGCAGACTTTGGTGCTGCGCATCCACATAGCCCAGGCCACCACCAGCCTCGCTGTAGACCACGTTGTCCCAGCTGGGCGCAGCAACGGGACGGTCCCACAGGGGCTCGCGCAGGTGGAGGTTGGCCACCAGCCAGGGCGCATACACCACCTGCTGCGCGGCCTGGCGCAGAAAGTCAGGAGCGCCCTCTACCACGCGGGCCGCGATGAAGATGGGCAAGGCCACCACGGCCTGCTGCGCCTGCCAGCGCTCCACCTGCCGCGTCGCGGTATCGAAGGCGTCCACCTCGACCCCATGGCGCCCCTGCGCCACGCGCAGCACCACGCAGCCGGTGCGCAGCCGCTCAGCGCACGGCGCGGCCAAACGGCGTGTAAGCCAGGCATTGCCCTCGGGCCAGGTGAGCAGGCCCTCGCGCTCCACCGACTCGGCGCCGGGCGCATGAAAGCCATGACGGCTGGCGAAGTAGTGAATACCGGCCCAGGCCGATACGGTGGCAATGCCGGCGCCATAGTCGTCGCGGCAGCAGTAGTCCAGGTACCAGCGCAGGTGGGGGTCGTCCAGACCGTTTTGCTCCAGGTACGCTATGAAAGTCATAGCTGTAAGCGCACGTTTGACGGGCGCTGATGGCGAATTTTGTGCAGGAATGCTCCAGCGCACGGCACGGCGTGCCTGGTCCACCAGCGCGGCAAAGCGGCGGTACTGGGCGAGCGTGGCCTCGTCCACACCGTGCACCGGCAGCAGGCCGTCTTGCCAGCCCCCCCGGAAGAACAGGCGCTCCTGCGGGCTGTGGCAGAGGTGGCGCTCGTCATACTGCCAGCGCCCCGCCACGCGCTGGCGCAGGCCCAGTTCCTCCAGCAAGTCCTGCACCTCGGGCGCATCGTCCGTGGGCAAGGGCAAGTAGTGCGCGCCCAGCGGACAGGCGATACCCCCCAGGGTGCTGCCGCGCGCATTGCCGCCTGCGCTGTCTTCCAACTCCAGCAATACAAAATCGTCCTGCCCCCGCAAGCGCAGCGCCCGCGCTGCGGCCAGGCCGGAAACGCCCCCTCCGGCGATCACGGTGTGCGTGCGGCGGGTAATGGCAGGAGCGGGCCAGGTCTTGGTGTCGCGCAGCTGATGGCCGCGGGTGTGGTGGATGCCGGTGAAGTCGCCGGTGATGTGGGCGGTGTCCGTCTTCGATGGCGCGCAGCCCAGCAGGGGCCACGACGCCACAGTGGCAAGCAAGTGGCGGCGTTTCATGGCAGCGGGTGCGCAATGTCCACGTCGAAATGGAAGCGCCCCCCGGCCTCGAACTCGCGGCTATCGCCCGAGGGCAGCAAGCACGCAGGCACCGGCACACGCCACAGCTTGTCTTCCGCAAACGGCAGCACGCGGGGGGCGTGCCGGTAGCTATAGGGCGCAGAAGTCACTTCGCCACCCTGCCCCATTCCTCTTCGTACGTCGTCACCAGCACCTGGTTGGAGAGCCGGTTCACTTCGGTGGGCACGCGGGCCATGTCCTGCGGGAATTCAAACAGCAGCGGCAGGCTGGGCACGTTCAGAAAACGCAACCCGGCAGGCAAGGCGGTGGGCATGCGCCAGGGGCGGCGGCTGGCGAGCACGAAGCCCCATTCGCCAAAGCTGGGCACATGGGCGTGGTAGGGCGTGGCGGTGAGGCCCACCGACTCAACGGTGGTGACCACCGTCCAGAAACTTTTGCGGGCAATCAGTGGCGAGGTGGTCTGCACCACCGCATACCCCCCGGCCGCCAGGTGCTGGTCCAGCAGGGCATAGAAGGCACTGGTGAACAGCTTGCCCACGGCAAAGTTGGTGGGGTCGGGGAAGTCCACCACGATGACATCGAACACGGCGTCCGTACCCTGTAACCAGGTGAAGGCATCGGTGTTGACGACCTGCACCTTGGGCGATTGCAGGGAGCCGGCATTGAGCGCCACCAGCTCGGGAGTTTTGCGGAACAGCGTGGTCATGGCTGGGTCCAGCTCGACCAGGGTGACCTGCTCCACGCCGGGGTACTTGAGGATTTCGCGCACCGCCATGCCGTCACCGCCGCCCAGCACCGCGACTTTTTTGGGTGCCGCACCACTCGCAGAAAAGGCGGCCATGGCCGGGTGCACCAGTGCCTCGTGGTAACGGTATTCGTCGCGCTGGGCAAACTGCAAATTGCCATTGAGAAACAGGCGATACCCGACACGCCCCTCGCCGGGCGCGTTCGTCACCACAATGCGCTGGTACGGCGTGCTCTGGGCGATAACGACCTTGTCCTGGTAGAGCTTGTCTTCCGCCCATGTGGTAATGTAGTCAGCTCCCACCATGCCTGCACCCAGCGCGGCCAAGGTCGCCGCACAGGCCCAGGCGTGGGCCGCAAAGCGGCGCAGCTCGTGCCTAAACAACCACAGTGCCCAGAGCGCCACCACTGCATTCATCAGCCCGAACAGCAAACCGGTACGCACCAGCCCCAGCTTGGGCACCAGCAGCAACGGAAAGGCAATGGACACCGCCAGCGCCCCCAGGTAGTCAAAAGTCAGCACCTGCGAGACCAGGTCCTTGAGCGCCACATTGCGCTTGAGAATGCGCATGACCAGCGGAATCTCCAGCCCCACCAGCATGCCCACCAGCAGCACCATGGAATAGAGCACTAGGCGAAAGGCACCCGGCAGCCAAGCATGCGCTATAAAAAGCATAGCTGGCAACGCTCCACCTACAAGCGCCACCATCAGTTCTATGCGTAAAAAGTGGGCTGGTAACTGGCGCTCGAAAAAGCGCGACAGCCAGGAGCCTATGCCCATGGCAAACAAGTAGGTGCCAATGACGGTGCTGAACTGCAGCACCGAATCGCCCAGCAGGTAGGACGCGAGCGCGCCCGCCGCCAGCTCATACACCAGACCGCAGGCAGCGACCACAAACACCGAGACGAGCAGAGCCACCTCGATGGGACGAGGGGCAACAGCCTGCGAGAACTCAGATTTCACCGCAAGGTCGTCCTAGATCAACAGACGCGGGAGTGGGCATGTTTTGCCGCCGGGCCGCCCCAAGGCAAAACGCGCCCCCTCGGGGGGCAGCGACCCGCGCAGCGGAGGAGCGTGGGGGCCTCAATGGATAGCAGCCGCCACGATGATGCAGATGCCCAGCGACATGGCGGCCACCACCATGGCCAGCGCCTTGTTTTGCTTCTCCACGATCTCCAGCCACAGGTTGTAGGGCGTGATCTTGTCAATGATGAGGAAACTGACCCAGAAAATCAGCACGCCAATCACCGCGTACAACACCGAGCCCAACACCACATCCGGTTTCAGCCATTCCATGCTTATCTCCTTGCAAATTCAATAGGTTTACTTGTGCCCGCCACCCGACGAATAGCCGCCGTAGGAGCCACCGGACGAGCGATAGCTGCCACTGCTGCAGTTCTCCACATTCGGGTCGCAGTCGGACGAGCAACGGGAGATGGCAATGAACACCAGCACGATCACCAAAAACCACCAGAAGTTCTGGTTCAAAAAAGGGTTGCTGCTGCTGGCGCCAAGGGATCCCGACAGCGGTCCCGCATCGCTGCGCTTGAACAGGTCCTGCTTGCCCTGCAACTTGAAGGCCTGCGTCACGGTGAGGCTGTCAATATCGCTGCCCACAGACCACGTCAGCTCTTGGGCCGATTGCTCAGCCGAGAGTACATTTTTGCCGTTGCGGTAGTCGCGATTCTCGGTCTTCTGGTCGCGGGCCACCTGCCAGTAGAACTCGCCCACCACGTAATTGGTAGTGGCGGTATAGCGCTCTTTGAGGCCGTAGCGCGTCCCCAGGTACGTGGCGCTATCCTGATTGCCACTCACGAGCGGAGCCCCCGTGGCGGGCCGCACCACGCTCCAGCCCTCGGTGGAATCCACCAGAAAAATGAAGCCGCGTTTGGCGTTGTAAAGCAGGTACTCCTCCCAGCCGAAATGCTCATCCGGGTCAGACGGCTCGGTGCCCATGCGATGCTGAAAGCCCACCACCTGCCACTGCGCGCCCTGCAGCGTGCCAACGCTGCCCAACGGAATCAGGGGCTGGATGGGCTCATCCTGCACCGCGTGTTTGAGTTCGCCACCTATGCCTTGAGACAGATCGATCAGGCTGTTGCAGGACTTGCAGCTCATGCTTTTGGTGGTGGGCAGCAATGCCTCCAGGGAAGCCCCGCAGCTGGGGCAACTGAACTGCCGGCCCTTTTCTTCCTTGGACGTGCTTTCCTTGAGACCCGTGAGCTGGAGCTCGTCCAGCCGCACCGCGCGGCCCAGGCTGACGCCGGGCGGTTGGGTGCTGTAGTCCACACTGAGCACTTCGCCGGTGCTCTTGGCATCTGCCGCCTGGCTGCGTAGCTCCACCATGGCAAAACTCTGGCCGAGCTCGGGCAAACGCGGCAGCTCGCCCTGTGCAGCGATCAGCGCAACCGATTGGTTGGATGCAACGGTAAAGGGTTTGCCGTTAATGGCCGTGGTGGCCCCCACGCGGAAGCGGTCCGCCGTGGGCATGTCGCGCTGCACCACCTGCGCCGTGGTGAACACATAGGCACCGTTGTCTTCACTCAGGAAGGCGCTGCTGCCATCGCCCAGCAGTGCGTGCCACTCGGTCCAGGTGCCTTCACCGTACTTGTACTGCAGGCGCCCCAGCAGCGTGAAGCTCTGGCCGTTCCAGCTACCACTGGCGCCCAGCTGCAGCAGACTGTGGTCGTCGAACAGTTCGGCCATTTTGCCGATGCGCGAAAGCACCTCGCCCTTGCGCACCACCATGCTCTGGCAGTAGCCGCAAATGGCATGCGTGCTTTGTGCACTCAGGAAATTGACGGGCGCGCCACAGCCCGGACACGGGGCGCTGTAGCTGCGTTGGGTGTGGTTACTGTCGATGGCCAAGGTATGACCCGAAGGCTGGGTGGTAGGGCGTTATGCGTAGGTCAAGGAGGAGCCCGAAGGGCGGGGGACACGGAGCATGACGCCCTGCCACCCAGCCCGTCGCCAGTGACTAGACCAGCTTCTTCAGCAGCTCCGCCTTCTTGGCATCGAACTCTTCCTGCGTGAGGATGCCCTTGGTTTTCAGCTCACCCAGCTTCTCCAGCGTGGCCATCACATCCTCAGGCTTCACACCGGCTGCTTGCGCAGCAACAGCGGGCACCGCCTGGCCTTGCAGGCCTGCCGCGAGGTTCTGCGCCAGCACCTGACCCAGCGCCACACCGGCTCCCAGACCCATGGCATCGCCCGCAATGCCGCTGCCGCCACCGGCGCCTTCGGCCATCTTGGGAATAGCTTGCGCAGTTTGGTACTGCATGAACTTGCCCATGTCGTTGCCGACCATGCCCATGCCGATCTTCTGGTCCAACACCTTCTGCAGCTCTTCAGGCAGCGACAGGTTTTGCACCGTCATGCCTTCGAGCTTCAACCCGATCTTCTCAAACTCGGGTGTGAGTTGGCGTGTCAGCGCCTCGGCGAAGCTGAGCTGATTGGCCGCCAGATCCAAAAATGCGATGCCACTGCTGGCCACCGCGTTGCTGATGTTTTGCAGCACCAAGCCGCGCAGCTGGCCGTCAATATCGGAGGCGGCGTAGCGCTCGCGCGTGCCCGAAATCTCGGTGTGGAACAGCTTGGGGTCGGCAATACGGAAGTTGTAGTTGCCAAATGCACGCAGGCGCACAGCGCCAAAGTCAGCGTCGCGGATGGTAATGGGCTGGGGCGTGCCCCACTTCTGGTCGATCTGCTGGCGCGTGCTGAAGAAGTACACATCGCTCTTGAAAGGGGACTCAAACAGCTTGTCCCAGTTCTTCAGGTAGGTGAGCACCGGCAAGGTCTGGGTGGTGAGCTTGTGGGTGCCTGGGCCGAACACATCGGCCACCTTGCCTTCGTTCACAAAGACCGCCATCTGCGACTCGCGCACGACCAAGGTGCCGCCATTCTGAATTTCCATGCCCGACATGGGGAAGCGCCAGGCCAAGGTGCCATCGTCATCTTCCGTCCATTGAATGACGTCAATGAACTGTTTCTTGATGAAGTCCATCAATGCCATGCGGGTCTCCCTTGAAAATCAAAATGCGAAGAATACAGGAGCATGAGGGGGAGGGAACTCAACGACTTTGCTTGCCCGGCTTCTTCTTGGGCAGCAAGGCGTCATGCAAGGCCACAAACTCCTGGGTCAGCTTGTGGCCGGGCTCCAGATAGATCATGGGTTTGGACTGCTCGTGCGACTCGCGGATCTTCACCGAGGCACCGAGGTAGGGCTGCAAGACCGGCAGGCCTTCATCAATCAGCGCCTGCACCAGGCGCTGCGGCAGGTTGGCGCGCGGCTGGAACTGGTTGACCACAATGCCTTCCACCTCCAGGTTCTTGTTGTGGTCGGCCTTGATCTCCTGCACGTTCTCCAACAAGGTGTAGAGCGCGCGGCGGGAGAAGTCGTCGCAGTCAAACGGGATCAGGCAGCCCTGCGCGGCAATCAGTGCGCTGCGGGTGTAGAAATTGAGGGCGGGCGGGGTGTCGATGTAAATCTGGTCGTAGTCGGCGGCCAGTTGCTCCAGCGCGTCGCGCAGCTTGTAGATCTTGTGGCGGCTCTCCAGCTTGCTGTGCAGCTCGTCGAGCAGCGGGCTGGAAGGCAGCAGGTCCAGGTTGGGCCACTGGGTTTCGCTGATGTAGTCGCTGGCAGGCTTGTCGCGCACGGTGAACTTGAGACTCTGCTCAAAGAACTCCGCCACGTTGGGCAACTCGTCGGCCATGTCGGCGCCCAGCAGATAGCGGCTGGAGTTACCCTGGGAGTCCAGGTCAATCACCAGGGTGCGCAAACCTTGGGATGCGCTGATAGCCGCCAGGTTGCAGGTGATGGTGGACTTGCCAACGCCACCTTTCTGGTTGAAAACAACGTGCTGCATAAGGATTTCCTTTGATCAAAGCGTGCCACAGGGATGCAGGCAGTTTAGCGGGGCTGTATCGCAGCACGCTCAGCACACCCGCGACCCGCCTTGCCGGCAAAAACTCCGCCAGCGCCTGGGCTATGCTCCCGCACCATGCCTGACTTATCGCCCTCTGACTCCTCTCCTGACACCGCGACGCCCACGCCCACCAGCCCCGCCATCGTGCTGGCCGCCGGGCGCGGCGAGCGCATGCGCCCGCTGACCGACACCACGCCCAAACCCCTGCTCCAGGTACACGGCAAGCCGCTCATGCAGTACCACCTGCAGGCACTGGCTGCCGGCGGGTTTGCGTCTGCGGTGGTGAACACGGCTTGGCTGGGGGAGCAGATCGAGGCCACGTTTCATGGTGTTTTAGTCATCCAGCGCCCGTTGGATGTGCGCAAGCAGCTATCAAATTCAGAGCAGTTCGCTGCCAGCATCCACCTGCACTACTCCCACGAAGGCCGCGATTTCGGCGGCGCGCTGGAGACGGCCGGCGGCATTGCCCGTGCCCTGCCGCAGTTGAACACGGTGTTCTGGTCCATGGCAGGGGACGTGTTTGCGCCCGACATGGTGTTCACCCCCCACGCCCTGGAGCGCTTTGCGCGCAGCGGCATGCTGGCCCACCTGTGGCTGGTGCCCAACCCGGCGCACAACACGAAGGGTGATTTCGGGCTGGAGGCCGTGGGCGCGGGTGGCATTGGCCGCTGCGTGGACCCCGCTCCGGGCAGCACTGCGCCCCGCTACACCTACAGCACCTTTGCGCTGTTCCACCGCGATTTGTTTGCCCTGCCTTGGTGCGACATTCCGGCGGGCAACCCGCAAGGCGTCAAGGCGCCGCTGGCCCCGCTATTGCGCAAGGCCATGCAGGGTGCGCGGGTGAGTGCCGAGATTTACACTGGCCGCTGGACCGACGTCGGCACCCCCGAGCGCCTGGCAGAACTCAACGCACAGACACCATGACCCAGCCCTCCACCTCCGCACTCACTGCAGACTACGCCGCTCGCCGCTCGCGCCTGGCCGCTCACATCGGCGCGCACGGCGTAGCCATCCTGCCCACGGCCCCTGAGCAGCCGCGCAACCGGGATGCGGACTTTTTGTTCCGCCATGACAGCTATTTCCACTACTTGAGCGGCTTTGCCGAGCCCAAAGCCTGGCTGGTCATCCAGGGTGACGGCAGCACCACCCTGTTTTGCCAGCCCAAAGACCTGGAGCGCGAAATCTGGGATGGCTTTCGCCTCGGGCCCGACGCTGCACCGGACGCCCTCGGCGTGGACGCCGCCTATTCGGTGGACGAGTTGGACCAACGCCTGCCTGCCTTGTTGGATGGTGCAGACGCCGTCTGGTACCCCTTTGCCACCCACAAGGGCCTGGAAACCCGCATCGACGGTTGGCTCAGCAGCCTGCGCGCCCGCGTGCGCTATGGGGTGCTGGTCCCCGAGCAGGTGCGCGACCTGTGCGGCCCGCTGGACGACATGCGCCTGATCAAAGACGCGTATGAACAGGACGTGATGCGCCGCGCTGCGCAGATCAGCGCGCAAGCCCACATCCGCGCCATGCAGCTGTCTGCCCGCATGTTGCGCGAAGGCAAAGACGTGCGCGAGTACCACCTGGACGCCGAGCTGTTGCACGAGTTCCGCCTGCAGGGCTCGCAGTACCCCGCCTACAGCTCCATCGTGGCCGCCGGTGCCAACGCCTGCGTGCTGCACTACCGCGCCGACGCGGCCCCGGTGCGCAACGGCGAGCTGGTGCTGATTGATGCGGGTTGCGAGCTGGACGGCTATGCCTCCGACATCACCCGCACCTTCCCTGCCAACGGCCGCTTCACCGGCCCGCAGCGTGCGCTGTACGACCTGGTGCTGGCCTCGCAAGTGGCGGCGGTGGAAGCCACCAAGGCCGGCGCGCGCTTTACTGACCCGCATGACGCCACGGTGCGCGTGCTGGCCCAAGGCATGCTGGACCTGGGGCTCCTGAACAAAAACACCGTGGGCAGCCTGGGCGACGTGATCGAGAAGCGCGCTTACTTCCAGTTCTACATGCACCGCACCGGCCACTGGCTGGGCATGGATGTGCACGACTGCGGCTCCTACACCGAGCCGTCTGAGCTGGGCACCAAGCATGTGCGCAAAGACGCGCTCACCGGCAACGAAATCGTGAACCGGCCCGCGCGCATCCTGCGCAGCGGCATGGTGCTGACCATCGAGCCCGGCATTTATGTGCGTCCGGCACCGGGGGTGCCGGAGCAGTTCCACCACATCGGCATCCGCATCGAAGACGATGCCATCGTCACCGACACCGGCTGCGAGCTCATCAGCCGCGGCGTGCCGGTGGAGGCGGAGGCCATCGAAGCCCTGATGCACTAAGCCTGGATGCGCGGCTGATTCGCCCTCGGCGTACCCGATCAATCCTCGGCGCTGTCGTCCTGTTCGGCGGCCTGTTGGGCGGCTTCCCAGTGGCGCTTGGGCAGGTGGCCGAGCAGGCGCTCCACCACCGTGTCCACCACGTCCTGGTTCACCTCATGGCCCACGAAAGGGATGACATCGGCCGTCACATCGGCCCCCAGGCGCACCAGGTGCTCAGCCGCCGTCACGGTGTAGCCATAGTGCATGACTTTGTCGGCCTTGCCGTGCACGAAGTGCAAGGTGGTATGGGCGTGCGGTGCCTGGGGCAGCCGGGCAAAGCGGCCTGACAAAGCGAGCACGCGGCCAGCCAGAAACACATCTTGCTGAGTGGACTCCAAAGCCATGATGGCGCCCTGCGAAAAACCCACCAATGCCGTGGCCTCGGGGCCCACGCTGGCGCGGGCTTGCCAGTCCTGCACGGCTTTCACAAACGCGGGCATGGCGGCAGCCACACGTTCAGGGCGGTTTTCTTCCGTAATCCCGACCACTGAAAACCACTGGTAGCCCTGGCCGAGGTCCGAGGCCTGCGGCCCTTGCAGGCACACCACCAGCGCTTGCGGAAACTCTTGCGCCAGGCGCCGGCCCAGCGGCACCAGACCTTCGGGCGTGGCGCCCACACCGTGGTGCAGCATGAAAAGTTGTTGGGGGGTGCCTGCCGGCTGTTGAACAACGATGTCTGTCATGGGCTTATTCCTTGTCATGTGCGGCCGGGCGGCCTGCTTGGCGCAATGTGATGCGGGCCAGTACCCACGCAACCATAGCCGAACCGGCAATGCCGGCCACCATGGGGCGGGCCGTGCCGTCGGCCATTGCACCTGTGATGGCCATGACTAACGCACCGGTCACAAACTGCAGGGTGCCCATCAGGGCCGAGGCAGTACCGGCAATCTCGCCATGCTCCTCCAGCGCCAGTACCGCCGTGGTCGGCACCACCAGGCCCAAGAAACCGTAACCCACAAACAGCATGCCCAACATCACATCCAGCCGCTCCATGCCGCTGAGGTTGACCAGCAGCAGCAGGCTCATCATCAGCGCATAGCCCAGCACCGCAAACTTCACCAACTTGACCAGGCCGAAGCGAGCGCTGAGTTGGCCGGTGAACTGTGAAACGCCAATGAAGGACGCCGCATTCGCCGCAAACGCGATGCTGTACTGCCGGGGCGTGAGACCGTAGTGGTCAATCAACACAAAGGACGAGTTGGCCAGATAGGCAAAGAAACTGGAGATGCCGAAGGCACCGATGAACACCAGCCCCAGAAAATGCCGGTCGCGCAGCAGCACGCCATAGGCGGCCACCGCACTGCCCACACTGCTGTTCACGCGGTCTTCTGAAGGTCGGGTTTCCGGCAAGCTCGTGGCCAGCAACACCAAGCCCAGCAAAGCCGCTACGGTCACCGCCCAAAACACGGCGCGCCAGCCAAACACCTCAATCAGCACACTTCCGGCCAGAGGCGCCAGGATGGGCGACACGCTGAACACCAGCATCAGCAGCGACATCAGGCTCGCGGCATCGTGCCCGGTGTGCAGGTCGCGCACCACCGCACGCGGTATCACCATGCCGGCGCAGGCGCCCAGCCCCTGGATGAAGCGCAGCACCACCAGGGTTTCAATGTCCGGCGCCAGGGCGCAGCCCACGCTGCCCACGGTGAACAGCAGCAGGCCGAAATACAAAGGCGCCTTGCGGCCTACCATGTCGGACACCGGGCCATAAATGATCTGCCCCACACCCAACGCGACAAAAAAGGCCATCAGGCTGGCCTGCACCGCACCCATGGAAGCCCCCAGGCTTTGGCCGATGGAGGGCAGGGCGGGGAGGTACATGTCAATGGCAAACGGGCCGATGGCCGACAGCAGGCCGAGCACCAGGGCGGTGCCGATGAAGGAAGTTTTCATAGGGGCGCGAGCATACCCCTGCGGGGAGTCACGCCATCAATAAACTCTATCTATCGAATTTCAATATTCGATTAGACACATGCTATCGAAAAACCTAGCATTCACTCCATGCCACAGAAAAGCTTTTTTCAGGCACCGCCCACACCGAGTTCGCACTCGTTACGATCCAGACCCATCCTGACCTTGCGTCATCCGAAAGGAAATCACCATGACCCGTTTCGTCCAACACAACCTGCCCACCTTGAAGAAGACGGCGAGCTACTACCTCGTCCACATCAGCGTTGCCGCCATGGTGGCCTATGCCGTGACTGGAGATCTGTGGATGTCGCTCACATTGAGCTTGCTGGAGCCCAGCGTTCAGGCCATCGCCTTTTTCTTCCATGAAAAAGTCTGGGAACGGGTGTTGCAGCGCAAAGCAGCGCTGGTGCCAGGAGCAGCGGCATGAGCGCTACCCCTGTGCTCGTGATCGGCAGCGGCGTCGCCGGATGGACCACGGTGCGTGAATTCCGCAAACTCGACACGAGCACCCCTGTGGTACTGGTCACCGCCGACAGCGGTGACTTCTATGCCAAACCCACGCTTTCCAACGCTTACGCCCAGAAGCGGGGTCCCGCGCAACTGGTAACAACCCCTGCGGCCAAGATGGCCGAGACCTTGCAAGTCACGCTCATGGACCATTTGCGCGTGGCAAGCCTGGACACAAGCGCCAAGACCGTCACAGTTCGCCAGGGCGATGCAGAGCAAACCTTGGGCTACCGCCAACTGGTGCTCGCCACGGGTGCACACCCGATTCGCGTTCCCTTGCAGGGCGATGCGGCCGAGCACGTGCGCTCCATCAATACGCTGGATGATTTCGCCGGTTTCCACGCCGCGCTGGGTCTGGACGCCACGGTGCCCGGCAGTGGCGAAGGTAAAACCGTGCTGATCATGGGCGCGGGGCTGATCGGCTGCGAGTTTGCCAACGACCTCGCATCAGCCGGTGTGCGTGTGCATGTGGCGGACCCTGCCGCACGCCCCCTTGCAGCCTTGTTGCCCGCCGAAGCGGGCGAACAACTGCAAGCCGCTTTGTCCGGCCTGGGCGTGCAGTGGCACTTCGGCACATCGGTCGCTGCAGTGCATGCTGCCGCAGACGGCAAACTTCAGGTTACCCTGGCCGACGGCAGCATGGTGAGGGCAGATCTGGTACTCAGCGCCATCGGCTTGCGCGCCGACACCGGACTGGCGCTGGCTGCGGGTCTGGCGTGTGAGCGCGGTGTGCTGGTCAACACACGACTGGAAACCTCTGCACCGGACGTTTACGCACTGGGCGACTGTGCCCAGTACGAAAGCGCCGGCCAGCGGACCTTGCCCTACGTTATGCCGGTAATGACTGCAGCCCGAGCGCTGGCAGCCACCTTGGCAGGCACGACTACCGAGGTGGTGTTCCCGCTGATGCCGGTCAGCATCAAGACTCCTGCCTTGCCTCTGGTGGTGGCTGCTGCCCACCCGGCCATCCAAGGCGCATGGGAAGGCGAAGGCGGTGAGGGGGCATGGCGTTTTGTGGATGCAGACGGCCAGCAACGGGGCTTTGTTCTGGCAGGCAAAAGCACCGCACGCCGCATGGAAATGACCAAGCTCACCACAACTTGAGCAGAACAAGGCTTTGCCCATAATCTCATACGCTATTCGCATAAAGTTGACCTCCTTTTGGCGGGGAGTTAGAGAGCGCGCCCTACAATGCGAAGCCCATTACCGTGCGGGGCGCGCGATGTCTTGCGTCAGCCCCGCCATAGAGGAAGCCGAATGACAGACCCGACTACGCCGCTCACGCCACGCCCTCCTGTTTCCAATTCCGCAGAGAAGAAAGCCCAATTACGGCAAGCGGCGCTGGAGTACCACGAGTTCCCCACCCCCGGTAAAGTGGCGATCAGCGCGACCAAACAGCTGATTAACCAACATGATCTGGCCTTGGCGTACTCCCCCGGTGTGGCAGCTCCGTGCGAAGAGATCGTCAAAGACCCGAACAACGCCTTCAAGTACACCAGCCGTGGCAACCTGGTCGCCGTGATCACCAACGGCACCGCCGTACTGGGTTTGGGTGACATCGGTCCGTTGGCATCCAAGCCGGTGATGGAAGGCAAGGGCGTGCTGTTCAAGAAGTTCGCCGGCATCGATGTCTTCGACATCGAGATCGACGAAAAGAACGACCTCGACAAGCTGGTCGACATCATCGCTTCGCTGGAGCCCACTTTCGGCGGCATCAACCTCGAAGACATCAAGGCCCCCGACTGCTTCTATGTGGAGCGCAAGCTGCGCGAGCGCATGAAGATCCCGGTGTTCCACGACGACCAGCACGGCACGGCCATTTGTGTGGGCGCCGCCATCCTGAACGGCCTGAAAATCGCCGGCAAAGACCCCAAGAAGGTGAAGCTGGTGACCTCCGGCGCGGGCGCTGCGGCATTGGCTTGCCTCGGCTTGTTGGTCAAGCTGGGCATTCCACGCGAAAACATCTTTGTGACCGACTTGGCCGGCGTGGTCTACGAAGGCCGTACCGAGCTGATGGACGAGGACAAAATCCAGTTCGCCCAGAAGACCGATGCCCGCACCTTGCGTGAAGTCATTGCGGGCGCAGACATCTTCCTCGGTCTGTCCGCTGGCGGTGTGCTCAAGCAGGACATGGTCCTGTCCATGGCCGAACGCCCGCTGATTTTTGCACTGGCCAACCCCACGCCTGAAATCCTGCCGGAAGAAGTCAAGGCCGTGCGCGACGACGCCATCATGGCCACCGGCCGCACGGACTACCCCAACCAGGTCAACAACGTCCTGTGCTTCCCCTACATCTTCCGGGGTGCTTTGGATGCAGGTGCATCCACCATCACCCTGGAAATGGAGATTGCAGCTGTCCACGCAATCGCCGAGCTGGCCCAGGCCGAACAAAGTGAGGTGGTGGCCGCCGCCTATGCGGGTGAGCAGCTGGCGTTCGGCCCCGAGTACCTGATTCCCAAGCCCTTTGATCCGCGCCTGATGATGAAAATCGCGCCGGCGGTAGCGCAGGCTGCTGCCGACAGCGGCGTGGCCTTGCGCCCCATCCAGGACATGGATGCTTACCGCGAAAAGCTGCAAAGCTTTGTGTACGCATCCGGCACGACCATGAAGCCCATCTTCAATGCCGCCAAAAAGGCCCTGAAAAAGCGCGTGGCCTACGCGGAAGGCGAAGATGAGCGCGTGCTGCGTGCTGCCCAGATCGTGGTCGATGAGCGGATCGCACTGCCGACCCTGATCGGCCGTCCTGCGGTGATTGCCGAGCGCATCGAGAAGTTCGGATTGCGTTTGAAAGAGAACGTGGACTACAACGTGGTCAACGTGGAGCAGGACCACCGCTACCGCGACTTCTGGCAGTCCTACCACCGCATGACGGAACGCAAAGGCGTCACGGTGCAAATGGCGAAGATTGAAATGCGCCGTCGCCTGACCCTGATTGGTGCCATGTTGCTGAATAAAGGCGATGTGGATGGCCTGATCTGCGGCACTTGGGGCACCACCGCCACCCACCTGCATTACATCGACCAGGTAATCGGCAAGCGCCTTGGCGGAAGCCCCAGCACCCCGCAGGACGTACAAATTTACGCCTGCATGAACGGTTTGATGCTACCCAACCGACAAGTGTTTCTGGTGGACACCCATGTCAACTATGACCCCACAGCGGAAGAGTTGTGCGAAATTACCGTCATGGCCGCTGAGGAAATGATGCGCTTCGGCTTCAAGCCCAAAGCTGCACTGCTGAGCCACTCCAACTTCGGCAGTAGCAACGAGCCCAGTGCCATCAAGATGCGCCGCACACTCGAGTTGTTGCGAGAGCAGGCGCCCTGGCTGGAAGTGGACGGCGAAATGCACGGTGATGTGGCATTGGACAGCGCGGCCCGCAAAGTACTAATGCCCAACAGCACCCTGCACGGCGATGCCAACCTGTTGGTGCTGCCGAATATCGATGCCGCCAATATTGCCTACAACCTGCTCAAAACTGCGGCGGGCGGCAATATCGCCATCGGGCCAGTATTGCTCGGTGCGGCCAAACCAGTGCACGTTTTGACTGCGAGCACCACGGTACGCCGCATTGTCAACATGACCGCACTGACGGTCGCCGACGCCAACGCTACACGCTGAATACGGGACAGTTAGCCCCCACTTAGCCTGTAAATAATGTGTAAGGGCTTGCTTATTTATTGAGCAAGCCCTTGCTTTTTTGTGCCGGTTCCGCGACACTATCGCCTTAGTTTTCGGGTTTACCCGCAGTAGTTGCAAAGGAATCTGGGTGCGCAAGGGTGTCTTCAAGTTAGTACTTACTGGCTTGTTTTTGTCAGTAGCACTGAGCGCTGAAAACTCAGTTGCCAAAGAAGCGCCGCCCATTGCAACTGACAGTGTAGTCGCGCTTTCCAGCTTGCCTGCCCAAGCACGCTCTACCTACCAATTGGTACTGCAAGGTGGTCCGTTCCCTTACGAGAAAGACGGCAGCGTGTTTGGCAACCGAGAACGACTGCTGCCCTTGCAAACCCGCGGTTTTTACCGTGAATACACCGTCAAGACACCGGGCATTTCCCACCGTGGAGCCCGAAGAATCGTGTGTGGTGGCCGACAGGCCACCACACCCCAAGCCTGTTACTACACGGCCGATCACTATGCGAGTTTCCGCATGATCGTGCCTTGAGTCGAATTTTGTACTTTGAGAAAGAGAATCGGGGATGGATACGCCACTTCGAACTGTTAGAACGAATATCGTTCAATCGATCCGCGCTTTTCGCGTATCGGACCTGCAGGAAGCTGCCCAAAGTCTCGGGCACCACTTTCTGTATGCCAATCTGGCCAATGCGCAGACCAAACAGGACGTGCTGGACATGATCGGCCAGCAATTCATGCTGCCAACGACTGTCAGCAAGAACTTTGACGCACTCTACGACAACCTGACCGACCCGGTGCACAAATCCGGTCCTCAACCTGGTTTCATTGCGGTGCTCGAGCACATTCCAGCGAATGTGAAGTTCGACAAAGAGGCGCGCGAGCAACTTTTGGACATTTTCCGCGACACAGCGGACTACTGGGGAGACCGGAAGATTCCTTTCCGGTGCTTCTATTCTTTTCTGTAGCCCGTTCTGCACACACCAGCCAAGCAGAACGGGCGAACGAGGCAAAGAGCGACGCCGTGGCAGAGATTACTGTTGCCGAACCGCTCAAAGACACCGGGGAAAAAATGCCCACGGACAAGCTCTTGGATGTGTCGCCCTTGGCGCTGCGCATGAGCAGCCCCTTCAATGCGGGTTACTGGTTGGCAGCCGCCTGATCAGTCCGCTAGAGAAGCAAAAAGGCCTGTCAATGACAGGCCTTTTTTGTTTAAGCGCCACATACTCAGGTACCGTGGCTCACGTTCAAACCTTCAGTGACTGCACCAAGGCCACGTATTCGTCCACGGGAACCTCTTGGGCACGGCGTTGCACATCAAACCGGCCCGAAAAGCCCTTCTGCTCCAACCACGCACCCAATGTGTGTCGCAGTAATTTACGGCGCTGGCTGAAGGCTACCTGCACCATTTCCGAAAACAGGGCTACATCCAACACCGAGGGCTGGGCCAAGGGCACCATGCGCACCACCGCACTGTTGACCCTGGGGGGGGGATCGAAACACTCCGGAGGAACAAACAGCACGTCTTCCATCGCATAACGCCACTGCAACATCACACTCAGGCGGCTGAAGTCGGCACTATCCGGCGTGGCGACCATGCGGTCTATCACCTCCTTTTGCAACATGAAGTGCTGGTCCTCAATGCAGTCCACATAGTCCAGCAAATGGAAGAGGATGGGCGTCGAGATGTTGTAGGGCAGGTTGCCCACGACCCGGAGCTTACGCACCCCGTCCGCAGAATTTGCTACTCTTTCAGGAGCTATCTGCGCAAGATCGGTGCGCCTGAAGTCCACATTCAGCACATCCGATTCAATCACATGCAGTTGTGGATGGCTGCGCAGCCGTTTGGCCAGATCACGGTCCAGCTCAATCACAGTCAATCGACCCAAGCGCTCCACCAGCGGCTGGGTCAGCGCCGCCAGGCCAGGGCCGATTTCCACCATTGGGTCGCCGGGCTGAGGATTGATCGCCTGAACGATGGCTTCAATAATGCCGGAGTCCGACAAAAAGTGCTGGCCGAAACGCTTGCGCGCGAGATGCTTCATTGCGGAGCCTCACGCATTTCTACAAAGGCACGGGCTCGTACATCGCGCGCCCATGCCGTATAGGCATCCTCATAGCGGCTTTGGCGCAACTGAAGCCGAACCGACTCACGGATCTGTTGCGGACTCAGCTCCACACGCCGCTTGTCCACCAGCTGGATCAGGTGCACGCCAAACCGGGATACCACCGGCGGACTGATGGCCCCTTCCTCTTGCAAGCGATTCATGGCTTCTTCAAACTCAGGCACAAACATGCCCGGCGACGCCCACCCCAGGTCCCCACCTTGTTCGGCCGACGAATCCTGCGACATTGCGCGGGCCATGGATGCAAAATCCACTTTTCCACTGACGATCTGCTGGCGGGCATCGTTCAAGCGCGCCACCGCCTGAGCTTGTGACCACTGTGGCGCACTGCGCAACAAAATGTGACGGGCGCGGGTCTGCACCATGATTTTGACCAACCGGGTCGGTGCTTTACGCTCCACCAGCTTCAGAATGTGAAAACCTGCCCCGGTACGCACCAGATCCCCAATGTCACCGACATTCAACGCTTGGGTGGCTGTCACAAATGCCGGAGGTAGTCGGTCTCCCCGGCGCAAACCGATCTGCCCTCCCTGATTACGATCTGCTGCAGAAAACTCCTGCACCAGCAGGTTGAAGTCTTCACCGCTGCGCGCACGCTGCAAAACATTCTGGGCCTTGGCCTGCAAGGCCGCCACCTCATTGGGACGGGCCTTTTCGGGAACCATGATAAGAATTTGTGCAATGTTGAGCTCTTGGGCAAAAGGATCGACATTGTTCGCTTGCTGCTCCTGGATGGCACGGTCTACGTCCACATCCGACACCCTGATGGCAGACTCCACTTCGCGCTCGTGCAAACGACTGAGCAAAAGCTGGTCGCGCAGTCCATCGCGGAAGGTCTGCAGGGGCACCCCGTCTTTGGCCAACTTTTGACGCAATGCCAATACATCGACCCCGTTCTGGTTGGCCACATTCTGCTCGGCGCGGTCGATCGCGGCTGCATCCACCCGGACACCCAACTCACGGGCCAACCGCAGTTGGGCCCTTTCATTGATCAGGCGTTCCAGCACTTGCTGACGCAGTTCCGCAGAGGGGGGGATGGCCTGGCCCTGCTGACGCAACTGCTGGGTGATGCGCCGCTCTTCCTTAGAAACTTCTTGAAAGGTCACGGGTTCGGAGTTCACCACGGCAACAATATAGTCCCCGGGCAAGGCCGGCTCGGCCCTCAATGTTGGCACCGTTACTGCCAAAAAACACGCCAGAGTCAAGGCGCGAACGCTGAATTTCATGGTTTTCAATCGTAATTACTGAAGCGGCTGTTGGAGCCGCCGGCTTCACGCAAGTTCTGGTAACGCGAAATATTGGATTTCAGGGTCTGCAAAGGGCTGACTCCCACCCGGGTAAAGCCGACGAACTCCAGCTCGAATTTGATGCTGCTGGTCGAGGACGTGCTGCTGGTTTGAACCCGCCCCACCACGACCCGTGCCAGCCAGCAGCCCGCATCGTACTCGAGACCCAAGAGGGTATCGACCATGCGACTTTCGTTCATGCTGTAGTTCAGCCGGCCCACGCCATAGTAGCGGCCTTCACCCAAGCCTTTGCCTTTCCCAAGGACCTGGTCCGTGTCGCCACTCCCGCCATTCAATGGCCACTGCCAACTGAAGTCGATTTGCTCGCTCACGTTTCGCTGGAAGCGGTAGGCCGCATTCAGCACCCGGTACGGAGAGGGCGTGTAACGTGCTCCCACCGTGGCCCGGCTGGACTGAGCGGTCAACGAGTTGTACTGAACTGTTGTGTCCACGCCCCAGTAAGGGGAAAGGTTGACGCCGGCACCCAACATCACATCACTCCAACCGGCCAAGGCCGGCGAGGTTGTGGAGTTCAGGGTCACCATCTGGTCTTCAAAGCGGTAGCGCTGGGCAATTCCGAAGCGAGCCAATTGCGCTCCGGTCTGCGCATCCAGGAAGCGAGTGGTCAACCCAAAGGTCATCAAGTTGTTGTCGGAAATTTTGTCATGCCCGGCATAGGCGTTCTCGGTAAAGATGCTGGCGAAATTGAAGTCGCTGGCGGCCGTGTCGTAATTGGGCAGGTAGCTCTGGTTGCGATAGGGGGTGCGCACATAGAACAGGCGTGGCTCCAGGGTCTGGACCATATCGCGGTCAAGCCAAGTGGTTTCGCGTTCGAACATCAATCCGCTATCTAGACTAAACGTCGGGACCGTGCTGTCAGCAGAACGGTTGCTGTTGCTAATGGGCGAGTCAAACTGGTATGCCGAGGTGTGCAACTGCAACTTGGGCGTGATGAAGCCCTGAGGTGCAATAAAGGGGCGGCTCACTTGCGCCAGACCATAGAGGCGCTGGGCATTCGGCTGCCCGGTCAGGCGCTTTTCCGACTCGAACTGCGAGATGTCCCCTTGTACCGACCAGTCAAAACCGCCATCGTTGAGTTGGCTGTACAGCACATTCAACTGGGTCTGGTCATAGGGCGGGGTAATGACCGTGCTTCCCGATTGCAAGGTTTGCCATCTCAATGAACGGCCCGTCACGGTGTAACCCGCACGGCTCCAGCTGGCTTGCATGTCATTCGCGAGGGTGCGCGATGTCAGGGCACCGATGCTGCTGAAATCGCTCCAGTAGTTGTTATCACTGACCCGGTTCAGATTCAGGGTATAGGCCACATTACCCACATCCGTTGCCAAGGTACCGGTCTGGTTCAGCGTGGCCCCCCAACGGTCAGCACTGCGCAGTTTGTCGGCCGACATGTAATTGGTACGCAACACACCGGTATACCCCGGCTCCAGGTAACGAAACTCGCCGGCCACGGTCACTCCCCGCGCCGTCATGACGGTAGGGGTAATGGTCGCATCCCGGTTGGGGGCAATGTTCCAGTAATACGGCAAGCTGAGTTCTGTACCGTTCAAGTCCCCCAGGCCCAGGGTAGGAGGCATGACACCGGACTTGCGCCTATCACTCAGGGGAAAGCTGATCGCCGGCACCGGCAGAATGGGCACGTCCTTGAAGTGCAGGTAAGCCCCATGGGCCACCCCCACGTCCTCTCCGGTGTCGAATTCGATGTCCGCCGCCTTTAGCACCCATTCCGGCACCCAGTCCGGGCCGGGCTTGCGCCGGCAGGTGGTGTAGGTGGCGTTATGCACAACGGTGCGCTCGGGCCCCATGAATTCGGCCTTGGATGCGTCGCCATGCGCATCGTTCTGCAGAAAACGATAGGACGGAGATTCAAAACTTCCCTCAAAGGCCTCGACCTTGAGGTCCAGCGATGGCCCCTCAAACACATTGCCATTGCGGTTGATACGCACATTCCCGCTTGCGCGGGCCTGGTCATCGGGGGCGTAGTACTCCAGCCGGTCCGCTTTGATCACCGTGCCGGGTTTGCGCATCTCCGCCTGGCCCTGCACGATGGTTTCCAGGTCAGGACGGCCGCTGATCTGTTCCCCCATCAGGAAAACAGGCGCTGCATCCAACTGGGCACGCCCTATTCCCTCCTGCAAACGCGCAGAGCTGTTGAGCTGGAGGGGTGCGTCATCCGGGGTTTCCTGCGCCTGAACAGACATCTGCGCGCATGCCAAGGCCACCAGGGCCACAAGGCGGGTCAGCGGTGGCCGGCAGACGGGCGCCCCGGGGGGCAGGGCGCGCAAAGAAAAACGCATGGGGCGAAGGGCAGAAACCAGGAAGTTGGAACACGGACCCACATCCGGCCGCACGAGGCGGCTGAGCGTGGCTTTGTAGAATGGATTATCCATGACCCCAAGCCCTCACACCGTGCCCTCTGCGACGCCCCTCTCCTCACCCGCCTCCCCTGCACCTGCCCCGCAAGCCCTTGGCTGGACCGATGCCGCGCGCGAACAACGCTTCCACGCCTGGTTCAACAGCCTGCAAACCGCTTATTCGCTGGAGCCGGCGACGCTGGGTTTGGCCTCGGCCGACGCGAGCTTTCGGCGCTACTTCCGGGTGCAAAGCGCGCGGGGCAGCCTGGTCATCATGGATGCCCCCCCAGACAAAGAGAACTGCAAACCATTTGTCGACATTGCGGCGCTGCTGAACCACGCCGGCCTGCGCGCCCCGGAGATTCTGGCCTGGGACGAAGCCGACGGCTTCATGCTGCTCACCGACCTGGGCACACGCACCATGATGCAGACCATCAACCCTGCAAAGCCGCCGCTGGACCTGTACCTGCATGCCGTAGACACCCTGGTGCAGTGGCAGTTGGCCTCGGCCCCGGGTGTGCTGCCGCCCTATGACGAGGCTTTGCTGCGCCGCGAGCTGGAGCTTTTTCCTGAGTGGTACATAGGCCGCCACCGGAACGTCACCCTGGATGCGCCTATGCGCAAAACGCTGGACGACACCTTTGCCCTGTTGATCCAGAACAACCTGTCCTGGCCCAGTGTCTATGTGCACCGCGACTTCATGCCGCGCAACCTGATGGTGCCGGATCAAGTGGAAGTACCTTCCAAAGCCGACCCGCGCTACCTCGGCGTGCTGGACTTCCAGGACGCGGTCTACGGCCCCATCACCTACGACATTGCCAGCCTGATGCGCGATGCGTTCTTGACCTGGGAAGAAGATTTTTGCCTGGACGTGACCATCCGCTACTGGGAAAAAGCCCGCAAAGCAGGTTTGCCGGTAGGCGATGATTTCGGCGAGTTCTACCGTGGCGTGGAGTGGATGGGCCTGCAGCGCCACCTCAAGATTGCCGGCATTTTTGCCCGCCTGACCCTGCGCGACGGCAAACCCAAGTACCTGGCCGACACGCCCCGCTTCATCGACTACATCCGCAGCACCTGCAGCCGCTACATCCAGCTCAAACCCTTGCTGCGTCTGGTGGAGAAGGTGGAGGGCATTGAGGTGCCCAATGTGTTCGCCTTCGGTCGTTCATAGTCAAATCATGCCCTGGCGCCCGTCGAATCTGCGCCAATAGCTCCTGAATTTATAGCAAACCCCGGCTCACCCTTTTATGCCCCGTTTTTACTGCGCTGCGGCGCTGCTCAGCGACACAGCGCTCGTTCTGCCTGCGGGTGCCGCGCGCCATGTGCAAGTGCTGCGCCTGCAGCCCGGCGACAGCATCACCCTGTTTGACGGCCACAGCGCCGACGAATTCGACGCCACCGTGACCCGCATGGGTCGCAGCGATGTGGAGGTGCAGGTCGGGCAGCGGCGCACGGTGGCCCGCGAACCCGCGCGCCAGATCCACCTGGCCGTGGGCATGCCCGCCAACGACCGCATGGACTGGCTGGTGGAGAAGGCCACCGAACTCGGCGTGGCCAGCATCCAGCCCCTGATGACGGAACGCAGCGTGCTCAAACTCAGCGGTGAGCGGGCTGAAAAGAAAGTGGCCCATTGGCAAAGCGTGGCCGTGGCGGCCTGCGAACAGTGCGGCGGCAACCTGGTGCCGCGGGTGCACCCCATGCAAACGCTGGCGCAGTGGCTCAAGAGCCCTGCGGCCCCATCCGGGGACACGCAGCGCCTGTTGTTGTCTTTGCGTCCTGGAAGCGCAGCGCTGGCCGCCTTGCCCGCCCGCTCCGCAGCGGTGTGGTTTCTGTCCGGTCCCGAAGGCGGGCTGAGCGGCCAGGAAGAAGACACGGCCATTGCCGCCGGCTTTGCCCCCGCCTCCCTGGGGCCCCGCGTGCTGCGGGCCGAGACTGCCGCACTGGCAGCACTCACCTTGCTGACACAGCCATGAAGCCGGCCATGGCGGCACCCGAAACGGGTGTGGCGGGCGAGGGCGAGTCCTCGCTGGCCGACTATTTCCGCGACCCGGAATACGTGACGGACTCCGTGCTGGCCTGGCAGCTGGAGCAGCACAGCGCCGGCCTGGAGGCACTGCGCGCCCTGTTTCAAGGCCCCAGCGGCCTGGTGCGACTGCGCGTGTGGATGTTGCTCACCCTGACCAGCCAAGGCCAGGCCTTCTGGAGCCGCGAAGGGCTGGAGCAGCTGTTCCACGCAGTGCGCCCCGAGGCCACCGACAGCGTGATCAAGCGCCTGCGCGAAGCCGCGCTGCTCACCTGGGACGACACCCAACGCCACTACGGCATCACCCCCTTGGCGCAGCACTGCGCCACCATGCTGGCGCCCCTGGTCCAGGCGGGGCACGACGAGCTGGCCGGTTTGCTCGGCCAAGTGGTGGGGGCCGACCAGCTGGGCACCTTGGACGCCGGGCAGGTCCGCATGCTGCAAGCCCAACTGGGCCGTCTGCACCACGAGTTTGCTGATGCCATTGCCAGTGGCTCCGAATTCCGCCTGCGCGAAGCGCGCAAGCGTTATGACCGCGCCACCCTGCTCATCGACAAAGCCTCGGACACCATCCGCACCATCATCAGCAACGCCAAAGGCCAATTGGCACTGGAACAGGCCGCACGCGCCTTGGGACAGGCCCAGTCCAAACTGCTGGCCATGGCCAGCCAGTTCAACCGCGCCCTGCAGCAGGTGGACCGCCAGCGTGTCACCCTGGGCACCACCGGCATCACCAGCACCGATGTGAAGCGCTGGCTGCAAAGCCTGGACGCCCGACACACCCTGCCGCAGCTGGCCAGCGACACCGTGACCTTGCCCGTGGGCCTGGGCGCACTGGCCCCCCACGAGCTGCTGGACGTGACCGAAGCCGAGTTCGAACGCGACCGCCCTCTCCACAGCGAAACAGAAGCCCTGCCCAGCGCACAGGCGGCACCGGCAGGCGACCTCAGCGCCGTGGCCCTGCCGACAGAACTGTTTGACCTCTCCACCATGCTGCGCGAGTGGGACCTGGCGCTGGACACTGCGCCCGATGCGGCCGCCGTAGCGCGCCACGTGCACGCGGCCTTGCTGGGTGCCTGCAGCGGCGCAGCGGCAGCGCCGGCCACGGCCCGCTATGCCCAGGTGGCCTACAAAACCCAACTCCTGCCCCTGCTGGGGGACGCGCAGGCGCGCGAGCTGCCCGGCGCCACCGGCGAACTGGCCCGCCAGCCCTGGCGTGTGCAGTGGACGCCCGAAATTCAGGCCGTTGAGCACCCCGCCGTCACCCACCTGAGCTGCGGACAACTCGTCCACCACCCCGCAGGAAGCACGGCCGCCCCCACCGACTCCACCCCATGACCGACACCTCCCACGAAGCCGCCCTGCTGGTGGCTGAACTGCTGACCCGCAAGTACCTGCCCCGCACCCACCCCCGGGTGCGCCGGGCGCTCACCGACACCGAGCTCTTCACCCTCATCGAGCAACGCCTGGCCCAGGTCGGCTTGCGCTGGGTGGACAACATCTACGCAGACCATGTGAGCATCACGCTGCTACCCGCCCACCAAACCGTGGTGCTGGGTGAAGCCGGACTGAACGCCAACAACAACCTGGACCTGCCGCGCGACGCCGTGGCCCTGCTGGTGGTGGTGTGGGCACTCATCGTGCTGCCCAAGCGCGAGCGCCAGACCAGCCGCACCGAAGAAACCGCACCGCAGAACGACATGTTTGCCGGCGCCAAGCCCCTGCCCAGCGCGCGCAGCGTGAGCCCGGTGCTCTCGTACAAAGCGCTGCTGGAAGACTACGGCACCCAGCTGGGCAAAAAGATGCGGCTGGACGCCAACCTCAAGCTGCTGGAGCGTCACGGCTTCATCCTGCGCAAGCAGGACGACATTCTTGAAGGCCCCTTGCTCGACGTGCTGCTGGACTACGACGTGCTCGCCCCGCGCATTCTGGACGGCGCGCTCGCCGATGTGCTGGCGCGCGAGCAGGCCGCACAGGCGCAAGAAGCCGCCACTGCGGCGCCCCAAGCCCCCACCCCCGATCCGGAATAAGCCCCATGTTTCACCTGCAAACCCTGGAACTCGTGCACTGGGACTACTGCCAGCGCGTGAGCCTGCCGCTGGACGCCTCCATCATCACCATCGCCGGGCCCAATGGCTCAGGCAAAACCACGCTCCTGGACGCCATGCGCACGCTGCTGGGCCTGAAATGCTCGCAGCCGCGCGACTTCAAGACCTACGCCCGCCACGCCGGCGCCAACGTGGCCTGGCTGCGCGCCGTGGTGGACAACGCGCCGCAGAACCGCCAGACATCCAGCCGACCCTTTGCCCGGCGCCTGCTCTACAGCGACCAGGTCACGCTGGCCTGCCGCATAGACCGCAACGGCGGCGACTGGCAGCGCCGCTACATGGCGGTGGAAGGCGATGTCAGCATCGAACAGCTGACCGAGCGGCCCGACAAGGAACTGCAAGTCATGGGCGTGGAAGCCTGGGGCCGCATGCTGGCCGACGCCGGCCTCTCGCCCGCCATTGCCAAAGTGCTGTCCCTGGAGCAGGGCCAGACCGACCGCCTGTGCGAGTACAGCCCGCGCGAACTGCTGCGCCTGGTGTTTGATGTGTTTGGCGACCAGGAAGTGCTCAACCACTACGACACTGCGCGCGAACACCAGCAGCAGCTCCACCGCGAAATGCAGCAGGCCGAAAAAGAGCTGGACCACAGCAAGGCCCAGCTGGCCGAACTGCAAAACAAGGTCAGCAACTACCAGCGCTGGCAGCGTCTGGTGCACGAACGTGAACACCTGGCCACCGAAGTGGTGCCGGTGCTGGAATGGCATGGCCAGCGCCAGAAACTCAGCGAGCGCAGCCGCGAACACCGCCGCGCCCGCCAGCACGCCAGCCAACACAAGGCCGAACGTGCGCAGAAAAACGCCGAGCTGCTGACCCTGCTGCGCGAGCGTGACGCCGCCCAGGCCGAAGAAGCCCGCCTGCTGCAAGAGCGCGATGCCGCCGCCACCCAGCGCGACAGCACCCGCGACTTCGAGCGCCCGCTGGAAGACCTGGTCAAGCGCGAAACCGAGCTGCTGGCCCTGGTGGACAAGGAAAGCGACGCCGAAGCCCTGAGCGCCCACCTGGCCGCACTGCGCGCGCAGGAAGAACCCCTGCAAGAAAAGCACAGCGCTTTGCTACAAAAAAAGAAGCATATTGCGCAGTCCCTATCAGCGCTAGAGGGCCAAAAGACCCCTATTCAGCCCGACGACGCCCGCCGCCTGCGCCAGCGCCTGCAAGCCGCCGGCGTGGGCCACCGCTTTCTGGCCGAGGTGGTGGAAGTGCGCAACGACCACTGGCGTGCCGCCATCGAAGGCGTGCTGCGCCCGCTGCGCTGGATGGTGCTGCTGGAGAGCGCCGCCGACCTGGCCCGCGCCGACGACATCGCCTCCGCCGAACGCTACCGCCACTACACCGTGGCACCGGGGGAACGCGCGCCCGCAGGCGAAGCCCACAGCCTGCTGGCCCAGATGCAGTTCGATGCCCCCCTGCCACGCTGGCTGATCCAGCAACTGAGCCACCTGCGCTGTGTGGACAGCCCGGCCGAAGGTCGCGCATCCAGCGGCAACTGGATCACCCCGCAGGCCTACAGCTTTGACGGGCGCGGCGCCCGCTCGCTCTGGGTGGAGCCGCGCGAACACCAGTTCGGCGCGGCCGCCCTGCAAGCCCAGCGTGATGCGCTGGAGCGCGACCTGCGCCGCGTGGAGGCCGATATGGGCCCGGCCAACCAAGCCCTGTTGGCCATCAAGCGTCAGATTGAAGACTGCAGGCAAGCCCTGGCCGGCCACAGTGCGGCCCAGGAGCTGGCCCGCCGCAGCGACGAGTTCGCCAACGCCCGCCAAGGCCTGCCCGCCGCCAAACAGGCGCGCATCTCCGCCGCTCTGCGCTGGCAAACGCTGGACAAGGACTACAACGCTGCCAGCGCCCGCACCCAGCAACTGAGCAGCCAGCACCGCAATCAGGAAGCCCTGCTGCGCCAACGCTTTGCCGAGGCCGACCGCCAGTTCGCCGAGCTCGGCCACAAGCGCCGCCAGCTGCAAGCCGAAAGCGCCGCGTCGTGCCAACGCCGCAGCACCATTCCCGCAGCTTGGCGCAGCGCCGACGTGTTGCACGGGCTGGTGGCCAAATACAGCAACGACACCCAGGCCCGCCTGCGCCTGGAGGCGGTAGAACAGGACCTGGCGCAAGACACCTGGGAGCGTGACGCCACGGTGGAAGAACGCTACCGCCGCATGGAAGCCACGGTGCGGGAGCAGGGCTTCCATCTGGACGACCACAAGGTCAAGAACGCGCAGGCCGCCACCGCCGTACTCAATGCCCGCGAGAGCTACATCGAGGTGCTGCGCAGCACCGTGCGCCGCTACCGCAACAACATCCAGGAGCTGGGCGCCCTGGCTGGCGTCGATGTGTCGGCCGAACTGCCTGCGCTGGAAAATGACGACACCGTGCTCTCGCAAGCCGGGCTGAAGGTGAACTTCAACTTCGACGGCAAAGGCAGCATAGGCCTGAACGACGGTGAGGCGTCGGGCGGGCAACAAGTGATCAAGTCACTCATCCTGCTGGTGGGCTTGCTCAAGGACGAAGAAAGCGCCTCCGGTGGCTTTGTCTTCATCGACGAACCCTTTGCCCACCTGGACGTGCGCAACATCCAGCTGGTGGGCCACTTCCTGCGCTCCACCCAGGCGCAGTACGTGTTGACCACGCCCATCACCCATAACCTGGAAGTGTTCGAACCCGCCGAGATCACGCTGGTCACCAGCAAAAAGCCCCGCGACAGCCGCTGGGCGCCGCCCATTGCGGTGGCCAAACGGCGCGGCACGCCCGAGCTGCCTCGCCCCTAGCCCCAAGCACAGCACCCATGCTGGAAGTGACGCACCAGGGCCCCCGCAAGCGCACCCGGCGCCAGCCGCAGCCGGGGGGCGCATGGCCCACGCTGCACCAGGCTCAAGAGCAGGTGCTGCGCGCCTGGCTAAAAAGCCCCGCGCAGGAGCGCCGCTGGCAAAGCCTGCTGGAAGCGGCTGGCAAAGACCACCTGGACACGGCGCACGAGTTGCTGCAGTTGCTGCTGGAGGCCGGCTTTGTCACGGTGAAAGAGGAACGGGTACACACGCAATGGCGTCCCTGGGGCGTCGTGTGGACGGACCTTGAGGCCCTGCAACGCGCAGCAGGCATGCCTACCCTTACCGAGCGCCAGGCCGACAAAGAACGCCGTGCTGCCCATCTACAGGCCCTGGCGGACCAGCACCCCTGGTTGCAGGCAGCCGTGGACTCCTGCTTGCAGGCCAAACTCCCGGCCCGTGTGCAAGCGGCCCGCACCCAACTGCTGCAAGCCCTGGTGCAATGGGTGCATGAGGAACGGCAGGGCCTGCGCCAGGACTTTGCGCTGGCGGCACGCGGTCACACCAAGGCCTTGAGCCCCGCCGAATGGGACTGGCTGGAAGCCCATGTGCCACTGGAAAGCGTGGGGCTTGCCCGCTTTGAGCCCCTGCTGTTGGTGGCCGGAGCACTCGGGCTCCTGCACCCAGATACCGGCGCGCAATGGCACGCCGGCCTTGCAGGTTTCAGTGCCCTGCCGTGTCGCCGCCTCGCATCCCCCTTGTGCGCGGTGCAAAAGCCCGTGCGCTACTGGCTGATCGAAAACCGCGCCTGTTTTGAGCGGCAAGCGCAGCAGCTGGACGACGGGGTCTGCCTCTTGTGGCTCCCCGGACGGCCCGGCCATGACTGGCAGGCCGCCATCCGCTGGCTGCTGGAGGTGGCTCCGGCGCCGGCGGCCATCAGCTGCGACCCCGACCCCGCCGGCATCCAGATTGCCCTGACGGCCGGAGCGCTCTGGGATGCTGCACAGTTGCATTGGCAGGCGCAGCACATGGAGCCCGCACGCTGGCTGGGTGGCACGACCTTGCCGCTGAACCGCTACGATGTCAGCGTTCTCAGCAGCTTGAACCCGCAGACCCTCCCGCCAGAACTCGCCCAGGTACACCAGGCCCTGCTACACCACCAATGCAAAGCCGAGCAGGAAGCTTGGCTCTGAACCCGGAGCCCCCATGAACCGCAGCCTTTGGCTACTCGCTCTTTGCCAGGGGCTTTTCCTCACCAACAACGTCACCTTCATCGCCATCAACGGGCTGGTGGGCTTGAGCATGGCCCCTTACGGCTGGATGGCAACTTTGCCCGTCATGGGCTATGTGGTGGGCGGTGCTTTGGCAACACCCCTGGTGGCCGCGACGCAGGCCCGCTTCGGGCGGCGCACCTCCTTCCAGATCGGGCTGGCGGTAGCCGTGGCATCCGCGCTGGCCGGTGCCTGGGCCGTGGCTGCCCACCAGTTCTGGGGCTTGGTGGCTGCGACCGTCGTGGCCGGCTACTACAGCGCCAACGGCCAGCTCTATCGCTTTGCGGCAGCCGAACTCGCACGGCCCGCGTTCCGCGAAAAAGCCGTCTCGCTGGTGCTCGCAGGTGGCCTCATCGGCGCGATTGCCGGGCCCAACCTCGCGGCCCGCACCCGTACGCTCATGGAGGTACCGTTTACCGGTGCCTACCTGGTGCTGGCCGGCGTTGCCTTGCTGGCCATGGTGCTGATGGCCTTTATCCGTTTTCCGGCACACCAGGCGCCGAATGCGGCTAGCGCTGCCGGCCGCCCCCTGAGCGAGATCGCGCGGCAACCGGCCTTCGTCGTGGCCTGCCTGAGTGCCGCCATGGGCTATGGCGTGATGAACTTGCTGATGGCAGCCACACCGCTGGCCATGCAGCAATGTGGTCTGGGTTTTGACGACGCGGCCTTCGTGCTGGAGTGGCATGTCATCGGCATGTTTGCACCGGGGTTTTTCACCGGTCACCTGATCAAGCGCTTCGGCACCTTGCAGATCATGGCGGTCGGTGTGGCGCTCAATCTGCTGTGTGTGGCCATCGCCCTGAGCGGCGTGGAATTGCAGCAGTTTGTGGTGTCTTTGTTCCTGCTGGGTGTGGGCTGGAACTTCTTGTTCACCGGAAGCACCACACTGGCGCTGACGGCCTATCGCCCCGAGGAAAAGGACCGCGCCCAGGCGGCGGTCAACTTCTGCGTGTTTGCCGTGATGGCCTTGAGTTCACTGGCCTCGGGTGCGCTGGTGGTGACGCAGGGGTGGGCCTGGCTGAACATCGGCTCCATCCCCCCACTGCTCATCACCGCGACAGGCCTGCTGTGGCTGCAGGTCAAAGGCCGAGCAGCGCGTCCTTGAGCTTGAAATCGGCCGGCACCGGTCCGATCCAGATCTTGAGCACCATGTCAAAGAACTCGGCGTCCCCGACGGGGGCCCCCTGGGCCTGGCCCTGGATGAAAAAGGTGGTGCCTTTGCCCGGGACGAATTCCATGGCAAAGGTATCGCCGGCCGTGAGCTTGGGTTTGCCTGAAAAAATCTCGATCAGGCGCGTACTGGACGCAGCATGCTTTCGGACCAGGTCCGCCGGCGAGTTGTTGGACAGGCCCTTGATAAACGCCACGCCCAGATCCGTACCCGGCAAATCTCGCTGGGCCACAAAGCTCAGTCGTTTGGGGCCCGGCATGGCCAGAATGGCTTCCGGGGTACCCCCCTTGGCCGGTGTGTACAAGGCCATGTCGTACAAACGGAAAATGGCTTTGTAGCGCGTACCGGCACCATGCAGATGCAAAGGCACGCCCTGCACGGCAGCCTTGCCCTCAAAACTACTGCTGACCGCAGCCGCATGGGCCTGCCATGCCACACTGCCCCCGGCGCTCCACAGCGCAAAAGCCAACAGGCCGGTTCGCAGGTACGGATGCGTGCTGATTGTCATGGTCGTCTCCCTTTTTCACTTATTCGATTTGTACGTTCCTGCGCTGGAGCCAGTCCTCCAAAGCCTCTACCGTCAATGGCTTGGAGATCCAATAGCCTTGCAGCGTGTGGCAGCCGATTCCGCGCAAGAAATCACATTGCTCTGCCGTCTCCACACCTTCGGCGACCACGTACAGACTTAACGCATGGGCCAGCCCCACCACGCCATTGACGATGGCACGGGAGTCGCTGTCTGTCTCGGTGTCGTTCACGAAAGAACGGTCAATCTTGAGTTGGTTGGGGCGCAGGCGTTTGAGATAGGCCAGAGAGGAATAGCCCGTCCCGAAATCGTCGATGGCGATTCCCACCCCAATCTGGCGCAGGCGTTCAATGATGCGCTGGCTGGTGTCAGTCTCTGCCATCAGCACGCTTTCCGTGATTTCAATTTCCAGCTTGTCAGGCGGTATGCCGCTGGAATCTAAGGCTGCCTGCAAACTATCCAGCAAACGGTGGTCGCGGAATTCCAGCGCTGATACATTGACGGCCATGTTGCCGACATGAACGCCCCGGGCCAACCAGTCTGCCAACTGGCGGCAGGCCTCACGCAAGGTCCAGACACCCATTTCCGCAATCTGCCCGGACTCTTCCGCCAGACCAATGAACTGCGCCGGATACAGCAGGCCGCGGCTTGGGTGCTGCCATCGCACCAACGCTTCTACTGCGACCATTTCACCGGTCCGCGAACAGATCTGCGGCTGGTAATGCAGCACCAGCTGGCCGTCTCCGATGGCATGGGAGAGTTCCTGTTCGAGTTCCAGATTGGCCTGCAAGCGGGAGTTCAGTTCGGAATGGAAGTAGCTGTAGCGCGCACGGCCCAGGGTTTTGGCCTGGTAGACGGCAATATCCGCATGTTTGACCAGGGTCTCGAAGTCCTGCCCGTCTTCCGGGTACAAAGAGATACCAATACTGGCGGACACCTTGACCGGCGCATTGGCCAGCACGACCGGCACCTCAATTTTTCGCAGCACCCGCTGGGCCAGCTCACCCAAAGCCTCCCAGTGGGCGATGTCACGCACCAGCACCAGAAACTCGTCGCCGCTCTGGCGGCACACCACATCAATGTCACGCAAGACCTCCCGCAATCGCCGGGCAATCTCTATCAGCAAGGCATCGCCGGCCGCATGGCCCATGGAGTCATTGACGGCCTTGAAGCGGTCCAGATCAATAAAGAAAATGCCGAACTGCTGCTGATGCCGGTGGGCTGACAGCATTTCACGCTGCACCAGATCAATGAACAGCGAGCGATTGGGCAAGCCCGTCAGCTGGTCGTAGAACGCCATTTGCTGCAGCTGCAGATTTTTGTTGCCGAGTTGGTGAAACAGGTCCCGCAGCTCCTCCTGCACCTGGCCCAAGTGACGGCCCAGCATCCCCAGCTCGTCCTGCCGGCGCCAGACAAACACCTGGCCCGGCCCTGCGTCCCGGCTATGGTCCAGCAGCGCGCTGGCATGCTCCTTGAGGCGCTCGATAGGTCGCAGCACCCGGGAGACCAGTACCGGCATCAGGACCGCCAGAATCGCCAGCGCCTGCAAGGCCACCAACATCAGCATCTGGTCACGCCGCGCCTGCAACAGGCCCTGCCCGTAGGACGCATCAAACCAGACGATCAGGGTGCCCAGAGGTTCCCCGGAGCGCGTGATACTTTGGGTTCTGCGGGTCAGTTTTCCGGCCTCGGTGGACTTGTCCAGCCGCCCTTCAAACTCCGGCCGGGTGCGCTCCATCTCCGGGGCGTTGGAAAGCAGGTCCTGAATGCGCACTGCGACCACCTGGGGACTCTCCAACAGACGGGCGGCGGCGGCCTCCAAGGCCACCCTATCGACCGCCCACATGGGCTCGGCAATCGAGACGCTGCCGATCTTCATCAGGGCCGACTCACTCTGCGCCAACAGCACCTTCTGAGATTTCTCTGCCAATTGTTGCTCCAGCGTGAGCAACAAAACGGCCGGCAAGGCAACACCCAAGACCACGACCAGCATCATGGTGTGGCGCAAGGGCAAACCTTCACGCAGGCGCGAACGCAAGCGTTTCAAACTGAATGGAAATGCAGCCAATCGGATCAAGGGGTCCAGCGGTCAGATAGTGATTAAAAACCGGTCCAGCCAACTTCGCGTAGCGGCAAACACCGGCGCTGCATCCGCCTCATTGTAGATCTCGTGGTAGAGCGCATCGAAGCACACCGCACTCACCACATGGGCAGGCGCTGTCGCTGCAAAGTCCCGGCTGCCTTGCGGGCTCACCAGCTTGTCGTCTCCCGCATACAAGAGCAGGGTGGGCACCTGCCATTGCGATGCAGCAGCCACCGTGGCCGGCCCCTCCACCGAAATAAAGCGGGCCAGCCGCGCCGAAATGCGGTCGTGTATCAATGGGTCGGCGGTGTAGGCTTGCACCACGGCGGCATCATGCGAGATCCAGGCAGGGTTCAAGCCATTGCCAACCCGGAGATCAGGCGCGACTTTCGGCAACACCGCCACCAGAAGTTTCTGGAAAGCATTCATCCCGGCGTTCAGGGCCGGAGAGGACATGATGAGGCCATCCACCTCGCGCATACCCAGCGACACCAGACGCCCTGCCACCAATCCCCCCATGCTGTGCCCCAACAGGATCAAGGGGGTGTCGGGCGCCATACGGGCCCGGGTACTGTCAATGATGTCTGCCAGATCGTCCAGCAGGCGCTGGTCAGTGGGCAGGCTGCCGGGCAGGCCACCGCTCTCGCCGTGGCCATACTGGTCATAACCACGCACAGCGAAGCCCCAGGCATTGAGCTGCTGCGCCACATGGTCATAGCGGCCGGCATGCTCGCCCAGTCCGTGAACGATGAGCACCACGCCGCGTGGCGTCACGCCAGGCTCCAGAGGCCAATCCTGAACGGCCAGATTTTCGCCATCACTGGCCGTGAAGGTACTGAGCGTCGATTCAGAAGCCATGGGTTTCGACCGGTTCAAGGAAAACGGGAAATCACCTGTGCCACGGCGGCAGTGAGTTTTTTGGCGTACGGCACATGCAGAAACTCATTCGGTCCATGGGCATTGCTCTTGGGGCCCAGCACGCCACACACCATCATCTGCGCTTTCGGGAAGCCCTTGGACAGCATGTTCATGAGCGGGATCGTGCCACCCTGGCCGATGTGGCCGCAGGGTGCACCAAAGTGCGCCTTGGAGGCGTCATTCAGCGCCGCATCCAACCACGGCGCGGTGTCCGGGGCATTCCAGCCGGTGGCGCTGGACAGGCCCTCAAACGTCACCTTGGCCTGGTAGGGTGCGTTGTCTTCCAGCAGGGCCTTGAGCTCCTGCACCGCAGTGGCCGCCTCGACCAAGGGAGGCAGGCGCAGGCTGAGCTTGAACGCAGTGTAGGGGCGCAGCACGTTGCCGGCGTTTTGGATGTCTGGGAAGCCGTCTGCCCCGGTCACGCTCAGGGTGGGCTGCCAGGTGCGCTTGAGCAGGGCCTCCAAGGGGTCCGAGGTGGTGGGCAAGGCGAAGGTGGTCGCGCCGCCGCAGTCGTAGTGCGCCCAGGGGAAGCGCTTGAACAGCTCATCGCCCAGAATGGCCGCCGTAGCCCGCGCCTGCTGCATGCGCTCGGCAGGAACTTCGCAATGGAAGTTGGCGGGCAGCAGATAGCCGGTTTTGCTGTCCTCCAGTCGGTCCAGCACCTGGCGCAGGATGCGGAAGCTCGACGGGACGAGGCCACTGGCATCGCCCGAGTGAATGCCTTCGGTCAGGATCTCGACCTTCAACACGCCGCTGGCCATGCCACGCAGGCTATTGGTTAACCACAGTTGCTCGTAATTGCCTGCTCCGGAGTCCAGGCACACCACCAGCCCCACCTCGCCCAAGCGGGGCTTGAGTGCGTCCACATAGTGCAGCAGGTCATAAGAACCGCTTTCCTCACAGGTCTCGATCAGGCCGACCACCCGTGGGTGACGCAGCTTCTGGTCTTTGAGCGCCTGCAGAGCGGCAATCGCCGCGTAGGCGGCGTAGCCATCATCTGCGCCGCCACGGCCGTACAGCTTGCCGTCCTCGTATTTGGGGATCCAGGGACCCAGGTCGTTGCGCCAGCCGGAGAACTCCGGCTGCTTGTCCAGGTGGCCGTACATGAGCACGGTTTCACCGGATGCAGGCACTTCGCCGGCATCGCCACCACTGGCTGGCACTTCAAAAAAGAGGACCGGGGTGCGCCCCTCGAGCCGGATGACCTCCAGCGTCAGGCCCGGCACCTTCTGGGCTTCTATCCATAGCGCGGTATTGCGCACCACGGTGTCCAGCAAGCCGGCTTCTGACCAATTCGTGTCAAACATCGGCGACTTGGCCGGAATACGGATGTATTCCTCCAAACGATGGACAATGTCCGTGTCCCAGGCAGCACTGACGTGCTCCAGGGCTTGGGCGGTATTGAATACAGAGGATGGAACGCGGGCGTTCATGGGGCTCCTGGTGCAGATTCAGCGCGGGCATCCATCATGCCATGCGCCGCCTGAATCCTGCTGAAGGCTTGCCCGCAAATAGCCGCTTTATCGCGCCAATTTGTAGACCGAAGTACCAGCCCGCAGGTTGGGCAGGACCCGGACCATGCGGCCATCCTGCAAACCGAAGCTGTCCAGCACGCGCAGTCCGTTGCGCGCTGCCAGCACCGCCAGGTCTGCATGGGTGCCCACGCGGATGTTGGGCGTGTCGTACCACTGGTAGGGCAGCCGCTTGGTCACGGGCATGCGCCCTTGCAAAATGCTCAGGCGGTTGGGCCAGTGGGCAAAGTTGGGGAAGGCCACAATGCCGACCCGCCCCACACGGGCCGTTTCGCGCAACATGGTCTCGGCGTTGCGCAGGTGTTGCAAAGTGTCGATCTGCAGCACCACATCGAAGCTGGCGTCCTCAAACACGGTCAGCCCCTGGTCAAGGTTGAGCTGCAGCACATTCACGCCGCGCTTCACGCACGCCAGCACGTTGGCATCATCCAGCTCCACACCGTAACCGCTGCAGCCGCGTTCGCGCTGCAAGTAGTCCAGCATGGCACCGTCGCCACAGCCGAGGTCGAGCACGCGCGAACCGCAGGGCACCAGGCTGGCAATCGCATGCAAGGTATTCAAGTCGGTCATGCCGCCACCTCTGGAGCCGTAGAAATGCTATCAAAATAAGAGCGCATCACGCTCATGTAACGGGCGTCATCAAGCAAAAAGGCATCATGGCCATGGGGTGCGTCGATTTCGGCATAGCTCACATCCCGCTTGTTGTCCAACAGGGCCTTCACGACTTCACGGCTGCGTTGGGGGCTGAAGCGCCAATCGGTTGTGAAGCTCACCAGCAAAAACTTGGCGCGGGTACGGGCCAGCGCCTGGCTTAGATCGCCGCCATAGGCTTTGGCCGGGTCGAAATAGTCCAGCGCACGGGTGATCAGCAGGTAGGTGTTGGCATCAAAGTACTCGGCAAACTTGTCGCCCTGGTAGCGCAGGTAGCTTTCGATCTGGAACTCCACCTCCTGCGTGCTGTACTTGTAGCCATTGGCACTGGCCAGCACGGCGTCCTTGAGCGTACGGCCGAACTTCTCGTTCATCACATCATCACTGAGGTAGGTGATGTGGCCGATCATGCGGGCGATGCGCAGGCCGCGCTTGGGGACGACGCCGTGCTCGTAGAAATGCCCGCCATGAAAATCGGGGTCGGTCACGATGGCGCGACGGGCCACTTCGTTGAAGGCAATGTTTTCCGCATTCAGGTTGGGCGCGCTGGCCACCACCACCGCATGGCGCATGCGATCGGGGTACTGCAGCGTCCAGCTCAAGGCTTGCATCCCGCCCAAGCTGCCACCCAAGACTGCAGCCAGCGTCTGGATGCCCAGCGCGTCCAACAGCCGGGCCTGGGCGTTCACCCAGTCTTCCACCGTGACCACCGGGAAGTCTGCGCCATAGACCTTGCCGGTGTCGGGGTGGGTGTGCATGGGTCCGGTGGAGCCGAAGCAGGAACCGAGGTTGTTGATGCCGATGACGAAAAACTTGTCCGTATCCACCGACTTGCCCGGACCGATCATGTTGTCCCACCAGCCTTCGGACTTGTCCTGGCCCTCGTACACGCCCGCCACATGGTGGGAGGCGTTCAGGGCGTGGCACACCAGTACCGCATTGGACTTGTCGGCATTGAGCGTGCCATAGGTCTCGTAGCTCAGCGAGTAGCCGTGGAGGGACGCCCCGCTTTGCAGCGGCAAAGGGGCATCAAAGCGCATGGTCTGGGGCGTGGCAATCAGCATAAAAACAAAACCCGGCAACGCTAAACGCGGGCCGGGTTGCAATGCCAGAAGGCGGGTCCGTGTTTAGCTGAATTTATTAAGCGCCCGCAAGCTGGAGCAAATTGGCGCTGGACGAATTCTAACAGCGGGCTCCACAACACCCGTGGCGACTTGGAAGGGTTGATTGGACTGCCTATCCGGCTGATGCAACTTCGGGTGAACTGATAGCATCACCGGCCGCTATTGGCACCGCCATAGACCAAATGATTCGGATAGTGTCCATACCATGCAGCCAAAACATACGCCTAGACATAAAGGGGTACCTGATCCAGATTTTTCCCATGCCATCCAGAATGCCATGCATTGCCAGCGGCTAGGAATGTGGACGCAGGCCATGGAGTTGTGGGAGGGCGTTTTGAGGAGCAACCCCCTCCATGTGGGCGCACTCAAGGCACTTGCTGAACTCAGTACTCAAACTGGCCAGCACTCCAGAGCTGTTTCGCTCTGGCGGCAACTTGTCAATCTGCACAGCCACATTGCTGCACTTCACAATCAGTTGGGCTTGGCCTTAGTCAATGACTCCCGTATCGATGAAGCTCTATCGTCCTATCAACGTGCAGTAGAAATAGATCCTAACTTGTCAGCAGGCCATTACAACCATGGAATGGCCTGCCTGCGAAAGGGCGAATTTGGTGCAGCCATTGCATCTTTTTCACGTGCCATTGCGTTGAATCCCACGCATGCAAACTATTACTTTCAGCTCGCAAATGCCACGTTTCTCGATGGGAAAATTGCTGAATCCATTGAGTTATTCAATCGTGCCTTATCGCTTCAGGAGGACCCAACGTACTACTACAACCGTGCCACAGCCGAAGCAAAACTAGGCGACGAAACTGCTGCGGTGGCAAGCCTTCAAAAGGCAACAGAAATGCAACCGGCCTATGTGGATGCCCTGTATAACTTGGGGAATGCGTACTGCCGCCAGAATGAATTGGGCCAAGCCATTCAAACGTATGAACGCGCTTTATCGCTCAACCCGGGGCTGGCTGACGCCCACTTCCGCAAAGGTGTCGCACTCTTTTTACAGGGCGACCTATCGAATGCATGGCCCCTGTTGGAGTGGCGATGGAAGCTCACCACAGAGTGCATTGAGGCCCCCAAAGTACTGAGCAGCACGATGTGGCACGGAACGGAATCACTGCAAGGCAAATCCATCCTGATCTATGGTGAACAAGGTTTCGGAGACACCATACATTTCTCTCGCTACATCCCCGAGGTTTGTCGTCGGGGAGCAAAAGTTTATGTAGAGGAGGATGCCGCCATCCTCACGGTCATTCAAACCTTGGACGCCGAATTTGAAGTAATCCCCAGGGGCGGAAATCTGCCGGAAACCGACTATCACTGCCCTCTTTTGAGCCTCCCCATGGTGCTCCAGACCACAATGGAAACCATCCCTAGTCCGGGCGCCTACATGCGTAGTGAGCCCACACAGGTGGAGAAGTGGAAAACCAAGTTGGGGCGGGCAGTTGTTCCGCGTGTTGGACTCGTCTGGCGTGGCAACCCCAAACATATCAATGACGCACAGCGAAGTATTTCCTTGGAGCTGTTGCTGAAATCATTGCCGTCAACCGGTGTTGAGTACATCGCGCTCCAACGCGACTTATCACCTGCGGAGATTCAATTGCAAGCCCACACCCCCCAGCTCCGGTTATTTGGCGACGATATTGTTGATTTTTCCGACACGGCGGCAATGTGCGAACTGGTTGATATTGTGCTGAGCGTTGACACCAGTGCTGCACATTTGGCGGCTGCGCTTGGTCGTCCAACATGGTTGCTGCTGCCATTCCATCCGGATTGGCGATGGTTTTTGAACCGAACAGACAGCCCTTGGTACAAAAGCATGCAATTGTTCAGGCAACCCCGAGCAGGCGACTGGCGTCAGCCCTTGCAACACATCGCCGATGCTATCCGCTCCCACATTGACCGGGACTGACGAATCTGGGCTCCACGCACCAGCGTGGAACACTTGGCCTGTTTTTTGCTTTATTTTGGTGCGCAGATCCGCTTTCTGGCAGGTTTGCACCATTCCCAAGCATTGAACGACCAAAGGACTCGTATGGAATCACTAAAACAGGGCGCGGATGCCTTGTTCATTTTGTTGGGCGCCATCATGGTGCTGGCCATGCACGCGGGTTTTGCCTTTCTCGAACTCGGCACCGTGCGCCGCAAGAACCAGGTGAACGCGCTGGTCAAGATTCTGGTGGACTTTTCGGTGTCGACCGTGGTGTATTTCGCCGTGGGCTACAGCGTGGCTTATGGCACGCACTTCTTTATCGGCGCGGAGCAGTTGGCTGCGCAAAACGGCTATGCGCTGGTGAAGTTCTTCTTCCTGCTGACCTTTGCCGCCGCCATCCCCGCCATCATCTCGGGTGGCATTGCCGAGCGGGCCAAGTTCTGGCCGCAGCTGATTGCCACCGCCGTCATCGTGGGCGTGGTGTACCCCTTCTTTGAAGGCATTGTCTGGAACCAGCACTTCGGTGTGCAGGCCTGGATCAAGGCGCTCACCGGCGACGAGTTTCACGACTTTGCAGGCAGCGTGGTGGTGCACGCCGTGGGCGGCTGGATCGCCTTGGGCGCGGTGCTCTTGCTGGGTGCGCGCAGCAACCGCTACCGCAAAGACGGCGCCATCTCGGCCCACCCGCCGAGCAGCATTCCCTTTCTCGCCCTGGGTGCGTGGATTTTGATCGTGGGCTGGTTCGGCTTTAACGTCATGAGCGCGCAGCTGCTGGACAAAATGTCCGGCCTGGTGGCGGTGAACTCGCTCATGGCCATGGTGGGCGGCACGCTGGTGGCCCTGCTCATGGGCAAAAACGACCCCGGCTTTGTGCACAACGGCCCGCTGGCCGGTCTGGTGGCCGTGTGCGCCGGCTCCGACCTGATGCACCCCCTGGGCGCACTGGTGGTGGGCGGGGTGGCAGGCGCCATTTTTGTGCTGATGTTCACCCTGACCCAGAATAAATGGAAGATTGACGACGTGCTGGGCGTGTGGCCGCTGCACGGCCTGTGCGGCACCTGGGGCGGTATTGCGGCAGGCATTTTCGGCAGCACGGCCTTCGGCGGCTTGGGGGGCGTCAACTTCATGGCCCAGCTCATCGGAACAGCGATGGGCGTGGCATGGGCCGCCACCGCAGGCTTTCTGGTCTACGGCTTGCTCAAAGCCACCACGGGGCTGCGCCTGAGCCAGGAGGAGGAATACGACGGCGCCGACCTTTCCATCCACAAAACCAGCGCCAGCCCCGAGCGGGAAGCCAACTGGTAGCAGAGCCAATGATTATGGAAAACATAGTCCGTCGGATGAAAACAAAGTCCGTCGAGAGAATTCTGCTTTTCGAAATTCATTGACTTTGATTTTTACGACCTTCGTACCTTGCTCCTTACCACCCCAGCTGGACAAATTCGCAATTCGTCTAAAAAGGTACCAAAGTGAGGGGCCAGTTTTGAATTTCCTGTCGTTTGGTGGCGAAACCAAACAATGACGGCAGCTGACCCAAAGCTGGCTTCTGCAGCACCGGACTCATCCCCAGATAGCGGACATTCAAGATTGGCCCGCTGGGCGGGTACGATGGACAGCCGGAATGCAGCGGTTGCGGACGCTCAGGCCCTTGCACTCATGGGGCAGCTACGGTCCATAAAACGACTTTTTTTGTGCGTCCGCTTTATGGCGGGCGGCATGCTATTCCGAGCCTGCCTCCGTATCCCCGAGCAGTTGCCTCAAGCTCTTTAGAAGCCCCAGTCGGAACATTAGAGGTGGGGAGTTGCCCACGGCGGCGGTGGTCGCTTGCGACGAACCGACCGACGCGGTGAGCACAGCAATACTCAGCCTACGCAACCAGCCACATGGGCAATGTAGATAGTCCGCTTACTCCCATGGCATACCAGCGATCGCACCAGGAACGCATTGAATTTGAGAACTTGTCTTGGAAATCGTAACTATTGGATGCGACCCCGCCATAGGTAGCGCACCGCGAACCGCCCCGATCCGCTCTTTGAGGTGCGCTGCCTGCGTCTTGTGAAAGCGGCCCAGTTGTCCAGCCTGCTGGGCTGCTTTATTAGCCAGGTCACGCACGATAGTGGGGTCTATACCGTTGGTCTGGGCAATCTCCAACTGCTTCACCTGTGCTCGAACCTGCGATCTCTTCTGTTGGCTCAGCGAAGGCTTCCTATTGACGATCAGCTTCGTCGCAATCATCTGCTTGGAGGCGGAAAAAATTTGGTGCTTGCCACGATGCGCAGATAGCCCGTTTTTACGAAGCATGCCAAAGACCTGCGCAATCGCCCATTGCTGGTCAGCTGTAGAAAGATGGGCTGCTGATGACATCGCGATGTCGTCAACATAACGCGAATAGGTGATGCCGCGGGCCGCAAACTTTGCCTGCAGAAGCGGCTCATCCCGCCACAGGACCAGATTGGCCAGGTACGAACTGGGGATAGCCCCCTGTGGCAAGCCTCCATCTTTTGTAGAGAGTTGCGTGAGCAACTCAGCCACTTCGCGGGAGAAACCGAAAAAGGCGCACCAAACGTCCTGAACATTTGCCGCTCTGACTGACGGAAAGAACTTCTTCACGTCCTCGCAGATTAAGACTTGCTTGTTGGCGTGGAGCGTCGCGTTGGTTACGTAGTCGCAACCTTTGAGGCTGCCATGTAGGTAGTCGGGGAAGGCGACGTTCGAGAAAAATGCTTCTTTGATCCTACGATGGACTGCCTTAAGCGAAGGCCTTGCGTCGAATGTCTGGCGGGTTGAACCAGGCTCCATTGGAACGGTTCGGTAGCATTTATGCGCACGCTCTGCTAGCGAACGTAGCTCCAACTCGCTGCACTTCAAGGCGCGGGCAAGCGCAGCAACACTACGAATTGGCTTACAGCAATAGATCGGCTTGCTCAGGTACAGGTCCATTCAACAACTCCAATGCGGTGTACGCAAGTTGCCCAGCCAGATCACGATTGATGGCTCCTAGTTCGCTACCTTCCGCGCCCAGGAAAAACAGAATCTCCAAAGGCATGCCAAGAGCCTTCGCAATGCGTTGCAGGGTAGACAGAGGAGGATCGCGCTTGGAGCGCTCCAGAAGCGATAGGTAGGACGCAGATATCTGTGCAAGTTGCGCAAGCTCTGCCCGAGAAAGCTTACGCTTTGATCTTGCCAGCTGGATTGCCTGTCCAATGTTCACAATGAGTCCAAAAAAAACGATGAATGGGCTTGGGGTGCCCATGACTGCCTCATTTCAGCCAGTCGCGTAGGTTCGCCGCTATGCTGACGAATGCCGCGATTGCCTTGAGGACACGCAGCTTTTGCGCTTCCGCTTCCGCTGTGTACTGTGGGTGGTCATGAAGCTTCTCAAGCGACGCGATTACACCGTCCAGTTCCGTCAATGCACCAATGTCGAGTTGGCTACTGCAAACATCGCGGGTTTTCTTCAAACCGTTGATGGCGTTTTTCAAAGTTTGCTGATCCACGCGGACCTCCTTATACAGAGCACCATGCCCTGCTTCCCCCTTTTCAAGGCAGCGCCGTAAAGGAGCCAACTCGACACCAACCAAGCCCACCACAGTTGCAATCGCTGTCTTCTGGACTTCCCCCTTACGGGGTTTGGTCGTCTGACTGGTCGCTGCCGGTGGTTAGCCAGCTGCGTGCCGCGTTACATGCCACATCTACCGTCCGATGCGGCTGACTTCACCGAAGTGAAATCCCGATCACTGAGCCTTTGCCTTGCGGGTTAGGAATATCAAACTCATCAAACCGCAGCAGCGCGATAACGCGCCGCCGTAGGTGCAGTATATACACTATTTAACCGATTGTGTGACTGTGGGTCAAAATATTTGCTGACTTGCCAAGGTCTGCTTTTGGGCAGACTACCCACGCTATCGCGCGTCAGCTTCGTCTCGGAACCCGCCTTCCGATGCAGCCACTACGGCCGATTGCAACTAGCCTGATGGCGCCTCGGCATTGCAGCGGAAGCTGCCAAGTGAAGCTGGCCGCCTAGTATTGCCCCATGGCCAATATTGGCCTCCCCGTTGAACTGACAGTTGGAAATCTTCCGACTTACGGCTTCTTCGGTGGAGGCTGGGGAACCGAAGGCTTCTGCTCGCTGGTTGTAGGTTGATGGCCTCCGGTAACCTTACCGGGGCTAGGTTGATAGCCTTTTTGCTGAAGTGGCTGATGTCCGTCATTCGTGCGACGCTTGTTATCGCTCATGGCTTGCCTTTCTAGGTCCAATGAAAGAACTCAATGGATTCAATGTCGTTGCTGACAACAAGAGTACCAGCTGTTGTTTCCTTTGGGCGCTCGAAGCCGCCATCAGCGTTAAGTTCCCACGTTTCTTCGAAGTAGATTTGCTCTTTGCTCGCACCCGAAGACGAAAAAGAGTGGTAGCCGTATTTTCCGCCTAAACGTTTACCATCTTTCATGGTGATGATCACCCAATACGGATTTCGATTTCCGAATACGTAGTCCCAAGGTCTCTCTGTAGGGTGTGGAAGCCACCGCTGCAGCAGACTTGAATGTCTAATAGTTCGCAACATGCAGACCCATAAAACTGGTGCAATGAAGAGAACAAATAAGCAAAACAAACCGAACCAAATTGGGTGTGATGCTTCGACCTTGTAGAAATTGACGTAGTAAATGGCTGGGAAAAGTATTGCGTAGTTCAAGCAACTATAGGCAACTGCATCGATCAGTTGATTTGCTGTTTCCTTTGGTATGCAAAGGAACAGCAGTTCGTAAGCTTTTAAGCTTACGAACCCAGGAATGACGAACGCCACGAATAGCGTTAGCTTATTGGTGTCCCAGATGTCCATGAAGTACTTAAAACGTTTGAGCTACGCGCGGTTATTGAATGGCCCAGCCAACCTCTCTAATGGTAAGGCCCACAGATTCAAGCGCGAACTCGTCATCGCCCCCTTCGGGCGGGTGTAGGCCGCGAGCTTGCTGCTCATTGGGTTTTCCCCTGGCGAGCAGCCTGGCCACGATTTGGGAGGCATTGGCAAAACAGTGTTGATTTCACGCGAAATCAACAGGCGAGTCTCCCGGACCGTCTTTGACCGCTTCATTCCTCGACACGTGCCTTTTCCCTGACATGTTGAATGCACCAAATTGTGTCAGATGCTTGACAGAAGAGTACACGCGCTTCAGCCCTCACGTATCAAACTTGGAGCCCCAAAATTGCAGTCCTACTTGCAGTCCATGAGATATCCGACAATCCATAGAGACTAATCGCGCAAACAGCACTGATAAGCAGGGAACATGAACGCAGTAGAAATAGAAGCAGCCATCACTGAGCTCTCGCTGGAAGCCTTCGATCCGCGGGAATTTCCCTATGCGTTTTTGGCTGCATTCGGACACAAGGAAACTGCTCTCAAGCGCTTACGCAGCGGCAACAGCAACAACTCCAACTTGCCAGGGGGCGTGCTCTTGCGCAACAACATCCATATCGCAACATGCGATGAGGGCAACGTCAGCGAAACTTTGACCGCGTTGCTAGCCAGCCCTGCCACCACAAAAGCCAAAGCCAAATTCGTCCTTGCCACGGACGGCAAGCACTTCGAAGCCAAAGACATCGGAAGCGATGAGCTAGTGGTATGCGACTTCGAAGACTTCCCCAATCACTTCGGTCTGTTCCTGCCCCTGGCGGGCATCTCCACCATCCGAGAGATCAAGGAGAACCCCATTGACGTTCGGGCGACCGGCAGGCTCAACAAGCTTTATGTACAGCTCCTGCGCGAAAACCCGGACTGGGCCACCGAAAAGCGCCGGCCTGACATGAATCACTTCATGGCCCGACTCATCTTCTGCCTCTTTGCGGAAGACACAGGAATATTCAACCGCTCCAGCCTATTCACCCAGACCGTAGAGCAGATGAGCGAGAGGGATGGAGCCAACACCCACGAGGTGCTCGAGACCATCTTCCGCGCCATGAACATCAAGTTCAACGAGCGCGACACGGCAAGCCCCCGACTCCCCAACTGGGCAACAGGTTTTCCGTACGTCAATGGGGGGCTTTTCGCCGGCAACACTGAAGTCCCGCGCTTCACCCGCATTGCGCGCACTTACCTCAGCCACGCTGCCAACCTCAACTGGAAGGAGATCAATCCCGACATTTTCGGATCCATGATTCAGGCGGTGGCCGATGATGAAGAGCGCGGCGCACTCGGCATGCACTACACCAGTGTGCCCAACATCCTGAAAGTGCTCAACCCTCTGTTTCTGAATGAGCTGCGCACGCAACTGGAGAGTGCAGGAGACAACAAGGCCAAGCTTCTCAATCTTCGTAAGCGTATCGCTCGCATCCGCGTGTTCGACCCTGCCTGCGGGTCGGGAAATTTTTTGGTCATCTCATATAAGCAACTGCGGGAGATTGAAGCCGAGATCAACCGCAGACGAGGTGAAGAACACCTTCGTAGCGACATACCGCTCACTAATTTCAGGGGCATTGAGCTGCGCGACTTTCCGGCAGAAATTGCACGGTTGGCTCTAATCATTGCCGAGTTTCAATGCGATGTGCTTTACCGGGGTCAGCAAGACGCTTTGGCAGAGTTCCTGCCGCTGAACACCGAAAACTGGATCGTCAGTGGCAACGCATTGCGTCTGGACTGGTTAAGCATTTGTCCGCCTACGGGAACCGGTGTAAAGGTGGTCGGAGATGACTTATTCAACACGCCATTGGATCAAGCTGAGATTGACTTTGAAAACGAAGGTGGAGAGACATACATCTGTGGGAATCCGCCGTATTTAGGCTTCACTTGGCAGTCACCTGAGCAGAAGAGCGAGTTGAAGGCCATTTTTGAACATCGGACAAAAGGGTGGAAGTCTCTCGACTACGTGGCCGCCTGGTTCATGAAGGCGGCTGATTACGGGACACAAACAGCATCGGCGTCAGCATTCGTATCTACAAACTCAATCTGCCAAGGCGAGCAGGTTCCTCTTTTATGGCCAAACATTTTTGCCTCTGGCCATGAAATTTCATTCGCGCACACGTCGTTTAAGTGGACGAATTTGGCGAGTCACAATGCTGGCGTTACTGTCGTGATTGTTGGCATTTCACGGAACCCAAAGGCAAAGCGCCTGCTAGTCAGTGATGCTGGTGATGGTGCGATTGCTGTGCGTGAGGTAGACAGAATCAATGCCTACTTGGTGCCGGGTGTCAATGTTGTCGTTGATGCGATTTCTCGTTTGACTAACGAGTCAGATCGGGCGCTGATGGTGTGGGGAAACAAACCAACTGACGGCGGGCACCTGTCGTTATCAGCGGAAGATCGGAGGTCTTTGATCTCAGAGAGTCCAAATGCGGAGAAATTTATTCGACCCTACTTTGGCGCAGCAGAGTACATCAGGGGTCTAGATAGATCATGCATTTGGGTGAATGACGAGTACGCGGAGCAAGCCTGCCAGATCCCGACACTTCGCAGTCGCTTCAATGAGGTGCGAAAGTTCCGAGAATCGAGCATTGCTGCGGAAACAAGGCCAGCTGCTGACTATCCGCATCGTTTTCGACAGATTCAAGGAATCGCCAACGATCACACACTCATCGTTCCCCAAGTCAGCTCGGAACGAAGAAGCTATCTTCCCGTTGGCTTACTGCCCCCAAGGTCAATCGTGAGCAATCTCGCCTTCGCCCTTTACGATGCGCCCCTATGGAACATGGCACTCATTGCCTCAAAGCTCCATCTTGTTTGGATAGGAACTGTCTGCGGAAAAATGAAAACAGACTTCCGCTATTCCAACACCATGGGATGGAACACCTTCCCAATCCCCACGCTGACCGAGCAAAACAAGGCCGACCTGACCGAGTGCGCTGAAAACATCCTATTGGCGCGCGAAGCCCATTTCCCGGCCACGATCGCCGACCTCTACGACCCCGAACAGATGCCTGAGAACCTGCGCGCGGCCCATGAGCGCAATGACGAGGTGATCGAACGCATCTACATCGGGCGCCGCTTCAAAAACGACACCGAGCGTCTGGAAAAGCTGTTTGACATGTACACAAAAATGACAGCCACAGCTGGCAACGCCAAAAAAGGGAAGAAGAAATGAGCCAACACACAGGCAACTCGACCAACGCCTATACGGTGCCATCGGTCTCCATCAAGACTGCTCACACTGGCGCGACCAATAAGGCCAATGAACTTGGCATGCGCACTATGCAGGAGCGGGCCTACGCCAAGCGCGGCGAGCAATACCTGCTGATCAAGTCTCCGCCAGCATCGGGCAAATCCCGTGCCCTGATGTTCATTGCCCTGGACAAACTGAATAACCAAGGCCTCAAGCAGGCTGTGGTGGTAGTGCCCGAGCGCTCCATTGGCAGCAGCTTTGCCGATGAACCACTGACCCAACACGGCTTCTATTGGGATTGGAAGGTTGCCCCCCAGTGGAACCTGTGCAATGCCCCAGGCGTCGATGAAACCCGCATCGCCAAATCCAAGGTTGAATCGGTGCGCAAGTTCCTTGAATCGCAGGACAAGGTGCTGGTCTGCACCCATGCCACCTTCCGTTTTGCAGTGGAAGAGCTGGGCATTCAGGCCTTTGATGACCGTCTGATCGCCGTCGATGAGTTCCACCATGTCTCCAGCAATCCCGACAACATCCTGGGCAGCCAGCTCACGGCCCTGATCGCGCGTGACAAAACCCACCTGGTGGCCATGACCGGCTCCTATTTCCGTGGGGACAGTGCAGCCGTGCTGGCGCCGGCCGACGAGTCACGCTTCGAGACCGTCACCTACACCTACTACGAACAGCTCAACGGCTATTCTTGGCTCAAATCGCTTGACCTGGGCTACTTCTTCTACACCGGCCCCTACGTCGAAGCCATCCACAAGGTGCTCGACCCCAGCCTCAAGACCATCGTTCACATCCCCAATGTGAATGCCCGCGAATCCCTGAAGGACAAGGAGCGCGAGGTAAATGAAATCATGGAAGGCTTGGGAAAGTGGGAAGGCGTGGATGAGAAAACCGGCTTTCATCTGGTCAAAACACCGGACGGGCGCGCTCTGCGAATTGCTGATCTGGTAGACGATTCCAATCCGGCCCAACGAACCAAGGTGCTCACCGCGCTCAAAGACCCCGCCCACAAGAATGACCGTGACCACGTGGACATCATTATTGCCCTGGGCATGGCCAAAGAAGGGTTCGACTGGATTTGGTGCGAGCACGCTTTGACCGTTGGGTACCGCTCCAGCCTTACCGAAATCGTCCAGATCATCGGCCGCGCCACTCGTGATGCCAAGGGAAAGACGCGCGCGCGTTTCACCAACCTCATTGCCGAGCCCGCCGCAGATCAGTCACTGGTCACCGAGGCCGTCAACGACATGCTCAAAGCCATCTCTGCAAGCCTGCTCATGGAACAGGTACTGGCACCTCGCTATGAGTTCACGCCCAAGGACGCGGGACCCAAGGAAGGGTTTGATTACGGCCCCGAGGGGTATCAGCCTGGCCAATCGAATGTCGGCATCAATGAATCCACCGGCCAATACCACGTTGAGATCAACGGCCTGACCGCCCCCGAGAGCAAAGAAGCCACCCGTATTTGCAAGGAAGACCTCAACGAAGTGGTGACCACTTTCCTGCAGGACAAAGTCGCCCTTGAGCAAGGGCTGTTCGACAAGGAAAATGTCCTGCCACAGGAACTTACCCAGCTGCGCATGGGCAAGATCGTGCGCGAGCGCTATCCCGACCTAAGTGAGACGGACCAGGAAGCGATTCGCCAGCACGCCATCGCGGCCATGAACGTCACCCAGCAGGCCAAGCTGGAGTTGTCCAAGATGACTGGCGCTGGCCAACAGGATGTGCTGGGGGAGGGCGAAGAGCTCAAGGGTTCCACCGCCCTGCTCGACGGCGTGCGCAAATTCGTCAATGTGCGGGAACTCGACATTGAGCTGATCGACGCCATCAACCCGTTCGAAGCCGCCTATTCCGTGCTGTCAAAATCCATGGACGAAAAGCTGTTGCGCCAAGTGCAAGCAGCCATCGAAGCCAAGAAGGCCAACGTTTCCGAAGAAGAAGCACGCGAGCTGGCCAAGAGGGCGCTGGAGTTCAAGAAAGAGCGTGGACGCCTGCCCGACATCCAATCCAACGATGCATGGGAAAAGCGACTGGCAGAGGGCGTAGCCGCGTTGACCCGCTACGTGGCCCAGGCAAAAGCAGCACAGGAAAAGAAGACAAATGGCTGAACTGAGCAACGACGAATTGCTCGACGCCTTGGGCGTTGAGGTCGAACCCGTCAAGACCGGGGGCCGCTCACCGGTGGAAGAACGCATCATTGCCGGTTTCGAGGACATTCAGCGTTTTGTGGCCCAGCACCAGCGTCAGCCCGTCAATCAAGCCGGGCGGGACATCTTTGAGCGCATTTACGCGGTGCGGCTGGAGCAGCTGCGCAAGCAACCTCAGGCCCGAGCCGTGCTGCACAGCCTGGATACCGGTGGGCTGCTGGGAGAGTTGGCTGTGGACACCGCTGCGATCGACAGCCTCAGCGAAGATGATTTGCTGGCAGAGTTGGGGGTGAGCGTGCCAGACAACCCCAGCGGGGATATGGAAGACATCACCGTGCTGCGCCACGTGCGCACCAGCACCGAGCGGCGCGATGCGGAGCAGATTGCCGATCGGACGCCGTGCAAGGAATTCGCGCAGTTCAAGCCCCTGTTTGAGCAGGCGCAGCGTGAGCTCGACAACCAGCTCCGCAAGGCGCCGCGATTCGGTCGCGATGCAGCCATTCAAGAGCACGATTTCTTTATTCTGGAAGGTCAGTTCGCTTACGTGGCGGAGATGGGTGAAGACATCACCTTGGCCAGTGGCCACCACGATGCCCGTCTGCGTGTCATTTACAGCAACGGTACAGAGAGCAACCTGCTGCTGCGCTCCCTACAAAAGGCCCTGTGGCGCGATGAAACCGGTCGACGCCTGACTGATCCCAGTGCGGGGCCGCTGTTTTCAGATGAACACGAAGACGACGACATTGAAACCGGCACCATCTACGTCTTGCGAAGCCTTTCTGATCACCCTTACGTGGCCCAGCACCGTGAGCTCATCCACAAGATCGGAGTAACTGGTGGCAAGGTGGAAACACGGATTTCAGGGGCGGAGAAGGATGCAACTTACCTGCTTGCTGGCGTAGAGGTGGTGGCCACGTACAAGCTGCACAACATCAATCGGGTGCGCATGGAGAACCTGTTCCACAAGATATTCAGCAACGCGCAGATCGACATCAGCATTGAGGATCGCTTTGGCAACCCTGTGAAACCCCGTGAATGGTTTCTGGTGCCACTCCATACCATTAACGAGGCTGTGGAGCGAATTTTGGATGGCTCCATCACCCAATATGCTTACGATGCTCACAACGCATGCATGGTTAGGATTTAGCGCTCTTCAATCGAAGCAATGGCGGCGCGGGCTGTTGCCGATGGACTTGTAGACTTTACGCGGCAATCGCTAGATCTGGATATTGACCAGCTTCGTAGTTGAAGCGCTGCTAGTTCAGACAGATGACAGTGCTCAGGAAGTCCAGGTCTTGGCGCATTACCGCGGCATTTTTTGTGGAATAGCTCAGCGCTTCCAGATCGCCGGCAAGATTTCCTTAAGCCATTCTCTGTCGTTAACGTATAGCCACTGAAATCCGTTGCCAGGAAGTCGACGAATTGTCTTTATTGGGAGCTCGGAATGTTTATGCAACATTTCTGATAGCCGAGCGCGGTGATGTTGAATCTGGTGTTTCCAATGAGCATCTGCCCACACTTTCTTCAGCTCAGGCCGGGTTGCCAGATAGTCCTTAATAAACGCTGGCCTTAGACCCAAAGTTTTTGCAATTTCTGAGCGATTTCGCCCTGTCTGCAGTAGGTTGATTAGCTCGATCTCTTGGGAAGTACCAACAATGTGTGGACGCTTAAGCCTTCCGTTTACTCCCCTCCTATCCAGAAGCTTAGCCGCACTACTGATGGAGACACCAACTTTTGCCGCAGCATGACTAACCGTCATTCCATCGACAGCAACAAGATTGATCAGTGCACTTTGGCCTTCACATAGCATCGATTTGAAAACTGCTTCAGTATTTCTCAAAGGGATGTCCTGAACTCTTCGATAGAGCTCTATGAACTCATCGCAAGATTCAAACAGCAAGTTAATGAGCAAGTAGTGTTTCAGCGGATGTCTGCGGCTTGGAAGTTGGCGAAACATGTATGCGAGAAACCCAGCATTTGCGCTCTGTAGATCGCCGAAAAACTCACTGCCAAAAATCGGGATCATTTGGGTATATCTGCTTACAAACATGTCTCGAAACTCATGCATGCGTAACGTTCCGTCAAAAGCGAGGTAACCGTGCGCCTTTGCTTTGAGGAGATAGCAGTACCGTAGCGCTGCATCCGTAAATCTGTGATCGGCATGTTGTCTCAAGTCCGCGCTCCACTTGGACAAGCTGATCATTTGTGCGCGATTCTCAGATCTTGAACCTTGTCCGCTGCTCAGAACCTGTTCACTACCAACATAGGGGGTTTGAAATTCCACCGGTACTCCACGGACCAGTCTTACCAGACACCTCCTTAGCCATTCACCATGAACTCGACAGACAAGCGCTGTCGGTTCTTGCTGTGACATTTGCCACCAAGAAAACCCCGTTTCACGCAACTGTTGATCAACGCATTCCGGGCACCACTTGAGCGCATTGATCTTCAACCTATCAATGTGCTCAAAGCCTAGTTGTTTGCGAGAATTTGTGCCGTCACTATCAACAAGGCCCTTGAGCAAGTTCTCTTCGAGCTCAGCAGTTAGAAACGGAACATGAAAGCCAAAGAGCGTTCTTTCACGCAATAGATTTCGAGGGTCCCCAAAAGCGCCTTGTGTCCTCTGCTGAAATTCCCCCATATGGCCAGGAACGTCATGCCAAAGAGCAGCCTTCGGATGACCAAAGAGCATTCGACTTGTGGATCGGGCAGAGCTTCCGACATTCAGTTGGTGAAAACGAGAACACCAGCCGTAGAGGGTTTCATCATCTTGCAAATTTGGAATCGATGTATTTGCAAAGTCAAGGTCGAAGTCAGCACAGCTGTCTGTCGTATTGCAATTTGCTTGACCCTTGTACATGGTTGAGACCAGTCCCATCGCCTTCGCTTGCTCTATTGCACGCGGTGAAGCTTTCTGCTGGACTCAAATTTCATCGGTGAGTTAGCTTCGTTTCTCGCCTTGTGCAAATAGAAACCACCGCCAAGGAGCAGCGTGATTGCGAAGCACAACCAGATTCCTGTACTCACCGGATCGGACAGAACCCAAGCGAGTGAAGCAATCGAAACACAGACTGGTGTTAGCAGCAGCAAACCGAAAGCGAACCAACGTCTTTCTAACCGATCCTCGGAACGCCCCTTAGGCTGCGAACGACGGATGGCGTTGCTAAGTACGTTCTCCAGCAATCGCTCGGTCTCGCTTTCATGGAGGGATTTATTGGTGGTTGTCATGACGTGGTTTGCTACTTCTGTTGGCTAAGCGACCTTGCGGAGTACCGCATCTATACCTTCGTTGAGATCACCTTTCGACCTAGAGAACTGATCGTAAAGAATCTTGACCGTCAATGTTTGCTCTTCCGGCGTCAGAGCGATCTTTTGCTTCTTGCACCACCCATTAATGCCTTTTTGAATTTGCATAACCAGATCCCAATCCATCAATTTGCTTGCCGCGACATGACTTGGGTCACCAGTCAGAACGTAGATAGGGTCTACACCTACTTTCGCTGCCAAATCGACGAGTCGTTCAATGTCTAAGGGGGCGCGATCTGTTTCGATCATGGCCAGTGCTGATCGAGTGATCGACAGAAACGGAGCTAGCGATTCCTGACTTAGACCAAGTCTTTTTCGTTCATGTGCAAGTCGTTTTCCGAACATTTTTGATTCGTACAATTGTCAACAATATTGACAATGATATTTGAAAGTGCGAGGATTTGCACCATGAGCGACAAACACCTGCGAACCGTTGATGAGGCTAAAGCTTGGCTTGATAGACACGGGATCTCCGTCAGTGAGTGGGCAAGGGCGCATAACTTTCACCCCACCGTAGTGTTTGCAGTTCTGTCTGGCCGAGCACGTGGCAGACGGGGGCAATCACACCGGGTCGCGGTGGCGCTTCAAATCAAGGAGGCAGCTTCATCGAACGAGTTGAGCCCATTGGCTGACGTGCAAATGACCGTCAATGCTGATTCGCGCTTTTCGCCCCAGAGTCATGAGCGAAGGGGAATCGCTATGACCTGAAGACAAATAATTTCAGGTGCATAAAGCACAACCCCCTAGACCTCGCCAAAGGTCTAGGGGGTTTTGAATGTGCCGACAAGCTTGCGGTTTGCCTGTCGTCATGTTCTATCGAAATCAATCCCTTGTCAAGCGGATTGTGGAAGGCTGCTGCCTTCTCTCGAATGTGCTGTTGCGCCCTCAAAGGCTCCATCGAACCGTTTTCTTGGTTAGATGGGGAGTGGGTGGAAACGAAAGGTGCGTTCATGAGCAAATTGACTCGGCCCAGTGCGGCACGTCTCAAACAAATCACACAGCGTCAAGATCCTCCTGGATTTGGAAGTAGCTATGTTCCCTCGATTAAGGCCAGTCGGGAGGAAGCCCCTTCGAAGAGCCGTCCTGCCTGGATTTGGTGGGGGCGGGTCGCGCGTGATTTAAGTGCACTCTCCAGTGTCGAACTGGCAGTGTTGTTAATCTGCCTTCACAACAAGCTGGTCTGGGAGATTCACGATCAGCGGATGCTGCCGACCCTGCCTCGTCCGCATCCTTTGTGCGGACACCCAAAGGCAGCCGGGATGATCCTCCCTCCAATGAGAGGAACCGTCGATGTTGCGGACGACTTGGGACTTCTCAATTTTCACCCTGTAATCCGAATTCCGATCGAGGAGGGGTCTGCAGAAACCGAAATCGTGCCGTTTCCGTGGATTGGCGACTTTCTTCTTTTTCTCGACGACGATCAAGGGCCATACAACGTCAACTTGACAATAAAGAGCGACGAACGAGAGTTTGAAATTTCAGAAATTGACGGTGCTCTGCGAGGGAATCGCGCAAAAAAATCACAGGCCAAAACGAAAGCACGCCATCTGATTGAAGAACGTCTCTATGCAGATGCGCAAATCCGGACGCTTCAACTCTCAAAAAAAGATTACGACGAAAACGTCGTGTCAAATTTAGCCCAGATCTATGGATGGCAGAAATCCAAAGCTCCTTTCAGCGTTAGGCAGAGAGAAGAGATTGTTGGCAGATTCAATGGCTCTTTCGCCACCGGTGACAGCCCCATTGAAGTAGCGTGGGCCCTCTGCGCCCGCCATGGATGGCAGTTGAACGATGTCAAATCCGTTCTATACAAATCGATTTGGGATAGACAAATTCGAGTGGATCTGTTTCAACCATTTTTGATTGATCGTCCATTGCAACCTGAACGACGAGACGTTCTGGAGGTTTATAGCGATTGGTTCAGGAGATGAACCAATGACCTCAGGCATCTCGATCGGGACTCAGCTTGTTGCTCCCTCTGGTTACCTCACTTTGGAGAAAGGTGTCACTTACTACTTACTCAGAAATGCAAGCAATGGCTGGGTGTCTCTGATTGACTTCGTTGTAAGACCATCTAAATTGATTCAAAAGAAGTATGGCGACAAGACGAGGACCGTTAACGTAACACCCACGCCGATACCTCAACACGTATCCGTCTCAAAAAATGACTTTGAGGAGGGCCTGCTGTGTGGCGCTATTGTCCGAGCTGAAAAACAGGCCCTTCTTCCTCCATGGCTTAGCGAATTGGAAGGTTTGAATCTATTCGCTATCGACAGTAAGAGATCAAATTTAACCCGGTCACATATGGAACGGATTGATCGTCAGATCGAGATCATCCATCCACTTGTGCGACAAGCGGAATCTTTGATTGGTGCACATGACATTGACCAGACCATCAACCGGTACGCGAGATCATGTAAGCCTCAACAAAACGAAACTAGGGTGCGTCTTGCTTTTTATGTCTATGTGCTGTTCGGCCGTAACAGATACGCGCTGCATTTTCCAATTCATAAGATTGGTCGTTGGTCCCGTGACAACATGGAGTCGCGAGTAAAGCAAGGTCGACCCTCTGAAATCTATGGAAAAGGGTTTGGAAACAATGCGTCGGCAGCGTTGATGGAAAAAGCGGTGAACTGCTACATGCGGGAGAGTGGTCCAGGAATTGACCTACGCTCCATCTATCGTGAGTTCATGACGCGAGACTTGGGATGCAGGGAAGTCATTGGTAGAGATGGCAACTATAAATACCGGCATCCCAAGGGAGAACATACTATGACTCTGGGTATGTTCAAGTATCACCTGAATAAGCAAATCGGGCACATCAACATACAACGGACTCTGTATGGTCAAGTGCGCACCCGCTCAAAAATTGAAGCCCATCAAGGTTCGTTCACGCAAAACGTCTGCAACATTTCTGAACGAACTGAAAGAGATGCCTACGCGGTTAAGGACCTACCGCGTGGTCTGATTGAAGGAAACGTACTGCCGCCGCTGTATGTTGTGAGAAGCCGGGATGTGGCTAGCGGCCTTCTCACAGGGATTGGTTTTTCGTTTGGTGGGGAGCGTGCATCTGCATACAGATTGGAGCTGTTTTGTCGAGCAATTCCAAAGGTAAAGTTCTGTGCTCTGTTCGGCGTTGAAATCACAGAAGATCAATGGCCATCTATAGGACTGTCCCCACGGGATGTGCAGGATCGAGGGCCCGGCTCTACGGACGGAGGATTTGCTAGAGATCGGGAGTTTCGACCAGTGATTCGTGAGCTTCCGCCCAGCTATGCAGGGCAGTCCAAAGCGCCAATCGAATCCACAAACCCCAAGAATCGGACCACTGACGATGCGCCTAGCTACTTTGCATCGGATAAGCGGGTCTTTGAATTAGTCCGTCGTGAAATATTCCGAGTTTTGAAAGACAACGAAACCATAAATATAGGTGACCGGATTCCGCCTGACCTGTTGACCCACGTTCCAAGGTTGTCGCCTCTCGCGCTGTATGGTGAGCTAAATCGTCGGGGACGCAATGATTCTCAAATGATGCCGTTTGCCGATGCTGTTCGAACCTTTCTGACACGACTCAAGGCAAAGGTTACTCGCAAGGGGGTTGTACTTAATTTCCAGTGCTTCAGCTCGGAAGCCCTGCGATGTTCGAGTTTGTTTGGCCGGATACGAGGACCTCAGGAACCCGAGGTAGAGGTTTACGTACTAGATGCTTGCCTTCGTAACATTTGGATTGATATCGATGGGCAAATGATTGAGCTCGATATCCAAGCGCCGCAGCGCGTTGGCAATGAAGTCATGTACTTGTCTCTCGAGGAGCTCATGGAGCGGGAGCATTTTCTTCGGCGGCGCAACCTCGAACATGAAGAACATCGTGATGCAGTTACCTCGAAGTTTGAGCGAGATTATTTCGAATCATCGGGAAAAAGATGGGATGGAGGAAAGACGGTTTCTGGCCGCCCTAAACGTGGCACTGCTGGGGCGAAGCGTGAAGCAGCTGAGTCCAAAGTGGCTGTTCACGGAGTGGTAGACGCATGAGCCAAATCGGGAATCCCTGGGTTGATCGCTTTCACCCCATACTTGATCTCGCAGCCATCAAGGAAAAAACTCGAATACGTGTCAAACCTTTGCGCGGTCTTGACGACAATTTGATTGAGGAAGCCGCTGATCGGATCAAGGATGCATGGGAGACCACGTTCTACCCTACCGAGCGCGCTTGTCAGATCATGTTAGAAGCGGTGCAGTCAGCGACCAGCCACGCGGCACGCCATCACCCAGATTACAAAACGCACCTTGCGCGCGCGTATCAGGAAGAGGTATCGATCGAACCATACGTACCAATGATGCTATGGGGCCCTGCCGGTACAGGAAAAAGCGAGTTGGGAAAGGCCCTGCTTCGACTTTTTCCTGAGCCTGGTTTTGTCGATTTCCCGTCTGGACACGGTCCCATGCCTTTGGTTGCAATACGCCGAATCAAAGCGCAGGGCAAAAGCAGCATCGGATTGATTCTCAAACAATTGGCACCTGACACAGCCGGTAGCCCAAAGGTGGCTGATCTCTATAGCCTTTGTGCGCGATATCAATACAACTGTGGCGTTTGTTTTCTATTGGTAGATGAGCTGCAGTTCTTTACTCAAAGCAAGGGGGCAAATACGTTACTCACGCAACTGTTGCTTGGCTTGAGCTATGTCAAGGTCCCATTTTTCGTTATTGCAAATTTCAGTCTTGGCCATCGACTCAAACAACGAAACTCTGAGGAGCTGCAAAGGCTGTTGGGACGCCCTATAGTGCTATTGCCTGACGGGCCGGAATCAAGGGATTGGCATGCAGTATTGAATGAATATCAGTTGGCTGTTCCTGGCGTCTTTGAATATAGTTTTCAAAGCAATGCGACTGCTTTGTGGTCGTTGTGCGCAGGACTTAAGCGAGTGCTAGTGAGACTCTTGGTACTGTCTTACAGGAAAGTTCGGAACGCAGGAAGGTTTAAAGTTACTTGGGGAGACGTTGAGCTCGCTTACGCGTCTATGGAGTTTGCAACGTACCGATCCGAAGTTGAGACAATCATCTTGCACGGCATGTCAAGCCCGGCACTCAGGGAGGACCTCAGATGTCCATTCCCAATTTCGCCCGCAGAAGCAGAAAAGTTCAAGTCTGCATTGCGCGCATCGCGAGAGGAAAGATTGGCTCAAGCTGCTTTTCGCTCGTCGATGAGTGTTTCCGAAAGGCGAGCGGCAGATTTCGTTAGCGCTACGATCAATGGGCACATTGAGAGTAGATCGGAAGTACTTCCAAGGACGCCAAAGAAAAATTCAAAGAAAAGGTCCGCTGAAAGCATCAAGGAGGCGGGCGAGCGCTTCAGGAAAAGTATATGAAGAGTGGAGAGTGCGGCTCAACTTCATAGTTACGGCAAAGTTCCCTCATGTCCCTATGAATCGCCCCGGTGTCGTGGAGGCCGTTTGGATGCAGTGGAAGTGGAGTTTCGGTCTACCACTCTAGGTCCGCAGCCGCTTTGGGCCAATTGCAGAAACTGGCAAACGACTACTTTGGAGCAGTGAAAGCTCTTATGCAATGCCGAGAACTACTGTTTGAGTGAATGTCGGAAACAGGCTGTTAGGAGACATTGCCGAGGCTGCGAAGCAGACGTACAACGGAAATGCCGGAAAACACTGATTCCAGACATTCCTCGTGCTCCAGAGCGGTCGTCAACGAAAGAACTCCGCGCCACCGTTGGACGTCCGCCGAGATGAATTGTTAAGCAGCCTTGCCCCGCGCATTTATCCACCCGCTGATCGCCGCATTCACTTGTTTTCCGGTATCGGAGTCTATGTACCTGTCACGATAAGAAGAGGTTTTGAGGGCCGACCCGAAGGCTGAATTATTGATCTTGTCTGCGAGGTTCGAGAGAAATACACGCCCCTCCGTTCCGTAGGCATTGATCTCGCCCTCATCCAGTTCCAAGAGAAATGAATAGGAAACTGCGCTGTGAGAACAATTTACATCCAAGTAGAGGCGATCATCGTTTCTGACAAGAAACCATCTGGCCGGCTCGTGATCGATAACTGTCATTGCGATGCTCTTAAGTAATTGCGACGATTCAGCTAGGCCCTAAACATCCCTCATTCGGGTGAATTCGCGAGCGTCAGCTTCCGCTGCATAGCGGCTGTTTATCGTATCCGCATGTTGAGCCTGGATTGAAAGTCCGCTTGCAGGCCACGAATCCGAGGGGTTTGAATTCCGCTTTGGGTCGACAGCCGCTGAGTGTGCAATTCCATGCTTTGAAAACCGCTACTAATTTGGTACGACCCCTGGTAGAAAATCGACGCCAGTACGACGCACCAACTCCGCATAGCTGATTGGTTTGGATCCGCGTGTGTCGTCACTGTTGGCATGCCAGTGGGCCCAAGCGACGTTGCGTTCTTCGTCGTACACAAGCTTGAAAAGGTGGGAAGGAATTGCTACCTGCCCAGCACCGATGGTGAGATTGCTATCAAAGACTGGCCCTGTAATCACGTACACATTTCCTCGAGCTCTTGCCGCGTAATGGCGGGTTGCCTTTTCTACGGTGTTTGCCCATGCTCCTCCGTTGTGTTTGATCGCTTGAGGGACCATGTTGGCCAAAGAGAAGCTTTGGGCCATTGCAGATGGAGTCGGCATATCTCCGGCAGGCGCCATGTGGCCGCGTGACCAGCCACTGTGTTTGTAGTCGTCCAGTGTGGCGCGCTCCTCATAGGGCAGGCGTCCTTCCTCATAGAACTTGTCCCGGCGCTTTTCGTCAGCGTCCGCAACGGACTCGCGGCTCAGTTTTTGAGCTACATAAACAGGCGTTTTTCGCACACCTGAGTGCAGGATGGCAAAGGCATCAAAGCAGAGGGCGCGCAGCTTAGGCTGTGGTTTGACAGTGGGAGGTTTCGCCTTAGCAAAGAACTGAGAACACTTCGAAAAATCGGTAGATGCTTGCGCGAATGCTGTTTGGATTAGGCACAGCGTGCCGAGGGCGAGAGAGAGTTTGACTGACATGTGGGACCGCATTGTCAGTGACGCGTGGGAGATTCGGAGTCATCTTTTCCAAATGGCAATCGCATTGAAGGGGCGATTACAGGCCGACAATCCCCCCAATTTCCATTGACCTGAGAAGTAGAACTTTTATATTGCCATTGCCAGATGCTTGTTTGGGGTAAAAGTGCTCAGGGACATAATCGGGCGGTCGCCTATGTTGGACCACATCCACTGAGTGGCGATGTCCTGAAAGCAATTGATGTCCAGTGGCTCAACCCGTAGAAGTTGATATGAAAATCCCCCGCCTCGAGGCCATGCGCCGTTCGCAACTGGAGTACCACCGGAATCACCCATGGCGACTCTCGGAGGGGGGGCTCTTTATTCCCCACACCTACAAAGAGAAAACTGCCGATAGCCTGACTAGTTGGGATGACGTGGGATTCATCATGAACGGCCGTCGGATCATCGTGTGGTTTGTGCATCCTAGATATGTCTACCGTGAAGCAATTTGGGACAAAGTCTGGGAATTCGTGGGGGACGGGCCAACCGACAATTGGTTAACCGAGGGTAGTATCAAAAACCACAAACGACTCGGCCGCTCCAGAAAGAAGCTTGTATCCACCACACTGCGTGAGCCGTCCCCTGCAAAGCGCGAGCACTATGACTTGCTCAGGTCCACGTTCGAACGACTCAGTAGCGAAGGCATTGAGCACAGCGTATCTGTGAGTTGGAAACCTAAACGACTTTGGTGGGCCATGGGAGTCAACATCGTTGCGCCGATGGAAGTCCGCAACGAAAAAGACTTAGCTGAAGTCGCAAGCCTAGCCATGAGGCTGATCAAAGGTCGGACAAACATGAAAAGTGAGTTTCCTGGCTATTGCTACACCCGGCAAGATTGGCTTCTCGAGCGCGCCCTGCCCTCTGGACACCTGACATAGAAACCTGATCACAGATTGCCCATTCTTGAAACCTGAACTGATCTTGTTCCTCGACTTCAATGGAGTCCTACACCCAGATCCGCCAAACATTGCAGCTCCGTTGAAACGCCGTGCTCCCTTGTTGCAGGCAAGGCAAGAGAAGAACCCACAAGTGGCTGTCGTGATTTCGTCACCCTTGGTGACTCATGCCCGCTCGCAGAGTTCCAAGCTTATTGGAAATCGTTTCAACGCTATAGGAACATTTACGGAGGTTGCTTCTTAGGAAAGACGCATACCGAAAATTTGACCCCTGTTAACTCGCTACTGATAACCGAAGGGTAACGGGCTCTTCGTTGCATCTGTATTTGCAGGTCACTGCGTCCATGCACCGTTTAGATCCAAATCGTAAGCATGCTTAAATTGGAATGCTGGTAAACGAATTTGTCGTGGCCCAATGCATTTATTCTGCGCTATGAGAGACACGGTGCGCCGGACTTACCATGCAGCACATCTCAATAGAAGGTTGGTGTTAATCTGCCATTGATGTTCTTGCAACCGGCAATGTCGGCAGGGTAAATTTCATCTAGTTTCAACCACGGCTCCGCACTGTAACCAGGTAGCGGCGCATTCACCGCGATTTGCACCATGGGTTGTCGAATTGCAATCACTGGGCCACAGAAGGTGTCACTACCAATTGCAAGTCGGCTACGAAATTCTTTGGTTCTGACATCTCTTTGTTGCTGCAGCTTGGCTTGGGCCTCTTCTCGTGCACGCTCGTTAGCCATTTGTTCTGCACGCTGCTTCTCTTTCTCGGCTTTCAGTCTTTCCTGCTCCAAGGTCTTTTGTTCGGCTGCTTGGGTCTCGGCAAGTAGTAATGACTCTCTTTGCTCACGCGCTTTTATCACCAAGCCCTCTGGATCAAACTGCTGATAGAACTGAATGAAGCTGTCTGCGTCTTTTGACGTTCGGATCCCACTGAAGTAGCCGCGATATGTCCGCAGTTTTTGCTCCTCTGCGAAGCTCACTAGCCAATTCCCTAGGTCTGCACTTTGAATCGCTGCCTGTACTTTGTCGACGTCTAGTTTGACTGGGCAACTCCGGGTAGCCGTAAGTAGAGACGGCACTAGCAAAAAGGCATCAGCCAAGGTTACATCGCATTTGAAGAACGCCGAGGTGCATTCGTTGTACCCCCCTACGGACCTGTCTTTGGCGGCGGGACTGGCCATCAGGCCAGAACTACAGATACTCCGCTTAGTTTCGGGATTAGGGTTGTAGAGCTTGGGCATGACAACAATATTCCCACTGTCGCCAATCTTGCGAAACCAAAGCAGCTCGACGTCTGGCTGGAAAACTGATGCATTGTTATCCACGACCCACTGCGTACCGGCCAACCGCAATGTGGCCACAGGTTCGCCAGCCCGTGGATATAAGTTCGATGGTCCAAGCCGCTTAATAGGCCATGACAGCTCTGCTGGCGGTTCCGCAGCCACGGACATCTTGGCAACGCTCAGGGCTGCAACGAGCAGCAGCAGTGACGACTTCTTCATTTCAATCCTTCTCCCTGTCGATGTTCACCTTAATGAGCATAATTATGCGTCGCTTAATGTGTGACATTTTGGGAGCCTCGTACCTCTATGGTGCTTGGTCCCAATATTCGGATAGGTCGGCCGTTTGGCTCAGCCAGCTTTGAGCCTGAATCCGCTCGTGCATTTGGTGCGGTCCTACGCCATCACCGTACGGTGAAGGGGGTTTCTCAAGAGGCATTGGCGCATTTGGCCTCCATGGAGCGTGCCCATATCGGCCGCATTGAACGGGGTGAGAACCAGCCCTCTCTCGGCATCGTTCTGAAATTGGCGGATGCCCTAGGATGTGATGCAGGGCAGCTTGTGTCTGAAACTGTCCAGGTCATCAAAAATGAGACCCCTGCATCCTCTGCTAGGTAAAGGTCAGTTAGGTGCTGCACTATCGGTACATAAGTCAACTTTCTGATGATTCAAGTATCGTGTAGCATGATTGAATGGCAGCTCAACTTCAGATCCAAGCTAGGTGGGACGCAAAGGTCGAAGTTTGGATCGCGACCTCAGACGACGTTCCGGGTCTGGCCACTGAATCAGACACCATTGAGAAGCTTGAAACCAAACTCCAGACTTTGATTCCAGAACTCTTTGAAGCCAATGGGCTGCACCAAGATTGGTCTTTTGTCATTGAAGAAAGTGAGATCACGTGTTTGGATTGATTACTCTCAACGTTTTGGGCGCCTTGATTACGGCATTTTTTGCTTGGATTGCAACCAGACCTACCGCATCCCGTTGTGAATGGTCAGACTGTGACTAAAGCTGCTTTCCGAAACGCGAGCTCAAACTCAATGTGCTGGTGCTGAGCATAGATACTGTCGGATACCTAATCTATCGTGACAGCAGCCCTACGGCAGCAAAATAGCAAAATCTAAACAGTCTCTAGGTCTCTAATCTTGTGCTGTGGTTTGGAGGCGCACTTTAGCCAAATCGCCTTTTCCACAAGGTTTGGATTTGCACCTCGATGCTTACAAATTTCCCATATTGATCTTGGATTGCCATCGTAGAAATCCTTGAGAGCTAGACTCTCTAGATTCTGATCAATATGTCTATATATTTCTTGCCGATGCAACAAAACAATCTTTGTTGCATCCCCGATACTCAGATCAATATCTTTGGCGATCATTGATACGTCTCCGTTTCGTCGGACGAACAGTGTTTTGATTGTTGACCTTAAGTTCTTCGGTTTTGGACGCTTTGGAAGCTCGTCCATTTCAAAGAATGACTTTGTCATCGGGTCCCAAAGTAGACTTATTGCCAATGCAGTTCCTGTTCCCAGAGAATTCAAACTACCTGCGCGAACGGCATCGTCTAACTCGGCATAAAAGGCACCTGCTGTTTTGTTCAAGAGGCTTGGCCATATTGCATGTAGGAGACCTGTCGGCAGTTCCTGCTTGACCATGTCACTGAATCGAAAACCTTTGATTGGTCGGTTGTAATTACACGCCGTTGTAATTCCCCGTTCATGGGCTTTGCTACAAAGAAGCCCACGGACCAACTTAACACTGCGGTTCGACCCACCTTGCAACATCTGTTGGCAAGCTTCTTGGAACTTTTGAAATGCCGGGTGCTCGCGAATGTTTTCCTGCAATGATTGAACTTCTGTTTTTGATTCAACTATCCAGTCCTCAGGAAGTCGATCAAACGGGGCATCTGAATTAGCCCAATGCAACCTTACGTTTGGGTGTTTATCGCACCAAAACGAACTGGGCAATTGATGTGAGCGTCGCCAGTAGCTGTATCCCCAGTTCTTTTTGTCCTCATCTATGCACGCTGGACACATAAATGCCAACTTTCGTGGTGTCAAAAGACCCCATCTGGCGACTTGGGTTGTCCATCCGCCATCCGCTGTTCGCAAGTTGTCCTTCACGGCAAAAGACATGAACGGCATCATTGAATGATGTCGTTCGTAATAGCGATTCTCCAATCCGGAAAAGGTGGCCAAGACATGCAAAAACGGTGTAGACCGCGAACCGAACCCGGACTGTTCAAACTTGTTCCGCATGACTTCCATACATGTGGAACTGCTTTGAATGCAGTTAATCATCCTCCATCGACCAAGATGTCCTTTGGCTAACTCATCGGAATGAGGAAGTGCGGTCAACATATGGGTACCTGATCTTTGACTTTATTGATTTGAAGACTTTTCACTAGCCGCCTTTGCCCCGCTGCCCGCCACTGTCTCCAACTCAATCATCAGTTCTTGAGCAAGCGAAATTGAGCGTTGTAGGCTAGGCGAATCACCATCTTTGATTTGGGATAACTGTGCAACTTTGCGCAAGCAAGCATTGATCACGGAAGTTGGAGCACCAAGCGCTTCGTTTTCGTACCTGGATAGACAGCTCCGATCAACTCCAAGAGATCGGGCGAACTCCGATTGAGTCGAGTTAGCTCTAGCTGCTCGAATGAGTTCTCTTTGGCTTGTCGGGAAAGGCATCGTCATCTTGTGTTCGATAGTAGCACTATGTGCTACTAAAGCACATTTTTATGTGCATTCAAACCCGCATCGACGGACTTACTTTGATACTGGTTGTGAGTTGGAGGTCTGGATGAAAACCTCGACGGACTTTGAGTAAAAACTAGAAGTCAATCAAATCAACGACTTAGAACTGGAGAACTCGACGGACTTTGTTTTCTTCAATCACCAAAGAAGCGGAGCGCTATGTTTTTCATAGCTGCTCGCGCTTATTCTATGAGCACTAACGCCCATTTTTATTGACAAACCGGTCTACCGACCACGCACCGGGGCCGTAGAGCGCAAGCATGGCCAACAACACGCCCCAGGTGATGTGCTGCTGTAGCGCGGCAGGGGCGATCTCGCTCAATGACAGCACCGCCACGGCATTGACCACGCTCAAGCCAAGTGCCGCGAACCGGCCGCCCAAACCCAGCACCAACAACACCGGCAGCACGAGCTCACCCGCAGTGCCCATCCAGGCCGCCATTGCTGGCGGCAGCAGGGGCACGTGGTAGTCGTCCATGAACAGCATCAAGGTGATGTCCCAATCTCGCAACTTGGTCAAACCGGATGAGAAAAACACATTCGCCGCATACAGGCGTGCCAGCAAAGCTGCAGGGGCTTGCAAGGCGTCCAGCAGACGGTGGCCGCGGGCGACAAGCGTGGACACGCGCGTGCTCCATGGACTTGCGAGAACGCGGGATGGAGTGGCCATCATGGATTTCATAGAGACTCTTTTCAATTGCAGCCAATGGCGATCACACGCCGGAACGCACCGCCAACAACAAGCCGCTTTGGACCGCCGTGGTCAGCCATTGGGAAACATCCAGATGAGGCGCAGCATCCAAGGCTTCTCCCAGTCTTTGTCCGGCTAGCAGGGCGTTGAGGAAAGCCGCTTCCCCCGCCACGGCCAAACGCACACAAGGCCTGAAACCCTGTCGCCACACCACGGCATCTTCCGCCGCGCGGGCTTGCAACAAACGGCCTACCTCTTCGAAGCTGGGGCCGTTTTCCCCGTGGGCCGCATGGATGGTGGCAACGGGCCACGCGCTAGACAACGCAGCGGTGCCGGGCGCCAAGCGCAGATGCAACTTGCCGGGGTCTTCGGTGCTCAGCAGCGCCAGCGTGCCCAGGTCCGGGGACGCGTCTTCCAGATGGGCCATGCCATGCAATGCCCACTCCACACGTGCTACATCGGGGAGGTAAGGGGCGTCTTGGAGCTGACTGCTGTGCGCCACAAAATCGGCCAGGCCTTCGCCCCATTGCGCCACATCGCCACAAACAGGAGGGTGAGCGTGCCAGTACGCGCGGGCCAGATTTCCCATGCTCTCGTCACCCACCAGCTGGGCCAGTACCGGGTAGGCGGCCTGCAGCGCCCGGTCTGCCAGCGCATGGCCGTTGGATTGATAGGCCTTCAGGCCCCTGCCGCCCATATCTATTGCGCGAGCAGCTATGCTTTTCATAGCGCCGTGCGCAGGTCGATCGAAAAGAGCGGCCACCAACGCTTGCTGTTGCAGGGCCAGGGTGCTCATGCTGCGCACGCCTCTTCAGGCTGCAAAACGGTTTGCGCCATCTGGCGCGCCAAAGCAGCTTCACCCAGCAGCACGTCTAATGGAGGGACATCCGTGTCCCACTCCACCAGCGTGGGCACCGCGCCGAAGCGCCGGATCGCATGGCGGTAGACCGCCCACACCGCCTCGCACACACGGCTGCCGTGGTCATCAATCACGATGTGGCCGTGCGCGTCCTTCACCTCGCAATGGCCCGCCACATGCAGCTCGCCTACCGCAGCGGGGTGGATAGCGTCCAGCCAGGCACAACATGCGGCTACCGGGTCACGGGTATTGCCCTGCAGCCGGGCGTTCAGGGCATTGACGTAGATGTTGTTCACATCGACCAGCAACTGGCAGCCGGTACGGCGGGCGAGGGCATTGAGGAAATCCGGCTCTGCCCACGTCCGCTCCCCCGGCACCGGGCGCCACTGCATATAAGCCGACAGGTTTTCCACCAACAAGGGGCGCTGCAAGCGGTCTTGCACGCGCTGCACGTTGGCACACAGGGTGTACAGCGCTTCGTCGCTGAACGGCAAGGGTAAAAGGTCAGCAGCATGCACCGCGGGGCCCGCCCCCCAGGCCGCACGGGCGAAACTGGCATGGTCGCTGACCCGCACCGGATCGATGCGGCGGACCAGTGCTTCGAGTTGGTCAAGATGCCAAGGGGCCAGTCCCGCGACCGCTCCCAAAGACAGCCCCACACCATGCAGGCTGACCGGATACAGGGCGCGCCCCTGTTCCAGCACCGCCAGGCTGGCGCCGCCGCGGGCGAAAAAGTTCTCAGAATGAACTTCCAGAAAGTCCAGCGAGGGCTGCTCTTGCAGCACCTGCGCGTAATGGGGGTGCCGCCACCCGATACCGACCTGAACGGCGCCGGACATAGCTGGGGAAGGTGTCGCTTGCATGCGCGGATATGCGTGGGGGCGGACTTGGTAATGCAGTGCTTGCTGATTTACATCTTGGGAGCCATCAGGCTGCCCTTCATTTTTTCGCAGGTGCCTTTGGCCACGTACTTCCATTCGCCTTTGTCCATATCCACTTTGGACTGACCGGCGCAAGAGTGGGTTCCGGATGCATTGGCGCAATCGTTCTGGCCGGCCTTGGCAATGCCATAGCACTTTTCTTTCTCCTGGGCCGCAACGGGGGCAGAGGCCAGGGTCATAGACATCAGGGTGGCCGCAGTGGCAGCAAGCAGGGCACGTTGGTTCATATTGAAACTCCTAGTGTGAATAGCGCAATGGAAACAACCATTCAGCCTCCGGTGCGGTGCGCTCCAGCGCTGTGGTTGACGTTTAGTCCTGCAGCCCGCCGCTTTCTTACACAGAGCGCAAAAAGAATCTAAAACTCGCCCAGTACACTGGGGATCACACTCCGCGAGCACCCCATGACCCGCTACGAAAACCAGGTCGCAGAACATCGCGACTACCTCTACAAGTTCGCCCGCTTGCAACTGCGCAATGAAGCCTGGGCAGAAGACGCCGTCTCCGAAACCCTGCTGGCCGCACTGGCCAAACCACAGGCATTCGAGCACCGGTCACAACTCAAGACATGGCTGACCGGCATCCTTAAACACAAGGTCGTAGACGCTTTGCGCCACCACGGGCGGGAGGTCACGGGCGCAGGCGACTCGGAGGATGAAGAGGCAGATCCGCTGGAGCTGCTGAACTTCAAGGCGGATGGTCACTTTGTAGAGGCCCCTGCAGATTGGGGAAACCCGGAGCAGCAAACCAGCAGCCGTCAATTCTTTGAAGTTCTGGAAGCGTGTGCGGAAAAGCTTCCTCCCGCACAAGGGCGGCTGTTTTTGATGCGCGAGTGGCTGGAACTGTCGAGCGAAGAGATTTGTAAGGAACTCGATTTGACGCCGACGAATCTGTACGTCCAACTCCACCGGGCCCGCCTGAGGCTCAGGGAGTGTCTAGAAATGAATTGGTTCCAGAAAGCGGGCACCCTGTGAAACTGCTGCGCCGTACATGCAAAGAAGCCTCCGCCCTGATGGTCGCCCGGGAAGACCGCTCTCTGCCGGTCGCGGACCGTGTCGCTTTGTATTTCCACCTGTTAGCCTGCAAGGCCTGCCCACGCTTTGAAAAACAGTTGCTGACCCTGCGCAACAGCATGCGCCAGTGGCGCCATTACAGCGAAAACAATGACGATCCTGCCGGCCAACCTGAAAAAACAAGAAAAACTAGGATTCCTCCACAAAGTAACGCATAATGGTTTGGCATTGCCGAAATATCGGTGTGCAAGTTTGCGGTGATTAGTCAGTTTCGCGTCTGCTTTAAGTCTTCAATGGTTTGTTGATTGCGGTTAAGGACTCCATCGCGTTTTGAGTTTTTTTGAGGAGTCCCTCCATGGGCAACAAACTTTACGTAGGCAACCTGCCTTATTCCTTCCGTGATGAAGACCTGCAACAAGCGTTTTCCCAGCACGGCTCCGTTTCCAGCGCCAAAGTGATGATGGAACGCGACACCGGTCGCTCCAAGGGCTTCGGCTTTGTGGAAATGGGCAGCGATGCTGAAGCACAAACCGCTATCAACGCGATGAACGGTCAGCAGTTCGGTGGCCGCGGTCTGGTTGTGAACGAAGCACGTCCCATGGAGCCACGTCCTCCCCGTTCCGGCGGCTTCGGCGGCGGCGCTGGTGGTGGCGGCTACGGCGGCGGTGGCCGTTCCGGTGGCGGCGGCTTTGGCGGCGGTGGCCGTTCCGGTGGCGGCGGCTACGGCGGTGGTGACCGTTCCGGTGGCGGCGGCTACGGCGGTGGCCGTTCCAGCTACTAAGCCAGGAACTGCATCTGCAGATCAAAAAAGGGACCCTCGGGTCCCTTTTGTTTTTCCTGCCTCACACTTCGTTCACGCTTCGTCGATGCGGCGCTTGCGAGGGCGCCCCGCCAGAGCTCTGTCAAACCAAGCATAGGGCAAGGCACGCAATAACCTGGCCACCCAACCCATTTGCCAGGGAATCACACGGTAACGCACACCTTGGGTGATTGCGTCAAACGCCCGCTCTGCGAATGCATCGGCAGTCATCAAAAAGGGCATGGAATACCGGTTCTGGCGAGTCAAAGGCGTGTCGATATACCCGGGGCAGATGGTGACGACCTTGACGCCACTGGCACGCAGTTCTCCGCGCAGCGATTCGCAATAGGCAATCACGGCCGCTTTGCTCGCGCAGTAGGCCCCGTGCCCGGGCAGCCCACGGATGCCAGCCACACTGCCTATGCCCACCAGCCGGCCAGAGCCACGCTGTTCCATGGCAGCAATGAAAGGATGGAAGGTCGCAGCGAGGCCGATATTGTTGGTTGCAAAGGTTCGCTGCATCACGTCAATATCACCGCGAATCGCCGTATCCATGCCGATACTGATGCCGGCATTGGCAACCACCACATCCGGAATGCCCTGGGTAGCCAAGCAGGCTCGACCGGCTGCCACAATGCTGTCGGTGTCTGCAACATCAGCGCTGTAGACCTTGTAGCGCTGTGGTTCCATTTGTTCCGCCGTCGCCCAGCGCTCTATCTCGGCGGTGCGCCGTGCTACCAATGCCAGCGAATAGCCGGCGTCATAAAAGCACTTGGCCAAAGCTTGGCCGATACCGCTGGAAGCGCCGGTAATGAAAATGAGCGGTGCCATAGGAACCCCAGAAAAGTGAGTCAACGCGTTGCTGGGATCAAAGTACCACGCACGCGACCTTGAAGCCGGATCACCTGTTCAACATTGTCGTAGTCCATGGAATCTGCGGTAAAAATATCTTGCCCGCGGCGCAACTCGACTGGCTTGCTTGATTGCACTTGCTCGGTATCCATGAAGGCATGCAGGAATTCCCCCTTGTATTCCGTGCGCACCTGTTCAGTCTTGCCCTTTCCCTCGGGAACAGCCTCACGCACTACCCGCGCATTTCCAATCAGCTGCACTTCGGAACCATCTTCATTGGTCAGTCCGCGGTTGGCAGTAGCGATAGTGAGTCGTCCTTTGGCATCAAAGGAACGTATGCGGATAGCGTCAATCTCCAGCCATTGGGTATCCGGATAATGACGGGCCATATCGCCCATCACCTCTGATCGAAGCCTGCCCGCAGAATCAAAAGACTTCACGCTGAAGCCGTGCATGAAGTAGTCCGGCTCGTGGCCCCGCACCCGTTCAGGCGCACTGGGTTCAAGCACTGGCGTACTCCGTACCAGCCAATATGTGCCGAGTGCGAGCACCCCCATCACCAGGACGGGGAGGTACAGCATCAGCCGTTCCCATGCTCCGTAAAGAAAAGATTTCACGAAAGATAGGGCTCTAAAAGATCTACGTAGCTACCGCTGGCCACCATCAATAGATCGCAGACCTCACGCACCGCTCCATGCCCGCCGGCACTGCGAGTGACGTAGTGGGCCCGGCCACAGACTTCCACATGGGCATTCAATGGGGCCGCTGCAAATGCACACCGCGTCATCATGGGCAAATCCGGCCAATCATCCCCCATGGCTGCCGCCTGTTCCCACCGCAGCCCCAAAGCAGTCAGGATTTCTTGCGCAGCAGGATGTTTGTCTTCGGTACCGAACCGGGCATGTTCAATACCCAGGGCTTGGAGGCGGAGCCGCAGAGCGGGCGAGTCGCGACCGGTGACAACCGCCGGCGTAATTCCAGCTTTTTGCAAAAGTTTGAGGCCGTGTCCATCGAGGGTATTGAAGCGTTTGCTGGTCTCCCCTTCGGCAGTAAAGTGCAAGCCACCATCGGTAAGTACACCATCTACATCGAGAAAAAGGATGCGAATGCTTTGCGCCTTCAGGAGCAGGTCCGGCGGAAAATTCAATAGTGGCGCCATCAAATCACCTTCGCGCGCATCAAATCGTTGCTGTTGATGGCGCCCAGGAGGCGCCCGTCCTCGTCGACTACCAGCACGCTGGTAATTCGGCGCGCTTCCATCAAATCAGCCGCGTCAACTGCCAAGGCCTTTGACGAGATGGTGCAGGGATTGGCATGCATGACATCCACCGCAGTCCTGGCGCGTAAATCCGCCCCTTGCTCCACCAACCTGCGCAAATCCCCATCAGTAAAGATGCCCATCAGGGTACCTCCTTCGGCGACGACCGCAGTGGCGCCCAAGCCTTTCGCACTCATTTCGCGCATCAATTCACTGAACGTGGCATCGGGAAACACGCGTGGGATGGCGTCTCCAGTGCGCATCACATCCGACACATGGGTCAGCAGCTTGCGGCCCAATGAGCCCCCCGGGTGCGAACGGGCAAAATCTTCTGGTCGAAAGCCCCTGGCATCCAGCAGTGCCACGGCCAGGGCATCACCCATGGCCAGTTGTGCCGTCGTGCTTGCCGTGGGTGCAAGATTCAATGGGCAGGCCTCTTTGCTCACTGCGGTATCAATCCACAAGTCGGCATGCTGCGCCATGGTGCTGCGTTCATTGGCTGTCATCGCGACCAATGGCACGCCCAGGCGTTTCAGAACCGGAAGGATTGCGGCCATTTCCTGGGATTCGCCACTGTTGGAAATCATGAGTACCAAATCGGACGCTGTCACCATTCCCAAATCACCATGGCTGGCCTCTGCTGGGTGAACAAACATGGCCGGCGTGCCGGTGGATGCGAAGGTGGCTGCAATTTTCCGGCCCACATGACCGCTTTTGCCCATGCCCATGACCACCACGCGGCCGGAGATGGTCAGTACCCGTTCCACAGTTTGCACAAAGCCTTTACCAAGCCGGTTTTTCAGCCCTTGAACGGCGGCAGCTTCAATGTCGAAAGTCTCTTTCGCGAGGTCTAAGGCGCGCTGCGCATCAAAGGTCGATGCGATAAGGGAAGGTGCTGTCATCCAAGCATTTTATAGAGTGCATGACTCTTGCTAGTATCAACACATGACCGGCTTAGAAATCACCCTGCTCTATCTCCTCGCTGCGGTGTTGGGCGTGGTGGTGTGCCGCACGCTGAAATTGCCACCCATGCTAGGCTATCTGGCTGTAGGTGTGGTGATTGGTCCCAATGCACTTGCTTTGTCGCAGAACTCCGAGGCCGTGCGCCATTTGGGAGAGTTCGGTGTTGTGTTTCTGATGTTTGTGATTGGCCTGGAGTTCAACCTGCCACGATTGCGAGCCATGCGCCAGCACGTGTTCGGTTTGGGGCTTTTGCAAGTCGCCCTGACCATGCTGTTGGCCACAGGCCTCATGCTAGGTCTCTCCATCTGGCTGGCAGGTACGTGGCGTTTGGGCTGGCAGGCCGCGCTAGCGCTGTCCAGTGCGCTCGCCATGAGCAGCACGGCCATTGTGGTGAAGTTGATGGTGGAACGGCTGGAGATGGAGTCTGAACACGGCAAGCGCGTCATGGGCGTGCTGCTGTTTCAGGACTTGGCGGTGGTACCACTGCTGGTACTGATTCCCGCCTTGAGTGCATCGGGGGAAAGTTTGATGGAAGCCCTCGCATTGGCGGCCTTCAAAGCCACCGTGCTGGTCACGGTATTGCTGGTGGGCGGGCAGCATGTCATGCGCCGGTGGCTGACGCTGGTGGTGCGCCGCAAGAGTGACGAACTGTTTGTATTGAATCTGCTGCTGATCACCCTGGGCCTTTCCTGGTTGACTGAGCTGGCGGGGCTTAGCCTTGCGTTGGGCGCCTTCATCGCAGGCATGCTGATTTCAGAAACGGAATACAAACATCAAGTGGAAACCGACATCCGTCCTTTTCACGATGTACTGCTGGGACTGTTTTTCATCAGTATCGGGATGCTGCTGGATTGGCGTCTGGTTCTGGAGCGCTGGCCGCTGGTGTTGTTGCTACTAGTGGTGCCCACCCTGTTCAAGGCAGCACTTGTGACGTTCATTGCAAGAGGACTGGGCGCGACAGCTGGAGTGTCTTTGCGCACAGGCCTTTACCTTGCGCAAGCCGGCGAATTTGGATTTGTCTTGCTGACACTGGCGCAGAAAAATGCGCTGGTGCCACCAGAGCTGCTGAACCCGATTCTGGCGGGGATGGTGCTGTCGATGCTGACCACTCCCTTCATCATCATTTACGCCAATCGCATTGTCATGAAGCTCGTCAGCAGTGAATGGCTGCAGCAGTCCCTGCAGATGACATCGATTGCCCGCAAGTCCATCAATGCGAACCAACACGTCATTATTTGCGGCTACGGGCGTTGTGGCCAGAACTTGGCGCGCATGCTGGAAGGGGAAGGGATTCCCTATATGGCACTGGATTTGGATCCTGACCGGGTGCGCCAGGCTGCAGCTGCGGGTGATTCCGTGGTTTTCGGTGATGCAGCCCGCCTGCAGGCCTTGATGGCTGCAGGCCTGGCCCGTGCGAGCGCGGTTGTTATTACCTATCTGGATACCCATGGCGCGCTCAAAGTATTGGCCAACACCCGTTCGCATGCACCACAGGTTCCTGTGATCGTTCGCACCCAGGACGACCAGAACCTTGAAAAGCTGCAGGAAGCAGGTGCGACCGAGGTGGTACCGGAAGCAATTGAAGGTTCACTGATGCTGGCTAGCCATGCGTTGGCCTTGGTGGGTGTTCCTATGCGCAGGGTGATCCGCATCGTGCAGGATCAGCGGGACGCGCGGTACAACCTCTTGCGCGGTTTCTTTCATGGTGCGGACGACAACTCGGTAGACGAACTCCAGAACGAGCGTTTGTTCACCGTCAGTCTTCCATCTGTTGCAAAGTCAGCGGGGCGGTCCCTGCGGGACTTTGGACTGCACTCTATGGGCGTTCGACTGGTCAGCCTGCGACGTGCCGATGGAAAGACTGTTGCCGTTTCGGATGCGTTGATTTTGATGTCCGGCGACACGCTGGTGCTCAGTGGCAAAGCCACGGCCTTAGCGGCAGCGGAACAGAAACTACTGAAAGGTACCTAATCTTGCGTGCGCTTGAGCGCACAATAGCGCCCCGCCATCTTGGCGCGTTTTCTTTGAGTCCCTATGCAACACCTCAGCATCAATCAATACCTCCGTGACCATATTCGCACCGTTCCAGACTGGCCCACACCGGGCGTGCAGTTCCGGGATATCACACCTCTTTTGCAGGATGCGAAGGTGTTCCGGGTGTTGATTGATGCCTTTGTCCACCGCTATATGGATCCGGCCATGCGCCCGGACGTGGTGGCAGGCCTGGATGCCCGTGGTTTTATCCTGGGGGCCGTGGTGGCGTATGAACTGAATATCGGCTTTGTCCCTATCCGGAAGAAAGGGAAGCTCCCCTTCACCACCGTCGAAGAGACATATGAACTGGAGTACGGTAGCGCTACGGTGGAATTACATACCGATGCAGTTAAAGAAGGTGATCGGGTACTGTTGATCGACGACCTGATCGCCACAGGCGGTACCATGATGGCGGGCAAGAAACTACTGGAGCGCCTGGGTGCTCACGTCATGGAAGGCGCGGCCATTGTTGATTTGCCTGAACTGGGTGGATCTGAGAAATTGCGCGAGAACGGCCTGGCGTTGTTTACCTTGGTGGACTTCTCTGGCCACTGATGCGTAAGACGGCATCTAGGCCGGCTATTTCAATTCACCGAATTGGGTGCCACTCAGCGGGGATTGGCGTTCATCCATCTCTGTATCCGCAAAAGCGGGTTGTTGGAGGCCTCGGCCCCAAGGTTTCATAACGTCCCCCGGACCAGAATGCTTCTCCGCGACCTGAACGGGAGCAATTGCTTGCAAGGGCTCATGGCGCCGTGGTAGTGGTTGAGTACGGATGGAGTCTTCCGGACTCAGGGACTTGTCTGCAAGATGTTCGTTCGCACGCCAATAGACGGCACTCACCAAAATGTCATGCTGAATTTTTGCGGCTTTGGCGATGTGATTTTCTATGGCTGTCAATCGTGCAGCATCTGAGACATTTCGACGCGACAAGTCCATCATGATCAGATACTGACGCCCTCTCGAGTCCAGAGATAGCACCTTGAATTTGTAGCTGCTGGGGAGCATGCCGGCGCCTGTCATAGACTCTCTCACCACTGCATACAGACGTTCGCGGCGCTCAGCACGCTCACTGCGCCGCGAGGAAGTCAGGCCCGAAGGCACCGCCCGTCCTCCACTCCCCGTTGCTTGGCAGGCATCCAAGGCAGTACGCGGTGTTTCTGTACGGCTTACTTCTTTCCGTCTGCCCAACCAGTTGAATAGTGACATAGTGACATGAGTTCCTTTGCGGAACCCGAGTGTAGAAGAGGCTATTTGCCGATACAGAATTTTGAAAAGATGACCCCCAGGAGATCATCTGCCCCGAATTCACCGGTAATCGAATTCAATGCATTCTGGCCCAGACGGAGTTCCTCGGCCAGCAAGTCCAAGGCGGCACTGCCGGTCGCCAGCAAGTCGGATGCAAGCTCCAGATGCTGCCCCACGAGGTGAAGGGCCTGCACATGGCGTTGACGGGCCATGAAAGACCCACTCTGTGCCGGTTGCCAGCCCGCCGCTGTCAGCAGGCTTCGCCGCAATGCATCGAGACCCACGCCGGTCTTTGCAGAAAGCACGATGCCCTCCAGGCCAGATACCGGGGTTGCTGCATCAGACTTGTTCCAGACATGGATCACGGGTACAGATACAGGCAGTTTTTCGGCAATTGCGCCCGCTATATCTGCGTCAGCAGCTATATATTCGATAGCAGAATTTCGCGTCAGATCATGTAGAAACAGGACTGCGTCTGCGGTTTCAATAGCCTGCCAGGCGCGTTCGATACCGATTTTTTCCACGGCATCATCACTGGCACGCAAACCGGCGGTATCGATGATGTGCAGGGGAACGCCTTCTATCTGGATGGTTTCCTGCACCTTATCGCGGGTAGTGCCGGCGATAGGAGTCACGATCGCGAGTTCCGCACCGGCCAGGGCATTCAAGAGTGACGACTTGCCGGCATTTGGTTGTCCGGCAATCACCACTTTCAAGCCCTCGCGCAGCAAGGCGCCCTGGGTGGCCTTGGCTAACACCTGTTGGAGCGCCAGTTGCAAACGTTGCAACTGTCCCACTGCATCCGCCTTCTGCAAGAAGTCAATCTCCTCTTCGGGGAAGTCGAGGGTTGCTTCCACCAGCATGCGCAAATGAATCAGCGCATCCCGCAAAGTGCCTATTTCCTTGGAGAAGGCGCCGGACAAAGACTGGCTGGCACTACGCGCAGCCGCTTCTGTGCTGGCATCAATCAAGTCGGCAATGGCTTCCGCCTGGGCAAGATCGAGCTTGTTATTCAGGAAGGCACGTTGGGTGAACTCGCCCGCCTCGGCGATGCGCAAACCCGGCAACAGAACGCCGGAGCTGCCCTCGGATTGCACACTATTCGCCAATGCGATGCAGCGGGCTAGCAATAACTGCAGCACCACAGGCCCGCCATGGGCCTGTAGCTCCAGGACATCTTCACCTGTGAAGGAATGCGGGCCTGGAAAAAACAAGGCCAGCCCATGATCGATAGGCTGGCCTTGTTCGTCAGGAAAGGGAAGGTAGGTTGCCTCACGCGGCCGCAAGGCTTTGCCCAGTAGCGCTTGCGTGAAAGCTCCTAGATTTTTGCCACTCAACCTCACGATACCGACAGCACCGCGGCCAGAGGCCGTGGCGATGGCGGCAATGGGGTCAGAGTGACGTGACAGCACGCTGCAACCGGCCCTTTTACTTGAACTTGGGCAGGTTGAACTGGGGTGGCACACCCATGCGGGTGTTGATGATCCACTGCTGTGCGATAGACAAGATGTTGTTCGTAATCCAGTACAGCACCAAACCGGACGGGAAGAAGAAGAACATCACGCTGAAGGCCAACGGCATGATCCACATCATCTTGGCTTGCAGAGGGTCCGGTGGCGCGGGATTGAGCGCTGTCTGCAGCAAGGTAGTCAAGGTCATGACAACCGGCAGGATGAAATAGGGGTCCGGCGATGACAGGTCGTGAATCCACATCACCCAAGGCGCATTGCGCATTTCCACACTGGACAAGAGCACCCAGTACAAGGCGATGAACACTGGGATCTGAACCATGATGGGGAAGCAGCCACCCATGGGGTTGACCTTTTCCTCGCGGTAGATCTTCATCATCTCCTGCTGCATTTGCTGCGGATTGTCTTTGAGGCGCTCACGCATTTCCATGATGCGCGGGTTCACCGCCTTCATCTTGGCCATGCTGGCGTATGCCTTGGCGTTAAGCCAGTAAAACGCGATCTTCAGCAGTAACACCAGGGCCACGATAGACCATCCCCAGTTCTGGATGAAGCTGTGCAGCTTGTCGAGCAACCAGTACAAGGGCTTGGCCAGAATGGTCAGCCAGCCGTAGTCTTTCACCAGCTCCATGCCGGGCGCCAAAGCCTCAAGCTTTTTCTCCTCTTGAGGGCCGACAAACAGTTTGGCTTCTACCGCCTTGGTTTGACCGGGGGCCACGGTTTCCAGGGGCGTAATCATGGTGGCCCGGTAGCAGCAATCTGCAACGCTCGCCCCCACGTCCTTGGCATCCAGGGAATACGTGCGCTTCACATCGGCAGGCAATATCCAAGCGCTGGCGAAGTAGTGCTGCACCATGGCGATATAACCATTGGTGCTTTCCTTCTCAAAATCGGCCTTGCCTTTTTTGATGTCGCTGAACTCGACCTTTTGGTACTTTTTGAGGTCGGTATACACCGCTGGGCCGGTGAAGGTGGAATAGAAGGAAGACTCGCCGGCGGGCTTATTTCCGTCGCGCACCAGTTGCAAATACAACTGGGGATTCACTGCAGCGGCACCGGTATTGATGACTTCGTGCTTGACGGCGATGTCATAAGCGCCGCGCCGCAGTGTGTAGCTCTTTACAAGCTTGATACCACCCGTGTCTTGCGAGGTGAATACAAGCTTGAGTTCGTCTTGTCCGTCTTTGAGCGACTTGTCACCACTTACCGCCATGACCGACTTGTGTGTCGGGAAGCTATCCGGTGCGGCCCCACCGATCAATCCGGTTTGGGCTTGGTAGTAGCGATCCTTGGTGTCGTCCAGCAACACGAAGTTGCGGGTTTTGTCGTTGGAGTCGAGATACTGCAAGAACTCCGTACGCACCAAGGCGCCGCCCTGGGTGTCAAAAGTCAGTTTGAGCACATCCGTGTTGACCTCAAAGCGCTCGGACGCCACAGCTACTGCTGGCGCAGCCACAGGGGCCTGTCCTGGTGTTACGGCGGCAACAGGCACGTCAGCGGACGCGCTTGCAGCTGTCGCCGGAGCCACCGCTGCTTTGCTCGCTGGATTGGGGAAAAATGTGGCTTGCTTCCCATTGTGGATCTGCCATTGGTCCCATAAGAGAACCATGGAAAACCCAAAAATCACCCACAAAATGGTGCGGCGAATATCGTTCATGAAGACTTCTTCTCAGAGGGGGATTGAATCAAGCGACTGAACAGTCGCGGCGCATTCTCAGGCACGGGGTCGTGCCCACCCGCGCACCACGGGTGACAGCGCGCAAGACGCGCAACCGTCAAATAACTGCCTATTGTCGCACCGTGCCGCTCAAGAGCTTGCAAAGCGTACACAGAACATGTGGGGCTAAAACGGCAAGCAGAACCCAGCCAAGGGCTTAACAACAAACGATAACCCTTGACCAGACCTATCAGCAGCCCCCGGATCATGCGTCCACCCCCGGAACAGGAAGCGGTCTGCGGGCAGGCGGAGCGCCAACGATCTGACCGAACAGGTCCAGCAACTCCTGCCGCACCGCAGCCTTGAGCGCATCAGATGTAGCGCTCACAAAATGCTTACGGTCAAAGTCTCGGCGCAAACGGATGAGGTGTGCTTTTTCCTTGAGCACCGGCGCGAACTCGACGCCCAAGTGATACACCTGCCGCTTGATAGTGTTGCGCGTCACAGCGCGTTTGGCCCAACGCTTGGGCACCATGGCCCCCAGCCAGATCCCAGGCGAGGGAAACACCGACACAGCCTCTTCAGGTATAGAAACACCAACAGCGCAGCAATGCAAGGCAAAGTGCGCTGTTTTTGAAACCGTTGTGCCACCCAGAGCCGCTTGGAACTGGGCGCGCGTTTGAAGGCGCTTGACGGCAGGCGGCCTGCCGGTTTGCGGTTCCGCGTTCACCAAAAGCCAGAAGCTCTGGTTAGCGAAGCCGTCTTAGACAGCCAGACGCTTGCGGCCCTTGGCGCGACGTGCGTTGATCACAGCGCGGCCGCCGCGTGTCTTCATGCGGACCAGGAAACCGTGGGTACGTGCGCGACGGATTTTGGAAGGTTGGTATGTGCGTTTCATGAAATTTTCCTAACAGGCTCTGTGGGTATCTGCGCGACCCATCGATGCATTCCACCAACGGCCTAACAGCGCAGATTTCGGTCTTATCGCCCCGAACACAATCAGGGGAACCGTCGATTATCGCAAACTTTATCAATCAGGGCAACATCTTAGGGGCGAATCAGATTCTTTTCCACGAACTGCACATCTCTGCCGCCGGAATGTGGATAAAGTATTGATAAATTAGAATCCGCTTCGCAGCAAACAACAACTATCCACAGAAGCTGACCCGCACAATGACCCAGGGCTCCCATCCCAACTCCCACGACGGCTCCACTTTCGAACTCGGGCAAAGCCTTTGGCAAAGCTGCGTCGACCAGCTCGCCCAAGAACTTCCTGAGCAACAGTTCAATACGTGGATCAAGCCATTGACAGCCCTCGTTCACGAGGACATGTCCAAAATCACCGTATTTGTCGCCAATCGTTTCAAACTTGATTGGGTGCGCGCCCAATACAGCCAACGCATCGCCGCAATGCTGGAAAAGCTTTATGGACAAACAGTTTCCGTAGAGTTAGTAATCACTCCTCGCGAAGCACCTATTCGTCCGGCGATGGCTCCGCGAGCTGCCGAAGTGCCAGCGGCCATCGAGGAGGTCGAGGTCGGTGAAGACCGCGTCGCTGGCGGCCCCAAGAGCCGCCTTAACAGCATGCTCACCTTCGAAAGCCTGGTCGAAGGAACGGCGAACCGCATGGCGCGCGCTGCGGCCATGCATGTGGCCACCATGCCCGGCCACTTGTACAACCCCCTGTTTATCTACGGCGGGGTGGGCCTGGGCAAGACCCACTTGATGCATGCGGTAGGCAATCGCTTGCTTGTGGATAAGCCGGGCTCCAAGGTGCTGTACATCCATGCAGAACAATTTGTTTCCGATGTCGTCAAGGCCTACCAACGCAAAACGTTTGACGAATTCAAGGAGCGCTACCACTCCCTGGACCTGCTGTTGATTGACGATGTGCAGTTCTTCGCCAATAAAGACCGGACCCAGGAAGAGTTCTTCAATGCCTTCGAAGCCTTGTTGGCCAAGAAGTCCCACATCGTGATGACCAGCGACACCTACCCCAAGGGCCTGGCGGACATCCACGAGCGCCTGGTGTCACGTTTCGACTCCGGCCTGACCGTCGCCATCGAGCCGCCGGAACTGGAAATGCGGGTGGCGATTCTGATCAACAAAGCACATGCCGAGGGCTCGGACATGCCCGAAGAGGTGGCCTTCTTCGTGGCCAAGAACGTGCGCTCCAACGTCCGCGAATTGGAAGGCGCACTACGGAAAATCCTGGCGTACTCCCGCTTTAACCAGAAGGAAATTTCCATCCAGTTAGCGCGGGAAGCGCTGCGCGACCTGCTGTCCATTCAGAACCGGCAGATTTCGGTGGAAAACATCCAGAAAACCGTAGCCGACTACTACAAGATCAAGGTCGCGGACATGTATTCGAAAAAACGGCCCGCCAGCATTGCCCGGCCGCGCCAGATCGCCATGTACCTGGCCAAAGAACTGACCCAGAAGAGCCTGCCCGAAATCGGGGAGCTATTCGGGGGGCGCGACCACACGACGGTGCTGCATGCAGTACGCAAAATCGGTGGCGAACGCCAGCAGCTCACCGAACTGAACCAGCAGCTACACGTTCTGGAGCAAACCCTGAAGGGTTAACAGCAAAAACAAGCGCCAGCCCCCCCGTAACACACTGAAAAAACAGGGAAAATGGCAGGATTGAATGTTTGGCAGAGTTTCACAAAGAGGTTGACATGATCGTATTGAAGGCAACGCAAGACAAGGTCTTATCGGTTCTGCAATCGGTGGCCGGTATTGTCGAACGCCGCCACACCTTGCCCATCCTTGCCAACATCCTGTTGCGCAAGACCGGAACCTCACTTCAACTCACCACCAGCGACCTCGAAATCCAGATCCGCACGACGGCAGAACTGGGGGGCGACACCGGCAACTTCACCACCACCATCGGTGCACGCAAACTGATAGACATCTTGCGCACCATGCCCGGTGACCAAACCGTGTCGCTGGAATCCAGTCAAAGCAAAATCATTCTCAAGGGCGGAAAAAGCAAATTCACCCTGCAAACGATGCAGGCCGAAGACTTCCCCCTGGTGCAGGAAAGTGCCAACTTCGGCCCGGTATTCAGCGTCCCGCAAAAGACCCTGAAGGACCTGCTCAGCCAAGTGTCCTTTGCCATGGCAGTCCACGACATCCGCTACTACCTCAACGGGATTCTCTTTGTGGCCGAAGGCAAGCAGCTCAGCCTGGTGGCCACCGACGGTCACCGCTTGGCATTCGCGTCCGCCACCCTCGACGTAGAAGTGCCCAAGCAGGAAGTCATCCTGCCCCGCAAAACCGTGATCGAACTGCAGCGCTTGCTGTCCGATGCTGAAGGTGCGATCGAAATGCAGTTCGCCAACAACCAGGCCAAATTCACTTTCGACGGCATGGAGTTCGTGACCAAACTGGTGGAAGGCAAATTCCCCGACTACAACCGCGTCATCCCCAAGAACCACAAGAACAGCATCACCCTGGGTCGCGAAGCGCTGCTCAAAACCCTGCAACGCACCGCCATCCTGACCAGCGACAAGTTCAAGGGCGTGCGCCTGAACATCGATCCCGGCAGCCTGCGCGTAGCCTCCAACAACGCCGAGCAAGAAGAAGCGGTAGACGAGTTGGACATCGACTACAGCGGTGACAGCATCGAAATCGGCTTCAACGTCACCTACCTGATCGACGCACTGAGCAATATGAGCCAGGACATGGTGAAAGTGGAGCTGTCCGACGGCAATAGTTCAGCCCTGATCACCATCCCCGACAACACGACCTTCAAGTACGTCGTGATGCCCATGAGAATCTGACGCTATAAAAATAGTAGCTGCCCGCGCAATCAAACCCCCGCTCACCGGGGGTTTGGTCATTCAAGAGTTTGAGATTTTTCGAAGAGAAGTTAGCCATGACTGAAGAAAACAAGTCGGTTTCCACCCCTGATAACGCCGATGGCGCAGTGCACACGGGCGAGGGCGGAGCCGACAGTTCCAACTTCCAGCCCACCATCGACACCAACCAAGCCGGTGCGACCGAGGCCTATGGCGAAGGCTCGATCCAGATTCTTGAAGGCCTGGAAGCCGTGCGCAAACGTCCCGGCATGTACATCGGCGACACGTCCGACGGCACCGGCTTGCACCACCTGGTGTTCGAAGTGGTGGACAACTCCATTGACGAATCGCTGGCCGGCCATTGCGACGACATCCTGGTCACCATCCACTCCGACAACTCCATCAGCGTGGTGGACAACGGCCGTGGCATTCCCACCGGCATCAAGCTCGATGACAAGCACGAACCCAAGCGCTCGGCTGCCGAGATTGCGCTGACCGAGCTGCACGCCGGCGGCAAGTTCAACCAGAACAGCTACAAGGTGTCCGGCGGTCTGCACGGCGTGGGTGTGTCCTGCGTGAACGCGCTGTCCAAAATGCTGCGCCTGACCATCCGCCGTGACGGCAAAGTGCACTCGCTGGAATTCAGCAAGGGCGTTGTGCAGAACCGCATCGTCGAGACGCAGAACAGCATCGAAGTCTCGCCCATGAAGATCATCGGCGACACCGAAAAGCGCGGCACCGAAGTGCACTTCCTGCCCGACACCGAAATCTTCAAAGAGAACAACGACTTTCACTACGAAATCCTGAGCAAGCGCCTGCGCGAGCTCAGCTTCCTGAACAACGGCGTGCGCATCCGCCTCAAGGACGAACGCAGCGGCAAGGAAGACGACTTTGCCGGCGCCGGTGGCGTGCAGGGCTTTGTGAACTACGTCAACAAGGGAAAAACCGTTCTGCACCCCAACGTGTTCCACGCCATGGGCGACCGCCAGAGCGACCAGGGCACCAACATCGGTGTCGAGGTGGCCATGCAGTGGAACAGCGGCTTCAACGAGCAGGTGCTGTGCTTCACCAACAACATTCCCCAGCGGGACGGCGGCACCCACCTGACCGGTCTGCGCGCAGCGATGACCCGTGTCATCAGCAAGTACATCGAGCAAAACGAAATGGCCAAGAAGGCCAAGGTGGAAGTCACCGGCGATGACATGCGCGAAGGCCTGTGCTGCGTGCTGTCGGTCAAGGTGCCCGAGCCCAAGTTCTCCAGCCAGACCAAAGACAAGCTGGTGTCCAGCGAAGTGCGCGGACCGGTGGAGGACATCGTGGGCAAGCTGCTCGCCGACTACCTGGAAGAGCGCCCGAACGATGCCAAGATCATCGTCGGCAAGATCATCGAAGCCGCACGTGCCCGCGAAGCCGCCCGCAAAGCCCGCGACATGACCCGCCGCAAAGGTGTGCTCGACGGCATGGGCCTGCCCGGCAAACTGGCCGATTGCCAGGAAAAAGACCCCGCCCTGTGCGAAATCTACATCGTCGAGGGTGACTCCGCCGGCGGCTCCGCCAAGCAGGGCCGCGACCGGAAGTTCCAGGCCATCCTGCCCCTGCGCGGCAAGATCCTGAACGTGGAAAAAGCCCGCTACGAAAAGCTGCTGACCAGCAATGAAATCCTGACGCTGATCACCGCCCTGGGCACCGGCATCGGCAAGGCCGGCGGCAGCACGGGCGGAGACGACTTCAACGTCGCCAAGCTGCGCTACCACCGCATCATCATCATGACCGATGCGGACGTGGACGGTGCCCACATCCGCACGCTGCTGCTGACTTTCTTCTACCGTCAAATGCCCGAGTTGGTCGAGCGCGGCCACATCTACATTGCCCAACCTCCGCTGTACAAAGTGAAGTCCGGCAAAGAAGAGCTCTACCTGCAAGGCCCGGCAGAGCTGGACGGCTACTTGCTCCGCATCGCATTGGTCAACGCGTCGGTGTACACCGGCGGCCCCAATGGCACCACCCTGAGCGGAGACACCCTAGCGGAACTGGCGCGCAAGCACCAGCTGGCACAAGCCGTGATTGCCCGCCTCAAAAACTTCATGGATGCGGAGGCCCTGCGCTCGGTGGCCGACGGCGTGGTGCTCAACCTCGACACCGTGGCAGACGCCGAAGCCTCTGCCGCCGCCCTGCAAGCCAAGTTGCCTGATGCGGAAGTAGCCGGCGAGTTCGATGCCCGCACCGACAAGCCCATTCTGCGCATCAGCCGCCGCCACCACGGCAACGTGAAGAGCAGCGTTCTCACCCAAGACTTTGTGCATGGTGCCGATTACGCCGCCCTGGCCGAAGCCGCCAACACCTTCCGCGGTTTGCTCAGCGAAGGCGCCCGTGTCATGCGCGGCGAAGGCGAGAAGCAAAAGGAAGAAAAGGTGTCCGACTTCCGCGAAGCCATGGCCTGGCTGATCACCGAAGCCGAACGCACCACAAGCCGCCAGCGCTACAAAGGTTTGGGCGAGATGAACCCCGCACAGCTCTGGGAAACCACCATGGACCCCACGGTGCGCCGCCTGCTGCGCGTACAGATCGACGACGCCATCGAAGCCGACCGCGTGTTCACCATGCTGATGGGCGACGAAGTCGAGCCCCGCCGCGACTTCATTGAGACCAACGCCTTGCGCGCCGGCAACATCGACGTTTGATGACTCTGAGTTCCGGAACGCCGGGGCTCATCGGTCTGCTGGAAAGCTGGAGTGCGATAGAAGTCCGAGCCACCCGGCCGGACTGGGCACTCCATTGGAGCGCGTGGCTGGGGCCATTGGATGCGATTGCTTTGCGCAGCGCCTTGCCCGCCATCACCAAGGCCCCCATGGCGGTGGCACCCCGGACCGCGCATGAGCCTGACCTGAGCCAGGCATTGCATCAGTTGCGTGGAGACTTGGCCGGATTCATCCGGCAGCAACCCTCGCGGCAACTGCCTGCCCAGGTGCGCGTGGCGGGCATCGCCCAAGCCCTCCCCGCACCGGCAGAAGACGAAGACTACGGCAGCTACCGCCAGCGCTACCTGGACATCCAGCGGCGCATGGACTTGCGCATAGGCCCGTTCCGCCAGCATTGCCGCGAAGTGCTCGCCCGCACCAGCCCCCGTCTGAGCCAGCTTGCCAGAATGGACGCCACTCTGGAAGACATGCTGGGTGAGCGCGCACAGGTGCTGCTGAGCAAGCTCTCGGCCTTGTTGGAGCGGCGTTTCCATCGCTATCGCCAGGATGCGGCGCTCTCCATGGCTGCATTCGAACGCGATTTTCAAGACGCCCTGGTGGCGGAACTGCACTTTAGATTGGAACCTGTCACCGGCCTCGTAGAGGCCTGGCAGACCGGGGCCTGACACACCATGACTCAAGATATGAACCGTTTCGTCCTCCCCGCAGCCACCGTGGCCGGGGCCGCTTTTGTGGGCTGGATCGCACTGGGCTTTGTAGGCACCAGTTACCTGGCCTTGTGCATGACGCTGCTCATAGGCGCGGTGTACGCCATAGGCCTGCGGGAGATGGTCCGCTACCGCACAAACAGCCACGCCTTGCAGCAGGCGCTCTCCGACATGGGCGAACCGCTGGAGTCGCTGGGAATATGGCTGGCCCGCGTGCCTGCCGCCTTGCAGCCCAGTGTGCGCGCGCGCATTGAGGGCGAGCGCGTAGGCTTGCCCGGCCCGTCACTCACGCCCTACCTCGTCGGCCTGTTGGTCATGCTCGGCATGCTGGGCACCTTTCTGGGCATGGTCATGACCTTCAAAGGCGCTGTGTTTGCACTGGAAGGCTCTGCCGACCTGCAAGCCATTCGCGCGGCGCTGGCGGCCCCTATCAAAGGTCTGGGCCTGTCCTTTGGCACCTCGGTAGCGGGCGTGGCGACATCGGCGTTGCTGGGTCTGGTGTCCGCACTCTGCCGCCGCGAGCGCCTGCAAGTCACCCGCTTGCTGGACGCACGGATTGCCACCGTGCTACGGCCTTTCACTCTGGCCCACCAACGCGAAGCCGGGCTGCTGGCCCAGCAGCAGCAGGTGCAGGCCCTGCCTGCGGTGGCGGAGCAACTCAGCCGCTTGATGGAACAAATCGAGCAACGCAACCTGGCCCTGAGCACCCGGTTGGAAGCGCAACAACAAGCCTTCCACGCAGACGTGAGCCGTGCCTACACCGACCTGGCCACTGCCGTGGGGCAAAGCCTGCAAGACAGCCTGTTGGCGGGTGCCAAACAGACCAGCGAAGCCATCGTGCCGGTGATGGAATCCGCCCTGCAGCAGCTGGTGGCCGAGACGCGCCAACAGCACACGCAGATGCGGGAAGCCGTGCAAGCGCAACTCCAGGGTGTGCAGACGGCCTTCCGCGAGGGCACGCACACCCTGACGGCCGACTGGGCGCGCGCTCTGAGCGAGAGCACCGCTACGCTGCAAACCGAATGGCAGCGCGCGGGCGAACACGCCCAGGCGCAACAGCAGGCACTGGCCCGCACGCTGGAAGCCAATGTGGCCAGCATCACCGAGCACACTGCCGGCCAAGCCAGTGCGGCAATAGCCGGCATGGCCCGCGTGCTGGCACAGTCCGAAGCACTGCTCACTGCCCAGCAACAAGCGGAGACCACATGGGCGGAACAGCAGCAGGCCCGCATGGACCAGCTCACTACCGTGTGGCGAACCGGGCTGGACGCCTTGCGCGCGGAAGAGGCCGCCCGCAGCGAAGCGGCGGCGGCCCGCATCAGCGAGCTGACCCTGCAACTGCGCACCGGCATGCGCCAGCTGGACGAACGTGACACGCTGGCTCTGCAAGAGCGGCAGCAACTCATGGAGCGCCTGCACGGCGTGTTGCAGTCCGCCGAGGCCACCACACAGGGCCAACGCGCTGCCATCGATACGCTGGTGACCAACACCGGCCACACCTTGCTGCAAGTGCAAGAGCAGTTTTCTCAGACTCTGGCACTGCAAGCCGACAAGGCCGACCACCTGGCCGCGCAGGTGGGCGGTAGCGCCGCCGAACTCTCCCAGCTGGGCCACAGTTTCCAGCAGGCGGTGGAATTGTTTGTGGGCACCAGCGAGCAACTGGTGCAAAGCCTGCAAGGCGTAGAGGCTGCGGTCAGCCAGTCTATGGAACGCAGCGACGAACAACTGGCCTACTACGTGGCCCAAGCGCGTGAGGTGATAGACCTCAGCCTGAGCGCGCAAAAGACGGTGGTGGAAGACCTGCGCAAGCTGCGCAACCAAGCCGTCGCTACCGCAGAGACGGCGTGATGACGGACATCGACACCATGGACGACAGCGGGGTCGATACCGCCCCGGTCTGGGCCACATTTGGCGACCTGATGGCCGGCCTGCTGGGTGCGTTTGTGCTGATTCTGGTGGGGGTGCTGGTGGTGCAGATGGACCTGGTGGCCAACCTCGAATCGGAGGTCAAAAAGCGCCAGCAGGAAGAGCAGCGCCGCATGGCGCTGGAGAAGGCCTTGGCCATTCCCCTGGAATCGGGCCGCGTGACCCTGAACAACGGCCGCATCGGCATCAGCGGCAGCGTGCTGTTTGCCGTTAACTCCGACCAACTGCGCACCGACGGGCGGCAGTTGCTCAAAAGCCTGGTGCCGCCCCTGCAGGTCTACCTGGGTGAGCGCAATGAGATGCTCATGGTCAGCGGCTTCACCGACAACGTGGCTGTATCGGGCGCCAACCGGCACTTTGCCGACAACCTGGAGCTTTCCGCCCAGCGCTCCTTGACGGTGACGCGCGCGCTCATTGAGGAAGGCATGCCCGCATCCCGCGTGTTTGCGGCCGCCTTTGGCGCGGAACAACCCGTGGCGTCCAACGAAAACGAGAATGGCCGGGCCCTGAACCGCCGTGTGGAAATGGCCCCGGTGCCCAAAGGTACACCAACGCCTGCCCATGACTGAGGCTACGCACGCCATGCCCGCACTGCTGGAGCGCATGCGCCAGCTCCAGGCACGACCGCGCGCTGCGCTCCCCCGCACAGGGCTGGACGCCCTGAAGGCCTTGAACCGCAGCCTGCACAACCCAGCCACAGGGCTTGCAGACACGACGGCAGCGTCCGGCCCGCCGCGCGCAATGGAAATGAAAAGCGTGCAGCAATTCCGCCAGTCGTGGCAACGTATGCAAGTGCAAGACCAGGTGGAACACGCCTTGCACCAAGGGCCTGCCAATGCCGGCCCGCTCAACTCACACCGGCTGGTGCTGCGCACGCTGGGACTGATGCAAGACCTGTCCCCCGCCTACCTGCACCACTTCATGGGCCACCTGGACACCATGTTGCAGCTCGACACCCTGACGCTGCCGCAGGCAAACAAGCCTGCCAAGGCCGGCAAAAGCGCCAAGCCGGTGGCCCGGAAAGCGGCGACCAAGAAATAGGCCCGTCACCCGCGATATTCCAGCCGGGTTCAGCCCTCGCGCTGCAGCAACCACTGCAGGGCTTCTTCGGTGGTCGGCCCGGTGGTTTCCAACGGATGGGCCTCCAGCCCCGCCACGGTTTTGTGAAAGCGCTGGCCCACCCCCGGCAGCACCAGGGACGGAATGCCCTGATGGGCCATTTCCCCAGCGGCCTCTTGCACCTCCAAAGCCCGGCGCTTGGCGTGAACCACATGCGTGCGCACCAGCATGTCGATAAAGGCGCGCAGCGGGGTATCGTCAATGTCCTGCAACTGCGCGTACAGCTTGTCCCGCACGCCCTGGCGTTCTGCGGCCATCAGCAGCTCCACGCTCAAGGCCTCCAGACCCTTGGTAAAGGTGCTGCGCAAAATTTTGAGGGCCATCGCATCCCCCGCCGCGCCCCCGTCGATGACTCGCACCTTGCCACCCGCGCCCTGCATCCAGACCTGAAACGCCGCCGCACCGTCGCCCGCCACCAGCAGCGGCGTGGTGTGCCCGCCCAGCGCCACCGCGCCCATGATGGCCACATCCAGATACTGCAGACCCTGCTCCCGGGCCAAAGCCGCCGAAGCGCGCTTGGTCTGCGGGCTGGCCGTGGTCATGTCGCACATGGTGGTGCGCGCTGGCACCCAAGGCGCGCATTGCGCCAGCACCTGCGGGGCAGCACTGCCAGTCACACACAGCAGCACCCAGTCACACGTGCCCAGCCACGCGCCCGGAGCCAGGTGCAAAGGCAGCCCCAAGGCATCTGCGGCAGACTGTGCCGCTGCGCCCGCGCGGGCATTGCAGAGCTGCAACGTGTGCCCCGCCGCTTGCAGGGCCCTGGCATACGCCTGCCCGACTTCTCCCAAACCGATGATGGCAATGTGCATGGAAGGCTCAGCTTTCTTGTTTGGGGTGGATGTCGCCCATGCAGACGAAGGGGATGCGGTAAGGGGGCATAAATTTACGATGATTCAGATTACAAAAAAATAGCGCCCTGGCACGTTTGACGCAAAAAGTACACTTTAGGTATACTCGCCGGCAACACGGCCCCCTTCAGAAACGCACCTCGGTGCTAACTGCTTGGGGGTTTTTCTTTGGGCGACTACTTACCAGGCCCGCTGATCCCAGCCCTCATCAATCCCCATTCCAATCAATGTGATGCCCAAATGACCCAGGTCTGGAAATTGGGTTGAAAGGTGCTGCTTAAACCTCGCGCCCCAACTGGACGACGGATTGATCACCCGCATCAGATGCTGGCAAATACACATCAGCAAAAACGGGCGAGTTCTTAGAACGTTGCCGCTTTCGCCCACAAAAGCATCCAAAGACGGCACCTGCCCCAATTTGGGTAGCTTGGGGCCCTCCACAATGTTGCGATTCCACAAGCGGCTATGGTGGGCACAGACATTGCGCAAATAGTTCAGACTGCGCAACCAACTCGCAAAAACACGTCCGTCCTCCACACCGTAGCCATTTGCGATGGCGTCTTGATCTGCCGTTTTCAAACCTGAAAACAAAGTGGACATACAGCCAAAATCCCACACCTCACAAGCAACCCAAATGGCTACGGGCAAGCCGTATTTGTCCTTGTTATGGGTCATAAATGTCTCGCGCGAACGACCAATGAGCCCTGCATGTTTTGCGAGCCATGCATGGTGCTTTGGCAACCCGGTGTCTGCCTGAATCTCCACTGCAAAACTCTCGTGAAAAAGTTCTGGCTTCAGATACGCAAATTGGTCCTGCTCGCCCAAACGGTGCGATAGATCGACCCGCAGCGCCACCTCAATCCGCTCAAGGGCATCCAACACCAACAGGCGCAACTTCTTGTCAAACACATACAAGTCCACCGCGTTTTGAAAGGAAGTTCCTGGCTTGAAGTCATCCAGCACCGGGCGCTCGATACGTACCTTCTTGGGTTTGCCGCCCGTCTTTTCGTCCAACGGGCAATAGGCGGTGCGAAGACGAAAGTCGTACCAATAGCCGCTCAGCCGGTAGTACCCGATGCGCTCCAGATAGTCCAAGGCCTTGCCCACATCACCCACCACCATGCCGCGACTTTGCAACTTGACGAGCTGCTGTTCCATGCTGAGCCATGGCTTGATATAGGGCATGTCTTCTCCGTTTGCGTGAAGTTAGGTGGCCACCTCTTGCACCAGCGCCTCGGCCAGATGGGCTTGGGTGGATTGGCTGGCGGCCAGGCGCTGGCGCAGGTCGGCGCACAGGCGGCGCAGCTGGGCTACGCGGGTGACGATGCGGGATTGTTCGGCGAGGGGCGGTAACGGAATAGGCGCACCTGCAACAGTAGCCTGATTGACTTTAGGCATCGTTCCCTGAGTACCTGTTGCATTGCGTTGGAAGTAGCTCCGACCTTCCGCACAAACCAATGCCGCATGAATGAATTCAGTATTGGCCGACTGGCTAAGCTGTAGCCGCATCATCAGATCAGGATAGATAAAAGCGTCGTCAGACCCATCGTAAATTGCCGCCATTCCAACAAAGTCTAGAGAGTTGCCACGTTGAATTAGCAAGTCTCCAGTTTTCAAGAAGAACTGCTCTGCCGCCTTCGGCGAGACATCAACATATTTGAAGCACTGAGGCTTAAAGTAACCCTGCGTCGTAGCGCTAAGCGACAAACAACGGACATCCGTCGGTAGCTCTTGCGGTTTTGGCGAGAGTCCATTTGTTGGTCCACGCAGCGCCACGTCCACAAGTCGTGCCCACTCCCACCCCTGCGGCAACACAAACGGCTGCTGATCCTCCCCAATCGGCGGCACGGGTTTGTCGCGTTTGATCGCGCCCTCAGCGATGAGCTTGTCTTTTTCGGCGCGGATTTTCTTCAGCAGCTCGCTGGCGGGTTCGTCTTGCGGGTCTTGGGGGACGAGCAGGCCGCGCACTGCAAGTTGGAGGATGGTTTGCTCCAGGGCGTCTACGGCCTCGGGGCGGTCTAGCAGCAGGTCGAAGTGGGTGGCGATGCGGTGCCAGTTGTCGGCCAGTTGCTCGGGTGTTTCGCTCTCGGTGAGCGTGGCCAGCAGGGTGCTGACGAGTTGGGCGTGTTGCGTGGCTTCGAGCTGGCCTTTGGCTTCAAGCGCGTCGCACAGGCGCATGAGTTCTTCGACGCGGGTGACGATGCGGGATTGTTCGGCGAGGGGTGGAACGACCAACACCAAACTTTCCAGTGCACCCTTTGTCACGTGTTGCAGTCCAACGCCACCTTGCGCTTTGCCTATCAGCACATTCAACTGGCTGTTTATGGATAGCTCTAAGAACTCTGGAACGAACGCATTGCCGAGCAATTCACATTTGAAAATGTGCTGGTTAAGTGCTGCGGGCCCTCTCTGCCAGATGAAAGCGCCAAAGGACGTCCCCGGAGTACCAGACCAGCTAATAAGGAAAGAACCCGAATCAATTTTGTTCTTTTCAGAGATGGTTGCAGGATCGCAATAGTTAAAAGTTGCTTCCGACCGGTTCAGGTTCTGGATACGCACAATCGGTAGCCCGGTTGCGAGCCAATCTGTCGGCTTGAAGGCCTTGCCGTTGAACATTTCCATGGCGGCACCTAGTCGCACCCACTCCCACCCGCTGGGCAACTCAAACGGCTTCTCCTCGTCAGCAATCTCCGCCAGCGACTTGTCCCGCTTGATCTTGCCCTCGGCAATCAGCCGGTCTTTCTCCGCCCGAATCTTCTTCAGCAGCTCGCCCGCCGGCTCATCTTTCGGGTCTTGCGGAACCAGCTTGCCTTGCACCGCCAGCGTCAAAATCAGCTCGCGCAGGCGCGCCACGCCACCGGGGGCTGTGGCCAATAGGTTCAAATTTGATAGCAGCATGCGCTTATTCAACCTGCGCTAGCGAGCGATTTGGCCAATATTCCCTTGAGCTCATCGCGCAAGGCCTGTGCCTCGCCTTGCAGGCGGGCGTAGTCGGCCAGCAGCTGCTCGGGGTCGTGGCTCACGGTGTCCACGGCGTGGGGGTTCTTTTGGTCGAGGTTGTAGTTGGCGGCTTTGATCTGCTCGATGCTGACCTTCCAGGCGCGTTCGTTTTCCACCCGGCTGGCAAAGCCATCGGCCTCGGTGCCCCACCAGGCTTTCTCGGCGTCGAACTCTTCGATGCGGATGGGCTTGGTTTTGTTGTAGTTCTTCACGCCTGTGGGGTAGGGGTGCTCGTAGTACCAAACTTCCTTGGTGGGCGTGCCTTTGGTGAAGAACAGCAGGTTGGTCTTGATGCCGGTGTAGGGCGCAAACACGCCGTTGGGCAGGCGCACGATGGTGTGCAGGTTGCATTCAGCCAGCAGTTGCTCTTTGATACGCGTCTTCACGCCTTCGCCAAACAGGGTGCCGTCGGGCAGCACCAGCGCGGCGCGGCCGTTCGTTTTGAGGATGTGTTTGATGAGCACCAGAAACAGGTCCGCGGTTTCTTTGGTGCGCACGTCGGCTGGGAAGCCTTGCTCAATGCCGGGCTCTTCCACGCCGCCAAAGGGCGGGTTGGTGAGCACCACGTCTACGCGGTCGGCCTGGGTGACTTCGCGCAGCGGGCGGGCCAGGGTGTTGCCGTGCTGAATGAGGCTGGGCACCTCGATGCCGTGGAGCATGAGGTTGGTGACGCACAGCATGTGGGGGAGCTGCTTTTTCTCGACGCCGGTGATGCTGTTTTGGAGCAAGGCTTCTTGCTCGGTGTTTTGCACTTTCTTGCGCAGGTGCTCGATGGCGCAAACCAAAAAGCCGCCGGTGCCGGTCGCGGGGTCCAGCACTTTTTCGCCCAACTGGGGGTTGACCATGTCCACCATGAACTGGGTGACGGCGCGGGGGGTGTAGAACTCGCCCGCGTTGCCGGCGCTTTGCAGGTCGCGCAATATCTTCTCGTACAGGTCGTTGAACTGGTGACGCTCGGCCTGGCGGTTGAAGTCGATGGCGGCGAGCTTGTTGATGACCTGGCGCAGGAGGTGGCCGCTTTTCATGAAGTTGTTGGCGTCTTCAAACACGCTGCGCACCACGTAGCCGCGCGGGTTGCGCTGGGCGTCGCCCCCCAGTTTTTTGAGGGTGCCAAACAAGTCATCGTTCACGAACTTGAGCAGGCCGTCGCCGGTGATGCCCTCGGCGTCTGCCGCCCAGTTGCGCCAGCGCAGGGGCTCGGGGATGGGGCTTGTATAGCTGTCGCGGGTGAGTTCAAGCTCTTCTTCCAGCGCGTCAAACACCTTGAGGAAGAGCAGCCACACCATTTGCTCGATGCGCTGGGCGTCGCCGTTGATGCCGGCGTCCTGGCGCATGACGTCTTGGATGGATTTGATGGTGGCGGAGAGGTTGGACATGGTTTGTTCTTGTTTTGGTATGAAATGTGGCTCTAGCGCTCATGGATCTTGCGCTAGCAGCTATGAATTTGGTAGCAGATTTATCCTACCAACAGCAATTATCTTTTTTCAGATAACTTGGGATATTTATGCCGCGCCACCATCTCCAGCCGCGTACAGCTCGCGCTCCAGCGTTTGCAGGGCGGCTTTGTACTGGGGGCGGCCGCCAAAGCTCTTGATGATTTCGGCCGGGCGGCCAATGTCGGTGAAGGGCTGCACATTGAACACCGTGTCGGCCTCGATGGTGGCAATGCCTTCGTCGGCGTATTTGTCCAGCAGGGCGTCGATCACCTGGCGAGCCACGGGGCCGTAGTGGGTGAAGACGTTGCGCTTCTTCACCCTGCGGGCACGTTCGCGCCGGGTGAGGGGCGGCATGTTGTAAGCCACGTGCAGCAGCGCGTCAAACGGGTCGAGCCCGGTGTGGCCTTGGGCGCTGAGTTCCTCTTGCATGGCCTCCACCAGCACGCCGCGCGATTCCAGTTCTTCCAGCAGAGCGGCTTTGCGGTCGGCGTCGTTCCAGGCTTGCAGGAACTTGTCTAGCGAGTCGTATTGCTTGGTGAGGTTGATGCGGGTGTAGTCGCGCAGGCTCTCGGTGATGAGCTTGCCTTGGGCGTTGAGGTACTGCACGCGTTCGCGGGCCACGGCCACGGTAACTTGGTTGCCCAGCACGTATTTGATGGGCGGCGTACCACCTGCGCCGCCGAAGGGGCCGAGGGGGTCCAATGGGTCGTGGGGCTGCCCTTCAACAGGCTCAGGGTGCCCGCTAGGGTCGGCAGGGTCGAACGGTGCAGGTGGTGCTTCCGGTGGCGCGATGGGGTCGCTGCCCTTGGGTTCGTAGATTTGCACGGGCTCGCCGTCAAAGGCGGGGTCGGCAAAGTTGTCGGTGGCGCGCTTGAAGTCGAGGATGGTGAACCAGCTTTTGCCCAGGTCTTCGCGCAGGCGGGTGCCCCGACCAATGATCTGCTTGAACAGCGTCATGGACTTGATGTTTTGGTCCAACACGATGAGCTTGCAGGTTTGTGCGTCCACCCCGGTGCTCATGAGCTTGGAGGTGGTGGCAATGACCGGGTAGGGCTTCTCAGGGTCGATGAAGTTGTCCAGCTCGCGCTTGCCCTCGGCGTTGTCGCCGGTGATTTGCACCACGTAGTTGGGCTGTGTGGCGCAAATGTCGGCATTGGCGTTGGAAAGCGCCTGGCGCATGCGGGCGGCGTGGTCGATGTCTTCACAAAACACGATGGTTTTGGCCATGCGGTCGGTGGCTTTGAGGTAAGCGGTGATGCGCTCGGCCACCACCGTGTCGCGCGGCTCCATGACCAGCTTGCGGTTCATGTCGCGGCCGGTGTAAATGCGGTCTTCGATGAGCTGGCCTTTGTTGTCGGTCATGCCTGCGGTGGGGCGCCAGCCAAAGGTGTCTTTGTCCAGGTCCACCCGGATGACTTTGTAGGGCGCCAGGAAGCCGTCTTCAATGCCTTGTTTCAAGCTGTAGGTGTAGATGGGCTCGCCAAAGTAGGCCGTGTTGGACGTGTCTTTGGTTTCTTTGGGCGTGGCGGTCAGCCCCACATGGGTGGCGCTGGCAAAGTAGGTAAGGATGTCGCGCCAGGCGGAGTCTTCGTTGGCGCTGCCACGGTGGCATTCGTCCACCACGATGAGGTCAAAGAAGTCGGGGCTGAACTGCTTGTAGATGTTGTGCTCTTCTTCGGTGCCCGTGACGGCCTGGTAGAGCGAGAGGTAAATCTCATAGCTTTTGTTGACGGCCTTGGTGGTTTTGTCCACCGCGAGGTCAACGTCGTCCACCTCAATCTGGCCTTGGGCGTTGACGCGCTCCACGCCTTTGGCATTGGCGCTGAGTTTGGCCATGGCGCCCTTGAAGGGGCGGAAGTCGTTGACCATGGTTTGGTCAATAAGGATGTTGCGGTCCGCCAGAAACAAGATGCGCTTTTGGCCACCGGGCTTGTCAGCGCGCCAGCTGGACTTCCACAGCCTGTGGATGATTTGGAAGGCGGTGTAGGTTTTGCCGGTGCCGGTGGCCATGACCAGCAGCACGCGGTTTTGCCCGGCGGCAATGGCTTCTACCGTGCGGTTGATGGCATTGAGCTGGTAGTAACGCGGCACTTTTTTGCCGCTAGGGTCGGGGGCGTAGTCATGGGCCGCCACGCTTTGCACTTCGGCGCTCCAGCCTTTCCAGGCGCAGTAGCGCGCCCACAGCTCTTGGGGAGTTGGGAATTGGTCGAGCGCGAGGGTTTGCTCCAGCACGCCGGTCGCTAGCGTGGCGTCGCGGAAGACAACACTGTCGCCATTGCTGGCAAAGCTGAACGGCACGTCCAACAGTTCGGCGTATTGAATGGCCTGCTGCATGCCCGCTTGGGGAGAGAGGCGCGCCTTTTTGACCTCGACCACCGCCAGCGGAATATTGGGCTTGAGGAAAAGCACGAAGTCGGCTTTGAGGACCGTGTCTTTGTCGCGGTGGGCCTTGTTGCCGCGCACTACCACGCGGCCTGCGCGCAAGGGGAATTGGGCGTAAATCTGGTCCAGCGTGTGCCAGCCCGCTTGCACCATAGCAGGGCGCACGAATTTGTCGCTGATGTCGCTCTCGGAAAGCGCGTGTTTGTCCATGCTGTTGCGGGCTCCCTGCCTGGTTGGTGGCCCCCGCTCACCTGGGTGGCGTGGGTTGCTGCGGCATTCTGCCATTGGGCTTGGCAGCGGCGGGGTTCTAGTAGGATGCGCGGCACTCTATTCACCCGCCCACCTAACGCCTATGAACAGCACCCCCATCCAACGCATCCACCCCGCCGCCCAATGGTCCGACGCGGTGGTGCACAACGGCACCGCGTATTTTGTGGAAGTGCCCGACAGCGGCACCGACATCGCCAGCCAATGCCAAGCCCTGTTTGCCCAGGCCGAGCGCACGCTGGCGCTGGCCGACAGCGACAAAAGCCGCCTGCTGATGACCACCATCTACCTCAAACACATGCACGACCGGGCCGAATTCAACGCCGCATGGCAAGCATGGTTGCCGGCGGGTTGCGCGCCCGCCCGCGTGTGCGTGAGCGCGGAGATGGCCAGCCCGGACTACCTGCTGGAAATCGCGTTCACCGCAGCGGTGGCCTGACGCCGTGAACCGCAGCACACCTTTCCAGGCCGCGCCCGACACCCTGGACCCGACCGACTGGGAATCGGTGCGCCAGATGGGCCACCGCATGCTCGATGACATGGTGGACCTGCTGGCCGGCTTGCGCGAGGCCCCCGTATGGCAGCCCATGCCTCCCGAAGCGCGGCAGGCCCTGCGCACGGGTGCATTGCCTACCGGGCCAGGTGACCTGGAGGCGGTGTACCGCGACTTCCAGACCCTGGTGCAGCCCTATGGCAGCGGTAACAGCCATCCCCGCTTCATGGGCTGGGTGCAGGGCGGGGGCAACCCGGTGGGCATGCTCGCCGAGCTGCTGGCCGCCGCGACCAACCCCAACCTGGGCGGGCGCGACCACGCACCGATTGAAGTAGAACGCCAGGTCATACGCTGGGCGGCAGAGATGCTGGGCTTTCCGGCAGATGCCAGCGGCGTGCTGGTGACGGGCACCTCCATGGCCAACCTGATTGCCGTGCTGGTGGCACGCACACGGGCACTGGGCCCCGACGTGCGGCAGACCGGGCTGCAAGGGCGCCGGCTGGTGGCCTACACCTCGGTCGAAGCCCACAACTGCGTGGCCCGCGCCATGGACATGGCCGGACTGGGCAGTGATGCACTGCGCCTGATCGGGCTGGACGCCCATCACCGCATGGACATGAACGCCCTGCAAGCCGCCTTCGCGCAGGACACGGCCGCCGGCCTGCAACCGTTTATGGTCGTGGGCAGCGCAGGCACCGTGGACACGGGCGCGGTAGACGATCTGGGCGCCCTGGCCGCATGGGCACGGGCGCAGGGCTTGTGGTTCCATGTGGACGCCGCCTATGGTGCCCTGGCCATGCTCTCGCCAGCCCAACGCAGTGTGGTGCAAGGCTTGAGCGAGGCGGATTCCGTGGCCTTTGATTTTCACAAGTGGGCACAAGTCCCGTATGACGCCGGCTGCATCGTGGTGCGCGATGCGGCTGTGCACGCCGCCACCTTTGCCAGCCAGCCGGCCTACCTGCAACGCAGTGTGCGGGGCCTGGCCGGCAACCACCCCTGGCCCACCGATTTCGGGCCCGACCTGTCGCGCGGTTTCCGGGCGCTCAAGGTGTGGATGACGCTCAAGACCTATGGTGCAGCCAAGCTGGGCCAAGTGGTGGCGCAGAACTGCAGCCTGGCCCAGCAGCTGGCCCGGCTGGTAGACGCCGACCCGCAGCTGGAACGGCTGGCGCCGGTCACGCTCAATGTGGTGTGCTTCCGGGTGCGGGCTGAAGGCATGGATCTGGACGCGCTGAACGCGGACATCGCGGCCGATGTGCAGGAGTCCGGCATCGCCGTGCCGTCCACCACCCGCGTGGGCGGTGTGCTGGCCATCCGCGTGGCCCTGGTGAACCACCGCACCCGCGCGGAGGACGTGCAGATGCTGCTGGACGCGGTGCGGGCCGCTGCAAATCGCAGGACACGACAAATTTAAGCCAAAACAGGCTGTAGCGCCCGTGCATACTGCGCAAGCTGCTTCATTATTGATAGCACCTATGAGAACCGGACAGGCCCGGTAGACGCCCGTACCACCAGCACCGGGTCGGGCACGTGGACGATGGTGGGTTCGTGCTGGGGGTTCTCTATCAAGTCCAGCAGCAGGTTGATGGACAGGGTGGCCACCTGCTCAATCCCTAGGGCCACGGTGGTGAGCGCCGGGCGCATGTCGCGCGCGAGCTGGATGTCGGTGATGCCGATGAGCGAAATGTCTTGCGGAATGCGGACCCCCCGGTCCGCCAGCGCCTGGCTCGCGCCGTAGGCCATCAAGTCATTGGTGCAAAAAATGGCGGTGATGTCGGGGTGCTGCTCCAGCAGTGAGTCGGTGGCCTCGTGGCCGCCGGCCACGGTGTCGCTCACATTGCGGACCATGGCTTCATCCAGCGTGATGCCGGCGGCCGACAGGGCGCTTTTGAAACCCTGCAGCCGCCCGAGCTGCATGCCTTCCAGCCCGCACCCCACGATGGCGCCCATGCGCTGGTGGCCCAGGTCCAGCAAGTGCTGAGCGGCAATCTCACCGGCTCGGTGAAAGTTCACCACCACGTGCGGGATGTTGTCCGCCAGGTCCACCTTTTCTTCCGAGGCCAGCACGATGGGCGAGCGCCGGGTTTTGAGCACGTTGATGTCGTCCGCGCTGATGCCGGTGTGCAGCACCAGCACGCCATCGGCCAGCGTGCCGGCAATCTGGTGTAAGTAGGCGCTGCCGATGTCGGGCCGCTCGTCGGTGTTGCAGACCATCAAGAAGAATTTGCGATGGCGGGCCACCCGCTCGGCCACCCGGACGAACTCGGGGTAGAAGGGGTTGCTGATGTCCGGCAGCACCAGACCCACCATGGACGATTTGCCCTCCGCCAGGGCGCGTGCCATCAGGTTAGGCCGGTAGCCGGTGGCGGCGATGGCTTCCTGCACTTTTTGCACGGTGGCGGGCTTCACCTTCTGCGTGTTGCGCAGCACGTTGGACACCGTAGCGGTGGTGACTCCGGCCAGGCGGGCGACTTCACTCAGGGTAGCCATGGGCGCTGCAAGCTCGTGTGAATGGACATCGGTGGATACGATTTTTGATCCCTAGGACTTACCCTAGGAGACGAATTTTTTACGGACACCCGTAGGTATACTCCAAAAATTGCCGAATTTAACCGCTTAAATTCTCTTTTTGGCATCGTTCCCCGCTAGCTCAGCACCGCTTGCCGTGCGGTAGCGGATTGAAAAACGGCATGTGTTTCAGGTAGAAATTTAAACGCTTAAATTTACGAAAGGACGCCAGCCGGTACCAAGGACTCACCCCCCAACACACTCTGGTTTCATTCACAAAGGCAGAGCCTGTCCTCGCGACCTCATGTCAGCAGGCCAGCACTCTGGAGACAACAGACACCCGTGCAAGGGCTTGCCCGCATGGCGTGCCTGAACCTATATCAACAGGAAGACAGACTATGCATTTCGCCAAACGCTTCACGATCCGCAGCACCGCAGCCGCCATGCTGGGCCTGGCCCTGGGCACCACCGGCCTGATGGCCAGCCACGCCGCTAACACCAAAGAAGTCACCATCTGGGCCTGGGACCCGAACTTCAACATCGCCATCATGCAAGAGGCGGCCAAGCGCTACACCGCCAAGAACCCCGGCGTAACCTTCAAAATCGTGGACATGGCCAAGGCCGACGTGGAGCAGAAACTGCAGACCACCCTGGCCTCCGGCGTGACCAAGAACCTGCCCGACATCGTGCTGGTGGAAGACTACAACGCCCCCAAGTACCTGCGCTCGTTCCCCGGCGCGTTTGAGCCTCTGTCCGGCAAGGTGGACCACAAAGCCTTCGCCAACTACAAGGTCAACCTGATGACCATGGGCGGCAAGGTCTACGGCCTGCCGTTTGACACCGGCACCACCGGCATGTACTACCGCAGCGACCTGATCAAGCAGGCCGGCTTCACCGACAAGGACATGCAGAACATCACCTGGGACCGTTACCTGGAAATCGGCAAACAAGTCGAAACCAAGACCGGCAAGAAGATGTTCGCCATGGACCCGCAGGACATTGCCACCATCCGCATCATGATGCAGTCCGCAGGCCGCTGGTACTTTGACAAGGACGGCAAGCTCGACATCAAGAACAACCCCGCCCTGAAAGCCGCGCTGGAAACCCAGGTCAAGTTCATGAAGACCGGCGTCTACAAGCCCACCTCCGGCTGGGGCGAGTGGGTCGGCGCGCTGAACAAGGGGGATGTGGCCTCTGTCATCACCGGCGTGTGGATCACCGGTTCCGTGAAGGCCGAAGCCAGCCAGTCCGGCAAATGGGCGGTGGCCGCCACGCCCCGCCTGAACGTGGCGGGCTCCACCAACGCCTCCAACCTGGGCGGCTCCAGCTGGTATGTGCTGGCAGCCGGCAAAGAAAAGGCCGCTGCAGCCGACTTCCTGAACCAGATCTACGCCAAGGATGTGGACTTCTACCAGACCATTCTGCAGTCCCGCGGTGCCGTGGGCTCCCTGCTGGCATCCCGCAGCGGCAAGGCCTACTCCGAGGCGGACCCCTTCTTCGGCGGTGCCAAGGTGTGGCAACAGTTCAGCGACTGGATGGGCAAGGTGCCTAGCGTGAACTACGGCATTTACACCGCCGAAGGTGACGCTGCCGTGGCCGCCCAACTGCCAGCGCTGGCCCAAGGCATGCCGGTGGACAAGGCGCTGGAAAACATCCACAACCAGCTCGCCTCGCAAATCAAGTAAGTCACGGCAACACTGCACCCGAGGAGCACCATGGCGCCCAAGCCTACGACCAGCTACCGGCGTTTTTACGACGTCAACGGTTGGCTATTTGTTTCCACCGCACTCGGGCTGATCGGGGTCTTCATGGCCTATCCGATCGTCCGCTCACTGTGGATGTCTCTACACGCCGGACAAGGAACGGTGGTGGAGTTCGTAGGCACGGGCAACATCGTGCGCCTGGCCAGTGATCCTGTCTTCCTGAAAGCGCTGCAAAACACATGCATCTTTCTGGTGATTCAGGTGCCCATCATGCTCTTGCTGGCGCTGGTCATGGCCAGCTGCCTCAACATGCCGAACCTGCGCTTTCGCGGGCTGTTGCGCACGGCCGTGTTTCTGCCTTGCGTGACCTCGCTGGTGGCGTACTCGGTAGTGTTCAAGAGCATGTTTTCGTATGACGGCCTGGTCAACCACGCACTGGCGTGGCTGGGCCTCATCGCCGAGCCCATCCCCTGGCTCAATGACCCGTTCTGGTCCAAGGTGGTCATCATCATCGCCATCACCTGGCGCTGGACCGGCTACAACATGATCTTCTATCTTGCGGCAATGCAGAACATCGACAAGTCGATCTACGAGGCTGCCCGCATCGATGGCATCTCGGCCTACCGCCGCTTTGTCTCCATCACCATCCCGAATCTCAAGCCGGTGATTTTGTTCACCACCGTAACCTCCACCATCGGCACCCTGCAGTTGTTTGATGAACCCATGAACATCACCACCGTGGGCACCGTGTTCTCTGACAACACGCTCACGCTGTCCATGTACATCTACAACCTGTCGTTCAAGTTTGTGCCCAACTTCGGCTACGCCGCCACGGTGTCTTACGTCATCGTGCTGCTGGTGGCCGCGCTGGCCGCCATCCAGTTCTATGCCGCCCGGGAGCGCAACTGACATGACCAACTGGGCAGAAAAATTCCGCATGGCCGGCGTCTACCTCTTTCTGGGGGTCATGGCCTTGGTCTCCTTGTTCCCGTTTGCCTGGATGGTCATCAGCGCCACCAACGCCTCGGTGGATGTGACCAAGGGCAAGTTCACCTTCGGCAGTGCGCTGCTGGAGAACTTCGACAAACTCAACAAGAGCTTTGACGTGGCCCAGGTCTTCTGGAACTCGGGAAAGATCGCCATCATCGGCGGCTTCTTCACGCTGCTCGTTTCGTCCATGGCGGGCTACGGCTTTGAAGTGTTCAGCTCCAAGGCCCGCGAACGCCTGTACAACGGCCTGCTGCTCACGCTGATGGTGCCCTTTGCGGCGCTGATGATTCCGCTCTTCATCCTGATGGCGCAGTTCGATCTGCTGGACACGCACCTCGCCGTCATCCTGCCGGTGGTGGCGTCCGCCTACATCGTGTTCTATTTCCGCCAGAGCACCAAAGCCTTCCCCCCCGAGTTGCGCGAAGCCGCGCGCCTGGACGGCCTCAAGGAATGGCAAATCTTCCTGTTTGTGTATGTGCCGGTGATGCGCTCCACCTATGCAGCGGCCTTCATCATCGTGTTCATGGCGGCGTGGAACAACTTCCTTTGGCCCCTCATCGTGCTGCAGTCCCCCGAGCTCAAAACCATCACCCTGGTCTTGTCCTCGCTGGGCTCGGCCTACTTTCCGGACTTCGGCGTGATCATGCTGGCCGCCATGCTGGCCACCCTGCCCACCCTGGTCGTCTTTTTCGCAATGCAACGGCAGTTCGTACAGGGCATGCTGGGCTCCGTCAAATAAGGCTTTTCACATGCGTACCGTTAGCAAGCTCGTCTCGGGCTGGACCTTTCACACCTCTTTTTCGTCTGAGCTCATCGCCAAGGCCGCAGCCGGTGAGGCCGTTCGCCTGCCGCACAACGCCGTCGACCTGGACATGACCTACTTCGACGAGCGCTGCTTTCAAAAGGAATTTGCCTACCAGTACACCTTGGCCTGGCAGCCCGCCTTCGTCGGCCGCGAAGTGGCCCTGCGCTTTGACGGCGCCATGGCCAACAGCGTGGTCTGGGTCAACGGCCAGCAAGTGGCCGCCCACAAAGACGGCTACACACCTTTCAGTGCCCGCCTGACTGGCTTGCTGAAAGAGGGCGACAACCTCATCACCGTGAAGGTGGACGGCAGCGAGACCCCCGAGATTCCCCCCTTCGGCGGCCAGATCGACTACCTGACCTACGCCGGCATCTACCGCGATGTGTGGCTGCAAGTGAACGACGCGGTGTCCATTGCCAACCTCAAGGTTGAGACCGCGAACGAACTGAGCGACGCCAAGGGCGTCACCGTCAAAGGCTTTCTAGCCAACCCCACCCAAGCGGCCTTCACCGGCACCGCACTGGTGGAGCTCTGCGCCGTCGATGGCAACGTGCTGCACCAGCAAACCGTGGATGTGTCGGGCGCGGAGTTCAGCGCATCGTTTGAATCACTGGCCGGCCTCGCGCTGTGGGAGCTGGACAGCCCGGTGTTGTATGTGGCCCGCGTCACGCTGAACACCAGCGCCGGCAACGACCAGCACAGCACCCGCTTTGGCTTCCGCACTGCGCGCTTTACCACCGAGGGCTTTTTCCTCAACGGCAAGCCGCTCAAAATCCGTGGCCTCAACCGCCACCAGAGCTACCCCTATGTGGGCTACGCCATGGGCCAGCGCGCCCAGGCCAAGGATGCCGACGTCATGAAAGACGTGCTCAAGTGCAACCTGGTGCGCACCTCGCACTACCCGCAGTCCACCTACTTTCTGGACCGCTGCGACGAGATCGGCCTCCTGGTGTTTGAAGAGATTCCGGGCTGGCAGCACATCGGCGGCCAGGCCTGGCAGGACGAGTCGGTGGAGAACGTGCGCCGCATGGTCGAGCGCGACTGGAACCACCCCTCCATCATCATCTGGGGCGTGCGCATCAACGAGTCGCAAGACAACCACGACTTCTACACCCGCACCAACGCGATGGCCCGCAGCCTGGACACTACCCGCCAGACCGGCGGCGTGCGCTACCTCGAAAACAGCGAACTGCTGGAAGACGTGTACACCGTGAACGACTTCTGCCACGTCGCCCCGCCCGAGTGGATGAAGGGCGTGGCCCCCACGCCGCTGCGCCAACCCCGCCAAGTGACCGGCCTGGCCCACGAGGTGCCGTACCTCGTGACCGAGTTCAACGGCCACATGTACCCGACCAAGCGCATAGACCCCGAAGACCGCCAGTCCGAGCATGTGCGCCGGCATCTGGACGTGCTGAACAAGGCCTATGAAAACCCCGTCATCAGCGGCGCCATCGGCTGGTGCATGTTTGACTACAACACCCACAAAGACTTCGGCGCGGGCGACCGCATCTGCCACCACGGCGTGATGGACATCTTCCGCGAACCCAAGTTCGCCGCCTGGGGCTACACCAGCCAGTGCAGCCCTGCCGAGCAAGTGGTGCTGCAACCCGTGACCTACTGGGCCCGTGGCGAGAAAGACCGCTGCGAAGTGCTGCCCCTGATTGTGCTCACCAACTGCGACTACGTGGAACTGCAAGTGGGCGACTTTGCGCCCAAGCGCGCCGAGCCCGACCGCGAGCGCTACCCGCACCTGCCGCACGCCCCGGTCATTTTTGACAGCCGCCACGTCAACATGAACGACCTGGGCGCCTGGGGCATGTTGTGGCGCGATGCCACGGTGACGGGTTACATCAACGGCAAGGCGGTTTCCACCGTCAAGCTCTCGGGCAACCCAGTGCCCACCACGTTGCAAGTGCAAGTGGACGACACGCAATTGCACGCCCATGAGAAAGACGCCACCCGCGTCATCGTGCGTGCGCTGGACCAAGCCGGCCGCCTGCTGCCCTTCATGGACGATGTGGTGCATGTGGAAGTGACCGGCGCAGCCAAGCTGCTGGGCCCCGATTTGCTCACGCTCAAGGGCGGCACCACCGGTTTCTGGCTGGAAACCACCGGCGCGGTGGGCGACATCAGCCTGCGCGTATCCACCCGCCGCATGGGCGAGCAGCGCATGACGCTGCAAGCTGCGTAAACAACCGAGTCGACGAGGAATAGAACATGGCAGACGTCAAACTCACCCAGGTCCGCAAGTCATTCGGCGAGATCGACATCATCCGGGGCGTGGACCTCGACATCCAGCACGGCGAGTTCGTGGTGTTCGTGGGCCCCTCGGGCTGCGGCAAGTCCACGCTGTTGCGCGCCATCTCGGGCCTGGAGGACATCACCAGCGGCGAGCTGCGCATCGGTGGCGAGCTCATGAACCATGTGGACCCGTCCAAGCGCGGCATTGCCATGGTGTTCCAGAGCTACGCGCTCTACCCCCACATGACCGTGCGCGAGAACATGGGCTTTGCCCTCAAGCACGCCGGTGTAGCCAAAGACGTGGTGAAAGCCAAGGTAGACGCTGCCGCCAAGATCCTGGGCCTGGAGCCGCTGATGGACCGCAAGCCCAAAGCCCTGTCGGGCGGGCAACGCCAGCGCGTGGCCATAGGCCGCGCCATCGTGCGCGACCCGCAGGTGTTCTTGTTTGATGAGCCTCTCTCCAACCTCGACGCTGAGCTGCGCGTGCACATGCGCATCGAAATTGCGCGCCTGCACCGCGAGCTGGGCAGCACCATCATCTACGTGACGCACGACCAGGTGGAGGCCATGACCCTGGCCGACAAAATCGTAGTGCTGCGCGCCGGTGTGGTCGAGCAGGTGGGTGCGCCGCTGGAGCTGTACGACAACCCGGCCAACACCTTTGTGGCCGGCTTCATCGGCTCGCCGCGCATGAACTTTCTGGAAGGCACCGTCACCGGTCACGCTCCCGTGGGCGGCGGCAACGGCTGCCAGATCAGCCTCAAAGGTTTTGACCACACCACCATCCAACTGCCTTTGGGTACAAACCTGCCTGCTATCGGCAGCGAGGTGTCCGTCGGTGTGCGGCCCGAGCACTTCCAGGAGCAGGGCGACACCGTCCTGCCCCTCACCATCGACATGCTGGAACACCTGGGCGGCGAGACCTTTACCTACGCCCGCTCCAGCGGCGGCGTGATGGTGGTCATCGAGAGCAAAAACGGCCGTGCGCTGCGCTCCGGCCAGGCCCTGGAAGCCCGCTTTGATGCAGGCAAGGCCTTGCTGTTCGACAAGAACGGCCAACGCATCTACACGGCCTGAGCGGACACCATGTCCACCCACGCACCCGAGGCTTCGGCCACCTTCACCATCCTGCACGGCACCCACACCAGTGTGGTGCTGGAGGTGCGCGACCACGAAGCGCCGCTGTGGCGCTACTGGGGCCCGCGCCTGCCGGACGACTGCGTGCCCCTGGCGCCGCTGCGCGACGGCCGGGCCATCCCGCCCAGCAGCATGGAGTTCGACCAGCCGCTGACCGTGGCCCCCACCTTCGGCGTGGGCTGGTACATGCAAAGCGCTTTGCTGGCACACCGCAACGGCCGGCAGTTTGCCCAACAGTTCACCCACTGCGAGGTGGAAACGCTGCTCTCCGGCCAACACATTGCCATCCACCTCACCGACCGCGTGGCCCAATTGCAGCTCACCCTGCACATGGCGCTGGACGCGCACGATGTGCTGCACCTGAACAGCACCCTGATGAACGACGGGCCCGATGGGCTGGACGTGCACTGGCTGGCCGCCGGCACGGTGCCGCTGCCGGGCAATGCCCAGGCCGTGCGCCATTACACCGGCCAATGGGCCAACGAATTTCAGTTGCAGGTGGATGCGCTCTCGCGCAGCACCTGGCAGCGCGAAAACCGGCGCGGCCGCACGTCACACGACAGCTTTCCCGGTGCCGTGGTCACCACGCCCGGCAGCACCGAACACGTGGGCACCGTGTATGGCGCGCACCTGGCCTGGTCGGGCAACCACCGCCAAGCCATCGAGTGGCTGCACGACGGCCAATACCAATGGCAAATGGGCGAATGGCTGCCCCCCGGCGAAGTGCGCTTGGGCGCAGGCGAACACCTGCAAACGCCCGCGCTGTTGGCCAGCTGCTCGGTGCAGGGCCTGAACGGCCTGGCCGCCAACTTCCACGCCACGGTGCGCAGCCGCCTGCCCTGGCCCGGCGGCCGCATGCGCCCGCGCCCGGTGCACCTCAACACCTGGGAAGCGGTGTACTTTGACCACCGCACCGATGACATACGCGCCCTGGCCGAAGCCGCCGCCAGCGTGGGCGTGGAGCGCTTTGTGCTGGACGACGGCTGGTTCCAGGGCCGCCACAGCGACCGCGCGGCGCTAGGCGACTGGTGGCCCGACCCCGCCAAATACCCCGACGGCTTGCAACCCCTGGCCCGCCATGTGAACCAGCTGGGCATGGAGTTCGGCCTGTGGGTCGAGCCCGAAATGGTCAACCCCGACAGCCAGCTCTTCCGCAGCCACCCCGACTGGGCGTTGCAGCTCGAAGGCCGCCCCCTGCTCACCATGCGCAACCAGCTGGTGCTGGACGTGGCCCGCCCCGAGGTGGCCGACTACCTGTTTGCCAAGCTGCACACACTGCTGAGCAACGTACCCATTGCCTACCTCAAGTGGGACATGAACCGCGACCTCAGCACCGCCGGCGACGCGCTGGGCCACCCGGCCTACCGGCGCTTTGTGCACGCGCTGTATGCGCTGGTGGACCGGGTGCGCACCGCCCACCCGCAGCTGGAGATTGAGAGCTGTGCCTCCGGCGGCGCCAGGCTGGATTTGGGCGTGCTCGCCCACACCCACCGCGTATGGACCAGCGACTGCAACGACGCTCTCTCGCGCGTGGCCATCCAGCGCGGCGCACTGCAGTTTTTACCGCCCGAGATTCTGGGCGCCCACATCGGCCCCGCGCCCGCGCACACCACCGGCCGTAGCCAGAGCCTGAACTTCCGTGCCGGTGTCGCGTTGAGCGGGCACCTTGGCATTGAGGCCGACGTGCGCCACATGAGCGATGAAGACCGCATGGCCTTGGGCCGCTGGGTGGGCATGTACAAGCAGCTGCGCAACCGCCTGCACACCGGCCAGGTGTGGCTGGGCGGAGATGACCAAGGGGGCGACGGCGTGGTCTGGCAAGCCCATGGCGACGCCGGTGCCAGCGAAATTCTGCTGCTGGTGTACCGCACGGCGCCCACCACCCACCGCAACACGCCGCCCCTGCGCCTGCCCATGCTGCGCCCGGCGGCGCACTACACCATCGAGCGGCTGGACCCGACCCCGCCCGAGTGGACCAGCAGCCCGCTCAACGATGCCGCCCTGGCCGCCGGTGCCCAAGCGGCCCAGCCACCCACCGCCCACGGCGCGTGGCTGGCCGCAGTCGGCCTGCCGCTGCCGCGCATGAACGCCGAGAGCGCGCTGATCTACCGGCTGCGGCTTATCCCGCTGTAAGCCGGCTGGGCGTGAGGCGGCGACAATCGGAAGGAACCCACCACCTCCTGAGGCCCCCGCATGAAAACACTCGTCGCCAACATCACCCTCACCCTCACCATGTCTTTGGGGGCCCTATCGGCCCAGGCCAAAGACGTCATCATCGACGTGCGCAGCCCGCAAGAATTTGCCGCCGGACATGTGGAGGGCGCCATCAACATCGAGCACAGTGCCATCGCCCAACACATCGCCAAGGCGGGCGTAAGCAAGGACGACAAGGTCATGCTGTACTGCCAGAGCGGCCGGCGCAGCAGCATCGCGCTGGACACGCTCAAAGGCTTGGGCTTCAGCAAGGCAGAGAACGTGGGCGGCATTGAGCAGGCCCGCAAGACCCTGGCCAAAAAGTAAGGCTGCGCCTCGTCTAGGCCCTGTTCAGGGTGCGATGTCTGCGGTGAAGGTTCGTAAGCTGTAGCCGCCGCCCGGCATTCCCCGGCACAGTGGCGCGCTCCAGGCGCCGGTGAGCACGAAACCCTTGGTAGTCCAAACCCAGTCGTAACCGACACCACAGTCGTTCACACCACGGCCTTTTTCATACGAAGCAAAGCGGCCATCGGTAACGCTGAGGTTCATCACATAGTCGCTGGCCTTGCCCTGCGGCAAAGGCAACTCCAAGCGCTTCGCCGCATAGGGCGGCTTGCTGTTGGCCAGCCAAACGCCGCTCCCGCCTTGGTAAGCCCCCCGCCCGCATTCGCGCATCACCAGCACTTGCGTGCTCGACACACGTACGAGCGAGGTGTCAGGGCTACTGTCGTCAGGCAAATCGTCCCAACAGTCACGCGGGGTGATGGATTTCAGAATGGGCTGCAACAGCGCTTCATCTGCCTTGCTGGTTTTGGGCAAAGTGACAGCCTGCACCTTTGGCGCCGACACGGCCGGCAATACCGAGGCCTCAGGCTTCTTGCCTTTGCGAAGCAGCGCACCCGGTGTGCCCACACGGCCCTGCACATCGTCCATCTTGAGCAGCGCGGCATGGCTGCCAGCAAGCGACAGTTCCCAGCGTTTAGGGCCAGCGGCCAGCGTCACTTTTTGCCCCTCCAGCAGATACGCCAGCAACTGCCGGGTCTGGGCCGGGCTCAGGTCTTGTGCGCGGGAGATGCCCTTCAAGGTGGTAGTGCCGAGACGCAGAGTCAGCTGTTGGGGGCCTTCGCTTTCGTCCACATCCACCTGCACGCGCACCGGTGCATCCGGGCCCGCGTCGCGCGACAACCAAAGCACCACAGGCGCGGAGTCCGATTCCTCGCTTTGGTAAGCCAGCGCCTCACAGTGGCGCGTGTTATCGCAAGCCACGGCCCAGTCTTTGAAGGTAAACACTTGGGCCTGCGCCCAACCAGCCAGGAACACGGCGGTCAGTACAGCGAATGGTTTCAAGAGAGACATCGTTGGCATAGGGCGTGCAGAGCTGTGGATTGAAGAGAATAGCGCAGTAACACCCCAACGCCCCCATGACCACCCACGTACTTACCGGCCTGCCGCCCCTCGTGTCTCCCGCCACGCGGGTGCTGATTTTGGGCAGCTTTCCCGGCGTGCGCTCGCTGCAGGCGCAAGAGTATTACGGCCACCCGCAAAACCAGTTCTGGAAGATATTGCAAGCCATTTGGCCCGCTATCGCTCATGGAATATGCGCAAGCAGCTATGAAAACCGTAGCAAGTGGTTGCTGGAGCGCGGCCTGGGCGTGTGGGATGTGTACGCCCGCTGCGAGCGCGAAGGCAGCCTGGACAGCGCGATCCGCAACGCGGTGCCCAACGACATCGCCGCGCTACACCTGCCGCAGCTACAGGCCATCGCCCACAACGGCGGCGAGAGCTTCAAACACGCCCGCCACACCCGCAGCCTGGGCGTGCCCGTCTACCAGCTCCCCAGCACCAGCCCGGCCAATGCGTCATGGAGCTTTGAGCGCAAGCTGGCGGCGTGGCGGGAGGTGATGGAGCGGCATGGCTTGGTTTGAGAGCCGAATCAGGCTCTAGCGCTCGTGGATATTGCGCAAGCAGCTATCAAAAGCGGAGCAAACTCAGCTCAGAACTAATTACCTTCGGTAAGTAGCAGCTCGCCTAGCAGGTCTGAAACTCCATCTGTTTCGCCTGACATGGGGACTGCGATCAGAGCCACTTCAACCTGCCGCAAGCCTTGCCGAACAGTTGCCCGGGACATGATGCGCTTCTGATCAGCAAGTGTCTGCCATTGATCATGCGGCGTGGGATAAGCCAAGCAGGCTACAACTCTTGGTGTATCAAAAAGACTGCTGTAAGCCAACACCTGCAGAAGATCCTCACGATGTTGCTCCTGCCAATCGTGCTCACCTTTTCCATACGCACCGTAGCCAACCAGTTGAGCGTGGCGTTTGTATTTGGCGTCAATGACCAGCGTTACACCTGACCTTTGGAGAACAACGTCAGGGATCAAGGCACGTTGTGTACCCATTCGATGAGGCGACCATTTCAAGCGCACAGTAGTTTCATGCCGCCTACCTGAGGTCAGTTTGGCTTGATACCGCTTAGCTGTCGCATCAGCAATCGATTCAATCCACGCTTCAAAGAAGATCGCCATATCCATACGCCAAGGCAATCCGGCAAGATCACTGGTTCCACCAAGCCCGCGCTCATCTACCGTCCAATTCATTGCCTCCAACCCGCGCTTGAACACCTCTCCGCTGCTATTGCCGGAAAGACCTTGCATGGCGGTCTTGGGTCGGGAGGGGGAAAAAGAGCGCAGACCAGACAGCAACGTATCGCAAAGCTTAAGCAAGTGCAGTACGGCCCTATGCCTACCAAGCTGTGTGCGGAGCGCGTCTTGATGACGCAAAACTGTCCAATGCATCGCGCCGTACAGTTGGGCATCCACAAGCAAGTCCGGGAACCGACAAGGAATAGACAAACACTGACCACGCGAAAAATGCTTCGTCGCGTAATCAGTCCAGTTGACCTGCCCTTTTGGAGCGCTCAGCACGGCTTCATTCATTTCAAACCGCCGCGAAGATTGCTTGAGCAGCGCCTCTATCCGGGATAGAACTGTGGCGCTAAGCACCCAAGACGGGATCTGGCGATCAGAGTTAGGAACCATCCGAGGGAGCGGCAGTATCTCCGGGATAATCCGAAACCCGGTACCCACCAACATGTCGCCGGCACTACTCCAAGTGAAGCGCGGCTCAACTACGAGCCCAAGGTCAGGCTTAGCAGAAGCTGGCGACAACAAGGGAAGGGCGCCAACTCTTGTGTCTGATTCCAGCCATATCCCAACGTCACCCCGCTGACCACCCACTTGTCCACGAACCCCGAAATCACCCAAGATGCCGCGATTCATTTCCAGAAAGCTCTCTGAACGACGCTGTGCTATTTCCGGGGCTTTACGTTTGTCTATTCCTGGCTCTAGCAGCCACTCCGTGCCAGATATGAACGTGCGTGCGCTGTCCTTAATGCGCCGCACGGGGTTAAGGGTTTGAAAGAGAGACACGCTCAGGCTTCAAGACTGTCGATGTACGCATGAACTTCGTCGCCAAACCCACTAACGTGTCCCTGTGCCAAATACTCATGAAGCAAAGGTTTGAGCTCGGTGCTTAACTTGATCTTCGCTTTCACATCATCCTTTTCCATGAAGTAAGCATGGCCAGGCAAAAGGTTGAACGCATCGTCGGCCGCATGAGATACGAATAAGTCCAGTAATTGTTTGAACTTACCGGCCATCAGCGGACATGTTTTGGTAGTGTCATTCAACACGGCCAGACTAGGCCACACAGGCACAAAAGCAAATCTGCGACGCACTGCTACATCCAATACTGCGATGCTTCTGTCAGCAGTGTTCATCGTCCCAAGTACGTGCAAATTTGGCGGCAACGTCAAAGTACGTCCGCCAATTTCATCAAACGCAAAGTCCAACTCGACCTTGCGGTCTGCATCGCCAGGTTCAAAAAGATGCATAGCCTCGCCCAACACTTTTGCCAGATCAGCACGGTTGATTTCATCGATAACCAAGAGATAGGGTCTATTCACATCTGCATTCGCGTTTTTGATTGCGCGCAGTAACTGCCCGCCGACGCTTGCGAAATAGAACCCCTGAGTACCTTGGTCTTTCATCGGCCTGAGTCCACCGATGAACGATTCGTAAGTTGTTCCTGCATGAAACTGAATCAGATGCCCATTTCCACCGTAATGCTCGGACAACAATCTCTTTGCGAGATGCGTTTTTCCAGTCCCCGGCGGACCCTCCAAAGCAACAAACTTGCGGTGAGTTAAGAGCTCTGAAACGTAGGACTCATCGACTGTTGGAAGCAGATGCGACATCCATTCAGAAGAAGAAATCTCAAACTCGCCTTGCGATTTCTTATTCCTATCAATGCCTCGCTCGTCCATAAAAAGGTCAAGAAAAGCAGTCAACGCATTCTTCTGTGTCTCTTTGTCTGCTGCTGTGCCGGAGCCCTCTGGCGCAAAACAGGCATATAGAACGGGCCCATACTTTCGAATTGACTGATCCCATCGCGTTAACTTGTCCCTTACGACTCTGGGCAACTCAAGATCGATTCGAATGGGATCCCGCTTGCTCCACGCGAAGCCGACCCCTGGCAAAGAAGACAACCATTGGGTGATCGCTCGACAACGACGTGAATGCCCTGGACTGCCTAATGCGCGATCATCTGGTGCAATTGATTGGGTACCGATACCCATACAAATCAAAGGCGGGCCGTCATCATCAGTAGGGAATACAACAAAACTCAGTCCACCATATGGACCCGAAGTGTCTTGATCTGGTGCGATCAAAGCGATGTAAGGTACAGCCCCGTCTTTGGTATCTGCATTGACTCGCAATTGAAACCTTGTTTCTTCTGGACTTCGCTTATTCACAAAGTCTCGAATGCGGATGTATCTCTCTTTGATATCCGAATGAAATGCACTTCGGATCGCACCTTCGTCCCATGATTTCCGCGGCGCCTGTATGACTGACAGAATTTTTTCCATTTCGCCCCCTGAATTACTTGCTTGTGCCTTCTTCATCTTATTTCAATAGATGGCCCCAATCGCTCCCAAGCGTTCAAGCACAAGACGCCGCTGGAGCAACTATTTCGACATCGGGTTGTGTGCAATTCGATAGCCCGCCCGCTTACTCGTCCTGAACGTGTCCTCAGGTGGCAAGCAGTCCGCAGGCGGGACGTAGTACACAGTCCAATCCCCGTAGTACTTGCCTGCGTAAACGAGCAAGTCGCCCTTGGTCTCCAAATGTAGATATGTCGGGTCATCGCCAAAGTACCTCTTCGCATCACACTCACACTCAGACTCAGACTCAGACTCAGACTCAGACTCAAATTCGATCTTCACGTCATTCGCATACGTGGTGTGACATCACTCCAATGGACCAATGGCGGGCCCATTGAAGCCCCAGCCATGCATCTGCTCGTTGGGGTCATCCCGCCCGTGAAAGAGGCCCAAGTACAAACCGGGCTTGGCCGGGCTTTGCCGTATTCGGGAACTGCGTCGTCAGTCTTCACGCTTGTCGTCATCACCTTCTCCTTTGAAAAGGGCGAAGCGTAGGGAGCTTCCAACGCTTTGTGACCCAGGGCTTTGCCTGGGGTGACAGCGCAATTTCCAGCGACGAAACTAAGAGAGGCGGAGTGCACCTAAAATACAAGCCAAATCACCCTCCAGCGCTCGTATTACCTGCGCAAGCAGCTATCAAATTCATAGTATGACCACCTCCACCATCGCCGCCCTGACCACCCACGACACCACCCGTATTGACGATGTGCGCATCGGCGCGGTGCGCCCGCTCATCACCCCTGCGCTGCTGGAAGAAAAGTTGCCCGTGCCGGCCGCGGCCGAGGCGCTGGTGGAGAGCAGCCGTGAGGCCATCTCGCGCATCCTGCAGGGGCAGGACGACCGGCTGGTGGTGGTGGTGGGGCCCTGCTCCATCCACGACCACGCGCAGGCCATGGAATACGCCCGCCGGCTCAAGGTGCAGGCCGATGCGCTGAAAGATGACCTGCTGGTGGTAATGCGCGTGTACTTTGAGAAGCCGCGCACCACCGTGGGCTGGAAGGGCTATATCAACGACCCACACTTGGACGGCAGCTTTGCCATTAACGAAGGGCTGGAGCTGGCGCGCCGCCTGTTGCTGGACATTCTGGACATGGGCCTGCCGGCAGGCACCGAGTTTCTGGACTTGCTCTCGCCGCAGTTCATCAGCGAGCTGGTGAGCTGGGGCGCCATTGGTGCGCGCACCACCGAGAGCCAGAGCCACCGCCAGCTGGCCAGTGGCCTGAGCTGCCCGGTGGGCTTCAAGAACGGGACGGACGGCGGCATCAAGGTGGCGACCGACGCCATTCAGGCCGCGCAAGGCGCGCATGCCTTCATGGGCATGACCAAGATGGGCCAGGCCGCCATCTTCGAGACACGCGGCAACACCGATTGCCATGTGATTTTGCGCGGTGGCAAGGCGCCCAACTACTCGGCTGCCGATGTGGACGCCGCCTGCGCGCTGCTTAAGGCCGCCGGCCTGCGCGAGCAGGTGATGATTGATGTTAGCCACGCCAATAGCAGCAAGCAGCACGCCCGCCAGATCGTGGTGGCGCAAGACGTGGCAGCACAGATTGCCGCAGGCGATGCGCGCATTACCGGTCTGATGATTGAGAGCCACCTCAACGAGGGCCGCCAGGACATCGTGCCAGGCTGCCCGCTGCAGCACGGCGTGAGCGTGACGGACGCCTGCATCAGCTGGGCGCAGACCGAGCCGGTGCTCGACACATTGGCTGCTGCCGTGAGAGCGCGCCGCCAGAAGGCCTGAGGGCAGGGGCGGGTAGGTGCTAGGGCGCGCGGCCTTCCACGCCGTCGAGTGGCAGGCTCTTTTGCACGGCCACCCAGTCCAGCGGCAGCCTGACCCACGGCCCGGCATGGGCTTGGGCCGCTTCGCGCAGGCGCGCAGCCTGGCCCTCGGTGGCCGGGTGGGTGGACAGCAGTTCGGGCACTGCCGCACCGGGGCTTTGTCGGGCCAGCGTGTCCATGAAGTCGGCCATGCCGGCCGGGTGGATGCGGGCGGCCACCAGGCGGCGCAGGCCTTCGGCGTCTGCCGCGTCTTCGGCCTCGCGGGAAAACTTCATGTCCAGAAGCGCGCTCATTGCCTGACCCAGCACGGCACCGCTCCAATCGCCCAGCAGCACTGCCGCCCCGGCGCGCACCCCCAGCGCTTTGACCATGCCTTGCAGGCCATGGCGCAGCTCGGCATGGGCAACCTCATGGGCGATGACGCCGGCTGCTTCCTCCGGCGTCTTGGCCGCTTGCAGCAAACCGCTGTAGACCACCACCACACCGCCGGGAGCGGCAAAGGCGTTGAGCTCCGGCTTGTCCACCACCAGCCAGCGGTAGGTGTAGGCCGAGCCGGTGGTCAGTCGCTGGCCGATCAGGCGCACCGCGTCCACGGCGGGGCCGGATTCGATGACGCGCATTTGTGCGCGCGTCTGGGCCAGCACCAGCTCACCCAGTCTGGCCTCCTGCTCGCGCGGAATGTGTTGCACCAACCAGCCCACGGCGTCGTCCACCCGCGTGAGCAGCAGCACCAAGGCCAGCAAGGGCAACAGCCCCAGCAGAGCCAAGGTGGCCCACCCAAGCCGGAAGCGCCGCTCTACCTTGGCGTTGGCCTTGCCGGCTGCGTGGTGCTGCGGGGCCAAGTGCACAGGTAAACCGGCGGCAAATGCCGCTCGCGTGGACCCCGCATCGACATAGAAGCGGCATTCACCCGCAGCATCAGCCCACACCAGTGCCAGCTGCGCAGCGTTGAAACCGCCGGATTGCACGCGCGCATCCGCTGCAGATTCCCACGCGTGGTCGGCCGCCTGCACCTGCAAGCGTCCGTGCTGCCAAAGGCCGGTGGCGGCCACACCCGCGCCGTCCAAGCCCGGTGCAAAGAAGCGGCCGGTGCATGTGCCGTGAATGGCGGCCGCTTCGCGACTGTTGCGTAGCATGGGCTCAGTCGTCGCGCCCGCCGCCTATCAGCCCGCCCAACACCCCTGCACCCAACAGGGAGCCCTGATCGGCAGACCGGCCCCCCGCAGCGGGGGCAGAGAGGATGATGCGGTTGGCCAGGCGCGACAGCGGCAGGCTTTGCAGCCACACCTTGCCCGGGCCCTGCAGGGTGGCGAAGAACAGGCCTTCGCCGCCAAAAATAGCCGACTTGATCTTGCCCACAAACTGGATGTCAAAGTCCACGGTGGGCTGAAAGGCCACCACGCAGCCGGTGTCGACCCGCAGGGTTTCGCCGGGTGCCAGGGTACGCTCCATCAGGGTGCCGCCGGCGTGCACAAAGGCCATGCCATCGCCTTCGAGCTTTTGCATGATGAAGCCTTCGCCCCCGAACAGGCCCACACCCAACTTCTTCTGAAAGGCGATGCCCAGCGCCACGCCTTTGGCCGCGCACAGGAAGGAATCTTTCTGGCAAATGAGGGTGCCGCCCAACTGGCTCAGATCCATGGGCACGATCTTGCCGGGGTAGGGCGCGGCAAAGGCCACGCGCTGTTTGTGGGAGCCGCTATTCTCAAAGACGGTGGTGAACAGGCCTTCACCGGTCAGCAGGCGCTTGCCTGCACCCATGAGTTTGCCGAAAAAGCCGCCTTGGTTGGAACCATCGCCAAAGATGGTGTCCATGGTGATGCCGTCTTCCATGTACATCATCACGCCGGCTTCGCCGATGGCGGCCTCGCCGGGGTCGAGTTCCACCTCGACGTATTGCATTTCAGAACCGAAGATTTGGTAGTCAACTACGTCCATGGCCATATGTGCTCTCCTGTGTGCAAGGCCCGCATGCCGGGCCGGACTGCGAACCTTAGCAGGACTGCATGGCGAAGATGTAAAAAAGCCTCCTTCAGGAGGAAGGCTATGCACCCGGGATGGCTGGCACTTTTACCTAAACTGATCGACCTTGTAGTAACCCGAATTCACCAACATGGCGCGCCAGTTGTTGCTATCCACTACCACCGGTTTGAGCAGATAGGCGGGCACCACTTTCTGGCCGTTGTTGTAGGTTTTCTCGTCGTTGATGGCGGGCTTTTTGCCGGAGAGGATGGCGTCCACCATGGTGGTGACCACCTGGGCCAACTCGCGGTTGTCCTTGAACACCGTGGAGCTTTGCTCGCCCCGGATGATGGAGCGCACTGTGGGCATCTCGGCATCTTGGCCGGTCACGACTGGCAAGGGCTGGCCGCCCTGGCCGTAGTTGGCTTTTTTCATGGCGGTAATCAGCTCCATGCTGATGCCGTCATAGGGCGAGAGCAAGGCATCCAGGCGCTGCTTGGTGTAGTGCTTGTCCAGGATCTGCACCAGGCGGGCGCGGGCTACCGAGCCGCTCCAGCGCAAGGTGGACACCTTCTCCATACCCATCTGGCCCGAGCCAACGACGAGCTTGCCTTTGTCGATGTAGGGCTTGAGCACCGACATGGCACCGTCGTAAAAGAAGAAGGCGTTGTTGTCGTCCGGGGAACCGGCAAACAACTCGATAGTGAACAGGCCTTTGCCTTTGTCCAGACCCAGCCGCTTGATGATGTCGGTGCCCTGCAGCACGCCGACCTGGAAGTTGTCGAAGGTAGCGTAGTAGTCCACATGCGGGGTGTCGCGGATCAGGCGGTCATAGGCGATGACCTTGATGCCCCGTTCGGCCGCTTTCTTGAGCACCGGCGCCAGCTTGGTGCCGTCAATGGCGCCTATGACCAGCACTTTCATGTCGGGCGCCTTGAGCATTTCCTCCGCCTGGGCCACTTGCGTAGCCACCTCGTCATTGGCGTACTTGAGGTCAGGGCGGTAGCCCAGTTTATCCATGGCGCGCACCATGGTCAGGCCGTCGACCACCCAGCGCTGGGAGGTGATGCTGGGCATGAGGAGGCCCACGCCACCCTTGCTGTTCTGTGCGTGAGCCCAGGGCATGGACACCATCAACAAACTGCTCAGAAAGATCCGTCGAAGGGTACGCATGCGGGGGCCTTGCTACTTATGCCAATGTGTAAGCGGTTTTCACCGTGGTGAAGAACTCGGCCGCGTATTTGCCTTGCTCCCGTGAGCCATAGCTGCTGCCTTTACGTCCACCAAAAGGCACATGGTAGTCCACCCCGGCGGTGGGCAGGTTGACCATCACCATGCCGGCCTGGCTGTGGCGCTTGAAGTGGCTGGCGTACTTGAGGCTGGTGGTGGCAATGCCGGCAGACAGGCCGAAAGGCGTGTCGTTGGCAACGGCCAAGGCTTCGTCGTAGTCTTTGACGCGGATGACGCTGGCCACCGGGCCGAAGATTTCTTCGCAGTTGATGCGCATGGACGGGGTGCTGTCCACCAGCAAGGCAGGAGCCATATAGAAGCCTTCGGTGTCGCGCGTGAGGCGTTCACCACCGGTCAGCAGCGTAGCGCCTTCGGCCTTGCCGATTTCCACATAGGACAAGTCTTGCTCCAGCTGGGCCTGGGAGGCAACCGGGCCGATGTCGATGCCCGCAGCCAAGGCATCGCCTACTTTGATGGCGGCCATACGCTTTTGCATGGCCTCGATGAAGGCGGGGTAGATTTTGTCGGTCACGATCAGGCGGCTGGACGCGGTGCAGCGCTGGCCGGTGGAGTAAAAGGCGCTTTGCACGCTGAGCTCGACAGCGACGTTGAGGTCGGCATCGTCCAGCACCACTTGGGGGTTTTTGCCACCCATTTCCAGCTGCACCTTCTTCATATGGCTGGCACATGCGGCGGCAATGCGCTGGCCCACACCCACGGAGCCGGTGAAGCTCACAGCCGTGATGCCGGGGTGGTTGACCAAGGCGTCGCCAATCACACGGCCCGAACCCATGACGAGGTTGAACACGCCAGCCGGAATGCCGCTGCGGTGGATGATGTCGGCCAGCGCCCAGGCGCAACCAGGCACCAGGTCTGCGGGCTTCAACACCACGCAGTTGCCATAGGCCAGAGCAGGTGCGATCTTCCAGGCAGGAATCGCGATGGGGAAATTCCACGGGGTGATCAGGCCAATCACGCCCAAAGGCTCACGGGTGACTTCCACCCCGATGCCGGGGCGCACGGAGGGCAATGTTTCACCGGCCAGGCGCAGGCATTCGCCTGCGAAGAACTTGAAGATGTTGCCGGCACGAGCAGCTTCGCCAATGCCTTCGGCGCGGGTCTTGCCCTCTTCGCGGGAGAGCAGGGTGCCCAGCTCTTCTTTGCGGGCCAGGATTTCGTTGCCGATTTTGTCCAGTGCGTCGGCGCGAGCCTGGATGCCGCCGGTAGACCAAGCGGGGAATGCTTTTTGCGCAGCGGCCACGGCGGCGTTCAGCTGGGCCACATCGGCTTGGGCGTACTCACCGATGACGTCTGCGAGATTGGAGGGATTCAGGTTAGGCGTGTAGCCGGTGCCGGCGAGCCATTCACCGTTGATCAAGTTGTTGTGTTGGGTGGTCATGGTGCGTGTAAGGGGGGCTAAACATCAGTCCAGGCGCCGTTCTGGCGGCTGGACGCGATGGCAGCGGCCACAAAACGGATGCCTTGCAGGCCGTCAGTCGCATTCGGGAAGAACTGATTCAACGGGTCGGGCGTGTTGCCGCTGCGCAGCGCGGCTATGGTGTCTGCTGCATTGGTGTACAGGTTGGCAAAGGCTTCGTGAAAGCCTTCCGGGTGGCCGGCCACGATGCGCGAGGCTCGGGCCGCCAGGGGCAGGGTGCCGGGGCCATTGGGGGTGCGCACCTGGGCAGGTGCGTCCAGCGGTTTGAACTGCAACACTTGCGGGTGCTCCTGGTGCCATTCCACACTGCCTAGCGAGCCGCTGACGCGGATGCGCAAGCCGTTTTCCACACCCGCCGCTGCCTGCGTGACCCAGAAACTGCCACGTGCGCCATTGCTCATGCGCAGCATGGCGCCAGCGTAGTCATGCGTGATGCGGTCGGGCACGATGCTGCCCACCTCGGCAGCGACCTCGGCCACTTCCAAGCCCGTGACAAAGCGCAGCAGGTGGTGGGCATGGGTGCCGATATCGCCCATCACCAGCGAGGGGCCACCACGGGCAGGGTCTTCTTTCCAGGCCCTGCGGCCCGGTCCGGCCTTGGCGCGTCCGCCCTGCACGTATTCCACCTGCACCAAGCGGATATCGCCCAGCAAACCGTCCATCACCATGGCCTTGGCCTGGCGCACCATGGGGTAGCCGGTGTAGTTGTGGGTCAAGCAAAACACGCGCCCGCTGCTTTGCACCTTGGCATGCAGCGCCTCGGCTTCTTCCAGCGTGTTGGTCATGGGCTTGTCGCAGATGACGTCCATGCCATGTTCCAGTGCGAGCATGGAAAAGCGGAAGTGGCTGTCATTGGGCGTCATGATGGCCACGACCTCGGCACCGTCGGCGCGGGCGGCTTCGCCGCTGATCAGCGCCTCACCATCGGGATAGCAACGGTCTTGTGCCACGCCGATGCCCCGGCCCGCCGTGCGCGAGCGCTCCGGGTCGGACGAGAGCGCAGCGGCCACCAGCTCGTACCGGTCATCCAGCCGCGCAGCCTGGCGGTGCATAGCTCCTATGAAGGAGCCGGGGCCACCACCGATCACGGCCAGTCGCAAACGGCGACCCAGGAGTTGGAGTACGGTGTTTTCTGACATGGCAACAGGGACCCATTTCGGGGGCAGGTTCAGCGGCCCCAGCGCAAGACCAGGGGGTCCAGACGCTTGGCGGTGTCGATCAGACCGGCACGTGTATCAGGATGCATGGCGGGGAAGGGGTGGCGGCCAGCTTCGCACGCGATCACGCGACCTTCCTTCATCAAGGCCTTGGCCGTCAATATGCCGCCCTGACGGTTTTCGTAGTTGATGAGGGGCAGCCACTGCTGGTAGTGGGCAGCCGCTTCTTCACGATGGCCCGCCGCATAGGCGTCCACAATTTTGCGGATACCGTCGGGGTAGGCACCGCCGGTCATGGCACCGGTGGCACCGGCGTCCAGATCGGGTATGAGGGTAATGGCCTCTTCACCGTCCCAGGGGCCTTCAATGGCCGCCCCCCCCACGCGGATAAGCTCGCGCAGCTTGGAGGCCGCACCCGCAGTTTCAATCTTGAAATACGACACCTGCTTGATCTCTTGCGCCATGCGGGCCAGGAAAGGCACCGACAGGGGCGTGCCGCTGACCGGTGCGTCCTGGATCATGATGGGAATATCAATCGCGTCCGACAAGCGCGCGAAGTACTCATAAATCCGGCCTTCAGGCACACGAATGGTCGCCCCGTGGTACGGCGGCATGACCATGACCATGGAGGCGCCCAGCTGCTGGGCTTGCACGCTGCGCGCGATGGTGACCTGGGTGCTGAAGTGTGTCGTAGTCACGATGACCGGCACCCGGCCATTCACATGGGCGAGGATGGTTTTGGTGAGCACTTCGCGCTCCGCATCGGCCAAGACAAACTGTTCGGAGAAGTTGGCCAGGATGCACAGACCGGTGGAGCCGGCGTCGATCATGAAATCGACACAACGTTTCTGGCTTTCCAGGTCCAGCTCGCCGGCGTCGTTGAAGGTGGTGGGAACCACCGGGAACACACCCTTGTAGCGGGGGTTGGAGGCGGAATACATGATGAGTCCTTATTTGTTTTTGTTGTAAACGTCGAAGCAGACGGCGGCCAACAAGACCAGGCCCTTGATGACCTGCTGGTAGTCGATACCAATGCCCATGATGGACATGCCGTTGTTCATGACGCCCATGATGAACGCGCCTATCACGGCACCTAGCACCTTGCCCACACCACCGGAAGCGGACGCGCCGCCGATGAAGCAGGCGGCAATCACGTCCAACTCAAAACCCAGACCGGCTTTGGGGGTGGCGGTGTTCAAACGGGCTGCGAAGATCAGGCCGGCCAACGCAGCCAGCACACCCATGTTGATGAAGGTGTAAAAGGTCAAACGCTCGGTGCGGATGCCGGAGAGGCGTGCCGCTTTTTCGTTGCCGCCCAGGGCGTAAATGCGGCGGCCTATGGTCGTTTTGGACGCGACAAAGTCGTAGGCCAGCATCAACAGCAGCATGACAACCAACACATTGGGCAGGCCTCTGTAGGACGCCAGCTGGTAGCTGAAAGCCACGATCATGCCGACGAAGATGAGGTTGGCAATTGCGAAGAAAAGAACCGGCTCGTTCTCCATGCCGTGGGCTGCGCGGTCTGCACGGCCACGCACTTTGGTGACCAGCATCACCAGGGCGATCAGCAGGCCTATCACCAGAGTGGCCACCCGCAAGGTTTCGCCTGCAAACGGGTCGGGGATGAAGCCGGTGCTCAGCAACTGAAACTCAGGTGGGAAAGGACCGACGGACGCGCCTTCGAGCACTGCCAGCGCCAGGCCTTTGAAGACCAGCATGCCGGCAAGCGTCACGATGAAGGAGGGGATCTTGTAGAACGCCACCCAATAGCCCTGGGCCGCACCGATCACACCGCCCAGAATCAGACAGACGATGGCGGCGGGCACATAGTGCCAGTTGTAGTTGACCATCAGCACGGCGGCCACCGCACCGATGAAGCCACACACTGAGCCGACCGACAGGTCAATGTGGCCGGCGACGATGACCAGCAACATGCCCAGGGCCATGACGATGATGTAGCTGTTTTGCAGGATCAGGTTGGTCAGGTTCAGAGGCTGAAACAAAGTGCCGTCTGTCTTGACCTGGAAGAACACCATGATGATGACCAGCGAAATCAACAGGCCGTATTCGCGCAGATTGCTTTTCAGGAAAGCCATGCCGCCGCCAGAAGCGGGGGCGTTTTTTTCCGGGATTGTGCTTGCCATTTCAGTTCACTCCTGACGTCACGATAGAACGCATAATTTTTTCTTGGGTCGCTTCTGCTGCCGGGAACTCCGCCACAAAAGCACCTTCATTCAATACACAGATCCGGTCGCACATGCCCAGCAACTCGGGCATCTCGCTGGAGATCATCAGCACGCATTTCCCCTCTGCGGCGAGCTGCGCGATGATGGTGTAAATCTCATACTTGGCACCCACGTCGATACCGCGGGTGGGCTCATCCAGGATGAGCACTTCAGGCTCTGAAAACAGCCATTTGCTCAACACCACTTTTTGCTGATTGCCCCCCGACAGATTGACGGTGCGGGCAAACACGTTGGGGCTGCGGATGTTGAGCTTTTTGCGGAAGTCCTGGGCCACACCGAACTCTTTGCCTTCGTCCACCACGGTCTTATTGGACACAGCGGGCAGATTGGCCAGTGTGGTGTTCCAGGCAATGGTTTCGTCCAGCACCAGTCCGTAGCCTTTGCGGTCTTCAGTGACATAGGCAATGCCGTGGTCAATGGCTTTCTGCACCGTGCTGGTGTCCACCTCTTTGCCGTTTAGCAAGACTTTGCCACTGATGTTCTGGCCGTAGGTGCGGCCGAAGATGCTCATGGCCAGTTCGGTACGTCCCGCGCCCATGAGGCCGGCAATGCCGACAATCTCGCCACGTTTGACGTGAAGGTTCACGCCCTTGATGACTTTGCGCTCGGGGTGAATGGCGTGGTGTACGACCCAGTCCCGCACTTCAAACACGGTGTCACCCACATGGGGCGTTCGCTTGGGATAGCGGTCAGCCATTTCGCGCCCCACCATGTGGCGAATGATGAGGTCTTCGCTGACCTGTTCCGTGCGGCAATCCAGAGAAGCCACTGTTGCACCGTCACGCAGCACCGTGATGGCGTCTGCAACCTTGGAGATTTCGTTGAGTTTGTGCGAAATCAGGATGCAGGAAATGCCCTGACGTTTGAGTTCGAGCAGCAATTCCAACAAGGCATCGCTGTCTGTTTCGTTCAGACTGGCGGTGGGCTCATCCAGGATCAGAAGCTTCACTTCTTTGGACAGCGCCTTGGCAATTTCAATAAGCTGCTGTTTGCCGACACCCAGATTGGTAATCAGGGTGTTGGGGGATTCTTTCAAACCGACTTTGTTCAACAAAGCCTGCGTTTTGACGTAGGACGCATTCCAGTCAATCACCCCACCTTTGGCCTGTTCGTTGCCGAGAAAAATGTTCTCGGTGATCGACAGCAGCGGCACCAGGGCCAGCTCTTGGTGGATGATGATGATGCCTTTTTCTTCACTGTCATGGATGCCACGGAATCGGCATTCTTCGCCCTGGTAGCGGATGGTGCCTTCGTAGTCGCCGTAAGGGTAGACGCCGCTCAGCACTTTCATCAGGGTGGATTTGCCGGCACCGTTTTCGCCAACGATGGCGTGGATCTGGCCTTCTTGCACTGTGAGGTTCACATTGCTTAGGGCAGTGACGCCGTGGAATGTCTTGCGCATTCCACGCATTTCTAAAATGGGTTCAGCCATGGTGCCTCAACGATCGTTCTCTTGAACCAGAAGAATGTAAAAAGCCCTGTGCTTTGGGGCACAGGGCCTCTTTATCGCCGCTAAAGATTACTTCAGCTGCTCTTCTTTGATGTAACCGCTGCCCACCAACACTTGCTTGTAGTTGGACAAGTCCACAGCCACAGGCTTGAGCAGGTAGGAAGGAACCACCTTGACTTTGTTGTTGTAGGTTTTGGTATCGTTGATTTCAGGCTGCTTGCCGCTCAATACGGCGTCCACCATGTTGGCCGTGACCTTGGCCAGTTCGCGGGTGTCTTTGAAGATGGTCGAGTACTGTTCCTTGCGGATGATGGACTTCACGGAGGGGACTTCCGCATCCTGACCGCTCACAAAAGGCATGGGCTGGCCAGCGGTGCCGTAGCCTACGCCTTTGAGTGCGGACAGAATACCAATGGACAGGCCGTCATACGGAGACAACACAGCATGGACCTTGTCTTTGCCGTAGAAGGCGCTCAACAGGTTTTCCATACGGGCTTGAGCCACTTGGCCGTCCCAACGCAAGGTAGCCACCTTTTGCATGCCTGTCTGCTTGGAGCGGACCACCAGCTTGCCGGACTTGATATACGGGTCCAGCACCGACATGGCGCCGTCATAGAAGAAGAAGGCGTTGTTGTCATCCGCAGAACCACCGAACAATTCGATGTTGAACGGGCCTTTGCCCTCTTTCAGACCCAATGCCTTTTCCAGAGACTGGGCTTGCAACACGCCGACCTGGAAGTTGTCGAAGGTGGCGTAGTAGTCCACGTTTTTGGAGCCGACGATCAGGCGGTCATAAGAGATGATCTTGATGCCTTTATCTGCGGCTTTTTGCAGCACGTTCGTCAGGGTGGTGCCATCGATCGCGGCAATCACCAGAACCTTGGCACCCTTGGTGATCATGTTTTCGATCTGGGCCAATTGGTTGGGAATGTCGTCTTCTGCGTATTGCAGGTCGGCCTTGTAGCCTTTGGCGGCCAAAGCGGCGACCATGCTGTTGCCGTCGCTGATCCAGCGGGTAGAGCTCTTAGTAGGCATGGCGACGCCGACCAGGCCTTTGTCTTGTGCGTTGGCCAAGGTGGAGCCGAATGCCAGTCCCATGGCAAGGCTTGCTGCAAGGACCTTGAGGGTGGTTCTACGTGCTGTCATGGATTGTCTCCTTTTGTTGAAATGCTTCTGTCCGTTCCGTTCCCGCCCTATTTAGGCCGAGGGGACAAATCATAAGGATGGGCATGCCTTATCTCTAATATAGTTTGTGCCTTATTCGATACGAATTCGAAGATTGGTGCTTACCCTATGACGAATTACACCCATTGGTTTTTGCGTGCAAGGCTGAAAACCAGACAGCTTTTGCTATTGGTCGCTTTGGCCGAAGAAGGCAATATCCACCGCGCAGCCCAGGTTCTGAACATGACACAGCCCGCCGCCTCCAAGCTGCTGAAGGACTTGGAAGACGTGTTGGGTGTATCTTTGTTCGAACGTTTGCCGCGCGGCATGCGTCCCACCTGGTATGGCGACACCATGATCCGCCATGCACGGGCGGCGCTAGCAAGTTTGAACCAGGCCCATGAAGAACTGCAAGCAGCCAAGAATGGGCAGTTCGGGCAGGTAAACATCGGTTCCATTACTGCACCGGGCCTGGCCTTGTTGCCTCCCACTGTGGCGGCAGTCAAACAAGCGCATCCGAATTTGCAGATCACTATCCAGATCGAGCCCAGCAATGTATTGATTGAAAAGCTCAATCGCGGCAACCTAGACATTCTGGTTGGCCGTTTGTCCCCGGAGCATGACAAAGCGGCGTTGCGCTACGAGATGGTGGCAGAAGAGCCCATTTGCGCGGTTGCTCGCCCGGGCCATCCGCTGCTCACCGCCATCAAACCGACGCTGGAAGATGTTTTCAAATACGGCTGGATCGTTCCACCTGCCGGCAGCATGTTGCGTCACCGCTTTGATTTGATGATCCAGGAACTGGGTTTGGAGCAGCCGTCCAACAGCGTGGAGACCAGCGCAATGCTGTTCATCAGCAAAATGATGCAACAGAGCGATATGGTGAGTGTGATGGCCGTAGATGTGGCCCGGTATTACGCCAACCATGGTCTGATGTCGATCCTTCCGGTCGCCATGCCCTGCGAAATGGAACCTTTCGGTTTTATCACTCGTCGGGACAGGTTACTGTCCCCGGCAGCTGAAGTTGTCCTGCGTGCGCTGAAATCCTCCGCCATGACGGTATACGGCAAGGCGTTCAGCGTGGATCCGCTTCCCGTTTGAGACTATGTCAACCGCTTAATTCCAGCCTGCATCGACCTTGAATTCCTGGGCTGTGCACATGGCACCGTCATCGGAAGCCAGGAACAAGACCATGCGGGCGACATCGGATGGGCTCAATTTGTCCGGAAGGCATTGGTTGCGCTGGATGTCGGCTTCGCCCTCAGCATTGAGCCACATCTTGATCTGGCGTTCTGTCATCACCCAGCCGGGCGACACCGTGTTGATACGAATGCGGTCCGCACCCAATGTGTTTGCAAGACCCCGCGTGAGCCCGTTCACTGAAGACTTGGCCACGGCATAGCAGGGATAACCACTGCCCTTGGTTTGCCACCCAGTCGAGCCGAGATTGACGATGGATCCCGCGCCCAGACGCTTCATGCCCGGTACCAAGGCCTGAATGGCAAAGAACGCGGGACGTTGATTGACGGCCATGCGCTCATCCCAGTATTCCGGGGTCACCGACTCCAAGGTATGCCGGTCATCGCGGGCGACGTTGTTCACCAGGACTGAGAAATCGCCTAGCGCCAGTGCCGCATCCGCCGTTGCTGCCTGTAAGGCCGCGACATCGCGTACATCACAGGCCCGCCACCATATGTTCGTGCCTGTGGTGCTCGACAACTGTTCCGCCAATTGGCGACTTTCATTTTCTGCAACGTCCACGAATGCAACACGGGCACCTTGCTCGGCAAAGGCCGTCACAATGGCGGCGCCAATGCCTGTGCCGCCACCGGTAATGAATACGTTTTTCCCCTCAAGACTGGGATAACGCGCGAGTTTTGCCTGATCTGACATGTTTTTTCTCTATTTTGATTGCAATATAGATATATGAATTGTCTCTAAATTCATTTTCTATTATCACTTTGCATTGGTACCATGCCTGTTGTCAAGAACCGGGGGCATCCGCCTCCACGAATAAAGAGGCAAACCCATGAGTTCCGAAAAGCCCCCGTTTCGCCGCAGCCACGCTTGGTTCGGCCGCCAAGACCGCGATGGTTTTGTTCACCGCAGTTGGATCAAAAATCAGGGCTACCCCCACGACTTGCTGGATGGTCGCCCCATCATCGGCATTTGCAATACTTGGAGCGAATTGACCCCTTGCAACGGCCACTTCCGCGAGTTGGCCGAATTCGTCAAACGTGGCGTGTACGAGGCTGGCGGTTTCCCACTGGAATTCCCCGTCATGTCCTTAGGTGAAACCCAATTGCGCCCCACGGCCATGTTATTCCGCAATTTGGCATCTATGGATGTCGAAGAAAGTATTCGTGGTAATCCTATTGATGGCGTAGTTCTACTCATGGGTTGCGACAAAACGACCCCATCCTTAATGATGGGTGCCGCGAGCTGTGACCTGCCCACCATTGGCTTGTCCGGTGGCCCCATGTTGAACGGCAAGTTCCGTGGCAAGGACGTGGGTTCCGGCACGGGCGTGTGGCAAATGTCAGAAATGGTGCGCGCTGGCGAGATGACCATGGAAGAGTTTTCCTCCTGCGAGAGTGATATGCACCGCTCCAGCGGCACCTGCATGACCATGGGTACAGCATCGACCATGGCCAGCATGGTGGAGGCCTTGGGTATGGCTCTACCCGAAAACGCCGCCATCCCAGCAGCTGACACCCGCCGCAAGCGTTTGGCGCAGCTCACCGGTCGCCGTATTGTCGAAATGGTGAAACAGGACATCAAGATGTCCCAGATCCTTACCCGCCAGGCTTTTGAGAACGCCATCCGCACCAACGCGGCGATCGGTGGATCCACGAATGCGGTGATCCACTTGCTGGCGATCGCCGGCCGTATCGGTGTGGAATTGAAACTGGAAGATTTCGACAAGCTCGGCTCAGAGGTGAACAACATCCTGAACCTCCAGCCTTCCGGCAAGTACCTGATGGAGGACTTCTGCTACGCCGGTGGTTTGCCTGCGGTCATGCGTGAAATTCTGCCTATGCTGCATGGTGATGCTATGACGGTAAACGGCAAAACCATTCGGGATAACGTTGCCAATGCTCCTTGCTACAACCGGGATGTGATCAAGACGGTGGACGATCCATTCATGCCCGCAGCAGGTATTGCCGTAGTGCGTGGCAATCTCGCACCTAACGGGGCGGTAATCAAACCATCTGCCGCTTCCAAGCATTTGTTGCAGCACCGCGGCCCGGCCGTGGTATTTGAGTCCATTGAAGATTTCCACGCACGTATTGATGATCCGGATCTGGACATTGACGAGAACAGCGTGATGGTGCTCAAGAACTGCGGGCCACGCGGATATCCGGGCATGGCGGAAGTGGGCAACATGCCACTACCGCCTAAGGTGCTGAAGAAGGGGATTACCGACATGGTCCGCATCTCGGATGCGCGCATGAGTGGCACGGCATATGGCACGACCGTATTGCATACATCCCCGGAGGCTGCTGCCGGCGGCCCCCTGGCGGTGGTGCAAAACGGCGACATCATTGAACTCAATGTGCCGGAACGCAAGTTGCACTTGGAAGTTTCTGATGAGGAGTTGGCCCGCCGGCTTGCTGCTTGGCAGGCACCTGAGAAACCCAAGCGCGGTTGGTACAAGCTCTATGTGGAAACCGTCCAGCAAGCGCACTTGGGCGCGGACTTAGACTTCTTGGTGGGCGGAAGCGGTGCAGCAGTTCCGCGTGATTCCCACTAGTTTTTTGTATCTCTAGTTGCCGATAAGGCCCATAACGACGGACATACCGTTGTTATGGGCCTTTTTCATCGTTGCGAAGCGTGCTACTTTCTTCCGCATTCTGACAATTTCAATAGAAATTGGCCCCAAAACATGCATAAGGAGAGAAGTGGCTCGGTTGATCTGAACAGATTGACCCCGATAGATAAGTGTGAAGGGGCGAGGTTGAACAGGTGCAGAGTTGTCCACGGCTGCGGGCGTCGCTTGCGACGAACGCACGACGCGGTGGGCAACTCGGGG
>CAUOXL010000013.1:0-143143 GCA_963508575.1 uncultured Rhodoferax sp.
CCCCGAGTTGCCCACCGCGTCGTGCGTTCGTCGCAAGCGACGCCCGCAGCCGTGGACAACTCTGCACCTGTTCAACCTCGCCCCTTCACACTTATCTATCGGGGTCAATCTGTTCAGATCAACCGAGCCACTTCTCTCCTTGCATCTCAAGTTACTTGAGGTTCTACATTGCAGTTTAAGGGAATCGTCCCGAGACTTCTTTGTGAGGATGGAATATGACTGTGAAAAAAGTAGGGTTGACCACGTTGGGTGTGGTGGGTGCGTGCGCAGCATGTTGTGCGATTCCCCTGGCGATCCCGATCATTGGTGCGTTGTCGGTCTCCGGCCTGTCTATCCTGGCCATTGACCAATTTTTCCAAGGGTCGGCCGAAATCGCCGTTGCAGTAGCCATCAGCTTGGCTGCTGCTGGGGTGAGTGTTTGGTATGTGGGGCAGCGCCGCAAGCAGGCAGCAACTGCCCAAAGCCGGGCTGCTTGCTCCATCCCAGACAGCAATGGTGATGGTGGCTGCGGTTGTTCCAAAGGGGCGGTATGAAGCGCCGAGAGATACTGCTAACAATGAGCGGCATCCTGGCTACCGTGAGTCTGACTCGCGTTACTGGTGCCGCCACGGCGACTCAGGAGAAGGCCGCGCCGCCTTTCGCGGTAGAAGACGCCACTGGCAAACGCCGAACTCTGGAGGAGTTCAAGGGAAAAATAGTGGTTCTGGAGTGGACAAGCCCGTCCTGCCCGTTTGTCCGCGCCCAGTACGCCAGTGGAAAGATGCAGGAGTTGCAGGGGTGGGCGAAGGAGCGAGGCGTTGTCTGGCTTTCCGTTCTTTCTGCCCATCCGGCACGGGGCGACTACCTTGCCCCCGAGAAAGCGTTGGCGTTCAATCAAGGGCGCAAGGCGCAGCCAACTGCCTTGTTGATGGACTCTACGGGGCAGATGGGTCAGGCCTATGGAGCGCGCAACACCCCCCACATGTTTGTCATCAACAGCGCAGGACGCTTGGCCTACGCTGGGGCCATTGATTCACAGCCAACGGTCGACGAGTCGGTCGTTCCCAAATCACGCAACTTGGTGCGTGCTGCGCTGGACGATCTGTTGGCTGGCAAAGAGGTTGGAAACCCGAGAACAACACCCTACGGTTGTCTGGTGGGGTATTCACCTTAGTTGATTCGTAGGCAGGTGGACTAGTCAACGGTGGCATCATGCGTTTGAGTAGCCTCCATCTCATGCCATGACCCGAGTTGACGAATATCTCAAAGCCGCCGAACGCAAAAACACGCTGCTGAGCTACGCCTCAGCGATCCGGCATTTTGAAGAGGAATGGAAAGGCCTGTTGCCGGCCAGTAGCGACGCCATTGCCCGCTACTTGGCTGACTACGCCTCTACACTTTCGAGCAACACGCTGCGCCATCGACTGGCGGCTTTGTCGCGCTGGCATCTTGACCAGGGCTTCGCAGACCCCACCAAATCGACAACCATCCGGCAACTGCTCAAGGGAATCCGGACCGTGCACAACACCCCGGAACACCGGGCGCGGCCGCTCGATCTGGAGGTTTTGGAGCGGGTGGACCGTTGGCTAGCCGAAAGCATAGAACGATCCCAGCGTCAGGGTGATCACGCCTCAACGCTGAGATTCACTCGTGATCGAAGCCTGATCTTGCTGGGATTTTGGCGGGGATTCCGGTCTGAGGAGCTGGCCCGCCTCAGTGTTGAGAACGTCCAAATCGTGTCCACAGAGGGTATGACCTGCTATCTGGATCGCAGCAAGGGGGATCGCCAGGCACTGGGCAAGACGTACAAGTGCCCATCCTTGTCCAAGCTATGCCCCGTCACGGCATTTGCCCAATGGGTTGCGCTGGCCAAGCTGGACCATGGTCCGGTGTACAGGGGTGTTGATCGGTGGGGGCACCTGTCCAGCAATGCCATGCATCCCAACAGCTTGATCCCACTGCTGCGCAACATGCTTTCTCTGGCAGGCGTGCCGCAAGTGAAGGAGTACAGCAGTCACTCTTTGAGGCGTGGCTTTGCGGGCTGGGCCAACGCCAGTGGCTGGGACATCAAGCAATTGATGGAGTATGTTGGCTGGACGGACATCAAGTCGGCTATGCGCTATCTGGACACTCCCGATGCTGAGTTGCAAGGCCGGTTTGAGCAAGGCTTAGAAAAGGGCAACCCCAAGAATGAGTAGAAAAATACCCGCAAAGTTACTTCAGCAGATCTATGAAGCGCTCTCTCAAAAGAATCGCCGCTTTGGTAACTTTGCCCAATACGCGCCCCTCGATGACATCATCATTGCGCGCGGGTGGGTCTACAACATTGAGTTGGAGGAGTTGCTTCTTGCAACGGATTCGCGTGTCGCGTATCTCGATCTGAATCGGTTGACGGAGTACCTTGAGATCCCGTGGCGCACCGTTTACAAACGACCAAGGTACCTTTCGGCCGGTGCGGTGGCAACCAATGCACTCACCCTGGCCGACGCAGCATGCCTGTTTGTCCGGATGGAGGAGATGGGCTTTGACAGCCATCCCGAGCGCCTGGTCGAGCACGGACTTCGCGCTCAAAAGGATCTGACGCACATCACGGACAGCGAATGGACCTTGCTGTCCTACCCGAAGCGGCGCCTGAAGGAAGAGTTTTCTGCCCGATCTGATGCACAGAATGATGAAGGGGAATGGGTACCCCACAACTGGAAAGACGCCCTGGGACGCCGCATCGAATTCACGCTTGTGGGGAAGCAGCCCCACATATTGACTGTCACGGGCCCCAAGTACAGAAGGCCAAGGCCACAGGTAAGTACCGTCTGTCCAACCTGTGGATGCCGCTATACCAAGGGTGACCCAGAAGGTGCACTGTTCCACCGGTCAGAACATGCCCGGGTGATGCGGTTCATGAACCCGCGCCCACTTGCAGCGTTCCGAACCAGACTTGAGAAGCATGCCGATCCAGAACTGGTGATTGGCGATTCACCCATATGGATGCACCGGGAAGTCCATCAACGAGCGCTTTGGTTCAAAAGCGAATTTCAGTACGACTTCCTTCAATGGGAAGGATCCTTGAGAAAAAAGAACCTGCGCCAGGAAAGTCATGGCTACCTGTTCGCCGATCACACGGACACGTATGGACCGGGTGCGGCCGTAGGCGCCTGCGCCTTTTGGCATGAAGTTGACAAGTGGCGGATGCGCTGGATATGGGTGTGCCCATCCATGCGCCGTTCAGGAGTTCTGGCCAAGCGTTGGGATGAGTTTCTGCAACGGTACGGTGATTTTGAAATCGACACACCGTTGTCGGATGCCATGGCGGCGTTTGTGAACAAGCACGGGACTGCGAAGCAAAAGCAGTATTTGCAGGCCCAGCCACCGACCGAGTCCTCAGACCTGTAGCCAATTTGATATGCAGCTTCCACCAGCACCCAGCCACGAAGAAATTGTCACCAAGTTCAATCTGGAGATTCTGAAATCCCCCGCGGACCTTGTTGTCAGAAACGGCGATCTCGCGTTGACCAAGAGTGGCGATCTGATGCTGAATGACGAGCATTACAGCGCCATGCGTCGGTTTGTCAGTGCATGGAGATTCAATGCACCCATGCTCAAATCACTTTTTGATCTGACCATGGCCGTGAGTTTGCGGTCCAAAGACCTGAAAAGAAACCTGGATCAAGTTGTCGACCATCGCCGTGATCCAAATCAAAAACCGTTTCCGTCTGGCTCAACAGCTTTCTCGCGCAGGCTTGCGTTGAATGAGGAAATCACAGCGAATATGTTGGGTTCCGAGTCTTGTGCCGGCGCAATTTTGCTGAACTTGACAGGTTTCCTCCAGGCATTGAAAGACGACCTCAATGCAACTCGCCTCGATTGGGAGAGCACGGCGCCGTTGATCCACGGGCATTCGGTGGGAGTTATTTTTGTAGCTGCTTCAAACTACTTTCGGCATTGGGATGAATGGCGAAAGACATCGCCACCAACAACAAGACAGGCTACTTCAATGGACGTCCTGAACGCTGTTTTGGACAACGCCGGGATGAAGAAGAGCACACAGCGACTTTTGGGGGTCGAGGGGATATGCACAAAAATCTTGGATGTACTTAGCCAGGGTGATTTCGAAAAACTATCCGAGAGGGTTTTCGCATTCGCCGATGGGTTGAAGCCTGGTCCATAAGCAGAGGTAGGTTGGCCACATTCGCCATGCGAGGGTTTACCCTTAATCCAAACCGCGACAAATTGCACTTAAACCGAGATCACCCCTCGGTGAAAAAGTCCTCCAACGCCGGGTCGCCTGCCAGCGCCGCCGCGTGGAAAAAGCGAATGTCCCCGCCGGCACAAAAGCCACCGAAGAGGCCTTCTTGGTTACTGCCACGGATGGCCACTGCATGGATACTGGAATCCATCTTCCATTCCAGAAGAATCGCTGTGAGCGAGCGCACCATCCCCAGACTCAAGGCGTTCAGGGCTTTGGGGCGGTTCAGGGTGATGTAACCCACCGCACCACTCACCTCGGTCACGACATCCAGACTCCAGTCTCCGTGTTTCATGCGCGTTGCCTCCATCCAATCAGTTCATTCACCACCAGTGCACCGATGACCAAGGCGCCGCCGGACAGCACGGCATTCCCCGGCACTTCATTTGCGCCCAGCCAAGCCAGGAGAATGCCGAAAATCACCTCGAGCAATTGGAGTAAAGATATCTCGGGCGCCTTCAGCACCTGCGCAACCCGTACGCTCAGCACACAGGGCACGGCGAGTTGGAAGACACCCAACAAGCCCAGAAGGGCCACATCATGTGCGGTTGCTTGCAATGGAAGCGCCAAGGGCAAGGTGACGATGCAGGAAATCACGCCCCCCACCCACACGGCGGGCATCAGGTCAATGTCATGTCCTTGGTCATGCGCGTGCTGCGTGACCGTCCAGTTGGTGGCGCCTGCAATGGGCACACACAAGGCCACCAGGGTTCCCCAGAGCGTGATGCTCTCGACTTGGGAGGCGTACATGTACACAATGCCCGCCCCTGCCACCAGCACCGCCACCCAAGTGCGTGCCGGTATCCGGTGCCCGATGAAGATGCGCGCCATCACGGCGGTAAGCAGCGGCCCCATGGACATGGTAACCAACACATTGCCCACCGTGGTCAGGGTGAGTGCCACCATGAAGGCGGTGAACATCACGCTCCAGCAAATGCCGGACAGCCAGAAAGCTGGCGTAGCGCTGCGCAGTTTGGAGAACACGCCCCTCCCGCTGACCGCGGGCAGGATCACCAGCAAGCTGATCACCGTGAAAAACGAGCGCCAGAAGGTCACCTCGAAGCTGCGCGCAGATTCCAGATGCCGCGTCACTACGCCAGCGGTAGACCACATCAGAGCGACCAGCACCATCAGCAAGACGGCGCGGTTGTGGGCGAGCTTCATGTTTAAAACCCTGCTAGCTACGGAGAGCCGTGTCTTCAACCAGGGCTAGCGCGGAACCGGCTTTGCCGGGCCGCTGCTAGCGCCCCCTCTAGGGGGAGGCGGCCGGAGGGCCGCTTCGGGGGGCTTAGTCCCGGCTCGCGCGTTTGCGTTCGTGCTCTTTCAGGAAGCGCTTGCGCAGACGCACGGACTTGGGCGTGATTTCCACCAACTCGTCGTCCTCGATGAACTCGACGCCGTATTCCAAGGTCAACTCGATCGGGGGAGTGATCTTGATCGCGTCTTCCTTACCGGACACGCGGAAGTTGGTCAGCTGCTTGGTGCGGGTGGCATTCACGACGAGGTCGTTGTCACGGTTGTGGATACCGACGATCATGCCTTCGTACACCGGGTCATTCGCTTTCACGAACATGCGGCCGCGGTCGTCCAGCTTGCCCAGGGCGTAGGTGAAGATTTCACCGTCGTCCATGGAGATCAGCACACCGTTCTTGCGACCACCGATGTCACCCTTGTGCGGCTCATAGCTGTCAAAGATGTTGGAAATCAGGCCGGAACCGCGGGTCAAGTTCAGGAATTCGTTGGAGAAGCCGATCAATCCACGGGCAGGAATGCGGTATTCCAAACGGACACGGCCACGGCCGTCCGGTTCCATGTTGATCAACTCACCCTTGCGCTCGCCCAGGGCTTGCATCACGCCGCCTTGGTGCTGTTCTTCGATGTCCGCAGTTACCAACTCGATAGGCTCGTGCTTTTCGCCGTTGATGTCCTTGAACATCACGCGGGGCTTGGAGACGGCCATTTCATAGCCTTCACGGCGCATGTTCTCCAGCAAGATGGTCAGGTGCAGTTCACCACGACCCAACACTTCAAACACGCCTTCTTCGTCGGTTTCGTTGACGCGCAGCGCCACGTTGTGTTGCAGTTCTTTTTGCAGGCGGTCCCAGATCTGGCGGCTGGTCACGAACTTGCCTTCACGACCGGCCAAGGGGCTGGTGTTCACGCAGAAGTTCATGGTCAGGGTAGGCTCATCCACCTTCAACATGGGCAGCGGCTGAGGATTGGCGGGGTCGGTCACTGTCACGCCGATACCGATATCTTCGATACCGTTGATCAACACGATATCGCCGGGGCCTGCCAGTGGGCTTTGCATGCGGTCCAGACCCTGGAAGGTCAAGACCTGGTTCACGCGGCCTTTCACGGCCTTGCCATCCGGGCCTTCCATGACCACCACGTCTTGCATGGGCTTGATCGTGCCTTGGCTGATGCGGCCCACACCGATGCGGCCCACGAAGCTGGAGAAGTCCAGCGCGGAGATTTGCAATTGCAAAGGCGCTGTCGGATCACCGGAGTTCGGTGGAACGTGCTTCAGGATGGTGTTGAACAGGGCCGACATGTCGGGGCCCCACTGCTCACCGGGAGCGCCTTCTTCGAGGGAAGACCAGCCATTGATGCCGGAGGCGTACACCACGGGGAAGTCCAACTGCTCGTCGGTCGCGCCCAACTTGTCGAACAAGTCAAACGCAGCGTTCACCACCTTGTCGGGGTTGGCGCCGGGCTTGTCCACCTTGTTCACCACCACGATAGGCTTCAGACCCAAGGCCAGGGCCTTCTTGGTCACGAAACGGGTCTGGGGCATAGGGCCTTCTTGGGCATCAATCAGCAGCAACACGCTGTCGACCATGGACAAGGCACGTTCCACTTCGCCACCGAAGTCCGCGTGTCCGGGGGTGTCCACGATATTGATGTGGGTGCCTTCCCAGCTCACGGCGCAGTTCTTGGCCAGAATCGTGATGCCACGTTCTTTTTCGATGGCGTTGTTGTCCATCACGGTGTCGACCACTTTTTCGTGCTCGGCAAAGGTACCGGACTGACGCAGCAATTGGTCAACCATGGTGGTTTTGCCGTGGTCAACGTGCGCAATGATGGCGATGTTTCGGATTTGTTTACTCATGGTTCACTTTCTGCTTACGCCACTAGGGCCAAGGTTTCTTTACTCTGCTTCAAACTCAGTTCCAGGGCCTGCTGTTGCCCCAAGATTTCGCTGATCTCCAGCGGACTCAGCAATCGCACCGGGATCAACTCCCCGGCCTTCACATGCGCCGTACCCAGCAGGGCTTGGGGCATGGTGGCGTAAACGGCCACGTCCTCAGCATCCGCCCACGCTCCGCGCCTGCGCATGCCACTCAAAAATCGTGCCGCATTCTCACTGTCCAATGTGACAGCCACATGCTGCGGCAACAAGGCATCCACTGGCAAGAGACAGGCCAGACGCTGCTCTTCGGTCATGGCCTCCAAGGCTTCCAGACTGACACACCGGCTGGTATCAAACCCGCCCGTGCGAATCCGGCGCAAAGCGCTCAAATGCGCGCCACAACCCAAGGCCTCGCCAATGTCCTCACCCAGGGTACGGATGTAAGTTCCCTTGCTGCACTCCACTACCAATTTGATAGCAGGCTGCGCACTATCCATGGGCGCTAGTAGCTGATTCAACGCATAAATCACCACCTGGCGGGGCTCGCGCTCCACCTCGATCCCGGCTCTTGCGTACTCGTACAAGGCCTTGCCGTCCTTTTTCAAGGCACTGTGCATGGGTGGCACCTGCGCAATCGGCCCGGTGTAGCGCTGCAGCACGGCATCCAGTTGCGCTTGCGACACATCTACCGGTCGCTCACACAGCACCTCACCCTCCGCATCGGCTGTGCTGGTTTTGATACCCAGCCGCACCGTGGTTTCGTAGGCCTTGTCTGCATCCAGATGCATCTGGCTGAACTTGGTTGCCGCACCAAAACACAGCGGCAACACTCCGGTAGCCAAAGGATCCAGCGTTCCGGTGTGACCGGCTTTTTCGGCCCGCAACAACCATTTAGCTTTCTGCAAAGCCTGATTGCTGGACAGGCCGATCGGCTTGTCCAGCAACAGCACCCCATGCACAGGGCGCCTTGCAACCCGTGCACGTGGCGCATTCATGTGTTTAGTCCTCTTTGGCGCGCGATGACACCGCGCGTGCTATCAACGCATTCATGTCCGCAGCACGCTCGGTGGTCTGGTCAAAAATGAAATGCAAGGTCGGCACCGTGTGGATGTGCAAACGCTTGAACAGGCCGGCGCGCAAAAAGCCCGCCGCCTGGTTCAGCCCTTCTGCTGTCTGCACCGGATCGCCGACCAGCAAGCTGAAAAAGACCTTGGCGTGGGCATAGTCGGGTGTGACTTCCACGCCCTGGATCGTAACCATGCCTACCCGTGGATCCTTGAGCTCGCGCGCGATCAGCTCGGCCAGATCCCGCTGGATCTGGTCGGCCACCTGAAAGCTGCGATTGGGTGTAGCTGACTTTTTGCGCACTCGGGTTCTCTCGCTTACAGGGTTCGGGCGATTTCTTTGACCTCGAAGAACTCCAGCTGATCACCTTCTTTGATGTCGTTGTAGTTCTTGAGCTTGATACCGCACTCGAAGCCTTCTTTGACTTCGCGCACATCGTCCTTCATGCGCTTCAGGGAGTCCAGTTCGCCGGTGTAAATCACCACGTTGTCGCGCAACAAGCGGAAGTGTGCGTTGCGAGTCACAAAACCGTTGGTCACCATACAACCCGCAACCGTACCGATCTTGGACGCCACGAACACCGTGCGGATCTCGGCCATACCGATGATCTCTTCCCGCTTCTCGGGCGCCAACATACCGGACATGGCAGCCTTCAACTCATCCACTGCGTCGTAAATGATGTTGTAGTAGCGGATATCGACGCCATTGCCTTCAGCCAACTTGCGCGCACCGGCATCGGCACGGGTGTTGAAACCGATGACGATCGCCTTGGATGCGATGGCCAGGTTGATGTCGGACTCGCTGATACCACCCACGGCGGAGTAGACCATCTGCACCTTGACTTCGTCGGTGGACAGCTTGAGCAGCGACTGCGCCAATGCTTCCTGGGAACCCTGCACGTCCGCCTTGACGATGATGGGCAACATCTTGACGTCGCCGGCACCGATGTCGGAGAACATGTTCTCCAACTTGGCCGCTTGTTGCTTGGCCAACTTGGTGTTGCGGAACTTGCCTGCACGGTAGGTGGCGATTTCACGGGCACGACGTTCGTCGGTCAACACCATGAATTCATAGCCTGCCTGCGGCACTTCGGTCAAGCCCTGGATTTCCACAGGAATGGAAGGCCCCGCAGTTTCGATCTTGTGACCGTTCTCGTCCAACATGGCACGTACGCGGCCATATGTCTGACCTGCCAGCACCACATCGCCGACCTTCAAGGTACCGGACTGCACCAGCATGGTCGCCACGGGACCGCGCCCCTTGTCCAGCTTGGCTTCAATCACCAGGCCCTTGGCCATGGCATCGACGGGCGCCTTGAGTTCCAGCACTTCGGCTTGCAAGAGCACCTGCTCCAACAAGGCATCGATACCCATGCCGGTCTTGGAAGACACCGGCACGAACGGGGAATCACCACCGTACTCTTCGGGCACGACCTCTTCCACCACCAGCTCCTGCTTGACGCGGTCCGGGTTGGCATCGGGTTTGTCGGACTTGGTGATCGCCACGACCAAAGGAACACCTGCCGCTTTCGCGTGCTTGATCGCTTCCTTGGTCTGGGGCATCACACCGTCATCAGCAGCCACCACCAGAATCACAATGTCGGTGGCCTGAGCACCACGGGCACGCATGGCGGTAAACGCCTCGTGACCCGGAGTATCGAGGAAGGACACCATGCCACGTGGAGTTTCCACGTGGTAGGCACCAATGTGCTGCGTAATGCCACCGGCTTCGCCCGCAGCCACTTTGGCGCGGCGGATGTAGTCCAGCAGCGAGGTCTTGCCATGGTCCACGTGGCCCATCACGGTCACCACAGGAGCACGCGGCAAGGAAGGCGCTTCCTGACCTTGCACTTCGTCGTCGGTAAACGCTTCCGGATCATCCAGAGCTGCTACCACCGCCTTATGGCCCAACTCTTCCACCACGATCATGGCGGTGTCTTGGTCCAGGGGCTGATTGATAGTAACCATCTGACCCAGCTTCATCAATTGCTTGATGACTTCAGATGCCTTGATCGCCATCTTGTGCGCCAATTCGGCCACAGTGATGGTTTCCGGCACGTGAACTTCGATCACACGGGCTTCCACCGGCGCAGATTGCTGGTTGTGGTGGTCATCACGATCACGGTCATTGCCGCGACGACCCTTGGGACCCGCACGCCAGTTGCTGGAACGACCAGCACCTGCGGTGGTATCGCCACGGGTCTTGAGTTCTTTCTTCTTGGCAGGGTCGCCGGCCCAGCTGCTGGACAGCTTGGCCGACTTGACTTCCTTGCCATTCCCGGCCGGTGCGCCCGCACCTGGGGCGCCGGGTGCAGGCTTAGCCGGTTTGGCGACCGCAGAGCCATTGGCTGGCTTGTGGAGCGTGCCTTTCATTCCGGCCTTGGCGTCCGCCGCAGGCTTGGGCTCTTCCACCTTCTTGGGCGCAACCATGACCTTCTTGGGGGCGGCCATCATCGAACGGATCGCAGCGGCTTCGGCTTCGGCCTTGCGACGGCGCTCCCCCAGATCAGCTGCACGGGCAGCTTCTTCCGCAGCAGCAGCTTTGGAAGCCTGGGCTGCGGCAGCAGCACGTTCTTGCGCCACTGCCTTAGCAGCAGCTTCACTGGCCTGGGCCGCAGCGGCGGCGTCCACAGCCTGTGCTGCGGGCGCTGTTTCAACCTTGGCAGCAGACTGCGCCTTTGCCATCGCCTGCTCTTTGGCTGCGCGGGCAGCAGCCTCCGCTTCACGTTCGGCTGCAGCAGCCTGTTCAGCCGCAGCCTTGGCACGGGCTTCCTGCTCCTCGCGCTCACGACGGCGTTGTGCCAACTCTTCCTCTTGGCGACGAATCAGCTCGGCCTGCCGGCTGGCCTCTTCCTCACGACGGGCCAACTCTGCATCTTCAAGGGCTTGCGCAGCATTCGCGGAAACAACATCCTGCTCGTCCACTTCGGTACTACCTTCAACGCCATCTTCGCGACGGACAAAGGTACGCTTCTTGCGAACTTCAACTTGAATGGTACGGGCCTTACCTGTGGCATCGGCCTGCTTGATCTCGGTGGTCTGCTTTTTCACCAACGTGATTTTCTTGCGTTCAGCACTGGCGGTGCCGTGGCTGCTTTGCAGGAAGCTCAACAGGCTGTGCTTGTCTGCATCGGTCAGCACATCGCCGGGCGAGGCCTTGGGCACTCCGGCAGACTTCAGCTGCTCGAGCAGTGTATCGGTAGATTTTTTGAGTTCACTGGCAAACTCGGCGACGGTCGTACTGGACATATTCTGTGAAACCTTTCATGACCGTTACTCTTGAGAAGCGCCGTCATTGGTAAACCAATGCTCACGCGCCTTCATGATCAGGGCCTTGGCCTCGTCCGCAGACTGGCCGGTAATATCTGTCAATTCATCAACGGCAAGGTCAGCCAGTTCATCGCGGGTGTGAACACCGCCGTCTGCCAGTTTGCCGATCAATTCAGGGGTCAAGCCCTGCAGGTCACGCAGATTCTGCGAAACCTCTTCCACACTTTCTTCGTGGGCGATTTCCATGGTCAGCAATGCGTCTTTGGCACGATTGCGCAGCTCATGCACGGTGTCTTCGTCGAAAGACTCGATTTCCAGCATTTCCTGCAAGGGCACATAAGCCACCTCTTCCAGGCTGGTGAAACCTTCCGCGATCAGAATGTCGGCGATTTCCTCGTCCACATCCAGCTTTTCCATGAATAGCTTGCGGCCGGAGTCAGTCTCCACCGCTTGTTTCTGGGCAGACTCGGCAGCATCCATGATGTTGATCTTCCAACCCGTCAGGTCAGAGGCCAGGCGCACGTTCTGACCACCACGCCCTATCGCGATGGCAAGGTTTTCTTCGTCCACGACCACATCCATGGCATGACGCTCTTCATCCACCACGATGGAAGACACGTTGGCAGGAGCCAGGGCGCCGATCACGAACTGGGCGGGATCTTCACTCCACAGCACGATGTCGACACGTTCTCCGGCCAACTCGTTGGTCACGCCGTTCACACGGGTACCGCGCACACCGACACAGGTGCCGATGGGGTCCACCCGCTTGTCATGCGACAAGACCGCGATCTTGGCGCGGGAACCGGCATCACGGGCGCAGGATTTGATTTCCAACAGGCCTTGTTCGATTTCAGGCACTTCTTGGCGGAACAACTCGACCATGAACTCAGGCGCGGAGCGGGACAACACGATGGGGGCACCGCGCAAAGTCAGGTCTACTTCCATGATCATGGCGCGAACGCGGTCACCGGTGCGCAAGTTTTCCTTGGGGATCATTTCGCTGCGGCGCAGGCGGCCTTCCACACGGCCGCTTTCGACAATGATGTCGCCCTTGTCCATACGCTTGACAGTACCGACAAAAATCTTTTCGCCACGCGACATGAAGTCGTTGAGCAGCATTTCGCGCTCGGCATCACGGATCTTTTGCAGAATGACTTGTTTGGCCGCCATGGCACCGATACGGCCGATAGGCACAGAGGCGACAGGCTCTTCGATGTACTCATCCACTTCGATGTCAGGGATTTGTTCTTTGGCTTCAAACAGCAGGATTTCCTGGTCAGGCAGCTGCAAACCAGCCTCATCGGGAACCACGTGCCAGCGACGGAAGGTTTCGTAGTTGCCGCTGTCGCGATCCAGCGCGACACGGATGTCCACATCACCGGCGTACAACTTTTTAGTCGCCTGGGCCAAGGCTGCCTCCACGGCACCCAAAACCACATCACGCTCCACGTTCTTCTCACGGGAAATTGCTTCCACCAGCATCAACAGTTCGCGATTCATGCCATGACTCTCCTGAACACTCTAATCAACCAATACAAAAACGGATGGCGTGACAAACGGGCACTCAGGCCTCGTCCGCCTGCCCTTGGCCGCCACGGCCTTTGAAATTCACAATGGGTGCCAAACGGGCATCCCGCAACTCTTCGAAAGCAAAGCCCAGCGCCTGCAACGGCGGGGGCACACGTTTCTTGCTGACTTTTTGGCCTGGCTTGACCTCAGGGGCATCGCTCCAGACGATCTGCCATCCTGTGCTGCCATCTGCGGCAGGCACGCGCTCCAGCGTGCCTCGGAATTTCTTGCGGTTCGCGCTGACCTGCCCGTTGGCTGCAGCCCCCATGGGGGCCTTCAAGGTGATATCAATCACGTGACCGGCAAAGCGCTCAAAATCCTGGGTGTGACGCAGAGGGCGATCAATACCGGGCGAGGACACCTCGAGCCGCTTGTACTCCACGCCATCCACCTCCAGCGCAAACTGCAGCTGGCGGGTCACCTTTTCGCAGTCTTCCACGTTCACAAACTGCTCGGAGGCGGGCTGACCTTCCACGGGCGCCACCCAGGGCAAATCGATGGTAATGCGCAGCAAGCCTCCGGCAGAGCGCTCTATCTCTACCAAGTCATAGCCAAGTCCTGCTACGGTTTGTTCAACGATGTCCTGTAATGCCACGTCTGTAAAGCCTGCCTAATGGTTCAGCAATGAATTGCGAGTGAAAAACGATAGCCCAAAAAAAACGGGCGGTAATTACCCGCCCGTTTGGTCGTGAGCTTCGGATTGTACCTGAAAAGCGTGCTAAGTCCCTTGATTCTTAAGGAAATTAGGCGTTCGCCGTCAGAAGTTTGACGGTATAGGGGTGCACGGGAGACCCCAAAACCGCATCCACACTTCCGGATTCCACAATGTCACCCCCCTGCATCACCAGAACGCGGTGCGCCATCGCCTTGATTAGGCCCACATCGTGCGTAATCAGTAGGTAGGCCAAGCCACGCTCCTTTTGGAGCGACTGCAGCAAGCGCAATACCTGCTGCGCCATGGTGACATCCAAGGCGCTGGTGGGCTCATCCAGCACGATGACTGAGGGCTCCAACACCAATGCCCGAGCAATCGCCAATCGCTGGCGTTGCCCACCAGAGAACTGGTGGGGGTAGCGCTGCAGAATGGCCGGAAACTGCTGCTCTCCCATGCCGACCACTTCCAGCGCGGTCAATACGCGCTGGCGCCGGGCGTCAGCAGCCAAGTCCGGCATATGCACATCCAGCCCCTCCCCCACCAGCTCTTCGACGGTCATTCGCGGAGAAAGTGAAGAAAACGGATCCTGAAACACCACTTGCACCTGTTTGCGCAGCGCCACATCGCGGGCCGCACTACCGGACCACGACTTGCCGTCTACCTGGACCACACCTTCGAAAGCCGTCAAGCCCAGCGCCGCCAGAGCCAGAGACGACTTGCCGGACCCTGACTCCCCCACGATGCCCAGGGTCTCACCACGCCGCAATTGGAAGTCTGCAGAGCGCACTGCGGCAAAGCGTCCAGAGGAGAACCATCCCCGAAATCCCGGCTTGGGAATGGGGTAGCTCACTTGCACCGCTTTGCCTTCCAGCACGCTGGGCGCATCGTTGGTCACCCTAGTCACATCACGCACCGGCAGGCTGTCCAGCAGTTGGCGTGCTGGGGGCGCGCAAACGCTTCGGCCACGGCACCCTGCTCCACGATTTCACCCTTTTCCATCACCGCAACGCGATCCGCAAACTTGCGGACCAGATGCAGGTCATGGGTGATCAGCAACACGGCCATGCCCTTGCGGCGCTGCAAGTCGGTGAGCAAATCCAGAATTTGCCGGCGCACGCTCACGTCCAAGGCCGTGGTGGGTTCGTCCGCCAGCAGCAGCTTGGGCGAACAAGCCAATGCCATGGCGATCATGGCGCGCTGGCGTTGGCCACCTGAGAGCTGGTGTGGATAGGCGTTCGCGCGTCGCGCAGGATCGTCAATGCCCGTTTCCGCTATCAAATCAATAGCTGCTTGCGCAGACGCCTTAGGCGCCAGGCCTTGTTTTTCTTCCAAAACTTCAGCAATCTGGCTTCCGATGGTGAATACCGGGTTCAGCGCCGTCATCGGCTCCTGAAACACCATGGCGATGTCCTGCCCGCGTATGCCGCGCAGCTGTCGCTCCGGCAAAGCCAACAAATCGACAGGGCCGGAACTGGACGCAAAGTCCGCCCGCCCAGTCACGCTGGCACCTTGCGCCAAACCCAGCAGGCTCAGCGCAGTGATGGTTTTGCCGGATCCGGACTCTCCCACGAGCGCCAGCTTTTCCCCAGGTTGGATGTCGAAGCGGATGCCGCGAACCACCTCACGATGGCCGAACGCCACCCGCAGTCCTTCCACGCTCAACAGGGCAGTTGGTTGGCTCATGTGTCTTGCTTTCTGGGGTCCAGGGCGTCACGCAGCGCGTCGCCCATTTGCGTGAGCAGCAGCAAGGTCACCACCAACACGCAAAACGTGGAAAGTGAAATCCACCAGGCATCAATATTGTTTTTCCCTTGGGACAAGAGCTCCCCCAGCGAAGGGGTGCCGGGCGGCACACCGAGGCCCAAAAAGTCCAAGGAAGTGAGCGCCAGAATGGCCCCGCTCATGCGAAATGGGAGGAAGGTCACCACGGGTGTCAGGCTGTTGGGCAAGATATGCCGCAGGATGATGGCCCGGTTGGACACCCCCAGCGCTCGGGCTGCGCGCACGTAGTCCAACTGGCGGTTGCGCAAGAACTCCGCGCGCACATAGTCGGACAAGCCCATCCAGCCGAACAGGCTCAGCAGGATCAGCAGCAAGCCCACGCTGGGGGCAAACAGGGCGCTGAAAATGATCAACAGATACAGCTCCGGCATGGCACTCCATATCTCAATGAAGCGCTGAAACACCAGGTCCGTCTTGCCGCCGAAAAAGCCCTGAATCGCACCGGTCAGAATGCCAAGCAAGACGCCGGTCACGGTCAGCGCCAAGGCAAACAACACACTGACCCGAAAACCATAGAGCAACTGGGCCAGCAGATCGCGGCCCCGGTCGTCCGTACCCAGCCAATTGGCGGCGCTGGGCGGCGCTGGGTTGGGCGCGGTCGCAAAGTAGTTCAGGGTCTTGGGGCCGTAGCGGTTGGGCGCAAAGAGCGCCCAGTTGCCCGGCTCGGACAGCTTTTGCTGAATGAAAGGGTCCAGGTAGTCGGTCGGCGTGGCAAAGTCGCCGCCAAAGGTGGTTTCCGGGTAGTCCTTGACCAAAGGCCAGTAGGTCGTGCCTTGATAGACCACAACCAGTGGCTTGTCGTTGGACACCAACTCGGCCGCGAGGCTCAGCAGCACCAAGCCGCAAAAAATGATGAGACTGGCAAAGCCCAGTCGGTTACTGCGAAAGCGCCGCCAGGCGCGTAGCCCGGGGCTAATCAAAGGTAACACGCGGATCCACCCAAGCGTAACAAAGGTCTGACACCAGCTTGGTGACCAAGCCGATGAGTGTGAACAGGTACAGCGTGCCCATGACGACGGGATAGTCACGCCGGATTACGCTCTCGTAGCTTAAGAGACCCAAGCCATCGAGCGAAAACTGGGTCTCAATCAGCAGGGACCCCGTGAAAAACGCGCCTATAAACGCAGCCGGAAACCCGGTCACGATGGGAATCAAGGCATTGCGCATCACATGCTTCCACAGCACTTTGCGCTCAGGCAGGCCTTTGGCGCGGGCGGTCAATACATACTGCTTGCGGATCTCTTCAAGGAACGAGTTTTTGGTCAGCATGGCAATGGTGGCAAAGCTGCTCATCACCATGGCCGTCACCGGCATGGCGATATGCCAGAGATAGTCCGTCACTTTGGCACCCCAGGACAAACTCTCCCAGTTGGCGGACACCAGACCCCGCAGCGGAAACCACTGCAACTGGCCCCCGAACACCACCAGCAACGCCACCCCCAACACAAAGCCGGGAATGGCGAAACCCACCAGGACCACGATGCTGGTGACCAGATCAAACCGGGAGCCCGCGCGGACCGCCTTGGCAATGCCCAAGGGCACCGCAATACCGTAGCTCAGAAAAAAGGTCCACAACCCCAGACTCATGGAAACCGGCAGTTTTTCCCAGATCAGCTCCGAGACCTTGCGGTTCTGGAAAAAGCTGGTGCCCAGATCAAAGCGGGCAAACTGCGTGAGCATCTGCCAAAAACGCTCGGGCGCAGGTTTGTCAAAGCCATACAGTGCCTTGGCCTGCTCCAGGCGCTTGGGGTCCACGCCCTGGGCACCCCGATAACTGATGCCCCCTTCCGCCCCCACCCCAGCACCCGCCTTGGCTTCCGCCAGGTACTGCTCCACCGGCCCACCGGGCACAAACTGCACCACCACAAAGGTCAACAGCAACACGCCGAACAGCGTGGGCAACATCAACAGCAAGCGTTTGAGGGTGTAAACGATCATGGTTTGGCCCACCAGGTGTCAATGGCCCAACCCTCGCCCTGGGCGTAGGGTGGCATCTGTGCTGGCTTTTCCAGACGCCAAGCGTTGTAGGCAATGCGGTGCGTGGCTGCAGACCACTGAGGCACCAGCACATGGCTATGGGCAATCACCCGGTCCAGCGCACGGCATGCGGGCAACAAAGCAGCCTTGGATTTGGCACTGGTCATGTGCTGAATCAAAGCGTCCACTGCCGGACTTTGGACACCACTCAAATTGCCGGAGTCTTCCTGGACTGCCGCCTTGCTGCCAAACAAATCCACAAACTCCTGGCCGGGATTCTGGGTACCGGCGAAGGCGATGGAGGTGATGTCGAACTCAAACTTCTGCAGCCGTTGCTGGTACAGCGCAAAGTCCACCGGGCGGAACTTAAGCGTGACGCCGATCTTTTCCAGATTGCGCGCCCATGGGGTCACCACGCGCGCACCGGCCTCGCTGCTGTCCAGATACTCCAACTCAAACGCCTGCCCCTTGGCGTTGCGCAAGGCACCGTCGCGGTAAGTCCAGCCGGCTTCTTTCAGCAAGGCTTGCGCTTTGCGCAGGTTGTTGCGCAGGGAGTCCTCGCCATCGGTGCGCGGTGGAATTGCCATGTTGCCAAACGCAGCCTCAGGCACTTTGCCACGCCAAGGATTCAGCAAGGCCATCTCTTGCTCGGGTGGCACACCCGAGGCCTGGCAGTCGGTGTTGCCAAAAAGCCCTTGCACGCGCTGATAGGCGCCATAGAACATCTGGCGGTTCATCCACTCGTAGTCCAGCGCCAGACCCAGGGCTTGGCGCACCCGCAGGTCCTGCAACAAGGGCTTGCGGGTGTTGAGTACATAGCTCTGGAAACCCGTGGGCAAGCGGTGTTGGAACTCCGCCTTGAGCAACTCGCCGCTGTCGAACTTGCGCCCGGTGACGCGGCGCGCCCAGTCCCCTGCAGAGAAGAAACGCATCAGGTCGAACTCACCGGCCTTCAAGGCCTCTAGGCGCGCCGTGCTGTCCTTGTAGATTTTGACGGTGATGCGGTCGAAGTTGGCCGTACCGCGGCGCACGTTCAGGTCACGCGCCCAATACTGCGGGTCCCGCACATAGGTGATGTCTTTGCCAAAGTTCACCGGCCCCACTTTGTAAGGCCCGCTACCGATGGGGATGTCCATCACGATCTGGTCAAAGGGTTTGCGCTTGCCACCCTCCTCGCCCCATCGGTGGCTGAAGACTGGCAGCCCGCCCACCGTCAGCGGCAGGTCGCGGTTAGGTTTGGCAAAGCGGTAGCGCACGGTGCGCTCGTCCACAACCTCCGCACCCACCACGTCGTCCAACTGCGTCCGAAAGCCGGGGGACGCCAGCGGGCCTTTGAGCATGTCAAAGCTGTGCTTCACATCACGCGCGAGCACCGGATCACCGTTATGAAAGCGCGCTTCAGGCCGCAGCACAAAGGTGGCGCTCAGTCCATCTGCCGACACGCTGACGTCTTTGGCCAGCAGTCCGTAACCCGCAGCCGTCTCATCCAGTGCACCGGCCAGCAGGCTGTCAAACATCAGGCTACTCAGGTAGGCAGGCGCCGCACCCTTGACCGTGAAAGGGTTGTATTTGTCAAAGGTGGAAACGCGCAAGTTGCTGACCAGGCGCAGCTCACCGCCTTTGGGTGCGGCAGGGTTCACGTAACTGAAATGGGCAAAGCCCGGTGGATATTGCAGGTCGCCCCAGAGCGCATAGCCATGCGCAGCCCACACGCTGCCCACCATGAAACTCCCGAGTAATGCCACCCATTTCCGCATGCGACAATTCTGCACTAGACCACGCATTTTTATGAGGACGATATGGGCTTTTTAGCAGGCAAGAAGTTGTTGATCACCGGGGTGTTGTCGAACCGCTCCATCGCCTACGGCATTGCCAAAGCATGCAAAGAACAAGGCGCCGAATTGGCCTTCAGTTATGTGGGTGAGCGCTTCAAGGAACGCATCACCGAGTTCGCGGCCGACTTCGACTCCACGCTGGTCTTTGACTGCGATGTGGGCAACGATGAGCAGATCGAACAGCTGTTCAAGGACTTGTCTGTTCACTGGCCTACCTTTGACGGCTTTGTGCACAGCATTGGCTTTGCGCCCCGCGAAGCGATTGCTGGTAACTTCCTGGACGGCCTGACCCGCGAGAACTTCAAAATCGCCCACGACATCAGCGCCTACAGCTTCCCGGCGATGGCCAAGGCGGCCCTGCCCTACCTGTCGCCCAAAGCGGCTTTGCTGACCCTGTCGTACTTGGGTGCTGAGCGCATCATCCCCAACTACAACACCATGGGCCTGGCCAAGGCATCGCTGGAAGCCAGCGTGCGCTACTTGGCCGAAGCCGTAGGCCCCAAAGGCATCCGCGTGAACGGCATCAGCGCCGGTCCGATCAAGACATTGGCTGCCAGTGGCATCAAGGACTTCAGCAAGCTACTCAATATGGTGGCCGGTGCGTCCCCCATCCGTCGCAACGTGACCACTGAAGACGTGGGCAACGTGGCGGCCTTCCTGCTGAGCGACCTGGCCGGTGGCGTCACAGCAGAAATCACCTATGTGGACGGCGGCTACAGCCAGACCATGGGTGTTACCAGCGAGGCTTGAGCATCAAATAGCCCGTCCGCGCTCATGGAATGTGCGCGGGTAGCTATTAAAAAAAGAGCGCCTGCAGAATCATCTGCAGCCGCTCTTTTCTTTGGGACTCAGGCCCCTGAGGGATGAATCAAGCCTTCACACAGTCTGCAAAGTAGCGCAGCTTGCCGTCTTCACCGACTTCGCTCACCAGGCCGTGCACATCGGTTTCGAAACCGGGGCACTGCGCATTGAACTCGCGAGAGAACTTGAGGTAGTCCACGACTTTCTTGTTGAACACTTCTCCCGGCACCAGCAAGGGGATGCCGGGCGGGTATGGCGTGACCATGCCCACGGACACGCGGCCTTCGAGGTGATCGATCTCCACCCGCTCTGTTTTGCGCAAGGCAATGTGGGCGTAGGCATCGCTGGGCTTCATGGCAGGCACCAGATCGCTCAGGTACACCTCGGTGGTCAGGCGGGCGATATCGAACTTGGCATACAACTGGTGGATGTGCTGGCACAAGTCGGCCAGCCCCATTTTTTCGTAGCGCGGGTACTTCTGCACGAACTCCGGCAACACGCGCCACATGGGCTGGTTCTTGGCGTAATCGTCCTTGAACTGCTGGAGCGCGGTCAACATGCTGTTCCAGCGGCCTTTGGTAATGCCGATGGTGAACATGATGAAGAAGCTGTACAGGCCAGTCTTCTCCACCACCACGCCGTGCTCGGCCAAAAACTTGGTCACGATGGAAGCTGGAATACCGGTCTTGGCAAACTTGCCGTTCAGGTCCAGGCCGGGTGTCACGATGGTGGACTTGATCGGGTCCAACATATTGAAGCCGTTGGCCAACTTGCCGAAGCCATGCCAGTTGGCCTTGGCACTCTTGGACTCGCCCTTGATGATCCAGTCATTGGCACGGCCAATGCCTTCTTCGGTCAGCTTGTCCGGTCCCCAGACTTTGAACCACCAGTCGTCGCCGTACTCTTCGTCCACCTTGCGCATGGCGCGCCGGAAGTCCAGCGCCTCGGCAATGCTCTCTTCCACCAAGGCGGTGCCACCGGGTGGCTCCATCATCGCAGCCGCCACGTCGCAGCTGGCAATGATGCTGTACTGCGGGCTGGTGGAGGTGTGCATCAGGTAGGCCTCGTTGAACAAGTGCTTGTCCAACTTGACGGTCTGGGAGTCCTGCACGAGCACGTGGCTGGCCTGGCTGATACCGGCCAGTAGCTTGTGGATGGATTGCGTGCTGTACACCACGGCCTCTTTGGGGCGCGCGCGGTTCTTGCCCATGGCATGGTAGGTGCCGTAGAAGGGGTGGAAGGCCGCGTGGGGCAGCCAGGCTTCGTCAAAGTGGATGTTTTCCACATAACCATCGAGCATGGACTTGATGGTTTCGGTGTTGTAGAGCACACCGTCGTAGGTAGATTGCGTCAGCGTCAGAATGCGCGGCTTGATCTTCTTTGTGTCCACGCCCTTGAGCAAAGGGTTGGCCTTGATCTTGGCCTGGATGGTCGCCGGCTCAAACTCACTTTGCGGGATGGGGCCGATGATGCCGAAGTGGTTGCGCGTGGGCTTCAGGAACACGGGGATGGCCCCGGTCATGATGATGGCGTGCAGGTTGGACTTGTGACAGTTCCGATCCACGATCACGATGTCACCGGGCGCCACCGTGTGGTGCCACACCATCTTGTTGGAAGTGGAGGTGCCGTTGGTCACAAAAAAGCAGTGGTCCGCATTAAAAATCCGCGCCGCGTTGCGCTCGGACGCACCGATGGCGCCGTTATGGTCCAGCAACTGGCCCAGCTCTTCCACGGCGTTGCAGACGTCGGCGCGCAGCATGTTCTCGCCATAAAACTGGTGGTACATCTGGCCCACCGGGCTCTTCAGAAACGCCACTCCACCGGAGTGGCCCGGGCAGTGCCAGCTGTAGGAGCCGTCTTCGGCGTAATCCAGCAGCGCCTTGAAGAAGGGAGGCTGCACGCCCTCCAGATAGCCCTTCGCCTCGCGGATGATGTGGCGCGCCACGAACTCGGGGGTGTCTTCAAACATGTGAATGAAGCCATGCAGTTCGCGCAGGATGTCGTTGGGGATGTGGCGGCTGGTCTTGGTTTCGCCATACACATAGATAGGAACATCCAGGTTCTTGCGGCGCACTTCTTCAATAAAGTGGCGCAGGTTCAACACCGCTGGGTCCAGGTCCGGGCCAGGGGTGAACTCCTCATCGTCAATCGACAAAATGAAGGCGCTGGCGCGGCTTTGCTGCTGAGCAAATTGGCTCAAGTCCCCATAGCTGGTCACGCCCAATACTTCAAAGCCTTCAGACTCTATGGCCTGCGCCAGGGCGCGGATGCCCAAGCCCGAGGTGTTTTCCGAACGGAAATCTTCGTCAATGATGATGATGGGAAAGCGAAACTTCATCGAATGGCTCCAACGACGGGCTAAAAAAGGCAAACAGGCGCGAAGTGTAAGGACTAATTGCGGCAAGCCTGCGGCACTGTCATGCAATTGGCCCACAATGTGGCGTCGTCAATACAACCGGAGTCCACCCTATGTCAGAACCCACCCTCTGGTGGCTACTCACAGGTGCCATCGTGGCGATTGAGCTGCTCACCGGCACGTTTTACCTGCTCATGCTGGCAGTGGGCGCCGTGGCAGCCGCGCTTGCGGCCCATGCCGGCGCCAATGTCACCACACAGCTGGTGTTGGCAGCCATCGTCGGTGGCGGCGCGGTGGCGGCTTGGCACTTCAAACGCACCCGCCGGAGCGACGAGCCGCCCGCCCAGGCCAATCCGAATGTCAATCTGGACATAGGTGAGACCGTACACATCAGCGACTGGAGCCCGGATGGCACCGCCAGCGTGCAGTACCGAGGGGCGCATTGGACAGCCATTCATCGCACTGGCGTCATCCCGGCAACAGGCGCACACCGGGTGGCAGAAATGGTGGGCAACCGCCTGTTGGTCGACAAAACGTAAGAAGGAAGCACTATGGAAATCGCAATCGTACTTTTGGTTATTGCCATTATTTTTGTCACGCGCTCTGTCAAAGTCGTGCCGCAACAGCATGCTTGGGTGATTGAGCGGTTGGGCAAGTACCACGGCACCCTCACCCCCGGCCTGAACTTCCTGGTGCCCTTTGTCGACCGGGTGGCCTACAAGCATGTGCTCAAGGAAATCCCGCTGGATATCGCGAGCCAGGTCTGCATCACCAAGGACAACACCCAACTGCAGGTGGATGGCATTTTGTATTTCCAAGTTACCGATGCCATGCGCGCGAGCTATGGCTCCAGCAATTACATCGTGGCGATATCGCAGCTGGCACAAACCTCATTGCGCTCTGTCATCGGCAAGCTGGAACTGGACAAAACCTTTGAGGAGCGCGACATCATCAACGCCCAGGTTGTCGCCGCCATTGACGAAGCCGCCTTGAACTGGGGCGTGAAAGTGCTGCGCTATGAGATCAAGGACTTGACTCCCCCGAAAGAAATCTTGCATGCCATGCAAGCGCAGATCACGGCAGAACGCGAAAAGCGGGCCTTGATTGCGGCCTCCGAGGGGCGCCGCCAGGAACAAATCAACATCGCCACCGGGGAGCGCGAAGCCTTCATCGCCCGCTCCGAGGGAGAGAAGCAGGCCGCCATCAACAGCGCGCAAGGTGAGGCGGCTTCAATCACGGCAGTCGCAGAAGCAACAGCCTCCGCCATCGAACGCATCGCAGCCGCCATCCGGCAACCCGGTGGAGAACAAGCGGTGCAACTGAAGGTGGCCGAGCGTGCGGTAGATGCCTATGGCAAAGTGGCTGCCGACGCGACCACGACTTTGATCATCCCCGGCAATATGAGCGAGGTGTCTGGCCTGATTGCGACCGCCATGAAGATGGTGCAATCCAGCAAGTAAGTCGAATACGGCGGGCAACAAAAAAGCCCGTAGCGCTTGTGCGCTACGGGCTATCTGTTTTCTGGCGGAGCAGGCGGGATTCGAACCCGCGGTGGGTTTTACCCCACGCACGCTTTCCAGGCGTGTGACTTAAACCGCTCATCCACCGCTCCAGAGCCTCGTATTCTAGCCCGTTATTTCGCATCATCCGGACATTAGCCAAAACTTTTTAGAAAAATATCCAATCCTCCAAACACCGCCTTGGTACTCACCCTGCGGCACATCAAGAACGGCCAGCATCCTGCGAATGAGCGGTGGCCTCGCTGACTGCCGAGCGCACTGCGCTTTCCATATCCGCCAAGACGGCCGGCAAAAGTCGCTCCAGTTGCGCCTGCAAGCTTTGGCGCAAAGCATTTTGAACCTGCACTTCCAAGCCGGGCCTCAGGCGCTCCATCACTGCAGCCACCAACATCTCTTCCGTCACCGGTTTTTGTACAGGCGCGACGGGCGAAAACGCCATCACCTCTTTAGGCGAAGGCGACACAGGCTTGACCACCTCGGTCAAGGTCGGCAAAAACCGAGGCGTACCTTTGGGTGCCTGCATCACTCAGTCCCTTTCAGCTTCAGATCATGCCGCTGGATCTCGTAACCCTGCTGCACATAATGCTTCCAGCGATTGCGCGCCAAGGCCCGGTCGTCATCGTCCACGGATACCACTTCGATCACCCGCTCAAATTGCACGAAATCAGAGGGTACCTCGCTCGTCAGGTTCACCAGAACACCATGGTTTTTCAATCCACCGTGCACCTTGGAAGTCAACACCACGGGGCACATGGCATGCGGGACCTGACCATCATCGACGGTATGGACCAGAAAATCAGTGGGTGCCGTAGCCCACAGGCTCGCGTCCAGATAATGCACTTGGGCAGCAGGTGCCAAGACTGTCAGCCGGGCACCCCGCGCTACAGCCTTGCGGAGCAGGCGTCCCACGTACTCCAACTTATTGGGCGCGCCGAAATGGAACGCGATGTCTGTCACTTACCTGCAACCCGGCTCAATAGAAATTCAACCAACAAAGGCACAGGACGGCCGGTAGCACCTTTTGCACCACCGCTTTTCCATGCAGTCCCTGCGATATCGAGGTGGGCCCACGCGAACTTATCGGTAAAGCGCTGCAAGAATTTGGCTGCCGTGATGGCCCCGCCAGCCCGTCCGGCCACGTTGGCCACATCGGCAAAGTTGGTCTTCAAGCCCTCGGCGTAATCGTCGTCCAAGGGGAGGCGCCAGCACAGATCGCCGCTGGACTCACCAGCCTGGAACAGTGCATCACCCAATTCCGGCTTGTTGGCAAATAAACCACTGCGCACGCCACCTAAAGCCACCATGCATGCGCCCGTCAGCGTGGCAATGTCAACCACCGCCACAGGCTTGAAGCGCTCCGCATAGGTCAATGCATCGCACAAGACCAAGCGCCCTTCTGCGTCCGTATTCAGTATCTCAATGGTCTGACCGCTCATGCTGGTGACTACGTCTCCGGGCTTGACGGCTTTGCCATTCAGCAGGTTTTCGCAGGCCGGGATCAAACCGACCACATTGATGGCAGGCTTGAGCTCTGCCAGCGTCCGGAAAGTTCCCAGCACACTGGCAGCGCCCGACATGTCGAACTTCATCTCATCCATTTCAGCCGCGGGCTTGATGGAGATGCCGCCGCTATCAAACGTGATGCCCTTGCCCACCAGGACCACGGGAGCTTGTGCCTTGGGCGCGCCGGAATATTGCAGCACGATGAAACGCAGGGGCTCATCGGAGCCTTGTGCTACGGCCATGAAGGAGCCCATGCCCAGCTTGGTCACTTCTTTGGGGCCAAGCACCTCACAACTGATCTTGGCAAACTTAGCCAGACTTTGAGCGGCCTGCCCCAGCAGCGTGGGTGTTGCGTAATTGGCGGGGCGATTGGCCCACTCCTTGGCAAACTCCACACCACTCACCGTCGCGGCCCCTGTGTCGAAAGAGGTCTTCACTTCAGACGCATTGGTGGCAGCCACCAATACCTTTTGCAAAGTCCGGGGCTCAGGCTTGGATTTGGTATGCGTGTAGACGTAACTCGCATCCGCAACCGCGAGCGGAACCGCGCGAACTGCATCCTCTTGCGCCGGTGCCGCAAATGCCACCACCAGCTTTTTCACATTGGTGGCCTTCAGCGCGCCCGCGCAGGCGGCCAGCGCCGAGCGCACCTGGCGGGCATGGCCTTCGCCGATGCCGGCCAACAACACTTTGGTGGCATTGGCCTGCACAGGGCGGTAGAGCGAAAGGACTGTGCCCGGCTTGGTCGCCAAGTCCCCCTGTTTCAGGGTTTGGGCTACGAGTGCCGACAATTCATCTTTACCTGCCTTGAAGTCCTGCGCGACCAGCAGGATCAACAGATCGGCTTTTTCGTTGGCAAGTGCAACGAGATTCAGAGGCTTGAGTTCAAAGTTCATAATTCACGCTTTCGTTCTGCACAATGTTATTCCATTCCTCTATCCGCAAAGAGCTAGGCCGCAGTTTCGGGGCCACCCTGGTGGTGCTTGTCACCGTCGTGATGACCATGACACTGCTACGCACCCTGGGCGAAGCCTCCCGTGGGACCTTCAACCCTGCGGACGTCATGATCATCATGGGCTACACCGTACTCTCGGACATGCCCACCATTTTGTCCATGAGCCTATTCATCTCTGTGCTGAGTGTGGTGACACGCATGTACCGGGACAGCGAGATGGTCATCTGGTTCGGCAGCGGTCGCGGGCTCTTGGGGCTGGTGCGTCCCCTTCTGCGATTCGCCTGGCCTGTACTGGTGGTCATTCTGGCGCTTGCGTTTCTGATACTGCCCTGGTCCTTCAGCAAAATCGAAGATTTGCGCGACAAGTATGACAAGCGCGGTGATATTGCCCGCATTGAACCGGGGCAATTCCAGGAATCAGGCGACGGTGCCAGGGTGTTCTTTATTGAAAAAGATCGCAAAGAGCAGCAAAGCGGCAAAAACGTCTTTATTGCAACCCATGAGGCGGACAAAGAAACCATTACCAGTGCGCGCAAGGGAACGGTTGAGGCGATGAATGGCGACAAGTTTCTTGTGCTCCAGAGTGGGCAACGGCTGGAGCGGAATGCCACCACTCAGGAGATGACGCTCAGCACCTTCGAGCGCTACGGGGTCCGGGTCGGTGCAGATAACAACTCTGCGCGGGACTACGCGCCGTCCAACGCCAAAACAACGGTTGAACTCCTGGAGAGCTCCAGCCCCCAGCACCAGGGGGAGCTATCGTGGCGCGCCGGCCTGGTGCTCGCCGCTTTTAACCTGATTTGGATTGGGCTCGCTGCAGCTGGTGCCAATCCGCGTGCGGGGCGAAGCACCAATCTCGTCTTCGCATTTCTGGCCTTTGTGGTGTATTTCAATCTCCTGGTCTTGGCCAAGAACTGGGTGGAAAACAGCAAGATAGAACTTGCTCCCATGTTGCTCCAACTGCATGGGGGCGTGTTTCTGCTCAGCATGCTGTGGCTCGCCAAGCGCCATTTCCATTGGACCCTGCGTCTGCGCCGGCATGCCGGCGGCAAGAGGAAAGCCGCATGAAAACCTTGCGCAAACTTCTGTACGGCGAAGTCATCACGGCAGTGGCTTTGGTCACGCTGGGCTTCATGGCCTTGTTTTTCTTCTTTGATGTCGTCGAAGAATTGCAATCGGTGAGCCGCATTGCCTCCAGCGGCTACCAAGTTCCCCAGGCGCTCATCTATGTGGCGCTGATGATTCCGGCCCATGTGTATGAACTCTTCCCCATCACGGTGCTGATCGGGACCATTTTTGTGATGGCACGCCTGGCGCGCAGCTCGGAGTTCACCATTCTGCGCACCAGCGGCCTGGGGCCATGGCGGGCCCTGCGCACCCTGCTTGTTTTGGGTCTGGGCTTTGTGCTGTTCACCTTTGCCGTGGGCGACTATGTCGCGCCCCTGGCCGACAAAACCGCGCAACTGCTCAAGTCCCGCTTCCAGGGAAAGATCAGTGTGGGGAAAACCGGCGCATGGCTCAAAGAGCGGCAGGCCTATAGCAGCTACGCGGTGAACGTCGGGGCGTTGTCGCCGCAGGCTGCTCTGAAAGATGTACGGATTTATGAATTCGACAACCAGGGCAAAGTCGTATCCGTGACCGAGGCCCAAGGCGGCACTTTCGGGGACGATGAATCATGGATGCTCACACAGGGTGAACGCACCGAGTTTTCGACCGGCGCCGACCAAGTCTCCCAGGTGGAGCGGGTAAGCTTTGAGAGCTTCCGCTGGCCCACCCAAATCAGCGCGGAAATGGTGGCTGCTGCAGTGCTCCGCCCCGAGCGCATGGGCACCATCGATCTCTTCCAGTACATACGCCACCTCAATGCCAATGGCCAGAGCGCACAGAAGTACGAAATCCAGTTCTGGAAGAAAGTGTTTTATCCGCTGAGCTGCCTGGTGATGGTGGTGTTGTCCCTGCCCTTTGCTTACTTGCATTTCCGCTCGGGCAGTATTGCGGGCTACACCTTTGGCGGGGTCATGGCAGGCATCAGTTTTGTGCTGCTCAACAACGTACTCAATGACCTTGGCAACCTGCAAGGCTGGCAACCGTGGATCACGGCCGCGCTCCCGGGTTTGATTTATTCCTTCTTCTCCCTTGCTGCCTTCACCTGGCTGGTACTCCGACGATGACAAGCTCTTTCCCCCGCAAGGCCATCGTGCTGTTTGCCCATGGCTCCCGTGACCCCCTGTGGCACAAGCCGATGGAGGCCGTAGCAGAACGCATACGCGCGCAGTCCGCGGACGTAGAAGTGGCCTGTGCCTACCTCGAACTCAGCCAGCCGGATCTGCCCGACACCGTGGCCCGATTGGTCGCCCAGGCGGTGAGCCACATCACCATCGTGCCCATGTTCCTGGGTGTGGGTCGCCATGCGCGCGAGGATTTGCCGGAGCTCGTGGTGCAACTGAAAGTGCGGCATCCGGCAGTGACCTTTCACTTGCAAGCCGCAGTGGGTGAAGATGCGCGCCTTCTGGAGATGCTGGCCACCATTGCACTGAGTCCCGCCCAATAGCCATACCTCTGAGGCATAATGAATTTCATCTTTAGTTGGAATTCGATATGAACCTCCACCAGTTCCGCTTCGTCCAGGAAGCCGCGCGCCGCAACCTCAACCTCACCGAAGCCGCCAAGGCCCTGCACACCTCGCAGCCCGGGGTGTCCAAAGCCATCATCGAGCTGGAGGAAGAGCTGGGCATCGACATTTTTGCCCGGCACGGCAAGCGACTCAAGCGCATTACCGAGCCCGGCCAGCACGTGCTTAAAAGCATCGAGCTGATCCTGCGCGAGGTGAACAACCTCAAACGCATCGGCGAGCAGTACAGCTCCCAGGACAGCGGCACGCTCTCGATTGCGACCACCCATACCCAAGCACGCTATGTGCTGCCCGAAAAAGTGGCCCAACTCCGCACCGCCTTCCCCAAGGTGAACGTCAGCCTGCACCAAGGCGCTCCGGACCAGGTGGCGCGCATGCTGATCGACGATGTGGCTGAGATCGGCATTGCCACCGAATCGCTGTCGAATTACACCGAACTGGTCACCCTGCCCTGCTACGAATGGCAGCACGTGCTGGTGCTCCCCACCGACCACCCATTGGCACAAAAAGAGCGCGTCACCCTCGAAGACGTGGCCGCCGAGCCGCTCATCACCTACCACCCTTCGTTCACCGGGCGTACCAAGATTGACCAGGCGTTTGAAGCCCGCAAGCTGCAACCCCGCATCTCGCTGGAAGCCATCGACTCGGACGTGATCAAGACCTATGTGCGACTGGGTCTGGGCATAGGCATTGCCGCCGAAATGGCAGTGACGGATGTGCTGGAAGACATGGGGAAAAACGGCGCACGGGGAGGCTTGGTGATTCGCCCCGCCGGCTACCTGTTCGGGCAGAACGTGACGCGCGTCGCCTTCAAGCGCAGCGCCTACCTGCGCAACTTCGTCTACACCTTTGCAGAACTGCTGAGCAGCCGCCTGAACCGTGCCCTGATTGCCAAAGCCATGGAAGGCCATGTCAACGACTATGACTTGTGAGCTATGAGCCCCCCGAAGCGGCCTAAGGCCGCCTCCCCCCTCAGGCGGCGCCACCTGCGGCCCGCCAAAGCCGGTTCCGCGTTGGCACTGAACCAGACACTTCACTCCCACATTGTGTGAAATCATGACCACTGCATCTACGCCCTCGCTCACCAGTCGCCTGCCGAAGGTGGGCACCACGATCTTTAGCGTCATGTCCGCGCTGGCTGCGGAGCACAAAGCCGTCAACTTGGGGCAGGGGTTCCCGGACTTTGCGTGCGATCCGACATTGCTCGAAGCAGTCACTACAGCGATGCAGGCCGGGCACAACCAGTACCCGCCCATGACCGGTGTGCCGGCCTTGCGGCAGGCTGTGTCTGCCAAGATCGCCGGCCTGCACGGCAAGACCTACCAGCCTGACAGTGAAATCACCATCACCGCCGGGGCCACGCAGGCCATCATCACGGCCATTCTGGCCATCGTGCATCCGGGTGACGAAGTGATCGTGCTGGAGCCCTGCTACGACAGCTATGTGCCCAATATCGAGCTGGCGGGCGGCGTCGTGGTGCGCGTGCCGCTGACGCCGGGCACCTTCCGGCCCGACTTTGACAAAATCCGCGCGGCCATTACGCCCCAAACCCGCGCCATCCTGATCAACACGCCGCACAACCCCAGTGCCACGGTGTGGAGCCGCTCTGACATGCTGGCCCTGCAGGACCTGCTGGCCCCGACCAACATCCTGCTCATCAGCGACGAGGTTTACGAGCACATGGTGTTCGACGGCCAGCCGCACGAGAGTGCCTCGCGCTTTCCGGGCCTGGCAGCCCGTGCGTTTGTGGTGTCCAGCTTCGGCAAAACCTTTCATGTCACCGGCTGGAAAGTGGGCACCGTGGCCGCACCTGCCGCCCTAACGGCCGAATTTCGCAAGGTGCATCAATTCAACGTTTTCAGCGTCAACACGCCGGTGCAACATGCGCTGGCGGCTTATTTGGCGGATCCGGCACCCTACATGAACCTGCCGGACTTTTACCAACGCAAGCGCGACCTGTTCCGCGCAGGCTTGGCCGGCACCCGCTTCAAGCTGCTGCCCAGCCAGGGCAGCTATTTCCAATGCGTGGATATCTCGGAGCTGAGCGAGCTCAATGAGGTCGACTTCTGCCAGTGGCTCACCCGCGAGGTCGGCGTCGCGGCCATCCCCCTCTCTGCCTTCTACGGCAACGGATTCGACCAACGGGTCGTGCGCTTCTGCTTTGCCAAGCAGGATGAAACCCTGGGCCTGGCATTGGAAAGACTCAAAAAGCTATAACCTTGCATGGCAAGCTTCCTCGCTATTGTTTTTATAGCTGCTTGCGCACATTCAGCGGGCGCTGGAGGCATATTTCGATGAGATTCTCAGTCTTTGCGCGGCTAAAGTCATATGGTCACCGGTGGCGTGTTGGGGGGGCGACACTGGCAATCTGCCTGACCTTCACAAGCCCACTCGGGCACGCCGATGCCCTGCGCACCGAGACCGTGGCCAAAGGTCTGGAACACCCTTGGGCCTTGGCGTTTTTGCCGGATGGCCGCTTTCTGGTGACCGAGCGACCCGGCCGCCTCCGGCTTGTGGATGCTCAAGGCCGCATCAGTCCACCGGTCACGGGGCTTCCCAAGGTGGACGCACGAGGGCAAGGCGGGCTGTTGGACCTGCTGCTCGACAGCGACTTTGCCGGCAACCGGCGGATCTACGTCTGTTACGCCGAACCGGGCGAAAGCGGCAACAGCACCGCGCTAGCCCGCGCGCGCTTGAGCCCGGATGGCAGCCAGCTGACAGAGCTTCAGGTGCTCTTCAGGCAACAACCCAAGGTGCCGAGCAGCGGGCACTTCGGCTGTCGTATCGTCGAAGGCCAGATCAACGGCAAAGCGGATGGCACCCTGTACCTCGCCTTGGGTGAACGCTTCAGCCGCAAGGAAGACGCCCAGACACTGAACAACCACCACGGAAAAGTCATTCGCATCCTCAAGGACGGCAAGGCACCGGCGGACAGCCCCTTTGCCACTCCAGAATCACGCAAAACCGGTGCGCTCCCGGAAGTCTGGAGCTACGGCCACCGCAATCCGCAAGGCTTGGTGCAAGCGCCAGACGGCCGCCTGTGGGAGATGGAGCACGGTCCCCAAGGGGGCGACGAAATCAACCTGATCGAGCCCGGCCGCAACTACGGTTGGCCGGTGATTACTTTTGGCGAAAGCTATGGCGGTGGAAAAATCGGTGCGGGCATCACCACCCAAGCGGGCATGGAGCAGCCCCTGCACTACTGGACGCCGTCCATCGCGCCCTCTGGCATGGCCTTCGTCTCCAGCCAGCGCTACGGCAAAGACTGGGTGGGCAACCTGGTCGTGGGCTCTCTCAAATTTGGCTATCTCGCCCGGCTGGAGCTCAGTGCTCCTTTCGCCGGCAACGTAGTCCGTGAAACCAAACACCTGCAGTCGCTGGGCGAACGGGTGCGCGATGTGCGCCAGGGACCGGACGGTTGGCTCTACCTGCTGACGGACCACCCGCAGGGCCGCTTGTTGCGGGTACTCCCTCGCTGATAGGGCTAGCCGGCCTCGCTGAGGCTTCACCGCCTTGTCATCTAAGCTGGATGTAATGCGCCCTTCGTTGGAGAAGGACCATGCAACTACTCAAAACCGACAAAGCGCGGACGGAATTGCGAATCGGAAACCGCAGCCTGGGTCAGCGCGAACGCGCCTTGCTCATCCTGGCAGACGGCAGAAATACGGTGCAGACGGTGAACCACCTCTTCGGTGGCGAGGCCCTGCGGTTGGCCACGCACCTGATGCGTAGCGGCTATCTGGTTCCGCCACAGGAGCCTCCTGTCCGGGCTACCTCTGTAAAGGCGGCCATCAAACCCGCACGTCTGCCGGAGGCCCCCGCTACGGCGCCCGCTGCGCTGGTGCTGACTGAGGCCCTGGCCCCTGCGGTATCGGCTGACAACTTCGAGGGCAAACGCTCGCTGGCGACCACCCGGATGTTTCTGTTCGACATCTGCGAGCGCCTCTTTGTGCGCCGTGACCCGCAGCGCGCCGAAGCGTTCCGCGAATCACTGCGCAACGCCAAAGACCGCGAATCCATGCTGGCCGCAGCGCGCGACATGATCAGCGCCGTGGAAGACATCGCCGGGCATGAACGCGCAGACTCCCTCAGCGAGCGCATTGCCATGCTGCTGCCGCCCGAGGCCTGAGCCGGCGGGCAGGGGCGAAGTCAGCTCTGAATTTGCGCCCAGGCCTTGTCCAGCCGCTTCACGCTCACCGGCTGGGGCGTGCGCAGCTCTTGCGCGAAGAAGCTCACCCGCAGCTCTTCGAGCAGCCAGCGGAACTCCTGCATGCGCTCGTCCACCGCACCTTTGCGTTCGGCCACCAGGCGCCAGTAACGCTGCTCCTGGGGCCGCAGCTCGGTCATACGGGCGGCATCGCGGGCCGGGTCGGTCCGGTATTTGTCCAGCCGCAGCGTGATGGCCTTGAGGTAGCGGGCCAGGTGCTGCAAGCGGTCCCACGGTGTCGCCTGCAAGAACTTTTTGGGGATCAGGCGGTGGATCTGCTGCTGGGCGTCATTCGTCGCATCCGGCGCGTTTTTGGTGTCCTTGATTTTGCGGGCAGCGGTGGCGTATTCCAACAAGATGACGCTGGCCATGCGGGCCACCTCGTTGGCGATCAGCGTCAGGCGCCCGCGCCCTTCGTCGATGCGGCGTTTGAAGGCGAACTCGTCGGTGGGCAGCGGGTCCAGCAGGAAGGCGCGGTCCAGCGCCACGGCGATGATTTGCTCGCGCAGCTCTTCCACCGTTCCTCCACCGCTCCCGTTGTCGGCCTTGCCCACGTTCATGTAGCTGACCGCCATTTTTTGCAGGTCGGGGATGTTCTTTTCCAGGTACTTGAGGGCGTCTTTGATCTGGATGGCAAACAGGCGACGCAGGCCGGCGCGGTGTTTGGCGGCGGCGACTTCCGGTTCGTCAAATACTTCTACCGTCACCGCGTCACCCGCGTCTATGAGTGCGGGGAAGCCGATCAGCGTTTGGCCGCCTTTGCGGATTTCGAGCAGCTCGGGCAGCTCGCCGAAGGTCCAGGCGGTGAAGCGGCCATCCAGGATGCTGGGGGCGCCGCTTTTGGGCGAGTTGGCATTTGCTATGGATTTTGTAGCTTCTTGCGCAGGATTGGCGGGCGCTGGGGCGCGGAATGACTGGGCGCTCTGCTCCCTCATGTCGTTTTGCCCCGCCCGCTTTGCGGGCTCCTCCTTGACCTGCGCAGAACGCCCAGTCATCCCGCTTACTCGGGCGCTACTCTGTTCCTGACTCCCCGACTGGTTTTGCGCCAGCTTCAGGCTGGCCAGGGCCTGGAAGGCGCCGCGCGCTTGGCTGCCTAGCTCCGCTTTCAAGGCACCCAGGTTGCGGCCATGGCCTAGCTGGCGACCATGCTCGTCCACCACGCGGAAGTTCATGAAGAAGTGCGGGCTCAGCATGTCGACCTTGATGTCGGCTTTCACGATGTCCAGGGACGTCGCTTCCCGCACCAGTTTGAGCACGGCTTCCACCAGCCCGCCGGTGCCGAATTTTTCGGGCGCGTTCAGAGCTTCGGCAAACTTGGCGGCTGTGTCGGGCAAGGGCACCAAGCGGCTGCGCGGGCGCTGGTGCAGGGTTTTGAGCAGGGCCTGCACTTTGTCTTTCAGCATGCCGGGCACCAGCCATTCGCAGCGCTCGTCGTTGACTTGGTTCAACACAAACAAGGGCACCGTCACAGTCAGTCCGTCGCGTGCGTCGCCGGGTTCGTGCAGGTAGGTGGCGGCACAGTCCACACCGCCCAAACGAATGGTTTTGGGGAAGGACGCGGTGGTGATGCCCGCCGCCTCGTGGCGCATCAGCTCTTCGCGGGTCAGGCGCAGCAGCTTGCACGCATGGAGCTGGGTTGGCTGAGCGTTCTGCGCAGGTAAAGGAGGAGAGCCCGCAGGGCTCGGGGGACACGGAGCAGAGCGCACAGCCAACCCAGCGCCCTCGTAGTACTGCGGCTTCTTCGATTCTTCCCGGTACCAGCGCTCCAAGCTGTAACCGCTGCACACATCGGCGGGCAACTGCTGGTCATAGAAGGCGTAAATCAGCTCATCGTCCACCAGCACGTCCTGACGGCGGGCTTTGTGTTCCAGCTCTTCCACCTGTTTGATCAGCTTATGGTTGGCGGCCAGAAACGGCAGCGTGGTTTCCCACTCTTTGCCGACCAGCGCTTCGCGAATAAAGATTTCCCGCGCACCGGCCATATCGACGCGGCTGTAGTTCACCCGCCGCCCGCTGTAGACCACGATGCCATACAGCGTGGCCCGCTCCAGGGCCACAACCTCGGCGGCCTTCTTTTCCCAGTGCGGGTCCAGCAGTTGTTTCTTGAGCAGATGACCGCCCACCTGCTCCAGCCACTGCGGTTCGATGGCGGCAATGCCGCGCCCGAACAGGCGCGTGGTCTCGACCAACTCGGAGGCCACAATCCACTTGCCGGGCTTCTTGGTCAGGTGCGCGCCAGGGTGGGCAAAGAACTTGATGCTGCGCGCGCCCAGGTATTCACCGTTTTGCCCTTCTTCGAGCTTGCAGCCCACGTTGCCCAGCAGGCCCGACAGCATGGACAGGTGCAGTTGCTCGTAGCTGGCGGGTTGGGTGTTGAGGCGCCATTTGTGCTCGGCCACCACGGTGTGAAGCTGGGTGTAAATGTCTTTCCACTCGCGCACGCGACGGATGTTGACGAAGTTCTGGCGCAGGAGTTGTTCGTATTGGCGGTTGGTGAGTTTGTGGGTTGCGGTGTGCGCAGATCCGTGGGCGCTCGCTGGGAGCTGGGGTCGGCGGGCGCTCTGCTCCGTGTCCCCCGCCCGCTTGGCGGGCTCCTCCTTTACCTGCGCAGAACGCCCACCGCCCCCATCTCCCTGGGCCGTGGGTGACGCACCACCACGCGCATCGTGAATCCACTTCCACAGCTTCAGGTAGCCGGTGAACTCGCTCTTCTCGTCGTCAAACTTTTGATGCGCTTGGTCAGCCTGCTGCTGGGCTTCCATGGGCCGGTCGCGTACATCTTGCACGCTCAAGGCACTGGCAATCACCAAAGCCTCGTCTAAGGCCTCGCGGCCACGGGCTTCGATCAGCATGCGGCCCACGCGCGGGTCCAACGGCAGGCGGCTCAGCTCCTGGCCCAAGGGGGTCAGCTCGTTGGCCTCATCCACCGCGCCCAGTTCGTTGAGCAACTGGTAGCCATCCGCAATGGCGCGACCACTGGGACGCTCCAAAAACGGAAAGTCTTCGACTTGCCCCAGATGCAACGACTTCATGCGCAAGATGACGCCTGCCAAGGAAGAACGCAAAATTTCAGGGTCGGTGAAACGCGGCCGGCCGTCAAAGTCTTTCTGGTCGTAGAGGCGTATGCAGATACCGTTGGCCACGCGACCGCATCGCCCTGCCCGCTGGTTGGCTGCCGCTTGGCTGATAGGCTCTACCAGCAGCTGCTCCACCTTGCTACGAAAACTGTAGCGCTTCACGCGCGCGGTACCTGCGTCAATCACGTATCGGGTGCCTGGCACCGTGAGCGAGGTTTCGGCCACATTGGTGGCCAGCACAATGCGTCGGCCCGTGTGGCCGTCAAAAATGCGGTCCTGCTCTGCCGGGCTCAGGCGGGCGAACAGGGGCAACACTTCGGCATGGCGCATCACCGGCTGGTGGCTCAGGTGCTTGCGCAGGTGATCGGCCGCCTCGCGGATTTCGCGCTCGCCGGGCAGGAAGACCAGGATGTCGCCCTGGTTATGCGGGTCGCGCCAGAGCTCGTCCACGCCATCGGCGATGGCGTTGTTCAGGTCGTACTCGCGGCTTTCTTCAAACGGGCGGTAACGCTGTTCCACCGGGAACATGCGGCCGGACACGAAGATGACCGGTGCAGGGCCTTTGGATGACTTGAAGTGATCGGCAAAGCGCTGCGCATCAATCGTGGCCGAGGTGACGATGATCTTCAGGTCCGGGCGGCGCGGCAGGATCTGGCGCAGGTAACCCAGCAAGAAGTCGATATTGAGCGAACGCTCATGGGCCTCGTCGATGATGAGGGTGTCGTAGGCATTGAGGAGCGGGTCGGTCTGCGTTTCGGCCAGCAAAATGCCGTCGGTCATTAGCTTGACCGAGGCATCCTTGCCCAGCCGGTCGTTGAAACGCACCTTGTAGCCCACCACCTCGCCCAGCGGGGTTTTCAGCTCTTCGGCAATGCGCTTGGCCACGCTGCTGGCCGCAATGCGGCGGGGCTGGGTGTGGCCAATCAGCTTGCCGCGCTGGCCAGCGGGGTAGTTTATTTTGCCGCGCCCCATGGCCAGGGCAATCTTGGGCAGCTGGGTGGTTTTGCCCGAGCCGGTCTCGCCGCAGACGATGACGACCTGGTGCGCCGCAAGGGCGTCCATGATTTCGTCGCGTTTGCCCGACACCGGGAGCGACTCAGGAAACTCGATACTCAAACGAGGCGAAACAGGTAAAGCGTATTCAGACATTGGCGCAATTATCCCGACTCGCTAGGGCCAGGCGATGTGCCCCATGAATCAGCGTCCGTTCCGGCGCCTATTTCAGTGGAAATGGAAGCCGCTTTCTGTCAATGAAACTACTTCCTCCAGAGGCCGGTCTCAGTTCAACAAAAGTTTTTGCGAACCAGGCTGAATGTCTGTCTTGAGTTTGAATGCGCTCACGACCTGCCCCAATTTGATGGCCTGCTCTTTCAGACTTTCTGCCGCTGCAGAAGACTGCTCCACCAAGGCCGCATTCTGCTGCGTCATCTGATCCAGTTGGGAAATGGATCCATTGACCTGGCTGATCTCAGCACTTTGACCGTCAGCGGCTCCAGCAATCGCGGCGATCATGTGGGTTACCCGCTCCACAGACTGAACGATGTCGTTCATTGTGGCCCCCGACTCCGCGACAATCCGGCTCCCGCTATCGACTTTCTCGACACTGGCAGCAATGAGTGCCTTGATTTCGCGCGCTGCGGCGGCGCTGCGTCCGGCCAGGCTGCGAACTTCACTGGCCACGACGGCAAACCCGCGCCCCTGCTCACCGGCACGGGCCGCCTCGACCGCAGCATTCAAGGCCAGAATATTGGTCTGAAACGCAATGCCATCAATCACGCCAATGATGTCTCCTATCTTGCGGCTGCTGGCATTGATATCTTCCATGGTGTCTATCACTTGCCTGACAAGTACGCCGCCTTTCGCGGCGACTTGGGCTGCAGAGCCCGCCAGGTCGTTTGCGGTCCGGGCTGATTCTGCCGATTGGCTGACCGCTCCCGTCAATTGGTCCATGCTGGAGGCGGTCTGGGCCAGGTTGTTGGCCGCCTGTTCCGTGCGCTCGCTCAGATCTAATGTTCCGCTCGCTATTTCAGCACTGGACACCCGGATGGAGTCACTACTCCGCATCACGTCGGACATTGCTTGATTGAGTTGATGGCACATGCGACCCAGGGCATGCATCAAGTCGCCGACTTCGTCCGTGCGGGTACTCGCGGTATCCACCTGCAAATTGCCATTGGCAACTTCATTGCTCACCAGTACGGCGCGCCGCAATTCCAAAATAACCTTGCTTTGCACCCACACCGCAAATCCAATAGCGGTACCTGCGACCAGCAGACCTACCAAAGAAACCAGTGTGCTCAAGCTCTGCGCCTGCTTGCGGGACGCCAGCAAATTTTCAGCAACCTTCACATTCAAGCGGGCAACGATGGCTCCCAACGATTGGCCGATGGTAGAGAACAAGGCATCGGACTCCTGCATCGCTGCCGCGCCGGTGTTCGGGTCGAAACTGGCCAGATCCAAAGACTGGAGGGTTTGTTTGGCATAGGCTGCAAGCTTCTTTTGCACATCGCCAGAAGCTTTGTGGACTTCCTCATCATCCCCTGCAGCCTCTGCAGCCAATGCAATGGCTTTTGAAATTCCTTGGACCTGTTTTTCAACGTCAACTTTGACCGCTTTCACTTGCGCCTCGTCCAGAGAAGCCGCCAAGCTGATGGTCCTGTAGGCTCCGGCGTGCACACGACCCAGCTGGTCTTGGGTCGCTGTGAACACACCCAAACTTTCAAAAACAGCGGTCACCTGCTGCTCTGCCTGGGCCCGACCGCTTTGCAGGAACCACGTACTCGCTAGGGAAACCCCGTACATCACCAAGGCAGTCAGCACGGGGGCAATCAATAATTTTTGGCTGAGTTTCATCGTGGTCCCCGACAACAGTTTCTAGACGCCTATTCGCAAGTGAGCGTTGGCACAGCTCGGGCAAGCTACTTGTAGACCCCGCCGCAGACGATGGTTTCTGCCAGCTTCTCGCAGTACATCTCCTTGGGCTCAATTTTTTTGGTTTCGGGGTTGGTGAACTTGTAGTCTTGCCAGAAGCCGGTCGGCTTTGCCCTGCCCAAATCAACCCGTTCTTTGATGAAGGCTTTACCATCAATGTCTTTCAGACCGATCAGGTCCAGCCCGACCTGCTTGGGATTGGCGCCATGGGCCAGGTTCTTACCGTCCATGCTGTACACCACCAGGTACAAGTCTTCCTTGATCCACTTTTTGTCTTTGCCGGTGATTTCGCTGTAAATCTTCTCCGCCCCATCAGACTTGATGGCGGCAATACCGGCTTTCACCATCTTGATGGCGTCATCCCGGGTGGCGCCCCCATCCGCACTCCAAACGTTGGAACACAGCAAGGACAAAGCGATCCCGGTCGCAAGCAGCGGTTTCATGTATACGGTCATGTGATGCTCCTGATGAAAAAATGGTGACTCATCGACTTCTGAACGAGCGAAGCTCGGCCTCGCACTCTTTCTACTACAGAGTTGCTGCACTGTGTGCAGTTTGTTCGCACTCCAATTAAAAATTGTTTTAAACAATTAAAACACAAAATCTACATTTTTCACTTATTTATTTTAAATGTTTTAACACACTCGATACGAAGGCATTTCAGATCCCAACAGAACTTGCTTGCACTGAAGAGTTCCGAGTATGCGAACACCATCTTCGCAGAGAATTGACCCTCGCCCACTTGCCCACCTCTTTTCTCGCCAATCCCCTCTCAATGACCTCTGTCTTCAACTTCACCTTTGTGCCCTGGTTCCGCTCGGTGGCGCCTTACATCCACAAGTTCCGCAACCAGACTTTTGTGGTGGGCATTGCCGGTGAAGCGATTGCCGCCGGCAAGCTGCAGCATCTGGCCCAGGACCTGGCCATGATCCAGAGCATGGGCGTGAAGATTGTGTTGGTGCACGGCTTCCGTCCGCAGGTGAATGAGCAGCTCAAGGCTAAAGGCCACGCCCCCAAATACAGCCACGGCATCCGCATTACCGACGAAGTTGCGCTGGACTGCGCGCAAGAAGCCGCCGGCCAGCTGCGTTACGAAATTGAAGCGGCATTCAGCCAGGGCCTGCCCAACACGCCCATGGCGGACTCCACGGTGCGGGTGATTTCGGGTAACTTCATCACCGCACGCCCGGTGGGCATTGTGGATGGCGTGGATTTCCAGCACAGCGGTCTGGTGCGCAAGGTGGACATTGCCGGCATCACCCAAACCCTGGACATGGGTGCCATGGTGCTGCTCTCGCCCTTCGGCTTTTCGCCGACCGGTGAGGCCTTTAACCTGACCATGGAAGAGGTGGCGACCAGCGTGGCCACGGCCCTACAGGCAGACAAGCTCATCTTTTTGACCGAAGTGCCCGGCATCCGCATGGACCCGACGCAGCCCGCCAGCGAAGACAACCCGATTGACACCGAATTGCCGCTGGCCGCCGCTGAAAAGCTGCTCAAAGAGCTGCCCACCGCCAACCTACCCACCGACACCGCGTTCTACTTGCAACACTGTGTGAAAGCCTGCAAGAACGGGGTCGAGCGCAGCCACATCATTCCGTTTGCGGTGGATGGCGCCATCCTGCTGGAGGTCTATGTGCATGACGGCATAGGCACCATGGTGGTGGACGAAAAGCTGGAAGAGCTGCGCGAGGCCACCGAAGAAGATGTGGGTGGCATCTTGCAACTGATTGAGCCGTTTGAGAGAGATGGCACGTTGGTCAAGCGCAGCCGCACCGAAATCGAGCGGGACGCCGGCAACTACACCATCATCGAGCACGATGGCGTGATCTTCGCCTGTGCCGCGCTCTACCCCTACCCGGAAGCCAAAACCGCAGAAATGGCCGCGTTAACCGTGTCACCGGACGTACAAGGCCAGGGCGATGGAGAGCGCGTGTTAAAGCGCGTGGAGCAACGTGCCAAGGCCGCAGGTCTGGACAGCATCTTTGTGCTGACCACCCGCACCATGCACTGGTTCATCAAGCGCGGCTTTGTACAAGTGGACCCGGACTGGCTGCCCGAGGCCCGCAAACGCAAGTACAACTGGGACCGCAAGAGCCAGGTCTTGGTAAAAAAACTGGGCTAGTACTAGTTTTTCCGAGTGCCCCGCCAACAGCCCCCCCCCTGACATACAGCAGTTCCCACGGCTGGATTAATGACCTACGCTGCCCTAATGCACAGCCTGCGTCGGCATCCGGATGGAAAAACGGGTGCCTCCGCGGTCCGATGTACCAACCTCTATCTGGCCGCCTTGACCCACCACCAACGCAAACACAATAGACAAACCCAACCCGGAGCCGCTTTGGGGACTGGGCCAGCCACCAGCTGCGTTTGCCCGAGAAAAACGCTGAAACAACGTTTTGCGTACTTCCTCGGGCAGGCCCGGACCGGCATCACTCATGGATAGCTCGGTGATACCTACCTCTGCATCCACGGTCATCCGCAAGGCCAACCAGCCACCACTGCCAGCGTAACGCAGTGCGTTATCCAATAAATTGGAGACCACTTGCACCATACGGTCTGAATCGGCACGGATCCAAGCTGACGAAGCTTGAAATTGAATATCAGGCGTGATTCCATGTTGGGCAAAACCAGGTGCATACCTCTCGATCACGTCTTTCACCAAAGCAACCCAATCCAGATCCCGACAATGAAATGACAAACGGCCTGCATCTGCCATTGATAAGGTATGCAAGTCATCCACCAAACGGCTGAGATGTTCCGCTTGGCCCAATAAGATGGCAAGCTCTGTCTTGCTTGGCGCGATGACCTCATCACACAGCGCATGCAATCGGGCTCGCAAAACCGCCAACGGCGTTCGCAGCTCATGAGACACAGCAGCAGCCGTGGCTTTACGCTCACACTCCAATTGCTCAAGTGCGTCTGTCATGCGGTTGAAATCGTTAACCATCTCGGCCATTTCGCCCGTAGTGCGGCCAGGCTCAGCCCGCACAGTGAAGTCCCCCAAGGCAATGCGCTTCGCTGCCTCTGCCATTGAACCCACTGGGAGGGTCACAACACGGGAAACCGCAAACCCCACGCCCAAGCCAATTGGCAAACACACCAGGAGGCCGACCAACAGAGCCAAGCGCTCACCAGCAAAGGGGTCTCCATCCCAATACTCGCCATAAATGGCCATAGAGCGCAGGCTGCCTTCCTCACCTTCATTTTCCAGGGCATCCAATTCTTCGCGGACTGTGGGGGGGAGCTTGTTGTAGAACTGGCTAAATTGGTAATGTGAAACAAGCTGAACCGTGCCAGCCAAAATGCCAATCGTGACCAATACCGTCACGGCGATCCACAACCCCACACGCACCCAAATGCGGCTCAGACCCCAGGCCATAAACGGTAGCCCATGCCACGCACAGTCTCGATGAGTTCACCGTGGCCAGCAATCTCCAATTTGCGACGCAGTTTACTGAAGTGTGAGTCAATGACCCGATCCAGCGCTTCACTTTCAGGCATGCAAGTTTCAATCAAAAAAGTACGAGAAAAGCAGCGCCTAGGATGCCTGGCCAAACAAGCTAAGAGACGAAATTCCGTCAAGGTCAAAGCCAACAAATGTTGCTGACCTTGCGCATCCACCGAGGATGCGCGGTGTGCTTCCTCGTCAATTACTAGACGCCCCACCCGTAAAACAGCCGATCCTGGTGTTACTGGCATTGCCGTTGTTCTGCGCAGTACAGCGCGCGCGCGCGCGACCACTTCCGGTGGGCTAAAAGGTTTCACGACATAGTCGTCCGCCCCCATGCGCAGGCTCAGAAGTTTGTCCACATCTTCCGCCATCGACGTCACCATAATGACCGCAGCATTGCTGTCTCGCCGAATGGATTTCAGCACATCCACGCCATCAATCTCGGGCAAGCGTATATCGAGCAGCACCAAATCTGGTTGAAATTGATAAAACATATCCAGCGCCATACGACCATTGTTTGCGAGCAAGGTCTGCATGCCATCACGCTGTAAATAGGCCACCAAAATCTCTGCAATACCGGGCTCGTCTTCTACGACCAAGACCCGCGGTACGGCCTTGGCCATGGGCATCGAAGCACCCGAAGACATGCCGAAATAACTCAGGGACATATACCGAAACTACGCTTTCGCACACCGTGAAATGAGATGTCCCATTATCCACAGCGCACTCCCCATGCGATGGTCGAGTGCCTATTCTTTCTTTTTGTACTCCTCCACACATTCTCCATACAAGATGCAAGACTACGCAAACTTGGGTCGGTGTAATGAGCGCCTTCACTTCATGCGCTTTCCGCCTTGTACCTCCTATCACCTCTGCGTCGCTTTGCCTCTGCCCGGACTGTTCAACATCCCGGTGCGTGGCTATTGCTTGGCGTGCTAAGTGGCTGCGCCTCCGTCCCAGTGCCCCCCCTGCCACAGGTGCTGCCTGCACATTGGCAAGAACGCCCTGCGGCAAATACTTCTGAACCTACGCCTGACCTGCACACATGGTGGCTACTGCTAGGCGATCCGTCCCTGAACGCGCTCGTCAACAAAGCGCTGGCACAGAATCTGAGCTTGGCCCAAGCGCGCAGCCAATTGCGCCAAGCGAGACTGTTGGCTGGGCGTGACGCCAATAGCTACCGGCCCCAACTATCGACAAGTGCACGCCCTTCGCAAGAAGTGTCCGCCGTAGATAGCTACTACCAGATCAGCCTCGACGCAAGTTGGGAGCTCGGCCTATTTGGTGCCCGCGAAGCCGCAAACCAAGCCGGTCAAGCGCACTTTGATTTATCGGAAGCGGACGCACGCAGCGCCTATGTCTCTGTGGTAGCGGAGGTGGTACGGCAATATGCAGACCTGCGCAGCGCCTTGCACCAGCAAGTCATGGCACAACGCCTTGTGGAAATCGACACGCAAACCCTTGCCAAGCTGCAGCTCCAGGTCCAGCAGCAACTAGGCTCCAATGATGCGCTGCATGATGCGCAACTGCGTATAGCACAAGCCCAGGTGCAACACAGCGAATACGCACAAGCCGCCAAACACGCCGCCCAAGCTCTGGCTGTACTGCTAGGGCAAGCGACGCCAGATGCGGCCTGGATCCCCGTAGTACGAACCGAGCCGCCCACACCGTTGGTCCTGCCATCCTTCTCGTTAACCCAAGTGCCTGCCGACTTGCTGCGCTACCGGCCTGAAATACGCAAAATGCACGCGCTGGTACTGGAGTCTTCTGCTGAACTGGGGCAAGCGCGGGCGGATCTGTATCCGCGCATCACCTTGGGTGCCTCATTGTTATACGCCCACAACATCACCCGGAATCGTCGCACTCGCAACAACGATGTGCCTGCCGTGGGTCCACTGGTAGACATTCCTTTGTTCGATTGGGGACGCCGCAAAGCCCTGGCAGATGCCAAACAGCAAGCGTTGGAGGCCGCCCTACAGGCCTACCATCAGGCGGTACTCGAAGGCGTTGCAGAAACCGAAAATGCCCTGAGTAACCTGCAGCACAGCACGCAGCGGAGTCAGCACCTGCAAACACTGCTAGACACATTGGAACGGCGGACTGGCCAGCAAGAAACGCTACGCCGGCTGGGTTTGGCAAGTGAACTGGACAGGCTAGCCGCTGAGCGGGCCGGTGTGCAAGCTCAGTTGGGACATGCGACAGCACAGTTAGCGCGCACTCATGCCTTCATAGCACTTTACAAGTCCTTGGGCGGCGCTCCGTGGCCCGCCGATGACGCCCGCCCACCAACTGCGGGAGCAGCACCGTGATCGCCCTCGCACGAAAAACGTTGATACACGAGTGGCGCAGGTTTGTACCTGCGATTTTTGCAGTAGCGTTTTCTGGCGTACTGCTGGCCGTGCAAGCCGGCCTGGTTCTGGGGATTTTTGGTAGTGCCGCCGTGTACGTAACTGCCTCCAATGCAGATATATGGGTGGGCTATCCGGGCACCCAAAGTGTGAACTACGGACGAGAAATCAACCCCGATGTAGAAATGCGCTTGCGCATGGAACCTGCAGTGACCCAGGTCGAGCCTTATATGTGGGTGGAAGGGGACTGGTACAACTGGCAACGCTCCGGTGGAGGAGTATCAGTTTATGTCTCAGGTATACGCACTGACGCCCATGCCATGCTATTTGCCCGCATTCTCACGCTCCCGTTGCGTGCACTGCTTCGGCAACCGGGCGCAGTAATTGTGGACCAAGCCGACTTGCAGCAACTCGGTACCACCGTCGGCGCCAGTGCATGGCTGAATGGCAAACGTGTGCAAGTGGTCGCGGCCATTCCCGGCTTACGTGGTTTGGGAGGCGTCAATGTTCTTGCATCTACTGACACAGCAATTTGGCTGCAGCCCGCAGAGGCTAGCGTCAACCCGACCTACTGGGTTGCAGCGCTGCATAAGTCTGCCAACGTCACAGAGGTACTGAAGCAGCTGGCCCCCGCTTCCAAGGTCCATGGTAAAGCGGGGCCATTTGGAGCATACGAAGTTTGGACTGCTGATGAGTTCGCCCGGCGATCACAGCTCTATTGGATATTTGACACAGGTGCAGGCATTGCTGTGCTCTTCATGGCTGCGATTGTCTGCATGGTTGGTGCGGTTATTACCAGCCAATCACTCATGGCGGTAGTAGCCAGCTCTGCAAGGGAATACGCAACGCTCAATGCCTTGGGTGTGAGTCTTTTCTCGCTAAGCCGAGTCGTGCTAGAGCAAGCGAGCTGGATTGGTGCAATTGGATTGTTGATCGGCAGTGGTGTCAGTGGAGGACTGCTGTGGCTAGCTTCACTGTATGACGTGCCGGCAGCCATGAATATGCCGGTAGCACTGGGCTGCATAGCAATGGTGACATGTTTGGTATTGGCCTCAGGAATTTTCTCGGTGCGTGGCCTAGTGCGCGCAGAACCGGCCATGCTGCTACGTTAAGGATGAATATGCAAGCTCTCCCCGCTTTACACAATCAAAGCACGTCCTCCCGCTCTATGGAGGTCAGCCTGGAGGCCCGCCAACTCAGCAAATCCTTTGTATCCGGTTTGGTTCGGACACATGTGCTGCAGTCTCTATCCATCTCCATTTACCCGCGTGAGCTGACATTGGTCTCGGGCCCCTCCGGTTGCGGCAAAAGCACCCTGCTGTCCTTGCTCAGCGGCCTTCAGTCAACCGACACCGGGGAGATTCTGGCGCTAGGCCAGAATCTGGGCCGATTGAACGCGCGTGCCTTGGAGCGCTTTCGTTTGCGACATACGGGTTTTATCTTCCAGGGCTTCAACCTGTTTTGGGCTCTCACTGCTTGCGAGCAAGTGCAATTGCCACTTGGGTACTTGGGCCTATCGGCCCGTGAATCAAAACGCCGCGCCCTACAAGTGCTAGACGAAGTCGGCCTGGCTCACCGGGCCAATGCCTACCCTGCAGCGCTTTCAGGCGGAGAGAAGCAGCGGGTAGCCATTGCACGTGCACTGGCCAAGGAACCGCTATTGCTTTTTGCTGATGAGCCTACCAGTGCCCTAGATGCAGAAAATGGCCAACGCGTCATCGACTTGTTGCACCGCATCGCCGCCACAAATGGTACGACCGTGCTGTGTGTAAGCCATGACCCGCGTTTGATTCGGCATGCCGACCGTGTACTAACCATGGAAGACGGTGTGATCCGCAACGACTGGCACACCCCCCCTGCCGCTCCCACAATGCGGCGCGCAGCATCCTGGTAATCAGCCCCAGACATTTCCCTATGACTCTGCCAAAACACCGGCCTCTGCGCCCATTCCTTGTTCTATTCCTCACAGCGCTAATGAGCGCGTGTACCGAGCGAGACAGCATCGCGCTTGCGACGACAACAAACAACCAGTCTGGCACACAACGCGAGCTGGCCATGGCGCGAGGCAAGATCGAGGTGGAAGGTGGCCTGCTTGACCTTTTGCCAGCCCAAGACGGTCTGATCGAGAACGTGGCCGTCCAGGAGGGGGAACTGGTACAAAAGGGACAGACGTTATTGCGGCTGAACCCCGAGCAAGCCGCTTCGGACTTGGCACATGCCCAGGCTGAATTGCAGCTCGCCAAAGCTCGTGAGGCAGCCCAAGCGGCACGTATTCCCACCGCCCAGAAACTTGCAGAGCGCACCACCGCAGCAGTACGCGCAGGTGCGATGGATTCCCAGCGTGCTACGGACGCCTTGCAAGCAGAGCAGGACATTCGCGCCGCACTGTCCGTTGCACAAGCCGAAGTTGCCGTAGCGCAACAAAGAATAGTCCATGCCAAGCAATCTTTGCAACGCCTGACGCTGACCGCCCCCATAAGGGCCCGAATCATCAAAATGCAAGTGCAAGTTGGTGCCCGTGTATCTCCAAATATGGTTCGCCCCATGATGGTCTTGCTGCCCATTCAGCCCCTCATCGTACGCGCGGAACTAAACCAAAGCTTTGTCGCACGCATCAAACAGGGCACCCTTGCTACGGTCATCGTGGATAACGAAGACGGCCCAACCGTACAACTGCCTGAGCTCAATGCACGGGTCATACGTCTTGGTGAGACCTATGGCAGCAGCCGACTCCATGACGATGCCTCGACCCGCAGCAATCAACGCGTGGTCGACTGCTTTCTTCAGTTTGACACGCCTCCCACCGGACTTCGGATGGGCCAAGAAGTCAGAGTGCGTTTTTATGAATAAAGTCATCCCCCTGCACCGCTTAGTAGGGAATGGACCCAACCCGCGTACCGAGTGGGTGGTGCAATCCGATTTCGACGGCACCATAAGCCTCCACGATGTCACGGACTCGCTGCTGCAGCGCTTTGGGCGGCCCGGCTGGCAAGCGCTGGAAGAGGCGTGGGAAGCCGGAGCTATCGGTTCGCGTGAATGTTTGACCCAACAGATAGCACTGCTGGACATGGACACAACCGAACTCGATTCGCACCTGGACCACGTCGCGATTGACCCCCACTTTGTTAACTTTGTACACATGGCGCAACGCCAGGGAGTGGACGTACAGGTCATCAGTGACGGCCTGGACTATGCCATTCGCCGCACCCTGCAGACACATGGACTAGGAGATCTTTCCGTTGTTGCCAATCGACTGGTTTCCACAGGCCCACGCAGCTGGAAGCTCGAGACACCACACACCCATGCTGCATGTCCTCGCGCCAGCGGCAACTGCAAATGCGAACGCCTGCGCGAACAAAAAGCAATGCACGGCAAGGTCTTGTATATCGGCGATGGAAGCTCAGATTTTTGTGTCTCAGCAAAAGCCGACTATGTATTGGCCAAGGACCGATTGCAGGTCCATTGCCAACAACATGGAATCCCCCACGCCACCTTTGGTGATTTCTTTGATGCCAGCGTTCATTTGATGATGCTGATCACTTCCAACCCACGAACCAAGCTTGCATGACCTTGATTTCCATCCCCCCTCCAACAGTGCAGGCTTCACCGTGCGTGACCGAGCACGAATTCTTTTTTACTGGTGCAGGTCCATACGCACGCACAGGCGTGTTACTCGTGCATGGGCTCACCGGGACCCCACAGGAAATGCGCATGCTAGGCAAGGCACTGCAGCGTGCAGGATTTACCGTCTATGGCGTACAGCTCGCTGGTCATTGCGGAAATCATGAGGATCTGGTGCGCACCCGATGGCAGGACTGGGTACACAGCGTACACGATGGAGCGCGTCGGCTCTATGAGCAGGTTGACCAAATGATAGTGATGGGGCTGTCCATGGGGTCAGTGCTGGCCCTGGAAATCGCTTGCGCACGGCCTGAGTGGGTCGCCGGCGTGGGTGCCTTTTCCACCATGTTTCGGCACGATGGCTGGAGCATACCGGCCTATACCCGACTGTCTTTTCTGTTGCGTCCGTTTCGGTTTCTGGGCATTGGGCGGAACCAGATTTTCATGGAGCAAGCGCCCTATGGCATTAAAGATGAAGTCCTGCGTCAATACATCACGGAAAAAATGCATTCTGGCAACAGCGCACAGGCTGGCCTTCCAGGTAACCCATGGTATTCCATCATTGAAATGCGCGCGTTGTCCAAGCATGTTCAAAAGCGTCTGGGTCTGGTACGTGCACCTTGCCTGGTGATCCATGCGCGGCACGACGATGTTTCTAGTTTGGCCAATGCCACGCTGATAGCGCGCCAGGTGCAAGCCCCGGTAGAGATGGTGGTGCTGCGTGACAGTTACCACATGGTCACAATCGACCGTGAGCGCCGCACCGTGGCCGCGCGCGCGGTGGACTTTAGCCGGCGCCTCAGCCAATTGTCCTGAGTACCCATGCATGGACCACACCGGCCTGACACCTCTTGCATGTATCTTGTGGACACTGAACGTAATCATGGATGGGGGGGGACAACTGGCGCTCAAAAGTGTGGCCAGCGACACCCGCGCTGGGGATGGTTTGGCCCGCTGGCGTTGGATGCTGCTCCAGCCACTACTTTGGCTGGGCGTGGGCTGCTACGCGCTGGAATTTGGCCTGTGGCTGGCGTTCTTGTCCATCGTTCCACTCTCTGAAGGGGTACTGTTGGGCACAATCAACACCGTATTCATCATGCTAGCCGGGCGGTATTTTTTCGCAGAAAAACTGTCTGTGCTGCGTGTGGCTGGCATTTTGCTGATCGCAGTTGGTGTCGCCATTGTGGGGTGGACATGAGTACAAAACTCAAGCGTTTCTATCTGGTCGGCTTTCTGGTATTGATGGCCTTTGACGCGTTGACGCAAATCAGCATCAAGCTTGCAGGATCAAACTCGCTGCCCTTGGAGTTCAGCGAGGCATGGCTGCTTCGGGTGCTAGGCCAACCTTGGCTATATGGCGCGTTGCTTGGCTATATCGGTGCGTTCTTTACCTGGATGACACTCCTGCGACACGCCCCCATAGGGCCGGCATTCGCCGCATCGCACCTGGAAATCGTTGCAGTACTGATTCTGTCATCGTATTTGTTTGACGAGCAGATCACCAGTATCCAAATGCTTGGGGGGCTGTTTATTGTGGCAGGCATTGTGTGCTTGGCCTTCGGTGAATCGCAGGAAACGACACATCCACCGAAAGCGCCTCCTGGTCACTAGCACGGTCATCAGTGCCAGCTTCAACACCAGCGAAGATCACAGACCAGCCGTCATCCACGCGCTTCCCTCCAGAAACGGTCACGCTCGAATTGCCCTGACACGCGCCGTACCAACCAGCGCCACACTGGGTTGCGCACATAGACGGCATGTTGGGTAGAAGTAAAGCTCGCGCCCAACTGTGCTTTCACTTCCGGGTCCGTCCAGCCGGCCACATAGTAGGAAAGACCCCGCTCTAAGGCGTACTCCAGGTTAACAAACCAGCTCACGAAATACAGGTTGTGAGCCCGCGCATCCGGATAGGACAAACCAATGTACTTATCCAGTAGCATGCCCCCAGACTCGAAGCACAAGTTCCAGCCAATTAAGCGCCCCTCGCTGCGATACTCAAAAACGACGCCGCCGCTGAGCCCGTCTTGCAGCACGGAGGCAAAAAAGCCTGGGCTCAGGTAGTCAAAATGCAAATCGCTCTGCGCAAAGACGGCCTCGTACAAGGCGTAGTAAGAACGCAACGTGCTACTGTCAAAAAAGCAATCACTGCCCGTCGGTATGCACCGGATGTCAAGCTTGGAACGGCTGCGTAGCTTGCGCTGCAAATTTTTGCGGCGCGCTGGGGACACTCGTTGCAAGTAGTGCGCAATATCGGGAAAGTCAATCTTCACATAGGCAAGGGCTTGACCATGCACGATGACACAGCCCGCCTCAGCACAGGCTTTCACCACAGCTTGTGCATGCGCATTATCAGTGGCCGCCAGCAGTGGGGATGCACACGGGATATCTTTCACAATCACCAAGCGAAACCGTGAGCCCCACGCTTGCAAGACTTGGGGCAACCAGTCTGCAGGTACTTGCGTACGCAGCGACAGCATGTACTCCGAAACGGTTGTCCCCACAAACAAGGTTTGTATGTGCAAGCTGCGTGACCAACGTCTAAGAAATGGCCAACGCGCTATGCGCCGCTTGAGGCTAGGTTGTGCCGTTGTCAACAGGTCAAAGGACGCTACAAACATGGGCGGTGTATTGGTACCGCTTGGCAGTTGTGCAGGCACCGAAAAACCTTGGGGGGGCTGAGCCGCAAACGCATTGAGTAAGCCTTGCGGCTCTAGCTGATGGAAGTATTGCACTAGCGTCCCCCCCCTCCACTGCGCTTGGCACGGAGAAGCAATTGGTCTAGCAATACCATGGCTTGGTCAATTTCGGCATAGCTGATTTCCAGCGAGGGGGCGAAGGTGATTACGTTTTTGTAGTAGCCCCCCACGTCCAACACCAAGCCAGCTTTACGGCCCTCGTAGTCCAAATCACCACTCAGACCAATGTCAACCATCTTGTCTAGCAGTTCGCGGTTAGGGGTGAAGCCATCTTCCGTACAAATTTCCGCACGCAATGCCAAGCCCATACCATCGACATCACCTATCTCTTTGTGTTGAGTCTGTAGATACTTCAACCCTTTGAGGAAGTACGCACCACGCTCTCGCACTTGCCGTCCATAGTCGACTTCGGCGGTCATTTTCAGAACCTCAAGCCCGAGAGCGGTACCCAAGGGATTGCTGGCAAAGGTCGAGTGGGTCGAACCCGGAGGGAAAATCTGGGGATTAATCAACTCCTCACGGGCCCACAAGCCACTGAGTGCATTCAGACCATTAGTCAGCGCCTTGGCAAACACCAACACATCAGGGGTCACACCAAAGTTTTCGATACCCCAAAGTGTTCCCGTACGCCAAAACCCCATCTGAATTTCATCGACCACCAGCAACACACCATGGTCATCGAGCACTTTCTTCAGCCCTTTATAGAAGTTTGCCGGGGGCACCACATACCCCCCAGTGCCCTGGATAGGTTCCACATAAAACGCCGCATACTCGCATTGACCCGTCTTGGGGTCCCAAATAGCGTGGTATTCATTCTCAAACTTGCGAGCAAATTCCTGCACGATGGATTCAGCATATTCCTCGGACGTCATGCCCTTGGGGCGCCGAAAAGGGTAAGGAAATGGAATGAACTGCGCGCGGTCTCCAAAGTGACCAAAGCGACGGCGGTAGCGATAGCTAGAAGTAATGCTGGACGCACCCAGCGTACGGCCGTGGTAACCGCCTTCAAAGGCGAACATCAGGCTTTTGCCATTACTAGCGTTGCGCACCACCTTCAGGGAGTCTTCAATGGCTTGCGCACCGCCGACGTTGAAATGCACCCGCCCGGGCAGCCCCCATTTTTTTTCAGCATCTTGTGCGATCCATTTGGCCAACTCAATCTTGGTGGGGTGCAGATACTGGCTGGCGACCTGAGGCAGAGTTTCAAGCTGCTGCTTCATCACGCCTTCGAGGCGTCGATTTCTATAGCCAAAGTTCACCGCCGAGTACCACATCTGCAAGTCCAAATAGGGAGTGCCCTGCGCGTCGTACATATAGCTACCGTCGCAGCTTGCAAAAATTTTGGGGGGATTCACATAGTGAACCGTGTCTCCAAAAGAACAATACTTTGCCTCATCCGCCAGCCATTGAGCTGTCATGAAAAACTCCAGATAAAAAACCGACACGCCTCGGCTGTCAATACAGCGCAAAGACACCGAATTCCAACGACATGCGCTAGCCCTTAAGTTGCCCACGCCTTGGAAAAGGGAGTCTGCGCCAGCTATCTGGAGGTGCGATTGAGCAAATGTGTGGAATATGTGGAGAAGCGCAATTCCGGCTATCCGGGTAAGGTACGCGTTTATCCAGCGTTACGAACTTGTCCATAGCGCGCGCAGGATGTGCACCCCAGCAGCGACTACGCATGGAGGCCTGAACCCGTCAGTGAGAAGCGTCGAGATGACCAACGTCCGCTGGGGCGACTCAAGCAGGCTTAGCTGGAGAGGGGCTGCGATTATGGCTACCGCAAACTCACACTGGACATGCGTGACCTGGGCAAGCAATAGGTCATGGGTCACGGGCATCATCTACATCCGCACACATGATGGCTGGCTGTACGTGGCCGTGCTGATCAATCTATTCTCCAGACAGGTCATTGGCTGGTCCATGGGCAATCGGAGAGATACGGACTTGGTGCGCAACGCAATCTTGATGGCGCTGTGGCGCAGACAACCACAGGACTCGGTACTGATGCGTTCAGATCAAGGATGCCAGTTCACCAGACATGCTTGAAAAACCTTTTTGCGCGAACGCATTCGCCGTCAGATCGATCTCACCCGGCAAAACGCTAAGACCGATGTCTTCAATTACCTCGAGATGTTTTACAACTCCAAGCGTCGGCACATTACCGCTGGCGACCTCTCTCCCGTAGGGTTCGAGAAACGCTATTTCCAACGGATCGGCAGTGTCTAGTAAACCCGGGAGAATTCCGTTTGCATTGAGCAAACTGTGGAAGGCGTGCGGCAGGCTAGTGCAGCGGGCGCGGGTACGAGTGCGCCGGCACAACAGGGAGACACCTGTAGACTGCCCCAAACGGGAGAAATCGGCGTCTAAGGTGGCCTGAAAATCGCGTCAAACCGACTGCGGATTTCGCTACTTGAACCAACGAAACTCAACCACTGCGCTGCTAGGGATTGCGCAGATCTTCCCTAGGGCTTGCGGGCGCTGCGCCACACCATCAGGCTGCCGAATACGGCAAAGGCACTAAAGCATACGAAAGACCAATTGGCAATCGTGCCCCCCAGGAAGGTCCAATCCACCTTGCTGCAGTCCCCACCACCCCGGAAGATCATGGGCAACGCACGCTTCAAGGGGAAGGTCTCGATCATGCCGTACAGGTCGCGCCCGCAGGACACCACCTCGGGGGGGTACCACTGCAGCCAGCTCTGGCGGGCGGCCACATAGGCACCCGCCACGGCGAGCACGACCAACAGCGCCCCGCCCCCCATATGCAAGCCTTTTCGGCCGCTAGCGCCGGTCAATGCTGCGCAGATTGCTACCAAAATAAGAGCATATCGCTGCACGATGCACATGGGGCATGGCTCCAAACCCACCACGTGCTGCAAATACATACCAAACACCAGCAAGGCCACACAGGCCAGCGCCACCATCCCGAACGCGCGGCGGGGCGCGTTGTCCATCCAGCTGAAAAGCAAATTCAAAATCTTGTCCTTGTGGGTTGAGCCTATCCCGCGTCTTCATCGCGAGCGGCCTGTATTTTGGTGCCATCTGGGGCGCTGAAGTTCCCGCAGTCGCCGTGGGAGAGTTCAAAGCGAATAAGATTCGGCCTTTCGTTTTCACACCATTGATGAGGTTTCCCCATGGCACGCACCGTTAACTGTATCAAGCTGGGCAAAGAGGCCGAAGGCCTGGATTTTGCGCCCTACCCCGGTGAGCTGGGCAAGCGGATCTGGGAAAGCGTGAGCAAAGAAGCCTGGGCCGCCTGGCTGAAGCACCAGACCATGCTGGTCAATGAGAACCGTCTGAACCTCGCCGACGCGCGCGCGCGCCAGTACCTTGCCCGCCAAATGGAAAACCACTTCTTCGGCGACGGTGCCGACGCTGCACAGGGCTACGTTCCCCCCAGCGCCTGAGCGGTAGTCCGCAGTGCAGATGCACGCCCCAGCGTCTGCGCTGCTCCAGGCCAGCGGCCTACCGGCCGCATGGGCAGGCCGAAGCACCTGGACGGTTCTGGACACCTCCTTCGGCACCGGCGAACGCTTTATGGCGACCTGGCAGGCTTGGCGGGCGACCCCGCAGCGACCGGCCATGCTGCACTACGTGGGGCACTTAAGCCGTGAAGACTACCAGCAGCATTTCGCCCCCCCTGTCTCCAGTCCATCCGGGGACTATCTGGCCCTGCACAAGGCGGCGAGAGACCGCACAAGTGGCATTCACCGGCTGCTTCTGGACAAAGGCCAGATTTCCCTGACCTTGTGTATCGGGGATAGCAAAACTTTCTTTGCGGACCACCACCTGTTTGCCGACACCCTGTGGGTGGATGCCCAGCATCTGGATTGGGACAAATGGACCGCCAAAGCACTGGCGCGCCTCTGCAGCCGGGGTGCGACGTTGATCGCCCACTTGCCCGAAGGTCCGAATACTGCGTGGCTCCAAGAAGCGGGTTTTGTGCAGATCGGTGCGATACCAGCGATCAAGGCCTTACAGGCCACCTTTGACCCTGCCTGGAATCTGGGCGCCAAAGAGCCGCCGGCCCCGCGATGGCGCACGGCCCACGCCCCACACTGCTGTGTGGTGGGTGCCGGCATTTCCGGCGCCAGCATGGCTTACGCCATGGCGCGCCGGGGCTGGCGGGTCACCGTGTTGGAGAAAGCCACCCATGCGGCCGCCGGTGCCTCCGGCCTTCCGGCGGGCTTGGTCGTACCGCATATCTCGGCCGACGACAGCCCACGCTCGCGTTTGTCCCGGGTCGGGGCCCGCCTGATGTTGCAGCACGCGGATACGCTGTTGCCCCATGGCGCTGATTGGGCCTTGAGTGGTGTCCACGAACACCGTTTCGGCGAAGGGCCTGACCGACAGCACAAGCATGCAGGCTGGATCAAGCCGCACGCTTTGGTTGCCGCGTGGCTGGCCCATCCGGACATTGCGGTGCAGTACGGCGCCGACGTACATCACGTGGAACCTCGCGATGCAACATGGTCACTCCTTGATGCACAGGACAAGGAATTGCAGAACGCCGACGTCCTTGTATTTGCCAATGCCTATGGTGCGCGGGCCATGCTCAGCGAAGCACGGATGGCCCCCCACAGAGCACCTACCCTGCCCCTCACCCTGGGCGACTTGCAAGCCGTGCATGGCACCGCCAGCATGGGAAGCATGTCACAGGACCAAGCCCGTACATGGGGTACCACGCCCCACAACGGTCATGGCTGCTTTATTGCGACTCCACATGGCAGTGACACCAACTTCTGGTTGGCCGGCTCCAGCTTTGAGCCGGACGCAGAGCCCTGCGCGCAGTCCATGAGCGCGCACCACCTCGCACCGCTGGCAGAGCAACATGCCAGCAACCTGGCAAGACTGAATGTGCTATTGCCGGAGAGGGGTGAGGCATTGGCTGCCCAATTCAGCGGCGGGGGACCGGCGAGCTGGTCCGGTACCCGCTGTGTCACGCACGATCGCCTGCCGCTGGCCGGACCGGTGGATGCCCAAGGGCGCAATGGCTTGTGGATGCATCTGGGCATGGGGGCCCGTGGCCTCACCTTTTCCGCTTTGGGAGCGGAATTGATCGCCGCCCGCATCTGCGGCGAACCCTGGCCCGTGGAAGCAAGCCTTGCCCGCTCCATGGATTCGCAACGTCTGCGCAAACGCCGCGCGGTGCGTGAAGTGGAAAGCGACAGTACCTGAGCCTTAATCCGCTGCGGCTCAAACCTTCTGAAATGCAGCAAAAACTTGCTGGGGATTGAAAGGCACTTCCAGCAAAGCCGAGCACCCCATGCTCTCTGACAATCGCACCGATTTCCAATCGGGCGTAGGCATTACCCCTATCACATTGGGCAAAGGCTCAGGCAGGTCTTGCAGGTACTTGGCACATCGCCAAGGGTCCTGGGTGACCGGATCTACATACACCACCGCGAGGTCGTAGCGGCGTTGGGCCAAATGGTCCGCGCACTCGCTCAGGGACTGGACCTCATCCACCACCAACAACCCCGCCAAGGCCAGGCGCGCACGCAAGTAATAGGCGCAGAACGGGGGCATGCCGACCAACAAGGTGCAACGGATGCCGGGGGGCGTGGGAACGTGCGGAGTCAGTGTTTCGGAAAAAATGTCAATGTCAACTTCCTGCGAACTGGCAAACAGCTCATCAAGCAACTTCACCAATGCAGCCCAATCTACCGGGCGCTGCAGCGCACGCCATGCGCCAAGGGGAGCCGAATCACCCACCGCAATCATCTTCAATTGGGGATTAAAGCTGGGCGACACCAAGTCCAAGCCCGCCTCGTAACTGTCCACATCAATCACCGCGACATTGGGCGAAGCGACATCCTCCGGGTTCCAGAGTACGTAGTTGGGCCCGTCTGGCCGCGACACCCGGAAGATGGTGTTCAGCGAATGCCGCTCGGCATCGCTGAAACCCACCACTTTGACCCAGACTGTGATTGCCATGTCAAAACGAAACCAGCAAAGGCCTCAGCGCTCCTTGGAATACGGACGCCCCAGCGCCTGGGGCGCCACTGCTTTGCCGATGAAGCCGGCCAGGAGCACGACGGTCAGCACGTAGGGCAAGGCCTGAATCAGCTGCACCGGCACTTCACCGAAGCCGCTGATCTGCACACCTTGCAAACGGATGGCAGCAGCGTCGAGGAACCCGAACAACAAACAGGCCCAGAATGCACCGACCGGGTGCCAGCGACCGAAGATCAAGGCGGCCAGGGCCATAAACCCACGCCCGGCCGTCATATTGGCCGAAAAGCTGGCGCTCTGGGCCAGCACCAGATAGCTACCCGCAAGCCCGCACAATGCACCATTGAGCGTCAAAGCGGCATAGCGCAAACCTGTCACCGACACGCCGGCAGCATCCACCATTTGCGGATTCTCCCCCACCGCACGCAGACGCAAACCGAAGCGCGTGCGGAACAGCAACCACCAGGACACAGGAACCAGTGCCAGCGCGAGGTACACCAATGCGTTATGGCTCAGCAGGCCTTCGCCCAGCACGCGGCCAATGAAGGGCACATGGCCGAGTGCCTCTTGCAGCCCCGGAAAAAGGGCTTTGATACGTACATCAGAACTCACCGCTGGCGTTTGCCCCCCCTGCGAAAACCAGGCGATGCCCAGCACAACGGTCATTCCGGCTGCGATGATGTTGATCGCCACGCCCGAGACCACCTGGTCACCCTTGTGGCTGACGCACGCCAATCCGTGCAACCAGGACAAGGCTACGGCCACCATGACGCCCAAGAGCAGAGCCACGGTCGTGGACTGGTAGGCCGCACCGGCAGCACCGGCCGCGAATGCCGCAAACAGCATCTTGCCTTCCAGGCCAATGTCTACCACGCCGGATCGCTCGGAGAACATGCCCGCCAAAGCGCACAAGATCAGCGGCGTGGACACCCGCAGGGTGGAGGCCAGCATGGCCGCAAACAAAGTTTCATCCATGGCGCACCCCCGACTTCATCAACTTCGCCGAAGTTTGGGCCAGTACCCACGCCAGGACAGGTGCGATGACGTACACCATGGCGCCCGAGAACAACACAATAAAGCCCTGCAACATCACCACCATCTCCCGGCTGAAGCCCGGTACTTCAAACGCCACTTCCGCGCCGCCCTGGAACAAAGCCCCGAACAGCACGCTGGCAAAAACAATTCCGACGGGATGGTTGCGCCCCATCAAGGCCACTGCGATGCCGGTAAAGCCTGCGCCGCTGACGAACTCCAAAAGCAGCTTGCCATTCACACCTGCAATTTCGTTCATGCCCACCATGCCTGCCAATGCGCCTGATATAGCCATTGCAATGACGATCTGGTGACGCACATTGATACCCGCGTACTCGGCAGCGCTCTGGCTGGAGCCTACGGCCCGCAAGCGGTAACCGGCGCGCGTGCGCCACAAGAACAGATACACCGCCAAGGACGCCAGCAGTGCCAATACCAGACTCAGGTTCAAAGGGGACTTATCCCACTCAATCCCCACGGCCGCCAGCACATCCTGCATGCCGGGCAGCTTGGCGGAAGCGGCAAAGGCAGCCGTCTCCACCGCCATGGAACCCGCAGGGCGCAACACATTCACCAGCAAGTAAACCAACAAGCTGCTGGCGATAAAGTTGAACATGATGGTGGTAATCACCACATGGCTGCCGCGATACGCCTGCAAATAGGCAGGCACCGCTGCCCAGGCCGCACCGAACAAAGCACCACTCACCAGCATCAAGGGCAACATGGCCCAGACCGGCAGGCTATTCGACAGCCAAAGTGCTATCAGCCCCGTGCCCAAGCCTCCCAGGATGGCCTGCCCTTCCCCGCCGATGTTGAACAAGCCGCCATGGAAGGCCACGGCAACCGCCAAGCCGGTGAAGATAAAAGTCGTGGCGTAGTACAAGGTATAGCTGATACCACGCTGGCTGCCGAAGGCACCGTTGACGAGCACGGAAAGCACTTCGGCCGGGTCCTGCCCCACCAAAGCGACCACCCCTGCCGCAGCCAACAAAGCCACCGCAAGGCACACCGCAGGCAAGAGCACCAGATCCGCCCAACGTGGCAAGGTGTATTTGGCGTTCATTGCGGGCCTCCCGTCATCAAAAGGCCTATGCCTGCTTCGGTGCAGTCTTCAATGGCCAACTCACCCGTCACCCGACCTTGGTTCATCACAATCACTCTGTCTGAGAGCGCCAGGATCTCATCCAGTTCGCTCGATACCACCAGCACCGCGCAGCCGGCATCGCGCATGGCCCGCAACTGGGAATAAATGAATTCAATCGCTCCGATGTCCACCCCACGCGTGGGCTGTCCGACCAGCAGAACTTTGGGTGCCTGCCCCAGCTCGCGCGCGAGCACCAACTTTTGCTGATTGCCACCCGAAAACTTGCTGCTCTTGAGCTCCGGATCGCGGGGGCGCACATCAAAGCGCTCCATCAACGCAGCAGTCGCTTTGCGCATACCGGCATGCGACATCCAGCCACCGCTGGAGTACTCCGGCAAGCCGTCGTAACCCAACACGGCCGATTCCCACGCCACAAAGTCCATCACCATGGCACGCGCATGGCGGTCTTCCGGCACATGGGCCAGACCCAACTCACGCGCCTTTTGCGGGTCCAGCCATTGGGGCGCTTCAAACTGGGACGCACCCAGCGCCAAACTGCCGGAATCCGGCGTCAGCAAACCGGAGAGCACGTCCAGTAATTCGCTCTGCCCGTTACCGGAAACCCCTGCCACCCCGACGATTTCACCGGCACGCAAATCCAGGCTCAAACCATGCAGGCGCACAACCTGCAAAGCGTCTTTCACCACCACATTGCGCACGGACAAAAGCGTATTTCCCGCTTGACGGACTTCGCCCTCCAAGCGCCCCATGTGCACCTTGCGGCCTACCATGGCTTCCGCCAGACTTTCCACCGAGGCTTGCGCAATCGGCAGTTCCTGCACCACACGTCCACCGCGCATGACGGTTACGTTGTCACACAAGCCCATCACTTCTTTGAGCTTATGGGTGATCAGCAAAATGGTCGTACCCTGGCTGCGGAGCACCCGCAACACCTTGAACAAATGCTCGGTTTCCTGCGGAGTCAACACCGCCGTCGGCTCATCCAGAATCAGAATTTTGGCGCCGCGGTACAAGGCTTTGAGAATTTCTAACCGCTGCCGGTCCCCCACAGGCAAATCAGCGACCAGAGCATCGAGCTGCACGTGTAAGCCCGTGGCTTGCATCAAGGTGTCGAGCTTGCTGCGCACCGAGGCATCCGCCTTCTGCAGCAGCCAATGGGGTTCGGCACCGAGCATGACGTTTTCCAAGGCCGTCAAGGTATCCACCAACATGAAGTGCTGGTGCACCATACCTATACCTTGCGCAATGGCGTCATCCGCGTTGCGGATCACCGCACGCTGGCCTTGCACCTCAATCACGCCGCTGTCGGCTTGGTAAAAGCCGTACAAAATGGACATCAAGGTGCTCTTGCCCGCACCGTTCTCGCCCACGATTCCGTGCACCGTTCCGGCGGCCACTCGCAAATCCACATCGGCATTGGCAGCCACCGCGCCGAAACGCTTGTTGATGCCTTGCATGTGTATCGCCGGCGGCACGGATGCCGCAGACTTTGTGCTCTCTACACTCAAATCCTGCTCCTCAAGGGGCTCTTGCATTGAAGCGAAAAGCCCACGGCACGTGCAAGCACCGCGGGCTTTAAAACCTAAGCCGGACTGGTACCAGCGAGCAAGGAAGCCGCAGGTACTCAGCCGGTCAGATTACAGTTTGCAGGCGTTGTCGGCCATGAAGTCTGCAACCTTGATCTTGCCGCTGATGATGTCAGCCTTGGCAGCTTCCACCTTCTTCTTTATTGCAGGAGTGATCAACTTGGCGTTGTTGGCGTCCACTGCGTATCCAACGCCATCTTCTTTCAAACCAAGCACCGTCACACCAGGCTTATGGCCCTTGGCCACGTTGTACACCGCCGTGTCCACACGCTTGAGCATGGAAGTGAGCATGGTGCCGGGATGCAGGTGGTTCTGGTTGCTGTCCACGCCGATCGCCAGCTTGCCGCTGTCTTTGGCAGCCTGGTACACGCCAATGCCGGTGCCGCCGGCCGCAGCGAACACCACGTCCACGCCTTGAGAGAACTGGGCCTTGGCCAACTCGCCACCACGTGCCGGATCATTCCATGCTGCACCCGTGGTACCGGTCATGTTGCCGATAACTTCAGCCTTGGGGTTGGCAAACAGAGCGCCCTGCTTGTAGCCGCACTCAAACCTGCGGATCAAGGGAATGTCCATACCGCCCACGAAGCCGACTTTGCCAGTCTTGCTGGCCATGGCAGCAATAGTGCCCACCAGGAAACTACCTTCTTGCTCTTTGAACACCACCGACTGCACGTTAGGCTGATCCACTTTGTCATCAATGATGGCGAATTGCAGCTTGGGGAATTCTTTGGCTACTTTTTCAATGCTGGAAGCCTGGCCAAAACCAATGCCGATGATGGGGCTGGCGCCACGCTCTGCCATGCGGCGGATGGCCTGCTCGCGCTGGGACTCGTTGGTGATTTCGAAAGACAGGTACTTCTTGCCTGTCTCTTTCTTCCACTTTTCGATGCCGTTGTAAGCCGCTTCGTTGAAAGACTTGTCGAACTTGCCGCCCATGTCAAACACCACTGCAGGGTCTGCAGCGATAGCCTGGAAACTGGCGGCCAGAGTAGCGGCCAACAGTGTCATGCGTACAGGAGATTTAACGTTCATAGCTTCTCTCAGTTCTCAATCAAGTTAAAAAAACAGTTTTACCAACCATCAACAGCAAAAGTGCCGTGTTTTCCATTCATTTGCCGCTTACCGCAGACAACGACACACTGTAGTTCAAGAATCACAGCGGGCTCCAGTGTCTGCATCAGGGCTTCTCCGTATATAACTTAATTGTTATACACCTCTTCACCGAATCCCATAAAGGCCAAACTACAAATCTCCTCGGCCCGCCTCCAACAAAGACTTGCCGATGGCGCTCGCCAGACGGGCATTGTTCAGTACCAACTGAATGTTGGAGGCCAGACTGTCCCCTCCGGTCAACTCGCAGACCCGCGCCAACAAAAACGGTGTGGACTCTTTGCCCCCCACCCCTTGGGCCTTGGCTTCCGCGAGAGCTTGCTCAATGGCTGCATCAATCGCAGCGCGCGGCATGGCAAATTCAGCGGGGATAGGGTTCGCAATTACCATGCCACCGTCCAGACCCATACCCCATTTGGCATGAAGCACCTGGGCAATCGCGGAGGGCGTGTCCAAGCGATAATCCACCTGGAAGGCACTGTCGCGGGTAAAGAACGCAGGCAATGAAGATGTCTGGTAGCCCACGACGGGCACACCATGCGTTTCCAGGTACTCCAGCGTCAAGCGCAAATCCAGGATGGACTTGGCACCGGCGCACACCACGGCCACCGGCGTGCGTGCCAACTCCTGCAAATCGGCAGACACATCGAAACTCTCCTGCGCCCCCCGGTGCACACCGCCTATGCCGCCTGTGGCGAACACACGAATGCCCGCCATCGCAGCGATGATCATGGTGGACGCCACAGTAGTCGCGCCCGTGGCGCCAGCAGCCACGATGAAGGGCACATCGCGCCGGCTCACCTTCACCACGTCACGCCCGCTGCGGCCCAGCTGCTCAATATCCGCCGCCGACAAGCCCGCTTTGAGCCGGCCGTTCACAATGGCAATCGTGGCCGGAACCGCGCCATGCGCACGTACCTCGGCCTCCACCATCAACGCGGTCTTCACATTCTGGGGATACGGCATGCCGTGAGAAATGATGGTGGACTCCAATGCCACCACAGGAACCCCCTGGTCCAGGGCGTGGCGCACTTCAGGAGCGATGTCTAAATAGGGATTCAAAGTCATGCAGGTGTGCCCATTTGCTGCCGCACGGCGGCGTGTGTCAATTCCGGAGAGTTGGCGAATGTACTAGAAAGTGTGAGCTCTGCGCAGGCCACCCCGTAATCCACCGCATCGTTCATGGCGGCCCCGCGCACAAAAGAAGCCACCACGCCCGCCAGCAGTGCGTCCCCCGCACCGGTGCTACTAACCACGGGAATGTGGCGGGACGGCCGAAAAACAGGCACAGCACCTTGTTGCCCCCAGGCCAGGCCCGAGCCACCGAAACTGATGACCACCCGCTCAACGCCCGCATCCAGAAAATGCTGGACCGCTGCTGTACATTGTTCTGGGGTCCCCACCGTCAAACCGCTCAGGGCGGCCGCTTCCATGTGGTTGAGTTTGAGCATGTGAATGCATGACAGCAAGCCGGCCACGCGCCTGCACTTGGCCACCGATACCCCATCCACAGCCACTTTGCGGCCAAGCGCGAGTAGATAAGCGAGCGTCTGCTGCGGCAAATTGCAATCCAGGAGCAGCCACGCCGCCATGTCTTGCAGCGCACTTGCACGGGCACACTCTTCTGGAGTTAGTTTTTCCAGAATACCCATGTCATTAACCGCCATGGCCACTTCGCCATCGGGCTGGTGCATGGCCAGGTAGGTCGCCGTGCGTTGGCCTGGCACCGTTACCACCGATGACACGCCTACCCCTACCCCCGCAGTGCTGAAGAGTATTTGCTTGCCGAAGGCGTCATCCCCGACCACCGATAGCAGCTCCACGGGAACGCCCAAGCGCGCCAGATTTTCGGCCATGTTCCGGCCAACCCCTCCGGGAGAGTAGTGAATGGCGCCGGGCGTGGAGTCGCCTGCCGTCATAAAACTGCCTGCCTTGGCACTGATGTCCATGTTGGCGCCCCCTACGACGGTGACTGGACAGAGAACATCGGGGGCAGCAGAAGTCATTAGGGTCTATATCAAAGAACTTATCCAAGGCTTGCAAATTCAGCGTCAAAATAGCCGGTTTCGCAATCAGAGAGTGCTGACGATGATACTTGTGGCTGGCTCTGCCAATCTGGACTTTGTGGTCCGCGCCCCTCACATTCCCGCCCCGGGCGAAACCGTACTCGGGCGCGATTTCCAAACCTTCCCCGGTGGCAAAGGCGCCAACCAGGCAGTGGCCAGTGCGAGAGCGGGCGGCGCCGTCACGCAGATGCTGCTCGGCCTGGGGCAGGACGCGTTTGCCACCCCGCTTGAAAACTCCCTCCAATCGGCTGGCGTGCAAATGCACGTCGTGCGCACACCCGCTCACCCCACAGGCACCGCCTTCATCTGCGTCTCTGACGATGCAGAAAACGCCATTACGGTGGCTCCGGGCGCGAACGCCGAGTTGCGCCCGGAACACCTGCCGTCTTTGGCGGGCTTTACCCACCTTTTGCTGCAACTCGAAACGCCTTTGGAGACTGTCACGGCCTACGCCCGTGCCGCGCGTGCCCAGGGCGTGCAGGTGGTGTTGAACGCAGCCCCCGCCCGCGCATTGCCCCCAGAGCTGTTGGCCCATGTGGATGTGCTGGTCGTCAACGAAGGTGAATTGGCCGTGGTGTCGGGGCATGAAGGCAGCATTGCCGACTGCCTGGCCCGCTTGGCCGTACCCACCGTGGTCGTCACTTTGGGGCATCGCGGAAGTTGCGCGCGCCACAACGGTGCCTTCACCGTACAAAGCGCATTCCCCATCTCGCCGGTGGACACCACCGGTGCCGGAGACACCTTCTGCGGTAGCCTGGTTGCGGCCCTCAGCCAAGGCCTGCCATTGGCCGACGCCCTGCGCTTTGCCAGCGCCGCCAGCGCCATTGCCTGCACCCGCTGGGGCGCGCAATCCAGCATTCCTGAAACCACCGAGGTCCAAGCCCTCTTGGCGTCTACGCCCCCGACCAGCGTAGAAGAAGCACAAGCATTGCGCACCTTCTGCGGCCTGAACTGAAACCCATCTATCTCGCTTTTTGTAAAGAGTCACCCCATGAGCACCAACGCCTCCGCCCTCTCCGCCAAGACCGCCCGCAAAGTCATCTATGACACCGACCCCGGTGTGGACGACGCCATGGCGCTGTATTACGCGCTGGCCCACCCCGGCATCGATGTCGTGGGCATCACTACCACTTTCGGCAACGTAACCGTGGAGCAAGCAGCCATCAACGGCCTGTATCTGACCGAGATTGCCGGCAGAAAGATCCCAGTGACCCTGGGCGTCAAAACGCCCTGGCTCAAAGCGCCGGGCACACCGCCTGACTTCATCCACGGGGGCGACGGCTTGGGCAACCTGCCCTCCCGCGTGGCAACCACCAGTGTGCTGGACCCCCGCCCCTCTGCCCAATTCATCGTGGACATGGCCCGCGCCCACCCCGGCGAAATCACCTTGGTCGCCGTCGGCCCCCTGGGCAACCTCGCCACCGCGCTCAAGCTGGAGCCCAAGCTGCCCCAGTTGCTGCAAGAAGTCATCATCATGGGCGGCACCATCGTGGAGCCCGGCAACGTGTCCCCCGTGGCAGAAGCCAATATCTGGAACGACCCGCACTCCGCCGAATTTGTCTTCACCGCCGGCTGGAAGCTCACCATGGTGGGCCTGGATGTGACCCACCAGCTGATCGTGCCCTTGGCCCTGTTCAAAAAAGTAGCCGAACATCACAAGCACGTCGCTACCGACACCTTGCACCATGCTGTGGCCTTTTACGCAAACTTCTACAGCGGCCTCTACCCCCATGTGGCCAAAATCCACGGCTGCTTCGGCCATGACGTGCTGGCCTTTGTGGCGCTCACCAACCCCGAACTGTTTGACATGCAAACCGGCCGCATCCGCGTAGCGACAGAAGGCGCCGCCAACGGCCAGACCATGATGCGCCGCAAGGACATCTTCTATCCCCAACCCGGTTGGGGCGACGACGTGCCCGACACCCACGCCTGCCTGCAGCTCAAGGCCGACGAGGCATTGCAGCTCATCGAATCCACCCTGATGTCCGACTGGCTGTAAACGCCTGCTCCACCAATCAGATTGCGCGAGAAACCGTCATGCACTTACCCGTCGTTGACTTCACCAGCCCCAACGCTCCCCAAGAGTTTTGCAAAAGCCTGCACGAAACCGGCTTCGGCGTCCTGAAAAACCACCCCCTGAGCCAGGAACTGGTGGAAAGCATTTACGCCGAATGGCTGGGCTTTTTCAAAACCGAGGCCAAGGCGAAGTATCCCCATGACCCGGCCAAGCACGACGGCTACTTCTCGCCCAGCGTGTCAGAAACGGCCAAAAACAACACCAAGAAAGACCTGAAAGAGTTCTTTCACATCTACCCCTGGGGCCGTTACCCCGCTGAAGTGAGTGATGCTGCCCAACGCTACTACGCAGAGGGCGCCACCCTGGCCGCCACACTGCTCAACTGGGTGGAAGAAAACTCCCCCGCAGAGGTGAAGGCGCGCTATTCCATGCCCCTGCCTGCCATGATTGAAGGCAGCGACCACACCCTGCTACGCGTGCTGCACTACCCGCCCCTGCGCGGCGACGAAGAGCCCGGCGCCGTGCGCGCCGCAGCGCATGGCGACATCAACCTGCTGACCATCCTGCCCGCCGCTACCGAGCCCGGCCTGCAGGTCTTGGGCAAGGACCAAGCCTGGCACGATGTGCCCTGTGACTTTGGCCTGCTGATCGTCAACATCGGCGACATGCTGGCCGAAGCCTCCGGCGGCTACTACCCCAGCACCGTGCACCGGGTACTCAACCCCACCGGCGAAGGCGCGACCAAGTCGCGCATTTCGCTACCGCTGTTTTTGCACCCCCGCCGCGAAGTGGTGCTCTCCGAGCGCTACACGGTGGAGAAGTACTTCAACGAGCGCATGGAAGAGTTGCGGGGTAAGAAGTACTGAGGTGTGCGGGGGCCCTGAAGTTCAGACTTCCGGCCCTGGCGAACTTTGGCAGCGCATCGCTTGGCGCTGCTGTTATAGACAAAATAGGCCGCTAACCCTTTAGGAGTATGCGCGAGCAGCTACTTTATTTGTAGCGGATGGAGCGTACAAGTGTTCGGAATGGACCTCAGAAAGGCAGCTTCGGGCCAGATGCGGTCAGTGACGAGTGACCGGTATCAAGCAACTAACTCGCAATCCCCTAACGCGGCAGATGCAATGAGCTTCGGCAGGGTTCTCAAATCAACACCGTTCATTCAATGGAGAAATCGGTCAGCGCATTAACGATTGTTCTAAAACTCGCGTCACACTCAGTGGTTAGCTGAGTGAAGTGTGCTCGGAAAGTCCCATGAGCAGTTCTAGCTTCAGTTTCGGCACGTTGCCTTTTATCAGTAGTTGCATGACCTCGAACAACAGAACGGAGACCGTGCAGACGTTGAATGGGTTCAACTACAGCTTTGGCTTGAGACTCTGACATTCCCTTGATAAGCAAGATTTCTTGGACCACACGCAGGGGCTGAAAGCTTGGGTCGATCTCTTGGCCGTTGAGATCCAGTGCGATTTTCCGCAGTGGTGCCAGCAGAAACCCTTCGACCAAGAATTGGTCTAAATGCAGGAGTTCGTCGGCCCACTCTTTGGGTGAATCAGTGGCTGGATATCGCGAAGCATCCGAGATAGCACTACCACGCGTTTTCCACCAGGCTGGCTGATTCTTCTCTAGCTGCACAACCGCATACTTTAGGGATTGCAACGCTTCATATTCGGTGTGGAAGTCACCCACAATGTCCGTCTGATAGGCCCGGGCTGAGATTTCACCCTGCGGCCACACATTGCACGATAACCAATGGAGCTGCTCCTCAAAAGGCAGCTTTTGCAAGTCACCAATGTAAGCGTGAACCAGTCCTTCTTCATTGATGTCGTAGGACTTAAGGTACCAAGCACCCCTACAGCCAATGCTGCGCTCATCCATGGTGTATTTTTCAGGGTCAGCCTTGTATCTTGTGAGCACCTCAGGCCGGAAGAACGCCGGTGAGATCTCCCACGGCAAATCGTTCTTTGTAAAGTAATTCGTAATGCTGCCAGGAGCGCAGGATGTCTCGACATTACGATTGTTTTTTCTATCGAAGATCTTGAACGTCGCAAACTTGCGGTTCGCGCCGCTCTCTTCGTCTTTCCATGCCTGAACGAGCTGATCAACTGTTACTTGCGGCTGAACAATATAAGCACCGTTCGCGTAACTTCCTGGACTGTCAACTCCACCATGAAAAAACAGATTACCCTCCTCATGGTTGAAGCGCTTGATGTCTCCCCAACCAGGAAAATTGCCATAGTCGACTCGTGTGAAATCAAAGCGTAGAACGAGCGCTGTCCCAGACAGTGCCATGAACTTGTCGAGGTCCGCACGCAAGATGGTCACGTAGTCCAATGTCTCTTCTCCGTTGTCATACTTAAAGTAAGTGACACGGATAACGTCCTCGATATCTCCCCGTTCGTCCAGCCTGCAATAGGCATTGCGCTCAGGGACGAAGTAAATTCCAAGGCTGTGAACGAGTTTTTGACTGAGCTCGATTGGTGCTCGTCCCTTTTGGACACCTTCGAAGGCCCGTCTAAAAATAAGCTTCTCGCCCCCTACAAATGACTTTGAGCGCAGTGGCGGCTCGAGATACATTCGGTGGCCTTTGCCTCCTCCATACACCCGCTGAATTGCCCATCCTTCTTCCTGACCAGGGAACATTGAGTGCTGCAGGTCATTTGAATCCGGAGGGTTGAGATTGGCAGCCGGAGCCAAAACACCATGTATCAAAACATGCGCACCGCTGGCATAGATAAGGACTTCCTCTTGTTGTGCTTGATTGACCAAAAAGCGGATTGAATCCTCGACGCCGTGAAGCCACTGGCTCGGGTCGGCTAGAGGGATATCGTTGATGGCCCTGAGACTAGTTACTTTGAAACGCGCCATGGTGCTTTTATGAGACGAATTGCCGCATTGTCTGCCACGGCTGAGCCTCATAAGCCCCGCACTGCAGTTAGACCATCAAGAACCACTGGTTCGGCACACATCGCTGAATGTCTGGTGTCGGGCAGTAATTCGAAGCCCGTCTATCTCCGCTTTGGGTCGAAAGCTAGCATTGCTGAACCCGTTTCCGATCGATTCCCGCTGCCTCCATATAACCAACCCTCATACCCCCATAGCTAAAAAGTAGTTTTCAATCTAAGCTGGCCCGCCTACAGTCGCCAGCATGCAAGATTTGGCGTTTGTACTGGCGGGTTTTTTTGTGGGCTCCATCGTGGGGCTCACCGGAGTGGGGGGCGGCTCGTTGATGACGCCTATCCTGATCTTCTTCTTCGGGGTCAAGCCCTACATGGCGGTCGGCACCGACTTGCTGTTTGCGGCCTTCACCAAAATGGGCGGCACCATCAAGCTGGCGCGTTCCCGCCATATTGACTGGCCGGTGGTGCTCAATTTGTCCGCCGGCAGCATCCCCGCAGCACTGGCAACGCTGTATGTGTTGCACCAGCTGGGCGCTACCAGCGGCGAAGTCCAAAAGATCATGACCAGCACCTTGGGCGTGGCTCTGTTGTTGACCGCCGCCGCCACCCTCTACAAAGCCATCCGTGGCAAAACCGGCCCCAAAACCATTGCCGCTGGCCATGAGGCCGCAGCCGCACGCCCGCGCCACTGGAGCCTGCCGCTCTTGTTCGGCGCCCTCATTGGCACGCTGGTTACACTCACCTCCGTCGGCGCGGGGGCCATCGGCGTCACGGTGTTGATGCTGCTGTACCCGCTGCTGCCCCTGCCTCGCATTGTGGCGGCGGACATTGCGTATGCCGTGCCGCTGACGCTGGTGGCGGGCATGGGCCATGCGTCCCTCGGCTCGGTGGACTGGCCCATGTTGGCCAAGTTGCTGGCAGGCTCGCTGCCCGGTATCTGGGTGGGCTCGCACCTGATGTTCAAAACCCCGGAGCGGGTCATCCGCTCCCTGTTGTCCCTGCTGCTGGCTTACGCCGGTTTGAAACTCATCGCTCTCTGATCTTTGCTGCACCACGTCTATGTACCAATACACCGAATTTGACCGCCAGTTCATCCGCGCCCGCGCGGCCCAGCACCGCGACCAACTGGAGCGCAACCAGGCTGGCACCTTGAGCGATGAAGAGTTCCGCCCGCTGCGCCTGCAAAACGGCTGGTACATCCAGCGCTATGCGCCCATGTTGCGCGTGGCCGTGCCTTATGGCGAGCTCTCCAGCGCCCAGTTGCGCGTGCTGGCCCGCATTGCCCGCGAATACGACCATCCGAGCAAAGAGGTGTTTGACAAAGCCATTGGCACCCAAGCCACCTGGGGCACCACCCACCTGCCCGTGGGCTACGGCCACTTCACCACCCGCCAAAACGTACAGTTCAACTGGATTCCCCTGGCCAAGAGCGCCGACGTGATGGACCTGTTGGCCACCGTGAACATGCACGGCATACAGACCAGCGGCAACTGCATCCGCAACATCACCAGCGACGAGCTGGCCGGTGTGGCGGTAGATGAGATTGCCGACCCCCGCCCGTTTGCCGAAATCATGCGCCAGTGGAGCACGCTGCACCCTGAGTTCGCCTTCTTGCCCCGTAAGTTCAAGATTGCCATTACCGGCGCCACCGAAGACCGCGCCGCCGTGCGTTGGCACGACGTGGGCCTGCACCTCATCAAAAACGAGGCGGGTGAGCTGGGCTTCCGCGTGTTTGTGGGCGGCGGCATGGGCCGCACTCCGGTCATCAGCACCGAAATCCGCGCCTTCCTGCCCTGGAACCAGATCATGAATTACCTGGAGGCGGTGGTGCGCGTGTACAACCGCTGGGGCCGCCGCGACAACCTGTACAAGGCGCGCATCAAGATTCTGGTGAAGGCTGAAGGCCAGCGCTACATCGACGAGGTGGAGGCCGAGTACGAACAAATCATCACCCGCGACGGAGCGCCCCACACCATCAGCCAAGCCGAGCTGGACCGCGTTACAGCATGTTTTGTGCCTCCAGCCCTTAGCACACCTGCGCAAGCAGCTACAAAAACTGTAGCAATCCCCCCTGAGCGCCAGAAAGACTACGACCGCTGGCTGCAGCAAAACGTGGCCCCGCACAAGAACCCGGCCCTGCGTGCCGTCACCCTGTCGTACAAGCGCCTGGGCCAGGCCCCCGGCGATGCCGATGCCGACCAGCTCGACACCGCTGCCGCCTTGGCCGACGAGTTCTCTGCCGGTGAAGTGCGCGTGACGCACGACCAAAACCTGCTGCTGCCCTGGGTGCGCGCCGAGGACCTGCCCGCCCTGTGGGTGGCCGCCAGCCACGCCGGCCTGGCCCGCAGCAATGTGCGCCTGCTGACCGACATGATTGCCTGCCCCGGTGGCGATTTCTGTGCGCTGGCCAATGCACGCTCCATCCCGATTGCCGCGCAAATTACTGAGCGCTACCAGGACATGGACGAGCTGCACGACTTGGGCGAGATCGACCTGCACATCAGCGGTTGCATCAACTCCTGCGGCCACCACCACAGCGGCCACATCGGCATCCTGGGTGTGGATAAAGATGGCAAAGAGTGGTACCAAGTGTCCTTGGGCGGCTCCGACGGCTCGGCCCTGAGCGGCGAAGCCGTCCCCGGCAAGGTCGTGGGCCCGTCCTTCGGCGCCCTCGAAGTGCCCGGTGTGATCGAGGCCGTGCTCGACACCTTCCGCCAACACCGTGCCGGCAGCGAGACCTTTATCGACTGTTTCAAGCGGGTGGGCATGGACCCCTTCAAGGCCGCCGCCAATAGCGCCCGCCTGGCCGACAAGCACGAAGACCTGCACGCCCTGCCCAAGGCAGCCGGCTATGCCAAAGATACCCAGGAAGCCTGAGCCCCCGCACGCTGAAAGAAAGACAACACTATGAAATTGATAGCTGCTTCCGCACATTCCACGGGCGCTGAGGGCCAAGAAATCATTGAACTGGCGAACACCGAAGACCCCCGTGCGTTGGATCTGACAGGCGTCGCTCGTATCGACCTGAACTTCCCCAAGTTCACGGACGGCCGCGCCTACAGCCAGGCCTTTTTGCTGCGCCGCCGCTTGGGCTTCACCGGCGAGCTGCGTGCCACGGGCGACGTGCTGATCGACCAACTGGTGCAAATGGAGCGCACCGGCTTTGACGTGGCCGTGCTGCGCGCCGACCAGAACATCGACTTTGCGCAGCGCCAATTCGACCGCTTCCGCGGCTTCTACCAAGGCGACGCGGTGACGGTGAAGCCGCACTTCGCGCGTGAGGGCGAATCCAAGACTGCGCGGGAAGGCGAAGCAGCATGAGTGCCGAAACCTCGTCCCTCGGCAACCGCTTTGCCGTGCAGGTGCAGCCTGCAGGCAGCGCCATGGCCCGTAACGCCGAAGCCAGCGGCGAATACATCATCAAGCTGGCCGAAGCCCAGGGTGTGCTGTCGCAAGCTGCCGCCCAGTACGCCGGTGTCGATGGCGATGCCGCCACGGTCACTCAAGCGTCCAGCTTGGGCGCTGAAGACGTGGTCATCAGCCACCTGATCAACAGCCTGAAGCTGGACATCGGCATCTTCGTGCTGGAAACCGGTGCCCTGCACCAAGAAACCCTGGACCTGCTGGAGCGCTTCAAGGCGTCCAGCCGCGCTGCGGTGGCGGTGTACCAGCCGGTGCAAGCGTCGGTAGTGCAGTTTGTGGAGCGCGAAGGCAAGGATGCGATGTACAAGAGCATCGCCCTGCGCAAAGCCTGCTGCGGCATCCGCAAGATGGAGCCGCTGGAGCGCGCGCTCAAAGGCAAAGACGCCTGGATCACCGGCCTGCGCCGCGAGCAGTCCGGCGCCCGCGCCGATGTGCCCTTGGTGGATAGCAGTGAAAAGCGCATCAAGATCAACCCCCTGGCCAACTGGACCTGGGGCGATGTGTGGCACTACATCCAGACGAACAAGCTGGACTACAACCCCCTCCACGACCAGTTCTACCCCAGCATAGGCTGCGAGCCTTGCACCCGCGCTATCAGCCTGGGTGAAGACTTCCGCTCCGGCCGCTGGTGGTGGGAGGACGAATCCGCCAAAGAGTGCGGCCTGCACGTGAAACATGAAGAAGCCAAAGCATGAACGCCATGACTGAACCCACCCATTTCGACCGCCTCTCCAACCAGCACCTCGATGCGCTGGAAGAAGAAACCATCTTCATCCTGCGCGAGGTGGCGGCTGCGTTTGAGCGCCCCGCCCTGCTGTTCTCGGGCGGCAAAGACTCGCTGGTCATGCTCAAGTGCGCGGAAAAGGCATTCGGCGTCGGCCGCATTCCCTACCCGCTGCTGATGATCGACACCGGGCACAACTTCCATGAAGTGACTGACTTCCGCGACTTCCGTGCCAAGGAGCTGGGCGCCGAGCTCATCGTGCGCAGCGTGGAAGACTCCATGGCGCGCGGCACTGTGCGTCTGGCCCACCCCGGCGAGAGCCGCAATGTGCACCAGTCCGTCACGCTGCTCGAAGCCATTGACGAGTTCCGCTTTGATGCGCTGATTGGCGGTGCCCGCCGCGACGAAGAAAAGGCCCGCGCCAAGGAGCGCATCTTTTCCCACCGCGACAGCTTCGGCCAATGGCAGCCCAAGGCCCAGCGCCCTGAGCTGTGGACCCTGTTCAACACCCGCCTTCAGCCCGGCGAACACTTCCGCGTGTTCCCCATCAGCAACTGGACGGAGCTGGACGTGTGGCAGTACATCGAGCGCGAGAAAATCGCCCTGCCATCGCTGTACTACACGCACAAGCGTGATGTGGTCGAGCGTAAGGGCTTGCTGGTTCCGGTCACCGACCTGACCCCTGCCAAAGAGGGCGAAACGATTGAGAGCCGCGACGTGCGTTTCCGCACTGTGGGGGACATCACCTGCACCTGCCCGGTGGAGAGCCTGGCCGCGACCGCTGCCGACATCGTGATCGAAACGCTGCAAGCCGACGTGAGCGAGCGCGGCGCTACCCGCATGGACGACAAGACTTCTGAGGCTTCCATGGAGAAGCGCAAAAAGGACGGATACTTCTGATGACTGCTACAAATACGATAGCTGCTCCCGCACATTCCACGGGCGCTGGCGGCACAAATGACACTTCATCCGCCCTGCGTTTCATCACCTGCGGCAGCGTGGACGATGGCAAAAGCACCCTGATCGGCCGCCTGCTGGTGGACAGCAAGGCGGTGCTGCAAGACCAGCTGGCCAACGTCTCCAAGAGTGGCGAGGCTGACTTGGCCCTGTTTACCGACGGCCTCTCCGCTGAGCGCGAACAAGGCATCACCATCGACGTGGCTTACCGCTACTTCGCCACGCCCACCCGCAAGTTCATCATTGGCGATGCGCCCGGTCACGAGCAGTACACCCGCAACATGGTCACTGCCGCCAGCAGCGCCCACGCTGCGGTGGTGCTGGTGGACGCCACCAAGCTCAAGTGGAATGTGGACGGCCTGGTGGACCTGCTGCCCCAGACCCGCCGCCACAGCCTGCTGGTCAACCTGCTGCGCGTGCCCGGCATCATCTTTGCCGTGAACAAGCTGGACGCACTGGGCGATGACGCGACCGCTGCCTTCGCCAAAATCAGCGAAGCACTGCAAGCCTTTGCCCAGCAAGCTGGCATTGCCGTGACGGCCACCATCCCCATGTCCGCCCTCAAAGGTCACAACGTGGTGGAAGCCACGCCCGGCTGGTGCGGCTACCAAGGCCCTAGCCTGCTGGCACTGCTGGAGACGCTGCCCGTCACCGCTGCAGAGACTGATGTGCCCTTCGCCTTCCCGGTACAGTGGGTGGAGAAGTTCCACAACTCTGCCGACACATCCCAAGGCCGCCGCGTGTTCTGGGGCCGTGTGGCTACCGGTACCGTGCAGGTGGGCGACACCGTCAGCATCCACCCCAGCGGCCAGACCGCCGTGGTGGCCCAAGTGGTGAACCACGCCCGCGTGCCCGGCAACATCGCGGCAGGCCATGGCGCCGGAATCACGCTGGACCGCGAAGTCGATGTGTCGCGTGGCGACTGGTTGCTGGCACAAGTCACGCCTGCCGCAGACCCGGACGACGAATTCGCGGATACCCCCAAGCCCCGCGCTTTTGCCGAAGCCACACGCGAAATCAAAGCTACGGTTGCCTGGATGGACGATGAGCCTCTGGTTGCTGGCCGCGTGTACCTGGCCCTGCATGGCCACCGCTGGATCAAGGCCAAGGTCAAACGCATCGTCCACAGCCTGGACATCAACACCTTGCAAGAGCACGATGCGACCGAGATTGCACCCAATGCCATCGGCCATATCGAGCTTGCGTTGCAAGAGGCAATTACCGCGGTTCCGTACGCGCAAAGCCGTGTGCTGGGCTCGCTGATTCTGGTGGACACCGCTACCCACAAGACCTCCGGTGCCCTGCTACTGAGTTGATACAACGCACAGCAGATGCCCCAGTGACAAGGGGTGTCTGCGAAACCCAATAAAATCAAGGGCTTGGCAATTGTTTGCCCACTCCCTCAATTACTGCTCACCAACAACATGACACACATCGTCACCGAAGCCTGTATCAAGTGCAAATACACCGACTGCGTGGACGTGTGCCCCGTGGATTGCTTCCGCGAAGGCCCCAATTTCCTGACGATCGACCCCGATGAGTGCATCGACTGCGCCGTCTGCATCCCCGAGTGCCCTGCGAACGCGATTTACGCGGAAGAAGATGCCCCCAAAGACCAGCAGCACATGATTGCCCTGAACGCGGAGCTCGCCCGCCTGCCCGGCTGGAAGAGCATCACCAAGCGCAAGGCCCCTCTGCCGGATGCCGACGACTGGAAAGACAAGACCGGCAAGCTGTCTGAACTGCTTCGCTAGTCACGGCGTCGGCATGGCTGCCCCCGCAATCGAAGCCGATGCCGTCGTCATCGGAGCAGGCCCGGTAGGCCTGTTCCAGGTGTTCCAACTGGGCCTGCACGATGTGCAGGCCCATGTCATTGATGCCCTGCCCTATGCAGGCGGTCAATGCATGGAGCTCTATGCCGACAAGCCGATCTACGACATCCCCGGCACGCCGGTTACCACCGGACGCGGCCTCACCCAAAGTCTGCTGCAGCAGATTGCGCCCTTTAAGGCGCAGATGCATTTCTCTCAATTAGTCGAATCTGTCACCCGCCTGGAAGATGGTCGCTTGCACCTCGTCACAGACACGGGAAGCACCTTCATCACCAAGACCTTGTTTGTCGCTGCCGGGGTTGGTGCATTTGTCGCACGCAAGCCCGCAGTCCCCGAACTGGAAGCCTTTGAAGGCACACAAGTGCACTACCCGCATGACGCCGCCTTGCCGGATGGCACCTTGGCAGGTGCGCATGTCGTGGTGTTGGGCGGCGATGAATCTGCCGTAGTGGCTGCGCTGACTGCAGCAACCCCCTGTGCCGGTACGCGCGGCCCGGCCAGCGTGACCTTGATACACCGCAGAGATGTCTTTGCGGCCGAACCTGCCACCCTGATCCGATTGGAATCAGCACGCGCAGCCGGCTCGATTCAGGTGCTGCCCGCACAGGTCACAGGCTGTGACGTCGAAGGCACCCGGTTAAAGACTTTGCGTGTACTCACCGCCGATGGCTCAGAGGCCCCAATAGCCGCAGACCATGTGATCGTGCGACTGGGCGTCTCCCCCAAGATGGGCCCGATTGCCGATTGGGGTTGGACGCTGGAACGCAAGCAGGTACCGGTCAGCACCGAGACCTTTCAAAGCGATCTCCCCGGAATTTTTGCAGTTGGCGACATAAATTTTTATCCAGGAAAGCGAAAATTGATTTTGAGTGGCTTTCATGAGGCTACACTAGCGGCCTTCGCAGCGATAGACTTTATTTCCCCAGGGAAGAAAGTCCTCTTGCAGTACACCACCACGAGCCCGCGTTTGCATCAGCTCCTCGGTGTTGGAACCCAAGAAAAAAGTTAGCGACAGAATCTAAAAATTTAGCGTTTTTCTAAAATCACTTAAAAAACACGCTATAATTTGAGGCTTCATTCCTCAATAGCTCAGTTGGTAGAGCGCCGGACTGTTAATCCGTAGGTCCCTGGTTCGAGCCCAGGTTGAGGAGCCAAATTAACCCGCAAGGGTCTTGAAAACCCCGCTGCGATCGCAGTGGGGTTTTTTCTTTTCCGGCAGGAAACGTGCTGCATGAAAGACCACTACGCCAGTCTCGGATTGAACAGCGCAGCCACTCTGGCTGACATCAAGAAAGCCTTCCGGCAAAAGGCTGCGCAGTTTCACCCGGACCGCAACCCCGACCCGAATGCCGCGCTGTACTTCCGCGAAGTGCAGGAAGCCTACGATGTGCTGTCGGACACCGACAAGCGTCAGGCCTATGACGACAATCGCCGGCGTGGTCTGCTCGACAGCCCCATCGACACCGCACGCGACATCTGGTCCACCTATTTCTCCCGCATTCTTTGAATTGGCAATCCGCATGAGCCTCTCTCCCTTTTTTCACCATCTGCGCAGTGCTTACCAGGCTGAACTGGATGATCTGGCCTCAGACTCCGAAGGCACCAACGTCCTGTCCAAGAAATTGGCAGAACGCCGCAAAGAGCTCAGCTTCCTGATGAGCATGCTGGAGCTCAGCCCCGAGATGGTGGCCGTGGTGTTTCACCAGGGCTTCCGCTTCAAGCGCACCGCCGTGATGGAAGACTTGGTGCGCCAGGAGTCTGAAGACCTGCCCGAGTGGGATGCCTTGGCCGATTCCGTGGACTTGATGCCCTGGGCCCAAAACCTCGCGCAGCAAGTCTTGCAACAACCCGCCGGCCCCTGGTTCATGAGCGTGGCCGCTGCCTTGGAATATTTGTTGACCAAGCCGGATGCGCGCTTCGCCCAAGCCGATGATGCGGACGATGAAGACAGCGACGACCGTGACGACATCGAGCGCGACCCCGAGGGCATGGACGAAGACGAGCGCCAAAGCCGCGTCAGCGAGGAAGAAGGCGCCGCTTGGATGGTCGAGCAAGGCTTCGACCACAAAGACTGATCCCCTACCTGTCACCCAGAGAGTACACCTCCATGAGCCAACTAGCCCTGATTGAGAAAACCCAGGCCCTGATTGCTGCAGGCGATATCGTCGGTGCCGAATCAGTGTTGACCGAGCTGGCCGACGCCGAAGGGGACGGTGCCCTGATGGTGGTGCTGGAGCAGTTGCCAGCCAAAGACATTTTGGCCGTGATCCGTGAATACGATGATTCCAAAGAATCCATCGTCAACCTGCTGATCACCCCCCAACAGTTCGCCCATGCGGTGGTCATCGAAAAGCAATACAAGGACCTGACCCGCACCCACCTGCGCGGCATGATGAACTCGGTGATCTTCCGGGAAGACGCAGACGCTATTGAGTTTTTGACCGCTATCGGTGATCTGGAAGGTGGTAGCGAAGCGCTGGCCGACTACTTCACGGAAAAGTGGAGCCGCGTGGAAGCCTTTGCCCGCAGCGGTACCTTCGATACGGTGGAGGACGATGGTGAAATCCTTTCAGAACAGGCTCTGTACCAATCCGCCTATGTGCGCCCCCGGGTGGATCTGGACGAGGTGGCGGACCAGGACTGGATGCAGATGGCCTGGTTGCTGCGCCATGAACTCCCCGACTTGTTCATCGAGATGCTGATCGTGCTACGCGCCAAAGCCCGGGCCTTTGACCTCGGGCTGGACGATGAGGACGTGCCGGAAGAGGAAGACGACGGCAAAGTCGAAACCGGTGATACCGACCGCGGCAAGGCCACGCCCGCCGCGCGTGACGACGACGAAGAATCTGCCATCTAACCCACGCATTCACGCCATGTCTGCCGCACAGCAAGCTGTTTCCCTTTTTGACGACCGCCCTTTCTTCGAAAAGGCACTCGCACATGGTGTGCGACACGGCGTGATCGGGCAGGACAAGCTCGAAGCCATTGCTACCGATGCGCCCAAAGGCATGGTGCAGATCGCCCGATACTTCGGCACCGAGTTTTTGCGGCCGGAACTGGAGCTGGCCAAAGACCGCATCGTCAACCTGGTGAGCCTGCACCTGGCCCACACCACACAAGGGGATCTGCAAAAAGCAGCCGAGCTCCTGCGGGACAACAGCTTTTTGTCCCGCTCCAAGGCGGGCTCGGACATGCTGAAGGCCCTGATCACCATGCCACAAACCACGCACTTCGGCATGAACGAGCGCAGTGGCTTCCGAGACGAACACATACCCTTGCTGGCCAAATGGAGCCTGCGGCCATTGGCCGACTACCATGCCGAACTGGCCAGCCGAAGTCGTGCGACAGCAGTTGTCGAAGCCGCTATCTGGATGGCAGCCCGTTTGGGAATGGATGCCGACGAACTGGAAGAAGCCGGCAAAGACGCTGAAGCCGTGATACGGACCGCACTGCTGGCCATTGCCTGCAAACGCAGCACATTGCCGGACTGGATCACCTTTGAAAAGATGATTCTTGCGCTGCGCAAGCGTTATCTGAGCAAACCCGGAAAGCTGCCTCTGTCACTGCCAGCAGACCTGCCAGCCGAATGGCTTCCCGTGGTGGAGTCCGTGCGTGACACTGTCTGGGAGGACTCTGCAAAATGGTTGGAATCGACCGTCCCCGCCCGCAAACTGTTTGACCAGACCCCCGCTTTTATGGGCCGCTACTTTTGGGTAGAAGACGCCATCAGCGAAGTGGAACAATTCGACAGTTCTGTTTCCAAAGCCTGGGCCAAAGCCACGGGTGGGAATGACGACGAAAGCTCGCTTCTCACCCTGTTCCTGTGCATGGCGGCCGGCAGTGCTGCCAAGACGGTGCTGACCGAAAAAGCGGCCTCTACCTTGGTGAAAAAGATCCGCAAGTCAGGCCTGCAAACTGCCTTGCCTTTGCAGTTCATTCAGGACCATGCGCCTGCACAGCATCTGGAAGACTATGCAAGCCTGTGGACCAACTTCATCGAAGAGGCCTCTGGCACCTTGAGCAGTGACCACGACTACACCTTCAATGATGCGGTTGCCCTGTTGCGCCGAGAATGCAACATCAGGGCTGACGCGTCAAATTGAAGATTCTCTGCATGGGCACCCACTTCTGCCCTGCTGGCGTCCAAGGAGTCGGCGCCTGGTAGGTCCACATCAGCGTCTCCCAGCGGACAATCACCGCATTCGCCAATGAGGCTCGAGCCATGGCCTCTTCAGAATAGATTGCCGGATTAACCTCCATCACCATAAACATGCGGGTCCCGAGGCGAAAGATCTCCATGGCAACGACACCTTGCGCAAAAAGATGCTCGCGCACTTCGGGCCAAATGGATGCATGGGCTTTTTCGTACGCTGCAATCTTGGCCTCATCGTCCACCAAGTCCAGAGCCAAGGCATAGCGCTCGGTCCTCACATTCATGACAGCGCCCTGTCCAGATGGGTGTAGCCGCCATCCACACATATCCATTGCCCGGTCGTGTGTGAGGACGCGTCTGACAACAGGAATACGCACATACGTGCCAATTCGTCTGACGTGGTCATGCGCTGCCCCAAAGGAATTTTGGCGGTGATGCCGGCCAGCCTCTCAGCCGGATTGTCAAAGCTGTTGATCCAGCGTTCGTAAAGAGGCGTCATCACTTCGGCCGGGATCAAGGCGTTAACCCGAATGCCATCCTTCAGCAAGGCCGCAGCCCACTCGCGCGTCAAGGACAGTTGAGCACCTTTGGACGCGCAGTAACCGCTGGTATTGCCCTGCCCTGTCAAGGCTGTCTTGGAGGACACATTCACGATGGCGCCTTTGCTTGCCTTCAGGTGCGGAACGCAGTAATGGGCCATCACGTAGTAGTGAATGAGATTGCGCTCGAGCGATGCAATGAATGCGTCTCGGCCAGCCTCCAGACCCACACTGTCATTGATGCCTGCGTTGTTCACCAAGCCATCCAAGCGGCCGAAGCGTTGGATGACCTGTTCTACACCACGGCCGCAAGCAGCATCATCGGATAACTCCAGCTGAACAAACATGTAATCGGAAGCACTTGCTTTCAGTTGTGCCTCAAACTCAGGCATCAGGGCGCTTTTTCCGAACACGACCGGAATCGCGCCTTCCTGCGCAAGCGTCAGGGAGATGGCCGCACCGATGCCGCTCCCCCCTCCGGTCACGATGAACACTTTGTCTTTGAGATGCAAGTCCATTGTCTTCCTTCAGATGCAAAGCCGCTCACGCTTCTGAATGCACATTCAATCCGTAACAGCGGATCGCATTGCCTGACCAGAACGCCTCTTGTTCGGTCATGGTGAGCCGTGTTTTGGCCCATTTTTGAACCAATCCATGCACCACGTCATAGGGCGCGGCCAATTGGCACACCGGCCAGTCCGAACCAAACATCAGGCGATGCGGCCCGAAAGCCTCCAGCACCTGATCGAAGCACGTCCACATGATTTTGCTGTCGGCCGGGCGGATGCCGTGGCCAGACGTCCAATCGGCTTCGGTAACCAGCCCAGACAACTTGCAGACCACATGCGGCAATGTGGCAAGACTGCGGATGCTGCTCCGCCACCGGGATGGGACTTCAGGGTTGGCCACCCAGTCTCGGATGGCCGGTTTTCCGAGGTGATCCAACACCAGCCAATGAGCATCGTGCTTCGCACAAAAGGATGCCACGCAGGGCAATTGATGGTCAAACACCAGCACGTCATAGACCAGGCCGGCGCGCTGCACCAAGTGCAAGCCGGCCAAATTGCGCGGGTTGTGAAGCCAGGCGTTGACGTCACGCTCGTCCTGCAAGATGTGGCGAATGCCGCGCATCGCAGGATGCGCAGTCCAGCGCTCCAAATGCGCCTCGAGTTCCGGCGCGGCCAAATCAGCCCAACCCACCACGCCCAGGACTTCAGGGTGGCTGTCGGCAACCTTCAACAAAAAGTCTGTCTCGTCCACCACGGTGCGGGCTTGCACTGCCACCACTCCGTCCACCCCTGCGGCGCGCATCGCATCTTCGCAATCGACGGGCATGCAGTCTTTCCGCAACGCCGGCATGGCGTCATCGATCCACGGAAACTCCGAAGCTTGGTAGCGCCAGTAGTGCTGGTGCGTGTCGATCTTCATACCGCAGCCACGCGGGGCTTGTGGGTGTAATGCTGCAGCGACTCCGCCTTCATCTCGATGGAAAAACCAGGCGCCTTGGGTGGCATGTAGGCTGCGTTTTCGATCACACAGGGTTCGAGGAAATGCTCGTGTAAGTGGTCCACAAACTCGATCACCCGCCCTTCCCGTGTACCGGAAATACAAAGGTAATCAATCATGGACAGGTGCTGCACATACTCACACAAGCCGACTCCGCCAGCGTGCGGGCACACCGGCAAGTTGTACTTGGCAGCCATCAACATCACCGCCAGAATTTCATTCACGCCCCCCAAGCGGCAGGAATCAATTTGCACCACATCGATGGCACCTCGCATGATCAGCTGCTTGAAGATGATGCGGTTCTGGCACATCTCGCCGGTAGCCACCTTCACAGGGTGTACACCCTCACGAATGATGCGGTGACCCTCAATGTCGTCCGGGCTGGTGGGTTCTTCAATGAACCAAGGCTTCGCAAAAGCCAACTCGCGCACCCATTCCACCGCTTGATTCACCTCCCACACCTGATTGGCATCAATCATCAAATGCCGCTCCGGTCCCAGCACCTCGCGGGCAATGCGCAGGCGACGAATATCGTCTGCCTTGTCGCGACCGACCTTGAGTTTGATGTGGTTGAAGCCCGCGTCAGTGGCTTCTTTGCACAGACGTCGCAGCTTGTCGTCGTCATATCCCAGCCAGCCCGCAGAGGTGGTGTAGCAGGGGTAGCCCTCACGGTGCAAGGTTTCCAGACGATCTGCTTTGCCCACGGCGCGCTCTCGCAGCAGGGCTAGCGCCTCCTCCGGCGTAATGCAGTCGGTGATGTAGCGAAAGTCGATCAGCTTCACCAGTTCTTCGGGGCTCATGCGAGCCACTAGCTCCCAGACCGGCACGCCTTCTAGCTTGGCCCACAGATCCCACACTGCATTGACCACGGCCCCCGTTGCCAAATGGATCGCTCCCTTGTCCGGGCCTATCCAGCGCAGCTGGCTGTCCGAGGTGATGTAGCGCCAGAAGCGCCCCATATCGGCAGCTACCCAGTCCATGTCCAAACCGACCACCAGATGCCGCATGGCCTCAATCGCGGCACAGCAGATTTCATTGCCGCGCCCGATGGTGAAAGTCAGCCCATGGCCCTCCACGCCCGGACGGTCAGTCTCCAGAATGACATAGGCGGCGGAATAGTCCGGATCCGGGTTCATGGCATCCGAACCATCTAAATGTTGGGACGTAGGAAAGCGCACGTCCACGACGCGCATGCCGGTGACTTGGGTCATATCAGGCCTGTTGGGTGATTTGTGTTTGGCTTCCCAGGCCCTCGATGCCCAGGTGAATGGTTTGACCTGCACGCAGGTAAACCGGAGGTTTCTGCCCCATGCCGACGCCGGGCGGAGTACCTGTAGAAATCACGTCGCCGGGCTGCAAGCTCATGAATCGACTGAGATACGAGATGAGGAACTTCACGCCGTACACCATGGTGGACGTGCTTCCGTTTTGGTAACGCTTGCCATCCACGTCCAGCCACATGGACAAGGCTTGTGGATCGGGCACTTCATCTGCGGTGACCAGCCAGGGGCCCGTGGGGCCAAAGGTATCGCAGCCCTTCCCCTTGTCCCAGGTTCCACTGCGGTCCAGCTGGTATTCACGCTCCGACACATCATTCACCACGCAATAGCCGGCGACGTGGGACATGGCATCCGATTCATCAATGTGCCGACCGCCTTTGCCGATGACCACGCCGAGCTCCACTTCCCAATCGGTCTTCACAGACCCTCGGGGAATCTCGACCGCATCATCCGGGCCGACGATGGCGCTGGTCCATTTGTTGAACACCACGGGCTCCGGTGGAACCTGCATGCCACTCTCCGCCGCGTGATCGGAATAGTTCAAACCAATGCAAATGAACTTGCCTACCTTGCCTACACAAGCACCGAGGCGCAAATCTTTCTGGGGAATGCCTTGCACCAGTGGAAGACTGTCAACGACTAGGCCACGCAAACGGGCCAGGCTTTCCGGCAGCAAAGCGGCTCCGGCGACATCGGCAATGTGTGCAGAGAGATCGCGCACCCGGCCTTGGGCATCCAACACACCGGGCTTTTCCTGGCCTGGCAATCCGTAGCGTACTAATTTCACAGTCTTTCCCTTTCAAACAATAGCAAACAGGGCACCCGCAGAACTGGCTCTACCAGGCCGCCGGATGCCCCCCCCCTTCCGCAGCATGCGAGAGAGGGGGGAGCGGCCAAGCCGCTCAGGGGACAATTTCAGTCATAAAGAACCGCCGCAATCTTGGCGTCCTTCATGTTGGTTTTGTCGTAGTAGTAGAAACCGGTATCGATGATCTTGGGCAACTTCTCGCCCTTGAGCGCCTTCACGGCAGCTTCCACCGTCTTGTAGCCGATACCCACGGGGTTCTGGGTGATCGCACCGGCAATGGTGCCGTCGTTGATCATGTCTTTCTGGGCCTTACCCGAATCAAAACCAATGATGATCACGCCTGTCTTTTTGGCTTCTTTCAGGCCCTTGCCAGCCCCGATCGCAGAGCCTTCATTGGTGCCGAAGATACCTTTGAGCTTGGGGTAAGCCTGGGTCAAGGTCTTGGCGATTTCAGCCGACTTCAGGTGATCGCCACCACCGTACTGGATATCCACCACCTTGATCTTGGGGTACTTGGCTTTGATCCGGTCCACAAAACCGTCGCGGCGTCCGGTGCCGGTGGTGCTGGTCTGGTCGTGGCCAATGACGGCCACCTCACCTTCGCCACCAATTTTTTCAGCCATCTTGTCAGCTGCCAGAGCTGCGGCCGCTTTGCTGTCTGTTTGCGCCGTCGTCAGCACGATGTCGCTGTCCACGCCCGAGTCAAACGCAATGACTGGAATCTTGGCAGCCTGGGCCTTTTTCAACAGAGGGATGGCCGCCTTGCTGTCCAGCGCGGCGAAGCCTATGGCAGCCGGCTTCTTGGACAGGGCCGCAGACAACATATCGATTTGTTTGTCCACTTGCTGCTCGGTCTCCGGCCCTTCAAACGTCACCTTGACCTTGTAGTCCTTGGCTGCCTGGTCAGCCCCCTGCTTCACCGCTTGCCAGAACTGGTGCTGGAAACCTTTGGAGATCAGGGGAATATAGATCTCCTGCGCAGTAGCGAGGCTGGAAAAACCAGCCAGTGCGAGGCCGGCGGTCAGTGCCAGCAATTGACGTTTTGCATTCATGGTTTGTCTCCTGAAGGATGGGGTATTGCTTTCAACGGAATCACAAAAACTCAAACAGGGTGGTGGCGAAATCGGCAGCCTGATCTCCTTACTTCTTGTTGCGGCGCAGGTTGTCGGTGTAGACCGCGAGAATGATGATGAGGCCTGTCAACACCATCTGCCACTCCTGGGCAACCGACATGATGCGCAGACCATTGATAAGAACACTCATGATGAAGGCGCCGATGATGGTGCCCAATATCGTGCCCACCCCACCGCTCAGCGACGTGCCGCCGATCACCACAGCGGCAATCGCGTCCAGCTCATAGCCCTGGCCCAAGGCCGGCTGAGCCGAATTCAAGCGCGAGGCAATCAACAAACCGGCAATGCCGCAGATGCCGCCCGCAAAGCTGTAAATAATGACTTTCCAGCGATCCACATTCACGCCTGACAAGCGCACCGCCTCTTCATTGCTCCCCAGGGCAAAGGTGTAGCGGCCCAAGGCCGTGCTATTCAAAACAATGGCACACACCACTGCCACGATAAACATGATCAACACACCATTGGGAATGGGGAGGGAAGGAATCAGATGGCCGATCAACGAGCCCAGCGCGATCTGATCGAAACCTTCCACATCACTGAAGTAAATCGGACGGGTGTTCGTGATGATGAGTGACGCGCCCTTGAGCAACATCATCATGCCCAAGGTGGCAATGAACGGCGGCACTTTGAGCTTGGTGATAGCCAGGCCCGAGAGTGCGCCGCACAAACATCCCATTCCAATCGCCAGTGCAATGCCCAGTGGCATCGGCAGACCCAGGTTCACCATGAACACTCCCGCCATCACTGCGCAGAAGGTCATCAGCACGCCTACCGAGAGGTCGATTCCTGAGGTGATGATGATGAAGGTACTGGCGATGGCCAACACACCGATCACGGTGGTGGACTGCAAAATCCCGATGATGTTGTCCTGTGTCATGAAGGCGTCCGGCTTGAGTACCGTGAACACCAGAATCAGCGCGATCAAGCTGGCAAAGGCCAGCAATTTCTGCTTGGCCTGTCCGCCGCCAGTGCGGACTGGTTCTTTGGAGTCTTTCTTCGCATTCATGTCGAGGTCTTGTCCCAATTGGAATTGTCTGATCCGTGGATAGCGCTCAAGCCGCCATGATTTCCCTGCGCGTGGCGAGTTCCATGAGGCTCTCCTGAGTGGCTTCATCACCGCGCACCTCACCGGTAATCCGTCCTTCGCACATCACCAGGATGCGGTGGCTGAGCAGCAGCACCTCCGGCAACTCGCTGGAGATCACCACAATAGCCCGCCCCTGTGCGGCCAAGTCATTCAGCAACTTGTAGATTTCGCTCTTGGCACCCACATCGATACCGCGTGTGGGCTCATCAAAAATAAGCACCTCACAGTCCTGTACCAACCACTTGGCGATGACCACTTTTTGCTGGTTTCCCCCGGACAGGAGCTTGGACATCTGGTGGATGGAGGGTGTCTTGATACGCAGCTTCTCCACCATGGAACGCGAAACCTCCGCGATGGAACTCTTGTTCAAAAATACGCCCCACCGTAACCAGCGCGCCAAACTGGGCAGCGTGATATTTGCCTCCACATCCATGCCGGTGGCCAGGCCGTAATGCTTGCGATCCTCCGACAAGTAGCCGATACCTACACGAACAGCATCCTGCGGTGAACGCAATCGCACCGGCTTGCCGGCAACGCGAACCTCACCGGAATCCACGGGGTCTGCACCGAACACGGCGCGCGCCACCTCCGTCCGGCCAGCGCCCATCAAGCCGGCAAAGCCCAAAATTTCGCCACGATGCACCCGGAAATTCACATCGCGAATGACACGCCCCCGATTGAGCCCAACGACCTCTAGGAGCACCTCATTGGCCGATGTGTCGGGGATTTGCTTGTCGGATTGCTCCAAGTGCCGCCCCACCATCAAGGCAATGACATGGGACATCGGGGTGTGGGATGGCACGGTGTCTATATAGCTGCCATCCCGCATGACGGTGATGCGGTCCGCGATCCGCTGAATCTCGTCCATCTTGTGCGAGATGTAGACGATGCCGACACCCTCACTCTTGAGCTGGCGGATGATGCGGAAAAGTTCGTCAATCTCCGCATTGTTCAGGGCTGCGGTCGGCTCATCCATGATGAGCACACGCGACTTGAAGGACAGGGCTTTCGCAATTTCCACCATCTGCTGCTTGGCCACCGTCAGGTCCGCAATGCGGGTCGACGGCTCCATACGCAGATTCAAACGGGCAAATAGGGCACGCGTTTCTTCATTGAGCTTGGCCTCATCCAGCAGCCAGCCTCCCGCCTTGCGCGGTTCACGCCCCAGGAAGATGTTTTGTGCTGCCGTCAAATGCGGCATCAAATGCAACTCCTGGTGAATGATGCCTATGGCCAAGGCCTGGGCATGCGCAGGACTTGGAATTTCAACCACCTTGCCGTCCACCAGCACTTCACCGCCATCCATCCGGTAGACACCCGCCAAAATCTTCATCAAGGTGGACTTGCCGGCACCGTTTTCGCCCATCAAGGCATGGACTTCTCCAGCCAGCAAGTCAAATCGCACATGGTCAAGCGCTTTTACACCCGGAAAGGTCTTGCTGAGATTGCGCACCTCAACCAAAGGCACGACGGACGTGGTGGCGCTCGTCCTTGCGCCCGGAGCGTCAGATCGTGACACCGCCGTCCACCAGCATAGTTTGCCCCGTCACGAAACGCGAGTCGTCACTTGCGAGGTAGACCACCATGGGCGCAATATCCTCCACCAATGCCAACCGCCCCATGGGCTGGCGGGCGATGAAGTCTTTTTCGGCCTGCACAGGGTCAGCAGCAGAGGCGATGCGTCCCCGCAAAGAGGGGGTATCCACGGTGCCCGGGCACACCGCATTGGCGCGCAAACCTGCCTTCACGTAGTCTGCAGCCAGGGATTTGGTGAAACCGATCACAGCCGCTTTGGTGGCTCCATACGCACAGCGATTGGTGAATCCCTTGATGCTGGACGCCATGGATGCCATGTTGATGATGGACACACTACGCTGCTCGGTGGCGGCTTTGGCCAGCATGCCCGGCAAGAAGGCACGTGTTATGCGGAACATGCTCTTCACGTTCAGATCGAAGCTCCTGTCCCAGTCTGCCTCTGTGCACTCCAACACCGATCCATTAGCCACCATACCCGCGCAGTTGAACAATGCATCCAATGCAGGGATGCGGGACGCCAACGCATGGACGGCCTCATCGCTACACACATCCAGCACGGCTATCCGGATGGATGGGTGTTCAGCCGCCAGCGTTTCCAGCAAGGCTGCATTGATATCGGTGGCGATGACATGGGCGCCTTCGCGCGCGCAGGCCAGGGCGCTGGCGCGGCCTATACCTTGGGCCGCCGCCGTGATCAACACCGTCTTGCCGTTCAGCCTGCCTTCACCCATGGCGTGCACCCCACTTGGTTAAATTTAAATATGAATAAATAATTCATTTGTGAAGAAAATATAGCCACTAGGGGGAAATCCACCGTCAGTACTTTCCCTAGAGTTACAAAGACTGACGGAATCCGGCGCCCTGTGCACACAATTGAGCCGCAGCATGTGATGCACGTGTTGCCACAACAAAGACAAGCCATGACTGACAAAGAACCCAAACCCCGTGGCAGACGCCCCAGAACCGAAGACATCGACGAAACCGGCCTCTCACCCGAAGACCGCTACCGGGCGCCCGCACTGGACAAAGGACTGGACATCCTGGAACTGCTGGCCAGCCAGCCCCACGGGCTGACCCGCGCGGAGATCGTGAAAGAAATGGACCGCAGCGCCAGCGAGATTTACCGCATGCTGGAGCGTTTGGTAGCCCGCCAATACGTGATGCGCAATCCGTCCGGCGACCGGTATGCGCTGAGCCTGAAGCTCTTTGCCTTGGCCAATATGCACCCACCGCTCAGTCGCCTGATCAACCAGGCATTGCCTGTCATGGATGAGTTCAGCCGAAAGGCCGAACAGAGCTGCCATATGGGCGTCTATGACCGGGGCAATGTACTCATCAGTGCCCAGATCAGCAGCCCCAGTGGCTGGAGCTTCTCGGTGCAACGCGGCGCACGGGTCGGCTTGCTGGACACAGCATCCGGCCATCTGTTACTGGCCTACGCCAACCCGGACGGACTGCAACGCATGCTGGCGGAACACGTTCCTGTCGACGGAGAAGTACCCATCTCCCAGCGGAAGCTGGAAGAAACATTGGTGGCCATCCGGAAACAAGGGTATTTGGAGCGGGACAGTGCACAAACCTTTGGTGTCACCGACATTTCCTTCCCCATCCTCGGGCCGGACCACACCGCCCTGGCGACCTTAACCTGTCCCTACATCCGGCGAATTGACCGCCACATAGGGCCAGACCAAGAAGCTGTGCGGCAGTTCTTGAGAGAAACTGCAAAAACCCTGTCTTTTACCGCCAACACAAGCTGCAGAAAAGGTTAAAGTGAAGGAGCACCTTCTGTTATCAAAGGCCCGTACATGAGCACTCCACTGAACTCCAAATCAGCGCCTGGCAGCAGCCACTCTGCAGAGAGCAAATTCCAATTGTTGCTTTTCCGTCTTGGCGACTCCAGTGGTGGTGGTCAAAGTGAGCTGTTCGGCATCAATGTTTTCAAAGTTCGGGAAATAGTGGTCGGACCGGAGATCACACGCATCGTCAATGCCCCAGAACACGCATTGGGGCTTGCCAACGTACGGGGGCAGCTGATCCCTGTTATCGATTTACCCACTTTGTCTGGGTGCACCCCCAAGACCAACTCCAAAATCGTGCTTGTCACGGAGTTTGCGCGTACCACGCAGGCCTTTCTGGTCGACGAGGTCGTGGAGATCATTCAGATCGAATGGAAGCACCTGCTGGCGGCAGACAACAACAGTTCAGGCCTGCTTAGCGGCGTTGCGCGCATTGACGGCGATGCCGCCGACTCCCGCCTGGCCCAGGTACTGGATGTAGAACAGATCATTCGCAACGTTTTCCCCGACTCCCAACCGGACCCCGCGCACAACAAGGTCGAGAAAATCAAACTTCCGGAAGGTACCAGCATCCTCTTTGCCGACGACTCCGCCATCGCCCGCATGCTGGTCGAAGAAAACCTCAAGATGATGGGGGTTCCTTACGTCGCCGTCAAAAACGGCAAAGAAGCTTGGTCACGCCTGGAGCAAATCCACAGCGATGCGGTCACCCACGGCCAGCACGCCAAAGACCGGGTTGCACTGGTCCTCACCGACCTGGAAATGCCGGAAATGGATGGCTTTACGCTGACCCGCAGCATCAAAAACGACAACCGCTTTGCCGGCATTCCGGTGATCGTGTACTCATCGCTCACCGGTAGCGCCAGCCAAGGCCATGCAAGCGGCGTGGGCGCCGACGCTTACGTGGCCAAGTTCGAGCCCCACGAGCTTGCCAACGCTATCAGCACCACACTCACCCGCGGCTGAGCGAGGCGCCCGCCCTCCAGTAGAGCTAGAGTTGCTGGTGGGCCGTTTGACCACTGCGGCTGGAATACTTGGTCAGAGCATCCAGCTTCTCAACTTGCACCGCGGCGTGACGGCCTTGGTAGACCTGCAGTCGGAGCCAATCAAACTCGGTGTGCAGCGCAGCGTCGTCACTCAAGCGGGTGGCCCACACACGCTGATCCGCATTCCAACGGTAGCCCCGGGCTTTGAGCAGGTCTTTGGCCTCAAAGGGTGCGTTTGTTGCGCTCACGCGGTAACTGGGGTTGCGCGCGGACTGCAGTAAGTGGGTCAAGCCGGTGCGGGTTGCCCCCGGGGGCGTGGACTGGCTTTGCGGCAAAGGGGCGGCCAACACCGCCAGCAAAGCATGGCAGTCCATTTCGGCACGGTGTGCGTCGTAAAACAAGCCCAGTTCCTGCGCCAGGCTCTCCAGCTTGGCCGAGCTGCGGCCCAGGGACTTCCAATCGAGGTCGGCAAATGAGCAGGCCCACGGCAGTTCCGCAAAGGCCGGAAAGCGGCTTTCCACAAAAGGGCGGTCAAACCCCGCGTTGTGGGCAATAACTACATCCACCCCTTGCATCAGCTCTGCCACCCGCGCTTCGTCCAGCGCCTGGCCTCGCACATCGGCGTCTTGAATTCCGGTGATGGCCACCACCTCGGGCGGAATGGCTTTGCCAGGGTCTTCCAGCCCGTCATACACCTGCACCGCCCCCACGGGCAGGCCAGTGGCTGTGTCTATGTCCACCCGCAGCAGTGCGAGTTCGATGATCTTTTCTTTGGCCTGGTCCAGGCCTGTGGTCTCGGTGTCCAGCACCAAAATGGTTTTCACCTCGCCCTGCACGCCACCGGGCCAGTTCAGGCGGGGCTTTAATCGGCGTTGCAGCTTGTAATCGGGGTGCGCCTCCAGCATGCGGGCCATGGCTTCCAGCTCCAGTGGCGGTGCGACTGCCACGGCTGCACTTTTGGGGGCTTTGGTCGAGACAGCCCTGGGGCTGCGGCTGGCGCGTTGAGGTGGATCTAGATCCAGCGTGGGCAAGTCGGCCAGAAAAGCGAAGCCGAGTTGGGGGTTGGGGGTTGGGGTCACGGGGCACCTGCAAATGACGGGAATCCCGTTGCCGGGAGAGGCCGCCATTATTGCCCCTATCATCCCCGCCAACTCCGCTTCCCCCCAAGTACTGCCATGCACATCACGATTTTTGTCGGCACCGTCAACGGCAACGCCCACAGCGTCGCCCAAGCCCTGCAATTCTGCGCAGACGACATAGGCGCCACCATCGACATCCTGCCCATGGACGGGCTCAGCATCCGTGCCTTCGACGCCCCCGGCGCCTTCATTGTCTGCACCTCCACTACTGGCGTGGGAGATGTGCCCCCCAACGCCGCAGGCCTGCTCCACAGCCTGGACGCCGAGGCCAAGTACCTGGGCCATGTCCACTACGGCCTGGTCGCCTTGGGTGACAGCAGCTATGGCGACAGTTTTCTGGGCGGCGGCAAACAGTTCGACGCCAAGCTGCAAGACCTGGGGGCCCGCCGGGTGGGCGAGATCTGCGTGATCGACGCCATGGAGGCTCTTGAGCCCGAAGACGATGCGGTGGCGTGGCTCAAGGCCTGGATCGTCGAGTTGGCAAAATTTTTATAAAAAAGGGCTCTTGCGCTCGCAGAATATGCGCAACAAGCTATCTTTTTAATAGCAAAACGCACTCAAACTCCGTGCCGCTGTGGGTCTGCGACAATCGCGGCCCTTGCTTCGATTCTCCTGAGCCCCATTCGCCAATGTTCCATGGGTGACCGGCAGGGCTTTTTTTTGTTTGTATTGATGACCGCCCTTCACCCGCCTGCCCGCCAACAGTTCCGCCTGATCGACATTCTCAAGGTCATTGCAGCCCAATGCATCGTGCTGCACCACTTTTCGGCCTACGGACCGTTGTCTGAAGCGGCATCGGACGCCCTGCCCGATGTCATGACCTGGCTGTACGACAACGGCCGCATGGCCGTGCAAGTCTTTCTGGTGGTGGCTGGTTACCTTGCCGCCCGCAGCTTCGCCCTGACCAAGCGCCCCACCACCGCCATGCTGCAGGGCCTGTGGCAGCGCTATGTGAGGCTGGCATTCCCGTTCATGGTCGCGCTGCTGCTCACCGTGCTGTGCTCGGCGCTGGCAAGGCCTTTTCTGGACCCAGAGGTCGTCCCCGCCGCAGCCACCTTCCCCCAGTTTCTGGCCCATGCCAGTCTGCTGCACAGCGTGCTGGATGTGGAGTCCCTCTCTGCAGGCGTGTGGTATGTGGCCATTGACTTCCAACTCTACGCCGCCCTGGCACTGTTGCTGTGGGTGAGCCGGGGTCAACGCTGGCTCAGCATGGGCCTGGTCGCATTGCTATGCATCGCCTCGGTGACTTGGTTCAACACCGATGCCGGCTGGGACGCCTGGGCCCTGTACTTCTTCGGCGCTTACGGGCTGGGTGCTTTGGCCTGGTGGGCCGGACTGCGGGCGCGCCATGGCCTCTATGCCATCGTCCTGTATGCCACCGCCTTGAGTGCAGGCTTGGCCTCGCTCGCGGTGAACTTCCGCGAGCGCATGGCCCTGGCCATCAGCGTGTCCGCCGTACTGGCCGGCTTTGGTACATGGCAACTTAGCCTGCCCCGTTGGCTGGACTACTTCGTGGGCCAACTCAGCCGCACCTCCTATGCGCTGTTTCTGGTGCACTATGCGGTGCTGCTGTTGGCCAATGCCGCTTGGGCCCAGCTGGGTTGGGAAGACGGCAGCGCCGCCCTCTTGTTCATCGCCGGCAGCTGGTTGGTGGCGCTGGGCGTGAGCTACCTGTTTCACACCCAGGTCGAGCAACGGATCGAACAATGGCGCAGCGCGCCCAAGCCCGTGCTGCAAGGCCCCACCGCCCGCCCCTGACCCCCAGCCCCTAAATCTGCACCCGGGTTCCGAGCTCCACCACGCAGTTGTCGGGCAGTCGGAAGAAGTCTGCTGCATTGCCGGCATTGCGTGACATCAGGGCAAACATGCGTTCCCGCCACAAAGCCATGCCGTGCCCCTTGGTGGGAACCACAATTTCACGACTTAGGAAGTACGAGGTTTCAAACAGGTTGATCGCAATGCCATGCGCCTTGCACAGCTCCAGCGCCTGTGGAATGTCCGGGGTGTTCTTGAAACCATAGTGCACCTCGACCCGCCAGAAGCCACTGACCAAAGGCTGCACCTTCACCCGCTCCTCAAACGGAATCCAGGGAACATCGTGGAACACCACCGTCAGGATGACGTTACGCTCATGCAGCACCTGGTTGTGCTTGAGGTTATGCATCAATGCCTGGGGCACCGTGTCGGGGTTGGCCACGGCATACACCGCAGTGCGGGGCACCAGATGCCTGTTGTCCTGGCTCAATGCCTGCACGAAGGGCAACAACTCAGGATCATCCTGGCGCAGGGAGCCAAGCAGCAGCTCCCGGCCGCGACGCCATGTGGCCATCACCATGAAGATAGCCGCGCCCAAGACCAGCGGAAACCAACCACCTTGAAAGAATTTGAGCGAACACGCGATCACAAGCATGGCATCCACGACAAGGAAAAAAACAGTCGACGCAATGGCGACCGGCAAGGGCAAGCGCCAGCCGTGACGCACCACAAAAAACGTCAACAGAGTGGTTACAAACATGGTGACCGTCACCGCAATGCCGTAGGCGGCAGCCATGGCCGACGAGCTGCCGAACCCGAACACGGCCAGCAACACGGCCACCAGCAGCAACCAGTTCACCCCGGGCATGTAAATCTGGCCGGCCTCTTTGGCGGAAGTGTTGATGACCTGCATGCGTGGCAAAAGCCCCAGCTGCATGGCCTGGCGGGTCATGGAATAGCAACCCGAAATCACGGCTTGGGAGGCAATCACGGTCGCCAGGGTTGCCAGAACCACGGCTGGAATCAGCCAGGCTTCAGGAAACATGCGAAAAAACGGGCTTTCTAACGCAGAAGGGTCACGCATCAACAAGGCGCCCTGGCCCATGTAATGAATGGCCAGCGCCGGCAGCACGAGGCCGGTCCACGCCCATTGGATGGGCCGTTTGCCGAAATGCCCCATATCGGCATACAGCGCCTCGGCGCCGGTGAAGGCCAACACGATGGCACCTAAGGCCACGAACAAGTGCCACCCTTGCGCAGCAAGGAAGGAGAAAGCGTTCAAAGGATTGAGCGCAGCCAAAATGGCGGGCTCCTGTGCAATCTGGGCCACGCCAGTCGCTGCCAACACGCTGAACCACACGACGATGATGGGACCGAAGAACTTGCCTACAGCCGAAGTGCCGAAACGCTGGAATGCGAACAAGGCGATCAATACGCCAGTACAAATGGGCAGCACATATGGCTTGAACGCAGGGGTAATGACCTCCAGGCCCTCCACCGCACTCAGCACCGACACAGCGGGTGTGAGCACACTGTCGCCATAAAAAAGTGCGGCCCCCATGACGCCGATGAGCAGCAGCGTGATGCGGAGGCGCGGCGTGGTACCGGCCGCTTTGGCCGCCAGCGCGGTGAGTGCCATGATGCCGCCCTCTCCGTTGTTGTCCGCGCGCAGTATCAGCAGCACGTACTTGAGGGTGACCACCAGCATGAGACCCCAAAACACCACCGATACCGCGCCTATGAGGTGCTGTGCATCCAGCGGGATGCCGGTAGCGGGTCCGAAAATTTCCTTAACGGTGTAGAGCGGGCTGGTGCCTATGTCGCCATAGACGATACCCAGTGCGCCCAGTGTCAGCGCGGCAGTGCCGCCATGATGTTCTGCATTCCGCATACATTCTTTGAGAGTTGTGAGAACTCTCACTGTGCGCCTGAACGCATCAGGATCGCATAAGGAACGGGTTCAGGGGCTACACCGTGGCCAACCGGTAGCCCACGCCCACATCGGTCAGCAGGTGGCGCGGCTCGGCAGGGTTGCGCTCCAGCTTGGCGCGCAACTGGCCCATGTACAGCCGCAGGTAATGAGTGTGGTCCACAAATTCAGCGCCCCACACATCCAGCAGCAATTGCCGGTGGGTGACCACTTTGCCCGCACTGCGCACCAAGCGGGCCAGAAGATTGAACTCGGTGGGCGTAAGGTGCAGCTCCGTGCCTGCCAAGTGCACTGCCCGGGCTTCGAGGTCGATATCCAGCTCGTCCAAGGTATGTCGCGTGACCGCCGCAGCCACCGTGGTGCCCCGATGGCGCAGCGCCACGCGCATGCGGGCCAACAGCTCTGCCACACTGAAAGGTTTGACCAGATAGTCGTCGGCACCGGCATCCAAGAGCTGTACCTTTTGCGCCTCCTGGTGACGGGCCGATACCACTAGCACCGGGAAGTTGTGCGTCAGCCGGATGCGCCGCAATAGCTCAGCGCCGTCCCCATCCGGCAGGCCCAAGTCCAGCAGCATCAAGTCAGGCGTGGCGCGCTCCACCATGGAACCGGCCTCGCTCAGCGACACCGCCGTACGCACGGTGAACCCCTCCAGGCTCAAAGCTTGACGCATCATGTCGCGGATGCTGCGGTCGTCTTCCACCACCAGGACTTGCAAATTCATACGGCATCTCCCGGCGGTGCCAAGGGAGGCTGTGCCGCCAAGGGCAGGCACACCCGGAAGCTATTGCCCCCCGCTTGGCGGGCTCGAACGCTGATGCGCCCGCCATGGGCCAGTGCAATGGCGCGGCACAGCGCCAAGCCAAGGCCTGCACCCTGTTTGCCCGACCGGTCGCCACGCGAATAGGGTTCAAAAATTTGCGCCTGCCATTCTTTGGGAATCACAGGGCCACGGTCCTGCACCATGAGCTGCAACTGTCCATGACACACGCGCACCTTGAGGTCCACCGCGTCTTCGCTGTATTTCAGGGCGTTGTCCAGCAGGTTGTCCAGCAACTGCGCCATCAGTACCGCGTTCACGCGCACCAGCGGCACATCCGCAGAGATTTGCAGACGAATCCGTGCGCCCGCGCCGGCCTGCCGCAGCCGCGCCACACAGGCACCGGCAATCTCTTCCATCGACTCCCAATCCAGCGCCAGTAGCTGGTCGCTGTTGCCCAACTGCACGAGCTGCAAGGTGTTTTCAGTCAGTTGGGACAAATGGGTGGCCGAACGCACAATGCCGTCCAGCAAAGCGCTTTGCTCGTGCGCCGTCATCTTGTCGCGCTGGGTGAGCAGTGAACTGGCATTGCCCACCAACGCAGCCAGCGGTGTGCGCAAGTCATGGGACACCGCAGCCAGAAAGGTGTTTTGCAACTGCTGCCGGGTGTTGCGTTCATCTGCGAGTGCCATGTCCCGGCCCAAGCGCAAACGCTCCAAGGCCTGCCCTACCAGGGCACACAGCGCATGCGCATGCTCGCGTCCGGACTCGTCCGCTGCCTCTATGTGTTGCACACACACGGCGCCATGCATCTGCTGCCCCGAACCCAGCGGCAGGTACCATGCGTTCAGGCCGGGCCAGCGGCCGGTGCCGGGGCCCAATACCGCAGCTTCGCGCATGGCAGCGCGCAGACCGTCCTGTAGAGCGGGTGGCAATTCCACAGCGCCATCCACACCTTGCAGCTGGCCATCGCCGTTGCGAATAGCCAACGTGGAGGGGCCCTCAAAGGCGTGGGTCAAGTGCCGCGCAGCGACGCGGGCTGCTGCAGCTGCGTCAGTGCAAAGCGCGAGTTCCGAAGCCAGACTTTGCAGTTGCTCGGCACGGCTGGCATGCAGACGGGCCAGCGCCGTGTTGCGCCGCAGCCGCTGGCTGAGCTGGCTGATCACCAAGGCCACCACCAGCATGACCACCAGCGCCACGAAGTGCTCCTGGCTGTCCACCGCAAAGGTCCAGCGCGGCGGCACGAAAAAGAAGTTCAGGCAGACCACCCCCAGCACGGCACACGCCACGGAGGCAGCGGCGGGCAATACATAGGCACCGACCACCACGGCCAGCACATAGAACATGGCCTGCGTCATGACGGTGACATGTGTGTCCAGCACGAACCCCATGCCGGTGGGCAGGGCCAGCAGTGCCAAGAGCCACATGGCCTGACGGCTGGCACGGTTGCCGGGAGGGAGCGTGGTAATGCGGATCATGGTGAGGCAGCGTATCACTGCAGGTATCAGGATGGCATAAGTGCCACCGGTAAAATCGCGCCCTACAACTCAAGGAAAGACTCGCTATGGGCGCGCAATGGAAAGCAAAGGGCAAGGCCCTGGTGGCCGATGCCAAGGGCCGGCTGTTTACCAAGCTGGTGAAAGAAATTACGGTGGCCGCCCGTGGCGGCGCGGACCCTGCAGCCAACGCCAAGCTGCGCTTGGTGGTCGAACAGGCCCGCAAAGTCTCCATGCCCAAAGACACGCTGGAGCGCGCCATCAAAAAAGGTGCTGGCCTGACGGGCGAGGTCATCAACTACGAACACGTCATCTACGAAGGCTTTGCGCCGCACCAGGTGGCGGTAATGGTGGAGTGCCTGACCGACAACGTGAAGCGCACCGCCCCTGAAATGCGCGTGTTGTTCCGCAAAGGCCAGCTGGGCACCAGCGGCTCGGTGGCGTGGGACTTTAACCACCTGGGCATGATCGAAGCGGCCCCCACCGCCGCCGACTCCGACGCTGAAGTGGCCGCCATTGAGGCCGGTGCACAAGATTTTGAAGCCGGAGATGAAGAAGGCAACACCGTGTTCTACACCGACCCGGCTGACCTCGATCTGGTCGCCCGCGCCCTGCCCAACTTTGGCTTCAACGTGCTGTCCATGAAGCTGGGCTACAAAGCTAAAAATCCGGTGGACCCCACCAGCCTAAGCCCCGAAGCGCTGGAAGAAGTCGAAGCCTTCCTGGCCGCCATTGACGGAAACGACGACGTGCAAAACGTGTACGTGGCGCTGGCAGCTTAAGGATGTGTTGAGAGTGCCACGTCGCAGCCTAGCGACGGGCAGGGGCAGGGGCAGGGAGCGTCATGAAAAAACAAGGCAAAGTGGTCCGCTGGGACGACCAGCGCGCGTTCGGCTTCATACGCTGCAATGCGACCAGCCAGGACATCTTTTTTCATATCCGGGACTGTGTGGGCGGCCTTTCGCCCCCCATCAATTCGGCCGTTGAATTTGAAGAAATTCATATGGGCGGCAAAGGCCCTCGAGCCATGGCGGTCCGGGCCATGCAGGCTTACCCGCACATGCCTGCTGCACGTCACGACAGGCAGCGCAACCCAGCAAAATCACGGCATTCTCATGGTGCCCACAGAAGACCAGCCTCTCAGGACGGGCCCGCGCCGTCTGCGGTGGGTATTGGCAGCCTGACCTTGATCTGGCTGGTTTCGTTGGTGTGGGGCACACTGCAGCAGCGCATCCCGCTTTATACGTTGGCGGGCGCGTTCGGCATAAACGCCCTTACCTTCTTTGTCTACTGGGTGGACAAGCATGCTGCCCGCAATGGCCAGTGGCGAACTAAAGAAGACACCCTGCACCTGTTCGGCGTGGCCGGCGGCTGGCCCGCTGCTCGACTGGCGCAACAGGTGTTGCGGCACAAAACCATCAAACCCGGTTTTCAGGCGATGTACTGGCTGACGGTCTGGCTGCACCTGGCTGGGCTTTGCGCCTATCTGTTCCGGGAAAAACTTCAAACGCTATTAAATCTATAGCTACTCACGCATACTTTACAAGGGCTGTGCCTGTAACCAGCGCCGAAAATGGTGTGAAGGGCTCCCCGCTGCAGGCTCCCGTGGCATGACCAGGTGAAAGGTGTCGGAAAGCGCGAGCTCGAAGCGGAAGGGCTGTACGAGCTGGCCACTGGTCAAAGCAGGCATCAGAAATGGTCGGTGTGCCACCACGCGGTGTGTTGCTATCGTGCCGGTGGGGCATGGCCTTGCGCAGCGCGCAGCATATGCCATGTGTTCAAGAATGGGAGTGTAGGGAATGCAGTTGTTTAAAGACCGCACCGGAGCGCTGATGCACGGGCTGGCGCTGGCGTATGCAGCGCTTGCGTACGGACTGGGGCTGGCCGGATTGTTCAGCAGCCAATGGGGGCTGAATCTGCTGGCCACCCTGCTGTTGGCGCATGGCATGGTGATTTGCGCCTACATGCTGCACGAGTGTGCGCACAACACGGTGTTTAAAAAGAACCCGCACAACGCGCGCCTGGGCAAAGTGCTGACCTGGGCCACGGGCAGCTGCTACGGCACCTACGAGGACATCCGCCACAAGCATTTCCGCCACCATGTGGACCAGGGCGATCTGGTCTGGTTTGAATACGACAAATGGTTTGCACGCCACCCCCTGGCTTTGCGGCTGGTGCAGGCGCTGGAGTGGTGTTTTGTTCCGGCGCACGACCTGCTGATGCACGCGCTCATGGTAGTGGGCGCCTTTGTCATCCCCCAGCGTAAGGACCAACGCCTGCACAACGCGCTAGCCATCGTAGTACGCGGCAGTGTGTACGGCGCCATGCTCTGGTGGGCACCCCGCGCCGCCCTGCTGTACGCCGTGGCCTACATGCTGATGATGACGGTGCTGCGCTTTATGGACGCGCTGCAGCACGACTACGGCGGCTCCCCCACCTTGTTTGACAACATGCCCAGCCCGCACCGTGGCGACCGGGTGCACGAGCAGGCACACACCTTCAGCAACCCGCTTTCGCTCTCGCACAGCTGGCCCAATCTGCTGGTGCTGAACTTCGGCTTCCACAACGCGCACCATGCGCGGCCCACCACGCCCTGGTACCAGTTGCCTGCGCTGCACCGCGAGCTGTATGGCAACGACCCGCAGCAGGTCATCCCCTTGGCGGCGCAGCTCAAGGCCTACTGCCGCCACCGGGTGGCCCGGGTACAAGGCGACGGTGACGATGCCACCGGCCCCGACTACCTGCGGCGTGCCCAGCAGGGCCTGGCGCCCGGCGGCAACGCCGTGTCCTTTTTAACTTCGTTCTAAGCCTCTGCCGCTTCATCAACACCATGCAAAAACTCGAAATCTTCCAATCCCTGTGGGGCATGGAGCGCAAGCACCCCACCCTGCCCGAGCGCAGCCACGACCAGAACTTTGCGCTGGCCGCCGAGGCGGGCTTCGCCGGCATCTGCCTGGACCCCAGCATCGCCGAGCTGGACGACTACCGCGCCACTGTGCCTCTGTTTGCGCAATACGGGCTCAAGAGCATGGTGAACTTGTTTCCCACCAAAGCGCATGAAATGAAACCGTTGCTGGCCTTTGCCCAAGAGGTGCAGGCCTGCAAGGTCAACACCGTGGGACAGGTCACCCCGGTGAGCTTGGCCGGGGCCATTCCGGTCATTTACCGCTGGCTGCAAGAAGCGCAGGACATGGGCCTGCAGCTGCTGTTTGAAACCCACCGCGACGGCATCTTGAACGACCTCCACTTCACACTGGAAGTGATTGACGCGGTGCCCGAGCTGATGCTGACCGCCGACCTGTCCCACTTTGCGGTGGACCGCGAATTCTCATTGCCCCTGAGTGCACGCAGCCAAGGTTTTATCGACCGTATCCATGCGCGCAGCGACTGCTTCCAGGGCCGCGTGGCCAGCGGCCAGCAAATCCAGCTGCAGCTGGACTTTCCCCAGCACCAGCCCTGGGTACAGCTGTTCAAAAGCTGGTGGAAAGAAGGCATGCGCCAGTGGCGCGCCCGTAATGCGGCCGATGCCACTTGCGTGTTTGTGTGTGAACTGGGGCCACCCCCCTACGCCATGACCGACGCGCGTGGCGAAGAGCTGTCAGACCGCTGGGCCGAGGCACTCACACTGAAGCGCTGGGCAGAGGAAATATGGGTGGAGCTGGAGCAAAATCACCATCAAATAGTGGCTTAGCGCACATCCAGAAAGCGCAATTAGCTATAAAAACTATAGCATTGAACCGTTATTCCCATCTGGTACAGGTAACTGCAAGACATGGAGCGCAGATGCAATGTGTATGGCAATCGCTAGTACCAGTGATAACGGGGGGCTATTGCACTTGATCGCCTACTGCAGAAGCCTTTTTCAGACATTCACCCCAGAAAGAAGAAAGGGTTTAGCTTCTTACGAAGCTAAACCCTTGATTCATATGGTCGGTGTGAAAGGATTCGAACCTTCGACCCCTTGCACCCCATGCAAGTGCGCTACCAGGCTGCGCCACACACCGATCAAGCCTCAAATTATAACCAGATATTTAAGGCAATTTATGAAGTCGTCACCAGAAGCTCTCGAATATCCAGTAACTCTTTTCGAATGGCATGCATTTCTACGGTGAGCGACTCTTCAGGGGGGGCTACCTCTTGTAAGTCATCCAATGCGTCGAGTTCCGCATCATCGAGCTCAAGGACCTCCATGCCATCCAGTTGGACTTCTCCATTGCGCTTTTTGTCACGCTCGGCTTGCAGCAACTCCTGCATCTTGTTGCGGGCGCCGCTGATGGTGAATCCCTGGTCGTAGAGCAAATCTCGAATCTTGCGGATCATCAGCACTTCGTGGTGCTGGTAATAGCGGCGGTTGCCACGCCGCTTCATAGGCCGCAGCTGCGTGAACTCCTGCTCCCAATAACGTAGCACATGTGGCTTGACGCCACACAAATCGCCCACCTCACCGATGGTGAAATAGCGTTTGGCGGGGATGGGAGGAAGCGTTTTCTCCATTGAAATCAATGCTGTACAAGACAAAGCGTAGAGGTTACTCTAAGTTTTGTGTGTGCGCAAAGATTCCTTCACGCCATAGCGCCCCATCTATGAGCTGCCATGCATTAGCTCACGCCTGGGTCTTGCCCTCGTCCTGAATTTGCTCTTTGAGCTTGTGACTGGCGTGAAAGGTCACCACCCTGCGCGCCTGGATGGGAATAGCCTCCCCCGTGCGCGGATTGCGGCCGGGACGCGGGGCTTTGGTGCGGATCTGAAAATTACCAAAACCGGAAATCTTCACATCCGTGCCATCGACCAGACTGGCGGCAATCAAATCAAAGAAGGCGTCAATCATGTCTTTCGACTCACGCTTGTTCAGTCCGATCTGCTCAAAAAGCAAGTCGGAAAGTTGCGCTTTGGTCAATGCTGGGGTTTCCAGACTTTCAACAGAAAATTCCATGACTGAGCCCTTCTGCGGTTCAAGCATTACGCACGCTGACGGGCACCCACCGACGTCACCAGCTGATCCACTACCGCTTTCATGGCAGTTTCAATCTGTTCCTCCGTCAGCGTCGCTTCATCACTGTTCAAGGTCAGGCGCAATGCGAGGCTGCGGTCGGTGCTCCCGGCTGCGGCTTCGGCGTCTTTGGAGACCTTGGGGCGATACACATCAAACAGTTGGACATCACGCAACAACCCTTGGGTTGGTGCTGCACGCACTGCTGCCACGAGATCGGCATGGGTCACCTGGTCACCCACCACCACGGCCACGTCCCGCTGGACGGCCTGGAACTTGGCAACACTTTGAAAAACCGGCACTTGACGTGCCAGCACGGCATCCAGTTCCAATTCAAACACGATAGGAGCCGTGGCTAACTCATAAGACTGGCGCCATTTGGGGTGCAGCTCACCGACAAAGCCGATAGAGCGGCCATTGAGCTTGACCTCAGCGGTGCGACCGGGATGCAACGCAGGGTGTTGGCCGGGTACAAACTCGGGCTTCAAGGGTGCGAGCAGGGCTTCGACATCGCCCTTGACGTCAAAGAAATCCACACCCTGTTCTTTGCGGCCCCACTGCAATGCATCAGCACCGCCACTGGCCAAGCCGGAGACGCGCATGGGCTGGTCAAAGCCTTCCACGGTGGCGTCGGTGCTCTTGACGGCTGCATTGCGCAGGAACACACGGCCCAACTCAAACACCCGCACACGCGGGGCCTTGCGTGCCAGATTGAAGCGCAGGACTTGCAACAACGATCCAATCAGGGAAGAGCGCATGACACTCATCTGGCTGGCGATGGGGTTCAACAACTTGATGGGGTTGGGGTTGCCGGCAAGCTCGTGCTCCCAGCGTTCTTCGACAAAGCTGAAGTTAATGGTTTCCTGGTAACCCAGCGCAGCCAACGAGCGACGGACTGCAAACGCACTGCGCTGGTCTTCATGACGAATCTTGGCAGTGATGGGCGCTTGCGGCGGTGTGTGCGGCAGGTTGTTGTAGCCGACCATGCGCGCGACTTCTTCGATCAGGTCTTCTTCAATCTGCAGGTCGAATCGGAAGGATGGCGGTGTGACGCTGATCACGCCTTCGGATTCTGTCACTGCCAGTCCCAAGCGACGCAGCGCATCTGCACACTGTGTTTGGGTCAGTGGCATCCCAATGACCTTGACTGCACGCGCAACACGCAGGGAAACGGGAGAAGCGGCTGGAACGTTGGCCACCACATCATCGACGGGACCGCACTGGGTGTCAGGCGTGCCACAGATGTCGATGATCAGCTGCGTAATGCGCTCGATGTGTTCCACCGTGAGCTGGGGATCCACGCCACGCTCGAAACGATGACCCGCATCGGTGGAGAAATTGAAGCGACGTGAACGGCCTGCAATGGACTTGGGCCACCAGAAAGCAGCCTCTACATAGATGTGGCGAGTATCGTCCGACACGGCGGTGGTATCGCCGCCCATGATGCCGGCCAGTGACTCGACTTGCCGCTCGTCCGCAATCACACCGACTTTTTCATCAACGGTGACCGTCTTGCCATTGAGTAGCTTCAGCTGTTCACCCGGCTGGCCCCAGCGAACATCGAGCCCACCATGGATTTTGTCGAGGTCAAAAATGTGGCTGGGGCGGCCCAGTTCGAACATGACGTAATTCGAAATATCGACCAAGGGGCTGACGCCACGTTGGCCACAACGGGCCAGGCGGTCCAGCATCCACTGCGGCGTGCTGACCTTGGTATTGACGTTGCGGATCACACGGCCGGAAAAGCGGCCACACAGCTCAGGCGCGCTGATTTTGACCGCCACCTTGTCTTGGATCGCGACATTCGCCGTTGGAAACTCGGGCGCCAATAGAGGTGCGCCTGTCAGCGCAGACACTTCACGTGCTACCCCGTACACGCTCAAGCAATGTGCAAGGTTGGGCGTGAGCTTGAGGGTGAACAGCGTGTCGTCCAAGTCCAGATATTCGCGGATGTCCTTACCCACGGGTGCATCCAGAGGCAGCTCCATCAGGCCGCCATGGTCCTCAGATAGCTTGAGCTCGCGTGCGGAGCACAACATGCCCTGGCTCTCCACGCCTCGAAGCTTGCCGACTTTAATCAGGAAAGGCTTGCCATCTTCTCCAGGCGGCAACTCTGCCCCCACCAAGGCACAGGGAATACGGATACCAACGCGTGCATTAGGGGCGCCGCAGACGATGTTCAGCAGCTCAGCTTGACCGACATCGACCTTGCAGACGCGCAAGCGATCGGCATTGGGGTGTTGCTCGGCTTCCTTGATCTCACCCACCACGATGTGGGTAAAGGGAGGTGCGACAGGTTTGAGCTCTTCGACCTCCAGACCTGCCATGGTCAGGGTTTCGGCGAGTTGGGCAGTAGAAATGGCGGGGTTGCAGAAAGTGCGCAACCAGGATTCTGAAAATTGCATGTTCGAGACCGGCGTGGTGGGTGTTCTTGTGGATTACTGGAATTGCGACAGGAAACGGACGTCACCGTCGAAGAACAGGCGCAGGTCGTTCACCCCATAGCGCAACATGGTCAAGCGGTCTGGCCCCATGCCGAAAGCAAAGCCGATGAACTTCTCAGGGTCCAAGCCCATATTGCGGATCACGTTGGGGTGTACCTGACCGGAGCCAGCGACCTCCAGCCAACGGCCAGCCAGCGGCCCGGTTTGGAACTGGATGTCGATTTCGGCACTAGGCTCGGTGAACGGGAAGAAGCTGGGGCGGAAACGCAACACCAGATCATCGGACTCGAAGAAGGTCCGGCAGAAGTCAGTGAAGACGAATTTCAGATCTTTGAAGCTCACGTTTTCACCGACCCACAGGCCTTCGCACTGGTGGAACATAGGCGAATGCGTGGCATCACTATCGACACGGTAAGTGCGCCCTGGGGCAATGACACGGATTTCAGGCATGTCACCGGCATAGAGGCCTTCCGAAGAGGCGCCTGCAGCGGCCCGGTGGGCCTTGACGTGCTGTACCGCGTAGCGGATTTGCATGGGGCTGGTATGGGTACGCAGCAAATTGGGCGCAGCCTCGGAGCCACCTTCCACGTAGAAGGTGTCATGCATCGAGCGTGCGGGATGGTCTTCAGGCGTATTGAGGGCGGTGAAGTTGAACCAATCAGATTCAATTTCGGGCCCTTGGGCCACATCGAAGCCCATGGAGCCGAAGATCGCTTCGATGCGCTCCAGCGTCAGGGACACAGGGTGCAAACCACCCTGCCCGCGCTGGCGACCAGGCAAAGTCACATCCAGCGCCTCTGCTTGGAGCTGGGCTTGCAGTTCGGCATCGGCCAATGCCTGACGACGATCCGTCAGCGCAGCTTCGATTGCCTGCTTGGCCAAGTTGATAGCAGCACCGCGGGATTTTTTTTCCTCCACACTCAGGGCGGCCATGCCCTTCATCAGCTCGGTGATCTTGCCGGATTTGCCCAGAAACTGGGCTTTTGCGTTCTCCAGATCAGCGGGCGTTACAGCTTGCAGGAATGCAGCTTTGGCGGTGTCAACGATGTCGTTCAACTCGGTCATAAATAGGTACTTGACGATTCAGTTCAATGAAAAAGGGCTAGTGCTCTTTCAAGCGCTAGCCCTTGTTTCTGGTGCGCGGAGTGCTACCGAATCAATAGCACCCTGCTGCGGACTCAAGCAGCCAGTTTGGCTTTTACTTGTTCCACAATGCCAGCAAAAGCAGCCATGTCGTGGATAGCAATATCGGACAGAACCTTACGGTCGATCTCGATGTTGGCTTTCTTCAGACCATTGGCAAACTGGCTGTATGTCAGACCGCATTGACGGGCTGCCGCGTTGATACGGGCAATCCACAACTGACGGAACACACGTTTCTTGGTACGGCGGTCACGGTAGGCATATTGCCCAGCCTTCATTACCGCTTCTTTAGCGATACGGAAGACATTACCGCGGCGACCACGGAAACCCTTAGCAAGGGCCAGAACTTTTTTATGGCGGGCGCGAGCCGTTACACCACGTTTGACGCGAGGCATGTGATTACTCCTTGTACGTCGTTAATTAAATACCACGACCTGGCAGCATCTGTGCCATGTGACCCATGTTGGTCTCATGAACAGCTGCGGAACCGCGCAGGTGGCGTTTATTTTTGGTGGTCTTCTTGGTCAAGATGTGACGTTTGAAGGCTTGACCGCGCTTAACGGTACCACCTGGACGGACGCGGAAGCGTTTCTTCGCCGCGCTCTTGGTCTTCATTTTGGGCATGTTCATGCTCCTTTTCATTTGTGCTCGTGAGGCGTCTGGAAAACGACTTCCAGCCTTGTTGGCCCCGAGCCACTTGTGCAAAACCCGTTGCCGGGTTCGCTTTTTTGCAAGTCACCTTTCAGCAACTTGCTAACCCCCGGCAGGTGACCAGACCTGCCCGGAATACTTATGCTGCCGCTTCCGCTGCAGGCTTTGGAGAGCCACCACCCGGCTTTTTACGGCCCGGCGCAATCATCATGATCATCTGGCGGCCTTCCAGCTTGGGGAACTGCTCAACAATGATGGTGTCACCCAACTCATCTCGCATACGCTGGAGCATGGCCAAACCGATTTCCTGGTGGGTGATTTCACGACCACGGAAACGCAAAGTGATTTTGCACTTATCGCCATCCGCCAAGAAACGCCGGATATTGCGCATCTTGATGTTGTAGTCGCCATCATCCGTACCCGGACGGAACTTGATTTCCTTGATCTCGATGACCGTCTGCTTGGCTTTCGCTTCCGCTGCCTTCTTTTGCTCTTGGTACTTGAACTTGCCATAGTCCATCAACCGGCACACGGGCGGGTTGGCAGTGGCAGCAATTTCAACCAAGTCAACGTCGAGGTCACCCGCCATGCGGAGGGCCTCCATCAGGCTTACGACACCCAAAGGCTCGTTCTCAGGACCAGAGAGGCGAACCTCCGGGGCCATGATCTCACGGTTCAAACGGTGTTTACGTTCTTCGCGCTGGCGGCGGTCACGAAATTCAGTAGCGATGGCTCAATCCTTCACAATATCTGCTACACAAACTGTAGCGGTTGCCGCACAGCACGCGCCGTCAAACCGGTGTTTCCTTGGGGAGACCTCAGGATGATTTGTTGGCAATGTCCGCTGCGATGCGCTCAATGAACGACTCCAGAGGCATTACACCGAGGTCTTGACCACCCCGGGCGCGCACTGCGACAGCGCCTGCTGCCATCTCCTTGTCACCAATAACAAGCAGATAGGGCAGCTTCTGCATCGAATGCTCCCGTATTTTATAGGTTATTTTCTCGTTGCGCAGATCTAAATTAACCCTAAACCCTTGATTTTGCAGCGTTTTAGCGACGTTTCGGGCGTAATCAGCTTGTGCATCCGTGATATTGAGCACCGCCAGCTGCACCGGAGCGAGCCAGGCAGGCAAAGCACCAGCACTCTCTTCAATCAAGATTCCGATGAAGCGCTCGAGGCTGCCAACAATTGCGCGATGGAGCATGACGGGGCGATGGCGGGTGCCATCCTCCCCTACAAATTCGGCATCCAAGCGCTCAGGCAAGTTGGGATCCACTTGTATGGTGCCGCACTGCCATGGGCGACCCAACGCGTCCTTGAGTGTGTACTCAATTTTCGGGCCATAGAAAGCACCTTCCCCCGGCAGGTATTCGAAGTCACAACCCGAAGCACGCAGACCTTCGGCCAGCGCACTCTCTGCTCGGTCCCAGCTCTCTTCGGTGCCGATGCGCTTTTCGGGGCGCGTGGACAGCTTGTAAATAATGTTGGTGAAACCGAAGTCTTTGTAGACTTTCTGAAGCAAGGTGGTAAAAGTTTTCACTTCCTCCTGAATCTGGTCTTCGGTACAGAAGATATGGCCATCATCCTGCGTAAACGCCCGCACACGCATGATGCCGTGCAGACCACCCGAAGGCTCGTTGCGGTGGCACTGGCCGAACTCACCAAAGCGCAAAGGCAAATCGCGGTAACTCTTAATGCCTTGCTTGTAGATCAGGATGTGGCCCGGGCAATTCATGGGCTTTAAGGCGTAGTCGCGCTTTTCACTCTCTGTGGTGAACATGTTTTCGCGATACTTGTCCCAGTGGCCGGTTTTCTCCCATAGGCTCTTGTCAATAATCTGAGGACCCTTGACTTCTTGATAGCCGTTGTCCTGGTACACCTTGCGCATGTACTGCTCGACGCCCTGCCAGAGGGTCCAGCCCTTGGGGTGCCAGAAGACGGTGCCGGGGGAATGCTCGTCGATATGGAAAAGATCGAGTTCGCGACCTAACTTTCGGTGATCGCGCTTCTCGGCTTCTTCCAGCATCGTGAGGTGCTGCTGCAATTCGTCTTTGGTGGCCCAAGCAGTGCCGTAAATGCGCTGCAGCATTTCATTGCGATGATCACCACGCCAGTAGGCACCTGCCACTTTCATGAGCTTGAAGTGCTTGAGTTTCCCGGTGCTGGGCACGTGAGGCCCCCGGCACAAATCTTCAAACTTGCCTTCTCGGTACAGTGAAACGTCTTCATTCGCAGGAATGCTGGCGATGATTTCAGCCTTGTACTGCTCACCCAAACTCTTGAAGTAGTCCACCGCCTCATCACGTGGCAACACTCGACGCACGACGGGCTCATCCTTGTTGGCGAGTTCGGTCATCTTCTTTTCGATGGCGATCAGATCTTCAGGAGTAAACGGCCGCTTGTAGGAAAAATCATAAAAGAATCCGTGCTCGATCACAGGTCCAATGGTCACTTGCGCATCAGGAAACAACTCCTTGACGGCATACGCCAACAAATGGGCCGTGGAGTGGCGAATGACTTCCAAACCATCGGAATCTTTGGCGGTGATGATGGACAGCGCGCTATCCGCGCTCATCTGGAAACTGATATCCACCACTTTGCCATCCACCTTGCCGGCCAAAGCTGCTTTGGCCAAGCCGCTGCCGATAGAGGCAGCCACTTCGGCCACGGTAACCGGGCCGGGGAATTCACGTTTGGAACCGTCAGGGAGTGTGATGTGGATCATGGTGATTTCGAGGAAAGAAGGTCTTGAAAAGCAAAAAGCGCGGAGATGTCCGCGCTTTACTATGAATTTGGTAGCTGACTGCGCACAAGGCGCGCGGACTACGGCCTTATTCGCTGATGAATGTTGCCGGTGTAGTTCGCGGTGTCATAACCAAACTGCCTTTCTCGCTCTTATACAAAGTTGATACCTGCATTTTAACCGCAGTCTGCATGGATGAAAAAAGGCCGGGCGCCTTGTGAGCGACCCGGCCTTGACTCCACAGCGGTTGGCCTAGTGGAATTGCTCTTCTTCGGTAGAACCGGTCAGCGCCTTCACAGAGGAGGAACCGCCCTGGATCACAGTAGTCACGTCGTCGAAGTAACCCGCGCCGACTTCCTGCTGGTGGGACACGAAGGTGTAGCCCTTGTCACGGGCTGCGAACTCGGGCTCCTGCACCATGTTGGTGTAGTGCTTCATGCCTTCGCCTTGGGCGTATGCGTGAGCGAACTGGAAGGTGTTGAACCAGTTGATGTGGATTCCTGCCAAGGTGATGAACTGGTATTTGTAACCCAGCGCAGACAGGTCTTCCTGGAAGGATGCGATCTGGCTGTCGTTGAGGTTCTTCTTCCAGTTGAAGGAAGGTGAGCAGTTGTAGGACAGCAACTTGCCGGGGCACGCAGCGTGCACAGCTTGGGCAAACTCGCGAGCAAAGCCGATATCAGGCACGCCTGTTTCGCACCAGACCAAGTCAGCGTATGGTGCGTAGGCAACACCGCGGCTGATGGCTTGCTCCAGACCGTTTTTGACGCGGTAGAAACCTTCTTGGGTACGCTCGCCGGTCAAGAATGGCTTGTCGTTGGCGTCGTGGTCAGAAGTGATCAGGTTGGCAGCTTCGGCATCGGTGCGGGCCAGCACGATGGTGGGCACGCCCATGACGTCAGCAGCAAAGCGTGCGGATATCAGCTTTTCAACAGCTTCCTGGGTAGGCACTAGAACCTTGCCACCCATGTGACCGCACTTCTTCACAGCTGCCAACTGATCTTCAAAGTGAACGCCTGCAGCGCCGCTTTGAATCATGTTTTTCATCAACTCGAAAGCATTCAACACGCCGCCGAAGCCGGCTTCCGCATCAGCAACGATAGGCAGGAAATAGTCGATGAACTCCTTGTCGCCAGGGTTGATACCACGGGACCACTGAATTTCGTCAGCACGCTTGAAGGTGTTGTTGATACGGCGAACCATGGTAGGCACCGAGTCATAAGCATACAAAGACTGGTCGGGGTACATGGTTTCGGACGTGTTACCGTCAGCAGCCACTTGCCAGCCGGACAGGTACACGGCTTCCAAGCCAGCCTTGGCCTGCTGCATGGCCTGACCAGCAGAGATCGCACCGAAAGCGTTGACGTAACCCTTCTTGGCGCCGCCGTTCACTTTCTCCCACAGCTTTTCAGCACCACGCTGCGCCAGGGTGTACTCAGGCTGCAGGCTGCCGCGCAGACGCACCACATCGGCAGCGCTGTAACCACGCTTGACCAACTTCCAACGGGGGTTAGTCGCCCAGTCTTTTTCCAAGGCTGCGATTTGTTGTTCGCGACTCAATTGCTCTTTGATGGATTGCGGCATGAGAACACTCCTAGGTTGGTTGATTGATTGATTCGGCTAACTTCGTTTGCCGATGATTGAATTCTAGTCTTATATAAGACACATGTTAAATCTTATGTCTTATACAAGACATAAATTTTCACCAATAAAATCAATAACTTAGACCATGAATTTCTTAATATGGAAGCAAATCACTCTATACGACATGAATAGCATAAGGTTTCATCTTGCGCAAATCACATTACGAAATTCGTAGGCGCTCCGTAAAAAATGCAATGCATAGCAAATGAACCCTGAGCGCCCCCTCCCCAGTAAATGACGACTTCAAGCCTTTTGCAAGCCACACGACAAATGCGTCTGGCATAGTTCGATCAACTAGCACTGAAGCGCAAGGTTACAGAGCGCCTGGCACGCCCCCACCATTCTCAATGGCCCCTCATGCCCCCCACACACATAGGCGGCCTCAACCTTTCCTTTGAATGACCGTTAGATCCAGCGAATTTCAGGCGCGCCAAATAACTACCCCGAGCGCGTAGCAGTGAAGACAGTGAAGGCAGTGAAGGCAGTGAAGGCAGTGAAGGCAGTGAAGGCAGTGAAGGCAGAGACCCTAAGCCCAAAATAGCGGCGGCACAGGCGGAACTAGCACAACAAGCTCTAAAATCAATAGCAAATAGAACATGGAAGCATGTTCAGGCAGGAACATTGGTAGAGGGGGCTGCTCTCGTAGCTGCAGCGATTTCGCGCTCACGCTTGCGCGTCTGCCGGGCTACCCACACGCTGTAGCTGATGATCACAATCGTCACCGTCAGAATGAGCAAAGTGGCTGCTGCGTAGATGGTCGGGTTAATACCCCTACGCGCGTAGCCAAAGATTACTTGCGGCAAAGTGGTCACCCCTGGCCCCGACAAAAATTCAGAGATCACGACATCATCAAACGACAGCGTGAAGCTCAATAGGAAAGCTGCAAAAATACCTTGCGCGATGTTCGGCAAGGTAATCAGGAAGAACACTTCATGCGGACGAGCACCCAAGTCCATGGCGGCCTCTTCGATAGATCGGTTCATCTCAAGCAGCCGGGATTGCACAACAACCATCCCATAGGCCATACCCAGCAACGTATGCCCCAAAATGATGGTGAACATGCCCCGCTCTGGCCAACCAAACACGTTTTGCGCCCCGACCATCAGCAACAGCAAGGACAAACCGATAACGACCTCAGGCATCACCAAGGGGGCATTCACCATGCCCGAAAAGGCGGTCCGCCCAAGGAAACGTCGGTAACGCACCAACACAAAGGCTGCGAAGGTACCCAACACGGCGGATAACACGCCAGTGACAAAGGCCACCTGGATGGAGAGCCAAAAGCCTTCCACAATTTTGGTGTCCCTGGTCAGCGCCTCGTACCAACGGAAAGAGAAGCCCGTAAAGTTGGCATCCTGACGGGTGCTATTGAAGGAAAACACCACCATAAAGAGAAGTGGCATATAGAGGAAGGCATATACCAAGGCCAACCAGGCCTTGCCAAAGTGCGTTTCAAACCAGGCTTTCATGATTCACCTCAATGCTTGGCTTCAGCGGCATCGCCGGTGTAGCGGTAATACAAGGCCAGGGGCACGACGATGAGACAAATCATCACCACCGCCAGTGCACTGGCACGGGGCCAATTGTTGCTGGTGAACATTTCGTCCCAGACAACACGACCGATCATGATGTTTTCGGGCCCGCCCAAGAGGGAGGGAATCACAAATTCACCGACCGAGGGAATGAACACGAGCATGAAGCCCGCCACAATGCCCGCCTTGGAGAGAGGCACAGTAATCAGCCAGAACGCCTTGAAGGGCGACGTGCCTAGGTCATAGGCTGCTTCCAGCAGCCGGAAGTCCATCTTCACCAAGTTGGCATAGAGCGGGAGAATCATGAAGGGCAGGTACACATAGGTCATGCCTACCAGCATGGACACATTCGTGTAGAGCAATTGCACAGGTTCTGCCGTAAGGCCAAGCGCCATGATGATCTGGTTCACTACCCCCTGGTCGGCCAGAATGCCCTTCCAGGCATAGACGCGCAACAAAAACGAAGTCCAGAACGGCAGCATCACCATCATCAGCAAAGTCGGCCGCACACTGGGTTTGGACCGGGCAATGAAGTAAGCGAATGGGTAGCCGATGAACAGGCAAAGTAACGCTGTGCACAAGGCATACCAAATCGAACGCAAATATGCCTCGATGTACAAGGTCTGAAACAAAACCCCGTCTTCTCCACTTCTGAAAATAGACCAGTAATTTTCATACTTAAGCTTAAGCAGACCCGTCTCACTATCCCAAATCGGTTTGAAAGGATTGATGTCATTGCCCATGTCTACAAAGCTGATGTAGAGCAGGATCAGAAAGGGCAACAGAAAGAAAAGCAGCAACCAGCCATAAGGCACCCCAATGACGAAGCGGCGACCGGGCATAGACAGAGGTGTAGAAGCCATAGCAGTCCTCAATCCCGTAGCACGATGCCGGAACGATCACCCCACCAGAAGAAGACATCGTCCTCCCAGGTAATGTCGCTCAGGTCCTGACGGGAGGTGTTGGCTTCGGTAATCTTCACTTTGGTGCCGTCTGTGGCCACCACGATGTAGGTGTTGTACGAGCCAAAGTACGCAATTTCTTTAACTTTTCCGGTAAACACGTTGATCTCTACCGAAGGACGTGTCTTGCTAATCTCAATTTTCTCGGGGCGCACTGCAATGCCGACCGGCATATTGAGCGTGCCGCTCACGCCGTGGCCTACTTGGATTTCACCAATGCCAGTGACTGCGGCACAGCGGTCAATTTGATCGACGCTGAGGCGCCCCTCAAAGAGATTGACATTACCAATAAAGTCCGCCACAAAGCGGTTGGCCGGGTGCTCATACACTTCCTCCGGGCTGCCGACCTGTAACACCCGGCCCTTGCTCATCACGGCGATACGACTGGCCATGGTCATGGCCTCCTCTTGGTCATGCGTCACCATCACGCAGGTCACACCGACCTTCTCAATGATGTTCACCAACTCAAACTGGGTTTGCTCCCGCAGCTTTTTGTCCAAAGCCCCCAAAGGCTCATCCAGTAAGAGCAACTTGGGACGCTTGGCTAGACTGCGGGCCAAAGCCACGCGTTGTTGCTGCCCACCCGACAACTGGTGAGGCTTGCGCTTGGCATAGGATCCGAGTTGGACAAGATCCAACATCTCACCCACGCGCTGTTTGATGTCGGCTTTGGGTAAACCTTCGCGCTTTAGACCGAAGGCGATGTTTTCCCAGATATCCAAGTGTGGGAACAACGCATAGCTCTGAAACATCATGTTGATGGGACGGTCGTAGGGGGCAAGCTTGGCAACATCTTGACCGCCCAACAAAATGCGGCCGGAAGTCGGCGATTCGAAGCCAGCCAACATGCGCAATAGAGTGGATTTGCCGCAACCTGAACTGCCCAGCAGGGCAAAAATTTCACCCTGTCCAATAGACAGTGAAACCTCGTCCACAGCGACAGCCTCGTCAAATCGTTTGACCAGCTTTTCGGTTACCAGATATCCCATTTTGTCGGATTGCACTGCCATATGTTGATCTTTGATGAAGTCTCTAGAAACAAAAAGGGCTGTTCATACCGGCGTACAAACAGCCCTTGGTTGCACAAAAATAAGGAAATTACTTCCCTTTTTTGAATGCGTTGAAGGCATTAGCCATAGATTCGCGCGCTTCATTGCTGAAACTGCTTGGAGGAATCATCTTGGGCATGTACTCGGCTTCTACGAAGATCGCCTTGTTGCTGGCGATTTCAGGCTTGACTTGGGGCACACCCGCCTTGTTGGCAGTGGGGTAGCCCATTTCGTTGGACATTTGAGCGGCGTTTTCAGGACGCAGGTAGAAGTCGATGAACTTGGCAGCGTTACCCGGATGCTTGGCATCCTTGGTGATGGCCATGGCGTCGATGAAGAGCAACGCCCCGGTGCTGGGCAGCAGTGCTTCGATCACATCCTTGGAGCCGTTATCCTTGGCACGGACTGCGGCTTGATTGATGTCACCCGACCAGCCAATGACAGCGCAAGCCTTGCCGCCTGCGACATCATCGATCATGGTGCTGCTGAACATGCGAATGTCCTTGCGCACCTTGGCCATCATGTCGGTGGCCAACTTGTAGTCGGCGGGGTCGTTGCTGTAAGCGTCCTTGCCCACATAGTGCAATGCGACTGGCAAGACTTCTCCGGGGGAATCCAGGTAGGCAATGCCGCAGGACTTGAGCTTCTTGGTGTATTCGGGATTGAACACCAAATCCCAAGCATTTTCGGGGAAAGGGGTCTTGCCCAAAGCTTTTTCAACCTTGGACTTGTTGATACCCACAGTGGTGAAGCCCCAGGCCCATGGCACTAGATGCTTGTTGTCAGGATCAGCCTTGGTGAGCACCTGCATCACCGCAGGATCCAGATTGGCTAAGTTCGGGATCTTTGCCTTATCCAGCGACTGGAACAGACCAGCAGCCACCTGCGTCGGGCTGAAGCCACCGGTAGTACCTGGCACCACGATGTCGTAACCAGTATTGCCAGCCACCAACTTCGCATGTAGCGCCTCGTTGGTCTCAAACGTGTCGTAGTTCACTTTGATACCGGTTTCCTTCTCGAAGGCCGCAATCATGCCTTCGGGAATGTAATCCGGCCAGTTGTAGATGTTCAGCACCTTCTCTTCGTTATTGGCCGGGGCAGCGGGGGCGCTAGCGACCGCGGCAGGTGCGGCTGCAGCGGCAGGCGCCTCTTCTTTTTTGCCGCAAGCGGCCAAGACCAGCGCTGAGAGCGCAAACGTGCAAAGGTACTTATTCATGGTGAGCAAATCTCCGTAGAAATGGATTCGGGCGGACTACGAACTACAAGCCTGACTCAAGCAATATTCAGACCAAAAAAGATTATAGAAGTCCTATAGCAAGCCTCTGACCTTCAACTCGGCCTGAGTGAGATCCAAAGCGAGATAAATCAGACGCATCATTTCGTCGATATCGGCACGAGTCATGATGAGAGGCGGCGCAATGATCATCCGATCGCCCACCGCACGCATGATCAACCCATTCTGGAAGCAATGACCGCGGCAGATCATGCCCACACCATCATCGCTATGGAAGCGCGTCTTGCGGGCCTTGTCCTTCACCAACACCAAGCCACCGACAAAGCCACAGGTCTCTGCTACACCGACCAGAGGGTGGTGGTTCAGCTCCGCATACCGCTGCGCAAAATACGCACCGATTTCACCCTGAACTTTTTGAGGGAGCTGTTCGCGCTCCATGATTCCCAAGTTAGCCAAGCCCACCGCACACGCGACGGGGTGACCGCTATAGGTATAGCCATGGTTGAATTCACCGCCCTGCTCTATCAGCACCTTGGCGACGCGGTTACCTACCATTACGCCACCCAAGGGGATGTAGCCACTCGTGATTGCTTTGGCAAAGGTGATGAGATCAGGCTTGTAGCCAAACTTCTCATAACCAAACCAGTGACCCAAGCGACCAAAGGCACAGATCACCTCATCGCTGATCAACAGAATTCCAAACTTGTCGACAATCCGCTGGATTTCAGGCCAATAGGTGGACGGAGGAATGATCACCCCACCCGCACCCTGCACCGGTTCAGCAATGAAGGCCGCGACCTTGTCAGGCCCGACATTCAGAATTTTCTCCTCCAGCCAACCAGCAGCCCGAATGCCGAACTCCTCGGCAGTCTCCCCAGGCAAACCATTCTCGAAATAGTTGGGCTGCTCGATATGGGTGATATTCGGAATCGGCAGATCACCCTGCGCATGCATGCCGCTCATTCCGCCCAGCGAAGCGCCTGCCATGGTGCTGCCGTGGTATGCGTTGTGGCGGCTAATGATGACCTTGCGCTGGGGCTGCCCCTGCAAATCCCAGTAGCGGCGCACCATGCGCACATTGGAGTCGTTACTCTCGCTGCCACTGGATGAGTAGAACACGTGCTGGAAGCTACGGTCACCCACGTCCGGTGCCAGCGATGCCAACTTGGCCGCCAACTGCACGGCCGGGACATTGGTGGTTTGAAAGAAGCTGTTGTAGTACGGCAGCGTCATCATTTGCTGATGGGCTGCGTCCGCCAACTCCTTGCGGCCATACCCGGCGTTGACACACCACAAGCCACTCATGCAATCGAGAATGCGATGGCCTTCAGAGTCCCAGACATAAACGCCTTCCGCCCGAGTGATCACTCGGGCGCCCCGACTATTGAGATCTTTGAAGTCCGTGAACGGATGAAGAAAATGGGCGCTATCCAACGACTGAATCAGAGCGGTATCAACGACTGTATTCACGGCAGGAGACCCTCAAAGACAGTTTAGACGTGGAGCAAGAGGTGCTCGCGCTCCCATGGAGAGATAACCTTCATGAACTCATCGAACTCCAATTCCTTGATTTCGGAATAGACAGTAATGAACTCTTTGCCCAGCACTTCGTGGAGATCAGACTCCTTGCGCAGCCAATCGAGCGCTTCACCCAAGCTACGCGGCAGTGCATAGGGTGACAGATAGGCGTCACCACGCATTTCGGGTTTGGGTTTTATTTTGTTTTTGAGCCCCAGATATCCGCAGGCCAGGGTCATCGCCATGGCCACATAGGGGTTGGCATCCGCACCAATCACACGGTTTTCCACCCTGCGTGCTGCCGGAGTCGAAATCGGGGACCGAATACCGACCGTGCGATTGTCGTAACCCCATTCAATGTTGATAGGCGCCGCCGTATTGCGCGAAAGCCGACGATAGCTATTGACGTAGGGAGCTACGAGGACCATTGCGGCCGGAATATAGCGCTGCAAGCCACCGATGTAGTGCATAAACGCTTCCGAGGGCGTGCCGTCTTCATTACTGAAGACATTTTTCCCCGATGCGATATCCACCAGACTCTGATGAACGTGCATAGCGCTACCGGGTTCACCGGCGATCGGCTTGGCCATGAAAGTGGCGTACATATCGTGGCGCATGGCTGCTTCCCGAACCGTCCGCTTAAAGAAGAAGACCTCATCCGCCAAGCCCAATGGCTTATTGTGGAAGAAGTTGATCTCCATCTGCCCGGCACCGACCTCGTGGATCAAGGTGTCAACATTGAGCTCCATCTTGTCTGAATACTCGTAGATTTCTTCGAACAAGGGGTCAAATTCGTTCACAGCATCAATGCTGTAGGCTTGGCGTGAAGTCTCCGCCCGTCCGCTGCGCCCAACTGGTGCCCTCAACAACGTGTTGGGGTCGGTGTTACGGGCCGTCAGATAAAACTCCAATTCCGGCGCCACGATGGGTTGCAACCCCTCTGCCTCGTACAGGTCACACACTCGGCGCAATACGCTACGCGGAGCAAATGGAACCAGCTTTCCTTCGTGGTCAAAGCAATCGTGAATCACCTGGGCCGTCGGGTCGGCCGCCCAAGGCACGATGCGCACCGACGACGGGTCAGGGCGCAACTGCATGTCTTTGTCGGTGGGATCGATCACGTCGTAATAGGGACCACTCTCTGGAAACTCCCCCGTCACGCCCATGGCAACAATCGCCTGCGGAAGGCGCATACCACGATCTTCGGTGAACTTGGCCCGAGGCAAAATTTTGCCGCGGGCAACACCCGTCAAGTCCGGCACCAAGCATTCGACTTCTGTGACGCGACGTTCATTGAGCCATTGCTCGAGATCGTTGAAGTTCATCGCTTTGTTTTCAGTCATTTCATCTCCTTGAAACGTTGCAGGCCTTGAAAGTCTTCGGCACAACGCTTGCATCCAAATCATTTTGGTGCAGAATTGGCTACAAACCAGAGCCATTTAAACAGCCCCAATGGTGCCACTTTAACCAGATTAAAACAAATTGTTGTCAGAACTTATCCTGAGTGAAATGCACCAGTCTGCTGGCAAAGCGAGCATTCCACTCCACCGCCAACTGTATGAAGCGCTGCGGCGCGCCATTCTCGAAGGCAAACTTCATGCCGGCGACAAGTTGCCCTCTAGCCGGGAGCTGACTCAGGATCTGGATCTTTCCCGCAACACCGTTGTGGCCGCGATCAACCAACTCGTCACCGAAGGCTACCTGGTCAGCCGGGTGGGCAGTGGTACCTATGTCAACGATCAAACCCGCCCTGCCGCACGACTGCATCCGGCCCGCCAGCACGCCCACACCGAGCTCTCCAAGCGCGGAGTCGCAGTAGCCACCCAATTCACCTCCGCCCAACTGGAGGTACAACCGTTTACCCCAGGCTTGGCCGACTTCAGTGCATTCCCCGTCGCACTCTGGCAGCGCCTGCAAAACAAGCATTGGCGCATGACTTACCCGGACATGCTGGATTATTCGTATGGCGGCGGCCACACACCGCTGCGCCGTGCAGTAGCCGACTACCTGCGCGTGTCGCGCAGCGTGCCCGTCGAGGTGGACCAGGTCATTATCACCAACGGTACCCAGCAATCCCTGGACCTGTGTGCCCACATGCTGGCCGACTACGGTGACACCGTGTGGATGGAAGACCCCGCCTACTGGGGAGCGGTGAAGGCATTCACCGCCGCAGGACTGACGCTTCATCCGGTCCCTGTGGATGCGCAGGGCATGGCCCCTTCACCGGCGGATGAAGCCCACACCCCACGGCTGATTTACACCACACCATCTCATCAATACCCGACCGGTGCCGTGATGTCGCTCACCCGCCGGCAACAGCTATTGGCACTGGGCCATCAGCACAAAGCATGGATTCTGGAAGACGACTATGACAGTGAATTCCGCTTCAGCGGACCTCCGCTGTCATCGCTGGCCGGCCTGGATACCGATGGACGGGTGCTGTATTTGGGGTCTTTCTCCAAGGTGCTCTACCCGGGACTGAAGCTGGGTTACTTGGTAGTTCCGAAAAGCCTGGCCGCAGCCTTCAAACAAGCACACTACGACCTGAACCGGCCGGGTCAACTCCCACTGCAAGCCGCCTTAGCGGAATTCATTGAACTAGGCCATTTTGCCGCTGCTTTACGCAAAGCGCGTCAGAGTTACGCACAAAGGCGCAAGTGCCTGCTGGACGCCCTGCAACCGATATTGGGTGCGCGGGCCCACATCAGCGGTGCAGAGCAAGGCCTGCACTTGTGCCTGAAACTCCCCCACAGCGTGGACGATGAAGCACTGGCAAGACGTATAGGCCAAGCCGGCATGGTGGTGCGACCGCTATCCGCCTACTGCCTGCAGCGCAATGACGCCAAAGGACTCGTCATCGGCTATGGCTATGCCACACTGGGAGACATCGCGCGCTGGGGTCCTGTCCTGGCCCGTCTGGTATCCGCCGCTACAGAAGGTCTTTGAGTTGGTAATAGGCCATGCCAAGCACCAGACTTGGCGTGCGAAGCCACTTTCCGCCGGGAAAATTCTAGTGTTTGATGCGGGCAAATACATCCAAGCGCTGGGACTGACCATCGATGGCTTGCGCTACCAAGCGACCGGCCACGCACCATCCGATGATCCGCACTGAAACGGAAATAATCCACGGCAAAGTTGTTATCAAACACTGCCGCATTTCCCGGCAGCAGTTCCCTTGCCATGTAAGCCTCCAGCGGTCAGCGCACCTTGTCTCGTAGTCGCACGCACTACGGGGCAGCTAAGCAAGCCCGTCACTGGCGAATATCAAACACCTGCACACCCGCCTCCCGGGCGGCACAGGCCAAACCAAGACCGTACTTGAGCGGATGCAAGTGCCCGGACACCTCTTCCCAGGTGGCGGCGCAATAACGGGGACTACGGATGCGCTGATGCAATGCATCCCCGCTCAGCCTCTCCATTTTGAATCCATAGTCGCGCTCCAAAGCCTCCGCATCTGCACGCAAGGTCTTCGCCTTGTGTGCGCTGTCGGTATCCCACACCTCGCGTGACACCGAAGCGCCAGCCTGGGATTCTTACGGTTCCCGTCTGCTGGCCAAGCCAACAAGGAACTGACCGCCATTGCGCCCGGAGGCACCACTGCAGACACGGTCTGCCTCCAACAGCGCCACGCTATAGCCGGCAGCGCGCAGATCGAGTGCGGAGCACAAACCTGCAAAACCGCCGCCTATCACCACCACATCCACCGTCAGATCCCCGCACAAAAAGGCGGCTCAACCGCAGGCCGCTGAACACTGGCCTCGCAATAGCTGTGGCGATTGAGCTGCGTATCTGAACGGAGCAAAGAGATGCGCGTTAGGTGGAAGCCTTTGCCGCCTTGGCAATCTGGCCGCTCAGATAAGTCCAGACGAATGTGGAAGCGGCATTGCTGGTGAGTTCTGCATGGTCATAGGCCGGAGCAACTTCTACGCAGTCCATACCGACAAAATTCAAGGGCGCCAACTCTTCCAACAAGGTCAACACTTGCGAGCTGGTCATGCCACCGGGCTCGGGTGTACCGGTGCCGGGTGCAAAAGCGGGATCCAGACAGTCGATGTCCAGCGTCAGGTAACAGGGGGTGTCACCCAGGCGTTCGCGAATCTGCGCAATCACCGTGGACAGATCGGCACCATCCTTGCCGCGCAGGTCACGCGCGGTGAAGATCATTCCACCCTGGTCTTTCACGTATTCGCGGGCAGCGCGCTCACCACTGGAACGCAAACCAATCTGCACCGTCTTTTCAGGAACGACCAAGCCTTCTTGAAGAGCCTCGTACGTCCATGTGCCGTGACCGGAGGGTTCACCGAAATGGTCTTCCCAGGTATCGCAGTGGGCATCGAAATGGATCAGGGCCACCTGACCGTGCTGACGCTTCAGAGCTCGCAGCAAAGGCAGCGTCACAGAATGATCACCACCCAAGAACACGCAGTGGTGCTTGGCCATCAACGCAGCAGCTTGAGACTCGATGGCTTCGCGTACCACCGGCAGTGGGGATGCATTGGGCAACTCCATGTCGCCGGCATCGCCCAGATGGGCCAATGGAGACACCTGGAACACAGGATGCAAACCATCGCACAGCATCAAAGAAGCCCTGCGGATCTCTTGGGGTCCGAAACGGGCACCGGGGCGATTGGTGACGGCGCCGTCAAACGTAATGCCCGCCAAGGCATAGGGGTGCTGAGCCAATGGCTCGCTGGCCAAGAAACGATTGCTATTGCTCGCGTAAGCGAAAGTACCCATGATGAAATTCCAAAAAATGGTTGATAGTGTCAGATACCGAAGTTAACTGATCGCCCCAAATGGACTGGTGCCACTTGGCGCCACCGGCTTGGTGTAGGCTTCGGCGCTTCGCACCACGTACTGCACATGCACCGATCCCCATGAGCCTCCAGCCCCCTAGAGCCCGCCTATTCTCCTACGTGCTGCTGGCCATGAGCATGGCCCTGGTAGGAAGCTATGTGGCACTGTCCAAGCCCCTGGTCCTGGTGCTTCCAGTTTTTTTACTGGCGTGGTTGCGGTTCGGCATCGGGGGACTGGCCACCCTGCATTGGCTCAAGCGCCCTCCAGACGAAATGCCTATGACAAGGGCCACCCGCAAACTGCTGTTTCTGGAATCTTTTTTCGGGAACTTCCTGTTCTCAATCTGCATGCTCTACGGTGTGAGCATGACCACAGCCGTTTCGGCTGGCGTGATCATGGCGGCTATCCCCGCTGTGGTGGCGCTGATGAGCTGGGTGTTTCTGAAAGAGAAAATCAATGCACGCACCTGGGCCGCTGTAGCATGTAGCGCGCTGGGTATCGGCCTGCTTGCGCTATCAAAAAATGAGCTGCATACGCAATCATCATCTGGGCTAGAGGCCGATTCAATAAAAAACAACCCTCTACTGGGCAATGCACTCGTGTTTGGCGCTGTGCTATGTGAATCCGCGTATGCCGTGATCGCCAAAAAACTGACAGGCGCACTCAGTCCGCGGCGGATCACTGCTTTGATCAACCTGTGGGGCTTCGCCCTGATGACCCCCTTCGGCCTGTACATGGCCTGGTCCTTCAATTTCGCAGCGGTGCCGGCAGGGTCCTGGCTCCTGCTGGTGTTTTATGCCCTGGCGGCCAGCGTCTGGACTGTATGGCTCTGGATGAGCGGGCTCAAAAACGTGCCTGCGTCCAGGGCCGGGGTATTCACCGTGATGTTGCCGATCTCCGCTGCGGTAGTGGGCGTGGTCGTGCTGGACGAACCTATGGGCGGCTTGCAAGTTCTTGCATTTGGCATTGCGCTGCTCAGCGTGGTGCTGGCCACCTTGCCCAGCCCCCAAGCCAGCCCAGCACACTAAGATTTCGCGCTGCAATGGCGCAGAAAAAAGGGGCGGATTGAATAGCCCGGAACACGCTGCGCCTCCGTGCACATTGCGTTGATTCGAGGTCGAAATTGGAGGACAGGCCGTGCTGGACACACAGGGACACTTTGGAGTCCGGTTTCCAGCGCATTCTCCAAGGGAAAAAACAACATTCCCCTAGGAAAATTGATCTCGCGCCCTTGGATTCACGCTTTTTTGCCAGTAGCATGTGCGCTACCAGTGAAGAAGCTGTTTTTTGCTGGCGGTAAATCAACTTCTAAAAGGACAATCAATCATGGCAACTGCGAAAAAAGCGCCGGCAAAGAAAGCCGCTGCTCCAGCAAAGAAGGCTGCTCCCGCTACCAAAGCTGCAGCACCCGCAAAGAAAGTAGCCGCCAAGGCCGCCCCCGCCAAGAAGGCCGCTGCCCCAGCCAAGAAAGCTGCAGCACCCGCGAAAAAAGTAGCAGCCACAAAGGCTCCTGCCAAGAAGCGCACCGTGAATGCCGCATTCATGAAAGCCTTGACACCTAGCGCCGCATTGGCAGCCGTGGTCGGCGCAGCCGCTCTGCCCCGCACTGAAGTGGTGAGCAAACTGTGGGCTTACATCAAGAAGAATGGCCTGCAAGACGCCACCAACAAGCGCAACATCAACGCGGATGCCAAGCTGAAAGAAATCTTCGGCAAAGCCCAGGTCACCATGTTTGAACTGGCCGGCTTGATCGGCAAGCACCTGAAGTAAGTCGCGCCAGCACTTGCATAAAGAGCCGCTCATGCGGCTTTTTTTCGTCTTGAACCCGTCTCTCGATTATGCCTGCCACTCGCGCAGCGCACATTTGGAGCCGTCCTCCGGCGCAGGCCGGTAGCCTGCATGTGCAGGCACCGGTCCGGCCTGACCGGACGGGCAAGGCGTTTTATAGCTTATTGATCTCTAGCCCTTGTAAACCAGGCGCAACAAGCTATCAAAAATATAGCAACATCACAGTATCAACGCGGCGCTTGGGACTCTGGAAAACCCACAATATCCTTCAAGGCCGGATACCCGCTGACGGCAAAAGACGCCAGTCGCCCCCCCATGACGGCGCCTTCCACACTGCCCACATTGAGGCCTGTGTAAATCCAGTCCCCCGCTATCGACAAGTTCGCAAAGCCACTGCCCCAGGCCTTCAGGCGCGCTGCGGTGCTGCCAGGGGGTGAGGTCACATAACTCTCGGTAGGGTCAATGTTGGCGCGCCAGAACTGCTGGTTGAAGCGCTGTACGCCCTCGGCGGGTCGGGCGGGGTCGGTGCGCAACACGCTGAAATCCAGGCCCATGGGGTCGCCGGGCGGGCTGATGGCATTGGTCGTGGCCTTGGGCAACAAGGGGCCCATGCTGGCCTGCAAGTACTGCACGCATTGCGCCTGCACACGCGCATAGGCGCGGGCCGGGTAGCCCGTGTCTTCAAAGGGTGGCGCAGGCTCGTACTCGGCCATCGCCCCGCTGAAGTACCACAGGGATTGAGGGGCAGAGTCGGCTGGCCAGTCTTCCCACTTCAGCAGATGCGTAAAGTCCACCTGCCCATCCAAGGGGTTCAGGTAGGTAGCACCGATCACGGTATCAGTCGGGTTTTTGAATTCGATGTCCCACCCCAAGTCGGTGGTACTGCGATTCATCCAGAGCTGCATGGTCTGGGTCTGGACCGTCGTGACTTTGTCCACCATGTGCTTCCATGCCGGATTGGCCTCCAGCAACTCCTTGCACAGGTAGGGTACGGCACCGATGGAGATGGCAAACACCAGATGGTCAAAATCGCGCCCGGCCAAGAGATCGCGTTGCGCTACCGGCTTCCAGCCGTTCCAGTAGGACTCCAAATCCACCTTGCCCGCGCGCAAAGCGTCGCCCTCTTCCAATTGCTCAAACTGGGGATGGCCGGGCCAGGCTGGCAGGCCCTTGACATCGATCAGGGGCTCATAGCCCCGTTCAGGGCGCTTGAGCCGAGCCTGCACACCGAAGCGTACCGACTCCACCGCATCGCGCTGCGCGTTGAGCTGCAGGCTCTCTACTTTGTGAAAAAACTCGAACTTCACACCGCGCTTCTTCAGCACCTCGTACAGCGGTGCAATCACGGTCTCCCCTGTGCCCGCTTCAAACAGCCAGGCAAACGCCCCCGCATAAGCAAAGCTGCGCAGTGTCCAGTGCAGGTAGCAACCGGCGCCCATCAGCGCGGTGCGCGCGGTGTCGCCCTGGGGGTATTGGTAAGACAGGTTGACGGTATTGAGCGCCATCGGGCTGGAGGCCACCATGACCGAAGCACCATGGCGAATCAACCAGTCACTGAAGTTCTGGTCATCGAGCTGGTCGAACCCTTTGCTGGCGACCTCGTCCTTGATGCAGCCGCGCAGAATGGCCAGCAGAAACTCGGCAACGATCAGCAGGCGCCGCAACTCGGTGTTGCCTTGCACCAGGCGCTCGGCCGCATTGCGCACCCAATCCCAGGCCGCGTCCAAGGCCTTCCACAGCACGGAGTCCAGGGCATGCAACACCACCGACTCGGCCTGCAACACCGCCACCACCGCTTTGACCAAGCCACGGCCCACAGCCCACTCGGCCGCCTGCACCAGGCTGAAATCGTGGTGATTACTTGCATGGTGGTCCAGCAATGCGTCCAACACATCCGCCGTCGCGGCCACCCAATGCTCCACCTTTTGCAGCTTGGCAAGCGACTCCGGATCGCCGGGAACCAGTGCATTGCGCGGGGAGGTGAACGGCCAGCGGGACATCTTGCCATCGATGTATTCCCACATGAGCACAAAGCTCTCGGGCTTGAAGGCTTCCTCGAAGGTGGCCAGGGGCTGCCCAGGCTGGCGGCCCAGGGCCTCGTAGCACTGGCGCATCAGGGGAAGCGCGTTGTAATAACTCCCCAGAAAGCCATGAATGCCATGCTCTTCAATGCGCATGTGCTCGCCACGCGCCGTGGCGCATTTGCCACCCAGACGCCAGCCCATCTGGTAGAGAGTGATGTCCATGGACTGCTGCCAATCCGGCTGGCTGCTCAACTCAAACGCGGTGGTAAGCGCTGAAATGCCGCCCCCCAGAATCGCAACCTTTTTGCGGGCGATAGGCGTACCGCCCCGAACTTCAAGCACATCGGACATGACAGACTTTCAAGCTAAGTGGGGCCGCACCGTGCGACCACCGAACGCGAAGTTTATGCCTGCCAGCCCGCCGCTTTCAGCGCATCCAGAAATTGATTGCGGTGCTGCTCTTGCACAAACGGATGACCGAAGATGATGGCCTGCATGTTGTAGCCGCGACCACTCATGGCCTGCTGCAAACTGGCTTTTGCCGCCTCCATGTCCCCGGCGGCCGACAGGCAGGCTGCGAGCAACAGGTGGTTGAAGTACCAGTCCGCCCGCTTGGCCGTGGCTTCGCGGGCATAGCGAACCGCATCCGCGTAGCGCCCGTCAATGAAACAACCGATGGCACGGCTACGGATCCACAGGCTCAGGTGCGGGTCATGCGGGCTGGCGTCCACGGCCTGCAGGATGTATTCCTCCGCCTCTTCCGTGCGCCCCGAAAACACCAGCAAACGCCCCAGCTCCCCGGCTGCAGCGGCAGCTTGCGGGTACAGACCCAGCGCACATTCCAACTCGGCAATGGCGGCCTGCATCTGGCCGGCACACGACAAGGCTGTGCCCAAGGTGAAATGGGCGAATGCATCTCGCTCATCGTTGCGCACCGCCACCAGGGCCAGGCGATTGGCTTCGGCGACAGCGGCCCGCGGGTCTTCTGCCCAGGCACCCCAGACCTTGGCCAGGTGGGTAAACGCCATCAGGGACAAACTGGCCGAGTCACTGGGCTTGATCTCCAAGGCCCGCGACAGGAAAGACTGTGCGTGCATCACATGCTCCGGCGTGGTCCGCCAGAAATGCCAGCGTGCCCGCATCAGCAGGTCCCAGTGCTCCATATTGTGTTGGGGCACCTCGCCGGCCAGCCGCTCTTCGCTGTGCAAGTACACCGGCTCGATGGCACTCACAATCTGGCCGGAAATCTCTGCCTGGACTGCAAACATGTCCGTCAAGGGGCGGTCAAAGCGGTCGGCCCACAGCGTCTCGCCGGTGGTCGTGTCCACCAGCTCCGCGGTCATGCGCAACGTGCTTCCGGCCCGGCGCACACTCCCCAACACCAGGTAGCGGGCCCGCAGCGCCATGCCGACGGCCTGGTTGCTCTCCTTGGTATTGCGGTACACAAACGAGGAGTTGCGCGACACCACCAGCAACCACGGGGAACGGGTCAGTTGGCTGATGATGTCCTCGGCCAGGCCATCGGAAAAATACTCCTGCTCCGGGTCCGCATTCAGATTCACAAAAGGCAACACGGCAATCGTGCGCCGGTGAGCCTGCTGGTCCGACACCGCCCGCTGGCCATAGAAGGGCTGGGGGGCCTCCTCTGCCCCGGCGAGAGCCGCCAGCCGCAAGGTGAACCGGTAGCCGCGCCCCGGCACCGTGGCAATGGCATCAGCGCCCAGAATCCGGCGCAGGCTGGAGACGTGGACCTGCAAGTTGTTTTCTTCCACCACCAAACCCGGCCACACCAGGTCAAAGAGGCGCTTTTTGGTGACCAGTTCACCGGCATGGTCGACCAACACACACAAGACATCAAAAGCCCGGGCGCCCACCATGACGGTCTGGCCATCGCAGAGCAAGCGGCGCTCATGCCGTTGCAAAACGAAATTGGCAAACACACTGACGCCGGAATCTGCATGGTCAGGAATAGCTGCTAATAGCAATTGCGCACTTTCATTTATTTCTGTTTTGTAAATCGGCACAAAAAGAACTCAGTCGCGCCAACGAATTCAGGAATTTTAAGGAGTCCTTGAAGACATTTAGGGAGCGCCACTGCAAACTCAGCCAAGCTGTTGTTACAGAACCATACATTTACCATGCCTGCCCACCATACCACCAACACCAGCCTCTGGAAACAAACGACGATCCTGCGCAATGTGCAAGGCCAGGAAGAGGCCATCAGTGTCGGGCCCGACGGCCACGTGTGGAGTTTTATTGCCGAAGGCGCCGGCCAACGCACAAGCCACACCGGCCAACGCCTGGAAAGCCTGGGGCTGCCTGCCGAACATCTCACCGTAGGACGCAATGCTGCGGGCGCCTTGGTGGTCATCGCGGCCAAGGGCCTGAACTTGCAGTACCGCGTGGAAACCCCGCTGGCCGCCCTGCACTACACCGATGCAACACGCCAACGCTGGAGTCCAGCGCGGTCGCTGACTCTGCCGGCCATCGCCGGGGCAGTCGGCATACGCCGCCTGTACACCCAGAACGACTTCAGTGGCATGCGCATTGCGCTGATCGTGGACACGAAAACTACCGAACACGGCTCCAGCTACGTCATGGCCTGCTCCCAATGGACCGAGGACGGCCCCAGCGCCTTCACCCTGCTCCCGCCCCTGAACATCAGAAAAGCCCCCCGAGCAGAAACCGTAGCAGCCAGCGGAGGCAGGCAGGTCTACCGCACAGCAGAAGTCGCATAAGCCCCGTCCCCTTCCGCAGGCGGCCCCCGCCTGCGCTGCTAAGCCACCTCGGCCAGCGCCAAGCCCCCCTCCAGATGCCACACTTGCGTATGGCCATGCGCACGTAGCAAGGTGGCTGCCTGCCGGCTGCGGGCGCCACTGCGGCAGAACATCACCAAGGGCCCCGAGGCCTGCGACATCTCTGCGGGCATACTGTGCCGCAAGGTGTCCAGCGGCATGTTGAGGGTGACGGCTTTCGCTGACAACGCCAAGGGCAGCCAATGGCGACTTGCCTCATGCTCCGCCACATCGCGCACATCGACGAGCCGGGCTTCCGGATACAACTGCAAAAAGGCCAACAGCGCCTCGGGCGACAAGGCACCGGCTTCGCTGTCGTCGTCAGTCAGGCTTTGGGCGCTCGTCGTATTCAGCGGCTCGGCCTCTACCGGCGGCATGGAGCGCAAGACCTGTCCACATTGGGCGATGCGGGCGCAGGCCTCTTCCATAAAGGCGTCATCCACCGTGGCGCCTATGGACAAGCGCACCGCCCCCAGGGTCTGCCACTCGGGCAAGCCCATGGCCTGCAACACATAGCTGGGCTCGACTTTGGCCGCGCTGCAAGCGCTACCCGCGCTGATGCGCATGCCTGCGGCATCAAACACATTGAGCAAGGTTTTGCTGGACAGGCCCGGCACGGAAAAGTTGAGCGTGGTGGGCAGGCTGCCCAGCAATGGCATATTGAACACCACATCCGGAAAGGCGGCGCGCAAAGCCCCCACCAGGCGGGCCCGGTCGCGGGCCAATTGCGTGTGGGAGCGGAAGACCCCTGCCCCGCCCTGCTCCAGCACTTCCAGCACGGCCCCCAGCGCAGCAATGCCGGGCATGTTTTCGGTGCCGGCGCGGCCGCCCCCTTCCTGGCCGCCACCAGCCATGAGCGCGGTGTAAGGGCTGCCGGAGCGCACGTACAACATGCCTATGCCCTTGGGCGCATACAGCTTGTGGCCGGAGAACGGCGCGTAGTCAATGCGGGTGGCCGCCAGTTTCAAAGTGAGCTTGCCCAGCGCCTGCACGCAATCCACCAACCACAGCGCGCGGGATGCGCTGCTGAGCAACACAGCTTCGATGCCGGCAATATCCGACACCACACCGGTTTCGTTATTGGCGGCCATGGTGCACAACAGGGTCGCGCCGGGCAAGTGCTGCTCCAAGAACGCCAGGTCGTGCAAGCCCAGCGTGTTGACTGGCACGGTCAACACCGGCAGGTCCAGGCCCAGCAAGCGGTTCCAATGCGCCACGGCTTGGGGCACTGCCTTGTGCTCGGTCGCGCCCAGCAGAATCGGCCCATCCACCACCTCGCCCGCATCGCGCCGCGCCCGCACTGCGCACAGGGCGGACAGCACGGCGGTTTGAATGCCTTCCGTCGCCCCACTCACAAACAGCATCTGCCCGCCGCCCGTGCCCAGCACCCGCGCTGCCCGAGCGCGTACACCGTCCAGCAAAGCCTTGGCGCGCAAGCCGGCGCTGTGGCTGCTACTCGGGTTGCCGAACTGGCCCATGAGCGTGCGCATAGCGGCATCGCGCGCGGCAGGCAGCACGGGGGTGGTGGCGTTGCAGTCCAGGTAAATCTCGTGGGCGGGTGCGTACATGGCGGGCTCTTGAAAAGGCGTCAACAAAGCCCTCGATGGTAGGCACGCACCTGCAAACAAACATTCCATTTAACACCGCAATAAGCCAGAACGTAGAATGTTCATTCCACGAAATAAATATTCACAGCAATGGCATCCTATAAAGAACTGGACCGCACCGACCGCGCCATATTGAGCGAGCTGCAACAGGACGGCAGCTTATCGGTCGCCCAACTCAGCGAAAAGGTGGGCCTCTCCACCACCCCATGCTGGAAGCGGGTGAAGGGCATGGAGGAGTCGGGCCTGATCGAAAAGCGCGTGGCCATCGTCAACCGCGAACAGGCCGGGCTGCCGGTGACCGTGTTTGTGAGCCTGCGCACCAACCGGCACGACGAAGCCTGGCTGCGCGAATTCGCCGCCGCCGTGGCCGCCATGCCGGAGGTGATGGAGTTCCACCGCATGAGCGGCGATGTGGACTACCTGCTCAAAGTGGTGGCCGCCGACATCGCCGGCTACGACCGCTTCTACAAACGCCTGATCCAACTCGCCCAACTGGCCGGCGTGTCTTCCGCCTTCTCGATGGAGCAAATCAAAAGCACCACGGCGCTACCATTGTGATAGCAGCTTGCGCATATTCCATGGGCGCCAGGGGCTGATTTGGCGCCAAAGCTGCTTGATCGCATCGGAAGGCTTCATGCCTCCTGTTGCTGAAACGGGGCGAGCGATTCACCCGCTTGGGGGATGTTTGGTAGCTGGCAAGGCAAGTACACTGAACGCCTACCGCTGCGGGGTTTGGCAGTTTTTTAATGTGGGTTGATGGCCGGGAAAAATGCCGGAAATCCAGTGCCCATGGGGCTTTCAAGGGAAATCAGATGTTCAGTTTATGGAGCAAGGGCCAACTCTTAGAGCAGGTTTTGATCTGGGCATTGCGTTAGGGCTCAGGATAGAGTTGTGCAGATTTACTAACCCAAGGAGTGAACTATGAATTTGAAGACCGTAAAAGCTTTCGTCATCATTTCCTTCTCGCTGGCACTTGGTGCATGCGCGATCGGCGGAACGGTTGGCGGCAACGGAACTGCAGGTGGAGGAAATGTCAATGTTGGGCCGATCAATGCAGATGTCACTCCGTGCGTGAATTTGCCCGGCTCTACATCCGGAAACTGCAAGAACCAGGGCAACAGCCAAGGTTCAGGAGGCACTCAAAAATGATGCGCCTGCGCTTATCGCGGCTATCGCTAGCGCCGGCTTGCTTGATTCTGGCCTCATGTGCCATTGGCGGCATAACGGGAGAAGGCAATCCGGGCGGTGGAACGATAAACGTCCCAATTCAAACGGTCCGTTATGGGCAGGTCTGTCATTCTCAAGTTGGACAGTGCTTATTGCCGACGCCGTTGGTTGAAGGAGCTGCTTGCTACTGCGGAACACCGTATGGGCCAGCATATGGGTCAGTTGGGCGCTAGGCTGCCTTCTGATTGGATCTAGAGTGCACACAGGCCTGAGCCCTAACATTTCCTTTCACAGAACGCCCGTAAAGTGACGCGTTAGGCTTCTCATATGACCGATCTATACAAACAACGTTTTTCGGAAGTGCATGCTCAGATGGAGTCACTGATCGCATCTCAGAAGAATGTCTACAGTGAATTCCTTGGTCGTAGCCAAGTCGAGATAGAAAGCACCGACTTGCTCGAGTGGAAAGTTAAAGCGAAGAACTTGCTTAACAAAGCTTGCGGACAAGAATCTGAGCACTACCAAGCCTTCACTGAAAATCAAAATTCTGGTCTTTACGGGAGCAACCTTGGGACGCTCAAACGGTTAAAAGCAATTTTTCTTGCCGCGCGAGAAGATTACGAAGGCGGCTATCTCAGATCAACGAGGTCATTGATCCAAGCTGAGGTTTTTGATTCTGAGTTGGAGCAAGCCCAAGCGCTACTTGATGCTGGCTACAAGTCACCCTCAGCTGTCGTAGCTGGCGTCGTCTTGGAGACCTCGCTTCGAGAACTGTGCGATCGACACAGCATTCAGCACGGGAAACTTGACAAAATGAACGCTGACCTTGCAAAAGAAGGCGTGTTCAACAAGCTTCAACAGAAGCGGATAACTGCCATCGCAGACATTCGTAATTCAGCAGCGCATGGGAAAACCGATGAATTCAGCGAGGCCGATGTAGGCGACATGATTCGAGACATCGCCCGCCTTGTTTCTGAGCACCTGTGAAATGGCTATGGGCAAAATGCAAGTGCAACACAGTGCCTACGCTCCCCAGCCTAACTTTTGGTTCAACGCAGACAAAAATGCTTCGCATTTTTACTGGCTAACCTGGGCGTTACCCAAAGCCAGCAACTGCATCCATCGCCCGCGTCGCAACCCTCTTCAATTTCACTGATCCACTACCTTTTTTATAGCTGCTCGCGCAATATCTACAAGGGCTAGAGGCCGATTTCATTCTCAATCAGCCCTACGCGGGCATATGTCCCCGCACATAACTCCCATCCCCCCGCTGAAACACCTTGTCGCCAGGTAACACATCCCCCGGCGCGTATGTGGGGCCGCTGTTGAGGCGTTCGTACACCGGGTCAAAGTCGATGCGGGCCAGGTCCAGCAGGTCGTTCAGGCTGTCGAGAACGAAGTAGCACTCCTGAAAATCGTCGATGCGGTAGCGGGTGCGCATCACCCGCTCCAACTCAAAACCAATGCGGTGGGGCGATGGGCTTTGCAGCGCGAAGCCGCTCTCAGTGAATGAGGACGCAATGCCTGCACCGTAGATGCGCAGTGCCTCTTGGGCACCGCCCTCGCCCTGCACCTGCTCCTTCACCAGCCCAAACTCCACCGTGTACCAGTACACGCGCGCCAACTCGGTGAGCTTGCCGATGCGTTGCGCACGCAAACCGGCTTCGCCATACAGCTGGATGAAATCCGCCATCACCGGGTGCATGAGCATGGGCACGTGGCCGAACACGTCGTGAAACACGTCGGGCTCTTGCAGGTAGTCCAACTGCTGCGCACTGCGGATGAAGTTGCCGCTCGGAAAGCGCCGGTTCGCCAGATGATTGAAGAACACCTCATCGGGCACCAAGCCCGGCACGGCCACCACCTGCCAGCCGGTGCGGGGCATCAGCACTTCGTTCAGGGCGGCAAAGTCGGGGATGGCGTCTGCGCTGAGCGGCAAGGCGTGCATGCCTTCCACAAACTCGCGGCAGGCCAGTTGCGGCAGCAAGGCGGTTTGGCGCTCAAACAGCGTCTTCCACACGGCGTGGTCTGCGGCGCTGTAGTGCGCCCAGTGTTGAGGAATGGTGTAGTCGTCCACCTGCAACCCCTCTTAGCGCGCCGCCAGCAATGTGCCCCGGCAGTCGCCAAAGCCGATACGCCGCGCACCCGCTGCTGTGCAAGCGCCCCGCAGGATGATGGTGTCGCCATCCTGCAAAAACGTGCGCACTTCGCCGTTGGGCAAAGTGATGGGCTGCTTGCCGCCTTGGGTCAACTCCAGCAGCGAACCACCCTGCTCCGGCGCGGGGCCGGACAAGGTGCCTGTGCCCAGCAGGTCGCCCGCGCGCAGGTTGCAGCCGTTGACCGTGTGGTGGGCCACCAGTTGCGCCAGCGTCCAGTAGGCGTCGCGCATATTGGACTGCGAGAGGCGCACGCCGCCCTCGCCAGCCGCGCGCATGGCGGGCGTTTGCAGCCAGACTTCGAGCTGCACATCCAGCGCGCCACTAGCGCGGTTGGCCTCACCATTCAGATACGGCAGCGGCTGCGGGGCCGCCGCATCACGCACAAAGGGGGCGCGGAACGGCGCCAGCGCTTCCATGGTCACCAACCAAGGCGACACGGTGGTGGCAAAGTTTTTAGCCAGGAACGGGCCCAGGGGTTGGTATTCCCAGGCCTGCACATCGCGTGCGCTCCAGTCGTTGAGCAGGGTGAGGCCGAAGAGGTGTTCCTCGGCATCTGCTAAGCAAACAGGAGCACCCAGCGCATTGCCCGTGCCGACCCAAGCCCCGAGCTCCAGCTCATAGTCAAGCCTTGCGCTGGGCCCGAAGTCCGGCACCGTGGCGCCAGGTTGGAGCGTTTGCCCGCGCGGGCGGTGAAACTGCTGGCCGCTGGCACCAATGCTGCTGGCGCGGCCGTGGTAGCCGATGGGCACCCATTGGTAGTTGGGCAGCAGCGGGTTGTCCGGGCGGAAGAGCTTGCCCACGGTGGTGGCGTGGTGGATGCCGGTGTAAAAGTCGGTGTAGTCCCCCACCTCGCAGGGCAGGCCCAGCTCCACTTCGGTCTGACGCAAGAGTGCGTCGGCCCAGACTTTTTGCAGGGCGGAGCCCTCGCGCAGCCCTTCCCAAATGGCCAGCCGCAAAGCGCCGCGCTGGGCCACAGGCGCGGCCATCAGGCGGTGCATGTCGTTGTGGTCGATCAGGCCGGTGGCGTGCAGGTCCAGCACGCGGTCGCCAATGGCCACGCCGATGTGCCAAGGCTCCAACACGTTGTGGCGGAAGCGGCCAAACGGCAGGTTCTGGATGGGGAAGTCCGTGTCCGGCGCATTGGCGGACTCGACCCAGCTTTGTGTGTCGGGTGCGTGGGTAAGGTTCAGTCCGGTGGGCCATGCACTCATGCGCTTGCTCCGATGTCGTTGGTGTGCCAAAAGGCGAGGTGTTGAGGGGCCGCTGACTTTATGCCACTTCCAGCGCGCCACGGCGCAGCTGGTCGCGCTCCAGCGACTCAAACAAGGCTTTGAAGTTACCCTCCCCAAATCCTTCATCGCCCCGGCGCTGGATGAACTCGAAAAACACCGGGCCGAGCTGGGTCTGAGAAAAGATTTGCAGTAGCAGGCGCGGTTGACCGCCTTCGGTAGAGCCATCCAGCAAAATGCCCCGGCTTTGCAACTCCGCCACCGGCTGGCCGTGGCCGGGCAGGCGGCCTTCCAGCATCTCGTAATACACATCGTTGGGCGCGGTCATCAAGGGCACGCCGGCCAGGGCCAGCTTGTCCACGGTGCTCACCAGGTCGTCACAAATGAGCGCGATATGCTGTATGCCCTCGCCGTTGAACTGCATCAGGTATTCCTCGATCTGGCCGCCGCCTTGGCGGGACTCTTCGTTCAGCGGGATGCGGATTTTGCCGTCCGGCGCGGTCATGGCCTTGGAGGTGAGGCCGGTGTACTCGCCCTTGATGTCGAAATAGCGGATTTCGCGGAAGTTGAACAAGCGCTCATAGAAGTCAGCCCAAAAGGCCATGCGGCCGCGGTACACGTTGTGGGTCAGGTGGTCGATCAGCTTCAAGCCATGGCCCACGGGGTGGCGGTCCACGCCCTCGATGAATTCAAAGTCGATGTCGTAAATCGACTTGCCATCCTCAAAGCGGTCAATCAGATAGAGCGGCGCGCCGCCAATGCCTTTGATGGCGGGCAGGTTCAGCTCCATGGGGCCGGGGCGCAGCTCCACCGGCTGGGCACCCAGCTCGAGCGCGCGGTAGTAAGCGTGGTGCGAGTCCTTCACGCGGAAGGCCATGCCGCAGGCGCTGGGGCCGTGCTCAGCGGCAAAGTAGCCGGCCACGCTTTTGGGCTCGCGGTTCACGATGAAATTGATGTCGCCCTGGCGGTACAGCACCACGTCTTTGGAGCGGTGCCTGGCCACCAGCGTGAAGCCCATACGCTCAAACACGGGCTCGATGACGCCCGCCACGGGGGACGCAAACTCCACAAACTCGAAGCCCATCAGGCCCATGGGGTTCTCGAACAAGTCGGTGGTGGTGGTGCGCATGGCAAGGCTCCTCGAAAGCGTGTTTTGAATAGCTTGATTGTGGGGAAACAGCGCTGCAATGGGTATGCAAATTTGGCAGCGAACGCTCGCCTTATGCATAATTTGTGCATGAATTTAAAGAACAACGACGATTTACCGCTTGATAGCTATGACATCAGTCTTCTTGCTGCACTGCAGCGTGATGCCTACGCCACCCACCAACAGATCGGTGAACAGGTGCATTTGTCTGCCTCGCAGGTGAGCCGACGTGTGCAGCGCCTGCAGGCTGGCGGCTTTGTTCGGCGCTATGTCGCCTTACTGGAGCCCCAGGCGCTGGGCCTGGGCGTACGCGCCATGAGCTATGTCACGCTGACCCGCCACGGGGGTGATGAGGGCGCCTCATTCGAAACCGAAATCGGCTCCATCCCCGAAGTACTGGAGTGCTATTCGGTGGCCGGTGAGTCGGACTACATCCTGCACATCGTGTGTGCGGATTTGGGCGTCTTGTCCGAGCAGGTCTTGCGCCGCATCACCCGCATTCAGGGTGTGGGCAACATCCGGTCCAACATCGTGCTGAACTGCATCAAGAGCAGCACCGAACTACCGCTGGGGCATTTGAGGCGATAGCCCCCATCCATCATGCGACGTGTAAGTCCCGTTTACCGCTTCTTACATTTATCACCCGAATGGGTGATGTCCACGGCAATTCATGATCCCTAGAGTTCGAGGACACAAGCAGTCCTCCTTTCGTTGGTGGGTGCGCTATGACAACTACCGACCTCTATGCCCTCGCGTCCACCACGCATTTCCCGCCTCCTCTACGCAGCCTTTTTGCTGTCCATTCCCCTGGGCAGCACGGCCCAAACGCAGACCGATAGCCAACGCGATGCCACCGAGCAACGCCGCATCCAAGAGCGGGAAGCGCAGCTACGCGAACAGCAGCAGACCACCCCCGACGCCCGCCAGCGCGCCCCGGTGGCTTCCCGTCAACGGCTTCCTGAAACCGAGACACCCTGCTTCGCCATACGGCACGTAGACCTGCAGGGCGACGCCTCAGAGGCGTTTGCCTGGATATTGCACAGCCTTGCCGGCCCCGACATGCGTGACAGCCCCCTGGGACAATGCCTGGGCACACAAGGTATTGGCATCGTGTTGCAGCGTGCCCAAGAAGCCGTAGTAGCCCGTGGATTTGTAACAAGTCGTGTACTCGCCCAAGCGCAAGACCTGAGCAGTGGCCGCCTGATGCTGACCATCGTGCCGGGACGCATTCGCAGCATCCGGTTTGCCAACGCTGCGGCGGCCCAGACCGCCACACCGACCTCGACCACCACGGCATTCTCTGCACAAGCCGGTGACATCCTCAACCTGCGTGACATCGAACAGGCACTGGAGAACTTCAAGCGCGTGCCCACCGCCGATGCCGACATCCAAATCACCCCGGCCGACCAGCCCGACCACAGCGACCTGGTGATTGCCTACCAGCACACCACGCCGGTGCGCCTCTCGCTGGCGCTGGACGACAGTGGCGGCAAAAGCACGGGGCGTTACCAAAGCAGCGCCACCTTCTCGTGGGACAACCCGCTGGGCCTGAACGACCTGTTTTACATCTCGCAGAACCACGACGCTGGCGGCGGCGACCCCGGCCCGCGCGGCACCCGGGGCTTCACGCTGCACTACTCCGTCCCCTACGGCTACTGGACCCTGGGCACCAACTTCAGCGAAAGCCGCTACCACCAGACCGTGCGGGGCCTGAACCAACACTACGTCTACAGCGGCACCAGTGGCAATGCAGAAATCAAACTCTCCCGCCTGGTCTACCGCGACGCCACGCGCAAAAGCACCGTGCACCTCAAAGCCTTTGAGCGCCATTCCAACAACTATGTAGACGACACCGAGGTGCAAATCCAGCGCCGCGTGGTGGGTGGCTGGGAGCTGGGCGTGGGCCACAAAGAGTTTGTGGGCCACGCCACGCTGGACGCCAACCTGGCCTACAAGCGCGGCACCCGCGACTTTGCAGCCATCAACGCGCCCGAAGAGGCCACCGGGCAAGGCACGGCACGCTTTGGCCTGTGGACAGCCGATGTCAGCCTGAACCTGCCCTTCAAATGGTTGGGCCAATCCTGGCGCTACCAACCCAGTGTGCGCCTGCAGGGCAACGACACCCCACTCACCCCGCAAGACCGCTTCAGCATCGGCGGGCGCTACAGCGTGCGTGGCTTTGATGGCGAGGCCAGCCTCTCCGGCGACAACGGCTGGCTGCTGCGCCAAGACCTGGGCTGGGCCTTGGGCAACAGCGGGCACGAGCTGTATGTGGGCATCGATGCCGGAGGCGTCAGCGGCCAGAGCACCGAGACCCTGCTGGGCAAAACCCTGAGTGGCGGCGTGCTGGGCCTGCGCGGCAACTACCGCAAGTTGCAGTACGACCTCTTCGTAGGTGCGCCGCTGTACCAGCCCTCGGGCTTCAAAACCGCAGAAGCCACGGCCGGCTTTAGCTTGAACCTGTCGTTTTAAAGGGAGCGCGCATGACTGATCACCCCTTCAAACTGATTGCGCCGGCATTCCATTTGCCGCCACATAGCGATGCCGAAGCCTTCGGCAGCATCGCCTGGCTATGGATGCACGGGCAAAGTCACCGTGATATGCCGCTGGCCGCGTTGAACCAAGCCCTGCTGCCCGCCATCCACTTGCAACAGTACGTGTTGGTGCTGGATACCCGCCAACAAGCGGCCACACCGGTGGGCTATCTCTCTTGGGCCAACCTCAGCGCAGAAGCAGAGCAGCGCTACCTCCACACCCCACTACTCGGGCTACGCCCGGAAGACTGGAACAGCGGAGACCGCATGTGGCTCGTGGACTTCTTCGCACCTTTTGGACACAGCGCACAAATGCTCGCCTTGTGGAAGCCCTTGTTGGCGGGCATCAGCGCCCGCTACATGTACCACCGTAGCAATGAACGTGGCATCAGTGTGCGCACCTTCACCGGGGCGCGGGTAGACCCCGCCTACGCCCGCCAGTGGTGGTCCGACCGCCCCATGCTGGCCACCGCAAGCACCACAACGCGCCCTAGCCAAACACAGAGCCCCTCGCCATGAACAAGCACCTATTCCGCCTCGTCTTCAACGCCGCCCGAGGCCAGGTAATGGCAGTCAGCGAGACTGCCACCGGCATGGGTAAAAGCGCAAAGGGAGAAACACCCTCCACCCACAATTCCGCACAAAACAAGCCCCTAGCGCTCATAGATATTGCGCAAGCAGCTATCAAACCTATAGCAATGGCAGCCAGCCTGCTGATGCTAACGCCGTGGTCTGGAGCGCAAATCGTGGCCGACCCCACAGCCCCCGGCAACCAGCAGCCCACCATCCTGAGTACTGCCAGTGGCGTCCCCCAAGTCAACATCCAGGCGCCCAGTGCGGCGGGCGTCAGCCGCAACACCTACAGCCAGTTTGACGTAAGCCGCCAAGGCGTGGTGCTCAACAACAGCCGAACCGACGTCAACACCCAAATCGCCGGGTACGTGCAAGGCAACCCCTGGCTGGGCGGCGGTGGTGCACGGGTCATCCTCAACGAAATCAACTCCCCCAATGCCAGCCAGATCCGGGGCTATGTGGAAGTGGCGGGCCAGCGCGCCGAAGTCATCATTGCCAACCCCGCAGGCATTGCCGTCAACGGCGGCGGCTTTATCAACGCCAGCGCCGTAACGCTGAGCACCGGCACCCCGGTCATGAACGCGGGCAACCTGGAATCGTTCCAGGTGCGCGGCGGCACGGTGGTGGTGGACGGCGACGGCCTGGACACCCGCACCGCCGACTACACCAACATCCTGGCGCGCGCTGCCAGCATCAACGCGGGCATCTGGGCCCAAGACCTCAAGGTGCTCACCGGCGCCAATGACATCAGCGCCAGCAACGCGGCCACCCCCACCGCAACCGCCACACCCGGCGCAGGCACGGGCAGCGCCCCCGCCTTTGCCCTGGACGTCGCCTCTATCGGCGGCATGTATGCCCAAAAAATTACCCTGGTGGGCACCGAGGCTGGCCTGGGTGTGCGCAACGGCGGTGTCATCGGCGCCACGGCGGGCGACGTCACCGTCAACCACGCGGGCTGGCTCTCCAACAGCGGCACCCTCTCTGCCGTGGGCAGCACCCGCATCCAAACCCAGGGTGACATCACCAACACGGGCGAGATCGTGGCCACCGCCACCACCCGCATAGCCACCGCCACCACCCTGCGCAACCAGGGCCTGATTGACAGCGGCAACACTGCCGGCACCAGCCAGACCCAGATCCAAGCCACCACCGTAGAAAACCTAGGCAGCGCCGCACGCATCTACGGCGACACCGTGAGCCTTGCCGCCACCACGCTCACCAACGACAAAGGCACGGCACCCGGCACCACCACGGCGGCCACCCTGGCGTCCCGCCAAGGGCTCAACATCGGGGTTAGCACCCTCAACAACCTCAACGGCGCCAACATCCTGAGCCTGGGCAATATGGCCATAGGCGCCAGCCTGGACGCCAATAACCAAGCCACCGGCTCGGCCACCACCCTGACCAACAGCGCCAGCACCATTGAAGCCCAGGGCACCCTGCGCATCCACAGCGCCAGCATCAACAACTTGAACCCCCTGCTGGAGTGGGAGAAGGACGCAGGAACGCCTGGTGCCAGTGGCACGGTCTACTTCACCACCGGCGGCACCTTAGAAAGCAGAGATGGTGCGGTGCTGGCGACAGGCGCCCCTCTGGTGGGCATGTCGCATGGCGGCTACGCCTACCGTTACACCGACTACGTGCCCTGCGAAACGCTGGGGGAAGACGCGGGTTGCGGCAACAAGCCAAAAGCACTGGTCGCGGTAACTCGCTACGGCCAAGGCGCAGCTCAAGCCAACGCCTCCTCCAGCGCCTACACCTTTGGGGCCTATGCCACCTACGTGCAGACCGACTACAAAGCCGTCGTCACCAAAAGCACCCCCGGGCGCATCGCCAGCGGCTCCGACATGACCCTGGTGGCGGGCACGGGTATCGTCAACGACCAGAGCATGATCGTCTCTGGCGGTGCCCTCACCATCACCACCCCCAGCATCGACAACCGCGCCCGCACCATCCGGCTGGACTCCGTGCGCAACGGCACCATTTACAGCTGGGCCCAGTACGACCATGGCTGCGGCAACTTCAAAGGCTGCGACTACAACTACCAGGCCTACCGGCCCGGCACCTACTCCAGCGACATAGCCGTCACCCAGGTGCTCGACACCAGCGTGCGCCAAGCCGCCAGCACCACCCCGCTCAGCTCCGCGGGCACCACCCTGCCCGCCAGCACCGGCATCAACCTGCCCACCAGCAGCCTGCTGCGCATCCAGAGTGACCCCAGCGCCCCCGTGCTGGTGCAAACCGACCCGCGCTTTACCAATTACAAAAGCTGGCTCAGCTCCGACTACATCACCAGCCGCATCAGCCTGGACCCCAGCGTCACCCAAAAGCGCCTGGGCGACGGCTTTTACGAGCAGCGCCTGATCAACGAACAGGTAGCCCAGCTCACCGGGCGCCGCTTCCTGGCCAACTACACCAGCGACCAGCAGCAGTACCAAGCCCTGATGGACTCGGGCCTGACCTTTGCCCAGACCTACAACCTGCGCCCCGGCATTGCGCTCACCCCCGCGCAACTGGCCGTGCTCACCACCGACATCGTTTGGCTGCAACAAGAAACGGTGAATCTGCCCGACGGCACCACCACCCAGGCCCTGGTGCCCCACCTCTATGCCGCCGTGCGTGCAGGCGACCTCAATGCCCAAGGCGGCCTGCTCAGCGGCAACACGGTGGCCATCAACAGCACGGGCGGCACGGGTGAGGTACGCAATGGCGGCACCATCCTGGGCCGCACGCTGCTGGAGATCAACGCCAACACCATCAACAACCTGAGTGGCCACATCGCCGCCAATGATGTGCAGCTCACCGCCAGCGACGACATCAACATCACCGGCGCCAGCGTGACTGCCCAAAACAGCCTGCGCGCGCAGGCGGGCAAGGACATCAACATCACCAGCACCACCGCCAGCACCGAGGGCGGCAGTGGCAGCTACAGCTACAGCCGCACCGGCCTGGACCGCATGGCAGGCCTGTATGTGGCAGGCCCTGGCACCCTGCTGGCCAGTGCCGGGAATGACCTCAACATCATTGGCGCCACCCTCCAGGGTGCAGGCAACACCCAGCTCGCCGCCGCCAACTCCGTCAACCTGGGCACGCTGCGGATTAGCCAGAGCAATAACGTCGGTGCGGGGGACGCTAAAAACCACCTGCTCACCAGCCAGACCAGCGATGCAGGCAGCACGGTCAGTGCGGG
>CAUOXL010000014.1:0-128056 GCA_963508575.1 uncultured Rhodoferax sp.
TCGGAACTGAAGACTCGGCGTGTACGTCGAGCGGATGATTTCTTGCTCATGTTGGACTCCTTGCCAGACCCCTTTCGGCCTAGCTTGAGGCCCCCATCATCCACTTATCCCACCTGTCCAGATTGGTCGAGCCACTTCTCTGTTAGTTCATCTTTTGATGAGTGCTACATGGATCATGGACAAGAAGTTGGGTGCAAGTTGGGTGGTCTTTGGCGTTTGCGTTGGATTCTTGAGCTTCGCGATGCTGGAACACCTTGATTTGGTTTTCGCAGGACTAGTGCTTCTGGGGCCGAATATGCTCTTGACAATTTGGTTAGCCAAGTTTCATTGGCAAGGCAACAAAGCCCCATGATTCATTCTCCATACTCGGGCAGTTGCGCAATCAACTCTTGTGACAAGCGAAAGTCAGCGGTCAGTCTGTAGGCGTCTCGGCTCTGCGGCGAAAGCTGTGGCAAAGTAGCCACACCGGGCTGGAGACTCAACTGGGAAGCCTTGCACGCATGGCTTCCCAGTGCAGTCTGCACACCGCGCCGCCCGGCAGGCGGCATCAGGAGGAAATAGATGGACTTGAAAAGCGTTTTGGCAAGTTTGATGGTGGTGGCAGCATTGACTGGCTGCGCAACGGCTTCACGCACTGAAGCGGTTTCTGCAAAGGTCTTCACGACAACGAGTGAGGCGGTGGCCGAGGTGACACCGATCACCAGTCTGCAACGTGGCAAGGGTATCGACATCAAGATTGAAACCAATTCGCCTTCGATCAAGGGAAAACGTGTCCCCAACAAGTTCGAGGTGGTGGACATCATCGGCAAGAAGGGAGACGCCTATACCCTGATTGTTGCTTCGCGCTGTGACTGTCTGGGTTTCCGAAAATATTCGATATACCCTGACGCTTCGCTTCTGGATCAGACAGGGGCACCGATTGGAGAAGTGACTTCGAGTAGCCCCAAGATACGCGTACTGCGTGGGACCTTCCCTAAGGACGGAACCTTCAAGCTGGTGGTCATCGCAGACAATACGGAAGAAGGCAAGAAGGTTGGGGAGGTTGACGTCTACTTCCGTGCTCTCAGTTTGTTCAAGATTGACGAAACCGTGCATCCAACGGGCCGTGTGGAAGTCAACTTCGAAGCCCAGTAGTCCACTGTGCCGGCGCACTCCATGATTGCTTGATTTGAAAGCTCCCAATGCCATCTGCAACCGCCGTCTTACCAACGTCCAGTAGATTGGTCGTCAAGCGAAACGGGAGTGCAATCACCCGCATAGGGCCGAGGCTGTGTGGAAACGTGCGGTGACACTGTCCGCACATTGCATCACCGACTGGGAAGCGGAATTTCCGGTGATTGCATCAGCTGATGCCGTCCAAGAGGTCCTATGCAGCTGCATTGCCCCATTGCAAGGCGTCAATTGAAGGCAAAGGGCTTATGCCCTTGCCAGTCTCATCGCCTTCATCATTCCCTCGAACCCCAAGATCTGCAGGACTCTCTTGAAGTTGTAGGCCAACACATTGAGGCTCATCTCAGCACCTACGTGCTGCAACCGACGCGTCAGGAAGTGCGTGTAGCCCATCCAGCTCTTGAGCGTGCCGAATACGTGCTCAACAGTTCGTCTCCTGATCATCATGGATTCGGGTGATTGCTCGAGGCGGCGTTGTACAGCCTCTAGTACCTCTTCGTGTTCCCAGCGCGTTATACGTCTGTATCCGCTTGGCGTGCACTGCGCCTTCAACGGGCACTTAGGACAGGCGCTGCTCCAGTAGCGGCGCAGCATCATCCCTCTCTCTTCTGTGACCATACGGAAGGTCGCCCTCTGTCCGGCTGGACATTTGAATCGCCCCGGGTTTCGTGGAGGCCAGTTGGTTTAAGTCATTCCGTTGTGGCGGTTTGACGGGTTAATTGCCGATAGTAATTTTCTTCAGCTTCGGCAGGGGGAATATATCCAATCGGTTCAAGCAGCCTGTGATGGTTAAACCAGGACACCCATTCCAGCGTGGCAAGTTCCAGCGATTCCTTGGTCTTCCAGGGTCCCCGGCGGTGAATCAATTCGGCTTTGTACAAGCCGTTGATTGTTTCCGCCAGCGCGTTGTCATAACTGTCGCCGCGACTGCCCACGGAAGGCTCGATTCCAGCTTCGGCCAGCCGTTCGCTGTACCGAATGGACACGTATTGCGAGCCCCTGTCGCTGTGGTGGATCAAAGCATCAGTACGCTCGGGTTGTCGGTCATACAAGGCTTGCTCCAGCGCATCCAGCACAAAGTCTGTCCGCATGGACCTGCTTTGCCGCCAGCCCACGATCCGACGCGCATAGACGTCAATCACAAAGGCCACGTATTGCCAGCCCTGCCAGGTCGATACATACGTGAAGTCAGACACCCCAAGTTGGTTGGGCCGGTCTGCCTTGAATTGCCGGTTGACCCGATCCAGCGGGCATGGTGCATGGGAGTCCCCAATGGTGGTAAGCACGACCTTGCCACGGCGCACACCGCGCAAGCCCAAGCGTTTCATAAGTCGCTCGACCGTGCAGCGGGCCACGGCAATACCTTCGCGGTTCATTTGCTTCCACACCTTGTCAGCGCCATAGACCTGCATGTTGGCGTGCCAGACCCGTTGAATGTCTGGGATCAAAGCGTCATCATGGTGGGCTCGTGCACAGCGCAAGGCTGGGTTGCGCATTTGGGCTGCGTGGCGCCGGTAACACGACGGGGCAATCTGCAAGACCTTGCAGATAGGCTCGACCCCATAGGCATCCCGGTGACGATCGATGTAAGCCTTCAACTCTTGAGTCGGCGGTCGAGCTCCGCCTGGGCGAAAAACGCGCTGGCCGTCTTGAGGATGTCATTGGCACGGCGCAGTTCCTTGACCTCACGCTGCAATGCCTTGAGCTGCTCGCGTTCGCTGGTGCTCAGGCCTTCGCGCTGGCCGTTGTCAACTTCATCGCGTTTGACCCAATCATTGAGGGTTTGTGGCACGCAGCCGATCTTGGGGGCAATGGATTCAATGGCTGCCCACAACGAAGGATATTCGCCACGATGCTCTTGCACCATGCGCACAGCACGTTCACGGACTTCCGGGGAAAACTTGTTTAATCTCTTGTTCATGGCTCCATCTTCTCAAAGGTTGGAGCCTCCTCAAAACCCGGGGCGATTCACAGTCTGCCAACCCGGATTTTGACGACTCAGTTGGACTCTGAATATCCCCCGTTCGGGTGATTTCTTGGATGTCCGCTTCCGCCGCATAGCCGCCCACCATCACCCCTGCAACGGCAACTCCAACCGAATCGTCAATCCATGCGGCAATGTCGTCTGCGCTGTCGCCGTGCCGTTATGCCGCCGTGCAATTTCCGCCACGATGGACAAGCCCAAGCCGCAGCCGCCAGGCAGTTCGCTGGCGCGCCAAAAGCGTTCAAACACGCGCTCTAGCTGCTCGCCAGAGACGCCGGGGCCGGTGTCTTCTACGTCCAGCCAGCAATAGCCGTTGTGTACCGTGGTACGCAGCGTGACTACGGCGCCTTTGCCGGCGTAGCGCAGGGCGTTGTCGATGAGGTTGCTCAGCACTTCGCGCAGCAGCAGTTTGTCGGCAGGCACCATGACGCTGTCTTCGCCCTCATAGCCCAAGTCCACTCCAGCCGCCAGGGCGCGGCGTGTCCATTCGCGGGCTACTTCGCGGGCGAGCGACGCGGCATCCACCGGGACCAGGCTCACCTCCGCCTCGGTGCGGGCCAAGGACAGCAGCTGGTGCACCAGGTGGGCGCTGCGTTGGGCGCCGGTGTGCACTTTGGTCAGGCGCTGTTGCAGGGCGTCGGGGTCTTTCTCTTGCATGGCCAGCTCGGTCTGGCTGATCAAGCCGGCCAGCGGGGTGCGCAGCTGGTGGGCGGCGTCGTTCAAGAAGCGCTTTTCTTGGCTCAAGCTGCGGCGCAGGGTGGTGAGCAGCTGGTTCAGGGTGTTAGCCAGCGAGTGCACTTCTTCGGGCGCTTGCGTCATCTCGATGGGCGAGAGGGACGCCATGTTGCGATTGGCCAGCTGCGCCTCCAGCCGCTCCAGCGGGGCCAGGCCGCGGCGTATGCCCTCGTACACCAGCACGCTGAGCACGGCGCCCAAGATCAGCAACGGGAAGAGCACGTCACGCACCAGCTCGCGGGCAATGCGTTGCTGCGCTACCAGGCTCTTGGCCACCTGCACGCGCATGCGTTGGTCGGTGAACCCGTCTCCAAAACTCAGGTCGATGGAGGCCACGCGCATGGGTCGCCCGTCCATGACCACTTCGTACAGCACGGGCTCGTTGTCTGCAGTGGGCAGGTCGGGCGTGCGCCCAGGGATTTTGGTGTTGCCCAGCAAGAAGCTGCCGGGCGGGGATGACACCATGTAGGCCACGCGGTCGTCCGGGTCTTGCTCGATGATGTCGCGCGCAGCGCGCGGAAAGTCAATCAGCAGCCCGGAGCCCATGGGCTTGACCTGCCGCGCCAGCGAGCGCACCGATTGGGTGAGCGACTGGTCAATCGTTTTCTCCGCATAGGCCAGCGCCACGCGGAAGGCCAGCACGCCGCCCATGAGCCACAGCACCAGCTGGGGCAGCAGCAGCCAGATCAACAACTGCCGCTTGAGCGAGAAGCGCGCCGGGCGGTTCACGGGGTGTCCGACTCCAGCATATAGCCCAGTCCACGCACATTGCGGATGCTCAGGCCGCTGTCGGTGAGCTTGCGGCGCAGGCGGTGCACATACACCTCCAGCGCGTTGGACGCGACCGCGCCGCCTTCTTGTGGAGCGGTTTGCCAGACGGACAACACGTCTTCCCGGCCCACCACCTGGCCCATGTTATTGACCAGTAGCGAGAGCAGGGACCATTCGCGGTGGGTGAGCTCCATGGGCTCCTCGCCCAGCCAGCCCAGCGGCAGCACCGGGTCCAGGCGCAGGTTCTGGCTGGTGCTGCTTTGCACCTCCAGCGAGCCACCGAATGCGGGCAGGCGCGAGCGGCGCAGCATGGCTTGCAGGCGGGCGAGCAGCTCGGCCATATTGAAGGGTTTGGTGAGGTAGTCGTCGGCGCCCGCGTTGAGGCCTTGCACGCGGTCGTCCACACCATCGCGCGCGGTGAGTATGAGCACGGGCAAGGCGGCCAGGCGCTGGCGTATCCACTGCAGCACCTGGATACCGTCCACCACGGGCAGGCCCAGGTCGAGCACCACGCCATCAAAGCGGGTGGACTCCAACAGGCTCTGGGCTTGGGCGCCGTCGCTGGCGCTGCTCACGCTGTGGCCGGCGTGTACCAGCTGCGCGCACAGTCCGTCGCGCAGCAATTCGTCGTCTTCAACTATCAGTAAATGGGCCATGGTGGGAGCATACCAAGGCAAGTGCTGCCGCTGGCAGAGGAACACCCTCAGGCATTGGCAATGGGCTATGGGCTATGGAGCATTGCCGACGGAAACATGTTTGCGAACCCTGCGTCTGCAACGCTACCGCAAATGCGAAATGAATCTGCCTTGATTAGGCAGGCACGCTTTTGCGCGCTGCACGTTGGGGCTTAGCGGTGAGGCCCTGTGTTTCTTGGGCAAACGCCAACATGCTTGCGAGCGCTTTGTTGACCGCCTCGGAGGTGGGAAAAGCCTTTTGTATTTCGGGCTGCAACACGACGACATTGCTCCCTTGAACAAAGTGTTTGAGGTGCTTCCCCCGGACGCCTTTGCCCAACTGGTCGCGCTTTAACTCGGGAATATCTTGGTCAGCCATTTTGGTAGATGCTTTTTTCATATCGGGTTGCCTTTCAGCGGGAAAGTGCGGGGCTACAAACCCGCCGCAATCGCCTCCGCGCGGGCAGTTTGGATGAATTGACCTATCTTTGGGCCTGTAGCGCCCGCCGCTATTGCGCGAGCAGCTATGGAATCTGTAGCGACGGCCAGCGCCAGGTCCAGCGCCTGCCCCAGCCGTTGGGCCTGGGGGTAGGGCGCATCGTGCAAGCCCAGGCGGCCTTGGGCGTCGCACTGGCAGGCCAGCAGGGCGGCGCGAAAGCGCTCGGGTTTGCGGATGGCGTCGCAGCGCTCCAGCAGGCGCAGCAGGGCCGCGGCATTGAGTGAGCCGCTGCGGTGGATGTTGCCGTGCTCGCGGGCCACCACGTCGGCCAGCTCGGCACAGTCGTTGGGCACGCGCAGGCGCTGGCAGACGGCTTTGAGCAGGCGCGCGCTGCGTTCCTCGTGGCCGATGTGGCGGGGCAGCACGTCGGCGGGTGTGCTGCCTTTGCCCAGGTCGTGCCCCAGGCAGGCAAAGCGCACGGCCAGCGGCGCACCCAGCTGGGCGGCGCGGTCCAGCACCAGCATGACGTGCACACCCGTGTCCACCTCGGGATGGTGCTCGGGGCTTTGGGGCACGCCCCAGAGCCGATCCAGCTCAGGCAGCAGGCGCTGCAAGGCACCGCAGCTGCGCAGCACCTCGAACATGCGGGAGGGGCGGACTTCCATCAGACCCTTGGCAAGCTCTTGCCACACGCGCTCGGGCACCAAGTGGTCCACCTCGCCGTCTGCCACCATGGTTTGCATGAGCGCCGTGGTTTCGGGGGCCACGGTGAAGTCGGTAAACCGCGCGGCAAACCGGGCCACGCGCAGGATGCGCACCGGGTCTTCGCGGAAGGCGGGGGTCACATGGCGCAGTACGCGCTTCTGCAGATCGGCCTGGCCGCCGAAGGGATCTATAAGAAATTTAAGGTCAAAAGTGCCGTCAGCGCCCGTAGAGTCTGCGCGAGTAGCTATGGAATTGATAGTGAGGTCGCGCCGGGCGAGGTCTTGTTCCAGCGTCACATCGGGCGCAGCGTGTACCGCAAAGCCCTTGTAGCCGGGTGCGGTTTTGCGCTCCGTGCGGGCCAGGGCGTATTCCTCCTGGGTGCGGGGGTGCAAAAACACCGGGAAGTCTTTGCCCACGGCAATAAAGCCCGCATCCAGCATCTGCTGCGGGCTGCTGCCCACCACGACCCAGTCGCGGTCTTTCACTTCCAGACCCAAGAGCGCGTCGCGCACGGCACCGCCCACCAGAAAGGTGCCGGTGGTGGGGGCGCTGGAGGACGGTGGAACGGACATGGGGTGGGCGTGCGGTGCTTGTGGGCTAATTGTGGGTAGGGAGCCGGCAACTAGCGCTTCAGGCGGTAGGGCTCTTCAAAGTCCAGAAAGTCTTTCTCCGCCAGTGCGCCGGTAATCCAGGCCTGCACGCCGGGCAGGGCCAGCACGCGGGACACGTACGCGCCCACCACCGGGCTGACCGGCAGGCCGTAGGTTTTGAGGCGGGCGCAGACGGGGGCGAAGTAGGCGTCGGCCACCGAGAAGGGGCCGAACAGCATGGGGCCGCCGTACCGGGCGAGCAGCTCTTCCCACATGGCGCTCAGGCGGGCTACATCGGCGCGCACGGCGGGCTGGTCGCGCCAAACAAGGGCACCGGTGTCGAGCAGGGTGGCCTCGATGTTCATGGGGCAGTGGCTGCGCAGCGCCGTGAAGCCGGAGTGCATCTCGGCGCACACACTGCGGGCCCGCGCGCGAGCGGCTTTGTCGGCGGGCCAGAGCTGCAGATTGGGGAAGCTTTCCGCCACGTACTCGGCAATGGCCAGCGTGTCCCACACGGCCAGGTCGCCGTCCACCAGCAAGGGCACTTTGCCGGTGGGACTAAGGGGGGCGAGCGTGGTTTTGAACTGCGACTGGCTGTCAAACGAGTCGAAGCGCACCATGACCTCTTCAAAGTCGATGCCGGCCTGCTTCAGCAGCACCCAGGGGCGCATGGACCACGAGGAGTAGTTTTTGTTGCCGATGTAGAGCTTGATCATGCTGTTGCCTCCAAGTGAAAAGCACCCATGCTAAAGCGCTGGGCGCGGGGCATTGATGACAAAAAAGTGTTTCATTGATGCCCCATGCAGCGGCTGCGTCAAGGCAGGTCGAGCCCCGCCTCAGGGTTGTTCGCCTCACGCGGGCCCACACGGCCCAGGCGGGCTTTGAGGGACTGCGGCTGGCCCGTGATCAGGGTGGCATACAGCGTGGCGTTGGCCAGCACTTTTTTGACGTAGTCCCGGGTTTCGGTGAAGGGCACGTTCTCGGCCCAGATGGCGCCTTCCCAGGTCGGGCCGCCTGCCTGTCCGCGCCAGATACGGGGGCGTCCGGGGCCTGCGTTGTAGGCCGCTGCGGCCATGGGCATGGAGCCGTTGAAGCTGTCGAGCACCAGCTTGAGGTAGCCGGTGCCGATGGCGATGTTGATGTCGCGGTCGGTAATCTGGTGGCTTTGGAAATCGGTGAGGCCTATCTTTTTGGCCGTCCATTTGGCGGTGGCAGGCATGACCTGCATCAGGCCGGCGGCGCCCACGACGGACTTGGCGTCGGTGATGAAGCGGCTTTCCTGCCGGATCAGGCCGTACACATAGGCCGGGTCCAGGCCGATACGCTGGGTACGGGCCAGCACGGCCGCTTTGTGGGGCATGGGGAAGCGCTGTTCGCTGTCCACCATGCCTTTGGTGCGTTCACTGGTGTTGATGCAGCGGTCCCACACCTCGGCCTTGCAGGCCAGGTCGGCGGCGGCCAAGAGGGCACGGTCGTCCAGGCCGCCTCGGTTGTGCAGGTTGGTGGTGTAGTTCCACTCGCGCACGCCGTCGCTGCGCAGACCGATGGCAATGGCATGCAGGGCGCGGGCCAGGCCGGGGTTCTTTTTGGCCTGGTCTTTTTCTTCCGGCGTCAACGGTGCCGGTTTGGGGGGCGCCACGATTTTCTGGCCTAGCTCTTCCAGGGCCAGCATCTCGTAAAAGCCCTTGGTACCGGCGATGGATTCGAGCAAGCTCATACTTTCCATCTTGGCGGCCTCTACGTTGCTGCGCTGGGCCAGCGCGCGGGCGCGCCAGTACACCCAGGTCGGGTCATTGCGCAGGGATTCGGGCATGGCGGCTATCGCATCCGACACCTGGCTCCAGCGGCCGGCCCGCAGCGCGGCGCGGGTGGCCCAGACCAGATGGTCTTCATGCATTTGTGCGAACTGGCCCTTGGCAAAATAGCCTGGGGCATCGTCGGACAGTTTTTGCGCGGCCCGCTTGCCGATAACCCCCCAGATCCAGCTGCGTTCCTCTTGCGTGAGTTGGGCTTTCCAGCGCAGTTTTTCGACTTCTGCCGCCGCCTCTTGCGGCTCCAGATAGGCCAGGCGGATCAGGGCGAGCGACACAAATTCACGTGTTTGCGGGCGCAGCGCGGTGACTTTGTCGTTCAGGTACTTGGCCGGTGTGTTGTAGATGGCGTTGACGGTTTTGACATAGTCACTGTCCAGCGCGGCAACGGCCTGGGTCGCGACGCGCAAGCGGTCGTTTTCCATGCCCAGGCGCGCCCGGACCCACACGCTGTGGGCACTGAGTTTTTTGTCTTTGGCCAGTTGGGCGGCCAGGCCGCCGCACGCATCATCGGCTTCCCTTAAGTTCCACCACACGGATTCGAGCGCAGCGGCCACGTCGGTATTGCGGGTGCTGTAGTCGGCCCAAAGCGAATAACAGCGCACCGACCGGTCGTCATTCATGCGGTAGAGGGGGAGCTCACGGTTGAAGGTGTCCCAGTCGCGCGCGCGGCCGAGCTGCAACAACCACTCGGCGCGCAGGCGGTCTTCCTGGTAGGTGCCGCTGTAGCGGTTCAAAAAGTCCTGGATGTCGCTCTTGCTTGCATCGTCGAGGCGGGCGGAGAGTTCCCAATACGCGGCCCATGGCTCCAGGATGTAGCCCTTCATCGAGGGCAAGGCTGCGCTCAGGCGTTTGCGGTCCCGGTTTTTGTAGGCCTGGGACAGATCCAGAATCGTCTCATCGAGACGGGATACATCACGCCCTTGGGCGTATGCTGATGGGGTCGTGGTGGACATCAGCGCGCCGCAAAGGGCGAGGGATGTCAGAATGGCTGAAAACTGCATGTGGGGATTATGGATAACTCGGACGACAGCAAAGCTGCACAAAAGAAAGCCCTTCGCAAGGCCCTGTTGGATCAACGTCTGGCGATGCCGGATCGACTACAGCGCGCTGATCTTTTGCAACGTGTGATGCGGATCTGGCTGGTAGGCCGGCCGGATGCGGTCATCGGTGCTTACTGGCCCATCAAAGGGGAGTTTGACCCACTGCCCGCCTTGCACCGCTGGAAGGAGGACGGTGAGCTGATCGACCAGCCGCAGCCGCGCCGCATCGGCCTGCCGGTGGTAAACCGGGAGCACAAAACCATGACCTTCCACGCCTGGTACCCCGGCTGCCCGATGGAAGAAGATGCCTATGGCATTCCCAAGCCCAAAGATACCGAGCTGATCGTGCCCACCTTGCTTTTCGTGCCCTGTGTGGGCTACGGGCCCGGCGGCTACCGGCTGGGCTACGGCGGCGGGTTTTATGACCGCATGCTGGCGAGCTTGAGCCCCAAACCGTTCACGGTGGGCTTGGGCTATGGCACCGGGTTTGTGGATGACTTTGAGCCCGAGGCGCACGACATGCCGCTGGACGCCATCCTCAACGACCATGGGGTGGTTTGGCCGGTGTGATGGTGCCCCCACGCTCCACCGCTGCGCGGGTCGCTGCCCCCCACTAGGGGGCTACACCGGCTTGGGGCGGCCCGGCGCCGGTTTGTTGGCGCCCCCACGCTCCACCGCTGGTTTTTTCTTGGCGTTGGAGGTTGGCGGTTTGCGGGCGGCAAGCGCCGCCTGCCAAGCGAGGCGTGCCCAGTCTTGCATCAGGGCGGGCGACTCCATGGCGTCGGCCGGGGCGCTGTAGTAATTCATGCCGCGTGCTACGCCCTTTGCGGTGAATATGAAGCGTTTGCAGCCTTCGGCGTCAAAGATGGCGCGGGTGTCGGCGCTGGCTTTGAGCCACAGTGTGTCGCCATCGCCCAGGTCCGCAATGATGGCGACCGTCAGGCCATCGCAGCTAATGCCCCAGCCACCAAACATGCGTTTGGCGCGGCAGGGCCCCAGGCTGGCCAGCAGTTCGCAGCAGTAGTTGGCAAATCCGGTGTCTGTGGTGCTCATGGCGGATTGGCGGGCTATCAGCGTTGCATCAGGGCGCGCACATCGTTTTCATAGCCCTGCAAGGTTTGTTGAAGTTTGGTCCTCTGGGCGGCGGTGGTGCTGTTGTGCAGCTCCGCGGCGGATTCGCAGAAGTGGCTGCGCACCCGCTCGGTGTATTGCACAAATGCCGCATCCGGTGACTGCAGGCTGCGAGTCAGCAGCGCCCGCACTTCCGCTTGGGCCTGCGTGTCGCCGGGTGTACCGGCCTTGAGTGCCCGCAGAGTTTGAAGTGCATCCTTTTGCCGTCGCAAGGTTTCTTGGTGCTGGGTGGCTGCATCGTAGGGCGAGCTTTCCAGCTGACTGCGCAGCAGGCCTTTCTGGGTGTCCGTGAGCCGGCCGTAAAAGCCTTCGGTGCGTTCGATGGCGGCTTTCAGTCGCCGGTCCAAGCGCTCCTGGGCTGAGCCATCCAGCCATTCCTCCCGCCATTCGGTGTTGCGCTTCTCCCATGCCCGGGCCAGGTGGTCGAGTTGCGCGTTGCTCAGGGTGGGGGCCAGGGCCATGGCGGTGGGGGTGGCCCGGTCCAGCACGGCCTGGAAACGGCCTTCGAGGTAGCGCGATAGCTGGCACACCTGATCCGCCGCTACCGGCTGAGGCACTGCGGCTTGGATGTTTTTGAGCATCTCCGCAACGGCGGGCAGCTCTTCTTTGCGGTGCCAGGTCTGTAAGGCATTCAAGTCATTGCGCAGCCGCGCGCTCTGCGGGTTGTCGAGGTCCAGAAAACCGTCCAGCCACCAATAGCTGAGGTCGGGGGCATTGTTGTAGGCCAGCCGCATTGCCCCGCAGCCTGTCAGGGCCAGACTCGCTGCCAGCAGGCCGATAATGGCGCAGCAGCGCCGGCCAAAAGCCCAAGCGCTCACGAACTTTTCAGAATTTAACAAAGGCATGGCTTTGACTTCCAATTCCCATTTCTCCAGTGGTACACCGGCGCAGGCTCCGGTCGATGTGGTCATTATGGCGGCGGGCAAAGGCACCCGCATGCGCAGCAGAATTCCGAAAGTGCTGCAGCGACTGGCGGGGCGCCCCTTGTTACAACACGTGGTGGAAACAGCGTCCGACCTGCAAGCCCGCCGTGTGGTGGTGATCACCGGCCACAGTGCTATGGAAGTGGAAGCAGCTTGCGCAGATTTCACGGGCGCTAGTGCCGGGTTTGCCTTGAATTTTGTGCGCCAGGAGCCGCAGCTGGGCACCGGCCATGCCGTGCAGCAGGCAGCACCGGTACTCCCGGACGATGGCGTAGTCGTGGTGTTGTCGGGGGATGTGCCCTTGACGCAGGCCGATACCTTGTTTCACCTGATTCAGGCCTGCGGCGGCAACAAGCTGGCCCTGCTGACGCTGGAGCAAAGCAACCCTGCAGGTTACGGGCGCATCGTGCGTGATGCCGCTGGCGCGGTGCAGGCCATTGTGGAGCACAAGGATGCTTCTGAGGCCCAGCGTGCGATCACCGAGATTTACAGCGGCATCATGGCCGTGCCGGCTGCACAGCTCAAAACCTGGCTGGCGCGCCTGGACAACCAAAATGCCCAAGGCGAGTACTACCTGACCGATGTGGTGAAGTTCGCCGTGGCCGATGGCGTGGCGGTGGTGGGCCACAAGATTGCCGACCCGGTGCAGGTGGCCGGGGTCAATAGCCCCGTGCAACTGGCCGAGCTGGAGCGCGCCTACCAACTGCAACAAGCCCACCGATTGATGGAAGAAGGCGTGCGGCTGGCCGACCCGGCGCGCATCGATGTACGCGGCGACCTGCTGTGCGCACATGACGTCAGCATCGATGTGAACTGCGTGTTTTATGGACAGGTCAGCCTCGGCGAGGGGGTGTCGATTGGTGCGAACTGCGTCATTGCCAACTGCGTGATCGAAGCGGGCGCGGTCATCCATCCTTTCACCCATATCGATGGTGAAAAGCTGGGCGTGACCGTGGGGGCCGGTGCCCTGGTCGGCCCCTTCGCCCGCTTGCGACCCGGCGCCCAATTGGGGGCGGAGGTGCACATCGGCAATTTTGTGGAGGTGAAAAACTCCACGCTCGCTGCCGGCGCCAAAGCCAATCACCTGGCCTATCTGGGCGACGCCACGGTGGGTGAGCGGGTGAACTATGGGGCGGGCAGCATTACCGCCAACTATGACGGCGCCAACAAACACCGCACCGTCATTGAAGCCGATGTGCATGTGGGCAGCAATTGTGTGTTGGTCGCCCCCGTCACCCTTGGCGCGGGCGGCACCATAGGCGGCGGCTCCACCATTACCAAGAGTACCGAAGCTGGCGCCTTGAGTGTGGCGCGTGGCAAGCAGGTGAGCATTGCCAACTGGAGCCGGCCGGCCAAAAAGCCCAAAGCCTGAGAGGTGAACATGCACAGCAGCGAGCACGAGTTACAGCAACGCATCCAACAACTGGAAGCGGAAGTCGCGGCCAGCCGTGCTGAGTTGCAGGAGTTCACCTACACCGTGTCCCACGACTTGCGGGCGCCGCTGAGGCACCTAGTGTCGTTTTCGCGCTTGCTGGAGGAAGAGGCCGGCGCCCAGCTTACGGGCGAAAGTGCTGAATTTTTGCGCACCATCACCACCTCCGCTGATCACATGGGCGTGTTGCTGGATGCGTTAACAGACCTGTCCCGTCTGGGGGGGGTGAATGCCCTGCCGGGCGCAGTGGAGCTGGCTCCCTTGGTGGCGTCTTGCTTGCAGGAAGTGCAGGCTGGCTTTGCCGACCGCACTGTCGCTGTCACCGTGGAGCTGCCTTCTTCGCTGGAGGTGTGGGCCGATGCGGCCATCGTCCGGCAAGCGCTGGTTCAGGTTCTGAACAATGCCTACAAATTCACGGGAAAAGTTGTTGAGCCGGCTATTGCGGTGAAGACCTGTAAAACGTCGGACGGGGCCATAGCGCTTCAGGTGGAAGACAACGGTGCGGGCTTCAACCCAGCCATGCAAGACAAGCTGTTCAAGGTGTTCGGCCGCTTGCATTCGGCCAAGCAGTTTCCAGGGCTGGGCGTGGGTTTGTTGAGGGCCCGGCGTTTGCTAGCCAAGGTGGGCGCGACGATCCATCTCTTGCCTCGAGATCAGGGGGGGGCCGTGTCTACGCTGACCTTCGCACCGGCCAAAAGCAGCTCGACGGGCGTCCGCATCGATATGCCTTTGGGTGATTGTTAACGCAATGGCAGCTCTGCGCCGAATTTGCTGCGCTTGATGCTAAAAAACGCTTTCACATTGCGCACATTGGCGTCGCTGGTGAATAGCCGTTGCGTGAGTGCCTGATAGTCCGGCATGTCTTTGGCGTGCACCACGAGGCAAAAGTCAGGGCCGGGCGATACGCGATAGCACTGTTGTACATTGAATTCGTCGGCGACACGGGTTTCAAACGCCTCCAGCGCGCCGGTATCCTGCCGGTCCAGTGTGATTTCCACAATGGCGGTAAGCCCGTGGCCTGTGAATTCCGCCACGCGCTGCGGGTTCAGGATGGCGACTTGCCGCTCAATCAATCCGGCTTCGTGCAAGCGTTTGACGCGCCGCAGGCAGGTGGGCGGCGAGGTGTGTACCCGTTCGGCCAGAGCCTGGTTGCTCAGACTGGCATCCGCTTGCAGTTGCGCCAGTAGCTGAAGGTCGGTAAGGTCAAGTTCCATGGATTCAAAATATTGCAAAAAATGAAATGAAATTTCATAAACTCATTTGAATGAAATTTTCATTCAAATAAAGTCAAAAAACAAATAAATATTTCTTTCAAAAGTTCTACCATGCGCACTATTGATTGTTTTGGAGACTGTCTATGTGTGGCATCGTCGGCGCGGTTTCGACCCGCAACATCGTTCCAGTATTGGTTCAGGGCTTGGAGCGCTTGGAATACCGGGGGTATGACTCCTGTGGCGTGGCGGTGTATGCGCAAGACGATGCCAGCAACGGCGGAACTCCATTCAATGGCTTGCGACGGGCTCGCAGCACATCCCGCGTGGCAGAACTGGTCGAGCAGGTCGCGGCGGGTGGCGTGCAAGGGCACCTGGGCATTGCCCACACCCGCTGGGCCACGCACGGTGCTCCGGTGGTGCACAATGCGCACCCCCATTTCAGCCACGGCCCCGGTGTCGATGCCGAGCAAAAGCCAGGCCGGGTGGCCCTGGTCCACAACGGCATCATTGAAAACCACGATGAACTTCGATTGGCCCTGAAAGCCAAGGGCTACGTGTTTCACAGCCAGACCGATACCGAAGTTATCGCCCACCTGATTGACAGCATTTACGACGGCGACTTGTTCGAGGCCGTCAAAGCCGCTGTGTTGCAGTTGCACGGCGCGTATGCGATTGCCGTGTTTTGCAAAGACGAGCCGCACCGCCTGATAGGCGCACGCGCCGGTTCGCCATTGATTCTGGGTGTAGGCAAAGACGGCCAGGAACATTTTCTGGCCAGCGATGCCATGGCCTTGGCCGGCGTGACAGACCAGATCGTTTACCTCGAAGAGGGCGATGTGGTGGACTTGCAGCTGGGCAAGTACTGGCTGGTGGACAAGGCGCACAAAGCGGTTGCACCCGCGCAGCGCCCGGTCAAAACCGTGCTGGCCCACAGTGGTGCCGCAGAGTTAGGCCCTTACCGCCACTACATGCAGAAAGAAATTTTCGAGCAACCCCGCGCCATTGCGGACACGCTGGAAGGCGTGGAAGGCATAGTCCCCGAGTTGTTTGACCAACAAGCCAACCACGCGCCGGGTGCCAATGCCGCACGCGTGTTCAAGCAGATTGACAGCGTGTTGATTCTGGCCTGCGGCACCAGCTACTACAGCGGCTGCGCCGCCAAATACTGGATCGAGAGCATTGCCAAGATACCGTGCCATGTGGAGGTGGCTAGCGAGTACCGCTATCGCGACTCCGTGCCCAACCCCAACACCTTGGTGGTGACCATTACCCAGAGTGGTGAGACGGCCGACACCTTGGCAGCATTGCGCCACGCCCAGTCTTTGGGCATGCAGCACACGCTGACCATTTGCAATGTGGCGACCAGCGCCATGGTGCGTGAGTGCAGCCTGGCGTATGTGACCCGCGCAGGTGTGGAAATCGGCGTGGCGTCCACCAAGGCATTTACCACCCAGTTGGCAGGCTTGTTCCTGTTGACCTTGTGCCTGGCCCAAGCCAAAGGCCGACTGAGCGACGCGGAAGAAGCACGCCACCTCAAAGCCATGCGCCACTTGCCGGCCGCGCTGCAAGCGGTGCTGGCCCTGGAGCCACAGGTCATGGCGTGGGCCGACGACTTTGCCAAGAAAGAAAATGCCTTGTTTCTCGGGCGTGGTTTGCACTACCCCATCGCCATGGAAGGGGCCCTCAAGCTCAAGGAAATCACCTACATCCATGCAGAAGCCTATGCTGCGGGTGAACTCAAGCACGGCCCCTTGGCTTTGGTGACCAGCGAGATGCCGGTGGTGACAGTGGCACCCAATGACGCGCTGCTGGAAAAACTCAAGAGCAATATGCACGAGGTGCGCGCCCGTGGCGGCGTGCTCTACGTGCTGGCCGATGCGGACACCAATATCGAGAGCGGTGAGGGCCTGCATGTGATCCGCATGCCGGAGCACTACGGGGAACTCTCGCCCCTGCTTCACGTGGTGCCCTTGCAATTGCTGTCGTACCACACCGCGTGCGCGCGTGGCACCGATGTCGACAAGCCACGCAATCTGGCCAAGAGCGTCACGGTCGAGTAAACCGGAACATGCGTTTTTTTGGAATCACCGGCCACTCCGGCATGGGAAAAACCACCCTGCTGGAGCGGCTGATTCCCGAACTCACCGGGCGGGGATTGCGGGTGTCCCTGATCAAGCACAGTCATAAAGACATCGAGATAGACCGGCCCGGGAAAGACTCGTTCCGCCTGAGGGAGGCGGGATGCTCCGAGGTCTTGCTAATGGGGCGTGAGCGTTGGGCCTTGATGCATGAACTGCGGGGGCAACCGGAGCCCTCCCTGGACTATCTTCTAGATCGCATGCAAGTTTGTGACTTGGTGCTGGTGGAGGGGTTCAAAGGCGGGGATTTTCCCAAGCTCGAAGTCTGGCGTGCCAGCGAAGGCAAGGCCATGTTGTGGCCCTCCTGGCCTGGCGTGGTCGCGGTCGCCAGCGATGCGGGGCCCAATGCTTCGGGCGCTCCACATCTGGACCTGGCGAATGTCGGGACGATTGCTGATTTCGTCCTCGCGCACGCAGCGCAACGCCGACCCAGGTCGACCTTTGCGTCTTAGATCGCGAGTGCGGCGTCCCCGGCGGGTAGTTCCTCGGATTGCAGGGCTTGGAATGCTTCCGATACCGAATGAAACACCTGGCCGGACAGGCCGGCCCATAGCTTGGTGTGTATCAGCCGGTCTTGTACCGGGCCTTTGACTTCTGCGAAGTGCAGCCGGAAGCCCCGCTCTTGCAGATCGCGGTTGATGTCCGAGAGGACTTCCATCGCCGAGGTGTCCACGCGGTTCACAGCGGTCATTACCAGCACCACATCTTTTATCCGATCTGACTTGCCCAGCTCCTGGCTCAGTCGGGCTTCGACCGCTTGCAGGTTTCCGAAGAACAGGCTCTCATCGATGCGCAGCAAAAGCGCGTGCGGCAAGGTTTCCGTCTCGTAGCGCTCCACATTCCGGAAGGTCGAGGTGCCCGGCAGGCGGCCGAGCACTGCAATATGCGGTGCGCTGGAGCGCCATAGCAGTGTTGTCAGAGACAACCCGATACCCATGGCAATCCCCGTGTCCAAGCCCAGGGTGAGTACTCCCAGTGCCGTGCCCAACCATGCCAGCGCATCTGCACGGTCGTATTTCCATGCCTGACACAGCGCGCGCACATCAATCATTCCCCACGCAGCGACCACGATGCTGGCAGCCAGCACGGTCAAAGGGAGTTTGGCGAGCCATTCTGTGCCCAGCAATATCAGCACCACCATGGAGAAACCCGAGACCACGCCCGCCAAGGGTGTTTGCGCGCCCGCTGCCACGTTGAGGGCGGAACGCGACAAGCCTCCGCCCACGGGCATGCCACCACTGAATGCCGCCGCAATGTTGGCTGCGCCCAAGCCGGTGAGCTCCCGGTTGGCATCGATGCGCTCCCGCCGTTTGGCGGCCAGTGCCTGGGCCATGGTGATGCATTGCACCATTCCGATGAATGAAATCAGCAAAGTGGGGCCCGTCAATGCCTGCAGAGACGCCAGCTCCGGCAGCTTGAATACCTGGGTCATTCCTTCCAAGCGGATAGTACCCACCACGGCCACGGCATGCTGGGAGTCCAAGTCCAAAAAGGTGACTGCCAGGGTGCTTGCCAGTAACACGAGCAGGGGCGACAAACGCATCCATAGCGGCCAACGCTGCAGACCGAGGCGGGCAGCAGTGAGTAGAGCAATAGAGGCCAGCCCCAGGAACAAGGTGACGGGGTTGGTGCTGGCAATCTCCTGGGCCAGGAGCCGCAATGTCTGACCCGTGGAGTTGCCATGGATATCTACTCCAAGAATGAATCTGGCCTGACTCACCATGATCAGCACGGCCGAACCGGCGACAAAACCACTGACGACTGGCCGGCTCAAAAGCTGGGCCAGAAAGCCCAGCCTTGCCACGCCGCAGAGGGCAATCAACACGCCGGATGACAAGCTCAACCAAGCTGCCAACTGGATGTAGTGTGCCGAACCGGGTTCGGCCAACGGACTCAGCACGCTGTACGTCATGATGGCTGTGATAGCCACCGGTCCCACCGCTTGCACCATACTGCTACCGAGCAAGGCATAGGCAATGGCAGGAAGAACGCTCACATACAGCCCGGCTTGCGGCGGCAGACCTGCCAGTAGCGCATAGGCAAGACTTTGGGGAATGACCAGAATGGTGAGAACCAGGCCGGCAATGACGTCGTCCCGCAGATGATGGCGGGGGTAATGTTGGATCCAGTGCGGTATCAAGGCCATGCCCAATGCTAACCGCCGCTCAGGGGCCGGCCGCTTGTCGGTAACACCATGCAAGGGCGTCAGCCCGCCCGGATTCCCGGACGTTAAGTGTCTACATTGTTTTTAAAGGGATTTTTCATGCGTTTTCCTGCTCCACTTGTCGCTGGTAGTGTGCTGTTCAGTTTGGCCCTGTCCGCTCAGGCACAAGCCGTGGAACAGCGTAGCAGCCTGGTTGACCAACAGGAAGTCGCGATCACGATCTACAACGACAACCTGGCGTTGGTCAAAGATGTGCGCAAGATTGCGTTCAAGAGCGGGCCGTTGGCCCTCGCGTTTCGTGATGTGAGTGCCCGCATGCGGCCGGAGACGGCACTGTTACGCAGCCTGAGCTCGCCGGGCGCCCTGCGGGTGCAGGAGCAGAACTTTGACTTCGATTTGCTGACGCCCCAGAAAATGCTGGAGAAATATGTGGGCAGACAGGTCAAGGTCGTGCGAACGCATTCCGCGACAGGGCAGGAAACGGTAGAAACCGCCACGGTACTTTCAGCGAACGACGGCGTGGTATTGAGAATCGGCGACCGCATTGAAACCGGGGTCCCTGGGCGCCTGGTGTTTGACGATGTGCCGGCCAATCTTCGCGACCGCCCCACGCTGGTCATGTCTGTGAACAACAGCGGTGCTGCCAATCAGGAAGTGGAGCTTAGCTACCTGACCGGAGGATTGTCCTGGAAGGCCGACTACGTGGTGGAGCTGAATGCTACGGACGACGCGTTGGACATGTCAGGCTGGGTCACGCTCACCAACACCAGTGGCACTTCTTTCCGCAATGCCAAACTCCAGTTGGTCGCGGGTGACGTGAACCAGGTGCTCCCTGAAGTGGCTGCCCGGGGCCGCGCGGTGTTGATGGCTGCCCCGGCGATGGCCAAGGCAGATACCGCTATGGCAGAAGAGTCCTTGTTCGAATACCACCTCTACACTCTGGACCGTCCGACCACCATCGCCGAAAACCAGACCAAGCAAGTAGCCCTGCTGTCAGCCAGCGGCGTACCCGCCCGCAAAGAAATGGTGCTGCAAGGTGCCGATTACTACTACCAGGGCGCCTCCGGCGAGCTCGGCCAGAAGCTCAAAGTGGGCGTGTTCTTGGAATTCGACAACAAAGACAATGCCCGTTTGGGCTTGCCCCTGCCCAAGGGCGTGGTCCGCGTCTATAAAAAGGACAGCGCCGGTAACGCGCAGTTCATCGGGGAAGACCGCATGGAGCACACCCCCAAGAATGAAAAAGTCCGCCTGAAGCTGGGCAATGCGTTTGATGTGACAGCGGACAAAAAACAAACCGACTTCAAACGCCTGCCCAATGCGGGGAAATACGGTTTTGTCTCTGAGAGTGCGTATGAGATGGTGCTGAAAAACGCCAAGAAGGAGGCCGTGACTGTGACAGTGCAGGAGCCCATCCCCGGAGATTGGCAGATCCTGAGCGCCAACCAGGCGCACACCAAGGTGTCGTCAAACCTGGCAGTCTGGAAAGTGACGATCCCCGCAGAAGGCAAGGCGGTACTGACCTACAGGGCCATGGTTCGCTACTGAGGCCCATCTACGGCAAGCCCGGATTTTCAGGGGCGATCCAAAAAATCAAAATTTTTTTGAAATAGGCCTAAATTACCCCCTAAATCTGCCGTTAAGAAACGTACGTCAACTCCTAAAAGCCACCGGAGGGCCGCAAGGTCTACCCAAAATGCAACTGCCAACCATAGAGAGAAACCCGAATTTGCGTCCCGCCGGCGCAGATTCGGTCTCGTCTGGGGCGCAAAGGGTGATCCCGGTTGCTCCGGTCAACCCGTCTGCCAGTGCGACCTCATCGATCGAATCCACGCCGGATGTGATCGACAAGGTGAATCCTGCGCTCAAGCCCCAGCCCAGCGGCGAAGCTCCGTACCAAAGTGCTGGAGACCCGATGCTGAAAGGTACCGAGGCTGCAGCACAGAAAGACTGGACGATTCATCGACCAGAGCCGGAAAAAGTGGAGGACCCGGTGCCCAAACCGATCTCCCAGGTGTTGATGGATCACCTCAAGACGGTGTGGACGGCCAGTGCCACTGCCGTACAAATTGAGCAAGCCAACAACCAGGTCAGCACGCCAGCGCCGGTGTCTCCGACTGAGGCGCCGGGCCAACTGTCCAAGCAGGCCTTGGTCTACTCGCCCAGCAAGATTAAAAAGACCGAAAACCTGTAGGTGCTTCCCGCATTCCCCGGCGGGCGGGGCCACGCAAAAGGCGTGCGGTGTTCTAACATCGCGGACATGCATACCACCGCACTTGTCCTTTTTTCCGGCGGCCAGGACTCCACCACCTGCCTGGCCCACGCCTTGGCGCGCTATGAGCGCGTAGAAACCATTGCTTTTGACTATCGCCAACGCCACCATGTGGAGTTGGACGCGCGGCTGAATGTGCTGCGCGAGATCAAGGTTCGTTTTCCGCAGTGGGCCACCAAGCTGGGTGAAGACCACTTGCTGGACCTGGCCGTGCTGGGCGAGGTGAGCGAAACGTCCCTCACGCGGGACACGGCCTTCCAAATGGAGGCCAATGGCCTGCCCAACACCTTTGTGCCCGGGCGCAATCTCTTGTTCATGACGTTGGCAGCGGCTTTAGCCTACCGCCGAGGGCTGCAAGTGATCGTCACCGGGGTGTGCGAAACCGACTTTTCTGGTTACCCCGACTGCCGCGACGACACCATGAAGGCGCTGCAACTGGCTCTGTCGCTGGGCATGGACCAGCGCTTCCTGATTGAGACGCCCCTGATGTGGATCGACAAGGCCCAGACCTGGGCGCTGGCCCATGAACTGGGCGAGCGCTCCGGCGTGCAGGGTGGCGGGCAGGCGCTGGTGGACTTGGTGGTGGAGCACACCCACACCTGCTACCTGGGCGACCGGACCCACCGCCACGCCTGGGGCTATGGCTGCGGCACCTGCCCGGCGTGCGAGCTGCGGGCCAAGGGTTACGCCGGCTTTGTGGACAAGGTAAACAGCGCTGCAGTCTGAGGCTCGCTGTCTCCGGTGCAGGTGCCGGAGTCGGCAGCAGCATCACGGGGCTCCAATACCCAGCGCTGGTTGTGGAAGGTTGCCACGCCCGGCCGGTGGGCAATCGACACCAAGGCTCCGCCCCGCTCGGTCACCACATCGCACAGGCGCTGGTAGAGCGCGGCCTCGGCCGCTTCGTCCAGCGCGCTGGTAGCTTCGTCGGCGAATAACCATTGTGGTTTCTTGAGCAGCACGCGGGCAATGGCCAGGCGCTGTTGCTCCCCGCCGGAGAGCTTTTGGCTCCAGGCGTCCACGGTGTCGAGGGCATCGCTTAAATGGGGCAGCAGTGCGTCGTGTAGCACCTGTTGCAACAAGGCATCGCTGTAGCGGGTGGCTGCTTCCGGGTAGGCCAGTGCCTCGCGCAGGGGGCCGTTGGGGAAGTAGGCCCGCTGGGGCAGGAACATGCTGTCCGCCGGGAGATCCACCGCCCCTTGCGCATAGGGCCAGATGCCGGCCAGCGTGCGGAACAGGGTGGACTTGCCGCTACCTGACGGACCTTGCAACAGAATGCGGTCGCCCGGCTGCGCATGCAGGCGGGTGTGCTCCAGCAGCGTGGTGCCGTTGGGCAGGGCAATGCGCAAGGGTGCGGTATCCAAATGCCCTGAATTTGCTATTGTTTTAGTAGCTGCTTGCGCTGATTCCACGTGCGCTAGAGCCTTAAAAGACTCTTCAAAGCTGGTCAGACGGTCCGTCGTGGCGCGCCAGCTGGCCAGGCTGCTGTAGGTGTCCACAAACCAGCTCAGGGAGCCTTGCACCTGCCCGAAGGCACCGGAGATTTGCGTGAGTTGCCCCAGCTGAATGGCGCCGCTGAAAAAGCGCGGTGCTGCCACCACGAATGGAAACACCACCGCCGCCTGGCCGAAGAAGCTGGTAAACCAGATCAGCCCTTTTTGCGCCTTGATGAGTGCCAGGTTGTTGGCCAGCACGCGGCTGAAGCGCTGGCTCATTTGCTCGCGCACCACGTTTTCGCCCCGGTCCAGGGCAATAGACTCGCTGTATTCGCGGGCGCGCACCATGTGGTGGCGGAAGTCGGCCTCTACGCGCTGCTGCTCAAAGTTCAGCGGAATCTGCTTGCGGCCTATGTAGTGCGTAATCACGCTGCCCACCAGGCAATACAGCACGGCCATCCACACCATGAAGCCGGGAATCGAGTAGTCCTGCCCGCCCAGTGTGAATGCGAATGCGCCCGAGAGCGACCACAAAATGCCCACAAAGCTCACCAGCGTGACCACCGAGTTCAACAGGCCCATGCTCAGGGAGATGGTGTAGCTGGTGAACTGGTTGATGTCTTCCTGAATGCGCTGGTCCGGGTTGTCCGGGTTGGCGCCATGGGCGTGGGCCGACGGGGCAAAGCGCGCCAGCTCCAGCCGGTAAAAGGCTTGGTGCGACATCCACTTGTGCAGGTAATGGCCGGTCATCCAGGCGCGCCAGCGCATTTCCAGCAGCTGCGTCAGGTAGAACTTGTAGACGGCAATGACAATGAAGCCGAAGGCCAGATAAATAAAGCGCCCCAACTGTTTCCAGAAGACGGCGGCGTTCTTTTCCTGCAGGGAGTCGTAAAACAGGCGGTTCCATTCATTGAAAACCACCGCCATGTAGACCAGCGCAAGGTTGAGCGCCACGATGGCCGCCAGCATGCCACGGGCCTTCCACTTGTCTTCCGATGAAAAATAAGGCGTGGACAAGGCCACGGCACGAAGGATGAATGCCTTGAACGCCACCCATTTGGCGGACGCGGATGTCACAAATGCCATGCAGAAAGTCTCGGTTGGAGGTCGGGGCCGGCCGCGCGGGGTGCGCCAAGCCTGGAGCTAGCGGGATCTTAGCGCCCGCCCGGAAATGTCAGGATCACAGGCTTTGAAAACCGCTCTGGTGTGCATCAGCAGGCGGTGCGTCGGAGCGGTTGTCGTCGGTGTCACCGGCGTCGTGCGGTGGGCTGGCCGGTTGCTTGGCGCGTACCATTGCCGCGGCGCGGTGGTAGCCCACTACCGCCAGCCGGCGCCATGCTTCTGCGTTGGCGGACAAGTGGTGTTCGCCGCCTGCTTGTTCTTGTGCCGCATCCCTGCCGCCTTGCTGGGCAGGGGGTGTGGGGGAGCTGCATGCGTAAGACATGAATGGCAGGATAGCCCTGCGCACGCAGCGTGTCAGTTGGTTTTACATTGGTTTACCAACGCTGCGCCAGCTTTTACAAGTTGGGGACCTTGTCAGTTGCGCACCCCGCTGGCCACATGGCCGCTGGGTACATGGCGGGCAGCGGACTCGATGTGGCCGGTCTGGTCGTCAAAGAAAAAGTCCGGCTCAAACTCACGCAAGAACTCGCCCTTGTCCAGTCCGCCCAGGAACATGGCTTCGTCCACTTCAATGTTCCAGTCCATCAGGGTACGGATGGCGCGTTCGTGCGCGGGCGCACTGCGTGCCGTCACCAGCGCTGTGCGTATGCGCATGTGCGGGATGGCGGCCTGTTGCATGCGGTGCAGGGCGACCAACAGGGGTTTGAACGGGCCATCGGGCAGGGGCTGGCCGACCTTGTCGATTTCGTGCTGCTGGAAGGCGGTCAGGCCACCGCTCTGGTACACCTGCTCGGCCTCGTCGCTGAAAAGCACGGCGTCACCGTCGAAGGCAATGCGCACTTCGGCGGGGTGCGCGTCGCTGGCATGGGCACTGTGGGGGTAGACCTGTGCAGCAGGCACGCCGGCTGCCAGGGCGTCGCGAACATCTTTCAGGTGGGTGCTCAAAAACAGGTTGGCCCGCAAAGGCTTAAGGTAGCGCCAGGGCGACTCGCCCCGGGTGAACGAGCAGCGAATGATGGGCAGCGCATAGTGCGCCGCACTGCGCATGACGCGCAGGCCGCTGACCGGGTCGTTGCGCGAGAGGATGACCACCTCCACCCGCTGCGACGGGGTTTCGTTGAACGCCAGCAGCTTTTTCACCAGTGAAAAGGCTACGCCCGGCTTGGCAGGCACATCCAGCCGCTCCCGTTGGAGCTGCATGTAGGCGTGGTCGTCGTTCTGTTCAAAGACCTGGTTCTCTTCTTCAAAGTCAAACAGGGCGCGGCTGGAGATGGCGACCACCAGCTTGCCGTCGAGGGTCAGTCCCATGGGGAATCCTTATTTTGCGTTCACGATGCCCTTGAAGTCGTAGGGCACCACAATGGTTTGTACTTTGCCGTTGGCCACCCCTTCGGCGATCTTGAGGTTGGCCATGGCGTTCATGTAGCCGATGGCGCCTGCATTGGCGTTCAGCGCGGCAATGCGCTCCGCTTCTTTCTTGGCGGTTTGCACTTCCACTTCTTTGGTCTTGAGTTCGTTCTGGGCACGTACCAGTTCGTTGGCGCTTTGCACAATGACATCGGCCGGGGTGATGGCCCGCACCTGCACCTGAGACACGGTGATTTTGTCGCCCAGCTTCTCATCCGTCAGGGTTTTGATGATGTTCTCGCGGATTTGCTGCTCCATCAGCGGCCGGTTGTCCGCCATCTTGAGGGACTCGTAAGCACGTGACACTTTGTAGGCTGCGTTGCGCGCGCTCAGGGCCACGTAGTTTTGCATCAGCAGAATGTCGTCGCCTTTCTCGGACAGGCCGTGGAAGGTGCGGTTTTTGGTGGTCCACAGCTCCGACACGGCGGACGGATTCACGTTGTAAACCACCGTCATGTCGAAGTCTTTGACCGTGGAGTTGTCCGAGGCCAGGGGCGTCATGTTGTCCACACCGACCGCCACGTCCTGAATTTTGAAGGTCAGGATGTCGCCCACCACCGTCTGGTTGAAGGAGCCTGGTAGGCGCTCCGTTGGGTCTACCGTTTTGTCGAAGTTGACGCGCAAACCCACCTCGCCGGTTTCAATGCGGGTGCAAGCACTCAGTCCCAAGGTGAGTGCGGCGCAGATGAGTAGCAGGGGGGTATAGCGATGTGTCATGGAGCCTCCTCGGTGCAAAGGGATGCCCATGGTAGCTGTTCGCCACCTGCCCGCCCGGTGATGTCCCAGACTGCTCCCGGTTGCTTAGATCACGGCAGCTATCATTTTTGTAGAAACATCCGGTACACCGGGTTGTGGGTTTCCTCCACATACGGGTAGTTCAGGGTTTGCAAAAATTTTTCGAACGCTTTGTCATCCGCAGCCGGCACTTGCAGCCCCACCAGAATCCGGCCGTAGTCCGCACCCTGGTTGCGGTAATGGAAGAGGCTGATGTTCCAGCCCGGTTGCATCAGGCTCAGAAACTTCATCAGCGCGCCCGGCCGCTCGGGGAACACAAAGCGCAGCAGCCGCTCGTCTTGCGCCAGACTGGAGATGCCACCCACCATGTGGCGAATGTGCTCTTTGGCCAGTTCGTCGTGCGTCAGGTCCAAGGTCTTGAAGCCGTTTTTCTCAAAGTTCTTGGCCACCTTGGCGGATTCACCTTTGCTCTGGGTCGTGAGGCCCACAAACACATGGGCTTGGGCCGCATCGCTGATGCGGTAGTTGAACTCGGTCACATTGCGGGTGCCGCCAGGCAGCTCGCCAATCAGCTCGCAAAAACGCTTGAAGCTGCCGCGCTCCTCGGGAATGGTGACGGCAAACAATGCTTCGCGCTCTTCGCCCACCTCGGCCCGCTCGGCCACAAAGCGCAGGCGGTCGAAGTTCATGTTGGCGCCGCACAAAATGGCCGCGTAGGTTTCTCCCTTGGTTTTGTGGGTGGCGACGTACTGCTTGATGGCCGCCACCGCCAAAGCGCCTGCCGGCTCCACGATGCTGCGGGTATCCACAAAGATGTCCTTGATAGCGGCGCACACGGCGTCCGTGTCCACCGTCACGTAGTCATCCACCAGGTCGTGGGCAATGCGAAAGGTTTCTTCTCCCACCAGCTTCACGGCGGTGCCGTCTGAGAACAGGCCCACGTCAGGTAGCGTGATGCGGGCGTGGGCGCCCACCGACTGGATCATGGCATTGGAGTCGTTCATCTGCACGCCAATGACCTTGACCCCGGGCGCCACCGCCTTGATGTAGTTCGCCACCCCCGAGATCAAGCCGCCGCCGCCTATGGCCACAAACACGGCATCAATGCCGGGGCCGGTTTTGCTGCCGGTTTTGTGGCCGGATTTGGCGGCCTTGTCGGCACCCAGCGTCTGCACCTGGCGCATGATTTCCATGGCCACCGTGCCCTGGCCGGCAATCACATCCGGGTCGTCGAAGGGGTGCACAAACGTTAGCCCCTCTTTCTTTTGCAGGGCCATTGCATGGTCGTAGGCATCGGTGTAGCTCTCACCGAATAGCACCACCTCGCCGCCGAAGCCGCGCACGGCATCCACTTTGAGCTGCGGCGTGGTGGTGGGCATGACGATGATGGCGCGCACGCCCATGCGGCTGGCGGACAAGGCCACGCCTTGGGCGTGGTTGCCGGCGGAGGCGCAAATGACGCCCTTGGCAATTTGCTCCGCAGGCATCTGGGCCATCTTGTTGTACGCGCCGCGCAGCTTGAAGCTGCGCACGGGCTGCTGGTCTTCCCGCTTGAACAACACCGTGTTGTGCAGGCGCCGGCTCAGGGCGCGGGCGGGTTCCAGTGCGGTTTCCACCGCCACGTCATACACACGGGCAGTGAGGATTTTCTTTAGGTAGTCGGCCGGGGTGAGCGGGGCAGGGGATGTCAGGGCAGAGAGAACTGCGGGGGACGATGTCTTGGTGCTCACAGGGCTACACTCCGGTGGGTAAGAAAAGTGGTCATGGCGCTCCGCGCGGAGCGATTTATGGCATTGTAGCGATCTAGGAAACAGCCCCGCGCGGGGCGTGATGAGGAAATACACCATGGAATGCACCGTAACTTGGACCGGCGGCCTCAATACCCGCTCAGGCATGGGCTTTGTGGCGGAGACCGGCAGCGGCCACACCTTGATGATGGATGGCGCCCCTGATGCTGCCAAACCCGAAAACGGCGGCCAGAACCTGGCCCCCCGCCCCATGGAAACCGTGCTGGCCGGCACCGGCGGATGCACCGCCTACGATGTGGTGCTCATTCTCAAGCGCGGCCGCCACGATGTGCGGGGCTGCACGGTGAAGCTAACCACGGAGCGCGCCGATACCGACCCCAAAGTCTTCACCAAAATCCACATGCAGTTCACGGTGACGGGTAAGGGAATCCCTGCCAGCGCGGTCGAGCGCGCCATTGCCATGAGCCACGACAAGTACTGCTCGGCCAGCATCATGTTGGGCAAGACAGCCGAGATCACTACAGGGTTTGACCTGATTGAGGTCTGATGACTTTTGCAGTTTTGCGCTAGATAATCGATTATTTCTTTAAGTCATCAGACGACTAAGGGGGTCCCGGTATGTCTAGAAGCATGTTTGCGGTTTCGATGGTGTCGGTGTTATTGGGTGTCGCTGGCTTGACGGGGTGCAGTTCCGTGAAGCCACCCGCTGCAGCCGTCGCGCCTGCCCTCCCGCCACAGGTGTTGAAAACTGTGGCACTCATCATGGGGGAACCCAATTTCTCCGTAGATGGTGCTTATCAGGAGCTGGAAGAAGGTTTTTATACCCAGCCGGAACTACGGAATGGCAGCCTGGTGATGGCGCCCTTGGGCGACATCATTCCTTATCTGGGTGGGCAGTACAGCTACACGGAAGCGGATGGCCGCGTGATGGCCACCTTGGGCGGTAAGACCCTGGTTGCTCAAGTGGCAGAGCGCCGCGCCACGCTGAATGGCGCCCCCATCATGCTGGAAGCGGCGGTCGAAGCCCGAGATGGAAGTGCCTGGCTCCCGGTGGCCTCGGTCTGGGACGCACTGGGTGGATTTGTCAAATGGGACAAGACCCGCCAGCGATTGACAGGCGCCTTTATTCTTCCGGCGGGTGAAAAGCTGCTGGACTTCGCGCGTGGCGGCCCGGTGACTGAGGAAACACTGCTGTCCCAGAAGCCTGACTTTTATGGAACAGCGGACGCCGTGGGGATGGCGGATGTCATCGTGGCTTACCAGAACCCGGACGGGGGCTGGCCCAAGCTTGAAAGAAATGTGAGTCTTTTGACCCCCGTGAACAAGGAGGCTTTGACCGGCTTCCGCAACAAGTCCACGATTGACAATGACTCCACCACCAAGCAGATGGTTGCGCTGGCCCGGGTGCATGCCGCCACCGGCAAGTCGAGCTACAAAGAAGCGTTTCTGCGTGGTCTTGACTATTTGTTGCGTGCGCAGCACCCCAGTGGCGGTTGGCAGCAGTTCTGGCCCCAGCCGCAGGGCTATAAGGCCCGCATCACCTTCAACGATGATGCCATTGCCAATGTGTTGGAAGTGTTGCGGGATGTCGCTGACGGCGTGCCGGCCATGTCATTTGTGGACGCCACACGCGTAGCCAAAGCGCGGGAGGCGTACGCCAGAGGCTTGAAATTGATTCTTGCCACCCAGATCCGCATTGCCGGGCGCAAAACAGGCTGGGCCGCCCAGTACGACGAAGTCACCCTCCAGCCCGCCAAGGGGCGCGCATTTGAATTGCCATCTGTGAGTGGGGACGAGAGTGCGAACGTTTTGCGGTTCCTCATGTCGGTGGCAGAGCCGGGGCCAGACGTGGTGGATGCCATCCAGAGCGGCATCGCCTGGTTTGAATCGTCCAAGATCACCGGTATTCGACTTGTACAAGTGCAAGACAAAACACTAGAGTTCGGATTCGACCGCCGAGTGCTTGCCGATGCCGGCGCCTCTCCGCTGTGGGCCAGGTTTTATGACCCTGTGACGGGGCAAGCGCTCTTTTCTGCCCGGGACGGGGTCCCAAGAGCTGCGTACGCCGACGTAAGTTATGAGCGCCGCGTCAAGTACAACTGGTATAGCAATGCCGCTGCCGGCTTGCTGAGCAAAGACTATCCAGCGTGGTTGGCCAGAACGAAATCCGCAGCACGGTAGTCAAGGCATTTCAAATGCGCTCTGCCACCGTCGTCATGACCTTGGCGGCGGCGCGCATCAATTCTTTGACTGGCTGGGGGAGTTCTGCTGCACCCGCAGCCGCGGCGTCATCGGCATGGCGCAGCTCATCGCGCTGCATTTGCGCCACGATGGCCCGGGACTCATGGTCTCCTTCGGGCAGCAATGAGAGGTGGCTCTCCAAGTGAGCCCCCACCTGCCGCTCCGTCTCGACCACAAAGCCCAAGCTCAGGGCCTCGCCCATCCGGCCGGCCAGCAGGCCCAATCCGAAAGCCCCGGCGTACCAAAGCGGGTTGAGTAAGGAAGGTCGGGAGCCCAGGGCCTCTAGCCGTTCTGCGGTCCAGGCCAGGTGATCGGTTTCTTCGGTACACGCTTTGGTGAAGTGTGCACGCAGGGCTGGATTCGGGCTGGTGAGCGCCTGTGCGGTGTACAGGGCTTGCGCGCACACCTCACCGACATGGTTCACCCGCATCAGGCCGGCGGCTTTCTTCTTGTCGGCATCGCTCAACACCGTAGCGCTGGCGGGCAGAGTGGGACACGCCTGCGAAGCGCGCGGAGTAGCGAACAAAGTGCGCAGGGCGGTATCTGCTGCGTTTAAAAGGGAATCCATACAAATGCTTTGGGTTTCATGTAAGTTCGACTCAGAAGTCTATAGGGAATGTGAAAAACAGCACTTGACCTTGCTTAAGCGGCCTGTTGCACATCCGCAACGGTCACCCGTAGGAACCCTAGGTTTTTGGCCTTTTTCTTTGCCAAAGCCCAAACCGTCTGGTGCAATAGCCCCAACTTCCTGCACAAGGAGGTTGGCCCGGAGTTCCGAACAATCGGTCCGGAGCTCTATGTTTAACCTTGGAGTATTTCTAATGAAAAAGACTTTGATCGCTTTGGCCGTGTTGGCTGCTTCCGGCGCTTCTTTCGCACAAGTGACCATCACTGGTGAATACGCATACGGCTGGAACACCGCTGTGTCCAGCACCGGTGCTGAAGCTTCCGGCTTTGGCGTGGACACTTCTTTCGTGAAGTTCGCTGCCGGTGAAGACTTGGGTGGTGGCCTCAAGGTTGCTGCTGAAATGTCTTTGGACGGTTTTGCCCGTACAACCGCTACCGGCGGTAACAGCAGCTTGTCTTTGACAGGCGGCTTCGGCAAGATCAAGTTGGCTACCGAAAAAGGTGCTGACTACCTGTCTACCGTGATCGACGGTATTGCCGGTTTGGACAGCGGTGATGTTGCCAAAGTGTTTGGCGCACGTACTGTGAACGACTCTGTCGCTTACACCTCCCCCGATTTCGGTGGTTTGACTTTCGGTTTGTCCCACACAGAGCACAAAGATACTTTGGGCTTGGGCAAGGGCTCTGCCGGTGCAAGCGGTCAGCGTAGCAACAGCCTGTCTGCTTCTTACGCAGCCGGTCCTTTGTCTGTGACTGGTGCTTACACTTCTTGGGATAGCCAAGGTCAAGAATCTGTTGCTGACAACAGCAAGTCCCGCGTGCGTGCCAAGGGTTCTTATGACTTCGGCGCATTCAAGTTGGGTGCTGGCTTCTCCCAGACACAACGCAACAAGGGTAACACCACCGACGCCATCGTCGCTGCAACTGTTCCTTTCGGCGCTTTGACTCTGGGTGTGGATTTCGGTTCTTCCAAGCGTAACGATTCCGGCACCGCTGCTAACGACATTAACGCGACCGGTTACGGCGTGAAGGCTGCGTACGCTTTGAGCAAGCGCACTTCTTTGTGGGGCGCATACACCAGCTCTGACACAGCCGTGTCTTCTGCTACACAGCGTTCTACTTTGACAGAACTGGTTCTGTCGCACACTTTCTAATTTGATGCTGGCGTAAGTCAGTTCAATTAGATTCGTAAAAACCGCCCCTTTGGGGGCGGTTTTTTTTGTCCATCATTCTGTAATGTGAAATTCTCTGATGTGTTGGTGCTATTACAACGTTTTGTGAAAATCGAACGGTCGATCTATATCTTCTAAGCCTATTTGCATGACGTTTGCCTTTTTTTTTGATTCAATAGACAACACTTCTGGTTAAAGAAGTAAGAAGCGTCAGTAAAGTGCCATGCATTTACCGGCAGTTATCAAACTCACATCGAAGAGACAAATCACATGAAAAAAACACTCATCGCATTGGCCGCGCTCGCTGCATCTGGAGTGGCATTGGCCCAAGTCACGGTGACCGGCACCTACGCGATTGGCTATAAGCAATCCAGCAATGCCGGTACATCCAGTTCCAGGAATGCGGTTCTTGCAGGGGTGGCGGATAACTTCGTCGGAGGCACCGGTGGCAATGCGGCAGGTGAGAGTTCCGGTTTGGGTATTGATACGTCTTCGGTGACTTTTGCAGCGTCTGAAGATTTGGGCTCGGGAATGAAGATTGCGGCGTCCATGAATATCGACACTTTGAATCGTGCTTCCGTTGTGGGCGGTGACTCTTCTTTGAAACTGACGACCAGTGTCGGACGTTTGACTTTGCAGACCTACAAGCCGGTGGACTACCTGTCGGGTGGAATCTCGGGGGTGGGTGGTGCTGGTTTGGATGACAAGGTGTTCTCTGCGCGCGTGAACCGTGATGCGGTGGGATTTGATACCAAGCTCGGCCCGGTGTTTGTGGGTTACTCTCATCTGGAAGCCGGTCCTACCAAAAAGGATACGAGTGCTGCACTGGGCTTGGGTGTAGGCGGCTCCGGCGAGGCTGGAACTGTTGCTCAGCGACTCAATAGCTTTTCGGTGACCTATGTGGGCGGTCCTTTGATCGCGAACTTGAACTATCTGAGCTACGACAACCGCGGTACTACTGACGCCACTTTCAAAGATACCATCCGTACGGCAGGGTCCTATGACGCTGGTTTTGCCAAGTTCGGTGCCGGTTATTCGGTGACCACCACCATGGCGGGTGCTACGGTGACAGATACCTTTGTCGCTGCGTCCCGTTCTACCGGGGCTTGGACTTTCGGTGCCAACTACGGTGTGGGTGAAGTGAAGGACTCGACAATCGGTTTCAATGCTTCTGTTGCTGGCATTATGAAAACCCGTGGCGTTAACCAAGCCACAGCTATTGGTATAGCTAACACCCTTGGCATTACTGCTGATGCTTTGAACGGAACCCGCTCTGGGTACAGCTTGACAGCAGCGTATGCGCTGAGCAAACGCACCAGTGTGACCGCTGCGTACGTGAACTGGTTGTCCACGCCGTTTGCTGTTGATCGCAGCAATGAAGCCACCTTGTTGTTGGGACACTCCTTCTGATCGAAAGCCGGCACAAGCCGGCGTATGACGGAAGCACAAACCCCGCAGCAGTGATGCTGCGGGGTTTTTTGCGTCAGGCGTAGCGCTTGTTCCGCAGGTTGTGCTTCATCTCGCTCAACAAAGGCTGGAGCTTGCCGCCCCCTATGCGCAGTGCCACGCAGGTGGCCAGGATGTCGATGATCATCAGGTGCAGCAAGCGGGAGACCATAGGGCTGTATTTGTCAAAGCCCTCGGGGTGGTCCGCGCTGAGGTGGATTTGCCCGGCGTGGGCCAGGGGTGAGCCACTTGCTGTGATGACGATGGTGGTAGCGCCGTTTTTACGGGCGATGTCGCAGGCGTCCATCAGGTCACGCGTGCGGCCCGAGTTGCTGATAACCACCACGCAGTCGCCGGGCCCCAGGATGGAGGCACTCATGACTTGCATGTGCCCGTCACTGTAGGCGGTGGTGTTGATCCCGAGGCGGAAAAACTTGTGCTGGGCGTCCTGTGCCACGATGCCGGAGTTGCCCACCCCGAAGAACTGAATCTGCTTGCCTGCGCCATACGCCTCGACCAGCGCCACGACGGCTTTGTCAATGGCCGCAGTCGAGGCGTCATTGCGGTAGCGCAAGAATGCCGCCACGGTGTTGTCGATGACTTTGACCATGACATCGCCGGTCTTGTCATCGGCATCGACGCTGCGGTGAATGAAGGGCACGCCTTCGTTGACCGTGCCCGCCAGCTTGAGTTTGAAGTCGGACAGGCCGTCGTAGCCCACGCTGCGACAAAAGCGCACCACGGTAGGTTTGCTCACATGGGCGCGGTCTGCCAGCTCGCTGACGGGGAGCTTGGCAAAGGCACGGGGGTCTGCAAGGCAGAGTTTGCCCACGCGCTGTTCCGCCGGGGCCAGGGAGGGCAGGGAGGCTTTGATTCTGTCCAACATGGTGTTTCAGCTTTCTTCGCTCCAGCAAAAGCCGTCGCGGGCGATCATGGCGCTGGAGGCGCTGGGGCCCCAGGTGCCTGCGGCGTACATACGGGGGCCGGAGGGTTCTGCCGCCCAATGTTCCAGCATGGGTTCGACCCAGCGCCAGGCTTCTTCCTGTTCGTCACTGCGCACAAACAGGTTTAAGCGGCCGTCGATCACGTCCAGCAGCAAGCGCTCATAAGCGCCCACGCGCTCCGAGCCGAAGCGCTTGTCAAAGTCCAGGTCCAGCTGCACAGGGGCCAGGCTTTGCGAGGCCGAGCCACGACTCTGGCGGTTCTCCTGGCCCTGGGCCAGCAAATGCAGCTCCAGGCCGTCCTTGGGTTGCAGGTTGATGACCAAGCGGTTGCCGGCCCCTACGTGGGAGTTAAAGATGGCGTGGGGCGTAGGCCGGAAGTTGATGACGATGCGCGCGTCGCGCCCGGACAAGCGCTTGCCGGTGCGGATGTAGAAGGGCACACCGGCCCAGCGCCAGTTGGAGATTTCGGTGCGCAGCGCTACAAAGGTTTCGGTGTTGCTTTGCGGGTTGACGCCGGTTTCCTCGCGGTAGGCGGGCACTTTGCTGCCACCATTGGTGCCGGCGGCATACTGGCCGCGCACCACATCTTGCTTCAATGTCTCGGGCGTCCAGGGCTTGAGCGAGCGCAGCACTTTGAGTTTTTCGTCGCGGATGGCATCGGCGCCCGCGTTGATGGGGGGCTCCATGGCGATGGCGCACAGCAGTTGCAGCGCGTGGTTTTGCACCATGTCGCGCAGGGCCCCTGTGGTTTCGTAAAACGCACCCCGGCTTTCCACGCCCAGGTCTTCGGCGATGGTGATCTGGATGTTGGCAATGTGCTCACGGCGCCAGAGCGGCTCAAACAGGGCATTGCCGAAGCGCATGGCAAACAGGTTTTGCACCGAGGGTTTGCCCAGATAGTGGTCGATGCGGTAGACCTGCTCTTCCGCAAAAAAGCGCCTGACGGTCTGGTTGATGGCGCGGTTGGAGGCCAGGTCGTGGCCCAGGGGTTTTTCCAGCACCACGCGGGTCTTGGCCGTGTTCATGCCGTGGGCAGCCAGTTGCTCGCACACGTTGGTGAACAGGCTGGGCGCGGTGGCAACATACATCACCACGTTGTCTGCGTTGCGGGCGTGCAGGGTCTCGGCCAGCAGCGCATAGTCTTCGGACTTGGATAGGTCCATGCGCACGAATTCGAGGATGGCGGCAAAGCGCGCAAATTCTTCGGCGCTGGGGCGCTTGGCGAGCTCCACTTTTTCGAAGCGGGACTGGATCAGCGCACGGTACTGGTCATGGCTCAGGTCATCGCGGCCTACGCCGATGATGCGACCGCCTTCGGGCAAGGTGCCGTGGCGGAAGGCCTGAAACAGGGCGGGCATGAGTTTGCGCCAGGCCAAATCGCCGGTGCCACCGAACATGACTAAATCAAAGCTCATAAGACTGCGTGTACGTTTAACAGTTACATAAAATTGGACATTGAAATGTAACTTTGTTTCATTGATAATTCAAGCGCTCTGCGCGCAAGGTTTTGCGTGTGGTTGCTTCGCCCTAACTCTCTCCCCGGCCTCGCGGCCTGTGCCCCATGACCCAACTCGACGCACTCAAACAATTCACCACCGTGGTTGCCGACACTGGCGACTTTAAACAGCTGGATGCCTTCAAACCCCAGGACGCGACCACCAACCCCTCGCTGATTTTGAAAGCGGTGCAAAAGGCCGACTACGCGCCTTTGGTGAAAGATACAGTGAACCAGTTCCGCGGCCGCGCCATGGACGAAATCGTGGACCGTTTGCTGGTGCGTTTCGGCTGCGAAATCCTCTCCATCATTCCCGGCCGCGTCTCTACGGAAGTGGACGCCCGCCTGAGCTTTGACACCGCAGCCACCGTGGCCCGTGGCGAGCGCCTGATTGAGCTGTACCAAGCGCAGGGCATTCACTCGGATCGCGTGCTGATCAAAGTGGCCTCTACCTGGGAAGGCATCCAGGCCGCCCAGCAGTTGGAGCGCAAAGGCATCCACACCAACCTGACCTTGTTGTTTGCGTTCTGCCAGGCCGTGGCCTGCGGTCAGGCCAAGGTGCAGCTGATTTCCCCCTTCGTCGGCCGTATTTACGACTGGTACAAGAAAAACGCCGGTGCGGCCTGGGTGGAAGCGGACAACGCTGAACTGAACGACCCCGGCGTGAAGTCCGTGGCGCAGATCTACAACTACTACAAGAAGTTCGGCATCGCCACCGAGGTGATGGGCGCGAGCTTCCGCAACGTGGGCCAAATCACTGCGCTGGCCGGCTGCGACCTGCTGACCATCAGCCCCGACTTGCTGGCCCAGATGGCGGCGTCTGATACGCCTGTGACCCAACATCTGAAAGCCGAGGCTGCCAAGGCTGCCGACATCGAACACGTCAGTTACGACGAAGCGGGCTTCCGTTTGGCGCTGAACAACGACGCCATGGCGACCGAAAAGCTGGCCGAAGGTATTCGCGCCTTCTGCGTGGACGCCGTCAAGCTCGAACAACTGCTGCTGGCAGCCTGACCTCAGGAGGAACCTGCGACCATGGCACGTACCCGTTGTGACCGCACGCCCGCCTGGGCCCAACTGCAAGCTGCCTATCAGGCCACCGGCCAGGCGTTCGATGTGCGCGAGGCTTTCCAGGCCGATGCGCAGCGCTTCAGCCGCTTCAGCCAGGAGGCGCCTTATGTGTTTGCGGACTTGTCCAAAAACCGTATCGATGCTGCGACCGAGAGCTTGTTGATGGACCTGGCGCGCCAAAGCGGCGTGCTGGAGCATCGCGACGCCATGTTCGCCGGCCAGAAGATCAACAACACCGAGCAGCGCGAGGTGTGGCACGTTTTGTTGCGAAATCCGCCCTCAGCGCAGGTGGACTATGCGGGAGCAGCTCCTGAATTCATAGCGGGTGAGCAGGCTAAGGTGCACGCCACGCTGGACGCGATGCTGGCCTACGCCGAGCAGCTGCGTGCAGATGCGGCGATTACCGATGTGGTGAACATCGGCATAGGCGGCTCCGACCTCGGCCCGCAGATGGCGGTGCTGGCGCTGGACGCGTTTGCTAGTGCGGCCAAGCGCCTGCACTTTGTGAGTAATGTGGACGGCCACGAGCTGGCCGCCACGCTGCCGCATTTGAAGCCGGAAAGCACCGTCTTCCTGATCGCCAGCAAGACCTTCACCACCATTGAGACCATGACCAACGCGGCTTCCGCCAAGGCCTGGTTTCTGGCGCAGGGCGGCACCGACATCGCACGCCACTTCGCGGCACTGACGACCAATGTGGCTGCGGCAAATGCCTTTGGCATCACCGCCACCTTTGGCTTTTGGGACTGGGTGGGCGGGCGCTATTCGATGTGGTCGGCCATCGGCCTGCCGATTGCGATTGCCATTGGCGCCCAAGGCTTCCGCGACTTCCTTGCGGGTGCGCACGCCATGGACGAGCATTTCCGCACCGCGCCGCTGGAGAGCAACCTGCCGGTGCGCTTGGGGCTGCTGGACGTGTGGTACCGCAACTTCCACGGCTTCACCAGCCGCAGCATCGCGCCGTACCACAGCGCCTTGCGCCGCGTGCCGGCGTATCTGCAGCAGTTGGAGATGGAAAGCAACGGCAAGCGGGTGGATGCGTCCGGCGAAGCCTTGCCTTTTGACACCTGCCCGGTGCTGTGGGGTGAACCCGGCACCAATGGTCAGCACGCCTACTTTCAGATGTTGCACCAGGGTACCGACGTGGTGCCGGTGGAGTTCATCGCGGTCAAAAAGGCACGCCACCATTTGAAGGGCCACCACCCCATGCTGCTGGCCAACGTGCTGGCGCAGGCGCAGGCGCTGATGCAGGGCAAGGTCGATGAGGGGGGGCATAAACATTTCACCGGCAACCGCCCCAGCACCTTCTTGTTGCTGGACGACTTGACGCCTGCTTCTTTGGGCGCGCTGATTGCGCTGCAGGAACACCGCGTGTTTGTGAGCGGCAGTCTGTGGGGCATCAACAGTTTTGACCAGTGGGGCGTTGAGCTCGGCAAAGTGCTGGCCAAAGACATTGAGCCCCGTCTTCATAGCGGCGACGCCACAGGCCTTGACGGCTCTACCGCCGGTTTGCTGGCGCGCCTGCGCAGCTGATTGCAAACGCTCAGCCTGCCTCAAGCCCGCGCGCTGCATCTGGCAGCGCAGGGCCTGTTGCAGCCGCTTGCACGCCCTGCACAAGAAGGCGATGTCGCGGCCTGTGTGCAGCGCATGGGCTTGCTGCAGATTGACACCATCCATGTGGTGGCGCGCAGCCCGTATTTGGTGTTACATGCCCGCTTGGGCGACTACCCGCCGGCATGGCTGGAAGACGCGTTAGCCAGCGGCGCCTTGTTTGAAACCTGGGCCCACGAAGCCTGTTTTGCCCCCGCTGATGATTTGCACTTGCACCGCGCCTACAACCGCGAGGGGCGCACGCATTGGGGCATCGCCCATGCCCAGAAACTCGCCGTGGCCCAGCGCCCGCAGCTGGATGCCATGCTGGAGCAGATCCGCACCCAGGGACCGGTGAAGTCGTCTGACTTTGTGCGGACTGAAGGCAAGGGCGGCGCTTGGTGGGGCTGGAAGGACGAAAAGCGTTGGCTGGAAGCCTTGTTTGCTCTGGGCGAACTGATGATCGCGCGCCGTGACAACTTTCACCGCGTCTACGACCTGAGCGAGCGGGTGGCACCCGCACTGCGCCAGCCTGCAGCCGCATTCCCGCCAGACGCGCTCGCAGCCGCGTGGGTAGAGAAAGCGGTGGCCGCATTGGGCGTGACCCAGGCGCGGTGGATCAACGATTACTTCCGCACGAAGCCGCGCCTGCAGGATGCGCATCTGGAGGCGTTGGTGCGTGCGGGGCGCATCCAACAGGTAGCTATTGAGGGGTGGGCTGCCGCCGGCTATGTGCACACCGACCATGCGGACCTGCTGCAAAAGGCGCTGGCGGGCGACTTGGTGGCCAGCCACACCGCACTTTTGTCCCCGTTTGACCCTGTGGTGTGGGACCGGGAGCGGGCCTCCAATTTTTTTGATTTTGATTACAAACTGGAGTGCTACACCCCTGAGGCGCAGCGCGTCTACGGCTACTTTGTGTTGCCGATTTTGTGCCGCGGCGAGCTCATAGGCCGGCTGGATGCCAAAGCGCACCGGACAGAGGGCGTGTTTGAAGTGAAGTCACTCCACGCCCAGCCCGGTGGTGTGTGGACTGAACTGCAAATGCAAGAGGTCGCAGCCGCCATCCATCGCTGTGCCGCATGGCACGGTACCCCGCAGGTGCGCATGGGCAACACACAGCCTGCCAAATTGGCGGCCGCTTTGCGGCGAGCACTCAAGCGCGCTTGATGCCGGGTTTAAGTCAGTGCGGCGCGGCCTGCCGGCGAAAACCCTTGCATCGGGGCGGGCATAGCGTTGCGCGCGTCCACTCATGAGTGGGAATTGAGACTATCTGGTCTTTATTCATGCCCAGGAGGCTTTTATGGTGACTCGGCGCGATTTCTTTGTCGGTGGCGGTGCAGCAGTGGCGGCCTATGCGGCCGGATCCTTTTTGCCCTTGGGCGCCCAATCGGCCCCCAACTTCGGCGCACCCAGTGTGGTGCAGGTGGGCTTTCGCAAACAAAAGCTGGGTGACTTTGAAGTCATCGCCCTGAACGATGGTGTGACCCGCCGCCCCTTGGCCGCTGAGTTTGTGCGCAATGCCCCCTTGGGCGAAGTGCAAGAGCTGTTGAAATCGCAAAACCTGCCCACCGAGTACCTGGATGTGCCGTACACCGCCTTCCTCGTCATTGCTGGCAACCGCAAAGTGTTGCTCGACACCGGTTTCTCGGACAACGGCGCCCCCACCACAGGCCGCTTGGTTACCAACTTGAATGCTGCGGGCTACAAGGTGGAAGACATTGACACTGTGATCCTGAGCCACTTCCATGGCGACCACATTTTGGGTGTGCGCAACAAAGCGGGCCAATTGGTGTACCCCAATGCCAAGATCATGGTCCCGTCCGTTGAGCATGCGTTCTGGATGGACGACGCCCGCATGGCCGCAGCACCTGACGCCATGAAGGGCGCCTTCCAGACGGTGCGCCGCATGCTGGGTGGTCTGAACGACAGTCAGATGGTCAAGTTTGAGGCGGGCACCGAAATTGTGCCCGGCATCAAGAGCGTGGCGGCTTATGGCCACACACCCGGTCACACGCTGTTTATGGTGGAGAGCAAGGGTGAAAAGTTCGCCTATGTGGCCGACATCACCAACGTGCCCCAGCTGTTTGCGCGCAACCCTGATTGGGCGGTGCAGTTCGACATGAATGCCGAAGAAGCCCGCGTGGCCCGCCGCAAGGTGTTTGACATGATCGTGAACGACAAGGTCATGGCGGGCGGTTTCCACTTCCCGTTCCCGGCGTTCGGCCGCGTCGAGAAGCTGGGCAATGGTTTCGAATTCAAGCCGGTGGCTTGATAGTCTGATCGACCGTAATTGCTGCAATAGCGGATCTTTTGAGCCGCATCCGGCCCCGCCAGCGCTATGCTGGCGGGGCTTCTTTATTTGGAACCTTCAAGCTATGAATGTGGTGTTTGATTTCGGCGCGGTGCTCTTCACCTGGCGCCCGGTGGATTTGATGATGGAGTTCTTTCCGCAGCGCGCCGCGACCCGTGCCGAGGCGGGGCACTTGGCGCACGAAGTATTCGGCCACGCCGAGTGGCAGGCCTTTGACCGAGGCACTATTTCCATGCCCGACGTTATTGCGCAGATCGCCCGGCGGGTCGGGCTGGATGCCACGGTACTGGGCACGCTGGTGGAAAGCATTGGCGAGCGCCTTACGCCCATGCCCGAGTCGGTGGCCCTGTTCCAGCAGCTGGTGGCCTTGCGTGCGCAGCGGGGCGCCGCCGGGGGCGAGCCTTTGAAGCTCTATTACCTCTCCAACATGCCGGTTCCCTATGCCCGCACGCTGGTGCGCATGAACGCGTTCCTGCGCGAATTTGACGGCGGCATTTTCTCGGGCGACGAGCTGCTCATCAAACCCGAGCCCGCCATCTACCAACGCCTGCAAACCCGCTACGCGCTGGAGCCGTCCAGGACCGTGTTCCTGGACGACCTGCTCCCCAATATTCAGGCCGCACAAGCCGAAGGCTGGCACGTCATCCACTTCCACAATGCCCAGCAAGCCACCCAAGAGCTGCAAGCCTTGGGTTTAAGCGAAATAAGCCGCTAGCGCCCGTGGAGTATGCGCAAGCAGCTATCAAAAGCATAGTCAGCCAGACGTAAAAAAGCCCCGCAAGGTACAACCTTGCGGGGCTTTTTATTGGGTTTGCATTCGAGAGCAATGAAGCCACATCGACGCAGCATGAGGTGCCAGGCCAAGGCGCAAGGGCGCAGACAGTACCTACGGTACGGCAAGCCCTTGCAACGCCGGCATGGCGCCTCAGGCAAGGAGCAATTACATGCCCATGCCGCCCATGCCGCCCATACCACCCATGTCAGGCATACCGCCCGCAGGAGCGTCGTCCTTAGGGGCTTCAGAGACCATGCACTCGGTGGTCAGCATCAGGGAAGCCACAGATGCCGCGTTCTGCAGGGCAGTACGTGTCACCTTGGTAGGGTCCAGAATACCCATTTCGATCATGTCGCCGTAGGTGTCGTTCGCAGCGTTGAAGCCGTAGTTGCCCTTGCCGGCCAACACCGCGTTCACCACCACAGAAGCTTCGCCACCGGCGTTGAACACGATCTCGCGCAGAGGCGCTTCGATGGCTTTCAACACCAGCTTGATGCCGGCGTCCTGGTCAGCGTTGTCGCCCTTGATTTCGCCAGCAGCTTGCTTGGCGCGCAGCAGCGCCACGCCACCGCCAGCCACAATGCCTTCTTCCACGGCAGCGCGGGTCGCGTGCAGGGCGTCTTCCACGCGGGCTTTCTTTTCCTTCATTTCGACTTCGGTAGCAGCGCCCACCTTGATCACGGCCACACCGCCGGCCAACTTGGCCACGCGCTCTTGCAGCTTTTCGCGGTCGTAGTCGGAAGTGGCTTCTTCGATTTGCACGCGCACTTGCTTGACGCGGGCTTCGATGTCAGCAGCAGCGCCGGCGCCGTCGATGATGATGGTGTTTTCCTTGCCCACTTCCACGCGCTTGGCAGAGCCCAGGTCGGCCAAAGTCACCTTTTCCAGGGTCAGGCCCACTTCTTCAGCGATCACCTTGCCGCCGGTCAGGATGGCGATGTCTTCCAACATGGCCTTGCGACGGTCGCCGAAGCCGGGAGCCTTCACAGCCACCACCTTCAGGATGCCGCGGATGGTGTTCACCACCAAAGTTGCCAGGGCTTCGCCATCGACATCTTCCGCAATGATCAACAAAGGACGGCCAGCCTTGGCGACTTGTTCCAGGGTAGGCAACAGGTCACGGATGTTGCTGATCTTCTTGTCGAACAACAGCACGAAGGGGTTGTCCAGCAAAGCAGCTTGCTTTTCGGGGTTGTTGATGAAGTAGGGGGACAGGTAGCCGCGGTCGAACTGCATGCCTTCGACGACATCCAGTTCGTTCTGCAGGGACTTGCCGTCTTCCACAGTGATCACGCCTTCTTTGCCCACTTTGTCCATCGCGTTGGCGATGATGTCGCCGATAGAGGCGTCAGAGTTGGCGGAAATGGAGCCGACTTGAGCGATTTCCTTGGAAGTGGTGGTGGGCTTGGAAGCCTTCTTCAGCTCGGCGATCAAAGCAGTCACTGCCTTGTCGATACCGCGCTTCAGGTCCATGGGGTTCATGCCGGCGGCCACGTACTTCATGCCTTCGCGCACGATGGCTTGTGCCAGCACGGTAGCGGTAGTCGTACCGTCACCCGCGTTGTCAGACGTCTTGGAAGCCACTTCCTTGACCATCTGCGCGCCCATGTTTTGCAGCTTGTCCTTGAGTTCGATTTCCTTGGCCACGGACACACCGTCCTTGGTCACGGTGGGGGCGCCGAAAGAGCGCTCCAACACCACGTTACGGCCCTTGGGGCCCAGGGTCACTTTGACCGCGTTGGCCAAAATGTTCACGCCTTCAACCATGCGTGCGCGGGCTTCGCCGCCGAAAATTACGTCTTTTGCTGCCATGTTATGACTCCTGAAATTTCAAAAATTAGTTAACCAGTGATCTTTGTCGAGAAAAGAATTGTGTAGCGAGCGGACGTCAGGCTAGACGCACCGCGCGCAGCCACCGGAACGTACTTGTGTACGTGAGGATGGCGAGCACGGAGCAACGACGCATGGCGTTCGCGCAGTAGCAATTACTTCTCGACGACGGCGAACAGGTCGTCTTCTTTCATGACCAGCAGCTCATCGCCATTGACCTTGACGGTCTGGCCGGAGTACTTGCCGAACAACACGCGGTCGCCGACCTTCACGGTCAGGGCCTTGGTTTCGCCCTTGTCGTTGGTCTTGCCGGGGCCGACAGCCAACACTTCACCTTGGTCAGGCTTCTCGGCTGCGTTGTCGGGGATGTAGATGCCAGAGGCAGTCTTGGTTTCGGTTTCGACGCGCTTAACAATCACGCGGTCTGCCAAAGGACGCAGGTTCATGAGAAATCTCCTAAATGTGGAAACAAGAAACACCAGGCGCTGCCAAAAACAGCAGCGTCCTGAGAACTAAGCCGGCGGTGCTGTTAGCACTCGATGCCAGTGAGTGCTAATGATAAGGCCAATTCCGCCGGTTTCAAGTAGGGGCGCATGGTGCGTGCGTGGCTGACGTGCTTTCCCTGGCGGCGGTAGTTTTACCAAGCGTTCACCAAAGGGGGGTGAACCTTTGTCGGCAACTGCATGGCGTGGACGTTATGGAAGCAGGGGAGCTTTTTCCTTTGAGAAGGCAGATATGAAAATCATTCGTCGTTTTTGTGTGGTGGGCGTGATGGCGGCAGCGCTTGCAGGATTGAGTGGCTGCATGTTTTCCCCTTTGTGTGGGGGTGGGCCCGGGCCACAAGGCCATTCAGGGGGGCCTATGAAGCGCTGAGGAGGCCGGAGGCGCCCTCGCGGGGTCAGCCGGAAGACGCCGTTGCGTGCTTAAAACCCCACGGCCGGCTGCATCTGCGCAGGGTGCAAATAGCGCCAGCGACCAATCCAACAGGCCAGCAGCAAAGACGTCAGTCCGCAGGCCGTGACCAGCAGCATGGGGGCTTGCCAGTCACCGCCATAGGCGCCGAACATGGCTGCTTTTACCGCCCGTACCACCCAGGTCATGGGCAGCCAGGGGCTGATGAGCTCATAGAGTCCGCCACTCAGCTCTACCGGCAAAACGCCGCCCGATGCGGACAGTTGCACGGCCAGGAACACCATGGCGAATACTTTGCCCGCATCCCCCAGGGCGCGCGTGAGCAGCATCACGATCATCAGGAATGACAGGCCGGCCACCGTCAGGCACAGGGCAAAGGCGGCAGGATTGAAGACGCGCACGTCCAGCCCCCAGTGCACCGTCAAACCCAGCGCCAGGGCCTGCAGGAGCACCACCAGGACCGGCATGCTGATCTTGCCAATGAACTTGCCCGGCGCTGAAAAGCGCTTGGCGTGGCGTGGGATGACACGGATGTGAATCAGGAAAGCGGCTACGCCGGCGCCCAGCCACAGTGCGGCAGGAATGATGTTGGGCGCAAATCCGCTGCCGCTGTTGCCGACGGCGGCATCGACTTCGATGATGGGCTTGACCGAGTTGGCAAGGCCTTCGGGGCTGCCTTGGGGGGTCTCGATGGAGGTCGGCAAGGATTGGGCCAACAGGTCCAGGCCACCCGAGAGGGATTGGGCCCCGGTCTTGAGGCGCTGGAGCCCGTCGGCGAGTTCGGCTGTACCGGTGTGGAGTTGCCGGCTGCCACCGGCCAGCTCATCGAGCTGGCTGTCTTCGGGCAGCTTGCTCACGGCCTGCCGGATGGCGCCGGACATGGTTCGTACACCCTGGGTCAGGGTACCCACGCCCTGGGCCAGGCGGTTGGCACCGTCGCTGAGTTTCTTCTGGCCATCTGCGGCCTCGCGGAGTCCGTCGTCGAGCCGGCCCATCCCATTGGAGAGTTGGGTTACGCCGTCTCTGACGTGGTTGGTGATCAGAAACGTGTCGTCCGCCTCCGCCTTGAAGGTCAGGAGGCCTTGCTTGAGCTGTTGGCTGCCGTCTTGCAGTGTGTCCATGCCCCGGCCCAGTTCGGTGTGACCGGCGGCCAATGCCTCTGCGCCATTCTTCAGGCTGGTCAGATCGGAGTTGCGGGGACGCTTGGCGTCCAGGGTGCGCAGGCCGCCGCCGAGTTGCTTGAAGCCGTCGGCGAACTGGTCCACGCCGCCGTGCAGTTTGGCCGCTCCGTGGGATACGGCACGTCCCGCCTGGCTGGCTTGCGAAGCGCCGGCGCTGAGCTCACGGGCGCCGGCCTGAAGACTGCTGATGCCTTCGCGTAACTGGTCCACGCTGCGTTGCGAGCCTGCTGCGTTGCTGAGCACCAGGGCCCAGCGCCGTTCATTGAGGCTTTCGTTCACCTCATGCCCCAGCTCGCTGGCGAACTGCCGCGCAATCAAGGCGGTCTGGTAGTTATTGCCCTCAGAGGTATAGAGCACCAGCTTGCCGCCACCGGGCAAGGCGCCGGGAATGGCATTGGAACTGAAGTCTTTCGGCACGATGAGGGCGAACGCGGCTTTGCCCGAACGCACGTCCTGCCGGGCCTTCTCGGCGTCGGGGTACATCACATAGCCGAAGCGGGTACTGCGTTCCAAGCGGTAGATGACCTGGCCCCCCACGTTGAACAGGTGGCCTTTGTACTCCATGCCCTCGTCGAGGTTCACGACCGCGACTTGCAAGGCGTTGGTGTGGGCGGTGGGGTCCCAGACACTGGTGAGGTAGATGGCGGCATACACCGATGGCAGCAGGGCCACGACCAGGACTGCCAGCCACATTTTGGGGTGGCGCAGGGCAACTTTGAATTCCTGTCGGGCTACGTAGGCAATTTCGGTAAGCAGCTTCATGGGGCTTGTACGGGGAGTGTCGGGGTCACTATACCCACTGCAGCCGTCACTACCTGCCGCGTGATGGGTCTTTACAGTCCGGCCTGCAGGAAACGCGCCACGTGCCGGCGGTCACTCCACTCCTTGAGCCAGCGCAGGCTGCGGCCGGTGGCGCTGTAAGGGCCCCAGGCGGCGACGGCCTGCTGGCTGCCACCGAACAGGAGTTGCAGTGCGCCGGAGGTGTCGCGCACCGCCTGCAGGCTGGCCCCGGTGGCGGCTGCGGGCAGGTTTTGCACCAGTGCCTCGTTGTCATCGGTGGCGGAAAACACCTGGGGATGGCTGCTGCTGCGCTGGTAGGCGTCAAGGGCCAGCTGGCCTTGGCCATCCAGGGCCAGGCCACTGCCGCCCAGCCATGCGGGGGATTGGGATTCAAGCGCAATCAGGGGCACGTCGCAGGCCAGGCGCGCGCCACAGCCCAGGTGCACGGCCTCTGCCGTCAGGGCCAGGGCCACATCCTGCAGCACGGTGATGCGCTGGGCCTTCATGGCGGTCACCAGCCGGGCATGCACCGGGCTGTCCAGCGGCACGCCACCTTCGCCGGGCTTGACGACCAGGGTGACGGCGCTGGCAGGCAGGCGCTGGCGCACGGCCAGCGCCAATTCCAGGGCCGCCGTGTGGTCGCCGACGACAGCCACCCGCAAGGCTTTGCTGCTGGCCAAGTCGCAAACCCGTGGCCAGAGCTGGGCAAAGGTTTCCAGCGGATGGACAAACAGGCCGAATTCGGCGGCCCCAGGCATGTCGCGCTCTATCTGTTCGCGGTTCTGCGTCCGTCCGGTGTTGATGGACAACCAGTCGTAATGCTGGCTGCTGCCGTCGTCGAGTTGCAAGGTCTGGCTGCCCGCATCCAGGGCCTGGACGTTGCGCTGCAGCCAGCGGATGCCGGCGCGGCGCACCAGGGGTTCCAGCGGGATGGCACATTCGTCCATGCTGTAGCGCCCTGCCACCAAGCCGGGCAGCATGCCCGGGTAGAGGGTGCGGGGGTAGGGCGCCAGCAGGATGATGCGCATTTCCGGCAGGGGCCGGGCGGCCAGTGCCGAGAGCATGTGCAGGTTGGCCATGCCACCGCCCAGCAGCACCAGCTGGCGGGGCTGGTAACCGCGCGCGTGGGTGGTGTGCGCAGAGTCCAGATCTTGATTGATATGTGCGGCCAAGGCTTTCATGCGGCTATTGTTCCACGACGGAGGCGGATTTGACAACTAAATCAGCCTCTAGCGCCCGCTATATATGCGCAAGTAGCTATGGTTTTTATAGTGAATTCAGGTGGATGGTGACGGGCCGTTCATGGGCCGGTAAGGCCACCACACGCCCAAGGATGCAGGCTTGGGCATAGCCCTGCGCGTGGAGCGCCTGCAAGCAGGCTTGTGCCGCTGTGGCCGGCACGCTGGCCAACAGCCCACCGGCCGTTTGCGGGTCCACCAGCAGGGGCCATAGCGGGTGGGCTATGGCTGCATCGGCGTTTTGCACCCCATGGTGCTGGCGCGCATTGGCGCTGTGCAGGGAGCTGAGCAGGCCTTGCTGCACACACTCTAGCGCGCCGTCCAGCAGGGGCAGGGCGGCGGCATCCAGTACGACTTGCACGCCACTGGGGCGCGCCATTTCCACCGTATGGCCTATCAGGCCGAAGCCGGTCAAGTCGGTACACGCAGTGGCACCAAAGCGGCACAAGGTGTGTGCGGCCGCCTGGTTGCTCTGTGCCATGCTCTGCAGCGCAGCTTGCACCCAGCGGCCCCTTGCGGCGGCGCGGCCGTGCGCGGCAAACAGGGCGCCGGTGCCCAGCGGCTTGGTCAGCAGCAGCACATCGCCGGGCTGCATGCCGCCCTTGCGCAGCACGCCGGTCATCTGGCCCTGATCGTCCACGTCCACCAAACCATTCACCGCAAAGCCCAGCGCCAGCTCGGCGCCTTCGCCGCTGTGTCCGCCTATCAGGGTGCAGCCGGCTGCATTGAGCACCTCCACGGCGCCCTGCATCATCTGGCGCAGGGTGGCTTCCACCTGCCGGTCCACGCCGGGGGGCACGGTGGCGATGGCGGTCGCGGTATGGGGCTGGGCGCCCATGGCAAATAGGTCACCCAGCGCGTGGTTGGCGGCAATGCGGCCAAAGATATAGGGGTCGTCCACAAATGCCCGGAAGAAATCCACGCTGTGCACCAGCGCTTTGCCGGGGGGCACGCGAACCACAGCCGCGTCGTCCGGGCTGTCCAGGCCCAGCAGCACATCGGGGTTGGGTGGCACCCACAGGTTTTGCAGTGCACGTGAGAGCACGCTGGCACCCACCTTGGCACCACAGCCGCCGCAGCGCATGGCGACTGCGGCTTGCGCCTGTTGGGCTTCATCAGCGCTGAGCTGGATGGCTAGGTTGGAGGAACCGGCGGGGGGCATGCCCGAGAGGCCCGCGAGCCCTTCCACGCCCTGCACACTGAAGCGCTGCATAAAGCGGCGGTCTATCCAGTCCTTCCAGCGCCAGACCCAGGCCCCCGCAAAGCTGAGCGCGCCACGGGATGCCACGGCATAGCGGTCGCCGGTGCTGATCAGCGCCAGCCAGCGGCGCTGCGGGCGGTAGGGCTGCAGGGGCAGGCCCTGCACCGCGCGTTGCAGGTTGATCGCCAGCGGCATGCCCATGCGCACGGCGAACACCCCGGCTTTCTCCAGCGTAAAGTTCTCCATGGCGGCTACATCGCCTGCGGCAAATACACGCGGGTCGGTGATGCTTTGCAGCGTGTCGTACAAGCGGATGCAGCGGTTCTCTGTCAGTGCCAAGCCGGTGCCTTGCAGCCAGGCGCCACCGCCTGCTTGGGTCACCCAAAGCACCTCGTCGGCTTCAAACCACTCGCCTTGTGCGCTGCGCAAACGGCCTGCCTGCACTTCCGCCACGGGTGTTTGCAGGTGCACCTGCACGCCGCGCTCAGCCAGCACCTTGGCAAAGCGCTTTTGCACGCCGGGGTTGTGGGTCGGCAGCAAACCATCAGAGGTAAACAGGTGGAACTGCGGGGCCATGTCCGCGCGCCCGGCGGCTTTTGTCTCGGCCCGCAAGCGGTACTGCATGGCCAGGCACAGCTCCACGCCACCCGCCCCACCGCCCACGATGGCAATGGTCAGCGGCCGGGTGGCCTGCGCCACCTTGTCTAGCAACTGCAGCCAACGCTGGTTGAAACCAGTGATGGGTTTGACGGGTACCGCGTACTCGGCAGCGCCCGGAGCGCGCATCTGGGGCGTGGAGCCGGTGTTGATGGAGACCACGTCGTAATCGATGTCGGGCCGGCCGCGCAGCTGCACCGTGCGCGCCTCGCGGTCCAAGCCCGTTACTTCGGCCTGGATGAAGCGTGCGCCAGTGGCGGCGCACAGGCGGCACAGGTCGATGTGCACATCGTCATACGCGTAGTGCCCCGCCACGTAACCGGGCAGCATGCCGGAGTAGGGCGTGTGCGCGTCGGTACAAATCAGGGTGACGCGCACGCCGGGCAGCGGGTGCATCGCGAAGTAGCGCAGCGCCACCACTTGGCTGTGGCCGCCACCCACCAACACAATGTCTCTAACGATGGGTGTGGCGGGTGTTTGCATAGGCGTGGATTGTGCCGTGCCAAGTAGCGTCCCGCGCTGTGGCGGAGCGTGGGGGCCAGGCTCCACCGCAGGGCCGCCCCAAGGTGAGAGCCGCGCCCCCTTGGGGGGCAGCGACCCGCGCAGCGGCGGAGCGTGGGGGAACTATTTCATCCGCGTTTCCAGTCGTGGAACTTGCGCACCCATTCCAAGAGCTTGTGCGGCTGGTGGGCGCGCTTCCACTCACCTGCGGCGTATTTATTGGCTTCGGCCAGTGTGGGGTAGGTGTGGATGGTGCCCAGAATCTTGTTCAGGCCCAGCCCGTGTTTCATGGCCAGCACGTACTCGGCCAGCAGGTCGCCTGCGTGGGTGCCGACGATGGTCACGCCGAGAATCTTGTCTTTGCCCGGTACGGTCAGCACTTTCACAAAGCCATGCGCCTCGCTGTCCGCAATCGCGCGGTCCAGGTCGTCGATGCCGTACTTCGTCACCTCGTAGGCAATGCCTTGTTCTTGGGCCTCCTGCTCGTTCAGGCCCACGCGCGCCACTTCAGGGTCAATGAAAGTGGCCCAGGGGATGACCGAGTAGTCGGCCTTGAATTTCTTGAAATCCCCGAACAGGGCGTTGACTGCCGCATACCAGGCCTGATGCGCCGCGGTGTGGGTGAACTGGTAGGGCCCGGCCACATCACCCGCCGCAAAGATGTTGGGGTAAATGGTCTGCAGGTACTCGTTGGTTTGCACCGTCTTGTGGGTAGGGATGCCCAGCTCCTCCAAGCCATAGCCGCTGAGGCGCGCTGTGCGGCCCACGGCGCACAGTAGCTGGTCGAAAGGTATTCGCTTCTCCACGCCTGCGTGCTCGACGATGAGCACGCCGCCCGAGCGCGCTGAGCCGGTCGAAGCGCCCTCGACAGGCTCGGGGGAGTGAGGGTGCTTTTCAACGCGCAGGGCCTTGTGGCTGGTCAGCAGGTCCACGCCATCGGCGCGCAGGGCAGCGGCGGCGAGTTCTGACACTTCCACATCTTCCCGCGCCATGATGCGCGGTGCCATCTCCACCTGGGTCACCGCAGATCCCAGCCGTGCAAAGCTCTGCGCCAGCTCGCAGCCAATCGGCCCGCCGCCCAGCACCACCAGGCGCTGGGGCACTTCGTCCAGCTTGGCGAACTCGTCCCACAGGGTGTCGCTGGTCACATAGCCCACTTCTTCAAGACCCGGTAGCGGAGGAACGAAGGGTCGTGCGCCGGCTGCGATGACGATGCTGCGTGTGGTTAAAGTTTGTTTGCCGCCGTCGTTCAGGGCAATCTCCACCGTCCACGGGTTGATGATCTTGGCGTAGCCCTGCAGCACTTCCACGCCCAGGCCGGTATAGCGCTCCACGCTGTCATGCGGCTCAATGGCGGCAATCACCTCGTGGATGCGCTGCATCACTTTTTTGAATGAAAATAGGCTCTGGCGCCCGTCAGATGTGCGCAGGGTGCTATGTAAACCATAGCGTTCCGCGTGCTGCATCTGGTGGGCCAGCTTGGCGCTTTTGATCAGCGCCTTGCTCGGTACGCAGCCATAGTTCAAGCAGTCGCCGCCCATCTTGTGGGCCTCGACCAGCGTGACCTTGGCTTTGACAGCCGCAGCAATATAGGCTGACACCAGCCCGCCCGCACCGCCGCCGATGACGATGAGGTTGCGGTCAAACGTCTGGGGGCGCACCGCGTTCCAGCGGGCGTAGACCTTGCGTTGTCGGATGAAGTTCATAAGCGCCTTGGAAAGCAGTGGGAATATGCCGAGCAAAACAAATGCCCCCAGCAGTTGGGGGCTGGCTACGTCTTTGAGCGACTGCAGCTCCGCCAGCCGGGTGCCCGCATTCACATACACCGCCGTGCCGGCCAGCATGCCGAGCTGGCTCACCCAGTAAAAAGTGCGGGTGCGCATGGTGGTCAGCCCCATGGCGAGGTTGATCACAAAAAACGGCACCACCGGAATCAGCCGCAGGCTGAACAAATACAGCGCGCCGTCCCGCGCGACACCTTGGTTGATGTCCGCCAGCCGTGCGCCGAAGCGGGCCTGCACCATGTCGCGCAACACAAAGCGCGCCGCCAGAAACGACACCGTGGCACCGATGCTGGACGCAAACGATACCAGCAGCAGCCCCCAGCCCAGCCCGAACACGCCGCCGCCCGCCAGCGTGAGGATGACGGCTCCCGGCAGCGAAAGCGAAGTCACCAGCACGTAGATGCTGAAGTAGGCCGCCCGCAAGGTCCAGGGCTTGGCCGCATAGTGCGCGGCCAGCGCATCCTGGCTTTGGCGCAAAACCTCCAGGCTCAGAAAGCGTTGCAGGTCCAACGCAAAAAAAGCAGAGATGGCCAGTGCCACCACGCCCAGTACCAGCCATTTGGATGCTTTCATCACAAGTCCCTCATGAAAATGCGCGCCAACCCCACCAGATGCGGGTGGCAGTGGTCACGGCGCACAGGGCGGCAAAGGTATATGCCAACACACCGAAATGCGCGGGCCACAAACACATGGCGACAAAGAAGGCCAGCGTCTCAGTCGCTTCGGTCAGCCCGCCCAGAAAGTAGAACGATTTGTCGGGGTAGGCCAGGTTGTCCATGCCGCGCTTGGCGGCCAGGGCGGCAAAGGCGAGAAAGCTGCTGCCGGTGCCTATGAAGGCGGCCAGCAGGGCGGCGGCGGGCAATGCGTGCTCGGCCGGGTTGGCCACTGCAAAGGCCAGCGGAATGCTGGCGTAAAACACAAAGTCCAACGAAATATCGAGAAAGCCGCCGGCGTCGGTAGGCTGGGATTCGCGCGCCACTGCACCGTCAAGTCCATCCAGAAGTCTGGAAGCTAACAGGGCGATAGCGCCCATGGAATATGCGCCGGTAGCTATCAAAATCGCAGCAAACATGCCGACGGAAAAGCCCGCCAGCGTCACGGTGTTGGCACCAATGCCTGCACGCACCAGCAGGCGTGCGATGGCTCTCAGCGGTGGGCGCAAGAGCGGGGTGGCGAAACGGTCCAGCATGGGAGGGGAGTCTACGTGTCCGAGGCTTCGCCGTCAGTCGCGCAGGGGAAGGGCTTCTGGCAGATCGCCCAGGCGGGTCAACAGCTCCGGGTCCGCCACGTCCGCGGCGTCGTGGGTGACCAGCAGCGCGGGGATGTCGCGGCTGCGCACCAGGCCGAACACCAGTGCGCGCATGCGTTCGCGCAGGGCTGCATCGAGTTTGGAGAAAGGTTCGTCCAGCAGCAGGGCGTGGGGGCGGGCTAGCAGCGCGCGGGCCAGCGCCACCCGGGCCCGCTGGCCGCCGGAGAGGCGGGCCGGGTCTGCCTGGGCAAAGTCGTGCATTTCCACATCCTGCAGCGCCTGCTGCACGGCCGACTCCCGCCCGGCAGCGGGGCCGGCGGGCACTGCAAAAAGCAGGTTCTCGCGCACCGTCATGTGGGCGAAGAGCAGGTCGTCCTGGAACAAAATGCCCACCCGCCGCGCTTGCACTGGCAGTGTGTCGATCCGCCGGCCCAGCAGTTGCACGGAGCCGTGCCACTGAATACCGGCGGTCAGCGTGCCGCACACGGCCGCAAGCACGCTGCTTTTTCCGCAGCCACTGGGGCCCATCAGGGTGTAGACAGTGCCGGGGGCAATGTCCAGCCGCAAGCCGCGCACCAGCACGCCAGCGGGGGTGGAGAGTGCCTCAATATGAATGTGCAAGCTCATGGGGCGACGCGGATGGTGCCGTCCTCATCCACCACCACGGGGATAGCCAATAGTGACTCGCCTTGGCAGTCGCCGGCGATGCACAGGCCATCGCTCCAGCGGTAGTGGGCGTAGTGCACATTGCAGGTGATCCGCTCATGGGGCTGGAACTTCAGCAAGTCCTGCCGCGTGGCCAGTGGCATTCCGAAGTGGGCACAGCGATTGACGTAGGCCTTCACTTCAGCGCCACTGCGCAGCAAGAGGTAGCGGAAGACGGTGGTTTCCGTGTTGCCCGCACCGTCCTCACTCGCAGGCACTTGCCAGTGGAGTATGGTGGCACTGCCGTCTTCCAGTGCGTCACGCCGGCCCAGCACGGTACCGGCTTTCGGCGCATGGGCCACCTCATACCAGTGTCGGGGGGCGGCAGAGGGAGCGGTCGAGGGCAAGGAGGAAGGCATGGGTTTATTGTGCCGCCACAGGCCAGCGCCGGGGGCGGCCCCACCAGGCGGCGATAGCGAATACCAGCATGGGCAAACACCATTGCAGCCATGCAAAGGCAGCGGTCAGGGCGCGTTGCCCTCCCGCTGCGAGCGTCACGGCTTCGGTGGTCACTGTCTGGAAGCGCCCCGCGCCCACGTACAAGGTAGGCAGGTACTGCGCCACGCTGACCGCGAAACCCACAGCCCCTGCGGCGAGGAGTGCGCTGCGCAGCAAAGGCCATTTGACGTGCCACAGGAAAGCCGCCCGGCTGCGCCCGAGGGCCGCGCTCAGCTGTTGCAGCCTCCCGTCGAAGCCGAGATAGGGTCCCTGCAACGCAATCAGCACGTAGGGTAAGGCACTCAGCGTATGGGCCAGCCAGAGCCCGGCCGCCTGGCCGTCGAGTCCCCAAGCGAGGCTCACGCGGTGCAGACCCAGTACCCACAACACCGCAGGTAGCACCAAGGGCAGCATCCACAACGGGCGCAAGCGTTGCTGCCAGTGAGCGGGGCCCCATTCCAACCACGCCACCACCCAGACCAGGGCCGCTGCTGCACTGCCCATGCCCAGGGCCAGGGTGGTCCACACGGTGTGGCGGCTCAGCAGTACGCCGCTCCAGGCGTTCAGCGTCCAGACTTCGGGCCACAGTTGCGGAAAAGGCCAAGGTCCGGAGACGCTGCCCACGGCCAATGCACTCAGCACCAGTGCATAGACGCCCAACAAGACCGCCATGATCCGGCTGCGGGCGGCGGGCCTGCGTGATGGGAAGCAGGTATTGCCGCGAGCCACACCTCTCACTTGACGTTGGCGCCAATATTGCTGTGTCCGTACCGCAGCCAGCATGCCCGCGCACAGTGCCAAGATGCCTGCGAGGAGCCAAGCCGCACTGGCGCCTTGGGCATTGGTGGCCGGGTCGGCATCTTGCAGCCACTGCCAGGTCAGCATGGCGAGAGTAGGGGGCGAGTTGGGTCCGATGACCAGGGCCATGTCCACCACGGTCAGGCTGTAGGTCAGTACGGCGAGCAAGGGCGCCGTGAGGTGTCGTGCCACCTGGGGCCAGCCTATGCGCCACCACGCTTGCGTGTCGCTATAGCCCCAAGTGGCAGCCAGTTGCAAAGATTGGCGCAATTGCGCACGGATGCCGGGTTGCTGCAGGTAGGCCATAGCGGCCCACAGCAGAAACGGCACTTCTTTGGCTACCAGTACCGCAATCAGGCCCAGACCCCAGGGGTCCTGGGTGGTGGGCCAGTCGGGGGGCGCTTCCAGCCCGCTCGGCCACGGGGACATGAGGCGGATCAGCCAACCTCCGGGGGCGAGCAGGGCCACCGTCCCGATTGCAAAGGCTGCGTGGGGAACCGACAGCAGGGGCGACAGCCAGCGGGTCCCGCGTTCGAGTGCGCGATCGGAGCTTTCTGTCTTGAGCCAGCGGGCCAGGATGCAGGCTGTGACACCGGTGGAAATCAGGGTCGATGCCAGACCGGTCCACAGGGTCAGGCCCAGGGCTGGCCAAGTCTGGGGATGCTGCCCAAGTGCCGCCCATGCAGCGCCGTGGGCCACGTCGGGCAGGGTGCTCCACACGGCCCATAGCAGGGGGATGCCCGCTATCAGGGCCAAGACCAGCGGAAATGGGGAGCGGAGTGCGCGCAACAAGGGCATCGTGCATCGTAATCAATGCCTTGCTGCCACGGTGGTACCACCATGAAAAAGCCCGACCTGCGTGAGCAAGTCGGGCCCGTGGTAGGGGCGGGGCACTGCGCCCCGCTGATCTGAATTAGCCGGCTTGTTGAATGCCAGCCAACACCCAGCCGCCATTGCCTTGTAGGGGCTTGGTCAGGTGCCAGATTTCATCAAACGTTTCGTCGTCCGAGCCTGCGCCGAAGCGGATAAAGCCGGTGAACTTGACGCTCACCACATAGCGGTTGGCTTCTTCGGCCACTTCGAGCACCGTGGTGTCGATGCGCACGACCTCGCCGGCTTGGCCGGATGCATCGCGCTCGGCAAAGTCCATCTTGATTTCGGCAAACATTTCGGGCGTGGTGAACTCGCGGATGTCGTCCAGGTTGCCAGCGTCATACGCAGCTTGCAGGCGGATGAAGTTCACTTTGGCATTGCGCTCGAAACCTGCGCGATCAAAGTCTGCGGGAATCGCGGGGGCCGCCGCTTGCGCACCGATGCCGGAACCGATCAGGGAGCCAGAGGACGATCCGCCCATGCCGGAGGATGCAGGCGTGGCCATCTTGTAGGCCTGGTTCGGTGCGCTGTTGCCTGCACCTGCAGAGGCACCGGCCGGCATCAGACCGCCAGCACTCGCCATGCCACCTTGGCGCGCCATGGCCCGTTTGCGCAGGATGAACCCGATGACCGCCATCACCGCGAAGGCCACCAGGGCCATGGTCATCATGGAGGCGAGCTCGTCACCGAAACCGAAGTGCGATGCCAGTGCGGCAATGCCCAAACCAGCGGCCAAACCGGCAACCGGTCCCATCCACGAGGGCTTGGAAGCTGCAGCGGTGCCTGCGCCCGCTGCAGGGGCCGCATTTTGTGCAGCGGGTGCGGTGGGCGCTTTGTCCTGGGTTGCCTGGCGCTGGGTGCCCATGGACTTGCCGCCGCCCATGCGCTTGGCCGCTTCGGCGTCCATAGAAACGCCGGCAATGCCCATGGAGAACACGACGGCTAGAACGGAAAGAAGTTTTTTCATGTCTATCTCCTGAAAAAATAAAGACCTGCGCAGATTACGGTGGAAATTGACAATGAAAAACCAGCGTATTTAAGAATGAAGTTCAGTAAATTACTGAGTGTTTCAAGCCAGACCTTGCAAGATTCGTTGCACCAGAGGATGTTGAACTTTTTTCTCCGTACCAACGGCAAAAAAGTGTTCGCTCACGCCCTCACAGGCGGCCAGGCGTTTCACGCCGTAATTGGCGAGCAGGTCCTCTTCGGCCCACTCAGCTGCCGGGAAAATGCCCATGCCACTGGCGCCAAAGGTGTTCAGCAAGGCACTGTCTTCAAACTCACCCACGATGCGGGGTCGTATGCCCTGGTGTTCAAACCAGTGATCCAAGCGTGCACGCACCGCTGTGTGGGCGGTGGGCAGTAGCACCGGGTTGCTTGCCAGGCATTGCGGAAAGTCGCGTGCTGCCGTGCGCACCAGGGCCGGTGTGGCATACCACGCCATGGGCGACTGTCCCATGGCGTGGCTGTACAGCTTGATGTTGGGATTGGCTGGGGCCGGCCTGTCTGAAAACACCACGTCCAGCCGGTGCAAGGCCAGATCGCCGAGCAGGTCGTCCAACTCTCCCTCATGGCAAATCAGTCGCAATGTGGGCTCGCCGAACACCGGCTGCAGAAGGCGTCGCGCGACCAGCTTGGGCAAGCCATCGGAAATGCCGATGGCCAGTCGCATCGATGGAGCACTCGCAGATTCGCGGACTCGGTCCGGCAGACTTTCCCCTACCTGAAAGATCTGGTCTGCCAGCTGCATGGCCGTGACGCCTGCGTCTGTGAGGACCAGTCCGCGACCCGCAGGCTTGAGTAGGGCATAGCCCAGCGAACGCTCCAGTTCTTTGACCTGCGCACTCACAGTTTGTACGGCCATGTCCAGCTTGTCGGCTGCGCGGGACATGCCTCCTTCTTTGGCGACGACCCAGAAGTAGTAGAGGTGTTTGTAATTGAAGGAGGTGCTCATATTCAGTTTTAAATTGAATCAGATTGAGAAATTATCTGCTTTTTTCGTAATTATTCGCCGAATAAGGTTGAGGCCTGTTCATCACTTGGAGAGGTTTTATGCAAGTCATTTTCGAGTCCCGACACGCTGAAGGCGTTGCCTTGCGGGAAGAAGCCCTGCAGCGTGTGCGCTTTGTATTGCGCCGCCTGGGAGCCATAGTGCCCCGCGCCAAGGTGATGCTTACCGACATCAATGGCCCGCGTGGTGGCGTTGACAAACATTGCCTGCTGGAAGTCAAAACCGAGAAGTCCGGTGTGCTGGTCATCTCTTCTTTGGCCAGCGACTGGCGTACGGCTTTGGACGAAGGCCTCGATCGCCTGGTGCGCGCCCTGACCCGCACCATGCACCGTCAGCATAAGCCGATGCGCGGTCGCCTGACCAAGCCGGATGCGGAGTCGTTGTGATGGAAACTGATTTTCTGACCCTCGAGTGGATCGGCCTGGCCCTGTCGCTACCCGTGATGTATGCCGCGTGGCATGAGTACGCCGCCCGAAACACGCGTGATGCGACGTTGTTGGCGGGTGTTGGCGTAGGCGGTCTGCTGTTGTCTGCCGCTGGTTTTGCTTTGTGACACTAAGGAGCCTGGTATGAAATGCCCCCATTGCCCCGACAGCACCCTGGTGATGACCGAACGCAAGGGTGTGGAGATTGACTACTGCCCGTCCTGCCGCGGCATCTGGCTGGACCGTGGCGAGCTTGACAAACTGCTGGACAAGGCCTCCGGCCCCGCAGTGGCTGCGGCGCCTGCGGCGCGGGCAGCCCGCACGCCGCAGCACCGCGACTTTGAGGACTCAGACTTTCATGAACACAAGCGCTATCCGCAGAGCCGCAAGAAGTCATGGTTGCACGAGATTTTTGATTGACAGAATGGTGGGCGCTGCTCAGTCCGGCAGTCGGTACACCAGTACCTTGAGCGCGCGCTCCGGCTCGGCATCTGCAAACGCAGGCGGGTTGCGCAAGCGCTGCACGAATTCGAGGGCGGGCGCTTGTTCTTGCACATGGCCCATCAGAAACGCGGTGTCCAGCTCGGGCGCATTCAGACACACCAGTGCATGGCCGCCCGGGGCCAGTAATTCGGGCAAGCGGCGCACCAGACGGGCGTAGTCCTTGGTGGCCACAAAGCTGCCTTTCTGGTAGCTGGGCGGGTCCAGCACCACGAGGTCGTAAGGGCCGCTGCGGGTGATCTTGCCCCAGGTCTTGAAGATGTCGTGTCCCAAGAAACTTACACCGCCCTCAATACCATTGAGCCGGTGGTTTTGCTGGCCGGTGGCCAGCGCGCCTTGGCTCATGTCCACATTCACCACATGCCTTGCACCGGCTTGCAGGGCCACCACCGAGAACGAGCAGGTGTAGGCAAACAGGTTGAGCACCCGGAAGGCATAGGTCTTGGGGTGGGCTGCCACATAGTCACGCACCCAGCGCCGGCCCTCTGCCATGTCCAGAAACAGGCCGTGGTTTTGCCCGCGTAGCACATGCACCTTGTATTGGGTGCCGGCTTCCGTCACCACATGCGGCTCCGGCACGGCGCCCGTCATCAGCCGGGTGTCGGCAAGCCCCTCGGCGCGGCACTGGAAAACCCAGTTGAGGGCTTGCCCGGGGGCCAGCGTGCTCCAGCGCGCAGACATTGCGGCACCAATGCTGCCTAATTCGTCCTCGCTGACCGGTTTGAAGCTGGTCAGGACCAGCACGGGCGGATACCAGTCCAAGCACCACTGTTCGCTACCAGGGTACAGGCCGCCCCGGCCATGAAACAGGCGGCAGGCGTCGGGAGAGGAGATGTCCATCGAGGCGATGGCTTGGAGCAGGGCTTGCACGGTGAAGGGCCTTCTGGGAATGACTAGGCTGGAAGTGTATGCAGCGTTGTATGTGTAAAAAACTCTATGGGACCCATTGGGCAATCCAATTGGAGCGTCTAATAGCCGGGGTCTAAACTGCATGCACATCGATTTACCAACCCCACAGGAGACTCGCATGACTACCGAAGCCAAGTGCCCCTTTCCCCACGCAGCCCGCAGCCACACCCAGGCCGCGGCGCCGTCGAATGCTGATTGGTGGCCGAACCAGTTGAAGTTGGGCATCCTGCACCAGCATGCACCCGCCTCTAACCCCATGGGGGAAGACTTCAACTATGCCGAAGAGTTCAAGACGCTCGATCTTGATGCCGTGGTGAAAGACCTGACCGCGCTGATGACCGACTCGCAGGACTGGTGGCCCGCCGACTGGGGCCACTACGGCGGCCTGATGGTGCGCATGGCCTGGCACTCGGCCGGCACCTACCGCACGGGTGATGGCCGGGGTGGTGCCGGCTCCGGCAGCCAGCGCTTTGCCCCGCTCAACAGCTGGCCGGACAATGGCAACCTCGACAAAGCCCGCCGCCTGCTGTGGCCCATCAAGCAAAAGTATGGCCGCAAGCTCTCTTGGGCGGATTTGATGATTCTGGCCGGCAACGTGGCGCTGGAATCCATGGGCTTCAAGACTTTCGGTTTTGCCGGTGGCCGTGAAGACATCTGGGAACCCGAGCAAGACATTTACTGGGGCGCAGAAAAAGCGTGGCTGGCGACCAGCGACAAGGAAAACAGCCGCTACAGCGGTGATCGCCAGCTCGCGAGCCCCTTGGCTGCAGTGCAGATGGGCCTGATTTACGTGAACCCTGAAGGCCCGGACGGCAAGCCCGACCCCGTGGCCAGCGGCCGCGATGTGCGTGAAACCTTTGCCCGTATGGCCATGAACGACGAGGAAACCGTGGCCCTGGTGGCAGGCGGTCACACCTTCGGCAAGGCCCACGGTGCAGGCGACCCGACGCTGGTCGGCCCTGAGCCCGAAGCGGCAGGCATTGAAGCGCAAGGCTTCGGCTGGATCAACAAGCTGGGCAGCGGCAAAGGCGTGCACACCACGACCAGCGGCATTGAAGGCGCCTGGAAACCCAACCCCACAAAGTGGGACAACGGCTACTTCGACATGCTGTTCGGCTACGAGTGGGCCCTGACCAAGAGCCCCTCTGGCGCCAACCAATGGGTCGCGCAGAACGTGAAGCCGGAGCACATGATTCCGGATGCCCATGATCCGTCCAAGAAGCATCCGCCCATGATGACCACGGCCGACATGTCGCTGCGCATGGACCCCGCATACGAGAAGATTTCGCGCCGCTTCCACCAGAACCCGGCCGAGTTTGCCGATGCCTTTGCCCGCGCCTGGTTCAAGCTCACCCATCGCGACATGGGCCCCCGTGCCCGCTACCTGGGCAAGCTGGTGCCCGCTGAAGTGCTGAGCTGGCAGGACCCGATTCCTGCGGTGGACCATGCACTGGTGAATGCAGCCGATGTAGCTGCGCTCAAAGCCCAGGTGCTGGCTTCCGGCCTGAGCATTTCGGAATTGGTGAGCACTGCCTGGGCTTCTGCCTCTACCTTCCGTGGCAGCGACAAGCGCGGCGGTGCCAACGGTGCCCGCATTCGCCTGGCTCCGGCCAAAGACTGGGCGGCCAACCAGCCTGCACAGTTGTCCAAGGTGCTGGGCAAGCTCGAAGTCATTCAGCAAGCCTTTAACGCCGCACAGAGCGGTGGCAAGAAGATCTCGCTGGCGGACTTGATCGTGTTGGCCGGCGGCGCTGCCGTGGAAGCTGCTGCCGCAAAGGCAGGCCAAGCGGTGACCGTGCCCTTCGCACCGGGCCGCATGGACGCAACGCAAGCGCAGACGGATGTGGAGTCCTACCAGGTGCTGGAACCGGTGGCCGATGGCTTCCGCAACTACACCTACAAGGGGCTGGAAGGCGTGGCCGCAGAGCTGCTGCTCGACAAGGCCCAGCTGCTTACCTTGAGCGCGCCCGAAATGACGGTGCTGGTCGGCGGCCTGCGTGCCCTGAACGCCAATGTGGGCCAAGCGAAGCACGGCGTGTTCACCACCCGGCCTGAAACGCTGAGCAACGACTTCTTCGTCAACCTGCTCGACATGCGCACCCAGTGGAGCAAGGCCACGGATGCCGGCGTGCTCGAAGGCCGTGACCGCAAGACAGGCGCCCTGAAGTGGACCGGCACCGTGGTGGACCTGGTGTTCGGCTCCAACTCGCAGCTGCGTGCATTGGCCGAGGTGTACGCCACCGACGATGCGCACGCCAAGTTTGTGCGCGACTTCGTGGCTGCCTGGACCAAGGTGATGAACCTGGACCGTTTCGACCTCGCTTGAGCTAAGAGATGGTGATTGCCGCTGCCCCCTGGCAGCGGCTTGCAACCCCGCTGTATCACTGGTCCGCCGGTGAGACAGCGGGGTTTTTTGCGTCAGTCTGCGTTGGGTACCCGCAAGTCGTCCAGGTAATCAGTGGCGATGTTGATGCTGCACTCCACACCTATGGAGTCCACATGCTTCTTCAGCCACCGCTTGGCACAGACGCGGCCCAGGTCCCGCAAGGTGTGGATGAGCTTGGCGTCGGTGTCAGACTTGGTGGAGGCCGGGTAGGCTTCCAGCGCGGCGCCGCCATCGATGCGGTGCATCAGCACGTTTTTGTAGCGTGCAGGGTCCAGCTTGCCTTCGGCGAGCAAGCGCTTCACAAAGTCGATGGCGCGCATTTCGGCAATCAGCGCCGAGTTGAAGGTGATTTCGTTGAGCCGGTCCAGAATGCCGGCCGCCGTGGTGGGCAGTTCCTCACGCTCTATGGGGTTGATCTGCACCAGCATCACGTCCGGGCTTTGGCATTCGTAAATCAGCGGGTGAATGGCAGGGTTGCCGGCGTAACCGCCATCCCAGTAGTGTTCGCCTTCGATCTCGACCGCCTGAAACACCGTCGGCAGGCAGGCCGACGCCATCACCGCATCGGCAGTGAGCCGCTTGCCGGAAAAAATTTCAGCCTTCCCGGTGCGCACCTTGGTGGCCACCACAAACACCTTGAGCGGCTGGTAAGCCGCCAGGCGTTCAAAGTCCATCTGCCGCTCTAGGAAGCTGCGCAGGGGGTTGATGTCCAGCGGGTTGCTTTGGTAAGGTGAAACAGCCTGCGTCCAGAAACTGCTAACCGCGTCGGAGAGAATCTGGCTGGGCGAGGCCGAGCCGGTGAGGGCCGAAAGCCCGCCAAACAACAAGTCGAACGGCACCTTGTGCGCACCGGCCAGCGTGCTGCTGAGTGCGCCCATGGCGACCACGCCTTCCCAGAAGTCCTCCAAGGATTGACGGGCACTGTCTCTGGCGGACGTGCGCGGCTTGCCTTCAGCCTGCGCGAAACCGTGGGCCAACGCCACCGCGTTCATGGCGCCTGCACTGGTGCCGCTGATGCCCTCAAAGTCCAGCCGACCGTCTTCCAGCAACGCGTCCAGCACGCCCCAGGTGAAGGCCCCGTGCGAACCTCCGCCCTGCAAGGCGAGGTTGACGATGGGGTGCGGCGTGAGGGAGTGGGCAGCTTCAGTCATAGGCTTGAGCTTAGAGTATCCTGACCGGCTCTGCCAGCGAGGACACGCCACCTGCGGATCTCTTTGGCAATGGCGTCATCTCTACAGTGAGATCGCTATCACGTTGTGACTGATCGCCCCCCGGTTCTCCTGCGAGGTGCTGACAGGACCTGGTGCGTTGCAGCACTGCCTGTGCGGAGGCTGCTTGGGTATCCGTGGCATGCGTCGAATTTTGGGGACGTGTCGGGCTTGATGCCGGCACGTTCTTGCCTGGCGGCGCTGGTGCAGTTGACGTGGGCAGCCCGTCTGCGCATGCAGTCCGTGCCCAGAGGGCACAGACAAGGGGGGCGTGCGATTGTGCGTTTGCAGTGCACGGGGAAGCACTTGCGCATGTTGGGCTCGGTTAGTTGGGAGACGCGCACCGCAGAGAAAAGCCCTTGCTCATGGGGCGGGCCTGTTTTCAGGTGTGTCGAAGCTCGGTGGTTGGCGCTTCCGTGGTGTTTGCCTGTGGGCCAGCACCGTGGCACCAAGCACGCCCCATACAAGGCTGTTGCCCGCAAGCAAGAGCCACTGACACAGTGGCGAAGGCCGCAAGCCGTAGGGTCTAGCGAACTCAAGAATGGGCATGACGGGAGACCATAACGTGGCGGTGAGAGGCCCAGCAATGGTCTTGCCCACCCAAGAGACGTGGCGACCTTCGAAGGCATCGCTGCTCACAGAAAACGACTACAGGAAGGCAGCCAGGGCAATCACAAAGTGAGCCAAGGAGACGCATGCAATCTGTTGAGGCGTGGGACGGCGCATGTGGAGGATGGACAGCTTCAGTGATGGCATGAACAAACCGCATAGCGAGCTGCAGAAATGTGTGCCGGCGCCAAGGCGCTGAGGGGATGCCTTTGAGGTGCATCCCTGAAGCGGACATAATCGAACATGCTCTCTGACACTGTGACCCCCTTGGCCGCTCTCCGGGCCCACGCGCTCGCTGAACTGCGAAAGTACTTCGTTCATTTTCCCGCTGAGGCTTCAGGACTACAAGCCATTGCTGCCCAGTTGGCCGATACGTCTGCCGACCCCTTCTCCAGAGCCAACATGCAAGGCCACGTCACCACCAGCGGCCTGGTGTACGACGCAGCAGCAGACAAGGTGCTGCTCATCCACCACCGCACCCTGAACCGCTGGCTGCAGCCCGGCGGCCACCACGAGGGCCTGGACCGGCTGGACGTGTCTGCCGCGCGGGAGGTGGAGGAAGAGACGGGCGTGAACGTGCGCTTGCCCCAGGCCCCAAGCCTCGATGCACCGCTGATCGACATCGACAGCCACGCCATCCCTGCCAACCCCGCGAAAGGGGAGGGCGCGCATGTGCACCATGACTTTTTGTACCTGTTCCGGGGCGATGCCGCAGCACCTTTGCGCCCGCAGTGGGACGAGGTGCGCGGGGTGCGCTGGGTAGAGCGCGAGACCTTGTTGTCGCTGCCCAGTGCGCGCTTTGGCAGGCTGGTGGGCAAGCTGCGGTTGGCTCTTTGACTATCCTTGTTTATGCATGAAAAGTGCCGATAGCGCCCATGGAATCTGCGCAAAAAGCTCCTAAATAAATAGCAAATTAATACGGGTGCACCGCACCCGCCCAAGCCAGCCCGGCGGCTACACCGCCAAAGCGGTTGTCTTCCACCAGCGTGGCTTCGGGCATGGCTTGGCGCAGCGTTTTGATTGCGGTGTTTTGCGCGGTTTCCGCAATCCTGTTGAGGGATGACATAAGTCAAACTCCGGCGGGTCTTCGCGTCCTAGACTTGTGCTCACATGCAGAAGCTAAGTCATGCCCGTCGCACGATAGTTCAATGGATTGCCATCCTGGCTGTCCTGATGAATGCACTCGTGCCTTCGGTTTCTATGGCATTGCATGCATCTCCGGGGTCTAGCTCACCTTTGCAGTGGGTTGAGGTGTGTGCTTCCCAAGGTAGTACTTGGGTGCTTCTGGGGGCGGATGGCAGCGTGCTGGAGGAACGGCAGGGTAAACCTGTTGATGTCCCCAGCGCTTTACATGCAGAGCACTGTCTCTACTGCCTGACGCATGCAGACTCATTGGCTTTGGCGGCAGAGGACGCTCCGGAACTGGCATTGCTTCAGGCCGCCGCTGTTCATGGCATTGAGGCCGTCACGGCTCCCCGCACCGGCTCGCCTTGGCGGGCCCAGGTCGCGCGCGCGCCGCCTTTCACCACGCGCTAGGCAATCGCAGACTTCGCTGGCTTGTTGGCGCTGAGCGCCTACGTCCAGAACGAAAGTCGCTTCCCTGTTTAGTTCATTCTGTGGGGGCATATGGCCACAACCCGTTTGCGCAGAGAGTTGGTTTGGGCTATCGCGCTCAAGCTCGTTCTGCTGTTCTCTCTCAAATTCGCTTTTTTTCCGCATCGTCTGGCACCCAGCGAGGCGTCCCAAGGGGTTGCGCAGCGCATTGCATCCTCCGGTGCCTCTCCCGGTGAAACCGTTCCAAAGGACAAACCATGATTTCAGAATCCGTGGTGGACCTGTCTCGACTGCAGTTCGCGGCAACCGCCCTCTATCACTTCTTATTCGTACCCCTGACGCTGGGGCTTTCCTTCCTGATGGCGATCATGGAAACCGTCTATGTCATGACTGGCAAGACGGTCTATCGCGACATGACCAAGTTCTGGGGCAAGCTGTTCGGGATCAACTTCGCCTTGGGCGTGACCACCGGCCTGACCATGGAATTCCAGTTTGGTACCAACTGGGCCTACTACTCCCACTATGTGGGTGACATTTTCGGGGCGCCGCTGGCGATTGAGGGGCTGCTCGCGTTCTTTCTGGAGTCCACCTTTGTCGGGCTGTTCTTCTTCGGCTGGGACCGCTTGAGTAAGGTGGGGCATCTGACTGTCACTTACATGGTGGCGATTGGTTCCAACCTGTCGGCCATCCTGATCCTGATTGCCAATGGCTGGATGCAAAACCCTGTGGGTGCCGAGTTCAACCCGGTCACCATGCGCATGGAGCTCAGCAGCTTTTGGGATGTGGTGTTCAATCCGGTGGCGCAGGCCAAGTTCGTCCACACCATCAGTGCGGGCTACATCACTGGCTCCATCTTTGTGTTGGCTATCAGCAGTTGGTACCTGCTCAAAGGGCGGGACCGTGGATTTGCGCTGCGTTCGTTCCGGATTGCCGCAGCTTTCGGCCTGGCCTCGGCCCTGTCGGTCATCGTCCTGGGTGACGAATCCGGATACACCGCAGCCGAGTCGCAAGAAGCCAAGATGGCCGCCATGGAAGGTATGTGGAAGACCGAGCCCGCACCGGCGGGCTTAACCCTGTTCGGCATTCCGGATGAGGCGCATCGTGTCACCCATGCGGAAATCAAAATCCCCTATGTCTTGGGCCTGATCGGTACGCGATCGACCGACAAAACCATACCGGGCATCGACGAGATTGAGAAGAAAACGGCCATCCGTATCGAGCGCGGCATTGTGGCGGTGAAAACGCTGGAGTTGTTGCGCAAGGACCCCAAGAACCCTGAGTTGCTCGCAAAGTTCAAAGAGGTACTGCCGGACATGGGGCATGGCTTGCTTCTCAAAAAATACATCGCTGACGTGGCCCTGGCCACACCGGAGATGAAGGCCAAAGCCATGGATGACGCCATCCCCCGTGTGGCGCCCATGTTCTGGAGCTTCCGCATCATGGTCGCCAGTGCGTTCCTCATGTTGGCACTCATGGTGGTGGCGTTCTGGAGTGCGGCGCGCAACCGCATCGAGTCACGTCCCTGGTTGTTGAAATGGGCACTGTGGAGCTTGCCTTTGCCCTGGATTGCGGCGGAGTCCGGCTGGATTGTGGCGGAGTACGGCCGTCAGCCTTGGACGGTGCAGGGCATTCTGCCCACCCATTTGTCCACCTCGGTGTTGAGCACTGGCGATGTGGTGTTCTCGCTGGCGGGTTTCCTGATTTTTTACACCTTGCTTTTCATTGCAGAGATGTACCTGATGTTCAAGTACGCCCGCCTCGGCCCATCCAGCTTGGGTACCGGTAAGTATCAGTTCGAAGGGAGTGCAGCATGATCGACTATGAAATTCTCAAACTCATCTGGTGGCTGCTCGTCGTAGTGCTGCTCATCGGTTTTGCCATCATGGATGGTCATGACATGGGGGTGGGCACGCTGCTGCCCTTCGTGGGGCGCAGTGACGACGAGCGCCGTGTCCTGCTCAACACGGTAGGCCCGCACTGGGAGGGCAACCAAGTGTGGTTCATCACCGCGGGTGGTGCCATTTTTGCGGCATGGCCCTTGGTGTATGCCACCGCGTTCTCAGGCTTTTACTTTGCCTTGATGGCGGTGTTGTGGGCCATGTTCTTCCGTCCGGTCGGGTTTGAGTACCGGAGCAAGGTGCCATCGCCCGCCTGGCGCAGTGCGTGGGACTGGGGGTTGTTTGTGGGTGGCGCGGTTCCTTCGCTGGTGTTCGGCGTGGCCATTGGCAACGTTATTACCGGTGTGCCTTTCTACTTTGAGGACTCCATGATGCCGGTCTATACCGGTAGCTTCTGGGCCCTGTTCACACCGTTTACCCTGTTGTGTGGAGTCGCCAGTTTGAGCTTGCTGGTTTTTCATGGTGCTAACTACTTGCAGTTGCGCACCGAGGGCGACTTGAATGGACGGGCCCGCAAGGCGTCCTACGTGTTCGGGGCAGTCTTGTTGCTGGTGTTCACCGTGGGGGGGGTGATGGTGGCTGGCATGCCGGGCTATGTCATCACATCCGCTGTGGTGCCTGGCGAAGCGGTGTCCCCTGTAGGCAAGACCGTGCTTATGCAAGCGGGAGCCTGGATGATCAACTATCAAAAGCAACCCCTCACCTGGGTGTTTTTGGTACTGGCATACGCCGGTACCGTCTTGGCCATGCTGGCCAACGTGGTGCGCAGACCGGGGCTGGCCTTTGTGTTGAGTGCCTTGGCATGCGCAGGCGTCATCCTGACGGCAGGCTCTGCGATCTTCCCGTTCGTGCTGCCGTCCAGTTCCCATCCTGGCCACAGTCTTACCGTGTGGGACTGCGTATCCAGCCAGCGCACGCTGAACATCATGTTCTGGGTCGCCCTGATCATGACGCCCATTGTGGTGTCGTACACCTCGTGGGCCTACCGTGTCATGCGCGGCAAAGTGACGGTGGCTGCCATTCAGGCGCAGGCCAAAGCCCTGTATTGAACCCCTTCAAGGAGACTTTTTATGTGGTATTTCAGCTGGATGTTGGGTACAGCCATGGCCGTGTTGTTGGCCGTGGTGAATGCCCTGTGGTTCGAAGCCCAGGGTGTGAACCCTGATGATCAATAGTCTGCATCACGCCCCGTGATGGTCAAGGCATCCGGGGCCAAGGAGTGTGTATGAATCAACAAAACGAAGCGAGAGGCGAGTTGCATTTGGAAGCACGTGAGGCTTTGCGACCAAGCGCCTTGCATCAGCTATGGCGCCTGGAGTCCGGCGCGCTCAGGCTGGACAGTTGGAGCGACGGTGCCCCGCCCACATTTGTTCGACTGATGCTGCCGGGCGATCTGGTGGGGGTGGAAGCCCTTGCCGGGGCGGCCCCGCACATCCAGGTCGCGGCGTTGACAGCATCCATGCTGGTGCCAGTCGCCCTGCCAGAGGGCAAGTCGCTTACCAGGATGTGGATGGATGCTGTGTCACAAGCCCATCACCGGGCCCGTGACATGGCCAGTATGCGAACCGGCCCCACAGACAAGCGTGTCCGGCGCTTGCTGCAGGCATTGTCGGAGGGACACAGCCCGGGCGCCGATGAAGTCATGGATTGCACGCTGCCCAGTTTGAATGACATGGCAAGGATCCTGAACCTGGCGCCTGAAACCGTGTGCCGCGCGCTGAGCAATCTTCGGCAAAGCAATGTGTTGCGGGACGTCAGCCCCAAGCCTTCGAAGTTCAGTCGCCTGTACAACCGGAGCCATAACCTGTCGCAAAGTCTTGTGATGGCAGCAAGCTAGAGCTCCCACACACAGCCCTCTGTGTTTAAACCACAGCGAGTTCCGAGGGCCGCTGTGGTTTTTTTATGTCCTACTTGGATTTGCCGGCCAAATACTCCACCGCCGCCTTGATGTCAGCATCTGAGCAACTTGAGCAAGCACCTTTGGCAGGCATTCCTTTGAAGCCCTGGGTTGCGTGTTGGACGAGCGTGGCACTGCCCTGGGCAAGGCGGGGTGCCCAAGCCGCCTTGTCCCCCAACTTGGGAGCCCCCGCCGCACCACTGCCATGGCAGGCGATGCAAGCGCTGGTGTAGATCGATTCGCCGGACTTGGCAACCACGGGCGTGGCGCCAGTGGCCCCGGCAGGTGCCGGTGCAGCGGCTTGCGTTGCCACCACTCCCACAGGCCGTATGCGTTCTAGCAATTCCATCGCCTGGGCAGCAGTTTGTCCTTTGTCCATCCGGACCAACAAGCTGAAGTAGGCGGCGATGTTGGCGATGTCGCGGTCTGACAAGGGTTTGGCCATCGCATTCATGGTCGCGTTCTGGCGGGTTTGCCCATCCCGGTACGCGCGCAGCGCGCTTTCCAAGTAGCTTCTTTCTTGCCCGGCCAGGTGCGGTGTGCCGGGAATCTTGGAAATGCCGTTATCACCGTGGCAGGCAAAACAGGCGGCGGCGCGTTTTTTGCCAGCGCCCACATCAGGCGCGGGGCCACCTTGCGCGTAACCCAAACCCCAAGAGATCAGCAGAGCCCAGGCCATCAGCCCGGTGCGTATGGTTTTGTTCATGATGACTGTCCTGAATTAAATGAAAGTGTTGCGAACCCAGATGACGATGCCGTAGGCAAAAAACACGGCGATCCAGATGCCAAGGATGGCGACTGCGGCAGTGCCCAAGCGGGCCGTGGTCCGGTCTGCGGTGTACAGCCCCTGCACCTGCCCTGCGCGGTAGAGCAGCGTGAGATAAAAGCCGCCCACCAGCCCGCCCACACCGGTGAGGGTGCTGAAGAACAGCAGGGTGGAGGGCCAGTCCACATGGACGGTGTAGGTGGCAATGTCATAGCCAAAGGGCCGCAGGTATGCCACGCGAATCACCTCGCGCCACAGGGCCAGCAGCAAGAGCACACCCAGGCCGCCGAGTACCGGGCGGTAGCCATGGGTGTCATCTTTCAAGTTCCGCATCCACCAGACCATGGCCGCAATCGCCGCCAGCAGAAGCGCCGCCACCGGGTGGAACATCAGCCCTGTACCGCCAGGTTGCTGCAATTGCCACACCAGCAAGGGAAGCAGGGATACCGCAAATCCTTTGAACGCAAGCTTTTGGCCCAGACTGCGAGCAAATGCGCGGTAAGCGGGCTCCCGGTCCTCGCGGGATGCGAAGTAGTGCGCATACGCGATAAGAAACACGCCGACAGCAGGAGCGGAAAGGCTCATGATGAACAGGTAGCGCGGCCACTGGATGGCGTGCAATGCCGAGCCGCTTGTGTCCACCACGCCACCCGGTGCATACCAGTGCATCCACTGCTCGGGCAGGATGGCCTGGTAAGAGAGCGCATGCATGATCAGGCCATCCAGGCAGAACAGGGCGAAACCTATCCATGCATACACGCCGATATAGCGCTTGGCACCCTCGTGGTTGGCATAGTAGAAGGCAAACCAGCTGCAATAGGCAATGATGAGCGTGAAGATAAAGGCAATCGCCCAGCGGCCCGACAGCACATTTGAGGCGTACCACTGCGGGTCATAAATCACCTGCGTGAAGAGCAAGGGCGCTACTCCCAGCACGATCAGCAGTGACACGCCTACCTTGGCGACCTTGGTGAGTGCCATGGACAAACGCTCCCAGTACGGGCCCTTCCCCCGCTGGTAGAAAGCATAGATGGCCAGCGCCGCCGCCCCCATCGTCAAATGGACGAAGGCGATGTGGAATACCCAAGTGAGCACCATCAAAGCCTGAAACAGCACCGGATGCGCAGGGACCCCGGCAGGGTCACGCATGGTGTTCATCACGATTCCTATATCCATCGTGTCACTCCTTATTAGCAGCGACTTTTGTCGCCGCCTTGTGTTGTTCAGATATCAACCGCTCCACGTCCGCGCCACGGTTCACAGTGGCCAGGAAATGGGCGATGGCGCGCACCTCTTGCTCGGGCAAGTCAATGCGTGGCATGTAGGGTTGGGTTCCGTGCTTGAGTGGGCCCTGCAGAAAGCCTGCTATCAGGTCTTCGTCAGTCGCGCCATGGAACTTGTCGGGAATATTGCGCAGCGGGGTGCCCGGCTCCAGCGCATGGCAGTTGGCACAGGAAATCTTGGTAAGCAGGCGACCCACCTCCAGCCGGTTGCTGTCGTTGATGACGCGCAGCCGGTCCGGAATGAAGGGGTGCACCGTCAGCAGCCCCTTCTCGGCGATGTGGTCCACCTCGCCCACAATGCCCTTTCCGGGCACGTCCCGTGCAATCACCTGGTTGCCGTAGATGTACTGGCCGGCCACATAGGGCTTGCGCATGGATTCGCGCATGCGCTCTTCCGGCCATACACCGACCACGGCGATAAAAGCAAACAGGGCCACTGCCAGGGAGGTGTACACGCGATGCGGCTTCCACCAGGCAAACAGCAGCCACAGCGTGGAGACCGCAAACACCGCCACCATGCCCTGCGCGTACACCGGCAACAAGTGCGTGTTCAGCATGACGATGGCGTTGTGCGGCAGCGTTTGCAGGTAGTACAAAAACATCATCACCGCGAACAAGCCACCGACCAGACCGATGGGGGTCAGGAACTTCACCACGCTGCGGCGCAGGTCCAGATCCTTCATCCGGCTCGCCACCATCAGCCCCACCACCACGGCCATCACCAGCATGGAGCCGGTGCGTGTGCCCAGGTGGGCAAAGAAGTTGATGTTGTAGAAGGCGTCGTTGGTGGAGCCGGTTTGGTACCAGTTGTCATGGCCGGGCCACATCATGAACGACAAGATGCCCACGATCAGCAGCATGGTGGCCCAGGAGGCCAGTGCGAACGACCAGGTCAGCTTGAGGTGGGTTTTGGCGTCCACTTTGCCAATCAAGTACACCAACGCATACACGCCGATGACCTCGACCGTGAAGTACACCCACTCGGCCGCCCAGACCCACACAAAGTTGTGGATCAGGCCGCCCACGCCGCGCGGGCTGGCGACCGTGATGGCGTACCAGATGCCCGGCCCAGTGATGGAGCCGATGATGTAGGAAAACACCAGCAAAAACATGCCGTACTTCTTGATGAAATCCATCAATTGGGGCTTGTCTTCGCGGTAGGCCTTGGTCTCCAACAGCGCAAACAAAAACGATGCGCCGACCGACGTGTGCGAGGCGACGACGTGAATCACGCCGATGATGCCCATGACCCAGGCTGTACCAATGCCCGGGACATAAAACGTCGGATACATGCCAAGCATGTCCATAAAAACTCCTGTTCAGGTTGACCGGTTCAAGCGCTGGAGGGCCGTTTCAGGCACTGCGCTGGAAGCGGTGGGTGTGCTGAGCGCACGATGTGTTGCGACAGCGTTTCGCTGACGCCCTGCAGATAGCCTGTAGCCCAGCTGCTCCAGAGAGCAGCGCTCAGGGTGGCGAGCAAGAAGCCGTTCCTCGCTCCGCGGGGGGAATACCAGCGCCGCATCACGCACCGCAGGCCTTGGGTGCACGCGCGCACCCCCTAGTGGTCGGGTTCATAAAAACTCCTGATGTCCGCGTGCACCCGACCAAGCGCAGGGCTTGATGCGGGGCACGCAAAAAGCGCCGGTGCATGCCACATGCACCGGCAACGAATTCAAAGACGGATCAGGAGAGCGCGGGCGGAGCCCTGGTTTGATGCGCTTCCCGCAGGAAGCGTTTGGGGATGGTGGTGTTGCCAGAACCGATGCGCAGTTGCTGGCCTGTGGTGATAGACGGAGTCCAGTGCGATTCGGTAGAGGTCAATGCCGGGCTGTGCTCTTGTAACAGGCAGTAGCCGCAGTGTTCTGCCTTGTAGGCGGGCTCCCCAGAATCCAGGGGTAAACCAGTTTCCAGAGAAATGCGCTGCGTGCCGGTGGCGGTACACACCTCCACCCAGGCAGGGTTGCTTTTTGCGTCGAGATATTTGGATAGGGTGGGGGCAAAAGCACCGAATAAGCAGGCAAACGCCAGCAACCATAGCCAGATGCGGGCGGTTTGCTCGGTCAGCTGCAGCCATCTGCCAGCCTGTGGTTCACCTCGCACGCCCACACGCGCGCTGACACGGTCAGAGGCGAGTGGAAGGGGGAAGTGCATGAAAGAGGGTGCGGATGAAATGAATGCCCTGAGTTTAACGGGCTTTGATTTGCATCAACAAGCAGTCGAACTTAGGCATTGAAAGTGCTCTTGGCGCTCATGCAATAAACGCAAGCAGCTATATATTTGGTAGCAAATGCGAGGTTTCGGCGCGTCTGATTCAATAAGAAAGTGTTGAGCTTTTGCCCCAAAAAACGCGGTATGCGAACACCGTGTAACCAATGATGACGGGTAGCACCACCACAGTGCCATAAAAGATCACCATCAATGCTTCAGGCGAGCTTGCTGCATTCCAGATGGTGAGCTTGTCAACCACTAGCCACGGGAACAGGCTGTAGGCGAGGCCGTAGAAGGCCAACAAAAAAATACCGACGGTGCTGGCAAAAGGCACGGCTGCACCGTACTGGTTATTTTGTGAAAAGCGCGTAGGCAGGCGCTTGAGGCTGCGCGCCATCACTACGAACAGCGCGATCGTCATGGCTGGAATCGGCAGCAACATCACCACATTCGGAAAGCTGAACCATTTCTCAAAAATTCGTTGGCTGACCCACGGCGTTGCGAGAGAGATAGCAGCGACACCGGCTGCCGTGAGCCACAAGCTACTCTGCGCCCAGCGCACGGCCTTGAGCTGAAGCTCACCTTCAGTCTTCATGATCAGCCAGCCGGCGCCGAGCAAGCAGTAAGCGGCTACAAGGCAGAGACCGATCAGTGCATTGAACAGTTGGCTGCCCCAATCGCTACCAAAGCCAGTGATCAATCCACCCAGCGTGAAGCCTTGTGACCAACCGGCCAATAAAGAGCCTGCATAGAACGCCCGATCCCACAGGGGCTTGTGTTCTGCACGCGCCTTCACACGGAAATCAAACGCTACGCCCCGCAGCGTGAGCCCGAACAACATCAAGGCCACCGGCAGATACAGCGCGCCCAAAATGACTCCGTGCGCCAAAGGGAACGCAACCAACAAGACCCCAACGCCCAGAACCAGCCAAGTCTCGTTGGCGTCCCAAAAGGGGCCGATGCTGGCAATCATGGTGTCTTTCTGTGCTTCGTCATCGGCGCGACGCAACAACACACCCACCCCGAGGTCGTAGCCATCCAGAATGACGTACGCCAACATGGCCAGCGCCATGACCAGCGCAAACACCAAGGGCAACCAGCCCGTTGGCTGGCTCAAGTCTGGCAGGGTCAGAAGGGTACTGGCGTCAAGCATGGGCGGCCTCCATTTCAGTTTTGGCCGCTTTGCGCGCCAGATAAAACACCACTCGTACATAAGCGAACAACAAAGCCGCGTACAGCATGAGATACATGGCCAGCGTGAGTGCGATGTTGCTTGCGGGTACCTTGGAAGCAGCCTCGGCGGTGCTCAAGACGCCGTAGACCAGCCATGGCTGGCGACCAATCTCCGTCACGTACCAGCCCGCCAGCAGCGCCACCCAGCCCGAGAAAGTCATGCCTACCAATACACGTGCCAGCCAAGGTTGCAATCCACGCTTGCGCACCTGCCACACTGCCAGCCAGCTCACGGCCAACATCAAAAGACCCACGCCAACCATCACTCTGAAAGCCCAAAAAACCGGAGCCACGGGCGGGTGTTTGTCACCAAACTCTTTGATGCCCTTGATCTCGCCATTCCAGTCGTGTGTGAGATAAAACGATGCCAGCTTCGGGATGGAGAGCTCGAACTTGTTGGTTTGGCTCGCCTGGTCTGGAAGAGCAAACAACACGGCAGGTGCGCCACGCTGGGTTTCCCAAATACCTTCCATCGCTGCCAACTTGGCAGGCTGGTGCTTGAGAGTATTGAGGCCATGCATATCGCCCACCACAATTTGCAGCGGTATCAACACGGCCGCCAAAGTGATCCCGGTGCGCAAGGAGGCCTGCACCGTCGCCCCTTTGTCGCCTATCACCCAGCGGTAAGCACTCAAGCCCGCGAGCAAGAAGGCCACTGTCAGACCGGAGGCGATCAGCATGTGCGCCATACGGTAAGGGAATGAGGGGTTGAAGATAACTTCCACCCAGCTAGTGACATGCGCTTGTCCGTCAATCATCTCAAAGCCTGCCGGGGTGTGCATCCACGAGTTCAGCGCCAGAATCCAGAAGGCAGAGGCCGTGGTACCGGCAGCTACCAAAAACGTGGCAATGGTGTGCACCCTCTCACTCACACGCCCTCGGCCAAACAGCATGATGCCGAGCATGGTGGCTTCCAGGAAAAAGGCGGTCAGTACCTCGTAGGCCAAGAGTGGCCCGGCCACATTGCCTACGGCGGTCATAAAGCCCGGCCAGTTAGTCCCAAACTGGAAGCTCATGGTGATGCCACTGACCACCCCTAGCGCAAAGGTCAAGGCAAATACCTTCACCCAAAATTGATAGGCGTCCATCCAGTGCTGCTGACCGGTCGCGTTAAACCGTGTCTTAAAGAACAGCAATATCCAACCCATGCCAATGCTGATGGTTGGGAAAAGAATATGGAAACTGATGTTGGCTGCAAACTGAATGCGCGCCAGTACGACGGGGTCAAAGCAGTCCATGGCTTGCTCCGCTCTCTGGTTGAATAGGGCGTGCTTCGTTGGGCAGCGCTTGCGGGTCTGCAGCGGGCTTTCCCGTGAAAACCTGCCTGACCCGGTCCTTCATTTCCAGCAGCTTTTGTACTTGCGCCCCCATCTTCATGAGACTTGCTAGAGTCTCGGAGTCCATTTTTTGCACATCGTCCAGCCAGTCGGTCATCAACTCGATGAAACTGTGCATTTGTTTCATGCGCGCTTGGGTGTGGATGTCGTCCGCTCCACTGGGCTGCTCCATGAGTGCATCGCGCAGCATGCTCAGAGTCGGGTCAATCTCGCGTTTGCGCCGCTCGGCCGCGAGTGTGCGAAAGATGGCCCACACGTCCTCGGGTGCTTGGAAGTATTCGCGCCGGTCATCTGGCTGGTGAATCAACCGCACTAAGTTCCACGACTGCAGCTCTTTGAGGCCCATGCTTACATTGGATCGAGAAAACGCCAGCGCCGCCCCTATCTCGTCCGCATTCAGCGGCTTTGCAGACACATACAGCAGTGCGTAAATCTGCCCCACGGTGCGGTTGATGCCCCATCGACTACCCATTTCGCCGAAGTGCAGCACGAAGCGTTGCGTAAGGGGTGGTAAGTTCATGATTTTCGCCTTTCCTGTATTTTCAGTATTTTCTGAAATTTCAGGAAGTGCTGAGGGTTGATGGTTAAACCTTGACTCACCTCAAGGGCTATTCAACTTTCCCGCTTATTTTGTATGGTGCCCTCCCAGACAGGTTCGAAGCCATACTTTTACGACCGATTACCCAAGCGTTTCTGGACGTAACGAAGAGCCCAGACTTCTGCTTTAGGGTGGAAATCCTTTTCTAGATAACGTAAATGCACCGCTAGCGCTTATGAAATAAGCGCCAGTAGCTCCTAATTCAATAGCAAATCAATAGGCGTGCACTGCACCCGCCCACGCCAGCCCGGCGGCCACGCCGCCAAAGCGGTTGCCTTCCACCAGGGTGGCTTGGGGCATGGCCTGGCGCAGCGCAGCTATGAGCGTGCGCAGGGCGGAGGAACCGCCGGTGAGGTACACGGCGTCCACCGCACTCAGGCCAGCGGCGGCCACGCAGTCTTGGGCGCATTGCACCACCTGCGCCAGAGATGCGTGCAGGGCTGCTTCCATGTTTACCGCGTCCACGGTGGGGGCCAGGCTGCGGTCCAGAAAATCGAGGTTCACCACCGCGCTATCGCCGCTGATGGAGCAGGCGATCTTGGCAGCTTCCACGCTGGCCAGCATGCGGTGGCCGTGCTGCTCTTCCAGCGCGTCCATCAGGCGGCGGTGCAGGGCCTGGTCGGTGTAGTCGGTCCACAGCTCTTTGGCAAAGTGCATGGACTTGCGGGTGTACGCCTGGTGGATCAGGTGCCAGGTGCTCAGGTCAAAAAACACGCTGCTGGGCACAATGCGCCCGCCGGTGCCCACGTGCTTGTAGCCCAAGTGGGGCATCACGGTGGTCAGGTCCAGCAGGCGGTCAAAGTCGGTGCCGCCAATGTGCACGCCGGTGGTGGCCAGAATGTCGGCGGTGCGGTCGCGCTGCGCGCTGCGGAACTGTTGCCCGCTGCGCTCGGGGTTGAGGCGGATGACGGTGAAGTCCGATGTGCCGCCGCCGATGTCTACTACCAGTGCCGTAGTTTCTTTGGCCACGCGCTGCTCATAGTCCAGCGCGGCGGCAATGGGTTCGAGCTGGTAGGCGATGTGGGTGAAGCCGGCCTCCAGCGCGGCGCGGCCCAGCGTCTCTTGGGCCAGCTGGTCGCGCTCGGCATCGTCGTCCACAAAGTGCACCGGGCGGCCCAGCATGGCGTGCGTCAGGGGCTGGCCCACATGGGCTTCGCAGCGGCGCTTGAGCTCTTTGAAGAACAGCACCACGATGTCAAAGAAGCGGATGCTCTTGTCGCCTACGGCGGTGTATTCATCCATCAGGCGGCTGCCCATCAGGCTCTTGAGCGAGCGCAACAGCCGGCCTTCGGTACCGTTCAGGTAGGCCTGCATGGCGTCTGCGCCATACAGCACGGTATGCGTTTCACTGGCAAAAAACAGCGCGGTCGGCATCTCGGCCTTGGCGCCGTTGAGCGGGATGACTTGCAAGGCGCCGTGCGCGTCAATCAATGCACAGGCGGAGTTGGACGTGCCGAAGTCAATGCCCAGCACCAAAGGGCGAGCCGCAGCCATCACGCGGGCAACACCTGCTTCAAAAAGGCGGCAATGTCGGCCACTTCGCGTGGGTGCACGCTGTGGGGCATGGGGTAGGTGTGCCACTGCACCTTGTGGCCCAAGGCCGCCAGTGCATCGCGCGAGTCTTCGCCGCGCTTCAGGATCACCACCGGGTCCTGGGTGCCGTGGGCCATGAAGATGGGGGTGCTTGCGTTGGCGCTATGGCGCTCGCTGGCAAAGCGGTCGGCCAGCGGCAGGTAGCCCGACAAGGCCATCACACCTGCAATTGGGTGTGGCAGGCGCAGCGCGGTGTGTAAGGCCATGGCGCAGCCCTGGCTGAAGCCGGCCAGCACGATGCGCTCATACGGAATGCCGCGCGTCACTTCGCGCTCCACCAGCGCCGCAATGGCCGCCTCAGAGCGCTGGATGCCCGCCGCGTCCTGCTTGCTCACCAGGTCCATGCCGTACAGGTCGTACCAGCCGGGCATCACATAACCACCGTTGATGGTGATGGGGATGCTGGGCGCCTGCGGAAACACAAAGCGGATGGGCTGGCAACCGTCCAAATCCAGCTCGGGCACCAGGCCTGCAAAGTCATCGCTGGTGGCGCCCAGCCCGTGCATCCAGATGACGGCGGCAGTGGGTTGGGGGGCGGATTCGAGTTCGATGCAGGAGAGCAGGGCAGTCATGGCACAGGCGTGGGTAGTCATTGAGGGAGACGGGTTTATACCTGAGTTCCTGCGCGACAGCGGTTATCGTCGGGGGATGTCTTCTCACCGTTTTCATCATGTGTTGCCTTTGCTGGCGATTTTGGGTTCTGTCACCGCCTTGGGGCTGGGCACGTCGATTGCCAAGCAGTTGTTTCCTGTGGTCGGGTCCGTGGGCACCACGGCTTTGCGCGTGGGCTTCTCGGCCCTCTTGTTGTTGCTGATCTGGCGGCCCTGGCGTTGGGCGCTGGCGCCTGCGGACCGTATGTCACTGCTGCGATATGGCGTGGCGCTGGGGCTGATGAATTTGTTGTTCTACATGTCGCTGCGCACCATTCCATTTGGCGTGGCCGTGGCGATTGAGTTTTCAGGGCCCTTGGCGGTGGCGCTGTATTCGTCGCGCAAGCCGGTGGACTTTGTCTGGCTAGTGCTGGCGATTGCAGGCCTGGGCCTGGTGCTGCCCTTCGGTACCCATGTGCAGTCGCTGGATGTGGTGGGTGTGCTCTATGCCCTGGCCGCCGCCGTATTCTGGGGGGCCTACATCGTGTTCGGCAAGCGCGTGGGCCATTTGCATGCAGGCCACTCGGTGGCGCTGGGGCTCACGGTGGCCGCCATCACCGTGGTGCCCTTCGGCATCTGGCAAGCGGGCGCCGCCCTGTTGGAGCCGCAGATCTTGTTGATCGGGCTGGTGGTGGCTGCGATTTCCAGCGCTATTCCTATCTCCCTGGAGATGATGGCTCTCAAGCGCCTGCCGAAAGAGGCTTTCGGCATCATGATCAGCCTGGAACCCGCAGTGGCGGCCTTGTTGGGCTTGGTGTTGCTCCATGAGCAACTCAGTGCCCAGCAGTGGTGGGCCATTGTGTTCATCATGGCGGCTGCGGCGGGCAGCGCGGTCACTGCCAAGCGCGAGCCGCCTGCGCTTGCAGCCGGGTTGGCGCAGTAAGCGGGCTTTACCTGGGCAGCCAGCCGAGGCTGTGGGCGTGCAGGCTTTGCACATACAGGCGGTCTTTGGTCTCGGTGATGGCCGTGGTTTCGGGGTAGCTGCCGCTGGGGTCTTGCAGGTCAGCCACCACCTTGCCATCTTCGGTGAAGGCGATCACATGGCCATAGGCCTTGGGGATAGGCCACAACGCGCGCGGCAAGCGCAGCGTGAGGCTGCGCAACCAGGGCTTGCCAGCCATGCTGTCGATGGTGGGGTTGCGGGGCTTGGCAAAGCCCAGCCAGATTTTGCCGTCCAGGCCGCGCATCAGGTTGTCGGGGTAGCCGGGCAGGTTGTCCAGTAGCACGCGCGCTTGGGCAGTGGGCTGGCTGTCCAGGCTGCGCACATCGAGCCGCTTGGCGTCCACGGCAATCTTCCAGACCCGGTATTTGCCGGTTTCGTTCACGAACAGGGATTTTTCGTCCGCGCTCAGCGCCACGCCATTGGCAAAGCTCAAACCCGTGGCAACCAAGCGGGTGACCTTGGTGCTTGGGTCGTATTCCAGAATGCGGCCGGTGCTGCTTTGTTCCAGGATGTCGAGCACGCTGGCCTCAAACGTGCCGCCCCAGTCTTTGGGTGCAAAGCGGGTGGACGCATCGCTGAAATACATCTTGCCGTTTTGGGCGACCACCACGGCATCCGCATAGCGGATCGGATCGCCGTTCACAGTGTCGGTGAGCACGGTCACTTTGGCGTCCTGCGCGATGGACAGCAGCCCTTTGACCGCATCTGCTGCAATCAGGTTGCCATGGGCATCGAAGTCAAAACCCAACACCCGGCCACCCGTGTTGGCAAACACCTGTTGCGCGCCGCCGTCGGCGTCCATGCGCAGGATGTTGCCGCTGAGCACAGTGGTGTAGAGCTTGCCGTCACGCCCAAACTGAATGTGTTCGGGGCCCACCTCGCCATGCAGGGCTATCGTCTGCAAATTGCTGAGCCGTGTGTTCACGGCATGGGGGCCGGCGTAGCCCGGAGCGGGTGGGGCATCCCAGGCCACAGGACGGATGGGCACCGGCCACAACAGTAGGTACAGCACGACAAAGGCCAGGGGAACGATGACAAACAAGGCAATTTTTTTCAAGGTAATTTTTCCTGATACGGGTTTCTATTCTGTTCGAAGGGCTGAAGTGTGGCTGTCGCGCGCGCGCAGCTGCGCTTCGAGCTGCACAAGCTGCTTTTCCAGTTGGCTGCTGCGCTGGTGGTGGTGCATGAGCTGGTCCCGCCGGTCCAGTGCAGCAGCTGCAGCGCGCTCAAACCAGGGCGTCCAGAGTGCGGGCGCTTTGGGGGGGCGTTTGATGTGGGGGCCCTCGGTGTTTTGCACATAGTCGGCCAACTGCAGGGCCGGCAGGGCGAACTTGCGGCTGAGCCATAGCGCAGTGCCTGCGGTGGCGAGCAGGCCCAACAGACCGGTAACAAGCATGGGCATGAGCTTGGCCAGCGCGTGGTGGGAAACCAGGCCCGAGGGCGCATAGATCACCAGGCTGAAGGGCGAACCGCGCAGGGCATAGCGTAGCCAGCCGGCTTCGGTGGTGTAGGGGCCGGAGGGGGGAGTGCCGGCCTTGCTGTCGCTGCTGGCGAGCACCTGCCCTTCCGTGTCAATGATCCAGGCCTGGCCCATGGACAAGGGGTGTTGTTGCAAGACGCCGAGCAGTGTGGCGACCGTGAGGTCGACGCCCATGACCCCGATGTAGGTTTCGCCCTGGTACACCGGAGCGAGCGCAGTGATCACTTCGGCTTTCTTGAACGGGTCGAGGTGCATAGCGGTCCACACCGGCACTTTGTGCGGATTGCGGGAGGGTCCCGCTGCCTCGATCGGCGCGGTGCCGGAGGCATTCCACAAGACGGACAGGGCAGCCGCCATGTCGGTTTGTGCGGTAGCGGTCAGCACCTCGTCCCGAGCCTGTGCAGGGTACACCCAGCGCCAGCGTTTCTGGGCGTCGTAGAAGTAGCTCCAGGCCAGGCGTTGCTGCTGGCTGTGCGCGGCCACCGCCTGGCCCAGCGCACCCAGCGGTGCATTCAGCTCCCGCCGGTAGTCGCCACCCGCAGCGGGGTGGATGTGCACGGCCCCCATGTCTTTGGCCAGGTCTTGGGGCATGCGATCCCAGGGGGCGTCTCGGAGCGGTGCGAGGTTGCGGCGCTCCAGCCTCTCCGCGAGGCTGCTGTCATTGAACAAGGGCTGGCGCAGATTGCGTTCGGCGCTCTGGCGCATGGCCATGGCGTGCAGGCGGGCGGCGTCCAGCGAGTCATTCAGGGCCAGTTGCAGCTGTTCGCCCTGCGCGCTCAGGGCCCAGGTGAGCGCGGCTTTCTGGCGGCTGTACAGGCTCCAGCTGCCCAGCAGCAGTGCGACCGCCAGGCCGCCCAGTACCAGGGCCAGGCTCCGGTGGTATGTACGTTGAAGAGTGCGTGCCTGGAGCTCAGGCATGTCCGGGGCGGAAGGGGGATGTGGCATAGCCTCGATTGTGGCCCGCAGCGCGGGCAACTCCCCCCTCATTTACAGGCGGTAACAGTTCGCGTTGTACGCGTGTTCAGCGCCCGTAACGCTGGGTCCACGCTTTTTCCAGCGCATCCACCCAACTGCCGTGCGGTTCGGGAATGGCGGGTGCAGGCTTTTCCACCTGGCCGGGCAGGGGCTTGGCTGCGAATGCAGCGCGCTCGGAAGCGCTGAGCTTGTCCATAGCCAACACGGTGGGGTCGCCCCACACCGTGATGTCGGCCTTGCGGGCTTGTGCCTCGGCACTAAGTAAAAAGTTGGCAAACACCTGGGCACCCTCTTTGGCGGTGGCGTTTACAGGGATGGCCACAAAGTGCGTGTTGCCTATGGTTCCGCTACTGAATTGATAGCTGGTAACGCTGGCAGGTAGGCGCTTGGCGGCTATTTCGTTGGCAGCGTCGTTGGGGTTGAAGGTGAGGGCCAGCGCCACTTCGCCATCGGCCAGCATCTGGCGGATGGCCTCTGCATTGTTGGGGAACTGCTTGCCGCCGCGCCACAGGTGCGGGTGCATCTGGTCCAGCGCGGCCCACAGGGGCGCGGTGGCTTTGGCAAAGGCTTCGGGCGTGACGGGTTGGTAGAGCGCGTCACGGTGGGTGTTCACATCCATTAGCACCTGCTTGAGGAAGGTGGTGCCGTGGAAGTTGGGTGGGCGCGGGTAGGTCACGCGGCCGGGGTTGGCTTTGGCAAAAGCTTGCAGCTCGGCCAGGTTCTGCGGCGGCTTGGGTGTGCGCTTGCTGTCCACCATGAAGGTCAGCTGTGCCATGCCCCAGGGGGCTTCGAGGCCGTCGGTCGGCTCCGCAAAGTCCAGGCGCGTGGTCGGCTTGCCTTGCACGTCCACCTTGGCAAAGGAGGGCAGGCTTTCGGCAAACGGCCCAAACAGCAGGCCCTCGCGCTTCATGGTCAAAAAGTTTTCACCGTTGATCCACACCAAGTCCACGCTGCCATTCGTTTTGCCGGCGGCTTTTTCGTTGCGTACCCGCTTGATCATGTCCGGCGCGTCGGCAATCTTGACGTGCTGCACCGTCACGCCGAAGCGCTTCTGCGCCTCCCCAGCGGCCCACTGGATGTAGGCGTTGATGGTCTCCGACCCGCCCCAGGCGTTGAAGTACACCGTCTGCCCTTTGGCCTTGGCCGCTATGGCGGACCAGGCGGGGGTGGATTGGGCTAAGACGGGAAGCGCTACTGATGCTGCAGAGGCGGCAAGAAGTTGACGGCGTTGAATTGAAATGTTCATGGGTCCGTTGGTCCGGTGAAAACGATGGGTCGGACCATATGCCCGTTCCTTACACCTTGCGTTCGGCAGGGCCTAGGCCAGCAAGGCTTGTGCAAATTCGCGAGCGTTGAAGGTTTCCAGCTCGTCCAGCTTTTCGCCCACACCGATGAAGTACACCGGAATGGGCCGCTCGCGGGCGATGGCCGCCAGCACGCCGCCCTTGGCGGTGCCGTCGAGCTTGGTGACGATCAGGCCGGTGAGGCCCAGCGCATCGTCAAAGGCTTTGACCTGGGCCACCGCGTTCTGGCCAGTGTTGCCGTCGATGACCAGCAGCACTTCGTGCGGTGCCGTGCCGTCGGCTTTGCCGATGACGCGCTTGATCTTTTTCAGTTCTTCCATCAGGTGCAGCTGGGTGGGTAGGCGGCCTGCAGTGTCGATGAGTACCACGTCCTTGCCGCGCGCCTTGCCGGCGGTCACCGAGTCATAGCTCACAGCGGCGGGGTCGCCGCCTTCCTGGCTCACGATTTCCACGGTGTTGCGGTCAGCCCAGACGGTGAGCTGCTCGCGCGCAGCGGCGCGGAAGGTGTCGGCCGCGGCCAGCAGCACGCTGGCGTTGCTGTCGGCGAGGTGCTTGGTCAGTTTGCCGATGCTGGTGGTTTTGCCTGCACCGTTGACGCCTGCCACCATGATGACGGTGGGCGTGTGCTCGCCGATCACCAGCGGCTTTTGCAGGGGCTGCAGCAGCTCGGTCAGCTCGGCGATCAGGATGTTTTTGAGCGCCGTCGGGTGGGTCACACCGGTGGCTTTGACTTTTTTGCGCAGGGCGTCCGTCAACAACTGGGTGGCGGACACTCCGGCGTCGGCCATGAGCAAAGCGCTTTCCAGGTCCTCGTACAGCGCCTCGTCGATCTGGCTGCCGCCGAACACGCCGGAGATGCTGCTGGCGGTTTTGCCTAGGCCCGCCTTGAGTTTATCCAGCCACTTCTGGCGTTCGGGCGGGGTCGCCGGAGCCTCGGGAATCTCGATAGGTGCCACCAGCGCGCTGCCGATCAGCGAGCCGGAGCCCCAGGCAGGGCTGGCGGGTGCACTTGCAGCCGGTTCGGGTGCAACAGGGGGGCTGGTGGGCGCCGGTGCGGGGGCGCTGGCCGATGGCGGCGCAGCAGGCGTTGGCGACGGGACCACCGGGGCCGGGGCAGGGGCCACCTCTGCGGCAGGCGGGGCTACGGGAGCTACCGCCTCAGGGGCCGGAGTGGACGATGAGAGGAATTTCTTTTTGAAAAAACTGAACATGAGGGTGTTTCTAGAATCACAGCATTCTATGAAACACCCACCTCACTTGCCGGGCGCCCGCTGGGCTGCTCCGGTTTCGGCGTTCGCGCTGGCCCTATCCTTCACCATTTCTCCATTTCTGCTGCCCCTGCCTGCCTCGGCCGCCGGGGTGCAAACCACGCCTGCCGCCACGCAGGCGCGGCAGTTCACCCTGAAGAACGGCATGACCCTCATCGTCAAGCCCGACCGCCGCGCTCCTACCGCCGTGCACATGGTGTGGGTGCGTGTGGGCTCCATGGACGAGGTGGATGGCACCAGCGGCGTGGCCCATCTGTTGGAGCACATGATGTTCAAGGGCACGCCTACCGTAAAGGCGGGCGATTTCTCGCGCAAGGTGGCCGCGCTGGGCGGACGCGAAAACGCCTTCACCAGCAAGGACTACACCGGCTACTTCCAGCAGATCCCTTCGGCCAGGCTCGAAGACGTGATGCGCCTCGAATCCGACCGGTTTGCCAACAACCGCTGGACGGACGAGGTGTTTGCCAAAGAGCTGGAGGTGGTGAAAGAGGAGCGCCGCATGCGCACCGAAGACAAGCCCCATGCCCGCCTGCATGAGGCCATGGATGCGGTGATCTACCAGGCCGACCCCTACCGCCGCCCTATCGTGGGCTGGATGAGTGACCTGGAGAGCATGACTGCGGACGACGCGCGCGCCTTCTACCGCCGCTGGTACACGCCCACCAATGCCGCCGTGATCGTGGCAGGCGATGTGGATGTGGACGCGGTCCGTGCCTTGGCCGAGAAGTACTACGGCAGCCTGCCGGTGCACGCGGTGCCCGCGCGCAAGCCGCGCACCGAGCCCGAGCAAACCGGCATGCGCCGTCTGGACTTCAAGGCGCCTGCCGAGCAGGCTTATGTGGCGTTGGCCTTCAAGGTGCCGGGTCTCCCACCTGCGGGCCTGCCGGCCAATGCCGCTGCACCTACCGACGCTGCCAGTGACGATGCGCTGGCGCTGACCGTTCTATCGGCGGTGCTGTCAGGTTACGACGGTGCGCGGCTGCCGCGCGCGCTTACGCTCTCCGGGCAGCCGGTGGCGGATAACGCCGGCGCCTACTACGGAGTGACGGCCCGTGGCCCGCAGCTCTTCATGCTCTATGGCGTGCCGGCTGCAGGAAAAACGGCGGCCGAGGTGGAAGCCGCCTTGCGCGCCCAAGTGGCGCTGGTGGCCAAAGACGGTGTGACCGAGGCTGAACTCACCCGCGTGAAGAACCGCTGGGTGGCGGGCGAGGTCTACAAGCAAGACAGCGTATTCAACCAGGCTCGTCTCCTGGGCGTGAGCTGGATCAACGGCTTTCCTTTGGGGGCTGACCAGCTGCTGCTGGAGCGCTTGCGCAAAGTCAGCGCGGCGCAGGTGCAGGCGGTCGCTGCCCAATACTTTGGGGATGACGCGCTTACCGTCGCCACCTTGCTGCCCCAGCCGGTGGACCGCACCCGCAAGCCCCGCATTCCTGCGGTGGGCCTTCGCCATTGAATAGCGCATTTCACCTAATTTGCTACATGATTACTCCTAAATTCATAGCTGCTCGCGCTTTATTGACGGGCGCTAGCGCCCTGTTTGGCATGCATTTCGCATGGGCGGGCATCCCTATCCAGCACTGGACCCAGCCCGGTGGGGTGCGTGTGTACCTGGTGGAAAGCCCCGCCATTCCCATGGTGGATGTGCAGATCAACCTGGATGCGGGCGCCCGCCGCGACCCGGCAGAGCAACCCGGCCTGGCTAACCTGATGGCCGCCAGCACCGCCAACGGCGTGCGCGCCAGCGATGCTGGCCCCGCACTAGATGAGCACCAGCTCAGCGAAGCCTGGGAGGACCTTGGTGCGTCTTTTGCTGGCAGCGCCAGTGCGGACCGCATGAGCTTCGGCCTGCGCTCGCTCACCTACCCGGACTTGCTGGACAAAGCCATCACCCTGGCCGCCCGCCAGTTGGGCGAACCCTCGTTCCCGGAAGCTCCTTGGTTGCGTGACCGCCCCAAGATGATTGCCAGTATCAAGGAGGCCAACACCCTCCCTGCCACCCTAGCCAGGCGTGCGTTCAGTCAGGCGGTGTACGGCAGCCATCCTTATGGCTACGAAACTACCGAGGCAGGTTTGTTGCGTACGAACGTGGAAGACTTGCGCGCCCTGCATGCCAAGGTGCTGCGTGCCTGTGCGGCACAGGTCAGCGTCGTGGGCGCACTCAACCGGGCGCAGGCGGATGCCTTGGTTGCCAAGCTGCTGTCCCGCGTGCCGCAGGGGGGCTGCACGGCCCCGGCGGCGGTGCCCGAGGTGGCGGCGCTGGTGGCGGCGAAGGAGCTGCGGATTCCCTTTGCATCGGCCCAGGCGCATGTGCTGGTAGGGCAGCCGGGCTTCAAGCGCCATGACCCGGATTTCTTCGCGCTCACGGTGGGCAACCACATTCTCGGTGGTGGAGGCTTTACGGCGCGCCTAACCGAAGAGGTCCGCGAAAAGCGCGGACTGACCTACAGTGTGAGCAGCTTCTTTGCCCCCGGCATGCATGCCGGTGCCTTCACGATCGCATTGCAAACACGACCGGACCAGGCGGAGCAAGCCCTGTCGCTGGTGCGCGAGGTGGTGAGCAAGTTTGTCAAAGAAGGCCCGACCGAGAAAGAGCTACAAGCCGCCAAGGACAACCTGATCGGCGGCTTTGCGCTGCGCATCGACAGCAACAAAAAGCTGCTCGACAACGTCTCCAATATCGCCTGGAATGGCCTGCCACTGGACTATCTGGATACCTGGACGCAAGAGGTCGAACGCTTGACTGTGGCCGACGTCCGTGCTGCGATGGCCCGCACACTGCAGCCGGCACGCATGGTGACGGTGGTATTGGGCGCACCATAAAAAAACCGGGATGTTGCCCTCGCTCTCGGGGAGCGGGCAACATCCCGGGTCAGGTGCTAAGGGAGATCAGCGCTTGTGGGTGGCGCCCAGGCCCAGCACAAAGACACCGGCAACGCCGCAGCAAGCCGCTGCGATCTGGAATGCCATGGCGGTGTTCTGGACTTCCATGAGCTGACCACCCAGGAATGAACCGAGCGCAGAACCCATGCACAGGACGCCGGGGGCGAGCATGATCAGGCGGCCCGCTTTGTCATAGGTGGGCAGCAGGGCCAGCAGCAAGGTGATGGAAGTGCCCCAGGCGCAGATGAACACCACGGTGGACACTGCATAGATCGAGGCCTGTGGTGGCAGGGACAGGCCGATGGCCGCTGCGGTGCACAGGATCAGCGCCACAATTCCTGTGGAGAACAGGCGGTCACGCTTGATCATCAGGGGAACAATGGAGATGGCTGCGATGCTCAGCAAATTGGCGCCGCCCAGCAGGGTCTCCACAAAAGTGGGTTCAAAACCAGCGGCATGGCCCAGGTAGCCAATGAAGGTCCACACCACACCCACGCTCACATACAACAAGAAGATGCTGAGCAAGGAAATATAAGCAGGTATGGCACGTGTTTCTCCTGCGGCAGCGATACCGGGTTCTGCTTCGGGCTGCAGATGCACTTCAGGAAACAGTTTGCGCACCAACAGGCCGATCACGCCAAAGATGGCCACCATGGTGAAGGCGGCGGTGGCTTGGCCCAGTTCGGCGACCCAAGGCAGCACGAAGGTCAGCAACACGGCAATGGCCAGGGTCTGGCTGATCACCATCCAGGTCAGATTGCGTTCGGCATTGCTGCCTTCTGAGAGTCGGCGGATGGCCAAACCGGCCATCACACCGGAAAACACGCCGGATGCCAAGCGGGTCGCCAGCATGGCCGAGTCATCCAGGCGGAACGCAGACAGGGCGTTGGCGGCAATGAATCCCAGCAATGCGATGAAGACCAGGGAGCGGGGGTTGTAGCGGTACAAAACAAACGTCATGAGCAAAGAGCCGATGGCGTTGCCCACGCTGTCTGCAGTCGCGATCATGCCCAACTGGCTTTCACTGAGGCCCCATTGGGTCGCCATGAGGACGACGAAGCCTGGTGTGCCCAGGAAGAAGATGGATGCGACACATACCAGACCTATCAACGATAAGACGTGGTGCTTGCGGAGTTCGTCCGGTAGAAGAGTGCTTGTAGACATAGTGGGGCTTTCAGGGGTTGAGGGTGGTGAAAGAGGGCATGTGGGGGTCCATACAGACCTGGTAAATAGCCAGCCGGATGGACAGAGGGCCGTTAGGGCCCTCGCCGACCGTGCCGACGAAGAGGCTGGTGTTCATCCATTCGTAGGGGCCCGGCGGGGCCTCAAATACCGGATGGGTCACGGCATATTCCGCCGGCCATTGACCATTGGGGCTGTACCAGAGGCCTTTGTTGCGGACGTGGATGAATGCGCCATCGTCCGTTTGCATGTCATAGATGGCTTCAATTTGCAGCCGTCCATCCGAGCGCAGAAGTTGCCAGTCTGCGCCTCCGGGCAGAATGCGTCCAGCCAGTCCCGGGCCGTGAAAGTGTCCACCCGTGATGGGCACCCGCAAGCGCTGGCCCTGGCACGAAATGCCAAGGTCTTCTTCTGGCTGCAGAGTGACCAAGGCCTCGTAGGCCGGTCGTAGCACCAGCCCGGGCATGGGTTGGGGAACATGCTGGAGCATGGCTACCTCACTTAGACGGACGCCAAGCGGGCCAGTTGATCGCCTTCTCGAGTGCGCTGGCTACCTTGACGACATCGACTTCCTGGTAGGTACGTCCCACGACCTGGAGGCCTGTCGGTACGCCGTTGTCGCCGAAGCCGCTGGGCACACTCATGACCGGATGACGACTCAGCATGTTGAACGGATAAGTCATGTAGTTTTCCATCAAGTCTTTGTGGGCTTCCGCGCATCCTTCTGCCGCCATGGTGTTGCGGGCCAGGGTGGGGCATAGCAGCACGTCATACTTGGCATAGACGTCCTGCAATGCGCTGTGCATCTTGCCCATGCCATCGATGGACTCCAGGTAGTCCTCTGGTGTGAGATTCCCCAGCAGTTCCACAGCGGTCAATACATAGTCACTGACTTTGTCCTCATTGCCTTGGACCATGGCTTTGAGGCCGCGACCCAGCGGCATGCCCAGTCCGTTGGTGAAATAGCGGGGCACATTGTTGTCCCATGCCAACTCCACTTCGTCGACGATGGCGCCTTGTTCGCGCAGGCATTGGGCAGCCATGCGGGTGTTCCTGCGCACGTCCTCGGCAACATTGAAGTAACCCAGGTCCATCGACAGCGCGATACGCATGCCTTTGACGTCACCGGTCTGCGTCGGTAACTCAAGCTTCGGGCTCAGGCTTGCCGGGTCGCATGGGTGGGGGCCGCTCATCACATTGAACATCAGCACAGCGTCGGCCACGGTGCGGGCCATGACGCAGTTGTGGTTGTAGGTGTTCATCGCGAAGAAGAAGGTTGCTTCCGGGATGCGTCCATAGCTGGGCTTGAATCCCACCACACCGCAATAGGCAGCAGGCACGCGACCCGAACCACCGATGTCGGAGGCGCTGGCCAGTGTCGTCATGCCGGCTGCCAAGGACGCTGCGCTGCCGCCGGACGATCCGCCGCAGGTGTAGTAAGGGTTCCAAGGGTTGCGCGTCACGCCATGGGCGAGTGTTCTGGTGAACATGGCGACATAAAACTCGGGCACATGGGTTCGGCCGTGAATCACGCTGCCAGCGTCGAGCAAGCGGTCTACCAGCGGGGCATTTTGCTCATCCACCAGGCCGGCCAGCAGCAGGGATCCCGAGTCGGTTTCTTCGCCGATCAGGTTGTGTTCGTTTTTGAGGACGGTAGGAATGCCCTCCAACGGACCAGCTGTTGCGGGAGATACCCGGTAGGTGGTTTCCGCGCGCTTGGCGGCTTCCAAGGCTTTTTCAAAGCGCAGGGAGCGCATGATGTTGAGGCTGGGTTCCAGTTCCTCGATCCGGTTGATGTGTGCGTTCAGCAGTTCGACCGGGGACAGAGAGCCGTCGCGGAATCGGGTGAGTGCATCCGTGGCAGAGAGGTAGTTCAGTTCGAGGTCGGTATGGCTTGCCATGTTGCGTAGCTTCTCTATTGATGAGTTAGGATTCTTATTGCCGTCAGATCATATAAGAGCAATTGCTCATATCTATTGGGGTTTGCCCGCACATTCCGTGCCAGGTGAGTTGGGCTGGTTATGATTTGCGAATGACAAAAAATACCAAAGACAAGCGAGCGAATGTGTCGGCTTCGGCGCAGGCGCTTCCGGGGGGGGATGGTGATGCCGTCAAGGACTTGTCGTTGCGTCGTGCGCCGCGTCAGGCGCGCGCTCAGGAGACGGTCCGGGCCGTTCTTGTTGCGGCGGGTGAGGAGATTGAGCTGGGTGGTCTGGATCGTTTGACTACCAACAGAATCGCAGCCAGGGCGGGCCTGTCGATCGGCACGGTGTATGGCTACTTCCCGAATAAGGAGGCCATTCTTGGAGCGCTATTGGGGCAGTGGCTGGAGGCGGTGTATCAGGCGATTGACTCCATGCATCCCCGTTTTGGGGGTGGGCTGGACTTGATTTCCTATTTGCAAACCCAGATCTATGCGGGTGCGCGCTTCTATGAGGAGCAAGTGGGGCTGACGGCGCTTCCCTATTTGTCAGAGGGGGTGCCGGCATTGCATGAGGTGGTGCGGCAGCATGATGCGCGGGTCTATGAGTCTGTGGCCTCGGCTTTGCGTCACTACGCGCCTGACGCCCAGCGCGCCGACATTGACGCCATGGCGCGTTGTCTGCCCCGTATGGTGCATGCGGGGCTGATTGCGGCCATTGTGGAAAAGGAAGCGGACTCCAAGCGGGCCGTGGAGTTTTTGCGGGCGGCAGTGGTGGGTATGGCTTCGCGTTTGCTGTCCCGCAGTTAGTGCATTCAGTCCCTGTTTTGGGGTGACTTGCTTTACGTTGGTGCATGCCGGGATGTCGTTAAAAAGCGAATAAAAGCTCGGATGTGGTTTTGTGTGGCCTTGATTCTTGCTTGACTTATTTGAGTTAAAGCTTGCATTCGTGCCGCGATGGGGCCTCAGACTCTGTTCGTTAACACTTGGAGTGTCGTCCGTGGGGACGCTCTGCCGGTGCTGCGGCCGGGCCCCTTTTTCTGCACCATGAAGAGGCCTGTGTTGCGTCCGGTGTGGCAAGTGGTTCGCTAAAGGCGTCCAAAGTGGATCTTACTGACTGCGCTCTTTGGGGGTATCTTTGAGTCCACATTGAGCTTTCTCTTCAATCCATGTACACCAATACCCACCCCATCCAAGCGCCTTTGCCACCCAATGCTCCCCGCGTGCTGGTCACAGCATGCAATCGCATGTTCAATGGGCATCCTTTTCAAATGGCTGGCCGCAAGTATGTCGATGCTGTGCGCCTGGCTGGCGCGTATCCTTTGATTGTTCCGTCGGCACATCCCAGTGAGTTGGATGCCTGGCTGGATATGGCGGACGGTGTTTTCATTACCGGCTCCGCTTCCAATGTGCACCCCAGCATTTTTGGTGGAGAGCTTCTGGATCCGACGCAACCCCTGGACCCTGTGCGGGATGCTTGGACCATTCCTATGATCCGCAAGGTTGTGGCCAGGGGCATGCCGCTTCTGGGGCTTTGCCGCGGACTGCAGGAGGCAAATGTGGCATTGGGCGGAAGCCTGCATCAAGCGCTGCAAAACCAGCCCGGTTTGAATGACCACAGGGAAAGAAACGACCCATCCCTGGACATTCAGTATGGCTTGACGCACTCCGTGAACGTGGTGCCAGGCGGACGTTTGCATGGCATCGTTGGCCGTGAGTCGTTCGAGGTGAATAGCCTTCACGGGCAAGGGATCGACCGTCTCGCGCCGGGCTTGCAAGTGGAGGCCCGATCACCGGATGGCGTGGTGGAAGCCTTCTCTGTCCCTCAAAGTCGGGGCTTCTCGCTGTGCGTGCAATGGCATCCTGAATGGAAGTCGACTGAGAACCCCGTTTCCATGTCGATTCTTGAGGCGTTCGGTGCTGCATGCCGGGCATGGCGTGACGATCACCGCAGCGCTGTTCGATAGCGTCTTGTCGCGGTGCGGCCTGGGGGCTGGAGAAGGTGGATGCGTTAAGCTCCAAGCATGAGAACCAAGTCCAGCCAATCACCTCTAGCCCCTAAAAATCCGCAAGGCAAAATTCGCCCTCGTGTGGCGCAAACTCACGAGGTGCGGATCATCGGTGGGCTCTGGAAGCGCACCAAACTCAAGGTGGCCGACAAGCCCGGCCTGCGCCCCACCCCGGATCGCGTGCGCGAAACCGTGTTTAACTGGCTCGGGCAGGACATGACTGGCCTACGTTGCCTGGATGCTTTTGCCGGTACCGGTGCTCTGGGCTTTGAGGCGGCGTCCCGGGGGGCCCAAGAGGTGCTCATCATTGAACAAGATGGCACCCTGATCGAACAGCTCAAAAAGACCCAGACCCAGCTGAAAGCCATTGCTGTTCAGGTACAGCGCGGCGACGGCGTGGCCGCCATCCGGCAGGCGGCCCCCGCTAGTCTGGATGTGATCTTTATCGACCCGCCCTTTGATGCGCCCCTGTTCGAGCCTGCCCTGGGGGCCTGTGCCCGTGCGCTGGCTCCTGAGGGATGGGTGTACCTGGAGTCGCCCGTTGCCTATTCCGACGAAGCCTTAAGCGCTGTGGGTCTGAGTGTCCACAGGCACCTCAAGGCCGGTGCGGTCCATGCACACTTGCTCAAGCACACGGCGACATAATTTCGGCTTCAGTTTTGCCGGCTCTTTTCACTCACCTGCCATGCCCCAATCTGTCATTGCCGTTTTTCCGGGAACCTTTGACCCCATCACCTTGGGGCACCAGGACTTGATCCGCCGTTCATCCCGCATGTTCAGCACCGTGATCGTCGCAGTGGCCGTGGCTCATCACAAGAAAACCATGTTCAGCCTGGAAGAGCGGCTGGAGATGGTGCGCGACGTGTTCCAGCCACTCGATAACGTGCAGGTCGATAGCTTTACGGGCCTGGTGCGCGATTTTGCGGTGGCCCACGGTGCGCGTGCCATGGTGCGCGGCGTACGTTCGGTCACCGACTTTGACTACGAGGCCCAGTTGGCGGGCATGAACAAGGCTTTGGCACCTGATGTCGAGACGGTATTCCTGACGCCGGATTCGCGTTTCCAATTCATTTCGAGTACGCTGGTCCGGGAAATCGCCACGTTGAAGGGGGACGTCAACGCTTTTGTTGCACCTGTGGTGCATGCCCGTTTGATGGGGAAAATTCATTCTTAAATGCTTCAGGAGGTCACCATGCGAGTTCTGTTACCGGTAGATGGTTCGGAGTTGTCGATGGGGGCTGTGCACCTTGCGCTGCGCATGCGCAGGGATGGCCTGCACGTAGAGGTGGTTCTGGCCAATGTGCAAGAGCCCGCTTCGCTGTATGAGCTGTTGGTCATGCACGACCCTGAGGCGGTGGATCGCATCAGTGCACAAGCTGGGTTGGACGCCTTAGCGCCTGCTTGTGCCTTGCTTGACGCCGCAGGTGTGCCGTATGAGTGTGAAGTGGCCAAGGGTGATCCGGCCCACACCTTGGTGGAAATTTCTGAGCGCTTCGGTTGCGAAATGGTGATCATGGGTGCGAGCGGCATGAGTGGCTTGCGCAGCGCCATGCTGGGTTCCGTTTCCAATGAAGTGCTGCACGCCAGTGCAGTGCCCGTGGTGATTGTGAAACCCGACGCATCGGAAGTGTGATTCCGACCTGCAGGCGATAATCAGGCCATGGAGCGCGTACTGCTGTGGCACTGTTAATTACCGACGAATGCATCAATTGCGATGTGTGTGAACCCGAATGCCCGAACGAGGCGATTTACCTGGGCGAGCAGATCTACGAGATTGACCCCCACAAATGCACGGAATGTGTGGGCCACTTCGATGAGCCCCAGTGCGTGCAGGTCTGCCCGGTGTCCTGTATCCCGGTGAATCCGGAGTTTGTGGAAAGCAAAGAAACGTTGATGCAGAAGTACCTGCGCCTGCAGGCGGCTTCGGTGAAGTCCACCTGATCACACGGTGGTAGCCCCCGGATCAGGGTTTGTCGGACGGAGCTTGCTTGGCCGTGAAATACTCAGGCTCTTTTTTGTTTTTCTTTGCTGTTTTGCCTGAAGTACGGGTCTTGTCGGCGCTACGAGCCACTTTGGCCTTGTCTTCCTTGATGGATTGCAGAATCGCTTGACGGTGTTTCACGGCCTCTGCTTCTTGGGCCACACGGGCTTTCTCTAACGCGTTTGCGGCTGCCGCCTGGCGCTTGTTCTCCTTGTCGATTGCTTGCTGGCGCATCGCAGGTGAGGCTGTGCTGGGCTCGCCGGTGTCCAGGATGTGCTCATTGCCACAGGGCATCTGGCTGTAGGTGTTGCCACATTTATAGACTTTCTGCGCACTAGCCCCCGTAGATATTGCGCAAGCAGCTACTAAAAATGTAGCAAAAAACGTGGGATTTCGCATGGCAGATCTCCAGTGGTGGGGCGGCGCAAGGATCAGGCCGGTGGGCTTTCTGGCGGAATAGGCACCTCCGGTGGAACGGGCGCGCGCGGCGGCTTGGGACGTGGCGGTTTGCTGGTGTGGATTAGCATGGTGGCCTTGTCCATTTCACCGGCGAGCAACTGAGGCAAAGCCTTCAGAGAGCGGTCAATGCTCTGGTCGATGGCAATGCGGTGGTCCAGAGAGGGCTTCTTCAACACCCAATGCACGACCTCGGACTTCACACCCGGATGGCCGACTCCGAGGCGTAGTCGCCAATAGTCGCCAGTGCCAAGTTGGGCATGGATGTCACGCAGTCCGTTGTGACCGGCATGGCTGCCACCGAACTTGAGTTTGGCCTCGCCGGGGACTATATCGAGCTCATCGTGCACCACCAAAATTTCTTCCGGCTTGATTTTGAAAAAGCGGGCTAGTGCACCTACCGATTTGCCTGAGAGGTTCATAAAGGTTTGCGGCTCCAAGAGCCAGACGGTTTCGCCCTTAATACTGGTGCGGGCGAGCAAACCATGGTAACTGCGGTCCATCACCAGGTGAATATTGAGTTCTCTTGCCAGTGCGTCCACCCACCAGAAGCCGGCGTTGTGGCGGGTGCCGTCGTACTCGGGGCCGGGGTTGCCCAGGCCGACAAACAGTTTGATCATGTGAAAATTATGGCTTATGAAATAGCAGCGGCCGCAGCCCTCAAAGCAAAACGGCCCACCGAAGTGGGCCGTTACAAGGCATTCAACGCAGGGCGTTAATTACTTTTTGCCTTTTTTGCCCTTGGCATCAGCAGCTGGAGCGGCAACGGGGGCTGCCACTTCTTCGACTGGGGCGACCACAGACACGACCACGGGGTTGGGCTTGCCGTGGGTCACTGCAACGGTACCCTTGGGCAAAACCAGATCGTTCACGTGCAGGGACTTGCCCTTTTGCAGGCCGCTCAGGTCCACAGCGATGAATTCAGGCAGGTCGGCTGGCAAGCAGGCCACTTCCAGTTCAGTGATGATGTGGTTGATCAAGCAAGCGTCGGTCTTCACGGCAGGGGAGTTTTCCTGGCCGCTGAAGTGCAAAGGCACACGCATGCTGAGCTTGGTGTTGGCTTCCACGCGCTGGAAATCGATGTGCAGGATCAATTGCTTGTAGGGGTGCATTTGCACGTCACGCAGCAGGACCTTGCTTTCCTTGCCGTTGAATTCCATGTCCAGAATGGTGGAGTGGAAGGCTTCTTTCTTGATGGCGTGCCACAAAGCATTGTGGTCCAGCTCGATCAAGAGGGGTTCGCCGGTGCCACCGTAAACGATGCCAGGTGTACGACCCGTAACGCGGAGACGGCGGCTCGCACCCGTGCCCTGCTTAGCGCGCTCAAAAGCGACAAATTTCATATCTAACTCCAAAAAAGAGTCCACCGCGACCAGTGTGACTCCGACAGTAAAAGACGCCACTGGCACCAAGCCGGCAGCGTCTGCTTTTTGTTCCGAGTGTTTACTCGGTGAACAAACTCATGACCGAATCACCCTTGGCGATACGCTGGATCGTGTCGGCGATCAGCGGAGCCACGGAGAGTTGGCGAATTTTGTTGCACTGCGCGGCGGCAGCGCTCAAAGGAATGGTGTTGGTCACCACGACTTCGTCGAGGGCATCGCCACCGGCGATACGCTCAATGGCCGGGCCGGAAAAGATGGGGTGTGTGCAATAGGCATACACTTTCTTCGCGCCACGGGCCTTCAAGACTTCAGCAGCTTTCACCAAGGTGCCTGCGGTGTCGATCATGTCGTCCATGATCACGCAGTTGCGGCCTTCGATTTCACCGATCACGTGCATGACTTCCGACACGTTGGCCTTGGGGCGACGCTTGTCGATGATGGCCATGTCGCAGTTCAACTGCTTGGCCAGCGCACGGGCACGCACCACGCCGCCTACATCGGGTGACACCACGATCAAGTCACTGTAATTTTTCTGGCGCAAGTCGCCCAGCAGCACGGGGGACGCATAAATGTTGTCCACCGGAATGTCAAAAAAGCCCTGGATCTGGTCTGCGTGCAAATCCATGGTCAACACGCGGTCCACGCCCACGGCTTGCAGCATGTTGGCCACCACTTTGGCAGTAATAGGCACGCGGGCAGAGCGGGGGCGACGGTCCTGGCGGGCGTAACCAAAATAGGGAATCACTGCGCTGATACGTTCAGCGGAAGCACGCTTGAGCGCATCCACCATGATCAGCAGTTCCATGAGATTTTCGTTGGTGGGGGCGCAGGTGCTTTGAACCACAAACACATCACGGGCGCGCACGTTCTGATTGATCTCGACAGTGACTTCACCGTCAGAAAAGCGGCCGACGTTGGCGGCGCCCAGAGAGATGCCAAGGTGCTTGGCGATGTCTTGGGCCATGCCAGGGTTGGCATTGCCGGTGAAAATCATGAAATCAGGGGGGGTGAATGCCTGCATGTGGGGTGGTCCAGCGAAGAGATTGGGTTTATTTCGTCACAGATCGCATGCTGAAGCGGGACCGGCCCGAACAGCAATTTGGCAGGGGAAGAAGGATTCGAACCTTCGCATGCTGGAATCAAAATCCAGTGCCTTAACCAACTTGGCGACTCCCCTACACGGGTTGATAGCTAAATGCTACCCACCGATAAACCGTCGCTGGGTGCCCATCCCTTGAGGGGGTGAACATCCAAACTGCTGCACAACCTGACTTCAAAGTTGCTGGGCACATCGTCCAGTTTAATGTCTTGGTTGAGGTGCGCAAAAACTGCGCTTCCTGAACCAGTCATCCTGCCGCTTAAGCCTTTGGAATCTAACCACTGAAGGGCTTGATTAACCTCGGGGCATAGCGTCTGGGCTATGGCCTGCAAGTCATTTCGGGTTTGACTTAGTGTCTTATCGAAAGTATGTGCAGCGAAGCCATAGATTGTAGCGCACTCTGAGTCCCGTTTCAAGTTCGGATCAGAAAAAATTCTTTTTGTTTCTAATCCGGCATCCGGTTTGACAACCAACCAGCGGGAAACCGGGATGTCGATGGGCGTCAGCTTCTCGCCTATGCCCTCTACCCACGCATTGCGCCCGCCCAGGAAAAAGGGCACATCCGCGCCCAGCGCCAGGCCGATTTTGGACAGTGCTTCCAGGGGCAGCTGGAGGTTCCAGAGGCGGTTCAGTGCGAGCAGGACCGATGCCGCATCCGACGAGCCGCCTCCCATGCCTGCCTGGGCTGGGATGGATTTATGGATGCCGATGTGCGCGCCCGCTGTGCAACCGGTCGCCTGCTGCAGGGCACGGGCTGCGCGCACCACCAGGTCGTCTTCGGGCAGGGACCAGCTCAGGTCTTCTCGGCTGATCTTGCCGTCACTGCGTTGGTTGAAATGCAGGGTGTCGCACCAGTCAATCAACATGAAGGGGGATTGCAGCAAATGGTAGCCATCGTCGCGGCGACCCACGATATGGAGAAACAAATTGAGCTTGGCGGGGGCGGGGATGTCGTAGAGCGACTGCATGCCCGCAATTATCAATGCTGTGCGGCGCTGAACTCAGCGTTGCAGCACGATGCGCAAATCCACCGCAGGCAACTCCCCCGCCGTGCGGGTTGCTTGCACTCGGCCTTGCTCCAGGCGGCTCAGGTCTACAGACCATCCGGGCACTTCGGTCGCTTGCCCACTCAGCCAGTCAAACAAAGCGTGTACCGGCAGTTCGGCACCGGTGGCTTGCTGCGCCAAGGCAGCCAGAGAGTCGAATTGACGGGTTTCGCCGTCAGCTACCAGGGTGGCAAGGCCCGGCGCCCATTGCAGGCGCGCGGCGGTGGTGCCCAAGGGGGTGAAGAAAACCAGCAAACCGTGCTGCGGGCTGCCACCGAGCTCGAAGTCGGCGCTGAAGGCCTGTGGTGGCTGAGTCTGCACCTTGAGTGCCAGACGGCCGTTCCATTGTGAATCTGCAGGGAAAACGGCATTCGCGCCCGTGCGGTGTGCGCAAGATGCTATCAAAAATGTAGCAAAAAGCACCAAGGCAGCGGCGAATCCCCTGCGGGTCATAGTGAGGGGTTCAGGCGCTTGATGGTCTCCAGCAGCGTCTCATTGTCTTTTTGTTGTTCCAGGCCTTGGCGCCACACTGTGTTGGCGGCATCGCGCTGTCCGGAGACCCACAGCACCTCGCCGAGGTGGGCTGCAATTTCGGCATCCTTCCTGCTTGCATAGGCTTGCTCCAGCAGGCGTCTGGCTTCCTTAATGTTGCCGCTGCGGAATTCCACCCACCCCAGGCTGTCCACGATGAAGGGGTCGCCGGGCGCAAATTCCAAGGCCTTTTTGATCAGCTGGCGTGCTTCAGCAAGCCGGATGTTGCGATCGGCCAGCGAATAGCCCAGTGCGTTATAGGCATGGTGGTAGTCCGGTGCTTTACTGATCAGCTGACGCAGCAGACGTTCCATGTCGTCGATGCGGCCCAGCTTCTCGGCCACCATGGCGCGGTCGTAGGCAAAGGTGGTGTCATCCGGATAGGCTTTGACGGCCTTACCCAGCAGGGCGTAGGCCTCGTCCATTTTTTTGTAGTCACGCAGCAGCTGGATTTCCGTGGCCAGTTTGGTGCGGGCATCGTCTGTGCGCAGCTCGGGTGTGGAGCGGATGAGTCTGAGTGCGTCGTCCAGTCTACCCTGGCGGGCCAGCAACATGGCGCGGCGGGTGTTGACCCGCAAGGCGTCTTGCGGACTCTTGATGCGTTGCAGGTAGGCGTTGGCCTCGTCCGCATTGCCGCTTTGTTCGGCAATCTGTGCCAGCATGAAATAGGCTTGCACCGCGCCACGGCTGGTTTCTGAAGGGGCGTTGCTGTCAGGTTCGGCGGGCAGCAGGCTCAGGTACTTCTTGAGTGAGGCTTCGGCCAGGGAATTGCTGCGGTCTTGCAATTCCAGCGAGCCCCGCACGAGCCAGGCATCTGCAAAGTCCGGGTTGTAGCGGTTCAGCAGTTGCATGTGTTCCAGTGCTTCTGCAAAGCGTTGTGCCCCGATCAGGGTGCGACCGTAGGCCATGCGGATCTCGGGATTGTTGTTGCCTTTCAGGTACTGGAGAACCAATGCTTCTGCGGCAGATTGCTTGGTTTCCAGAAGGTAGGTGGCCAGCGCAGCAACTTCTTCGGAGTTGGCGTTCAAGGCGGAGCCGCGTTGCGCCGCATCCAGGGCGGCGGGCAGGTTGCCGGCGGCCAGACGCATTATGCCCACAGCAGCCCACGCAGCAGGGCCGTAATCGGCGGTGGGTAAATCCGCTGCGAGCGTTTGCTCCACCAGGTGGGCTGCCAGGGACTTGTCGGTAACGCGGACGAAATAGCGGGGAAGGAGATTGATGGCCGCGATCCGCTCCCTGCCGCTCAGGCCTTGCAAATCGCGCTTGAGGGGCTCCGCAATCTCGGCGAGGCGGTTGGTGCCAATCAATATCTGCAACACATAGCGGTTGGCCTCTTTCGAGGAGGGATAGGCGCGTAGCCATGCACGGGCGGCCTCGAAGGCAAACTCGGCGCTGCGGGCCCGCAGACCCAGCTCTACGGCGCGCTCATAGAGTTTGACTGAGCCGGAGCGCCGGGCTGCGTCCAGAGTGAGTGAAAAGGCGTTCACCTCGTCGCCCTGCACGGCGCTCATTTCTGCTTGCAGGATCTGGTACATCATCCGCGCGTCCAGATTCGAGTTGACGATGGTCGACTCCGGTGTGGCTGCAGGGGCGATGGGGGCGAGTCCGGCCAGCAGGGCCGCCAGTGCAATAAGGCGTGGGGTACGGTGCATCGGGCCATAATAATCCAAGCCCCTGAACCCGAGAGTGCCCATGCCTGAATTGCCCGAAGTCGAAGTGACCCGCCGGAGTTTTGCCGACCGCATCACCGGCGCCACCGTTCAGGCCGTGCGCATGGGCAAGCCCCTGCGTTGGCCCCTGCAGTGCGAACCTGCGCAACTGACGGGCATGCGGGTGCGCGGCGTGCGGCGCCGGGGCAAGTATTTGTTGATTGACTTGAGCGATGGCCTGCTGCTGCTGCACCTGGGCATGTCGGGCTCGGTCATCTTTGACCGCCACTTGTCGCCCGCCGGTGTGCATGACCACTTTGACCTGGTGACCGACCTGGGCACCCTGCGCCTGCATGACCCCCGCCGTTTCGGGGCGGTGGTGTTTGCGGCAGGCGAGTCCGACCCGGTCGCGCAAAAGCTGCTGGGCCACTTGGGTGTGGAGCCGCTGGACGATGGTTTTGACCCCGTCGCCTTTCTGGCCGGCCTGCGCCAGCGCAAAGCCCCCATCAAACAGGTGTTGCTCGCGGGTGAAGTGGTGGTCGGGGTGGGTAATATTTATGCGTCTGAGGCGCTGTTTCTGGCCGGCATACGCCCCACCAGCCCGGCCAACAGCATCAGCAAACCAAGGGTGGCCAAGCTCCATGCGGCGGTCAAAGATGTACTCAGCCGCGCGGTAGAGAAGGGCGGTAGCACCCTGCGGGATTTTTCCAACGCCAATGGCGAGAGCGGGTACTTCCAGCTGGAAGCCCATGTCTACGGCCGGGAAGGGCAGCCATGTCGTGTGTGCGCCACACCGGTGCGCGCCATCCGGCAGGGCCAGCGCTCTACGTACTACTGCATGGTTTGCCAGAAGCGCTGAGCAAGGGGCGCGGTGCTATATTGGTCGATTCCTCGGGGGACTCAGTGGCTACATCATTCAACGATCAGTTTGACCAACACGGTACATGGCGGCGGGAATTTGCGCTGCGCCTGAAATTGCTCGCGGAATGGCTGAAAGACCACGAGTTGCTGGACGCCGGTGTCGAAGAGCGCCTGCTGCGCCTGGAAACACAGCTGCGCTCGGACAAGGTGATGGTGGCCTTTGTGGCCGAGTTCTCGCGCGGCAAGTCCGAGATGATCAATGCCTTGTTCTTCGCAGGGTACGGCCGGCGCATCATGCCGGCCAGCGCAGGCCGCACCACCATGTGCCCCACCGAAATGGGCTACGACGCCGATGTGCCCCCCTGCCTGCGCCTGCTCCCTATTGAAACCCGCCTGCAACCCCAGGCCTTGATGGAATGGCGCATGGCCCCCGAGAAGTGGGCCCGCATCGACCTCGATGTGAACAACCCCATGCAACTGGCCAAGGCATTGGAGAAGGTCGCCGAAACCCGCAAGGTCACGCAGGACGAAGCCCGTGCTCTGGGCTTCTGGCACGCCCAGGCCCCCGAAGACAACCCCATGGTGGATGCGCAAGGTTTGGTCGAAGTGCCGCGCTGGCGCCACGCCCTCATCAACATTGCCCACCCCCTGCTCAAACAGGGGCTGGTGATTCTGGACACCCCGGGCCTGAACGCCATAGGCGCCGAGCCGGAGCTGACTGTGAGCCTGATTCCGCAGGCCCACGCCGTGGTGTTCATGCTGGGTGCGGACACTGGCGTCACCAAGTCCGACCTGTCCATCTGGCGCGAGCACCTGATCACCGAGTCCACCGACCCCGATGCGCGCCTGGTAGTGCTCAACAAGATCGACACGCTGTGGGACGCCCTGAGCACCCCGGCCCAGATCCAGACCCAGATCGACCGCCAGCGCAGCAGCACGGCCGACATTCTGGGCATTCCCAAAGAGCGGGTGATTGCGGTCTCCGCCCAAAAGGGCTTGGTCGCCAAGGTCACCGAGGACGACGTGTTGTTGCGCCAGAGCTGCCTGCCGGTGCTCGAAGACGTGCTCGGCCACGGCATGATGGGTAAGCGCCAGCAGATTTTGGCTTCGGCCATGAAGGCTGGTATCACCGACTTGCGTGCCGAAACCGGCCGCGTCATCAACATCCGCAAGCGCGACCTGACCGAGCAGATGTTGGAGCTGCAAAGCCTGCAGGGCAAAAATGCCAACGTCATCAAGCACATGCGCAACCGCATCTCGCAAGAGCAGGCGGAGTTTGACCAGGGCGGCGCCAAGATCCATGCCGTGCGCTCGGTACACCTCAAGTTGCTACGCGAAGTGTTCAACACGCTGGGGGCCTCGGTGCTCAAGAAGGAAATGGCCCTGCTCAGCGACACCTTGCTGCAAAAAGGCCTGAAGCTGGGCGTCAAGCGCGCTTACAGCGAAACCTTTGATCGCCTGCGCGGCAACTTGCAGAAAGTGCAAAGCCTGTGCACCGAAATCCAGAGCATGCTGGAGGCCAGCTTCACCTCGCTGAATGCCGAATACGGCTTCTCTTTGCAGCCGCCGGTAGAGCCCGATATGGCCCGTTTTTCGGCCTCCCTGGATACGGTGGAGCGCAATCACGTGCAGTATCTGGGCCTGGGCAATGCGTTCAAACTCGCCCAGCCGGAGTTTGCCGATCGCCTGGTGCGTGCGCTCTCGACCCGGCTGCGCAACATCCATGAGACGGCGCTGGCCGATGTGGAGCTATGGAGCAAATCGACCGCTGCCCAGCTGGACGCCCAGCTGCGTGAGCGCCGCCGCAACTTTGTGCGCCGCATAGAGGCAATTGACCGCATCTCGCAAGCCGCCGGTGGTCTGGAAGATCGCATCGGCGAGATCCAACAGCAGAGCCATGCGCTCAACGAGCTGGACGCCAAACTCCTGGAGCTCACCTCCTACTTGGTAGCCGCCCAGCAAGCTGCCAAGGTCAGCCCCCAAGTCGACGTGGTACTGGCCTGAGCGTGGCGGAGACGAGTTTCGCCAGCGCTGTGGTGCGCTGGCAGGCGCAGCATGGCCGCAATAACCTGCCTTGGCAAAACACCCAAGACCCTTACCGCGTGTGGCTGTCGGAAATCATGCTGCAGCAAACGCAGGTGGCGACCGTCATGGGCTACTTCGACCGCTTTCTGGCCCGCTGCCCCACGGTGGCAGACCTGGCTGCCGCCAGCAGTGACGATGTCATGGGTCTGTGGAGCGGCCTGGGCTACTACAGCCGCGCCCGCAACCTGCACCGCTGCGCGCAGCTGGTCATGGATCGGCACGGCGGCACCTTCCCGCGCGATGCCGCCACGCTCGTGACTCTGCCCGGTATAGGCCGCTCCACCGCTGCGGCCATTGCCTCACTCTGTTTTGAAGAGCGTGTGGCCATCCTCGATGCCAACGTGAAGCGCGTACTCACCCGCGTGCTGGGCTTTGATGCGGACCTGGCCTCCGCTACCAATGAGCGCGCTCTGTGGGCGCACGCCACCGCCTTGCTCCCCACTGAGGCCGAGGTGGCGGTTGAAGGCCCGCGCGTGATGCCGCGCTATACGCAGGGCATGATGGATTTGGGCGCCTCGCTGTGCAGCCCCAAAAAGCCGAGCTGCCTGCTCTGCCCGGTGAACAGCCAGTGCGCTGCTGCCAAGGCGGGCGACGCCGAGCGCTACCCGGTGCGCACCCGCAAACTCAAGCGCAGCAGCCAGAGCCTGTGGCTCCTGTGGCTGCAGCGGGACGATGGCGCCGTGTGGCTCAGCAAGCGCCCCACCCCAGGAGTGTGGGCGGGCTTGCAGTGTTTCCCGCTGTTTGAGAGCGAAGACGCCTTGCGGGATGCGCTGCCTGCTGCGTTTGCTGCCGACTTGCAGTTCATGCCAGCAGTGACCCATGTGCTCACGCATAAAGACCTTTTTATGCATCCAGCGCGGGTGGAATGTGCGCGAGCAGCTATTGATTTGATAGCAAGCGGTCTGGGCGAGGGCGCTTGGTTCACACCCGCAGAGTGGACTGCTGCCGGCTTGCCGGCACCAGTGCGCAAGCTCTTGGAAGGTTGAACGATGGTGCGGCAGAGCGTGGGGGCAACAACCCGTCGCCGGGCCGTCCCAAGGCGGGTTAGCCCCCTTGGGGGGGCAGCGATCCACGCAGCGGTGGAGCGTGGGGGCAACAACCCGCCGCCGGGCCGTCCCAAGGCGGGTTAGCCCCCTTGGGGGGCAGCGACCCGCGCAGCGGTGGAGCGTGGGGGCTCGTTCAGTCCCTTGCGTCCATCTCGCGGTGCCGCTTGAGGGTCACCCACTCGTCGCTGAAGCGATGGGCCAACTGCTCCACCAGGTACACCGAGCGGTGCTGTCCACCGGTGCAGCCTATGGCCACGGTCACGTAGCTGCGGTGGTCGCTGGCAAGGGCGTCCAGCCAGCTTTCCAGAAAATGGGCAATGTGGTGTTGCATCAGCTCCACCGCTTCTTGGGCTTTCAGAAAGTCGACCACCGGTTGGTCGCGTCCGGTCAGATGCTTGAGTTCGGGCTCGTAATGCGGGTTGGGCAGCATGCGCACGTCAAACATGTAGTCCGCATCGGTGGGCACGCCGCGCTTGAACGCAAATGACTCAAACACCAGCGTCAGCTGCCCGGCCGGGGCGGCAATCATGGCCTTCACATAGCCTTGGAGCTGCGAGGGGCGGATGATGCTGGAGTCAATCACATGCGCCTCCTCACGCAGGTCCGCCAGCAACTCGCGCTCCAGCTCGATGGCGTCCACCAAGGCGCGGCGCTCATCGCGCTCGCCATGGTCGGAGCTGGCTTGCGACAGCGGGTGCTTGCGCCGTGTTTCGGAATAGCGGCGCACCAGGGTGTCGGTGGTGGCGTCCAGAAACAATGGTTTGACCACCACCCCCAGCGCGCGCACGTCCGCCAGCTGTTGCGGCACCAGCGGCAGAGAGGTGGCGCTGCGCACATCCATGGCAATGGCCACGCGCTGGGCCTTGTGCTGTTGTTCCAGCTCCACCAGGGGGAGCAGCAGCTCTGGGGGCAGGTTGTCGATGCAGTAAAAACCGGCGTCTTCCAGCGCGTTGAGCGCCACCGATTTGCCCGAACCGGACATGCCGGTGATGAGCACGATTTCCATGGGCATGGACACGGGGGTGGGCATGTCGCTCATCTACAGCCCCGAATCCAGCATTTCTTTGGCATGCGCCAGCGTAGTGCCCGAGAGCTTTTCCCCACCCAGCATGCGGGCAATTTCGGCCACGCGCTGTTCGCCACCCACCGGGGCCACGGTGCTCAGGGTGGCGCTGCCTTGGAGCTGTTTGGACACCACCAAATGGTGGTGCGCGCAGGCGGCTACCTGGGGCAGGTGGGTCACGGCCAGTACCTGACGGTCGCTGCCCAGCTGCTGCATCAGGCGGCCCACGGTTTCGGCTACCGCGCCGCCCACGCCGGAATCCACCTCGTCAAATATCAAGGTCTGGGCGGTGCCCAAGCGGCTGGTGGTTACCGCAATGGCCAGTGCCATGCGCGACAGCTCGCCACCCGAGGCCACCTTGCCCACCGGGCGCGGTGTGCTGCCGGCATGACCGGCGGCCAGAAACTGCACGTCTTCCAAGCCGCTGGCCTGGGGCTGCGCCAAAGGCTCCAGCGCGACCTCAAACCGGCCGCCCTGCATGCCCAGCCCTTGCATGGCTTGGGTGATGCTCTGGGCCAGCAGGGGTGCGGCCTTGGCACGCTGCTTGGAGAGGGCTTTGGCCTCCGCCATGAAGGCGGCCTGGGCCTTGCGCTCTTTGGCTTGCAGGCAGTCCAGGTCGGCGGCGGCGTCCAGCTGGGCCAGCTCTGTCTTCCAGCTGGCCCACAGCTCGGCGAGCTCTTCGGGTGGGCGTTTGTAGCGGCGCGCCAGGCTCACCCAGAGCGACATGCGCTCGTCCAGCTCGGCCAGGCGCTCGGGGTCCAGCTCGGCGCGGCGGGCATAGCTGCGCAGGCTGTGCACCGTGTCTTCAATCTGCGCGACGCTGGAGTTGAGGGCTTCAATGGCGTCTTTGAATTCGGCTTCCAGGTGCGCCTGCGCTTGCAGCAGTTGCAGCGCGGCGTGCAGCGGGGCCAGCGCGTTGGTTTCGTCGTCTTCCAGCAGGTTGACGGCGCCCTGGGCGGCGTCAATCAGCGCCTGCCCGTTGGCCAGGCGGCTGTGGCTGGCATTGAGTTCGGGCCACTCGTCGGTGCCGGGGTTGAGCTTGTCCACTTCGCCAATCTGCCAGGCCAGGCGCTCGCGCTCGCGTTGCAGGCTGTCTTGCGCGGCCTGGGCTTGGGCCAGGGCTTGCTGGGTCTGGCGCCAGGCTGCCCACAGGCCGCTCAAGGCGTTGGTGTCCACCTTGGCGTAGGCATCCAGCAGGCCGCGCACAGCGTCGGGCCGGGTCAGGCTTTGCCAGGCGTGTTGGCCGTGAATGTCCAGCAGTTGCTCGCCAATGGTGCGCAGCTGCTGCGCAGTGGCGGGGCTGCCATTCACCCAGGCGCGGCTTTTGCCTTGCGTGTCCACGGTGCGGCGCAGCAGCAGGGTGTCGCTGGCTTCGAAACCGGCGTCGTCCAGCACGGCTTGCAGGCTCGGTGCGTTGTCAAACTCGGCGCTTACATCGGTGCGGGCCGCGCCTTCGCGGATCACGCCGGTGTCGGCGCGGGCGCCGGTGACCAGCTGCAGCGCATCAATCAGGATGGATTTGCCCGCGCCGGTTTCGCCCGTCAGCACCGAAAAGCCGGACTCCAAGTCCAGCTCCAGCTCGCTGACGATCACAAAGTCTCTGAGAACAATTCGCTTGAGTGCCATGGTTTCACTGCCGGTGGCGCTTAGGCCACTCCTTCATTCCAATGCATTTTTTTGCGCAGGGTGTCAAAGTAGGTCCAGCCCTTGGGGTGCAAAAAGCGCACCTTGTGCTGCGAGCGGGTCACCTCAATGCGGTCGCCATGCATCAGGCTGGCCAGGCTTTGCATGTCAAAGTTGGCGCTGGCATCGCGCCCTGCTACGATTTCTATAGCTATGTGCGCAGTATCTGCAAGGGCTATGGGCCGATTTGATAGGGTGTGCGGCGCAATCGGCACCATCACCCAGGCGGCAATCGAGGGGTGCAACAGCGGCCCGCCTGCGGACATGGCGTAGGCGGTAGAGCCCGTGGGCGAGGCGATGATCAGCCCGTCCGCCCGCTGGTTGGCCACAAAGTGCCCGTCTACCTCCACCCGCAGCTCCACCATGCCCGAGGTGGCGCCGCGGTTGACCACCACGTCGTTCATGGCCTCGGCCTCAAACACACAGTGGCCGTCGCGCATCACGCGGGCGCGCATCAGGGCGCGGTCGTCCACCTCGTAGTGGCCGGCCAGCATGGGGGCCAGCGTGGTTTTGTATTGTTCGAAGCGAATGTCGGTAATAAACCCCAGCCGCCCAGAGTTGATGCCGATCAGCGGCACCTGGTAGCGCGCCAGCTGGCGGCCTATGCCCAGCATGGTGCCGTCGCCGCCCACCACCAAGGCCAGGTCGCAGTGGGTGCCAATGCCGTCCACATCCAAGGTGGTGTAGTTGCTCAGGCCCGTGTTGGCGGCGGTGTCGGCTTCGATCACCACCTCGCAGCCCTGGTCCATCAAATAATGGGCAATCTCGTCCAGCGACTTGCGGGACGAGGCCCCCGCAGCGCTGGTGCCGGTGGTTTGGTACTTGCCGATCAGAGCGACATGCCTAAATTGGGACAACATGCGCAAATTAGACACTAAATAGGTCACTAAAATGCCCGCCATGCTCGATGAACGTTCCAAGATGTTGATGAAGGCGCTGGTGGAGCGCTATATCGCCGATGGACAGCCCGTCGGTAGTCGCACGCTCTCCAAAGAGTCCGGCTTTGACCTCTCGCCCGCCACCATCCGCAACGTCATGGCGGACCTGGAAGATCTGGGCCTCATCGTTAGCCCCCACACTTCGGCGGGGCGCATTCCCACCGCACGCGGCTACCGCCTGTTTGTGGACACCATGCTCACCGTGCAGCAGGGCCATATGGCTGCGCACAGCCTGGCGCCTGACCAACCACAAAAGGTCATCAGCAACGCGGCCAACCTGCTCTCCAACCTCTCGCAGTTTGTGGGGGTGGTGATTGCGCCGCGACGCACATCGGCCTTCAGGCACATTGAGTTTTTGCGCCTCTCGGAGCGGCGGCTGCTGGTCATCATCGTGGCGCCCGATGGCGATGTACAAAACCGCGTCATCTACACCGAGGTGGACTACACCCAAAGCCAGCTCGCCGAGGCGGCCAACTTTCTCAATAGCCACTACATGGGGCTGGAGATCGAGCAAGTGCGCCAGCGCCTGCAAGGCGAGGTGGAAAGCCTGCGCGGTGAAATTGCTACTCTCATGCAGGCGGCGGTGAACGCCAGCTCAGAAGTGATCTCCGAGACGCAGGACGAGGTGGTGATCTCCGGCGAGCGCAACCTGCTGTCAGTGTCTGACTTTTCGAGCGACATGGGCCACCTGCGCCGCGCGTTTGAGCTGTTTGAGCAAAAAGCCCAGCTCATGCGCTTGCTGGACGTGACCGGCCAGGCCGAAGGCGTGCGCATCTTCATAGGCGGCGAGAGCCAGGTGGTGCCGTTTGAAGACCTGTCCATCGTCAGCAGCCCCTACGAGGTGGACGGCAAAGTGGTCGGCACGCTGGGCGTGATCGGCCCCACCCGCATGGCCTATGACCGCATGATCCAGATCGTGGACATCACCTCCAAATTGGTGAGCAACGCCCTGAGTCACCACAAATAGCCCCTTGCGGCCGGCTACAATCTGCGGTTCGGTTGGGGCGTTAGCTCAGTTGGTTAGAGCAGAGGACTCATAATCAATTGGTCTGCCTGATGCAGCAGGCTCCCGAAAATTCAACTGCCTAGCGTGTGAGCGTTGTAAGTGGTTGATACTGAATGATTTTTTTAAGAAGTGAGGCTAGCCTCCTTTGTAGTGTTTGCAGTTGCATAAAATCTCCTAGGGACGACATTGCAACCGCATTGCAACCGGCGCAGCGTGATCATCGTCCGACGGCAGTGATCTGCGGTGTTCTGTGTTGGTGAAAAAGTGTTTTGGGCCGTTAGCTCAGTTGGTTAGAGCAGAGGACTTAAAGTGAAGAAACCTAAACGTGCAAGCGCATGGTTTCTCCAAAATGGGTTGCACTGGGTAAGTTAACTCTGCCTGGATGTAGAACTTCTCAAATTCGGTGAAAGCTTAGGTGCCAACAGCGCCATGCCAATACCGAGCGAAGCTCCGCAGGGAGAACGTGTAGAGACTCGACGGGAAGGCCGAAAGGCAAGATAGAGTCCAGACCACAAACCGGAAACGGGCGGCGAAAGTCGAAGTGGTACGCATAATCCTTTGGTCGACAGTTCAAGTCTGTCACGGCCTACCAAAACTTTCAGAAGCCACCTTCGGGTGGCTTTTGTTTTTGTGTCTTACTTCTTGATGAATTCGACTACATCGCTGACGAGCGCGGCCCGCTGCTTGTCATCACCGCCGTAGCTCATTGGCTTGTGCTGCATGCAGCCTTTAGCAGCAGCATTCCAGTCGTCATAGCTGGTGAGAGCCTTGCCATTTTTTATGTCCTTGGCGTTCATGCCGACACCGCCACCCGGTTTGTCGGTCATCTGAAGCTCCATGTTGCAATCGTAGGCCCCGTGTGAGTTCTGGAGATAGCCGAAGCGGTTCATTGTGTCCCAGCCGTGATATGCGCCTTGGTACCTCTTGACGGTGACCTTGTTCCCGTTGGCCGCAACCTCGGCCATGTACTGCTTGCAAGTAGACTCATTGATGATGTCGTCCTTTGTTCCGAGCGCCATAAAGATTGGAGCGGTTGCCTTATCGTTGGCATCAGCGCGGTAACGGATTTCGCACAAACCCGGATAGATCGAGATATGGCCTGCCATTTTGGCCCCTGCGGTTTCAACGGGTCGCTGATACATCGGCCACGCCGTGTAGTACGCAATGCTGCCGCCACGTGAGAAACCCATGTTAAAAACGCGAGTCGAATCAATCTTTGGGTGGGTGGCGAGTAGCTTGAGCGCATTCAGAGCGTCGGCTATCTGGCCGCCTGGACTGAGTTGGTCTTGGTTGGTCTGAGTCTCCGATATGCTTCGTGGTTTGTAGCTGTCCACCACAAATATAGCTACGCCAGCGTTGTTTAGTTCTTTCGCCCATACGTCGAAAGCTGCTGCACTTACACCTGTACTGCCGTGCGAATAAATTACCGCAGGTGCTTTGCCACTGGTGTTTTTGGGCATGAGCAAATCACCCCAAACGACCACTGACTTGGTGTCGGTCATGTTCTTCCGTGCGTAGGTCCAGATGCTTTGAGGCGTGATGGACTGAAATTCAATGCGTCCAGTCTGGCCTGCAGACAGATCGGAGAGCGGGGCGGCGATAGCGACTTTACTGAACAGCAGAAGTGCAATGGTGATGAGACGATTCATTTCAGTTCGCCCTTACAAACTCGATTACTTCTTTGACGGCTTGTTCCTTTGCGCTGCTGTTTGCGGCGACAGTAAACCCTCGTGTGTTGCACGCTGCAAACGCCTTGTTCCATTCACCAAAGCCGTTGATAGGTGCTCCGGTTTTGTAATCGCGTGCTTCACCAAGTCCGCCACCTTTCACGTCAGTCAAGAAGACTTCAATGCTGCAGTTCTTTGCAGTTACGCCCTGCGCCAAGAAAGTCTGCGGGGTGCTGCCATCAAAGTTGTGAAAAGCACCGGGGAATACCTTCCACTTGATGTTGGCTCCAGCTTGATTCAATTCTGTGTAGTAAGCAACGCAGGCATCTGCAGGAGTCCCATCGTCAGCACCGCCCATTAAAGCCAGCATGGGATTTTTGTTGGTGTTACCACGGTCAAACCGGAAGCGGGTATTGCAATTCCCTTGGTATAGGGGGATGTTTCCGGCAAACTTTAGATCGTCAGAAATGACCGCCTTGCGAACCATATCCCAGTAAGTCTCGAAAACCGATGTGCCTCCGCGTGAACCACCCATATGGAATATTCGTTTGCTCTCGATCTGAGGATGAGTAGCCAGTAACTTGAGAGCAAAAAGAGCATCAGCCGTATTGGCACTCACATCTACTTGCCCTTGATTGTTGGTTGTACTGTCAATGCCACGAGGCTTGAAGCTATCAACAACGAACACAGCAATTCCTGCGTCGTTGAGTGCTTTGGCCCATACGTCGAACAGTTTGGCATTCACGCCGCCGCTGTCGTGAGAGATCACCATGGCGGGCACTTTGCCGGTGAGTTTGCGTGGCATCAGTAAGTCACCAAACACCGCGACAGACTTTGTGTTGTCCATATTTTTTCGGACGAATTGCCAACGGTCTGGTGGCGTGATGGACTGAAACTCAATCCTCCCTGTTTGACCTGCTGATAGATCGGAGAGGGGAGTGGCATTGACATGCATGCAACTCAACCCTAGGGCTGCAAACCCCAGCAGGTTTTTCATTTGTTGTTTCATATTCAGACTCTCCTTGATTACGTTTTAAGAATGCTGTGCTCTGCTAGACACATTCGTAAATGTAATGTGTCGTTTAAGACGTTTCCCTGAAAAGCACATTGGCCGAACCTCAGGCCATGAAAACTTCTGCCCGGAAAAGCAGCCGGGGTGCCAACAGTTCGACCAGTTCATTGCCGAATCCGGTAACGCGTGCGCTGGGTAAAAACCTCCAGCGGCACCGCAAAGCAGCGAATAAAACTCAGGTGGAACTCGCTTATGACGCTGAGGTAGAGCGTTCGCGAATTTCCAAAATTGAGTGCGGATACGTCAATCCATCGTTGTTGACTCTGGCAACGCTTTGCCATTCGCTTGGGATAACGCTTCCAGTGATGTTTGAAGGCATCACCGTGACCATGCCGCCAGTTGCTGAGGGCGGCGACAAGCGCCGAAAGAATCAAGCTACTTTGGACAAGCCAGAGCAGCTGGGCTCGCGCCGACAATCTGCCGCCAGTACCAAACAGTAAGCGGTCAAGTCGCCAAGTTCGGCGATCAACCAGCCTAGTGCTTCAACGCTTTCCGCGCTGACTGTTCCATCTTCAATGACCGGAGACGAGTGAGCCAACAATTGGCCCAGTGCTGCCATTCCGTTCTGGCAGACAGCCATCACGGTCTCTGCGTCTTCAGACAACGATTGCTTAAGGGCAAAGGATATCGGGTCCGATTCATTGCGGCCGGACACTGGTGCCAGTTCGCGCAAATGATTCAATAGATCCCGCGTGGGGTGAGATGCGATCGGCTTTGTGAATAGGCTGCGCGTACCGGCACTGCTAATGTGTTTTGTATTCGCTTGCATGAATTGCTTTCAGTGTTTGGTTATTGCCAATCCGCAAGGCGGAATCTGACGGCGGCAGTCAGCCGCATGGGTTCAGTAGTCCACTCAGGACCTTCGTACAGCCAGTCAATTGGTTTTGCATCCTTCGACTTGCGCAGTTCATCGGCGGCTTTTCCAGCGCGACTACCGGCGCCCGTGAGTGGCACTCGGAGCCGACTATTTCCCGCTTGGTAGCATGGCTCTGAGCCTGAAGGGTCGGCGAGGAGAATCGTGTCAGTCCGAGACTCACGACCATTCATCGAGCCCTCGCAGCCAACGCAAAGTGCCCAGTGTTTCGTGCGCCTGTTCTTGACGCTGGCAAAAGTCACCGCCACAAGCTCGCCGCGCATCAAGTTATCTACCGTCCACTTGTCCAGTCCGCCATCTTTGTCTTGGCGCAGAGCAAGGTTCAGCGGTAGCTTCAACGAGTCCACCAGTTCGACGAACTCATGGGCATGTACGCCGCAAAAAAATGTATGTTGGAACGCTGCCCAGACTTCGGCGACTACCCCGTACTTACGCCGTGGCATGTCTTGAAGTGCGCTGTTCTTTGCAAGCCCTAGCAGGACTAACACGGCGGACAAGACATGCACGCCACAAGCACCGTCAATATCGCCTTGACCAAAGAAGACACGCACTGGGTCTTGCCGCGTGGATTGCACGGTCAGGTAGTGTCCGGTTTGCAGGGCAGCGTGGTATCGCTGCCATCTGTAAGCCACTGTCTCTGTCTTGATTTTCGACGTGGCCATCAGTAGTCCTCTGGCAAGAGCAATGTTGTGTATTCACGTTTTCCATCGTCGCTCGTGCCATCGGTTATCACCCAGACGGTAGGCAAATCGGCTCTCTTTTGCTTCGGTGTGGCCTTTAGCTTTTCTGCGTCAACAAGCCTGTAAACGCTCATGATGCGAGAGCCGTCAGTGATTGCCAGTTCGTTCAACGCCGCGTCGTCCTGGCACGTATCGCCCCAGTCACCATGCATGTGGCGTGCAAGCAGGCTGGCGGCACTACGACTTGTCGCTTGAAGTAGTGCGAGTGCGCCGGGTGTGGCGACAACTTGCCCAAGTGCAAAGCGTGCTGAATTGGTGATGATCGTGACAGGCGTTTGTGAACGCGTATCGTCCGTGGGCATGTCGTTGGTGGTCATGGTCTTCTCCTTTTTTGTGAAACGTATGGACGTGCGTTGTTCTCCGAAGTCAGTTGTCGGATACCAATGCACGTGGTTAGAAAATCAGTGCTGCACGTTGCCGGTAATCGGCGGTGTCAGCGGTGCTTGCTTCTTGGCTACGGCACAGCTGCGTAGAGCGCCTGCATGACGGCCAATTGAGTGACGGCTTGGTCAAGTTGGCTGCGCTCCATGCAGCATCGTTGAATTGCCTTCTGAATGGTCACGAAGTCAATGCTTCCTGCCAGTGGTTCGTACTGTCCGGCAGGCATTCGGTAGCCGATGAGCCACCACAACAGTTCCTCGATGTGTGCCGCTGTGAGTGGCTGGTTGTTGGCCGTTGCTATGCAAGCCTCAGCCATCGCAGGCTTGAACCACCTATAAAACTGCTCGTTTGAGACACCACCGTCAGGTAGCATCGACCAGTACAAGGACAGTTCTGACAGGCGTTGCAACATTCCGGCTCGACTGTAGTGAACGACTTCAAGTACATCGGTGAGGTTCTCCGTGCCTTGAAAGAAGCTGTCCAGCGTCAGTGGATACCGCCACGGGTGCGAATCAATGAGCCGCATTCCGCGCAAGCGACAGGGTGCAGTAAAGCACTTCGCTACTTCGGATTCAGGCTCATCCAGCAGCAACGAAAGCGCGGCATAGGCTTGACTGTCATTGAGGAACTGAATCTCAGACATAGCGCCCTCAATGACTGGGGGCAACATGCGATTTGCAATGTATGTCCAAAGAAGTACCTTCCGCTCAGCTTGGCTGAGGTGGAATGCTTTGGTCAGCCAGTCCAGATTGCGCACCAATGCACACTCCTGATTTGGTGTCGCCAGTTCCAGTAAACCCAGTCGGTAGCGAAAGGCCGCAGGAACTATTACCGGGATGACACGTTGCTCAGGTGGCAGCAAAAACTTGGGCACGTTCGATTTGGCAGGTGCTTCAATTGGGTCGCCAAAATGCTCCGCAAAGTAGTCCCTGATCTGGATGGCAGGCCATGGAAAGTTTTCACTGGTCGTGATGCTGCTCAGGTTCATGCCTATGGTCTTTATCAGGACAGCGGCCATGCATTTGGCATAGGCTTCATTTGCAGGATGGGGCGGCACGCCATAAGGAGCAACCGTCGGGTCTGCATTTGGGTCAGCATCTTTATCGACGCCGCCTGTTTGTTTTGGGCTCATGTAGGTTTCCAGACCCAGTCCAGCCGCCTGCGCGGTTAGCCAGGTCAACAGGTTCATCGGTACATACGAGTCAAAGCCGCCCGATGCTTGGAGGCGATCAGGCACACAGTTCAGGCTCGTATGCGGGGTGGAATTCTTTGCTGCCCGGTGATGCTAGGCAGCGTCCCTAAAACAGAACGTTTTTGGGATGGGTTTGGCAGGCTGTCTAGGCTTGCTCAATTAACCATCGGTGACTCTGAAACACAGTGAAAACCGCTATTTCATGACGTTGTAAACCGATAGCTGTATTTTACCATCTTTATAATCTTTTGGATATAAAGAATCGGCGGAATATGCCAGTTGATGGCTTGGAAGTGGCCGTTTAGACCCCTCAAATGGCACTTTGAGCCCCTCAACTGAGCCAAAAAACCGCGTTCTGGTGGTTATCCAGCAAAACATCAAATGTGCTGGCTTTGCTTAAAAAATAAGCAACTCCCTGATATTTTCAGAAAATTGTCAAAAATCGATTTGAGCGTAAAATTCGTACAAATTTCCGCTCACTTTTTGATGGTCAAATCGGTATGAATTTTTCGACGGATGAACTTATTCCGTTCTCGGATGCACGCTCGGGGTTGTCCCGTGTCATTGAGGACGTGATGGGTGGCCGCGAGTTAGTTGTAACAAAACATGGGAAGATGACCGTTGCTCTGGTCGCGGCTTCGCAGTTCTACCAGTACCGCGAAATGGAACGTGAGCTAAATGAGTTTTTGGCGGCGCTAGAACACGATAAAAGTGGTGGCGACACCAAGCTGGCAGTGGCTGCTTTGAAGAAGCGCGTGGCGGCAAAAAGGGAGGATTTCGAGAGCTTTATGAGCAAGGTGCCAAATGCGCCACCGCTCCAAGGCGACGAAATACAAAAATAGAAGATCAACAAGGGACGACATGGCAGTCAAAACAAGATGCAAGACAGTTGATTTGACGGTTTACAGCGGTCTTAGAGTGCGGTAACTATGAGCTACAGCCCGCACCAACTTGCATTTTTCGCGAACCAACTCACGCGCCGTGCTGCATCCAGTTCGATGGAAGCGATGGCGGGTGCTCTGCTAGATGCCCAAGTGGACTTGAATCCGCATCAGATCGACGCGGCAATGTTCGCCACAAGCAACCCGCTGTCCAAAGGCGTAATTCTTGCTGACGAAGTTGGCTTGGGTAAAACCATTGAAGCAGGCTTATTGATAGCTCAACGTTGGGCCGAACGCAAACGACGAATTCTGATCATTACCCCTGCCAACTTGCGGAAACAGTGGCACCAGGAGCTTGCGGACAAATTCGGACTGCCGGCTTCGATTCTTGAAGCCAAGTCATTCCGTCAAGCCGTGAAAGATGGCGCGATCAATCCGTTCAATCAGTCAGGCATCATCATTTGCTCTTACCAGTTTGCTGCCCGGCGATCTGGAGACGTGAAAGCCGTGGCTTGGGACTTGGTTGTAATCGACGAGGCGCACCGCTTGCGAAACGTCTACAAGCCAGAGAACAAAACCGCCCGAACATTGCAAGAAGCACTTGCACACCCGCAAAAGGTACTACTGACGGCGACACCATTGCAAAACTCCTTACTAGAGCTTTATGGCTTGGTGAGTTTTATCGACGAGCGGGTTTTTGGTGATCTGGACAGTTTCAAGAGCCAGTTCGCAGCCCTCAAAAATGCAGAGAGCTTCGATGCTCTAAAAAACCGAATTGCCCCCATTTGCAAACGCACTTTGCGCCGACAAGTGGAAGCAAATGTGAAGTACACCAAGCGCATCCCATTGCTCCGAGAGTTCACCCCCGGTGTTGATGAAACTGCGCTGTACAACCATGTTTCTGAATACTTGGAGCGTGAATCACTGCATGCGCTGCCAAACAGCCAGCGTCAACTGATAACACTAGTTTTACGCAAACTTTTGGCATCCAGTACCTTCGCTATTGCTGGCGCGTTGGAAACACTGACCAACCGGCTTAAGAAGACATTGGCAGAAAAGGCATCAACACTGGACAACGGTGACTCCCTTGTTGAAGAACTTGATGAAGATTTTGAGTCCTTGGACGAATTGGCAGATGAGATTGAACAGTCGCCTGCAGACGAGGTTAAAGCCCGTACCCAAGAGCAAGTCCAAGCCATTAAGCAAGAAATTGCTGACCTAGAGTCATTCCGGCTATTGGCTGTGTCCATTACCGAAAACTCAAAGGGTACGGCACTGCTGCAAGCTCTAAAGGTTGCTTTCGCAAAGCTCGATGAGTTGGGTGCAGCCAAGAAAGCCATCATCTTCACTGAGTCACGCCGCACGCAAGACTATCTGATGACCTTGTTGGCTAAAACACCGTACGGTCAAGGCGTTGTTTTGTTCAACGGAACAAACAATGACGATGCTTCCAAGCGCATCTATGCCGACTGGATAAAACGTCATGCGGGCACAGACCGGATTACGGGTTCTCGCAGTGCGGATACCCGAGCCGCGTTGGTAGAGCATTTCCGCGAGTTCAACGGTGCTGACGGATCTATCATGATCGCCACTGAAGCAGGCGCTGAGGGTATCAACCTTCAATTCTGTTCCATGGTCATCAACTACGACTTGCCTTGGAACCCTCAGCGAATAGAGCAGCGCATTGGTCGTTGTCACCGTTATGGTCAAAAGCACGACGTGGTTGTGGTCAACTTTCTGAACCGGGAGAACGAGGCTGACAAGCGGGTCTACGAACTGCTTGATCTGAAGTTCAAACTGTTTGAGGGCGTGTTCGGCGCTAGTGATGAAGTGTTGGGTGCAGTGGAATCTGGTGTTGATTTTGAGCGCCGAATTGCAGATATTTACCAAACCTGTCGACAACCCGCAGCTATACATTCTGCATTTGAGCAATTGCAGCGTGATATGGCGGGTGAAATCAGTGATGCCATGCTCAAGGCGCGTAAGTCGCTGCTGGAAAATTTCGACGAGGATGTGCAAGAACGGTTGCGACTTCGCAGTCAGGACGCGAAAGCCTCACTAGGCAAGCTAGAACGCCTGTTGATGCGATTCACCCGTGGTGCTCTGAATAGCCACGCTGACTTTGCTGACGACGAAACAAGCTTTGTCCTAAACTCCGTTCCGCCTTATTTGGATGAATCGCAACTTGATTCTGGGCGTTATGAGTTACCTCGAAGGTCAGAAGATGCACACATCTACCGGCTGGGTCATCCGCTTGCACAAGCCCTACTTCAGCACGTTAAAAAGCAACCATTAGAAGCATCACGTATTGTTCTCAACTACGCCGCATATGGTGCGAAGGTTTCGGTAGTCGAAACCATGCGACAAAAAAGCGGATGGTTTGAAGTTCAATCGTTGCAAATTCGTTCTTTGGGTGCGGTTGAAGAACATCTTCTAGTGGCAGCAATGGATTCGGATGGAAAAACCTACGATCAAGACGTGACTGAGCGACTGCTCAACTTGCCGTGTAGTTCTGCGACTACGGTGAGCGAACAAACTTCCATGGACTTTCCAATGGTTGATCTAACGCCTCTTGATGACGAAGTGAATAGGCAAAAGTCGCTGATCGTGGCTGATCTTGAGACCCGCAACTTATGCGCTTTTTCGCAAGAATCTGAAAAACTAGACGCATGGGCTGATGATCTCAAAGTTGGCCTCGAGCGGGCTATCAAAGAGCTCGACAGCCGCATCAAAGAAGCACGCACAAAGAGCAAAGGTGCGGCAACTCTTGCTGACAAGCTGGGGGCACAAAAAGAACAACGCGATCTTGAAGGTCAGCGCGACAAAAAACGTCGTGAGCTATTCGACCGCCAGGACGAGATTCAACGCAAACGCGACGGCTTAATTGATGAGCTTGAGCGACAGTTAAAACAAGAAATAACAGTCAGCACAGTCCTGACAGGCGAATGGGAGCTTATTTAATGGCATCACTGGCAGAAAACTTTGAAGCAATATTGAAGACCAAATTGAAAGCGGAGTTTGTGCCTAGACTCCCGCCGCTGCTGAATAAAAAAGCAAAACCGGAAGAGCAAGACAAAAAACAGCTTTCCCGCGCATTTGCTGGCTATGTATTACACAAGCATCTCGACCTTAGTGTGGTCGAGGCATGCGCTTCAGTCATCGACGATTTTGATGATTGCGGAGTTGATGCAATTGCTTGTGTGGATCAGGTGCTTTACTTTGTGCAGGTCAAATTGAAGAGAAAGGCGTTCGACCAGGATGATGCTCTCAAATTCCGTAACGGAATCGCATCTTTGTTGAAGGGGAATTTCAATCAATTCAATTCAAACGTTCAAAAGCGAGTACCTGAACTTGAAGCCGCGTTTAACAGTTGTGATGCGATCAGGTTGATAGTTGGCTATACAGGTGACTGCATAACTGAACATGCCAAACAAGTTTTCATTGCACTTTATGATGAAGTGGTTGACGAAGAACCGCGACTTGACAAAGAAGTAATCGAATTTGAATCGGCTCAAATTACTGAATCGCTGCTTGACGAAAAGGCATTGGGGACTGTCGATGTAACCATTCCTTTTTCCAAGCTTCAACTAGTGGCAGAACCAAGACCGACCTATTTTGGCATTGTTAAGTTGCATGATCTAGTCGCACTGCATAAGGATAAAAGCAAAGCTCTTTACGAACGCAATATTCGATATTTTTTAGGTACGAAAAGCTCAAATGTAAATCAGTCGATTCAGGAGACTCTTCGCACGAATAAGAAAGCATTTTTTTATCTCAATAACGGAGTTACTGCGCTTGCAGATTCAATTAAGAAAAAAGGAACCACGGCCAGCCCTAGACTAGAGCTTAAGGGATTATCTGTAATCAATGGCGCACAAACTATATCGTCCGCTGCTGATTATGTGAAGAAATTTCCCAATGACGACATCAAAGATGCTCGGGTTTTACTGACCATTATTCAGGCTGGTTCTGATAGCGAATTTGGCAGGTCCGTGACTAAAGCACGAAATCACCAAAATCCGGTAACAGCTGGTAACTTCGCTGCGCTCGATCCCGCTCAAGAGAATATCCGCCGTGAGCTTGACTATTTAGGTTATTCCTATCACTACCGTTTCCAAAGCAATAGCTTTGGAGCATGGTTTTGCACGTCTCTTTAACCCTTCAGAAAGGCAAAAAATGTCCAAAATCCCCGATCAAAATGCAGCCGCTTTGAGCATGGCAAAGACCATCAAGTCACACTCCAGTAGACAAGCTCCAAAGAAGCCGCCAAAGGCCGCTTCCAACGATTTCTCGGCCATTGCACAGGGCTACATTCAAGCTGCAACCGCTGAGTCCACGCGCCGGAACTTTGAGAGCGATATGCGCCACCTGGCCATCAATGGAGTTTTTGCGGAAAGCCCGCCCGCTGCTGTCCTTGAATATCTTGCGAAATACGCCGGGAACCACAAAATTGGCACGCTTGAGAGGCGCATGGTGTCGCTAGGCAAGGCCGCTATTCGTAAAAATCTGCCTTCTGCCGTCAAATCTTTGCCCGTGAAGCAAGCTTTGGCAGGTATCCGGCGCACACACGGTGTTCGACCACGGCGCGTTGCCCCCGTCATCAAGGAAACACTTTTGACAATGCTCATTGTCAGCGAGCAGGTGCAAAAGCCGCTGGCGTTCGCCCGTGATAAAGCGGTACTCCTCCTGTCTTTTTGTGGAGCGTTGAGGCGTAGCGAAGCGTGCGCGCTTGAGGTGACTGATTTGAAATTTTTGGATGAGGGAATGGATGTGCTCATCCGTCGAAGTAAAACCGACCGAGACGGTCGCGGACAGACGATTTTTGTGCCGAAGGCGAACGGCTCAAGGTGCGCAGTGGCCGCAGTTCAGGAGTGGCTTGCTTTGGCGCAGATTGTTGAGGGTTCAGTGTTCCGTGCAGTGTCACGGAGCGACCGTGTGTTACCGGGTACGTTATCACCGCAGAGCGTGGCGTTGATTGTCAAACGAGCGGCTGCACGCATAGGGGCAAACGCTGATGATTTCAGTGGACACTCGCTTAGGGCTGGCTTTTGTACCGAAGGATCAATTGCTGGCCTTGCAAATTGGCAGATAAGGGCTGTCACTCGTCATGTCAATGATGTGCACCTTGCGACTTATGTCAGACCACTCTCGAACAAGACGCCTAGCCTACTGTGAATTTTGGTGCTGCGGACTTTGTGATGCGAAGCGGCAGCAAACCTGAATCAGGAAAACGTAATCTTTAGTTTTCCAGATGGCACTTGGCTATCGTTGAACGTAACCTCGGTCATGAGATGCAAGTCTCTGGTGTACGGCTCACCTGGCTGAATTAGCTGACTCAAATCAGCCTCGGCCAGCGCAGTGAAATCTGCTGTTGTAACCATCAACTCGCTGAGTTCTAACGACTCGCCACCTGCGGTTAAAGTTACTGCGTCCAAGGGCATAAAAAAACTGCGCCCACCGATATCGACCATCTCATGCTCACCCGGCCGGAATGACCCAGCTACCAATGTGTGAAGTCTCGCTTTTGTCGGGGGATTGTCAGTGACTACAGCCCAGCTAAGTGAGCCCCATACCGGCTGCTTCGTTCTGACCATGATGTCGATTCGACCGTCTAGGTGTTGCACGTTATTTCGCATCCCCTTCACCTGATGCAACTTCTGGACAAAGACTCGACAGTATTCTTTTTCCGAAATCAATGGCGCTGACATGCAAAGTGCTCTCAAACGATTGAGAGAGTCGATAACCAGCCAAGCGTCAGCAACGGCCTGGATATAGCCATGAATGTCATCGTCCTCATCAATCTTTTCTGAAATATCCCAAAGCGTTTCCCGCAGTCGTCGGTAGGCCATGTCTGCAATTTCAATGGAATAGACGATCCCATCAAAGTAAGCACGTTGCCTCACGTTGAATGTGGCAGGTATTCTTCTGAGCGGAGAGTTCGATTGAATAATTGCAGGGTGATGGTTTATGTGTTCCATTTTTGTGTTGTGAGTCAACCGAAAAAATGGTGACAGATTATCCATTTTGGACAACCTGTCACCACGCATTTAGGCACCCCAAGTCTGCATTGACTTGATTGCTCCATCAACTTTCTTCAACATGGTTCGGAGTGGTTTACTTTCCGGGTAATGCGCCGCCAGAATACGCTTTACCTCCTCCAAGCTCTGGGAATGTTTCAGTCGCTCACTTTCTGAAAGTGAGCGTTCATAGGTGTTGCGAGACTCGTGATAGTAGAGGGCAAAGAACACCTCGCTGGGTAGCTCTTCGCGGTTGTATTCACGCATAGTCCATTCATCAAGTTCGCTGCGAATGCCGTCGACTCGGTTGTAGACACCCTTGCGGTGATAGCTGGCAACCAGAACTGACTTCAGGAGTTCACCTACCTTGGCATGCATTTCCACTGGCATCGTGCCATTGGGGCGCCTCTGTGCACCAACAAAAGTCTGAATATAGCCAACGGTATCGCGCTTGCCCGTTGTTGGTTTGCGGGGCTTCTGCGGTGGCAATTTGATTGCTTTCGCATGCTCAATAGTGCCTGGACTGACAAAGTACGGCAAGGAGGGTGCTGACTCACCATTCCAAGTTGCCTCAACTATCGGAGCGGGCAACCGCTCAAGTGCCGCGACCACAGGTGCCAGTGGAATTCCCTTCTGGGAATCCGCAATAAGGAAGAGGCGGGAACCACCATCTGGAAAGTACATTCCGGGCCACGTTGTCTTCATGATTGTGAAACCATGGCGTATTGCCCAAGCCTCCCGCTCTTTCGTCGCCCGTTCGACTGCCGCCTCATAGGGCTCGTCAACGTACAGATACCGCTTCGTTTCCGGGTCGTACCAAACACTTTCATGATCGTGAGCAGGCACGGCATTGCTGGAGCGGCCACCTGGATAAGCTCGGCTGTGGCTTTTTGATGGCCGTAGCTTGGTCGCATCCATAAACTGTAGAGCGCGTGCCGCCGCACAGGCGTAATACCTTGCACGTGACTGCGAGTCAGCTAGTTCTGGTTTAGTTAGATGATCCGGCCCTTCACGGCGAAAGTTCGCCATCGCCCGGTGATTTTGAAATTGGACTGGCTGGATCAAATCACTCCACAGCGTGGAGAGGTGAAGCTCTAGCGTTTCGCGTCCTCGGCTGTCAGTCTTTTTGTCGCGCCAGTACACAGTAAGAAAGACGCGATGGACGTTGCGCAACTTGTGTTTTTTGGGCTGGTCAAATTGCAACTTGTTGCGCGCATGGCGGAAGTTTTCAAACCCCGCCAATCGAGCACTTTCATCAAGAGCCTCAGCATGCTGAATTGCACGTTCGGCTTTAATTGACTTTGCTAGGCGCTTAATGCCGTCCAAAGTTGACGGACGAATGTTCTCACTCGACATAACAGTTCTCCTGGCCCACGCAAAACGTCACCCGTCTGCCGCTTCTCGGACCTGAACATGAAATGAAGAGGTGGGAAGTGGATGTCGGCAGTGCTGTCAACAGCTTTTCTTTGACGGGTGGATGGCTTCTGCCCAAAGCCCTTTTCATTATGACAGGGTATGAAAATTAACGTCGCTGTTCTAATGTCAGTAAAAAGGGGGGACCGACAGTGATTGCATTCTTGATTGACGCCGACAATTTTTCATCACCTGCTTGGATAGATGAGGCATTCCAGACGCTTGAGCGGACTGAAGGCGCAATATCTATTCGTCGCGCCTACGGCAGTGCTGAAAATTTGAAAGGGTTGGCAGATACGTTGCGTATTTGGGCTGTACGTCCATTCGTCAACTTGCCCCTCCCTAAGAACACCACCGATATGTCGCTGGCCGTGGACGCGATGGAGTTAGCCTGTATGGCTCCAAGACCAAAGTTGGTTGTTATCGGTTCGGGCGATCTGGATTTTTTGCCGCTGGTTGTGCGACTTCGAGAGCGGGGTATCAAGGTCGTTTGCGTGACCGAACAGAGCAAGATGGCACAGGATGCTGTGCCAGCCTACGATCAAGTGATCTATGTGGGTGGCACTCAAGTTGAGAGGCCCAGAACCGCAGAGCCCAAGCCAGTGGCAACGACACCAGTACGTGTCGCCGCAAAAAAGGTTGCAACAAAACCGCCTGTTGTTAAGACTGCAAGCCCGAAACCGGCAGCGGCGAAAAAAGCGGCGGTAAAGAAGGTCCCTACAAAAAAGAACACGGGCGCGGCAAGCGATGCCGTCACAGTTCCAAGAATCCTAGCGGCCGTACCAAATTTGAAGGCTGGGCAATGGCAACCATTGGGTGATGTTGCCAAGGTACTGCATGACGAAAAATTGCTTGCAAAGAGCGCAACCTCGACAAAGCTGTTCAAGAAGTTCCCTCACCATTTCGAGTTGATGCCAGCAGGGAAGCCTAACCAAGTCCGCTTCATCTTGCCGCCCCAATAGGGACACTCACGGGATACACTGTGGTGTGTGTTGATGACATTAAGGATTTGTGCCCAGTTGGTGGATGTTGATCGGGTGTGTGCTGTATGTGTCTGTAAAAGCAACACTGGTTACATGCACTTGAAACAAGCATGTGTCGAGCACCACTAACCGACCGAATATGAGTCCAGCGACACAAGCACTTCACTCTGCTGGTCAGCAATGGCGGTCAGAATCGACTTAAAACGACGTTTGAGCGACTTTTCTAGCATCGGATACTGTGCTGCACTGGCTGCAGCCAAAAAGCTGCCAAAACGTCGTTTTGTCCAGCCGTTAACGCTTCTCAAGTACCGATAAAAAGAGCCACGCTGGTGACTGCCGTAAGACATCAAGCAAGCTGGCGTTGAAGCCATCTGGTCGCCACCAGTCAGTAACCATACGACGTAGGGTCTTTTCATGGCCTGCGATCAGCGCGATAGTTGCCTGCTTATCAGCGGCATTGGCAAGCGACCAGCTTCGCGCACCGTTGAACCCGCGCAGGCGCACACAATCTATGTAGTGGACGAACTCGGTGGACATTCGGATGCCTGGACGCGGTTTGACCTCCCAAACTTTGTAGCCGCCGAATATGTCGGTTTGCTTGCTCAACTCTACAAGACCAACAGGCTGCTTGAACAGACGGCGGCTCTCAATGCGCAGGCCCTGTGCGGTGGCATCCAATGCGATCTCTGCGTCTTCACGTAGCGAGCGGCGGCGACTGGTTACTTCACCCACATTGACCTTGTAATTGTCGCTCGCGACTTGATCGTAGGCTACTCCGTGATGCAGTGACTCGACGCCACCCATGTAGATGGACTTGATGGTGCCACCGTTCGCTGTGGTCAAGCCAAACCGGGTTCCAACTTTTACGCCATCAAGGTCAATGATCAGGTCATCAATGAGTCTTTCAAAGTCGGCGCAGATGTCAATGCGGTGGAACAACATAGCACTGGCAATGGCCTTCGCGTTCAAGCCCAACAACTCTTCAAACGTCTTCTTCATCAACCGAGCATCTTGCTTGTTCATGTGACTGGGGTTGGGGTTGAACACCAGTTGCATTTGCGCTTTGATGTTCGCCTTGTTTGGGGTCATCAAGAACATTGCGTAGGCCCCGCTTTCAAAAGTCAGCTTGAAAACGTTTTGGTAGTGTCGTTGTTTACTGGTGCTCTTGACCAGTTCCCCATCCCGCACCATTTCCGAGGCCCGCTGCACCGCCGCAGCGAGTTCATGCGAGCTCAAATACGCGTTGAGTTCGATCTTGTCGCAATTCATCTGCAGGGGATTGGAGGTGCCCATAATCTGCTGATCAGGCTTGAGCTGCTGCTTGGTGGTGGTCGATGTTTTACCTGCCACCGCTTTAGTTAGCCGTACAGCCTTATTAGCGCGTTGACCATCTGGGTTCAGCACATGCAGCGACTTGCCTGCACTGGTCGGGGCAATGACCTTGATGCTCTTGGGTTTGATGATGCCATCGCACTTTGAGCTACTGGTCTTGCCTACTGGTTCATCAGGTTCATTCAGATCACTAAGGTAATCATCAATATCAAAGTTACTACTGGTAATGGTCTTACCACTACGTATAGTGTTCTTATTGGCGTGTTTCGTCGACGTCTGCTTCATAGTGAAATCCATTGAATAGGTCAGTTGATGCGCTCAATACCATTGGGAATGGCATCAACTGCATAAAGCTGCTTCTCATGTAACTAGGGTGCAGCCGGCGTTGGAACTTTTGTGGTTCCAACGACCATTTACAGAGCGACGTTCACAAAACTGCTTTGACGTAGTGTCAAAGGCAATGTATTGCAGTCATTCGGCGCGTTAGGCAAACCGGCGTTGGAACTTTTAACCAAGTAGCTGTCTGGCACGGCTTGGGTTGACTTGTTCTACCTCGCGGCATATCTCACAGTTGCAGCACAAGTCTGCTTCGTCGTTGTCTCCAAAGACTCGGTCGTAGATCGCGCGCTCTTTAACTGCCTTTTTGTGGCGATCTGGAACATAGCAAGTGAGCACTCCCTCCATAAAGAACTCCTGGCCTGTTGAGCGGTCAGTTCCAAATATGCGGTGCGTGACCTTTGTTTTCTGTGAGTAGCCAGGCGTTGTTCTAACCTTCATCGCAGACGGAGTGCCGAGATCATCCCGTTTGAGTTCATAGAGATTCCCGCTAGTTAGGACTTTGATGTGGCCGCTCTTCATGCGCTCTTGCCCGTCTTTATGTGGCCCGAGAAATGAAGCTCCACAGATGGTCACGGTACCTGGGGCTGAGAATGCGAGATTCATAAATTGCTTTCGATCTGGTCTGGGTTGAAGCTTTGAGACAACGCTCCGCCCAGGCTGATGCAAAACATCAGCGATTGGTTTAGCTAAAGGGTGTTTTGACCTACTCGAAGGTCACCCGGGTCCTGATCGTCAAGCCAGAGTGCTTGCGCTTAGATCAGGGGCTGATCGACTGCGACTTTGCAGTTGGGTTTTCGATCAAGTTGGATACCTACGAAGAGCATTGACCGTCTGGAATAAATCCCGTTAGAGGGTGAAGTCTTCGGAGTCGTCCGATACTGGGAGTCGTTGCGCTAGTTGCGTTGATTGACTGCTTGGCCTTTGTTTCATGCAACTTCTGCAACAGGCTGCCGTTCTGATGCATTGCGCTGTCGCTTGTCGATCTTTGGCATCTTTTCAAGTATTCGGGAGATAGTGGATTTGTTCTTCCCGACCTTCTCTGCAATTGTTGATTGCGCCATGCCTGACTCTGCTAACTTCCATATGGATCGGCTGAACTCATCTGCGGCTAGAAAGGGTTCGATGGAAAACTTCAATTGATCGCGTAGCCCCTTTGCTTGTAGAAACGTCTTGTCTGCATTGCTTGAGCCCAAAAGGTCTACCAATGCCTTCGACTCCAGTGACATGGCGGATTCCCACCCAGCATCAGATTCGCAGTTCTCAACCTTGATGATGTGGTCTGCAAATTGTGTTGCTATGTCACCTTTGTCGAAATTCTTCTCGCCTACAAAAATAAGCACTTTTAATTTCCTCTTGGCAGCAAAGTCCTTCCAAGTTTGAATCGCGGGCAAACTGTCGGTTCCATCAAGCGTGGCGCAAGCTTGGTAGATAGACACGCACGTTCCGACAACCGCATCAGTTGCATTAATGGTTGCTCTGGCACCTTCAACGGAAAGGTGCTGAAAGCCCGGCTTACTATCAACCAGCGTAGTGCTGCGCTTGCTTGCGCTTTGAATCCGAGCTCTCACGTCCGTGGCCAGTTTCAGATTCCGATCTGACCCGCAAACAAGGGACTGAACATGCGCTGATTTGGAGTTCGACATCCCGGCAATCGTCTTACCGTTCAGCACCATTTCCTCGATGCCCACCATTGCAATAATGGGGCTGACAGAAGTGGCTCGACCAATCTGGACAGGTGGGATAAGTGGATGATGGGGGCCTCAAGCTAGGCCGAAAGGGGTCTGGCAAGGAGTCCAACATGAGCAAGAAATCATCCGCTCGACGTACACGCCGAGTCTTCAGTTCCGA